>JAHUZV010000019.1 GCA_019264575.1 Vulcanococcus sp. | reverse complement strand
CCCCAAAGGCATCGCCCGCCGGCTGCAGCGGGCCATGGACCGGGAGCTGATGCAGTTCAACTTGGAAGAGCTTCTGTTTGATCTACGCAGCTGCCGCGAGAGCCTCAGCGGGACGGGCGGGCTGATGCTCGGGTGATGCCTACGCTCGCTGCACTCAACGCGACAGCCATGCCCCTCGCCCTGGGAACCACCGCAGGCCGCAGCCTCAGGGGCACGGTGCGCGTGCCAGGCGACAAATCGATCTCCCACCGTTCACTGCTCTTCGGTGCCATCGCCGAAGGCACTACCACGATCGAAGGCCTACTGCCTGCGGAAGATCCGCTCAGCACGGCCGCCTGTCTGCGGGCGATGGGCGTGGAGGTGTCGCCGATCGAGGCAGGCCAGCCCGTGGTGGTGCAGGGCGTGGGGCTCGATGGCTTCCAGGAACCCGAAACCGTGCTGGATTGCGGCAACTCCGGCACCACCATGCGCCTGATGCTCGGCCTGTTGGCAGGCCGCGCTGGGCGCCATTTCGTGCTCACCGGCGACGACTCCCTGCGCCGCCGCCCGATGAAACGGGTGGGTGGGCCTCTGGCGGAAATGGGGGCCACGATCGCCGGGCGCAGCGGGGGCAACCTGGCCCCCCTAGCGATCCAGGGCCGCCAGCTTCGCGGCGCCACGATCCGCACTCCGGTGGCCTCGGCCCAGGTGAAGAGCGCGATCCTGCTGGCTGCCCTCACCGCGGAAGGACCCACCACCGTGATCGAACCGGTGCAGAGCCGCGATCACAGCGAGCGGATGCTGCGGGCCTTCGGCGCTCAGCTCACGGTGGGGGGCACGGGCAATACGGAAGTGACGGTGGTACCCGGCTCAAGCCTGCGGGGCCAGGCGGTGGTGGTGCCCGGCGACATCAGCTCGGCAGCCTTTTGGCTGGTGGCCGGAGCGATCACTCCCGGCGCCGACCTCACCGTGGAAAACGTGGGGCTCAACCCCAGCCGAACCGGCATCCTCGATGTGCTGGAGCAGATGGGCGCCCGCATTGAGGTGCTCAACCAGCGCGATGTAGCCGGCGAACCGGTGGGGGATCTGCGCGTCACCCACGGCCCTCTGCAGGCTTTTGAGATCGGCGCCGAGCTGATCCCGCGCCTGGTGGATGAAATTCCGGTGCTAGCGGTGGCCGCCTGCTGCGCCGAGGGGGTGAGCCGCGTCAGCGGTGCCGAGGAACTGCGCGTGAAGGAAACCGATCGCCTGGCCGTGATGGCCCGCCAGCTGGGTGCGATGGGCGCCGTGATCGAGGAATTCGCCGACGGCATGACCATCCAGGGCGGTGTGCAGCTGCGGGGCGCTGAGGTGGACAGCGAAACCGATCACCGCGTGGCCATGAGCCTGGCAGTGGCCGCTCAGATCGCCAACGGCAGCACCCAGTTGCAGCGGCCTGAGGCGGCGGCCGTGTCGTACCCCACCTTCTGGGATGACCTCGAGCGCCTCCAGGCTTGAGCCGCGGCGCACCGCCGACGGCAGCTTCAGCCTGTTCAGCAGCGAATTCGGCGAGGCGTTTCACAGCGGCCTCGGCGCCCTGGCAGAAGCTCACAGCAAATGCGTTGCCCCAGCGGGGCTCGATCGCTGGGCGGCGGGCAGCACGCTGCGCGTACTGGATGTGTGTGTGGGCACCTGCTGCAACACAGCAGCGTTGCTGGAGGCCTGCCAGGCCCGCGGCCTTGAGCTCAGCTGGTGGGGGCTGGAGCTGGACCCTGAACCCCTGCGGCTAGCCCTGGCCGATCCTGGCTTTAGCAGCCAATGGCAAGCGGGAACCACAGAGCAGCTGGCCGAGCTCTGCAGCTCGGAGCGGATGCTCTGGGGTGATGCCCGCAGCCGCCTAAGCGAGCTGCTCTCAGGCCAACGCGGCCAGCTGGATCTGGTGTTGATGGACGCCTTCTCCCCCAGCCGCTGCCCTCAGCTGTGGACCCTGGAATTTCTCAGCGGGCTTGGAGCTCTGCTGCAGCCGCAGGGACGGTTGCTCACCTATTGCAGTGCCGCCGCGATCCGCAACGCCCTCCTCCAAGCAGGACTGCATCTGGCCAGCATCGCCGCCCCCTCAGGGCTGCAGAAACAAAGCAGCGATTGGAGCGGTGGCACGGCAGCTAGCCCCAGCCCGCTGGATGGCGATCCCCTGCTGCGGCCCCTGAGCCTGATGGAGCAGGAGCATCTGCGCACCAATGCGGCCGAGCCCTACCGCGATCCGAGCGGATGCGCCGATCGGGCCGAGATCTTGAAGCAGCGGCAACTGGCCCAGGCCCGCGCCATGGCCAGCGGAACGGTGGAAGGCACCGGCGCCTGGCGCCGCCGCTGGGGTGTAGGAAACAGCCGCCACCAGTAGATTCCCGGCCAGTTCTGCCCTGCCGCTGATGCTCGCCGTTGCCGTGTTGGCCGCCGGAAAGGGCACCCGCATGAAGAGCAATCTCCCAAAGGTGCTGCAGCCCTTAGCTGGCGCCACCTTGGTGGAGCGCGTGCTAGCCAGCTGCAACGGCTTGGCACCCGAGCGGCAGATCCTGATCGTGGGCCATCAGGCCGAGCGGGTGGAGCAATCCCTGGCCCATCGGCCCGGGCTGGAGTTTGTGCTGCAGCAACCGCAAAACGGCACCGGGCACGCCGTGCAACAGCTGTTAGCGCCGCTGGCCAACTTCGAAGGTGAGCTGTTGGTGCTCAACGGTGATGTGCCGCTACTGCGGGAGCAAACGATCGCCAACCTGCTGGAGCGCCACCGAAGCAGCGGTGCCGCCGTCACCCTGCTCACGGCCCGGCTGAGCGATCCCACCGGCTATGGCCGCGTGTTCGCCGATGGCGATGGACAGGTGTCGGCGATCGTGGAGCACCGCGACTGCAGCGAGGCCCAGCGCACCAACAACCTGATCAATGCCGGCATCTACTGCTTCAACTGGAAGCAGTTGGCGGCGGTGTTGCCCACGCTGAACACCAACAACGATCAAGGCGAGCTCTACCTCACCGACACGGTGGCGATGCTCAGCCCGGCCATGCATGTGGAAGTGGCCGATGCCGATGAGATCAACGGTATCAACGATCGCTACCAGCTCTCCCAATGTGAGGCCGTGATCCAGGAAAGGCTGCGGCGGCACTGGATGGCAGAAGGAGTGACTTTCGTGGACCCCGCCAGTTGCACACTGAGCGATGGAACCCGCTTCGGCCGTGATGTGGTGGTGGAACCGCAGTGCCATTTCCGCGGCAACAGCGTGATCGGCAACGGCTGCCGCATCGGCCCCGGCAGCCTGATCGACAACGCTCGTATCGGCGATGGGGTGGAGATCGTCTACTCCGTAGTGCGTGAGGCGGTGGTAGCCAGCGGCTGCGCCATCGGACCCTTTGCCCAGCTGCGCCCGGGCGCTGATCTGGGCGAGGGCTGCCGGGTAGGCAACTTCGTGGAGATCAAAAAAAGCACCCTCGCCGCCGGCTGCAAGGTGAATCACCTCAGCTACATCGGCGATGCCGAGCTGGGCGCTGATGTGAACGTGGGCGCCGGCACGATCACCGCCAATTACGACGGCGTCAACAAGCACCGCACCGTGATCGGCGCCGGCAGCAAAACTGGTGCCAACAGCGTGCTGGTGGCACCGATCACCCTGGGAGCCAACGTGACCGTGGGGGCCGGCTCCACCCTCACCAAGGATGTGGCGAGTGGGGCCCTCGCCCTGGGCCGCGCCAAGCAGCTGGTGAAAGAGAACTGGCAGCCGCCGAACTGAATCAGAGCTGGGGCAACAGCGGAATCAACCGCTCCAACGCCACTCCGCGGCTGGCCTTCAGCAGCAGAACATCACCCCGCTGGAGCCAGGCGGCCAGGGGCTCCACAGCCTGTTCAGGCTGAGCCACGACCGCCAAACGGCTCAGTGGTGCTGCCGCTGCGGCCATCGCTTCGGCTTCGGCGCCCTGGCTCACCACCACCAACCCGTCCAGCCCGAGGGATGCAGCCCGCTCCGCCACGCGGCGGTGCAGGGCAACGCTCTGATCTCCGAGCTCGAGCATCGTGCCGAGTACCGCAAAGCGCCGGCCGGGTTGAGCTGCCAGCAGATCAAGGGCCGCCAACACCGCTTCCGGGGAGGCGTTGTAGGTCTCATCCAGCAGGGTGAGTCCGCCGCGTTCAAGCCGGCGGTTGCGGCCGCCCGGCACCTCCACCTGCAGCTGGCCCAGGGCAGCCAATGGCACCCCGAGCTCACGCGCCACCGCCAGCGCCAGCAGCAGGTTGCGCGCGTTGTGCCGTCCTGCCAGCGGCAGCTGAATCCACTGACCCTCCACCTGCAGCTGCTCAGCGGCAGGATCCAGAACACCGATCAGATCGGCCTGCGCAGCGGCTGGCTCATCACTGAGGGCCACGCGGCAAACCCGACCGGACCACACCGGTGCCACGGCCGCCTCGAGCAGAGGATCCCCGGCAGGGATCACCAGCAGGCCCTCGGGCTTGAGCCGGCTGGTGATCTCACACTTGGCGGTGGCAATAGCCTCGCGGCTGCCAAGCCGGCCGATGTGAGCCGTGCCGATGTTGGTGATCACCGCCACATCCGGTTCGGCGCAGCGGCTGAGGCGATCGATCTCTCCCAGGCCGCGCATGCCCATCTCCACCACGACAGCCAGGTGCTCGGCGCCGGCGCGCAGCAGCGTGAGCGGCGCGCCAATGTCGTTGTTCTCATTGCCACTGCTGGCCACCACCGGCCCTAGCGGCTTGAGCACCGCACGAATCAGCTCACGGGTGGTGGTTTTCCCGGCGGATCCGGTCACCGCCACCAGCGGAGCCTTCAGCGAGCGGCGATGCAGCCTCGCCAACTGCTGGTAGGCATCGAGGGTGTCATCCACGAGCCAATGGAGCAATCCAGCTGGCACATCGGCGGCACGCTCGCGCTGCACCACCGCCGCCTGGGCACCGATGGCGGCGGCCTGAGGCAGGAACGCATGACCATCAAACCGCTCGCCCACCAGCGGCACAAACACCTCGCCGGGAGCCAACTGGCGGCTGTCGGTGCAGATGGCTCCAAGCGGTGTTGCCGGATCGATCGAGCGCTCGCGCCCCTGAGGTTCTCCCCAGCAGGCGATCAGGTCACCAAGCTGCATCAAATCAGGGCCAAGGTTGCTCGCTGAGCACGATCATGCCGCTGCCCACCAGAGCATCCCGGGCCAACAGGCCAGAGCGGGAATCGCGCAGCTCCAAATGGTCGTAACCCAGCTCTATCGCCCACTGCTGCCATTGCTCAGCGTGGCGTTGACGCTCCGCTGCGGAAAGGTTGGCAAAGCCAGGGGCGACGTCCAGCACCAGGCTCACCTGATCGGGCAGCACGCGTGCGCCAATCAACAGCCCCTCGGCCTCCGGCCGCTGCAGCAGGGCCTCCAGAGGGTCGACGGGCGTCGGTTCGGGCGGCACCAGTACCTCCGGTAGGTCTGGCTCAAGCTCTTGGTCGGCAACGGAGGGGTCCGGAGCTTTTGCCGCGGGAGCCGAGGTGGTTTCACCAGACGCGGAGACCTCCGGCACCGCTAGCGACGGAGCTTCCGGCAGAGACTCACCAGGGGGTTGGAGCGATGTCGCCACCTCAGCGGGAGCGCTGCTCGGCTGCTTGGTGCTCTCGAGCGCGACATCTCCAGCGCGAGGGCGCAAGGCCATCCACCCGGCGCTGATCAAGGCAACAAGAAGGCCTAAAGTCAAGGCCAGCAAAAGCGGCCAGAACAGCGGGGCTAGATCCGCGGGCCACCAGCTCGGCCGCCAGAGCGTTCCCTGCCCATTGCGGCGCCACAGCTCGCGGCCCCGCAACCGGGTGTCAGCCACAACGGCCTGGAGGTTTTCGCCAAGGGTTTGCCAGGGGTTGCGGTAGCTGGCTGGCAGATCGCGAGACGAGCTCTCCGGCGCTGATTCCTGGGGCGGCGGCAGGGCCATCCCCGGCGATCAGCCGCCGCTGCGGCGGCGCAGCAGGGAGAGGGGATTGCGCAAACCGCCACTGCCGGCAGGCGCCGCAACAGCCTCATCGCGGGGAGGCTGCGCGCCGCCCTTGAGGCTGGGGTCAGCGCTTTGTCCGCGGGAGAACTGCTCCACCGCCTCGGCATCGGGGGTGGGTTCCTTCACGCCCTTCACCTCTTTGTACATGCGGTCGTACTCGCGGGCCGAGCGATCCCAGCTGTAGTCGGCGGTCATGGCGCGCCGTTGCAGCTCCCGCCAGCTCTCGCCATGGCGGTACGCCTCCCAGGAGCGCACGATCGAGGTGTAGAAGTCGAGCGGGTCGTAGCGATCGAAGCAAAAGCCCGTGCCGGTGTGGGCGTTGGGCACATGGGGGGGCACCGTGTCCACCAAACCGCCCACACGCCGCACCACCGGGATCGAGCCGTAGCGCATGGCCAGCAGCTGACTGATGCCGCAGGGCTCAAAGCGGCTGGGCATCAAAAAGGCATCGCTGCCGGCGTAGATCAGGCGCGAGAGGGCGTCATCGTAGGTGAGGAAGACAGCGAAACGGCCCGGGTGGCGTGCCGCCATTTGCCATAAACCCGACTCGATGTGCCGATCGCCGGTGCCGAGCGCCACGAACTGCGTATCGGAGTAAGCGAGAACTCGGTCGGCCACCTGCAGCAGCAGATCCACGCCCTTCTGATCCACCAGCCGGCTCACCAAACCCATCAAGTAGGTGTCGGGATTCACAGCCAGACCCATGCGCTCCTGCAGCACCCGCTTGCACTCGGCCTTACCGCTCAGGTCGTTCACGCTGAAGGTGGCCGGCAGGGTGGCATCGGTGGCGGGATTCCAGGCCGCCTGATCGATGCCGTTGAGGATGCCGCGCAGCTTGCCGCTGATGAAATTCAGCAACCCCTCCAGCTGCTCGCCGTATTCCGAGGTGCGGATCTCCTGGGCGTAGGTGGGTGACACCGCATTCACCCGATCGGCGTAAAGCAGCGCCGCCGCCATGGTGTGGTCGCCCTGCATGTACCAGGGGCACCAGGTCATGCGGTCGAGCTTCCAGCGCCAAGGGCCCTGGTATTTGAGGTTGTGGATGGTGAAGACCGTGCTGATGTCGGGGTCTTGATGCATCCACACCGGAATCATCCCGGTGTGCCAGTCATGGCAATGCAGGATGTCGGGCTTCCAGTGGTTCCAAGCGAATTCAGCGGTAGCGCTGGCAAAGAAGGTGAAGCGCCAGTCTTCGTCTTCGCCGCCGTAGATGCGCTCGGGATCAAACACCGGATGCCCCACCAAGTAGAGCGGCAGGCCGTTACCGGGGTGGCGTGTTTCGTACACCGCAAAGTCGGTGCCCATGGTGTGGCCCCGCCAGACGGGATCCGCGGGGATGTCGAGCTGGCTCCACAGCCGGCCGTAGCCCGGCATGATCAGGCGCACGTCGTGGCCGAGGGGAGCCAGGGCCGGCGGCAGGGATCCCACCACATCACCCATGCCCCCCACCTTCACCATCGGGGCGCATTCGGCTGCGGCAAACAGCACCCGCATGGGGAATCCGGCTGAAAGTGCGCGCAACTCTACGGGTGGTTTCAGGGCAGCACCGTCACCGGTGTGCCCACCTGCACCAGCTCAAACACCTCCTGCACGTTTTCTTCAAACAGGCGCACGCAACCGTGCGACACGGCGCGGCCCACGGTCCAGCGGTGGGGGGTGCCATGGAAGCCGGCCACAGTGCAGCCATCCACGCTCAGGTAGCGCTCCCCGTCCCAGGCGTTCTGGCGGGGGGTGCAGTCGCGGTAGAAGCCGATCCAACGGGAGCCCAAGGGGTTCTTCGGGCCAGGCCCCACCTGCTTGCCGTTGCTGGGATGCTCCCAAATCGGATCGGCCACCATTTCAAACACCTGATGGCGCCCGGCCGGTGTTTCCCAACCGTCGGTGCCCACAGCCGCCGGGTAGCGGCGCAGCAGCCGGCCGTCTTTGATCACCATCAGTTGGCGGGTGCGGCGATCGAGCACCAGCTGCAGACCCTCGTCATCCATCAGATCGGAGGGAATGCGGCTAAGGGCGACGTCGTCGCTGATCACCGGCGCCGGCGGTGGGATCGGGTCGGGCTGCCGAGCCAATGCAGGGGATGCCAGCGGCATGGCACTAGCGACCACAGCCAGGCACCAGCGGGACCAACGGTGTTCAGGCAAACAACGAGGTGTCACAGCAGGACGGGCACTCTCACCAACTGCTAGCCAGCCCGGTGCTCTAAGGCAGCCAAGGGGAATCGGAAAAATCCGGAGCCCGTTTCTCGAGAAAGGCGTTGCGGCCCTCCTGGCCCTCTTCCGTTCGATAAAACAGATGTGTGGCCTGGCCCGCCAGCTCCTGAATGCCGGCCATGCCATCGGTTTCGGCGTTGAACGCCGCCTTGAGGCAGCGGATCGCTGTGGGGCTGTGCTGCAGCACCTCCCGCGCCCAGCGCACACCCTCGGCCTCCAGCTGCTCCAAGGGAACCACCGCATTTACAAGCCCCATCTCCAGGGCCTCGGCCGCGCCGTACTGGCGGCAGAGGAACCAGATCTCACGCGCCTTGCGCTGGCCCACCAACCGCGCCAGATAGCCGGCGCCGAACCCGCCATCGAAACTGCCCACCTTGGGGCCGGTCTGGCCGAACACGGCGTTCTCCGCCGCCAGGCTCAGATCGCAGAGCAGATGCAGCACCTGGCCGCCGCCGATGGCGTAGCCGGCCACCAGAGCGATCACCACCTTGGGCAGGCTGCGGATCAGCCGCTGCAGATCGAGAACGTTCAGCCGCGGCAGCCCGTCGTCGCCCACGTAGCCGCCATCGCCGCGCACGCTCTGATCACCGCCGGCGCAGAAGGCATAGCCGCCGTCGGCGGCAGGACCGGCACCGGTGAACAGCACCACGCCGATGCGGGGGTTGTCGCGCACGCGCGAGAACGCATCGAACAGCTCCGTCACCGTCTGGGGGCGGAAGGCGTTGCGTTTATGCGGGCGGTTGATTGTGATCCGGGCGATGCCCGCATCACTCAGATCAAACAGGATGTCGGAATACGACCCCTGGGGCTGCCACGCGATCCCCGGCTCAGCTGAGGGTGTTGCCGCCATCAGACCCCTGGTGAATGGTGGCCATTGTGCGGCGGCACTGATGCCGCAGCGCCGCATCGCTGCGGCGATCGGTGCGCAGATGCAACAGCGCCATCGGTTGCTGAGCGGCCCAGGTCAAAACATCAGCCAGCTGATCCAGGGCCTCGATCGAGCGAGCAGCCACGCCGTAACCAGCGGCCAACGCGCTGTGATCGAGGCGTTGCGGCATGGCGAACAGACGCTCGAAATCGAGCGGCGGCCCGGTGCGAATCGGCAACTGCTCAAAGATGCCGCCGCCGGCGTTGTCCACGAGCACCACGGTGAGCCGAGCGCCAGAGGCCGCCAGCTGCTCTCGCCACAGCCAGCCGTTGGCGTCATGCAGCAGAGCCAAATCGCCGCAGAGCAGCGTGGCCCGGCCATGGCTTAGGGCCAGGCCTGCTGCGATCGAGAGGGTGCCATCGATGCCGGAGGCGCCACGGAAACCAAACACCGGGCGATAAGGCGCATCGGCAGCCGCGAAGCTCTCCCAATCGCGCACCGGGCTACTGCTGGCGAGCATCAGCGGCTCACCGGCTGGCAAGCAGCGGCTGAGGGCTCGGGCCAGAGCCGGTTCGCTGCATGGGGAAGACGCCGCCGCAGAGCGCTCCTCCCCCAGCAAATTCCGATCGAGCTGCTGCTGGAGCTGTTGATCAGCCTGCAGCCATTGCTCCAACCAGGCCTGGTTGGAGGCGGCAACGGGGCCGGATCGCACGGGATCGGGCAGGGCCGCCAGCCATGAGGCCAGACCGCCGGAGAGCTGCAGGCTTGCGGTGCCGGTGGCATCGAGATTGCGGGGATCGCCCTCGCTGATCAGCAGCTGCGGACCCGTGCTGGCGGCCATCCACTGCTGCAGGCGCCGACTGGCCGGCATCGAGCCCAGGCGCAGCAGCTGCAGTGCAGCGGGGAAGCCATGGCCGTCTGCCAGCAACAGGTCGTAGCCATGCACCACCTGCAAGCCTGGCCAACCGCGGAGACCCGAGAGGCCATCGGCCAGCACCGGCCAACCGCTGCGCCGCTGCCAGCGCAGCAGTGCCTCGGCGAAGGGCTCCAACTGCGCTGCCGGCGCGCGCCAGGGGCCAACCACCACCACGCCAGGGCGATCCGGATCGAGCAGCGACCCGGCCTCTGCTGGCGCTGCCGCCACAGGCGGCGTTACTGGGGTGGCAGCGGGCTGAACCTCAGCAGCGGCAGGTTGAGCCAGCAGCGCTTCGATCTCTGCGGCGCTGGCGTGCAGAGGCTCCTCAAACGGGAGGTTGAGATGCACCGGACCCACCGGGGTACCTAGGGCAGCCGCCCAGGCCCGCTGAGCAAGGGCAGCCATGGCGGCCGGCGGCATCGCCGCCAGGCCCCGGGGATCCGCCGCACCAAACCAGCGGCAGCAGGGGGCCAGAAACGCCTCCTGATTCACCGTTTGATTGGCGCCGCAGCCCTTCAGCCGAGCCGGGCGATCCGCGGTGAGCAGCAGCAAAGGCACGGCGCCATGGTCGGCCTCCACCACAGCCGGTAGGAGGTTTGCCACCGCACTGCCGGAGGTGGTCACCACCGCGGCAGGCGCACCATCAGCGCGCCCTAGCCCCAAGGCCAGAAACGCCGCAGAGCGCTCATCAATGGCCGTGTAGAGCTTCAACCCACGGCGCTCCAACACGCCAGCGGCCACAGCCAGCGGTGCCGAACGGCTGCCCGGGCAGAGCACCAAGCGCCGCAGCCCCAGGCCTTGCAACCCCGCAAGCAGCGCGATGGCGGCCTGCAGGTTGTCGGCGGCGCTGCAGGGATGGGCGGGGGGAGCGGGCACCCGGGGTGCTGTTGTTCAGGATGTGGCGATCATGCTCACCGAAGCGGCGATGACAAGCGGCCCCTCCTCAGGCGAACCAGCCCCACCAGCGGGCTCGCTGCTGAAGGGCTGGCGATCACTGGTTCTGTGGCTGGCTGTGGCGCTGTTGCTGCGCTGGCTGGTGATCGAACCGCGCTGGATTCCGTCTGGTTCGATGTTGCCCACCCTGCAACTGCAGGACCGGATCCTGGTGGAAAAGCTCCGCCCCCGCCTGCAGCAACCCCTGCCCAACGGCACAATCGTGGTGTTCCACGCGCCGCCTGTGCTGGTGGAGGCGGGCTACGACCCCAAAGCCGCCTTGATTAAACGGGTGGTGGGCCAGCCGGGGGATGCAGTGGAAGTGCGCGGCGGTGAGCTGCTCCGCAACGGCACGGCTGTGGCGGAGCCTTGGCGGCAGGAGCCGATCGACTACAGCTTCGGCCCCCTCACCGTGCCTGAAGGCAATGTGTTGGTGCTGGGCGACAACCGCAATGCCAGCCTCGATTCGCACATCTGGGGGCCGTTGCCGCGCCAGGAAGTGATCGGCACGGCGGTGTTCCGTTACTGGCCATTGAATCGGTTCGGCGTGATTCGGTTCTCCGACCTCAACCGTCTCGAGTCAGACGAAGAGCTGGGGTAGGGTGCAGGCGTGACGCGGAGCACACCGGAATGTTTAACCCGGAGTTCCTGACGAGTGATAGCGAAGCGATCAGCGCCAACTCGCTGATTCAATACCTCCAGGAACAGTCTCCGGATGTGTTGCAGCGCGTGGCGCGCTCCGCTAGCTCCGATATCCAGGACATCATTCGCCACAACGTGCAGGGACTGCTCGGTGTGCTGCCCGGCGAGCATTTCGACGTGAAGATCACGGCGAATCGCGATCATCTGGCAGGCCTACTGGCCTCCGCGATGATGACCGGCTATTTCCTGCGCCAGATGGAGCAGCGCATGGAACTGGAAGCCACCCTCTTCCCTGAGGCAGATGCCGATCCGGGTGAGCTGAAGCTCTGATTGCTGCCCAAGCCTCGATTTATTCGGTCTGAGGCTGCTCCGGCACGACTCCTAAACGCAGCAGGGCGCGATCGATTCCTGCCAGGTAAGCCCAATTGCCCTCGTTGGGGGCCCAGCTGCGCTGCTGCAGGGTTTCGGCGAGCGCAAGCAACTGCTCGCCGCTGCAAGGCACAGGGGCGTCGTAGTGGGCCGGCACCACCCAGCGCAGCCCCTCAAGAGCAGCCAAGCGCCGCACCCAGGCCACGATCAGCGCCTGGGTGCGAGGGAACACCAGCCGCTCCAGCACCGGTGCCACCCGGAGCTGCCCCGGCTGCGGTTGCAGCTCCTGGAACACCTCAGCTGAGTTGCGAGCCCAATGGAAGGGATAAAGGCCGAAATAGCTGCGGGCATTGCGGCAGCCGGGCTTCAGCGCCTGGCTCAGCAGCGCTGCCAGGCTGGGCACCGCCAGCGCCTCCGGCCGCAGATACGACGCGAACAAGGCCAGGCGCTGCCAGCCCTTGAGGCGAAGTGCCGGTGAATCCTCCAGGGGTTGATCGCCCCGATCGCGGGCATGGAAGAGCAGGGGCGTGGGATCGAGCTCAAACAGCTCTGGCGGCGTGGCATTGATCGCCACCAGCGCATCGGTGAGCAGCAACGCCCCGCTGGCCTGATGAAGGCAAGCCAGCTCTTGAAAGCGCCCCAGCCCAAGATCGATCGGCCCCAGCGACACCCAGCTCAGGGCCTCGCCATGGGGATAGCCATCCTCGCCAAGCACCTTGGTGCGGCGGGCTGGAAAGCCCAGCCAGGCCAGGGGCAGCGATACCGGAAAACTCCACTGGCCCGGGGTCACCCACACCTGAGCCTCTGGGAAAGCACGGGCCATGGCCGGCACCGGCAGCTTGTGCTCCAGGCCCGAGGCGGTGGGCAACACGATGCTCTGCACCGGCCCAAAGCGCTGCTCCAGATCCCGCAGCTCGCGGCGCACTTCAGCGGTGGGGGCCACCGGCGCGTAAAGCATCAGGCCGCCCGGAACGCGGGCCACCGTCATCCGGATCGGCACGGCCACATAGAACACCCCCTGCAGCTGCTCAAAGCTCCAGAGCTGCTGAGGGATCAGCTCACGCACGAGCGTGCGGCGGCGCCCATAGGGGTAAAGCGGCAGCAGCGGCCACCAGGGCCAGGACTGATCCGACACGCCTAGGGAGCCTGGGAACGCTGGGAGCTCAGGATGCCGTAGCGGGGGGCCAGCAGAAAAGCGAGCAGGAACAAGCCTGTTTGCACCAGCACGATGCAGCCGGCGGTGGAACTATCGCTCCAGTAGCTCACGTACACACCGATCAGGCTGGAGAGCACGCTGCTGGCGATGGCAAGCAGCGTCATCCGATCGAAGCGGTCGGTGAGCAGATAGGCCGTGGCGCCAGGGGTCACCAGCATCGCCACCACCAAAATCACGCCCACGGTTTGCAAGCCCGCCACCGCCGTGAGTGAGAGGACCGAGAGCAGCATGTAGTGCAGCAGGCCGGTGTTGATCCCGATCGAGCGGGCGTGGGTGGGATCAAAACAAAAGAGCAGCAGATCGCGGCGGAACACCAGCAGCAACGCCACCACCAGAGCCGAGATCAGCAGGGTCTGCTGAATGTCGGAACTGGAGATGCCCAGCACATTGCCGAACAGGATGTGGGTGAGATCAATGTTGCTGCGCACCTTCGACACCAGCACCAAGCCCAGGGCAAAGAAGCCGGTGAACACCAGACCGATCACCGTGTCTTCCTTGATGCGCGATTTCTGCTTCACAAAGCCAATGGCCGCCACCGAGCCCACACCGAACACAAAGGCCCCAAGCGAGAAGGGCAGGCCCAACGCGTAGGCCACCACCACCCCCGGCATCACGGCGTGAGACACGGCATCGCCCATGAGGGCCCAGCCCTTGAGGGTCATGTAGCAGGAGAGCAAGCCGCACACGCCCCCCACCAGGGCACTCACCAGCAGGGCCTTCACCATGAAGGCATGGCTGAGCGGTTCAAGCAGCCAGGTCATGGCTTGGGCACCATCCCGCCGAAGGTGCGGGCCAGATTTTCCGGAGTGAACACGGCACTGGTTTCGCCGTACGCCAAAACGGTGCGGTTGATCAACACCACCAGATCGCAGAACTCACGGATGTGACCCAGATCATGGGTGGAGATCAAGATCGTGCGGCCCTCCTGGCAGAACTGCAGAAACAGCTTCGCCATCAGCTGTTCGGTGCGCACATCCACGCCGTTAAACGGCTCATCCAGCAGCAGCACCGAAGCCCGCTGAGCAATCGCTCGGGCCAGAAAGGCGCGCTTGCGCTGGCCGCCAGAGAGGGCACCGATAGGGCGCTGAGCCAAGGGGAGCAGATCCACCCGCTCGAGCGCATCGCGCACCGCCACTCGATCCGATTGGCGCGGCCAACGCAACACCGACATCGAGCCATAGCGGCCCATCATCACCACATCCCATACGGAGATGGGGAAGTTGCAGTCGATCCCCTCGCTTTGGGGCACGTAGGCAACCGCCTGATCGCGCTGGGCCGCAAGCACCGTTTGACCGTTGATGCGGATCCGCCCATGGGACGGGCGCACAAAACCGGTGAGGGCTTTGAAGAGGGTGGTTTTGCCCGCCCCGTTCATCCCCACCAGACCGCAAATGCAACCCGGCGGCAGGCTGAGATCGGCGTCGTAGAGGGCAACGGTGCCGTTGTAATCCACGCACAGCTGCTCCACCTCGATGCGAGGGCCCGCCGGTGGGATCAGACGGCCACTCATTGCGGCGATCCCGTTGCCGGCTTGCCGCTCAGGCCTTGCACGATCAGGTTCACGTTGTGGCGTTGCAGGGCCAGAAGGCTCGGGGCTGGACCACCGCTGCCGGAGAGGGAATCCACGTAGAAGGTACCCCCGAATCTGGCGCCCGTCGCCCGTGCCACTTCCCGCTGCGCCTCATCGCTCACGGTGCTCTCGCAGAACACGGCCGGCACCCGCCGTTGCTTCACCGTGTCGATCAAGCGAGCCAGGCGCTTGGGGGTGACCTGGGTTTCCGCATTCACCGGCCAGAGGTAGGCCTCATCGAGGCCGTAATCGCGCGCCAGATAGCTGAAGGCGCCTTCACAGCTCACCAGCAGCCGCTGGTTCGGCGGCACCTGAGCCAGGGCTTGGCGCAGGTCGGCATCGAGCGCTTTGAGCTGCTGCTTGTAGGCCTCTCCCCGCTGGCGATAGCCGGCCGCACCGGCTGGATCCAAGTTGGAGAAGGCCGCCACCAACCGATCCACGTAGTGCTCGGCCCGCTTGGGCGACATCCAGGCGTGGGGATTGGGCTTGCCGGCTGCAACATCCCCTTCGATCAGCACCGGCTGCATGCCCTGGCTGAGGGTGACGGTGGGCACCTTGCCGGATGAGGCCACGAAGCGATCAGCCCAGCGCTCCAGGCCAAGACCGTTTTGCACGATCAAGCTGGCGCCTTGAGCAGCCTCGAGATCGCTGGGGGTGGGCTCATAGCCGTGCACCTCAGCGCCGGGCTTGGTGATCGAGCGCACCTCCAGGCGATCACCCGCCACCTGCCGAGCCAGATCGGCCAGCACCGTGAAGGTGGTGAGCACCACCGGCTTGCCCGAACCTGCAGCGGAATCGTTCTCGGCGCGGCGTCCAGGGCTTGAGCAGCCCAAGAGCAGGCCCGAGAGCAGAGCAGCAAACCATGCTGATCGGAGGCCGAGTGCTCGAGGGGAGCCGGGCGCAGCAACTGGAGCCAAACCCAACACAATCTCAGGGTTAACCCTAAGGAGATCGCCGCTGGAGCGAAGAGCCTGGGGCCCCGGTCGTGCGCAGGATTAGGCCTGCTGATTGGTCACCCAGTGCGTGGCCGCCTTCTGGGTGTGCCAGGCCTGCAGCAATTGTTTGGCGAGATGGCGCAATTGCGCAGGATCGGCCGTGGCATCGATCGCGCGGCTGAAACGTTCGATCTCGAACTGTTGGCCGATCGAGAGTTCAACCCCACCAGAGAGATCGGAATGCATGAGCCACACCGTTCAGGAGCCCAAGCAACGTAATCATTTGATGCGATTCACCCGTAACAACGGCAACCTTCCAAGCCGCTGATCAGGACTTCAACGCAAGTGATCATCCAGCGCGTAGATGCAGCAGATCAGTTCTGGCTGGGATATTTCTGACCAAGACGCCAAAGCTCATTGCTGGTTTGCCCCGGCTCGACAGCCCGCAGCTTGCACACCAGGTTGAACACATCCTGCTGCGACAGCTCACCATCAGGCTGCCACTTCAAACTGGCGGGCTGAAGCGAACGCTCAGGCGTGGAAGGCGGATGGTCGGACACGATGCGAACGGCTTTGTTGGCGCAACGCTAAGGACTTCAAACGCTGCTGCAGCCGCATTGCGACAGCTGAATCAGGAAGATTTTGTAAACGTGTGACGCTTGTTACGCGCCGGGCTGATCACCAGGCGACTCCACAGCCGCAGCCAGGTCTTGCAGGAGCATCAACACAGCCACACCCATCAGGGCCAGGGCCGTACCGGCCTGCTCATCACCCACCAGCTCGAGGGTGCGCGCAGCGCTCAGATGTTGGCTCCAGCTCAAACGCATGGATAGCTCTTGGGGTTTTGTACTCCTAACGGATTCACAGGGCAGGCACGAGCAATGCCGCAGCGTTTTACAAACAGTCACCGTTCGAGATCGCTGACCTGCCCCCTGGCTGGGTAACCACCGCTACGCCCGCCAAGGCGATGCTCCATACGGTGGCTGGGTCCCATCGCCGTTGATCGATGGCCCCGATCGAACTCACCCTCAATCAATCCTTTGAGGTGGAGCGCCTCAAACGTGAAATCGACGCCCAGACCGATGCAGAGGCCCTGCGCCTCCTCGCCAAAGATTTGCTCAAAGCCTGGTTCAGCGAACAGGCCAACACCAATCAGGCGATCAAAAACCAATTCGGCAGCTGAGCTCAGGCCAGAGGCCTGCCCTTCCAGGTCCATCCGCGGCCGGTGAGGGTGCGCCAAACCGATGTTGGGCCGATGGCACCCACCAACAAGCCACCGGCCCCCATCAACCACCAGTGCCGCATCGGAACTTGAAATTGGCTGCGGCTCCAGAGCCGCAGAAGCAGCTGGAGCACGATGCCCAGGGCTGCCAGGGCAGCAAGCGCCAACCACCAGTTCTGCTGCTGCGGCATCAGCTGCAGCAGCACCAGCCCTGAGCCAAGCAGCAGCCAGGGGCCGCTGAACATCAGCACCACCACGGCCGCTGCTCCCAGAGCCTTGCTCACACTGGAATCGAGGCCAAGAAACCAGTTCTTGCTCCAGCCTTCCCAGAGGGCGGCGAGATCGGCATACATGCTGAGCTCCAGCACATCCAGCCCCAGCAGGTAACGGAGGCGCAGCCCAGCGCCCTTGATCCGGCGGGCTAAAGCGAGGTCTTCCACCACCTCACCAGCCAGGGCACGATGCCCCCCGATTTGCGCGTAGGCCGCGCGGCGAAACAACATGAACGGCCCAGCCGCAAAGGCCACGGGGCTGGCGGGATCATTCGCGGCCTCGATCGGAAAACCCAGGCCGAGAAGGCTGGCCATGATCGGCTGCACCATCCACTCCGCCAGGCAGCTGCAGGCCAGGCGCGGCGCCAGGCTGAGTAAATCGGCCTGATCGCTGTTGGCCTGGGCCAGCGCGCGGTGCAGGGCATCGGGCTGCAGGCGCACGTCGGCATCGATAAACAGCAGCCAATCGCTGTGGATCCGTTCGGCGGCTTGGGTGCAGGCCCAGTTTTTGCCAACCCAGCGCTGATCGGTGGGTCTGGGGCCGGCCTGCAGCAGCTGAAAGCGCTCGGGCAGGCAACCGCTTGCCGCAGCCGTGGCCGTGGCTAATGCCGCGGTGGCATCGGTGGACGCGTCATCCACTACAACCACTCGCCAGTCGGCGCAGGGGGAATCAGAGGCCAGCACATGGCTGAGGCAGGCCTCGATGTTGCCGGCCTCGTTGTAGGCCGGAATCACCACGGTGAGGGAGTCTGCGGGGAGCGGTTGCTGGCTGGGCAACGGCTGAAGCCGGGGAGCCACGGCGAACACGCGCTGCAGGCCAGCTAACAGGATCAAGAGACCCAGGCAGGCCGCTGCAGCGGAGGCCACCAGCAGGGCCGGAGCGAGCGGAATGCTTGCCAGATCGATCACGCCAAGCTCCTCAACAGGCTCAGCAGAGCATCGCGGGGCCGATCCGGCATGGCCGGCGGCCTGGGCTCTGGCGGATGCAACAGCGGCGCCAGGCTGCTGAGCCCCAGCATCACAAACGAGAACGCACCAAGCAGCGCCAGCAGCCGAAGCCCCAGTGGGCGGCCGCGGTCCACGGGCCAATCGCCGTCATCGGGCTCAGGGGGATGCCAGCGCTTCATGCAGAGCCGCGATACTGCGCGTCTATTGCACGTCATACCCACCCGATGACCCGCACCATCGCCGTGAGCGGCGCCTCGGGCAAAACCGGTTTCCGGATCGCGGAAGAACTGCTGCGGGTGGGCGATCAGCCGCGCTTGCTGCTGCGCCCGGATTCAGTGGTGCCTGCCTCCCTGGCGCAGTGCGAGCAACACCGGCTGCAGCTCAGTGATCGCGCAGCCCTCGATGCCGCGCTCACCGGCTGCGATGGCCTGGTGATCGCCACCGGGGCCCGGCCTTCGGTGGATCTCACCGGCCCGATGCGTGTGGATGCCTGGGGCGTGCAACACCAGGTGGAGAGCTGCCAGCGGCTGGGCATCCGGCGCGTGGTGCTGGTGAGCTCGCTCTGCGCCGGCCGCTGGCGCCATCCACTCAACCTGTTCGGCTTGATCCTGGTGTGGAAGCGCATTGGCGAGCAGAGCCTGGAGCGCAGCGGACTCGATTGGACCGTGATCCGACCCGGCGGGCTTTCAGAGCGGGAAACGGATCTCGAGCAGGAGGGGATTCGCTACAGCAACGCCGATCAGCAAGAGAGCGATTCCATCCCCCGCCGCCTGGTGGCGCGCTGCTGCGTGGAGGCGCTTGCCACACCCGCCTCGATCGGCAGGATCCTGGAAATCACGAGCTCCAAGGAGCTCGAACCGATTTTCCTCGCCAGTGCTTTGGAAGCGCTGCCGCAGCTCGCGTAGGGTGCAGTAACACTTCGTTACGCCGCCATGCAGACGGACTACAGCACCGCCATCACGGCCATGGTGGTGATTGGCCTGGCTCTGACCGGTGGCGTGCTGTTCGTGCTCAGCCGCCCGAGCGATCTCGACAAAACGAAGCCATGAACTGATCAGCAGCGCCAATCGCCTGCTGCAAGTTGTCCTGCTCACTCAGCCCCGAGCGCTTGGTGGGCTTGAAGCTGTGGTCACCATCGGGGATCCAGTGCAGCTGCACCGCTGAGCTGAGCGGGTAGGTCTCCACCTCGGCGCGTCGCCCAAAGCTGTCGCGAGTCCCCTGCACCACCAACGAAGGCTGCGTGAGGGTCTGCAGATGCTCTATGCGCAGGGAATCGGGCTTGCCCGGCGGATGGAACGGGTAGCCAAAGCAGATGCATCCCAGCACTGGAGCGGCCTTGGCCTGCTCTTCGAGCACCAGGCTGGCCATGCGGCCGCCCATCGATTTGCCACCGATCAACAGCGGCCCCTCGTCTGCAGCCATCGCCACCTGATCGCGCCAGCACTGCAGCAGCACCGGTTGGCGATCCGGGGCGCGGCGCTGGCCGCTCTGGCGGGCCAAGGCCATGTAGGGAAATTCAAAACGCACCACCCGCCAACCCAGCTCCGCCAGGCCGCAGGCCATGGTGTTCATGAACGGGCTATCCATGGGCGCGCCGGCCCCGTGGGCCAGCAGCAGCGTGGCGGGGGCCGAAGCCGGCCCATCGATCAGCCGCAATGAAGAGAGCGGGGAAGATTCAGGCATCCGGGCATTAAAAAACCCCCGCCGCAGCGGGGGCACGGTTGCAGGCTGTTGGCTCAGCCAGAGCGTGAACTCAACCGATCGCAGGAGCGGTGAGAGCCACAGGGATCGACTGGGTGGTGGCCAGATCGAGGGGAAAGTTGTGCGCGTTGCGCTCGTGCATCACTTCCATGCCGAGGTTGGCGCGGTTGAGCACGTCGGCCCAGGTGTTCACCACCTTGCCCTGGGAATCCAGGATCGACTGGTTGAAGTTGAAACCGTTCAGGTTGAAGGCCATGGTGCTGATGCCCATGGAGGTGAACCAGATGCCAACCACGGGCCAGGCACCAAGGAAGAAGTGCAGGCTGCGGCTGTTGTTGAAGCTGGCGTATTGGAAGATCAGGCGACCGAAGTAACCGTGGGCAGCCACGATGTTGTAGGTCTCTTCTTCCTGGCCGAACTTGTAGCCGTAGTTCTGGCTTTCGGTTTCGGTGGTTTCACGCACCAGGGAGCTGGTCACCAGCGAACCGTGCATGGCGGAGAACAAAGAGCCACCGAACACACCAGCCACACCGAGCATGTGGAAGGGGTGCATCAGGATGTTGTGCTCAGCCTGGAACACCAACATGAAGTTGAAGGTGCCGCTGATGCCCAGGGGCATGCCATCGGAGAAGGAACCCTGACCAAAGGGATACACCAGGAACACAGCCATGGCTGCCGACAGCGGAGCGCTGTAAGCCACGCAGATCCAGGGGCGCATGCCCAGGCGGTAGGAGAGCTCCCACTGACGGCCCATGTAGCAGGAGATGCCGATCAGGAAGTGGAACACCACCAACTGATAGGGGCCGCCGTTGTAGAGCCACTCATCGAGAGAGGCCGCTTCCCAGATGGGGTAGAAGTGCAGACCGATGGCGTTGCTGCTGGGAATCACAGCGCCGGAAATGATGTTGTTGCCGTAGATGAGAGATCCGGCAACGGGCTCACGGATGCCGTCGATATCGACGGGGGGAGCCGCGATGAAGGCAACGATGAAGCAGATGGTGGCCGACAGCAGGGTCGGGATCATCAGCACACCGAACCAGCCCACATAAATGCGGTTGTCGGTGCTGGTGACCCACTCACAAAATTGTGACCAGGTGCTGGAGCGGCCGCTGCGAAGAGCAGTGGTCATGAATCAGCAGACTCTGAACGAGCCGGATGAGAATGCGTGCCACAGAAGCGGCACAGCCACGCTATGGAGCCGCCAAAAAAATTCTCGGAAGCAAAAATTAAGTTCGCCAGAGCTCACGCAACTTCATGAAGTTCTTCATGAATCGTTCATGAAGTTGGTTGGTAGGCAGCTGAAGCTTTGAGGGTGCCCGCGGCGCCGCTCTGCAGCACCCACTGCTGTGCCTGTTGCAAGAAACCGGCCCAATCGAGCTTTTCTTCCTCCGCGGCCCGGGCCACCAGCACAGGCGCTTGCTGCTGCAGCAAGCGCTCAAGTTCCGCCTCGGGAACCCCAGCGGCCAGCGCCATGTAGTCGGCCATGGCCCGGCCCACCACACGGGTGAGATAGGCAGCGCTGAGGGCCTGCAGGGCGCCGCCCACCAGCCAGGTGGCCCCATGCAGCTTCACCAGCGCCGCCAGCGACTGGGCGCTCCACTCCACAACCCCCAGCGCCAGGCAGGCCTTGGCCAGATGCAGCGCTGCCGCCTGAAGCTGCTCAAGCGACCAAGGGCAATCCCAGAGGCGGGCCATCTCCTGCAGCATCAGCCCATTGGCAGCGGCCAACACCAAAAGATCGAGGCTGGGCAGGGGAGCCACCACCACACCGGCGGCCACGGTCCACTGGGTGCGCTGCATCAGCTGCTGCCACTGGCGGCGGCGCAGCGATTCCAGGGCAACCTGCCAGCTGCCGTGCAGCTCTTCGAGGCAGCGCTGCTGGGTGAAGCGCAATCGCTCGGGGCCAAGGGCGGCAAAGGCCAGCGCGAGCGGCTGAAGATCAGCGGCATAGGCCTCGCTCAGCTCAGGCGACCAGGGCCAGCAGTGTTGGCGCAGATGCTCGGGGAGCTGGTGCTGGAGCTGCTGCAGCGCCAGGGGCCAATTCCCCGGCGGGCGATCCACCAACAGCAGCACCTCCTGGCCCTCGGGCAGCGCTTCGAGCCAGCGCAGATCAGCCGCCGAAAGCGGCAGGCTGAGGCGATAGGCGATCAGATCGCAGCGCCGAAAGGCATCGGGCCAGTGCCAGGCAGCGCTGCTGGGGGGCAATGGCTGGCTGCGCAGCAGCCGCAGCGGCAACGGCGATGGGCAGTGCTGCAGCAGCTGGGCCTGCAGAGCTTCACTCCAGCCGGCCTGCCCCACCAGGGCAACCTGCAGATGGCCGCTGTCCTGGCGCTGGCGCAGCTGCTCCAGTTGCTCGCGGCGCTGCTGCTGCTCGAGCGGATCGCCATCCGGCTCCAGCCGTTCAAAACTCTCCAGCACGCTCTGGCAGCGCTCCAGCCAGCCCTCCACGCTCGTTGGCAAGGCACGACCAGAGGGGCGCAAGCGGCCGCTCAAGAGCCAGAAGCCCGCGGCAGCCGCACTCAGACTGATCACTGAAGAGAGGGCGCCGTGGCTGCTCTCCAAAAGGATCACCCCGCCACCCAGGCCCGCAGCCAAGGGCCAAAAGCGCCTGATCTGCGGCAGCAGGGCGGCACTGAGCAGAGGCGATGGCGGGATCAACGGCTGCAGGGTCCTGCGGATGCGCCGGTTCTCTTTAGCTCAGCTGGTGTGCACTGCCCAGACCCAATACCTTGGGTTCACTGTTGTGAGCCTGCCGGGTCATGGGAGTCGCCAGCACGGGTCAGGCAGCGTCTACCGCCGTGCGGCAGCGCGAAGACAACCGCGGTGCGGTGAAGCGCGTGTTGCTGGTGGCGCTGGCGGTGAACGTGTCGATGACCCTGCTCAAGCTGGTGATCGGCCTGCTCACCGGATCCCTGGCGGTGCTGGCCGATGCCATGCACAGCGCCACCGATGGCCTGAGCAGCCTGTTGGGCCTGATCACCAATGGGCTGTCCGATCCCAGCCCCGATCGGGATCACCCCTATGGCCACGACAAATACGAGGGGCTCGGAGCCCTGGCCATCGCCGGGTTCATCCTGTTCACCGCCTTTGAGATCCTCAAAAGCTCCCTGGAGCGCATTGCCGCCGGTCTGCCGCCCCTGCGCCTCGATGGCCAAGACCTGTTGCTGCTGCTGATCGTGCTCGGCTGCAATCTGCTGCTGGCCGGCTACGAGCGCAGCGAAGGCCGCCGGCTTGGCAGCCAGCTGCTGCTAGCCGACGCCAAACACACCACCAGCGACATCTGGACCACGGTGGTGGTGCTGATTGGCCTGGCGGGGGTGCTGGCCCTGGGCATCAACTGGCTCGATGTGGCCATGGCCATTCCGCTCTGCGTGCTGCTGGTGCGGGCCTGCTGGCAAGTGCTCAAGAGCAACCTGCCTTGGCTGGTGGATCAGATCGCCATCGCACCGGAGGCCATCCACGAAGTGGCCATGACCGTGCCTGGTGTGTTGAACGTGCACGACATCGCCAGCCGCGGGGTGCTGGGTCAGCGGGTGTTCATCGAGCTGCACATGGTGGTGGACGCGAACGATCTGCCCACCGCACACCGCATCACGGAACTGGTGGAGGAGCATCTCGAGGCCCGCTTCGGCCCGGTGCGCTGCACGATTCATCTGGAACCGCGGGAATACGCCATCGCCGACATCACCTTCCGCGGCACCCATGGCTGAACTGCTCACCCCCTTGACGCCGCGATTGCAGCGGCAGGTGGACGGACTGCTGAAGGCCCAACAGCAGCAGCACCGCTGGCATGGCGCCCTGCCGGTGTTGCTGCTCGATCGCTGCTGGCTGCAGCTCCAGCAGGTGGGCGTGGAAGACCTGGCCCGGGCACTGCCCCCCGACAGCACCGGCGATGCCCCAGAACTGGTGCGTTTCCGGGAATGGCGCCAGCAGGGCGTGGAGCATCTGCAGGCCCAGGAGCTCTGTTGGCAGGAATTCGGCCGCCAGAGCTGCAGCCTGGCGCTGCGACGCTTCTGGGAGGCGCAGGAGCGGGGCCACCACGGCTGGACCCTCAGTGCCTACCTGCAGCTGCTGGAGCGCTACCGCCAGCTGCTGGAGGCCGAGGGCCCCACGCCCATCCCCTTACTGGTGCTCGCCCGGCACGGCAGCCCAGAACACCACCGGCTGCATTGGTGCTGGCCCTGACCACCAGCCATAGGGCACACTTGCGCCTGACGATTCAGGTGTGCGGCCATGGCCGACGGCGATTTCCAACCCAGCTCGAACGAACGCTTCCGCGGCGACCGTGGCCCCCGCCAAGGCGGTGGCCGTGAAGGTGGTGGTCGTGAAGCCGGTGGCTTCCGCATCCGCCTGAGCGACAACGAAATGCGTGCCGCCCGCGCCGTGCAGGAGGCCTTTGGCCTCCGCTCCACCGTGGCGGCCCTCGGCCTTTCGATCCGCACCGTGGCTCAGCTGCTGGAAGACGGCAAGCTCGATGAGGTGGTGGCCCAGCACCGCGCCAGCGCGGGCGCTCGCCCTGGCGGCGAACGGCGTGGTCCCCGGCCCGAGCGTGGTGAGCGCCCGGCCTCCAGCCGTCCCAACCCCTTCGCGCGGCCGGCCAAACCTGTGACAGCAGCACCTGAAGTGGTTGCTGAAGCTGAGGAACCCGCTGGCGAAGCTCCTGAGGCTGCCGCCCCCGAGTTGGATGCTGAAGCCCCGGCAACCGAAGCCGCAGCCGCTGAAGCCTGATCGCGCAGGGCGGGTTCGCCGGAAACGCCTCAAGGCAGAATCCGGCGACTCGCCAGCGATCACAGATGCCAAGGGCCCGGGTTCTCTCAGGGGTTCAACCAACCGGGTCTCTGCACCTGGGCAATTGGCTTGGCGCCATCCGCAACTGGGTGGATCTGCAGGACAGCCACGACACCTTCTTCTGTGTGGTGGACCTGCATGCGATCACCGTTCCGCACAACCCCGAGCAGCTGGCGGCCGACACCCGCAGCACCGCCGCGCTCTACCTGGCCTGCGGCATTGATCCGGCCAAGGCCACGGTGTTTGTGCAGAGCCATGTGCCGGCCCACAGCGAACTCTGCTGGCTGCTGAATTGCGTCACCCCGCTGAACTGGCTGGAGCGGATGATCCAGTTCAAGGAAAAGGCCGTGAAGCAGGGCGATCAGGTATCGGTGGGGCTGCTCGATTACCCGGTGCTGATGGCCGCCGACATCCTTCTCTATGACGCCGACCTGGTGCCGGTGGGAGAAGACCAGAAGCAGCACCTGGAGCTGGCCCGCGACATTGCCCAGCAGCGCATCAATGCCCGCTTCGCCCCCAAAGATGCCGATGGTGAGCCGATCCCGGTGCTGAAGGTGCCGGAACCGCTGATCCTCAAGGAGGGGGCCCGGGTGATGAGCCTCACCGATGGGCGCAGCAAGATGAGCAAAAGCGATCCCAACGAGGGCTCGCGCATCAACCTGCTCGATCCGCCGGAGCTGATCACCAAGAAGGTGAAGCGGGCCAAAACCGATCCGATCATGGGCTTGGAATTCGGCAATCCCGAGCGGCCTGAAACCGACAACCTGCTGGGGCTCTATGCCCTGCTCAGCGGCAAGGGGCGTGAGGCAGCGGCCAATGAATGCGGATCGATGGGATGGGGCAGCTTCAAACCGCTGCTGGCTGAGGTGATGGTGGAAGCGCTGCGGCCGATTCAGGAGCGCTACCAAGACCTCAGCAGTGACCCCGCCGAGCTCGATCGCGTGCTGCAGCAGGGCGCTGAGCGCGCCAATGCGGTGGCGGAAGCCACCCTGGAGCGCACCCGCCAGGCCCTCGGCTTCCTGCCGCGCCCCTGAGCGCCGGCCGCAGCGTGATCAATCCCAAAGGAAACATAAAGGCGCCTGATTGATCACGTGGGCGCCGCCGCAACCGGCACAGCGCCTTCTCGCGAGTCGCAGCCCGGTCTCAGCCCGTCAAAGGCCGCTCAGCACATCTGCGTCTCATTTGTCTAGGGCGGTTGGGCTGGCCACCTGCTAGCCCATCGCTGGGCACCAGGGTGGCCAGACCTTGTCGTGTTGCCCTTGCGGTTGCGTCGCCATCTCCCCTCCGCCTCTCGCCCGGCTCCTGCTAGTGCAGCAGCCACGGCCCTGGGGCTACTGCTTCTCGCCACAGGTCCTCTGGTCTCCCCATCCCAGGGACGTCAGCAAGAAGGCGAGGGCAACCGGGCTGGCGGTGCACGGCACGCCTCGGCAAACGCCACCGGCAGCTACACGATCACGCCCCAGCGGCGCGCCCTGCTCAACACCATCCGCTACGCCGAAGGCACGTGGAAGCAGGGCAAAGAGGGCTACCGCACCCTGTATGGCGGAGGGCGCTTCAGCAGCCTGGAGCGCCACCCGGAGATCGTGGTGGTGAAGCGTTACACCAGTGCTGCTGCAGGGGCCTACCAATTCCTGCCCGGCACCTGGAGTGAGGCGGCGCGCAAACTGCAGCTTGAGAGCTTCGGGCCCAGCAGCCAAGACCAGGCAGCCCTCTACCTGGTTGATCGGCGCGGCGTGCTCGATCAGATCGATCAACAGGGGCTGACCCGCGAAGCGATGGCCGTGCTGGCCCACGAATGGGCCTCCTTTCCTACCCTGGCTGGCCGCAGCGCCTACGGGCAGCCGGTGAAACGGGCCGAAGAGCTGCAGCGCTTCTTCAGCAGCAATCTCAAGGCCCTCGCGAATCAGGCCTGAGGTTCAGCGTCGCCTCGGCCATCCGGTGGCAGTGCCACACCGGCGATCCGCAGCATCGACGAGAGATTCCACACGCGCATCATCAAGCGATGCCAGGGAGCCATGGCATCCATATCCACGGCCATCGGCGTGGTGCAGGCGGCCCGAAGAGCGCGGGTGGCGGCAATGGCCTGCAGGGCCTCCTCGAGCTTTTGGCGCAGCGATTGCTGCTCGGACGCAGGAAGTAGTGCGTCGGGCGTCAGCTCCAGCAGCACCAAACCGCGCTGGAACCAGAAGCTGAAGTCGTCGAAGAGCGACTGCAGCAACTGATCGAGCAATTGGGCTGGCTCCGAATCCGATTCAGGCGGCGGCGGCAGCGGCGGGAAAGGAGCAGTCATCACGAATGAGCGTAGGAATCCGCCCAAATCCCCTGCGTAGGATCGGGGTTGCTACCCCACAGCCGTGACCGCGACCCGCCCTGCCGCTTCAAGTTCATCCGGCAGCGTCGCAACCACCACGGCCACTGGCGAGGCGGTGGCGGACACCCCGATCCACCTGCCCAAAACCAGCGAAAGCGAGCAGCTGCTTCGCATCCGCCACTCGATGAGCCATGTGATGGCCATGGCGGTGCAGAAGCTGTTTCCCAAGGCTCAGGTGACGATCGGCCCGTGGACCGAGAACGGCTTCTACTACGACTTCGACAATCCCGATCCCTTCACCGAGGCCGATCTCAAGGCCATCAAGAAGGAGATGATCAAGATCATCAATAAGAAGCTGCCGCTCGAGCGCATCGAGGTGAGCCGCGCTGAGGCCGAAAGCCGGATCAAGGCCCAGAACGAGCCCTACAAACTCGAGATCCTGGCGGGGATCCAGGAGCCGATCAGCCTCTACACCCTCGGAGAGGAGTGGTGGGATCTCTGCGCCGGCCCGCACGTGGCCAACACCAGCGAGCTCAACGCCAAGGCCTTTGAACTCGAGAGCGTGGCCGGGGCCTACTGGCGCGGCGATGAGAACAACGCCCAGCTGCAGCGCATCTACGGCACCGCCTGGGAAACCCCCGAGCAGCTGGCTGAATACAAGCGCCGCCAGGAGGAAGCCAAGCGCCGCGATCACCGGCGCATCGGCACCGATCTCGATCTGTTCTCGATCGAGGATGAGGCTGGGGCCGGCCTGGTGTTCTGGCACCCCCGCGGCGCCCGCATGCGCCTGCTGATCGAAAACCTCTGGCGCGAACTGCACTTCGCCGCCGGCTACGAGCTGCTCTACACGCCGCACGTGGCCGACATCAGCCTCTGGAAAACCTCCGGCCACCTCGACTTCTACAGCGAGAGCATGTTTGGCCCGATGCAGGTGGATGAGCGGGAATACCAGCTCAAGCCGATGAACTGCCCGTTCCACGTGCTCACCTACGCCAGCACGTTGCGGAGCTACCGCGAGCTGCCGATCCGCTGGGCGGAGCTCGGCACGGTGTATCGCTACGAGCGCCCGGGCGTGATGCACGGCCTGATGCGCGTGCGCGGCTTCACCCAAGACGACGCCCACGTGTTCTGCCTGCCGGAGCAGATCAGCGATGAGATCCTGGCGATCCTCGATCTCACCGAACAGATCCTCTCCACCTTCGATTTCCGCAACTACGAGATCAACCTCTCCACCCGTCCGGAGAAATCGATCGGCGAAGACGCGGTGTGGGACCTGGCCACCAAGGGCCTGATTGAAGCGCTGGAGCGCAAGGGCTGGGCCTACAAGATCGATGAAGGCGGCGGCGCCTTCTACGGCCCCAAGATCGACCTCAAGATCGAGGACGCCATCGGCCGCATGTGGCAGTGCTCCACGATCCAGCTCGATTTCAACCTGCCCGAGCGCTTCAACCTCGACTACGTGGCCGCCGATGGCTCCAGGCAGCGGCCGATCATGATCCACCGCGCCATCTTCGGCTCGCTGGAGCGGTTCTTCGGGATCATGACCGAGAACTACGCCGGCGATTACCCCTTCTGGCTGGCGCCTGAGCAGGTGCGCCTGCTGCCGGTCACCGATGAGGTGCGCGGCTATGCCGAAACGGTGCTCAACCAGCTGAAGGCCGCCGGCGTACGCGCCAGCATCGATCACTCCGGTGATCGCCTCGGCAAGCTGATCCGCAATGGCGAGCAGATGAAGATCCCGGTGCTCGGGGTGATCGGTGCCAAGGAGGCCGAGACCGGTGCGATCAGCCTGCGCAGCCGCCGCGACGGCGATCTGGGCAGCGTGGCCCTGGCTGATCTGGTGGCAGCAGCGGCCCAAGCGAATCAGGATCGGAGTGCAGGTCTGCCCCTGGGCTGATGACCACCCTCCTGGCCGGCGACATCGGCGGCACCAAAACCCTTCTGGCGATTTACGCGCTCGAAGGGGATCGGCTCAGCCAACAGCGGGCCGAGCGGTTTGTGTCGGCGGACTGGGCCGATTTCGGCGCGCTGGTGAACCACTTCCTGGCCGCTGAGCCCAGCAGCACCAGGCCCACCCACGCTTGCTTCGCCGTGGCGGGGCCGGTGCGGCAGGGCCGGGTGAAGCTCACCAACCTCCCCTGGCAGCTGGAGCAATCAGCCCTCGCTGCGCAATGCGCGCTCCAGCAGGTGGATCTGGTGAATGATTTCGCCGTGCTGATCTACGGCCTGCCCCACGTGCAGCCCGAGCAGCACACGCTGCTGCGGCCTGCGCTGAGCGGGGCCGATCCCCAGGCTCCGGTGGCCATCCTGGGGGCAGGCACAGGGTTGGGCGTAGCGATCGGGGTGCCCACGGAAGGAGGGCTCAAGGCGATGGCCAGCGAGGCCTCTCACGCCGAATTCGCGCCGCGCAGCGAGGCTGAGTGGCAGCTCAAGTGCTGGCTCAAACAGGATCTGCAGATCGAGCGCGTGTCGATCGAGCGGGTGGTGAGCGGCACCGGGCTTGGCGAAGTGATGCGCTGGCTACTGGCCACCGATCCCAGCGGCGCTGGCCATCCTCTGGCTGATGTGGTCAGCAACGATCGCCCGGCAGCCACAGCCACGGCCGCGGCAGCTGGCGATCCCCTGGCCCGCAGCGCCATGGATCTCTGGCTCGGGGCCTATGGCAGCGCCGCCGGCGATCTCGCTCTGCAAACCCTCTGCAGCGGAGGGCTTTGGGTGGGCGGCGGCACCGCTGGCAAGTTACTCGAGGAACTGCGCTCGGCCACCTTTCTCGATCCGCTCCAGCAGAAGGGGCGTCTCAGCACGGTGCTAGAGCAGGTGCCCGTGTATGCCCTCACCGACCCTGAAGCCGGCCTGTTCAGCGCCGCTTGCCGCGCCCGGATGCTGATGGGCTGAGTGGGACACTAGCCCCAGCAGAACCGACCGTATGGTCCGCCCCCGCATCGGCCAGGGGGTTGTGGTGGATGTTCCCGCCACGACAGCCAACCTGGGCCCCGGCTTTGATTGCCTGGGGGCCGCCCTGGATCTCAATAATCGCTTTGAGATGCGCTGCATCGAAGGCGATGGCGAGCGCTTTGAACTGGTGATTGAAGGGAGCGAGGGCTCCCACCTGCGCGGCGGCCCCGACAACCTCGTGTACCGCGCAGCCCAGCGGGTGTGGAAGGAAGCGGGGGAGCAGCCGATTGCGATCGAAGCCCGGGTGCGCTTGGCGGTGCCGCCGGCGCGGGGCCTAGGAAGCAGCGCCACCGCCATCGTGGCGGGCTTGATGGGCGCCAATGCATTGATCGGCGAACCGCTCAGCCGCGAAAAGCTGCTGGAGCTCGCCATCGATATCGAAGGCCATCCCGACAACGTGGTGCCCTCCTTGCTCGGGGGTCTGTGCATGACCGCCAAGGCGGCCTCCCACCGCTGGCGCGTGGTGCGCTGCGAGTGGTCGCCCGAGGTGCTGGCGGTGGTGGCGATTCCCTCAATCCGGCTCTCCACCAGTGAGGCGCGCCGGGTGATGCCCAAGGCGATTTCCATCGCCGATGCCGTCACCAACCTGGGCTCGCTCACCCTGCTCTTGCAAGGCCTGCGCACCGGCAACGGCGATCTGATCGCCGATGGCATGCACGACCGCATCCACGAGCCCTACCGCTGGGGCCTGATCCAAGGCGGCCGCCAGGTGCGCGAGGCGGCGCTTGAGGCTGGCGCCTGGGGCTGCGTGATCAGCGGTGCCGGCCCCAGCATCCTGGCCCTGGCCAAGCGCGATCACGCCGGCGCGATTCGCCGGGCCATGGTGCGGGCCTGGGAAAGCGAAGGGGTGGCCTCACGGGCCGAGGTGCTGCAGCTGCAGCAAAGCGGCAGCCGCTGGAAGCCCCTTGCAGATCGCACCACCAGCGCGGCCGCCAGCGATAGCAATTAATCGCGCAAACTTGAGGCCAAGCACCAGGCCTTTAACCCCCTAAGTAGAAATACTCAGCTGCTAGATTCACGCCCTCTCATGGCCTGATCCTGGGGTGGGAGCAGCCATCAACGTGATGAGGTCTTTATGGACGCCCTGATGCCCTTATTGGCTGCGTCCACAGCATTATCGAGCTCCGCTTTCGGCGATGCCGCCGTGGCGGAAGGCCTGCTGGCTGGCCCGGCCAGCTTCCCCTGGCTCAGCCTGATCACGCTGCTGCCTGTGGCGGTGGCGCCGCTGCTGATGCTGCTCCCGGGCGACGGCACCGACCCCAAGCTGCCCCGCACGATTGCCCTGGTCACCCTGCTGGTGGACCTGGGGCTGATGCTGTTTGTGTTCAGCCAGCACTACGACGGCTCCATCGCCGGGCTGCAGCTGGTGGAACGTTTCGCCTGGGTGCCCGCTATCGGCCTCGAGTGGTCGCTGGCCACCGATGGGCTCTCGGCACCTCTGGTGGTGCTCTCCGGTCTGGTGACGCTGCTCTCGGTGGCCGCCAGCTGGAACATCCAAAAGAAAACGCGGCTCTATTTCGCGCTGCTCCTGGTGCAGGCCTCTGCCCAGGCGATGGTTTTCCTCTCCCAAGATTTCCTGCTCTTCTTCCTGGCCTGGGAACTGGAGCTGGTGCCGGTGTACCTACTGATCGCCATCTGGGGCGGCCATCAGCGCCAATACGCCGCCACCAAATTCATCCTCTACACGGCTACCGCTTCGCTGCTGATCCTGGTGAGTGGCCTAGCCCTGGCCCTCAACGGACCCTTCACGCTCAACCTGAGCGAACTGATCGCCCGCTCCCCCGGCGGCACCTTCGGCCTGCTCTGCTACCTGGGCTTCCTGGTGGGCTTCGGCGTGAAGCTGCCGATGTTCCCCCTACACACCTGGTTGCCCGATGCCCACGGTGAGGCCAATGCACCGGTGTCGATGTTGCTGGCTGGGGTGCTGCTGAAGATGGGCGGCTATGCCCTGCTGCGCTTCAACGTGCAGATGCTGCCGGAAGCCCACGTGGTGCTCGCCCCGGCGCTGGTGGTGCTCGGCATCGTGAACATCGTGTACGGCGCCCTCAACGCCTTCGCCCAAGACAACGTGAAGCGGCGGATCGCCTGCAGCTCCGTGAGCCACATGGGCTTTGTGCTGCTGGGCATCGGCGCCATCGACAGCCTCGGCATGAGCGGCGCGATGCTGCAGATGATCAGCCACGGGCTGATCGCCGCGGCGATGTTCTTCGTCACCGGTGTGTTCTACGAGCGCACCAAGACCCTCTCGATTCCCAACATGGGCGGCCTGGCCAAGGTGCTGCCGATCACCTTCGCCTTCTTCCTGGCCAGCTCCCTGGCCTCACTGGCCCTGCCCGGGATGAGCGGCTTCGTGAGCGAAATCACGGTGTTCCTCGGCCTAACCAGCAACGCAGGCTTCACCGTGGGCTTCCGGGTGATCGCCGTGGTGCTCGCCGCCATCGGCGTGGTGCTCACGCCGGTGTATCTGCTGAGCCTTTGCCGGCGGGTGTTCTTCGGCCCCAGGATCCCGGCTCTGGCTGTTCTCGGCGATATGAAGCCGCGCGAATTGGTGATCGGCCTCACCCTGCTGGTGCCCACCCTGGTGATCGGCTTCTGGCCGCGGGTGGCGATTGATCTCTACGAGGCCTCCACTACCGCCCTCTCCGACAACCTCGCGCAGGTTGCGGTGGTGGCCCTTCGGCTTCCCGCCCTCGGCTGAGCAGCGGCAGTACCCAGCGGCAAGGTGGAATGGGCGTCGGCAAACCCGAGCCCATTTCTGGCCCCATGAGCAGCTCCACCGCAGCCCTGCCTGAGATCCTGCGGGGCGAGGGCCTACCCAACTTTGAGGCGGTCACGCCGGGGGCGGTCTCCGCCCATATCCCTCAACTGATCCAAGAGCTCGATGCTGAGCTCACAGGCCTGGAGCAGCAGCTGGGCAGTGCCCTGGAGAGCGGCACTCCCCTGAGCTGGAGCGCGGTGATGGATCCGCTACAGCGGCTGGGCGAGCGCCTGCGCTGGAGCTGGGGCGTGGTGAGCCACCTCAACGGCGTATGCAACAGCCCGGAACTGCGCGAAGCCCATGCGGCCCAGCAGGCCGCGGTGGTGCAGTTCGGCAACCGCGCCGGCCAGAGCCAGGTGATCTACAAGGCGCTGGAGCAGCTGCAGCAGCAGGGCGGTGCGCTCGATGCAGCCCAGCAGCGGATCCTCTCGGCGGAATTGCGAGACATGCAGCTCCGCGGTGTGGGCTTAAGCGGCAGCGAACAGGAAGCCTTCAACAGCGCCAGCCAGGAGCTGGCGGAGCTCTCCACCCGCTTCGGCAATCAGGTGCTTGATGCCACCAATGGCTGGACCCTCAAGCTCATCGAGCGCGATCAGGTGGATGGCCTACCCACCAGCCTGCTGGATCAGCTGGCGCAAGCTGCCCGCCAGGCCGGAGACAGCGAGGCCACCGCAGAAGCGGGCCCGTGGCTGTTGGGGCTGGATATGCCCCGCTACGCGCCCTTCCTCAAATACAGCCGCCGCCGCGATCTGCGCGAGCAGGTGTACCGGGCCCATGTGAGCCGCGCCTCCGGCCAGGCGGGCAGTGAGCTCAACAACTGGCCCTTGATCGAGCGCATCCTCACCCTGCGGGGCGAACAGGCCAAGCGCCTCGGCTACGCCAACTGGGCCGAAGTGAGCCTGGCCGCCAAGATGGCCGACTCCGAAGCCGCCGTGGAGGCCCTACTGGAGGAGCTGCGCGCAGCGGCTTACCCCGCAGCTCAGCAGGAGCTGGAGGCCCTGGCCGCCTGCGCCAGCCGCCATGGCGCCGCTGAAGCCGATGATCTGCAGCCCTGGGATGTGAGCTTCTGGGCTGAGAAGCTGCGCCAGGAGAGCTTCGAGCTCGACAGCGAAGCGCTGCGCCCCTACTTCCCCCTGCCCCAGGTGCTGGAGGGGTTGTTTGCCCTGTGCAGCCGGCTGTTCGGGATCACGATCGAAGCCGTCGACGGCGAGGCGCCGGTGTGGCACAGCGATGTGCGCTACTTCCGCATCCTGGAGGGCGCGCAGGCGGGATCCGGTGCCGGCACCCCCTTGGCCGCCTTCTACCTGGATCCCTACAGCCGCCCCGGCAGCAAGCGTGGTGGCGCCTGGATGGATGAATGCCTGGTGCGCTCGCGCCGGCCGGATGGCACGGCCGTGCTGCCGGTGGCCTACCTGATCTGCAACCAAAGCCCACCGGTAGGCGACACCCCCAGCCTGATGACCTTCGAGGAGGTGGAAACCCTCTTCCACGAGTTCGGCCACGGCCTGCAGCACATGCTCACCACGGTGGAGCGTCCTCAGGCGGCGGGGATTAACGGCGTGGAATGGGATGCAGTGGAGCTGCCCAGCCAGTTCATGGAGAACTGGTGCTACGACCGCGCCACCTTGATGGGTATGGCCCGCCACTGGCAGAACGGCGAGGCGCTGCCCGAGGCGGAGTACCGCAAGCTGCTGGCGGCTCGCACCTTCATGGGTGGTTCCGCCACCCTGCGCCAGGTGCATTTCGCCCTGGTGGATCTGAAGCTGCACAGCCAGTGGCAGCCGGGCAGCGGCCAGAGCCCCGAAGCGCTGCGTCGCCAGATCGCCGAAAGCACCACCGTGCTGGCACCGATCGATGAAGACGCGTTCCTCTGCTCCTTCGGCCACATCTTCGCCGGCGGCTATGCCGCGGGCTACTACTCCTACAAGTGGGCAGAGGTGCTCAGCGCCGATGCCTTCAGCGCCTTCGAGGAGGTGGGCCTTGAAAACGAGGAACGCATCCGCGATACCGGCCGCCGCTTCCGCGACACGGTGCTCAGCCTGGGGGGCAGCCTCGATCCCAAGCAGGTGTTCGAAGCCTTCCGCGGCCGCCAACCCAGCAGCGAAGCGCTGATCCGCCATTCCGGCCTGGTAGCCGTGTGAGCTGAAACGGCGCAGCATGGGGAGAGCTTCAGGGCGACATGGCTCTGCGTGCGTCCAACAGCGATCCCCTCGCACTGGATGATCAGTGGAGCTGTCCGGTGCCGCTGCTCGGCTTCGAAGCAGCCCTCGAGCGCAGTGTGTTCCGCTCGGGCCTGAGCCGCTCCGATTGGCTCAAGCGCCTGGCGAACGAGCTGCACAAGCCGCAGCTGCTCCCCCTGCTGTGGCTCCTGCCGCGGCGCTGGACGCTCTCACCAGCGCAACTGCCGCCCAAGCTTCAGGCTCTGGGAGGTGTGCTGGAGCGGGGACTGCTCACCCCGGCGCTGCTGGCGGCCCTGGCCGACGATCTGCCCCATCTGCTGCCGGCACCCAAGCCTGATCAACCCAATGCCCTGATCCTGTGGAGCAGCAGCCACCGGCCGGCGCTGCCTCGGGATTTTGCAACGCTGCAGCAGGCAGCCTCGGCCGAGGCTGAATCCGAATCTGAATCCAGCAGCAGCACCACAACACCGGCTGGAGCCGCCCTCACTGGCGGGCTGGTGTGGCGCAATGTTGGGCTCAGCTACGAGCAATCGCCGCAGGAGCGGCAACGCAACAGCCTGGTGGCGCGGGTGCTGAACCGGTTAGCGGCGAATCGCCTCGGCGAAGAACCCTGGAGCTTTGAAGGCTGCACCACCAGCAGCGGCTGGCTGGAACAGCTGCAAGCCAGCGGTTGGCAGGCCTGGGCGCAACTGCGCTGCAGTGTGGCCAGCTTCGGCCTCGGGGCCAGCCTGCCCCAGGAGGCGGGTGGCTGGAGCCAGGTGCCCCTGGCTCTTCCAATTCGCACCGGCCTGCTGGGCGCCGATGGCGATGAAATGCAATCGCTGCTGCCCCACAGCTGCCTAGAGCTGGAGCTGCGCGGCCCAGGCCAGCTGCTGCGCTTGCAGTACTACCAGGGCACCGAAGGGCTCTGCGGCTGGGAAGCCCTCAACGATCTAGAGCGCCCGTGGCAAAACGATCGCCACAACGGCACCGTTCACTACCTCGGAGAGCCTTACGAAGGCGAACGGCTCCAGCAGTTGTTTGATCTCTTGGAAGTGATCGCCTTGGTGCACAACCATGAGGCCAGTGAGCGCCAACTGCTCCATGGCGGCTACGGCTCCTTGGGCTTCTGCATCGACAGCTCAGCCCTGATCCAGCAGGTGATGGAGGGTCGCTGCCAGTTGTTCCCGGTGCTGATCGGAGGGATCTGGCGGGAACGCCTGCTACGCCGCATCGAGCAGCTGGGAGCAGCGGCAGCCCCTTGGCTCGAGCCTTACTGCCAAGCGCTGCACGACCTCCCCCACGACGGCAGCCTGCACGGAGGGGCGGCAGCCAGCGCCCAGCAGCGGCTGTTGGCCTGCCAGCCACTCAGCAGCCCGTTTGTTCTGGTGCAGCAATTGGCGCATCCAGCGCAGCCAGGATCGCCTTGATCACCGGCAGGCGGAAGGCCTCAGAAAACGGGCCCCTGCTGCCGTTGTGATTCATCCCCTCGATCACGGAACGCTGGATCCGGCCAGCAGCAAGGGCTTTGTTCCAGTTGGAGAGGGGCAGCAGCGGTGATCGGCCTGGATAGGCGATGCGGCCAAAGGCAGCAACAGGATCTTTGCTGCCAACGATGGTGGTAATTCCAGCGAGCTGATGCAGCTCCTGATTGCCACTAAATACACCGCAGAAACTGATGATGCTCACCGGCGCCCGCGTGATGCGGCGCAGGTAATCACCCACACCCATGGCCATCTCGGCTCCGCCGCTGTAGCCGGTGAGCACGATGCGGCTGCCAGCACCCGGGCGGAATCCAGCCTCAGCCAACCTGAGGCTGATCTTCAACGCCAGTTCGTAATTGAGGATGGGGCCGTAGCGCCTGTCCGAGGAAATCCCCACTTTGATCACATTGTTGGCCTGCACCAGCACCGCGGCCAAGAGCTGTACCAGGCCATTGGGATGCTGCTCTTGCAGCGCAAACAGCCGCCGCCAAAACCACTCACTGCCGGCATCTTCAGCCAGAGCCACCGGCATCACGGTGTAAGTTTCCAGACCCCGCACCAGCAGGGTTTCTGCGGCCAGTTGCTGCTCCAGCAATTCCAGAAACGCTGAAACCCGCGGCGGGTGATCACGCTCCAACTGGTGGATGCCATCGAGATACACCAAGTAGCAGCGATGCGGGCTTGCCGCTGGAGGGCTGCTCTCAAACAGTGTGGAGGGAGCCGGTAAGCCCTGCAGCCAACCTTCCCAAAAAGCGAATTCACTCACCAGCGAGTAGATCCCAGCCGCTGCGATCAGCACCACCAGCAGCAGGCCAATCAACTGCAGCAACAGCAGCAGATCCGCAGGCGAAAGGGCGGAGCGCACAAACAGAGCCAGATGGCCCAGGCCCACCAGGTTGATGCCAAGGCCGATCGCGAGAACGAGCAGCAGCAGCTTGAGGTTGAAGCGCTGGCTCCAGGGATGCAGGCGAGCAGCGGCGTTCATGGCTCAGCCAGCTCCGAGGCAAGCATCGCGTAACCCCGTTGCCAACTCTGGCGAAACAACAAGGCCACGAGCACAAGAGCCAGGAGATAACCGGGCGTGGTGAGCACAAGCGCTTGATCCCAGGGCAGATCGAAGCGCACGTGCACGAAGGTGATCACATTCAGGTGAACCAACACCCAGAGCACCAGGCCGATGGTTTCTCCGATGTAGGGAGCAGCCACGCACACATAGAAACAGGCTGGCAGCAAACAACTGGCGATCCCATCCACAAAGGCACTGGGGTGAACCGGGTTTGATCCATAGAGATTGAGCAGCACCATGTCGATGGAGCTGCTCAACAGGAAGGCCGAGGCCAGCACCAGCGCATCAATCAACAAACGCCAGAGGATCTGCCGGACGCCCAAGCGGTTGGCCAACAGGCCGAACACATGGGAGAGCGACATCGAGATCCCCACCACCAGCAGTAGGCCAAGGCCCAGGTCGGCACGGATCAACCAGCCGCCCAGGCCATTGAGCACACGCTCCAGATCAACCAGCATGAAGGCGACCCCTCAGGCGCCTATTCAAACCTGAGGCGCACTGCGCAACTGCGGACGGTTGACAATCCAGATCACGAAGATCGAGAGCACGGCGCAGTAGAAGCACCACACCGAATTAAACGTGGCGCTGTAGGTGAGCCAGGTGAGGAAGATCGACACAAAGATCAGCACACCAAACAGCTTCACAGCCTTATCAGCAACAGCGATCAGCGGCAGCACAATGAAGCCCCAGTACACCAGCTCACCAACAGGCTCGGTGTTCACAAAGTTGTGAACGATGCTGTGCAGATTTGAAACGTCATAGAGCAGACGCCCCGTGCTGTGCACCGCCGGTTGAACGGCAGGAGGATTGAACAGAACCGGTAGATAGAACGCCGTGCCGAGCACCGTGCTCACAATCGCCACCCAACGCAGCCGGTTCTGCAGGCCTCGGGAATCAGTGCTGCGACTAATCGACCAGGCGCTCCAGGGGATCCAGACCATCCAGAAGCAATAGGCGAAGAACAGGAATCCCAAGCCAGCCAGCGTGGTGAGAGGTTCGGTGCGGCCGTTATCGAGGGCCGTCCACTCCAGGCCCTCAACGAACTGCTGAACACCGAAGAAAAAAGGAACAAGCGCCAACGGAACGTAGTTGGGCTGCTTATTCGTGCGGGCTAGGTGGGTGCTGTAGAGGCCCAGAGGCATCAGCACCGCGGAGGCGGTGAAACTGGCAGAAGCCGAAAAGCACATGGCGAGGGTGCATTTATAAGCTTATTGATAGTTCCGAGGTACCCAGGCGGCAACTGATCAGCCTGGGGCGGTCAGGAACTGTTGCCGATTAGGGCGCCAGGAGTACGTCAGCCACAGCGCGCACGGCCTTCGGGTGAATAATCAGCTGGCGGTGGGTGAACACCGGCAACGACCGGCGAGTGCCCAGTGGCAACACCGCCCGCCAACCGGGGAACACGGTGATGTCGGTGGGGGTGAACAGGCTGTGGCACTCCAGCGACCCCAGCAAAACCTGATCCCGCTGCAGATCCCGCAGCAGTGCACTGCCAACCTTCATATCGGCAATTCCCGCGAAGAGGCGGCGCGGCACCAACTGCGCGGCGAGTGTGCCGTTCTGCGGACTCCCTAAGCAGACAAAGCGGCGGGTGAGCAGGCAGCCCCGGTGCTCCTGCAGCCAGGTGCGACCGATCACCCCGCCCATCGAAAACCCAAACAGATCCAAGGTGGTGTCAGAGCCGAAACGGGCCTCGATCAGAGCCGCCAACTGCGCTGCGAGTTCTCGGATCGGCACTGCCCCAAAGCGATGGGGCAAATGGGGAGCAAACAACTCCAGGGCCGGGTTGCGCCGCAGCAGCTCTTCTTCCAGGCGCCGAAATAAGCGCGGCGTATCCCACAGCCCATGCAGGAGCACAAGCGGACGGGTCATCGGGGCCAGCGCCGTGAGCGTTGCACCGCCACGATGCCGCAGAAGCCAGGCACAGGCGCCTGGCATTTACGCAACTCCAACCAGATCGGCACCTCGCCGTAGATCTCCTCCAGCAGGCTGAAGACCTGATCACTCCAGTGCTCCAGGGTGAGGCAACGGATCGTGCGCGCCTGACGTTGCAGGGCTTGGATCGCGAGGCTGTAGTCGAGGCTGTGCTCCAGCGCATCAGCGGCGGCGGCGGCGCTGAGATTGCAGCCCAGGCTGAAATCCAGCTCAAACCACTGACCCGTTTGCCGCTCGTGCTCGAGCACCCCCACATGGGCCCAGAGGCGCAAGCCCCGCACCAGCACGCGATCCGCCGGAGCGCTCACAGGGGCAGATCGCGGTGGGTGAAGCTGCGCACGCCACTGGCGTAGTCGGCAGCGATATGGCCGTCGCCGCGCATCCAGTAGCGATAGGTGACCAAGCCTTCCAATCCCACCGGGCCTCGTGGGGGGAGCGTTTGGGTGGAGATGCCCACCTCAGCGCCGAAGCCGTAGCGGAAGCCATCGGCAAAACGGGTGGAGCAGTTCACGTACACACCGGCGCTATCCACGCTGCGCAGGAATGTCTCCGCCGTGGAGGCGTTGGTGGTGCAGATGGCGTCGGTATGGCGGGAGCCGTAGCGGCTGATGTGATCGAGGGCCTGCTCCAGCGAATCCACCACCCGCACGGCGAGCACCAGGTCGGAGTATTCGCTGCGCCAATCGTCATCGCTGGCGGCTTCGCTCACGCCAAGCGCCTGGGCTGCAGCATCACCGCGAAGGCTCACACCGGCCGCGGCCATGGCCGGCAGGGCCGCGGCGAGAAAGGCTGGCGCAGCATCGCGGTGCAGCAAGAGCGTTTCGATGGCGTTGCAGGCGGCGGGGTACTGGGTTTTGGCATCGATGGCAATGCGCAGGGCCTGATCGATATCCACTTCCCGATCCACAACCAGATGGCAGATGCCATCGGCATGGCCCAGCACCGGAATGCGGGTGTTGTCTTGGATGAAGCGCACCAGATCGTTGGATCCGCGCGGAATGATCAGATCCACCAGCCCATCGAGCTTGAGCAGGCCAAGGCTCTCCTCGCGGGAGGTGAGCAGCTCAAGCGCCGCGGGATCCACAGCGCTGGTGGCGAGCCCGGCGCGCAGGGCCTCCAGGATGGCCGCACAGCTGTGGCTGGCTTCTCGACCGCCCTTGAGCATCGCGCCATTGCCGGAGCGAATCGCCAGCGAAGCGATCTGCATCACCGCATCGGGGCGGGCTTCGAAAATCACCCCAAGCACCCCGAGCGGCACACTGACGCGCTCGAGCATCAGGCCTTGATCCAGCTCGCGGTGCAGCTGACGCACCCCCAGGGGATCCGGCAGCTGAGCCACCTGGCGCACACCCTCGATCCCACCGGCCAATTTGGCGGCATCCAGCTTCAATCGGGCCACCAGAGCCGGCGCCAGGCCATCGGCCGCGGCCGCCTCAAGATCGGCCTGGTTGGCGGCAAGGATCTGATCGGCAGCAGCTTCGAGGGCTGCGGCCATCGCCTCCACCGCTTGGCGGCGCTCAGCATCGCTCAACCGCCCGAGCCCCATGGCCGCTCGGCGCACGGCGGCGGCCCGTTGCAGCAGATCAGGGGTGGGATCGGGAACGCTCACAGGCGCGGCGGGCACTGGGCGCATCATCCCAGCTAGGCGTTGAGCAACCGATCGAGCGCCAGGCGTGCGGCACCGAGACGGCCTGCCCCATTGCCCAGGGCGCAGCGGCGCAGCTCCAGGCCCTGGCGGCTTTCGCGCTGCACCCGCTGCTCCACTTCTGCCAGTGCAGCCGGAAGGAAGTGCGCACTGGCCGCACTCAAACCACCCCCGATCAACACCAACTCGGGGGTCAGCACGTAGATCAATGAGCTCAGCCCCACGCCCAGGCGGCGGCCGTAGCGCTGCCAGATCGCCAGGGCCTCGGCATCGCCCTGATCGGCCAAACGGCAGAGCGCCTGCGGGTTCAGAGGAGATTCACGCGCCAGCGCGCCGATGCTGCAGAACTGCTCAAGGGAACCGCGGTTGCCGCTGTTGCAGGCGGGCCCCTCAGGATCGATGCAGATCAGGCCAGGTTCCGCCGCCGCACCACCGTGGCCCGTGAACAAGCTGCCGCCCAGCAACACTCCACCGCCCACGCCGGTGCCGAGAGTGAGCAACAGCACATCGCTGTAGCCCCTGGCTGCGCCATGCCAAGCCTCCCCTACCACGGCGCAATTGCCGTCGTTCGCCAGGGTGACGCGCCGCTGCAGCTGCGGCTCCAACCACTCCGCCAACGGAATCTGCTCCCACCCCGGCAAATTGATGCAAACCCGCGCCACCCGGCCCGCCGCATCCATCGGGCCCGGCAGGCCAACCCCTACGCACGTGGCCAATCCATCGGGATCGAGCTGCTGCACGGCCTCCACCAAAGCCATCACCACCGCACCGGGCATCGGCGGCTGAGGTGTGGGCACCTCCAGCTCGGCCAGCAGCTGCCCCTCCACCGAGAAGCGGCCCAGCTTGATCGCCGTGCCGCCCAGATCCACACCGATCAACTGGGCCATGGCAGCAACCTAAAAGCGGAAGAGCAACTGCAACTGGCTCTGCCAGCGGCCCTGGGTATCAATCGAGGTCTGCACACCCACCCGATCACTGGCCTGATAGCGGAGCGTCACCTGAGGGGGGATATCGCTGCGGTTGGGCGCGGCCAACAGCGAGAAGTTGAAGCGCTCGGTGACATCCAGACCGATCTCCGAACCCAACACCAGCTGCGAAGGCAAGCGGCGGGAGCGGTTCTCCGAAGCCACCACCTCTTCGGGCGCGAAGTAGGTGGGATAAAGAGCAAAGGTGAGCCGCTGGCCGAAGGCATCGCTCAGCCCGCCCACCACGGGCGAGAGCAGCGATTGGCCCAGCACCGTGGCCAGCGCCGCACCGGCATTGCCCCCCGCCAAACCCACCAAGGAGTTGCCACCGATCAAGGCCACCAGCCGCTCCTGCGGCAGCGGCGGTGAACTGGTGAGGCGAATGTTGTCGGCGAGGCGATCTGCTGGCCCGGAGGCCTCCACCCGCACCTTCACCAGGCGCAGCTGATCGATGGAGTTGGCCGGAGCAGTCACGTTCCAGTCGTAGAGGTTGGAACGGTTGGTTTCATTGGCCACCAGCGTGTCGGACACGCGGGTGCGCAGGGCGATATCCACGTAGGGAATCAGCCCGAGGCTCGGGGTGAACACCGCCACGTTGGGGGCGTCGGGATCGAGGCTGAAGTTGGTGGTGAACAGGCTGAGGCGGCCGTTGAGCAGGCGCACCACACCGCTCACCTGCAGCGAAGGATCCAGGGCACCGCGCAGGGTGAGCACCCCACCGGTGTTGAAGTTGAGCACGTTGGGAACACCCACCTTCAGATCCGGGCCCAGCCGCAGGCGCAGGGCGTTGAAGCGCAGGAAGGGCAGATCAGGCACTGCTGCCCGCAGGTCCTGGCTGGCGGAACTTTCCAGCTGCTGGCCCATCACCAGCAGCGGCTGTTTGAAGTCCCATTTGGCTTCCACCAGCTCCCGCACCGTCACGGGGCGGGTGGGTTCGTCTTCCGTGGCGAGCTGGCCGGGCTGCACGTTCAAGCTGCCGCGGGTGAGTTGCAGCTCACCCGAGAGCTCCGGCGAACGCAGGGAGCCAGCCACCTCCACCTCACCGCTGGCGATGGCCTGCATGCGCGGCAGCTTGAAGGGCGCCTGCTGCACCTGCAGCGCCAGCCGGCGCTTCGGTTGAGCCAGGGGCTCGATCAACCCGAGCTGGCCGCTGCCACTGATCTGACCCTTGTCGCCGATGCGGGCGGTGAGCTGCTGCAGCTCCAGCTCACTGAAATCAAACAGAACAGTTGCCTCCAGCTCGCGCATGGTCTGCCCGGCCACTTGCAGCACGCCATCGCGGAAGCGCAGGAAGCCATTGGCCACAGGCGTCTCAAGCGACCCGCGCACGAGCAGCTGCAGGTCGACGCTGCCCTGCTGCCACTGAACCCCCGGCCCCCCAAGCACCGAAAGGAACTGCAGCCCGTCGCCGCGGCTGGCCACCCGCAACTCCAAGGCATCACTGGTGGGCTGCAGCGGCACCGTGCCTTTCACATCCACGCTGTTGGCCGCCCCATCGCTGCGCAGCGACCAATCGAGGGTGATGGTGTTGTTCTCCAGGGCCAGATCGCCCCGCTCCAACCGCAGGGGGGCTCCAGCCAAGGAGGCATCCTGCAGGGCGAGGGCCAGTTGCAACTCAGGGCGGCGGCGACCATCGCCGAGGGCAAAGCGTCCGCTGGCAGCCAGACCACCACTCAAGCCATCGGGCACCGTGGTGAACAGGGCCAGGAGCGCCAGCGGCAGATGCTCCACCGAGAAGGTGGTGGCACCACCGAGGGGGCCCTGCAGGGTGAGTTGCACCGGAGCTGCCGTGAGGGCCTGGTCGCGATCGGCGCCGCGCAACCACAGATGGCCGCTGGCCTGAAGATCCAGAGAGAGGCGCGCGATCGATGGCCCCGTGAGGGTGAGATCGGCATCCATCAGGCCCTGCAGCTGGCGTGGATCGAGCCGTTCCGCGCTGCTGCGCTGGCGGGCGAGCGCAGCGGCCACCTGCAGCTGGGCCCGCTCCAGGGCCTGCAGTTGATCGTTGAGGCTCAGCCCCAGGGTGTCGATCACCAGGCCCTGGAGATCGGCGGCCGAGCCCGCCAGGCGAGGCGGCCCGCTGCGCCACAGCTGGGCTGATCGCCAGAACTCCTGCAGGGTTTGGGAGCCGAAGCGGCGCGCTTCAAAGCGGGCCCAGAGCGGGCCACCCTGCTCGCCCCGCAGGCGCATGGCAACGCTGTCGTCTTGCTCGCCCTGCCAGTTGCCCACAGCGCTGTAGCGGCCCTGGCGGTAGGTGCCGCTGGCGGTGAGGCGCCTGCCGTAGAGGCCAAGCAGGTGAGGGCGATCCAGGCTGATCTCGCCCGTGATCCAAAGCGGTTGCAGATCCAACTGTCCCTTGCCGCTCAACGCGCCGCCCAAGGGCTGGAAGCGGCCGCTCGGACCCAGGGCAAATTCCAGACCCGCCAGGGGGAACGCCTCGGCGCTCCATTGGTAGCGGCGTGGATCGCCGGCGAAGCGAAGCGAACCGCCCTCGCGTTGCAGGTTCACGGCCTGCGGCAACCAGCGGCGATCGAGCTGAGCCTGCAACTGGCCCGGCTGGGCCGGCGCCAACGCCTCCAGCGCCAGGTTGCCCCCGCCAGCGCGCGAGCCCTCGAGCACGCCGCGCCAGCTCTCCAACAACTGCAGCGGCCCCACCCCCGGATCGCGCACCAGCAGCTGCAAGTTCGGTTGCAGCTGGGCCAAAGGCCCCTGCACCGTTCCCCAGACATCCAGCTGCCCGCGCAAGCGGGTGCCCAGCAGTGCGCTGAGGCGCTGCAGCGGATAGTTGCGTAGATCCAGCTGCAGCTGCAGGGCACCGGCGCTCCAACCAGAGCGCGGCGCCGAGCGCAGAGGCAGCCGCCCGGAGGCCTCCAGCAGCGGGGATTGGAAGCGTTGCAGTTCCACCAGCTGCGTCTGCAAGCGCAGCTGGGCCAACCAGTTGCCCAGCAGTGGATTGGCCTGTTGGCGCAGATCCAGCTGCAGCTGCGGGCGATTCCAACCACCCTTCTGCTGCAACACAGCGCTCAGCCGCGGCACCTCTCCCAGCAGAGGAGCCAAGGCAGGCTTGAGCTCACGGCCCAGCTGCAGCGCACCGCTGCGCAGCTCAACCAGCGGCCAGAGCGCCCCACTGGCCTGGAGGCTGCTGTCGCCGTAGCGCAACTGAAGCCGCGGCACCGTGACGCGGAACGTGGGCTGACTGCGAATGGCCATCAACGACTCCAGCCGCAGGGGCTGGGCGGGCCGCTGGGCCAGGCGCAGCCCCTGCCACGCAGCGGAGAGCTGCAGGTTGGGTTGTTGCCACGGCCCCCGCAGCTGTGCCTGGAGCTGATGCCCCGCACGGGGCTCGCGGGCCTGCAACTGCAACTGCAGCGTGCCCTTCGGCAACGCCAGCACCCCCTGCAGCCGGCCACGCCAATCACCCCAGGCCAAGGCGGAGGGTGCCAGCCGCAAACCACGATCAGAACACTGCAGCGGCAGGGCCTGAGCCGTGAGTGGGGTAGCTAGGCCCTGGGGGCGCCAGCGCACGGCCGTGGCGTTCAGGCCACCGGAGCAGCTGCCCACACCGGAGCGGCGCTGCAGCTGCAGCTGCAGCTGCCCCTCCACCAAGCCATCGAGGCGTCCCACCAGCTGGCCATGCAGACCCACCGGCAGCAGCGGCACCAGGGGCTTGAGCGGAAGCCGCTGCGGCTGGACTTGCAGGCGCCAAGAACGCTGCTGCCAATTGGCCTGCAGCTGGAACGGCAACTGCCCGCCAGCCTGCGGGCTGAGCGTGCCGCGCAGATCAACCTCACGGCGCCACAGCGGCAGATCGGCTTCACCCCGCACCGTGAACGGGATGGATCCCGCCAGGCTGTGAAGCACGCCCCGCCCGGGCTGAGGCACCTGAATGCGCAGGGCCACCCTGGGTGGTTCCCGGCCGGGCTTCTGGGTGGGTAACTCCCAGAAGGCTCCGCGGGCGTTGCGGCGCAGTTCCACGCTGGGCCGCAGCACACGGATCTGCAGCACCAAGGCGCGTTGCAGCAGGCTGGCCAAGGGATCCAGCGCCAGTTCCACCGCCGGCGCATCCACGCTGGAGGGGTTGTTGGGCACCGGCACAAAACGACTGCGGCCCGCCGCGAAACCGAGGGGGCGCAGGCCCGCATAAGGCCCCAGCTCAAGGGGCTGCCCGAGGGCCCCACTCACGATCCGCTCGAGCCAGGGGCGGCGTTCGTTGTAGAGGCGCTCAGCCAGGCGATCGGCACCGATCCAGCCGACTGAAACCAGGCCGATCAAGCCGAAGCCAGCAAGCACCACCACCGGCCGCGATGCGGCCAGCTCGTTCACGCCAACAGGGCGGCCTGATCGGCGAAGGGATCGGCGGATCCGGCGGCCCGTGGGTCTCGGCGTCTGAGCAGGCCGCAATATAAAGGTGATCTTTCGAACCGCCGAGCCCCCATGCGCGCTGATCCCCTGCTGCTCACCGCCGGCGAGTGGCTGGGTGTTGCATCAGCTGTGCTGCTGCTGCTCACCGTGGTGGCGTTCGTGGTGCGTTGGGGCATCCGCTTCCGCCTGGTGGGGGTCACCAGCTTCACGGTGCTGCTGTCGCTGTCGTGCCTCGCCTTTGCTGTGAGCTACGCGCCGCGCCAGCTGGTGGATGGTGCAGTGAGTGTGCCGGTGGTGTTCGACAACGGCACGGATCTGGTGGTGGCTGCAGCACCGGCAGATCTCGACCCTGCCGCCTTTGGGCCGTCGGTGCAGCAGGTCGCCCTCAATCTGAGGGGCAGCGGCCGCGGCACCGAGCTGGTGGAAGTGCGTCTGCGCCGGGTTGAAGCCACCGCCCCCGGCACCGACACCCCCGTGGTGCTCGCCACAGCCATTCGCAACCTGGCCGATGGCAGCGTCAGCCTGCAGGGTTAAACAGGGAGCTTCGGGCCATTGAGCCATCCTCTCGGCCCACTGCCCAAGCACTTCCGCAAGGAAGAGCAGGTCCTGCAGAAGCAGGGCATCAACAGTTGGGAGGAGCTGGCCGCCCTCAGCGATGGCCAACTGCGGGTGCTCTCGAGCCATGGCGGTGCCCTGGAGCGCCAGCTGCGCAAGCTGCGCGGCCAGGCGCAGCTGGTGGTGGAGCTGCAGTTGCAACCCCACGAGGCCGCACTCTTGCTCTACGCCGGGATCGCCTCCAGCCGGGGGTTAGCGCAGGCCTCTCCGCAGCAGCTGCTCACCCAACTGGGGCGCTTGGAGCGTTCGCTCACCGGGATGGCCCCGGCCAGGATCGATGCCAGCACAGTGCGCCTCTGGATCCAACGGGCCCAGCAGGCTTCCAGTCGCTCCGGGAAGTGACCCCAACCGCACAGCAGGGGGCAGCAGCCTCCTTGAAATGGAAAAAGATCCTTCTGCGCCTACGGCCGCACTGCCATGACCCCAACCCGCCTGAGCGGCCCAGGGCTGGCGATTGCCTTCGCCCTGGCCACACCGCTGCTGACGGCAGCACCCTCCCTGGCCAATTCACCGCTGCTGGAGTCAGTGAAAAACAATCCCCAGCGGGCCAAGGCCCTATGCAGCGAATTGAAAGCGCTCAACGCCCAGGGGCTCTCCTACACCTCGCCGCAAGCCGTGGCGCAGATCGCCGCCCGGCAGGGGTTAAACAACACCGACGCCGAGATTCTCTCCACCTACGTGGTGGGCCTGTACTGCCCAGACGTGCGCTGAGCTCGTGCGCGCCAGCGCTGTGAGCGACCACTGGATTCCAACGGCCGATGGCTTGAAACTGCGCTGCCGGGTGTGGACCCCAGCAGGCCAAGGCCCCTGGCCCGTGTTGCTGATGCGCCAGCCCTATGGGCGGGCCATCGCCTCCACGGTGACCTACGCCCATCCGCAGTGGTACGCCAGCCACGGCTTTGCTGTGGCGGTGCAGGACGTGCGCGGCCGCGGCGACTCCGAAGGCACGTTCCGCGGGTTCTGCCAGGAGGCTGCTGATGGCAGCAGCACCCTCGCCTGGTTGCGGGCCCAGAGCTGGTGCAACGGACGGGTGGGCACCTATGGCTTCTCTTACCAGGGGCTCACTCAGCTGCTCCTGGCCGATGAGGAGCAGCTGCCCGATGCCCTGGCGCCGGCGATGGCCGGACTGGATGAGCGGCGCCACTGGGCCAGCGAAGGGGGCTGCCACTGGTGGGCCCTCGGCCTGGGCTGGGGGCTGCAGCTGGCGGCTCAGGCCTGCCAGCGCCGCGGCGATGAGCAGGGTTGGTGGGAGATCCGCCGCAGCCTGGAGAGTGGCGACTTTTTGCGCCATGGCCCGGCGCTGCTGGCGCGGCTGGATCCCGAGGGCATGGCGGCAGCTTGGTTACAGCTCGATCCGGCCCAGCCAGCAGGTTGGACGCGGCATGAGCCACCGGAGGCCCTGTGGCGTAAGCCGATGCTGCTGATCGGCGGCTGGCACGATCCCCATCTGCTGGGGGTGCTGGAGCTATGGCAGCGGGCCCGGGCCGCCGGGGGTGAGCCGTGGCTACGGCTGGGCGCCTGGAACCATCTCCAATGGAAAGGCGGCCTCGATCAACTGCAGCTGGCGTTCTTCCGCCGCCACCTGATCGAAGCCAGTGAAGCCGGCCCAGCGAGCCTTGCACCGCTGCCGCAGAACGCTGCAATCACCACGGCGCTGCAGGACATGGCTGATGACCAATGGCAACCGCTGGACCCCACGGCCTGCAGCGACCAGCGCTGGACGCTGAGCAGTGCAGGCCTGGCGGCAGTTGATGCCACGGAGGGGCAACTGATCCCAACGGCTGCCAGCGCGATCAGCAGCGCAGGCGGCTCCCTCACGATCGTGCATGACCCCTGGCGTCCGCTGCCGGGGCGTGGGGGGCATCTCGGCCTCGATGCCGGCGCTGTGCTGCGCACCGATCTGGATCAACGCACCGATGTGGCCTGCTTCAACAGCGCGGTGTTGGATCAGCCGATGCGACTGCTGGGGCGGCCTGTGCTGGAGCTGGAGGCGAAAGCCGATCAGCCGGGCTTCGACCTCTGCGCCGCCTTGTCGGTGGTGCACCCCGATGGCCAGGTGCGCCAATGCAGCAGCGGCGTGGCCCGCTGGCTGGGAGAGAGCTGCCAAACGATGGGCCCCCGCCGGGTGGAGTTGCAGCCGCTGCTGCTCACCCTGCAGCCCGGGGAACGTCTGCGCCTTTCGTTAGGCCTGGCGGCCTGGCCGCAGATCGCCGTGAATCCCGGCGATGGCACGCAGCCCCATGGTCCCGCCGGGGCCCAGCATCGGGTGATCAGCGTGGAGCTGGAGCTCGGCGCAGCCAGCCTCAGCATCCAGCCAATGGTTGGGGCAAACTGAGGCCCACTGTTGCTTCCTGCGATGCTGCGCCCGCTGCGCTCCGCCCTGCCGGCTCTGCTGGCTGCCAGCCTGATCGGTGCCGCCGCCACCGCCCCGCTAGCCCAAGCCCAGACAGGCGCTGCGAGCAAAGCTGCCGCCACGACCAGCGGCACCGCCCTCTCTGTGGAGCAAGCCCGTGCAGCGGCGGTTCGCATCCTCAATGCGGTGAAAAATGGCGACGCCAAGGCGCGCTTTGCCCAGTTCTCGCCGGAGATGCAGGCGGTCACCAGCCCGTCGATGATCGCGGCCACGATGCGCACCCAACCCAAGGTGCTCAGCTACGAGCTGCTCAGCGTGCGGAGCGGCATGAGCGGCAGCACCGTGGAAGCCGAGCTCACCACCAAACTCGGCAAGCGCGTGGTGTTCATGGTGCTGAACAACAGCGGCAAGATCGATCGCTATTACTTCGATCGCGCTGACGACGCCAGCAGCCAGGTGGCGCTGCAATTCGTGCAAGCCATCAGCACCGGCAACTTCATCACCGCCCAGAGCTTCCTCAGCCCTGGCACCCAGGTAGAGCTCACCCCAGCGGTGCTGCAGAGCAAATGGCTGGAACTGCAGCGCGAAACCGGCAATTTCGTGAAAGTGGGCCGCGCTGTTGAGGCAGAAACCACCCCCGACACCCGCCTGGTGCTGGTGAACGTGCAGTTCAATCGCCTCGCCGACAACCTCTACGTGATCCTCAACAGCGAGAACCAGATCACTGGTGTGGACTTCCCTGAAAACCCCGCCGGACCGAGCTGATCGGGGAAGGGAAAACGGCCTTAAGCTCCCAGCCACGCTCTTGCACTCATGCCTGTGCTGGCTCAGCTCGACTGGATGGTGGACGATGCCCAGCGCTTGGCTGAATGCCGGCACGACCACCCCTTCGCCGTGTTGGGTCCCCAGCCGCTGGAGAGCGGCAACTGGGTGGTGCGGGTGTGGATGCCCGAGGCCGAACGGGTTGAACTGATGACCGGCGGGGTGGCTGTGCCGATGGCCAACCCCCATCACCCCTGGATTTTCGAAGCGGAAGTTCCCAGCGATCCCGGCAGCGGCTATCAGGTGCATGTGCTGCGCGGCGGCATCGAGCACGTGGCCCACGATCCCTGGGCCTTCCGTGAGGAATGGATGGGCGAGATGGATCGCCATCTCTTCGCCGAAGGCAACCACCACCACATCTGGGAGCGCATGGGCGCCCATGTGGTGACTCGCAATGGCGTTGCCGGTGTGATGTTCTGCCTGTGGGCACCGAACGCCCGCAGCGTGTCGGTGCTCGGCAACTTCAACGTTTGGGATGGGCGCCATCACCCCATGCAGGCCCGCCTCGGCGGCTGCTGGGAGCTGTTCATCCCAGGCCTGAAGGCCGGCGAGATCTACAAATACGAGATCCGCACCCAAGAGGGGCACTGCTACCAGAAGGCCGACCCCTACGGCTTCCGCCACGAGGTGCGCCCCAACAACGGCTCGATCGTGGAGGCCCTCGAGGGCTACGCCTGGAACGATCTGGCCTGGATGCAGGAGCGTGACAGCCGCAACCCGCTGGATCAGCCGATTGCGGTGTACGAGATGCACCTGGGCAGCTGGATGCACGCCAGCGCCGATCAGCCCTTCCTCGAAGCCGACGGAACAGCCCGCCCACCCGTGCCGGCTGCCGACCTCAAGCCCGGCGCCCGCCTGCTCACCTACCCGGAACTGGCGGATCGGGTGATCCCTTATGTGAAGGCGCGCGGCTTCACCCACATCGAGCTGATGCCCATCTCGGAGCATCCCTTTGATGGCTCCTGGGGTTATCAAGTCACGGGCTGGTACGCCCCCACCAGCCGCTTCGGCACGCCGGATGAATTCCGGGCGTTCGTGGATCGCTGCCACGCCGAGGGCATCGGTGTGATCCTCGACTGGGTGCCGGGCCATTTCCCTAAAGATGCCCACGGCCTGGCCTTCTTCGATGGCGCCCACCTCTATGAGCACGCCGATCCACGGATCGGCGAGCACAAGGAATGGGGCACGCTGATCTTCAACTACAGCCGCAACGAAGTTCGCAACTTCCTGGTGGCGAACCTGGTGTATTGGTTTGAGCAGTTCCACATCGATGGCATCCGCGTGGATGCGGTGGCCTCGATGCTCTACCGCGACTACCTCCGCCCCGATGGCGAGTGGATCCCCAACGAGCACGGCGGCCGCGAAAACACCGAGGCCGTTCTCTTCCTGCAGCAGGCCAACCACGTGCTGTTCGAGCACTTCCCCGGCGCGCTTTCCATCGCGGAGGAATCCACCACCTGGCCGATGGTGACCAGGCCCACCGACATGGGCGGCCTGGGGTTCAACCTCAAATGGAACATGGGCTGGATGCACGACATGCTCGACTACTTCGAGCTCGATCCGTGGTTCCGCCAGTTCCACCAGAACAACGTCACGTTCTCAATCTGGTACGCCTACACCGAGAACTTCATGCTCGCCCTCAGCCACGATGAAGTGGTGCACGGCAAGAGCAACCTGCTGCACAAGATGCCGGGCGACGACTGGCAGAAGTTCGCCAATGTGCGGGCCCTGCTGGCCTACATGTGGACCCACCCCGGCAAGAAGACCATCTTCATGGGGATGGAATTCGGCCAACGCGGTGAGTGGAATGTGTGGGGCGATCTCGAGTGGGAGCTGCTCCAGTACGAACCCCACCAGGGCCTCCAGCGCCTGGTGGACGACCTCAACGTCTTCTACAAATCCGAGCGGGCGCTCTGGGGCGACGACTTCAGCGATTTCGGCTTCCAGTGGATCGATTGCAACGACAACCGCCACTCGGTGATCAGCTTCATGCGCCGCGAGAGCACCACCGGGCGCTGGCTGGTGGTGGTCGCCAACTTCACACCCCAGAGCCACTCGCATTACCGCGTAGGCGTGCCGATGAGCGGCTTCTACAGCGAGGTGTTCAACACCGATTCGGAGCGCTACGGCGGCAGCAACCTGGGCAACCTGGGCGGCAAGTTCACCGAGGAATGGGGCATTCACGGCTACGAGCACTCGCTGGATCTCTGCCTGCCGCCCCTCTCAGTGCTGGTGTTCAGCCGCGACGAGAAGCGCAGCCAGGAGCTGGAGGCCGCGCTGCCGGTGGGCTGATGCTCCTTTCCCCTGCAGTGTTGCTTACTGCGGTGGTTCGATACCCAGGCTGCTGAAGCGATCCACGATCGCCAGCCGCAGGTCTGCTGTCACACCTCCGGCGATGAGCGGATCCGGCACCGAGTAGCTAAGGCTGTAGCTGTAGAGCTCGCCGCCAAACGCCATCAGCTTGGCGCTAACACCTGGCTCGGCCATCACCTGCGGATGGTCCTGGGCGATCTGCTTGAGCAGCGCGATGATCTGCTGCGGGGGCCAGCGGCGGCTCACCGAGAGGTTGATGCTGGCCCGTCGCATCCTGTCGGTGCGGGTGTATGTGGTGGTGGAGGTGGTGAAGAAGGTCTGGTTGGGCACCACCAGCTCGGCGTTGTCACTGCTGCGCAGCAGCACCGTGGCCCGGGGGCCGAGCCGTCTCACCTGGGTCACCTCTCCCTCGTGCAGCAGCACCTCCCCAGGCCGCACCGAGCCCTCCATCAGCAGCCACAGACCACTGACCATGTTGGAGAACACCTCCTTGATGCCAAAACCCAACCCCACCGACAGACCCCCGGCCACGGCCAGCACACCGGTCTGGTTGATGCCCAGGTTGGCCATAGCCCAGATCACACCCACGGCCATCAGCACGTAGCGCAGGATCTGCTCGATCGCTCCTCGGCTTCCCTCCTCCAGATTGAGCAAACGTTTGACCAGGTGGCTCACCCAGGTGGCCGGAACCGAAATCCCCACCAGCAGCAGATAGAGCACCATCAGCACCCGGCACAGCTGGCCGAGGTTGATGGCACTGCCGAACCAAACCCCCAGCGGTGCCAGGGCGAAGTCGGTGAGGCTGCCTGCGGCATCCAGCAGGCTCAGCACCACATACGTGAGCAGCAGCGGGCGCAGTAGGCGACTGACCAGCTGCTGGCGGGCCTTCGGCTCCAGCCAGCGCGGCAGCAGGGTGTGCTCCAGCAGCGAGATCAGCAGCCACAGGCCGGTGTATTGGATCGCCAGCAGCACCAGGCCATACCGCTGCCCCGTGGCTGCCAGCAGCAGGGCGAGCAACAGCTCTGCGATCAGCAGCACCAGGCGCAGAGGCAGATAGCGCTTCAGCCGGATCGCACCCCCGGGCCAGAGCCGTGGCAGGTTGAACAAGGCAAGCCCCAACAGCAATAGCGGCAGCAGCTGTAGCTGCACAGGGCCCCTTTGCAGGTAGGCCCACCAGCCCAGGATCTCGGTGAGCAGCATGGTCAGCGCCTCCTCGGCTGCAGCCGCAGAATCTGCTCAGCCCCCTCATCCGGGCTGACGATCCCCTCCATCACCAGGTTCACAAGCGAATCCACCTTGGGCAGGGTCCGATCCAGCTCCCCCTCGGAGTAGCTGCTGCGAATCCAGGCCGTTTGCAGGAACTGGTTGTAGGCGGTGCTCAGGGCGGCCAGTTGGCTGGAGCTGGCCACGGGAATCGACACGTACCGATTGGATGGAATGGTGTATTGGCTCGTGACCGTCGTTTTCCTCTGCAGCGCCGGATCCAGGGCCAGCTCCATCAGCTGAAGGGTCAGTTTCCGCTGATCCGGCGTGGAATCGGTGCCCAGAGCCATGATGCGGTTGGACAAGAAGGGACTCGCAGGCCCCAACGGTCCATCAGGCAGCGGAGCGACTCCCAGATGGCGGCCCATGGTGCGGTTGAGGCGCACCAGCAAGGGGCTGAAGCAGGGAATCCAGGCCAGCCGTCCCGATTCCAGGCCGGTGACGAGATCTTCCGGGCCGCTGTCGAGATACACCTTCCCTTGGAGGGCGCTCTGCCGGAGCCAGTCCAGCCAGCGCTGCAGGTCCTGCTTCTGACTGGTGAGCAGAGCCGCTTCAGGTTTGCTGGTGTCAGGCAGCAGGATCGGTTTGAGCGCCTGGGTGGCGCCCAGGGCGCCAGCCGTCCAGTAGATCCCCGAAGGATCCACCGAGAGCCCCACCGGATTGCCGGCGGCTGCCACCGTTAGGAGCTTGCTCAGCGTGGTGGGCGGTTCGGTGATGCGGCGGCGGTCGAAACAGGCCACCGTCACCTCGGCGAACAGAGGTAACCCGGCCAGCCCCCTGCTTCCCTGGGCATGGTTCAGCAGATCGGGTGCCACCTGGCTGAGCGCCCGCTGAAGCTGCGGATCCTTCCTGGGCAGAGGCTGCAGCAGGCCCTGCTCCAGCAGTGAGATCGCCGTGGGGCCGTGCAGGATCAGCAGGTCGGGCCCCAGTCCGCGGCTCTTGCTGAGCCGCAGACGTGTCTCCAGGTCGCCTTCGGAGACCGTGGAGATGTCGATGCTCACCTGCGGGTTCAGCTTTTGGAACGCCTTGAGCAGATCGGTCTCCGGCAGTGCTTCTTGATAGAAGCTGCGGTACCACTCCAGGCTGCTGTTGGGCACGATCAGCACGTGCAGCGTTGTGGGTGTGCGGACGTTTCCGCCGCAGCCCAGAAGCAGCAGGAAGGGTGCAAGGGTCAGCCCCAGAGACCGGAGCCACGCAGGTCGTCTCAGCCCTTGATCTGACAAGCGCCAGCCGCGTCCCTTCCGGCGGTCGCTCAGGGTGCCGGATGGGTGCACGGACGAATCAGGCTCTGGACCCATTCTGCGAGCCTGTCCACAGCTGCCCAGTCATCGGGATCGGAAGCTTGTGCTTGATGAAGCAAAGGCCAGCGACTGCAGGGCGCTCGGCTAGGTTTCCGCTTCCTTCCTGCCCTTCTTCATGGCCGACAATGCTCCCCTGCTGCTGCGTGCCGCCCGCGGCGAACAGGTGGAGCGTCCGCCGGTCTGGATGATGCGGCAGGCGGGTCGCTATATGAAGGTGTATCGCGACCTGCGTGATCGCCATCCTGGCTTCCGTGAACGCTCGGAGAACCCGGATCTCTCCTTTGAGATCTCAATGCAGCCCTTCGAGGCCTTCAAGCCTGATGGCGTGATCCTCTTCTCCGACATCCTCACCCCCCTGCCGGGCATGGGGATCAACTTCGACATCGTGGAGAGCAAGGGTCCGCTGATCCACGATCCGATCCGCTCGATGGCCCAAGTGGAGGCGCTGACGCCCCTTAACCCGGCCGAGAGCATGCCGTTTGTGGGAGAGGTGCTCACCCGCCTGCGCAGCGCCGTGGGCAATCAGGCCGCCGTGCTCGGTTTCGTGGGTGCCCCTTGGACGCTGGCCGCCTATGTGGTGGAAGGCAAGAGCAGCAAGAACTACGCGGTGATCAAGGCCATGGCCTTCCGCGAGCCCGAGCTGCTGCACAAGCTGCTCGATCACTTCGCCGAGTCGATCGCCGCCTACCTGCGCTACCAGATCGATTCCGGCGCCCAGGTGGTGCAGATGTTCGATTCCTGGGCCGGCCAGCTCAGCCCCACCGATTACGACACCTTCGCCGCGCCGTATCAAAAGAAGGTGGTGGATCTGGTGAAGCAAACCCACCCCGATACCCCCTTCATCCTTTACATCTCCGGCAGCGCCGGCGTGATTGAGCGCATGGCCCGCACTGGGGTCGACATCGTGTCGCTCGACTGGACCGTGGACATGGCTGAGGGCCTCGCCCGTCTGCCCGAGCACGTGGGTGTGCAGGGCAACGTGGATCCCGGCCTGCTCTTCGGCAGCCACAAGGCAATTCAAGAGCGCATCGACGACACCGTGCGCAAAGCACGCGGCCGCAAGCACATCCTCAACCTGGGCCACGGCATCCTGCCCGGCACCCCTGAGGAAAACGGCCAGTTCTTCTTTGAAGCCGGCAAGAGCGTGATGGAGCGCGTCGGAGCCGCCGCTTGAGCAGCCAGGTGGGGCCCGCCCGGATCCTGATCACCGGCGCCTCAGGTTGCGTCGGGCAGCACATCGCGGAGCAGCTGCTGCGGGAAACCGACGCGCAGCTGCTGCTGTGGCTGCGAGATCCGGCCAAGCTCACCGCGGTTCCAGCTGATCACCCGCGGATCACGCTGCTGGTGGGAGATCTGCGGGATCCCGATCCTCACCGGGCCGCGATCGCCTCAGCCACCCGCATCATTCACACCGCCACCGCATGGGGAGATCCCGAGCGGGCCCAGCAGGTGAATGTGGTGGCGGTGAAGCAGATGCTGGCGGCCACCAATCCGGCGGTGCTCGAGCAGGTGGTGTATTTCTCCACCGCGAGCATCCTCAATCGCGATCTGGAGCTGCTGCCGGAGGCCATGGCCTACGGCACCGAATACATCCAAACCAAGGCCCTGTGCCTGCAGCAACTGGAGCAGCATCCACTGGCCGAGCGGATCGTGGCGGTGTTTCCCACCCTGGTGTTCGGCGGTCGAGTGGACCGCGGCGGCCCCTTCCCCACCAGCTACCTCACCGAAGGACTGCAGGAAGGTGCGCGCTGGCTATGGCTCGCCAAATGGCTGCGGGCCGATGCCTCGTTCCACTTCATCCACGCCGCCGACATTGCCCGCGTCTGCGTGCATCTGGCCACCAACCCCCACCAGCCGAACCCAGAGCCAGGCCAGGGCGCGGTGCGGCGCTTGGTGCTGGGTCAGCCGGCGGTCACGGTGAACGACACCGTGAGGCGCCTTTGCCGCTGGCGCCTCAGCTGGCTGCCGCCTGTGGGGGTTGATCTGCAGGGATGGCTGATCGAGGGGCTGATCAAACTTCTGCGCATTGAGGTCAATGCCTGGGATCGCTTTTCGATCCGTCAGCGGCACTTTGTGCACGAGCCGATCAGCCCACCGGAACGCTTTGGCCTGGTCAGCCATGCCCCCACGCTTGAAGCGGTATTCGAAGACGCCGGACTGCCTCACCGGGGGTTGAGCTGAACGGCCGCCAACCCTGCCAGGAGAGGACGTTTCAAATGTTGCGAACCTCTGCAGCAAGGCTCACATCGGGAACGGTGGCCTTCTAATTTGGCCGGGTTGCACGAGCTCCAATGCGCCGTCTTCTCTCTGCTATTGCCCTCTGCCTGGCGCTGGTGCTGGGTGCTGCCCCCAGCTTCGCCGCTGACGCCGATCACGGTGCTCAGGTGTTCTCCGCCAACTGCGCTGCTTGCCACATGGGCGGCGGCAACGTGGTGAACGCTGAGCGCACCCTCAAGAAAGATGCCCTCGAGGCCTACTTGGCGAACTACAGCGCTGGCCACGAAGAGGCCATCCAGTACCAGGTGACCAACGGCAAGAACGCCATGCCCGCTTTCGGCGGCAAGCTGAGCGCCGATGACATCGCCGATGTGGCTGCCTACGTGGAGTCGATGAGCCAGAAGGGCTGGGCTTGAACCTCTGAGTTTCCGCTCCCTTGAAAGCCGCCCAACAGGGCGGCTTTTTTATTGCCGAATCGCCTTGTCAGCAGCAAGAGCCAGCGCCATGGTGAAGAGCACAGCCCTGATCACCATGCCGGGATCTCCGCGACGGCCCACACCTACGGAAGCCTCTAAGCAGCAAGCCGCTGCTGCTGCTCAATTTCTGCGTCAGTCGGCGCTGCCGGCCATTGCACCGCTGATCAGCTGGCCGAAAGGGCCCGCCGCTCGTTGAGCACGTCGAGATAAAGCGCCTCGTCGATCTCGCGGATGTCGTACTCACTCGGCAGCACACCGTGGATGTGCCGGTGCACCACCAGCCAGCAGTTGCGTTCCGGATCGCTGGCGGTGCCATCAAACGCAAACGACTCCTCAGCAAGTCGCCTCAGCAGTTCCAACCGTGATTCCTGATCCATCCGCCACACTGGGGCCGCACTGCAGCGCCATCATGGCGATCGCATCCCAACACCTGGGCAAATTGGCACTGCCGTTGCTGTTGCTCGGCGGCAACGCGCTTGCCCAACCGGCGGTCAACGATCCAGCGTTGCAATTGATCCGTGGTGGTGGGACGCCAGCGGTGTTCAAACCGGGTCAGCCGATCCTGCCTGCCAGCAGCTGCCCAGCGATCGTGAGTGCTGGCAACGTGCAACCGATGCGCCTGGCGCCTTCGGAGGTTGCCGCCAAGAACAAGCTCGGCTGCCTCTCACCCAACGACGCCATCTACGGAAAGGATGGCTGCCCGACGCGGCTGTGTGGTCAATCCAGTGGGGCTGTCCCCCTGCCGCAGGCCGGGGGATCAGCGGGCAAACAACCTCAGCTGCCTGAGCCGTAGGCCACCTGGCAGACAGCATTGAGCAGCTGGGCCTGATCAGACGTACCGGGCACTTGGCCGTTGAGCAAACCCTGCTGGCAGTTGGCCGCACCCATCAAGCTGCTGCCATCAACGTTGTAGTTGAAGCTGACGCCGTAGCTGCCCACGCCTTCCACGGAGCCGTAGTTGAGCTCATAGCTGGTATTGGGCACCACGATCACCGGTGAGCTGTTTTCGGAAGCGGCATCCACCAAACCGGTGATGGCAGCACCAGTGGCCAGGCCGGCAACGCCCCAGGCAGCTGCGTTAGCGCCCCACCAACCCCAACCGCCCCAACCGTTGTACCAACCGTGGTTCCAAGGGCGGCTATTCCAATAGCCGCCATTGCGCCAGTTGTCGTTCCAGCCGTTGTAGTCACGGCGATAAAAGTTGTTGTTCACGTTCACCCGGTCGTTGTTGAAGCTGTCGCGGGTGCCAGCTCCATACATCGGGTGATCACCCTGATAACCGCGCTGCCAGTCGTTGTTCTGGAAGTGATAGTTACCGCCGCCCCAGCTGCGGCCGCCACCGCCGGCTCCACCCCAGCCTCGGCCGCCACCACCGCCGCCGTGAAAACCACCACCGCCGCCACCGCCGCGGGCATGAGCCAGCAGTGGCGAGGCGATGGAGCCAAGCAACACAGCGGAGAGAAGGGCTGCTGAGAAGAGTGAAGATCGACGCATCAAACGAAGCTGGCCAAACCAGCCCAACAACCCCCTAATCGTGACCATCCAGGCTGCCGTTGTGCAGCGGACTGTCACACAACCATCAAGTGGTTTTCTGAGCGCGCTTGAACAGCGCGTAGCCACCGAAGCCGATGCCACCGCCCAACAGGAGCACCAACCACTCGCGTACGGCAGGCGAGGGAGACCACAGCCGCGGCAAGGGACTGCCCTGTGGATCGGGGCCATAGGCCACCTGGCACGCGGCATTCAGCAGCTGAGCCTGGGCGGCCGTCGAGGGCACCTGGCCATCGAGCAACCCCTCCTGACAGTTGGCCCCACCCTGCACTGGCGGGCTGCTGGCCACTGAGTAGCTGAAGTTGGCACCGCTGTTGCCCACGGCATCAACCGTGCCGTAATTGAGCTGATAGTTGCTATCGGGCACTTCGATCACCGGCGACTGCTGATCACTGGCGTCATTCACCAGATCGGTGATCACATCACCGGCCGCCAACCCCGCCAGCCCCCAGGCTTCGGCGTTACCGCCCCACCAACCCCAGGTGTCGGGCGACCAGTTGTACCAGCCGTAGCTCCAGGGGCGATCACCCCAGAAGCCACCATTGTTCCAATTGTTATTCCAACCGCCATTCCAACGGTTATCCCAGTTGTTGTACCCCCACTGGTCGCCGCGCCAGTTATTGCCGCGCCAGTCACCCTCGTTCCAGTTGCGGTTTCCCCAGCCCAGACGGTTGGCATCGAAGCGATCCCGCCCGCCATTGGTGGCGCGGTTGTAGTCGTCGCGGCTGATGTTGTGGTTCAGGGCAGGTGTGCGGGCACCACCGCCGTAGTCGTGGTGATAGCCACCGCCGGCGCGATAGCCATCACCACCACGGCCACCGCCCTCACGAAAACCGCCACCACCTCCGCCGCCGCCGCGAAAGCCACCGCCGCCACCCCCACCGTGAAAGCCACCGCCATGGCCGCCACCGCCATCGCGGGCGACACCGGCCGCCGGCACAAGCAGAGCCAACAACAACGCTGAGGCAAAAGCGCTTACATAACGCCGGCGAATCGATGCAGAACCCATTAAGGATGCAGGCTGAGCAATACCAATGTGATAGCAGTTCAGTTACGGGCTGCGTTATCCACGCTGCACAACCTGCAGCAGATCGCCACACTGGATTGGTGTGACTCGTGCGTCATGGCACTCAAAACTCTTCGCTTCTCACTGATCGGAGCGGCCGCAACAGCGCTCTGCGCTGGCGCCGCCGTGGCCCAGGTGAGTGATTCCAACGTGCGGGCGGTAAACCTGGCCCGAAACTGGGCAATCAACAACAACGGCGGACTCTCGGTTTACAGGCCGGCCGACTGCATGTTCAACACCGGCAATGGCGGCGGTTCCTGCCTGATCCAGAGCAACAACCCGGGCTATACCTTCCGCTTCATGGGCGGAGCTCCTGGCTGGCAGCAAGAGGGCATGGCTCCCACCACTGAAACAGAAGTCACGGTGTCGCCGGATGGCCGCAGCATCACCAACGTGGGCTACAACGGCACACCGCGCTGACGGTTAACCGGCGGCGCGTGCCGGTCTGCACAACCGCAGGGAGGAGGACCGCCTGAAGCGATTCGGTTCTCCTCTCCTCCGGCGTCGAATCACGGCCATACGGTTCTGACAACCCACCCAGAGAGGGAGGTCTTCATGCACCCAACTGCCGAGCTGTTCACCGAAAAAGCCTGGGGCGCCGTTGTCGCCGCCCAGCAACTGGCCCAGCAGCGCCGCCAGCAGCAGATGGAGAGCGAGCATTTGCTTGCCGCACTGCTGAGCCAGCAGGGACTGGCCGGGCGGATCCTTGAAAAAGCCGGGGTGGATGTAGGCACCCTCAGCCAGCGCATGGAGGCCCATATCGCCAGCCAGCCCAGCCTGAGCGCCCCACCCGACAACGTGTATCTGGGCAAGGGGCTCAACAGCGTTCTCGATCAAGCCGATCAGCTCAAGAGCTCGTTCGGCGACAACTACATCGCCATCGAGCACCTGCTGTTGGCCCTCGCCATTGATGATCGCTGCGGCAAGCAGCTGCTGTCGCAGGCGGGCACCGATGCCGCCAAGCTCAAAGACGCCGTGCAGGCGATCCGTGGATCCCAGACCGTGACCGACCAGAACCCCGAAGGCACCTACGAATCCCTTGAGAAGTACGGGCGCGACCTCACCCAGGCCGCCCGTGACGGCAAGCTCGATCCGGTGATCGGCCGCGACGAGGAAATCCGCCGCACGATCCAGATCCTCAGCCGCCGCACCAAGAACAACCCGGTGCTGATCGGTGAACCCGGCGTGGGTAAGACCGCGATCGTGGAGGGCCTCGCCCAGCGCATCGTGAATGGCGATGTGCCGCAGGCGTTGCAGAACCGTCAGCTCATCGCCCTCGACATGGGCGCCCTGATCGCCGGTGCCAAATACCGCGGCGAATTCGAGGAACGGCTCAAGGCCGTGCTCAAGGAGGTGACCGCCTCCGAAGGGCAGATCGTGCTGTTCATCGATGAGATCCACACCGTGGTGGGTGCCGGTGCCACCGGCGGCGCCATGGATGCCAGCAACCTGCTCAAACCGATGCTCGCCCGCGGCGAACTGCGCTGCATCGGCGCCACCACCCTCGATGAGCACCGCCAACACATCGAAAAAGATCCAGCCCTGGAGCGCCGCTTCCAGCAGGTGTTCGTGGATCAACCCACGGTGGAAGACACCATCTCGATCCTGCGCGGCCTGAAGGAGCGCTACGAGGTGCACCACGGCGTGCGCATCGCTGACAACGCCCTGGTGGCCGCCGCTGTGCTCAGCAGCCGTTACATCGCCGATCGCTTCCTGCCAGACAAGGCGATCGATCTGGTGGATGAATCGGCCGCCCGCCTGAAGATGGAGATCACCTCCAAGCCGGAGCAGATCGACGAACTCGATCGCCGCATCCTGCAGCTGGAGATGGAGAAGCTCTCCCTTGGCCGCGAATCCGATGCCGCCAGCAAAGACCGGCTCGAGCGGCTGGAAAAGGAGCTCGCGGATCTGAGCGAACAGCAGAGCACCCTCAACGCCCAGTGGCAGAAGGAAAAGGGCTCGATCGATGAGCTCGGCTCCATCAAAGAAGAGATCGAGCAGGTGCAGCTGCAGATCGAGCAGGCCAAACGCAGCTACGACCTCAACAAGGCGGCCGAGCTGGAATACGGCACCCTCGCAGGCCTGCACAAGAAGCTCGCTGCCAAAGAAGAGGAGCTCAGCGCCGGCGGCGGCGACAAATCCCTGCTGCGTGAGGAGGTGACCGAAGACGACATCGCCGAGGTGATCGCCAAGTGGACCGGCATCCCGGTGGCCAAGCTGGTGCAGAGCGAGATGCAGAAACTGCTGCATCTGGAAGATGAGCTGCACACCCGTGTGATCGGCCAGGCCCAGGCCGTGACGGCCGTGGCCGATGCAATCCAGCGCTCCCGCGCCGGGCTGAGCGATCCCAACCGCCCGATCGCCAGCTTTCTCTTCCTCGGCCCCACCGGTGTGGGCAAAACCGAGCTCTCGAAGGCCCTCGCCTCCCAGCTGTTCGACAGCGAAGAGGCGATGGTGCGCATCGACATGTCGGAGTACATGGAGAAGCACGCCGTGAGCCGTTTGATCGGAGCGCCTCCGGGCTACGTGGGCTACGAGGAGGGCGGCCAGCTCACCGAAGCCGTGCGGCGCCGGCCCTATGCCGTGATCCTGTTCGACGAGGTGGAAAAAGCCCACCCCGATGTGTTCAACGTGATGCTGCAGATCCTCGATGACGGCCGCGTCACCGATGGACAGGGGCGCACGGTGGATTTCACCAACACGGTGCTGATCCTCACCAGCAACATCGGCAGCCAGTCGATCCTCGATCTCGCTGGCGATCCAGCGCGGCACAGCGAGATGGAAGCGCGGGTGAATGACGCCCTGCGCGGCCACTTCAGGCCCGAATTCCTCAATCGCCTGGATGAAACGATCATCTTCCACAGCCTCAAACAGGAGGAACTGCGGCAGATCGTGGACCTACAGGTGCAACGCCTGGCCAAGCGCCTGGAAGACAAGAAACTGGGCCTGCAGCTCAATGCCGATGCCCTCGATTGGCTGGCCGGTGTTGGCTACGACCCGGTGTATGGCGCCCGCCCGCTCAAGCGCGCCATCCAGCGTGAGTTGGAAACACCGATCGCCAAGGGAATCCTCGGCGGCCAGTTCACCGGAGGCCACACCGTGGCCGTGGATGTGGAGACCACAGCCGACCACAAGCAGCTGCGTTTCCAACAGATCGATCCCAGCAAGTTGCCGGTGCTGGTGTAGCGCCCTACAACAACCGCAACGATCCCGCCCCGTGGATCAAACCCGCGCTAGAGCTCTGAGCGCTAGCACCAATGCGAGCACAAAACAAACGGAGGCATTGATCCCCCGCTGCCGCGGCACCACCCAAGACGACAAGCGCGCCAACACCGCGCGCCCGCGCGCACCCAGCACAAGCACGAGCAGGGGAGGAAGCCAGGCCGGCAGCAAGGTGACCAGCACCAACAGCAGAGCAGCTGCCCACCAGGCAGGTCCCACCAGGGGAGCGCGGGTGATGTCTTGCACCGCCGGTAAAAACAGCACCAAAGACGAGAGATTGCAGCCCATCAGGGCCAGGCCGCTGAGCGCCGGTGCCATCACCCCAGCCGGGGCTGGGCGGGGCTCAACTGGACGCGGCTGTTGAAGAATGCGCTGCCCCAGCGCTGACAACACCAGGGCGAACATCGCATCGAAAGCGGCCGCGATCGGATCGGGACCCCGTTGAGCAAGCGGCAGCAGGCTGGCAATCCAGCCCGCACACAGCAGCCAGAGCAACACCACCAGCGTGCAGCCGAGCAAAAAGGCGCCGCTGCGCGCCAGGGCCCGCCGCGGACTGGAGAGGTTGAGCAGCTGAACCACCAACACCACCGGACTCACCGCGGCACCGATCGCCAGGGGCAGCACGCGCGTGAGGAGAGGAAGCTCAGCCGGCCAGGGCATTGATCCGCTGCGCCAGTTGCAGGTCGAGATCAGAGAGGCCGCCTGTGTCGTGGGTGGTGAGCTCGATTGTCACCCGGTTCCACACGTTGCTCCACTCCGGATGGTGCCCCATCGCTTCGGCGATCAGAGCAACCTGGGCCATGAAGCCGAATGCCTCCACAAAGTCGCCAAAGCGCAGCTCACGCCGCAGCTTCCCGCCCACCAGGGTCCAGTTCGGGAGGTTTTGGGGCAAGGCTGCGATCTGATCGGCAGTGAGGGGAACGGCGGCCATCAGCCTGCGCTCAGCTGCGACCAGCCTGGCTCAACCGAAGCGGTAGTGCTTGCGCACCGCGGCGTGCACATCCCAGCTGCAGCTCAGGCCAGCAGCGAACGTGACCAGATCACCAGCCCCGAAGCGCACAGGCTCCCCGCCATCGGGTGTCACGGTCACATCGCCCTCAAGCAGCAAGCAGGTTTCCTGCTCGTCGTAGGTCCACGGGAACGTGCTCACCCCGCAGCTCCAGATGGGCCAATCCGCCACTCCAAGTTGCTGGAGCTGGTCAGCTGATGGGTTGTGAACGACGCTGATGAGGCTGGACATGGCTGGTGTTACTCGCCGATCAGATGAAGGCTGAGCCGGCGCTGATGGGGGATCGCCCGGTGCTCCCACAGATACACCGCCTGCCAAGTGCCAAGCACCAAACGCCCCTTCTCCACGCTGAGCGTCATCGTCTGCGCCGTCAGAGCAGTGCGGATGTGGGCTGGCATGTCGTCATCGCCCTCGTCGTCGTGCAGATAACGGCTGCGCTGGCCGCGTCCATCGAGAGGGCCTCGGCCATCCTGCGGAACCACGGCATCCATCCAGGCCTGCAGATCCTTCAGCACCCGTGGGTCGGCGTTCTCGTTGATGGTGAGGCTGGCGCTGGTGTGGAGGCAGGTGAGGTAAAGCACGCCCAGGCTGATGCCCGTGCCGGCAATCCAGCGGTTGAGGTCTTCGTTCAGGCGCGTGAACCCCGGGCCTCGGGTGGAGAACTGCAGTTGGTCGAGAACTTGCCGCACAACAGCCACAGCTCGTTGCATCCATAGCTAGCAACCACAGCGCGCCCAACCAGGAAGCCGCACCCTGAGCGCAGGGTCTTCAGGATGGTCCAACACCCCAGGCTTTCCTCCTGCAAGCCATGAGCCAAGCCCCACGCCCCCAACTCACCCTCCTCTATGACGGTGGCTGCCCGCTCTGCCTGCGGGAGGTGACCTTCCTGCGCGGGAGAGATCAGCGCTTGCATCCCGGCGCCGAGCGGCTGACCTTTGTGGATATCGATGCCGCCGATTACAACCCAGCCCTACACGGAGGGATCAGCTACCGCGAAGCGATGGGCCGGATCCATGCGCTGCGCGCTGATGGCACGGTGCTGCGCGATGTAGAGGTGTTCCGGGCTGCCTATCAATTGATCGGTTTGGGTTGGCTCTATGCCCCGAGCGGCTGGCCAGGCCTGAAGCAGCTTGCCGATGGCTTGTATGGCCTCTGGGCCCGCTGGCGATTGCCGCTCACCCGCCGGCCCGGTCTCGATCAGCTCTGCCGCTGCCGATCAGAAGCGCCGCCGGATCATCCGTGAAGCCACGCGCGTATCTAGCAGCAGCAACACCAAGCCGAACATCAACGCGAGCATCGCTGTAACGAACATCGGCACCACAATCGCCGCCAGATCGATCGCGGCGATGGCACTGATGAAGGTCACCGCAACCACGGCCGACACCAACAAGCCGGTCACGGTGACTGTTTCAATCGCCAGCGAGATCAACCCCATGCGCCGGCGCAGCAGGAGCAGTTCCTGGCTGTCGCTGGCCTGAGCGCTGGTGTCGCGGGCCCGATCAAGCACACGCGCTAGCCGGTTGCTGATCACCCCCAGCACGCCGGCAATCGCGGTGAGCAAAAACACCGGAGCCACGGAGAGATGGATCGCCTTGGCCAACCCCAGCACGGGCGAACCGGCAGAGGGGGTGGAGATCGCAGCAAGCAACGCCAAGGCAACGGAGGGCACCAGAGCCTCACTCAAGCGACACCGGCTGAAACTGCCAAGCTGCCAGCAGTGATGCCAGAGGCCGTGACGCTCATCAACAGCCGCTACGAAGGCCAACTGCGCTGCCAGAGCAGCCATGGGCCCTCCGGCACGCAGCTGGAAACCGATGCCCCCACCGACAACCAGGGCAAAGGCGAGCGCTTCTCACCCACCGATCTGGTGGCCACGGCCCTGAGCACCTGCATTCTCACGATCATGGGAATCGTGGCCGAACGCCACGGCTGGGACCTGAGCGGCTGCTCTGCCCGGGTGGAGAAATCGATGACCCAGGAACCACCCCGGCGTCTGGCGCTGCTGGAGGTGTGGATCGAACTGCCGGCCCATCTCGATGCCAAGGCGCGCACGGTCCTGCAGAAAACAGGGGAGAACTGCCCCGTGAAGCTGAGCCTGGAGGGATCGGTGCCGATGCAGCTCCACTGGCACTGAGAGCAAACGCCTTAGGGTCCGCCCACACAACAACCCACCACCGTGGCTGCAGGACAGGCCTACTCACAGCTGCGCGATCACCTGCACACCACCCAGCTGTTGGGGGGAATCCAAAGCACGCTCTATTACGACCAGAACACCGCCATGCCCTCCGCCTCAGCGGGCTGGCGCGGCGAACAACTGGCTCTGCTGGCGCTGCAGCTGCATGAACGGCAGACCTCCCCGGCCTATGCGGAGCTGCTGGCGGCGGCCGAACAGGAGCTGCCAACAGATGCTCCACCCCAGCAAGTGCGCAATCTGCAACTGCTGCGTCAGCAATTCGAGCGTGAATCGCGGCTCGACCCAGCCCTGGTGGGGCAGCTGGCCCAAGCCCAGGCGCAGGGGTACGCCCTTTGGCAGGAGGCGAAGCGCACTAACAGCTTCAGCACGTTTGCGCCAGCCCTCGAGCAGCTGATCAAGCTGCGCTTGGAGCAGGCCCAGCAGCTCGCGCCGGTGGAGCGAGCTGCCGCCGGCGGCGAGCGCAGCCCCTGGGAAATCCTGGCCCAACCGTTTGAACCCGACATCAGCAAAGCGCAGCTGAGTCAGTGGTTGCTGCCATTGCGGCAGGCCCTGCCGCCGTTGCTGGAGCAGGCCCAAACGATCCCCTGCGGCACCTCCTCCAGCTGGGATCTCAGCGATGACGCCCAAGAGCAGCTCTGCAACGCCCTGCTGGAGGAGTGGGGTTACAGCAACGAGCGCTGCAGCCGAGCTCGATCCCCCCACCCCTTCTCCAGCACCCTCGGCCCCAACGACTTCCGCATCACAACCAGGGTGGTGCCAGGGCAACCCTTCTCAGCCTTTTTGGCCACCGCCCATGAATGGGGCCACAGCCTCTACGAACAGGGGCTGCCGCGCCGGGGTGATCACTGGTTCCCCTGGCCCCTGGGGGAAGCCACCTCGATGGCGGTGCATGAAAGCCAGAGCTTGTTCTACGAAAACCGCCTCGGGCGCAGTGCTGCGCTGGCCAAGCGCTGGTATCCCCGCTTCGTTGCCGCCCTCGGGAGTGATGTGTGGGGCGATGCCCAGGCCTTCTGGCGCGATCTCAACCCGATCCGCGCTGGCCTCACCCGCGTGGAAGCCGATGAGGTGAGCTACGGGCTGCACGTGCTGCTCCGCTACGAGCTCGAGCTGGCGCTGGTGGAAGGCGGCATGTCCGTAGCGGAGCTGCCCGGAGCCTGGAACCGCGGCATGCAGGAGCTACTCGGCGTGACACCCAGCAACGACGCCGAGGGCTGCCTGCAAGACGTGCACTGGAGCGAAGGCCTGTTCGGCTACTTCCCCTCCTATGCCCTGGGCCATCTGATCAGTGCGCAATTGAGCGAAACGATCGAGGCCGAGCTCGGGCCGATCGAGGCGATCCTCGAAGCCGGCAACGACGCGGAGCTCAGCCGCTGGCTGCAGCAAAGGGTGTATCCACTCGGGCGCAGTGTGAACGCCGCGGAACTGGTGGAGCAGGTGAGCGGACGCCCCCTCAGCCACGAGCCCTTCGTGGCTTACCTCAACCAGAAGCTGGAGCGACTAGCCGGCTGAGTGCGATCCGTAGGATGCCGCCCACATCCCTTGCCGCTGCCCTGATGGCGAACATCGACCACGCCCCAAGCCGCACGATGCTCAACCTGCTGCACGTGCTGCCGGCCTTCGCCGATGAAGCCGAGCTGCGGCTGAACACGATCGTGGAGCTGAACAGCAACACGATCAACAAATACGAGCTGATCACCGAAACCGGGCACCTCAAGCTCGATCGCGTGGGCTATTCCTCGCTGGCCTATCCCTTCGCCTACGGCTGCATCCCCCGCACCTGGGATGAAGACGGCGACCCGCTCGACATCGAGATCGTGGGTGTGACCGAGCCCCTCGTGCCCGGCTCCCTGGTGGAGGCCCGCATCATCGGCATCATGAAGTTCGACGACGGTGGTGAAGTCGACGACAAGGTGATTGCCGTGCTGGCCGATGACAAGCGCATGGATCACATCACCAGCTACACCCAGCTGGGTGAGCATTGGCTCAAGGAAACCCAGTACTACTGGGAGCACTACAAGGACCTCAAGAAGCCCGGCACCTGCCGCGTGAACGGGTTCTTCGACACCGCCGAAGCCGTGAAGATCATCAAAGAGTGCGAGGCCCGCTATGTGGAAACCATCGCGCCCAAGCTGGTCAACTGAGCGCAGCTGCCGAAGCGATCCACAAGATCGATCAGCCCCCGTCAGGGGGCTTTTTTGTGCACCACCGCCGCCGCCCGCGCCAGAGCTCGGGCCATGCCATCGCGGCTGGCGAGGCCCTGCAGTGCGGCGAGCGGCAAACCCGAGCTCGGGATACCCACCGGCAACTTGGGCAGGGCCTGATCATCGAGGCAAAACACCGGCACCTGCCGCAGGCCATTGGGCTGCAGCTGATCCTCCAGCTGGGAGAGATTGGCCTCCACCGAGAGCCAGATCAGATCAGAGCGGCGGCAGTCGCGCAGCGGTTGATCGGCCAGCCCCGCAGAGATCGGGCGTTGCAGATCCTCCAGGGTGACCAGCGCCAGCACCCAGCCTTCCTCCTCCACCACCAGGCAATGGCCATGGGCCGCCAGCAGCTGCTGCAGGGCAACCTCTGCTGGTGTGGACGCCGCCAGCACCAGGGGTGATTCCGGCTCGAGCGCTTCCACCACCGCAATGGAAGCCAGCCGCCCGCGGCGCTGCTCCTCCTGCACATCCGGGCCCACCAGGCCCGGATCAGCCATGCCGTGCCAGCGCTCCACCAGCAGGGCGCTCAAACCCGCTGCCGCCATCAACGGCAGCACGATGCGGATGTCGTGGGTGAGTTCAAACAGCAGCAGAAGAGCTGTGAGCGGAGCCCGGGCGCTGCCGGCTAGCACCGCCGCCATCCCCACCATCGCGTAGGCGGGAGGCTCGGCCACGGGCAACTGCAGGCCGCTCTCCCCCAGCAGCTGCCCATACACGTTGCCGAGCACAGCACCAAGAAACAGCGACGGGGCAAACCCACCACCCACAAAGCCCGTGGCACTGCTTAAACCCGTGGCAAGCAGCTTCACCGCCAGCAGGCCCAGCAGGCTCACCAGGGCGATGCCGCCGTCCCGGCCGAGTAGGGCGCCGATGGTGTCGTAGCCCACGCCGAGCACCTGGGGAAAGCCAAGGGCCATCAAGCCCACCGCCAGGCCGCCCAGCCCGGTCACCACACAGGTGGGCAACCGCCCAAGCTGGCGTTGCACCGGCTCGCTGCGCCCGAGGGCAAACAGGTTGAGCAATGCGAGCGACATGCCGCTGGCCACCAGCCCCAGCCCCAGATAGAGCGGCAGCTCCAGGGGCGAGCGCACCTCATAGGCGGGCAGGCGGAAGATCGGCTCATCCCCCAGCGACAGCTGCGTCACCAGCGATGACGCCACGGCGGCCACCAGCACCGCTCGCACGCTGGGGCGACCGGGGATCGTGCTGTAGCTGCCCTCAAAGGCAAAGAACAGGCCAGCAATCGGCGCCTTGAAACCAGCCGCCAAACCAGCGGCCACGCCAGCAGCCACGAGAGCTTTCTGGGAATCGGGCGAGAGGCCGCCCTTGCCCGCCACCCAAAGACCGATGTTGCCGCCGCTCTCCACGCTGGGACCCTCCGGGCCGAGCGAGGCACCACTCCCCAGGCTGAGGGAGGCGGTGAGCAGGCGCAGGAAGGGAAGCTTGGGCGTGGGCTGCACGCTGCCATCGGCCATGGCCATCAGGCTCGGCAGGCTTGGCCCCAGGTCGCGGCCCCATTGGCGCAGGGCACCCACCGCCAGCCCGCCCAACAGCGGCACCAGGACCACGGGCCAGGCCGAGAGCCACAGCGGCAGGGGATCACCCGGCAGCGGGATCGGCTCCGGCGGTGGCGGCGGTGGTGGCAGGAACGCAAGACCGCCAAGCCCGATCTGCAGCAGGGCACCGAGGGGTGTGCCAGCGGCTGGAGCAGGTTCGGGCAGCGGTGGCGGTTCAGGCGGCGCGGAGGTGAACAGGCCGATCAGCCCTTCCACCACCGGGCCATAGAGAAAGTTATTGATGAAGCCCAGCAGGTAGTGGAAGCCCACCACTGCCAGCCCGGTGAGCGCGCCCACCAGGGCCGCCCAAGCGAGCAAGCTCCACTGAAACGGCAGAGCCCGCGGCTCAACTGCCGCCGGCTCATGGCTCACCGCAGCAGCTGAATCAGGCCTCAGGCCGGACGGTGGCAAAGATCTCCTCCAGGATCTCCCCGGCACCCTGAGCCCGCAAAGCATGGGCCAGGGCGATTCCGATCGCCTCGGGATCGTTCTGGTCGCCGCGGGCCTCATCGCGGATCAGGCGCTGGCCATCGAGGCTGGCCACCATGCCAGTGAGCACCAGCTCTTCACCCTCGAAGCGGGTGTTCACGCCGATGGGTACTTGGCAGCCACCTTCGAGCTCCCGCAGGAAGGCGCGCTCCGCCAGGCAGCGGCGGGCCGTGGGCAGGTGCTCGAGCACCTTGATCTGCTCCAGCACAGCGGTGTCGCCCTCACGGCACTCGATGCCCAGGGCGCCCTGGCCCACGGCATGCAGGGAGATCGACGGATCGATCAGCTCATGGATGCGATCGCCCAGGCCGAGGCGACCCAGGCCCGCGGCCGCCAGGATCAGGCAATCGAACTCACCGGAATCGAGCTTTTCCAGGCGGGTGATCACATTGCCGCGCACATCCTTGAAGGTGAGGTGCGGGAAGTGGTGGCGCAGCTGCGCGAGGCGGCGCAGGGAGCTGGTGCCCACCACAGCCCCCTCGGGCAGGGTGGCGAGGGTCTTGTCTTTGTGGTTCTCGTGCACCACCAGGGCATCGGCGGGATCTTCCCGCTCGGTGATGCAGCCCAGCATCAGGCCCTCGGGCAGGTTGGTGGGCAGATCCTTGAGGCTGTGCACGGCGATATCAGCCCGGTCCACCAGCATCTGAGCCTCCAGCTCCTTGGTGAACAGGCCCTTATCGCCAATCTTGGCCAGAGCCACATCCAGGATCTTGTCGCCCTGGGTGGCCATCGCCTCGATCGTGATCTCAAGGCCGTCGTGGGCCTTGGCCAGCTCATCGCGCACCCAGTGGGTCTGCACCATGGCCAGCTGGCTGCGGCGTGAGGCAATGCGCAGTTGGGAAGCGGCCATCGGAAGCGGGAGGAGGCAGCGCTGGGCCGCCGAAGTACAGCCGCCAAGCCTAAAGATCGGTGTGCCGGGGCCGGTTGGGAACGGCCAAGTCGTGATCAGTCGTCGTGATCAGGCAGCAAAGAAGTTGAGCGGCAGCGGGCCCCAGGTGTCTTCAGCGTCGGGATCGGCGGGGCTATGGCCTGTGATCAACAGCCCTTCACCCAGGCCAGCCTCCCGGCGCACCAAGAAACGGCCGCTGTTCTGGTTGGCCTTCAGAAACACAGGCCCCTCGATGCTGCCGAGGGCTTCGCCGGCCGGATCGAGCTCATGGGCGGACCAGCCCAGTGCGCCTTCCAGGGCGCGCAGGGCCTCAACCGCAGCATCAGCCGAGGGTGCCATCACGCCAACGGTGAACCAATCGCAGCGCTCGAGCAGCGGCATCAAGGCCGCGCGCAGGGATTCGCGCCCGGCGGCATCAAGCTCGGGTGCTGAGCGCAGGCCGCGCAGGTCGGCGAGAGAAACCGAGGCGTCAGCCATGGGGGGAGGGAGGCGAGGAGGGTCGGCAGCGCTGCTCCCAAACGGTGAAGCCCGCCAGGCAGAAGCTCAGCCACACATACCCCACGGCGGCTCCAGCCGCGATATCACTCAGCCAATGGGCACGGCAGTAGAGGGTGCTGAGCCACACCAAAGCCACCCAACAACTGGAGAACACAAACAAGGGCCGCCGCAGCCGGGGGTAATGGGCCGTGAGCAGGCAGCAGGTGAGGAAATAAAAGACAACCGAGCCAGCCGCATGGCCACTGGGAAAGCTGCGACCACTGATGTCTTCGAGCAGCCGGCCACTGGGGCGGCGGCGATCAAACAGCGGTTTGAGCCAGCGGTCCACGATCACGAGAATGCCGCCGGTGCCCACCATCAGGCAGACCAATTCAGGCCAGAGACGTTTCAGGCTGAGGAAGATCAGCACCGCCAGCACCAGCACGGCGGTGAGATGCACGCCACTCATCTGGTAAACCCGCAACAGCAGGTTGCCGAGCGGCTCAGGGATCAGGCGGTGCACCCCATCCAGCAACCGCTCATCAAGGCGCGGATGGCGAATCGCCGCCAGCTGGGGACCAGCCCAGCCCAGCAAGAGCGCCGTGAACACCGCACAGCCAAGCCGCCAGGCACCTAGAGCCGCCAGCCAGTCGGCCAACAAGCCACGCAACCGATGCACAACGGCGGCCATCAGCGCGGCTCCAGTTGGTCAAGCTGCTCCACTGGCAGCCTGAGCAGGCGGTGGGCATCCCGCCGGCCGAGTGGCGTGCCATCGCCCGGACCGAGCCCAAATTCGAGCAATTCAGCGTCGCTGCCCAGCAGCAGCACACTGGCCGGCTGCTCCATGCCCGGAGCCTGGCTCAGGCTGCGGGCTGCCTTACGGGGAGAGCTCACAAAGAGCACAGGGCGGCCGCTGTAAAACACCACGCTGTAGCGCTTGTAGCCCACCACCAACAGCGGCTCATTCGGCAACGCTTGCTCACCAGCCAAACGGGCTAAGGCGCGAATCGGCAACTGGCGCTCGCGATCCACCAGGGGCACCAGCACCGGCAACACCAGGGCCAGTGCAGCGGCAACCCCAGCGGCGTTGGGCACCCACAACCAGCTCAGGCCCGAACGGGAGCGCCACAGCAACAGCACCAGAGCGATGGCCGCCAACAGCAGCGGCACGGCTAGCAACCAGGGCAGACCCGAAGCCCGCACGGCATCGGCGAAGGCTGGATAGGAAGGGTCGGTTTCGATCCTGCGGGGCGCCAGCACGGCCGCCAGAGCCATCAGAGCGAGCAGAACCGCGTTGCACCAGCCGGTGATCCGCTGGCCCATGGCCAGAGGAGTGGTTGCTGGCTGCAAAGGCAAAAACAGCAGGGACACCAGCAGGCTTCCCCCGGGCAGCGCCGGGAGGATGTAGCCCGGCAGCTTGGTGGCCGCCGCCGAAAAGAACGCCACCATCAAGACCAGCCACAGCAGGGCGAGCAATGGCAGGTCGGCGCCTGGAGGTGTTTCACGCCAAACGATCAGGCGCCAGAAGCGAAGGCGCATCGCCGCAACCGGGAGATACAGCGACCAGGGCAGCAGCAACAGCAGCACCCATGGCAAGTAGAACCACGGCGGGCCGGGGTGGTCGTAGATCACCGAGGTGAAGCGCTCCAGGTTGCTGAAGCCAAGGAAGCCGCCCAGAAATTCCGTGCCATTGGCGGCAGTAGCCATGCCGTACCAGGGAGCGGCCACGCCCAGAAACAGCAACACCAGAGGAACCCAGGGGGTGCGGCGCAGCTCCTGAAGCAGAGTTCCCTTCAAAGCCCAGAACACAAGCATCACCAGCCCCGGCAGCAGCAAACCCACCGGCCCCTTGGCAAGCACGGCGATGCCGCAGAACAGGCCGAGAACCACAAAGCCGAGTGGGCGCTGCCAAGGCCGCTCCGCTGGGGCGCTGTGTGCGAGCACAAAACCGAGCAGGGCCAGCGTGATGCCACTGGCCAAGAACATGTCGGTGACGGAGGAGCGCCCCCAACCCAACCAGCCCGGGCTGAGAGCCAGCACCGTGGCACCCAGCAGCGAGCGGCCCAGGCGCTGATGGATGGCTTCGGCGGCTGGGGCCACCAGCATCAACACGGCAAACACGGCATACACCGTGGCGCTGGCGGCCAGGGCCACCGGCAAGCGAGCCGCCCATTCGCTCACCCCGAACAGGCGGAAGCTCAGGGCCACCATCCAATAGCCCCACACGGGGTAATCGAAGAAGAGCTCGCCGTTCCAGCGAGGAGTGACCCAGTCGCCGCTCACGAGCATCTCGTGAGGAATCTCCACGAACAGACCCTCGGTCTTGTCCATCAGTCCCAGGGCACCGAGCTGCTGGCCAAACAGGAGACCGCAAAGGGCAGCTAAGGCGAGCAGGGCCAGCAGCAGGCTGCGGCGTTCGTCCCGGTCAAGCCAGGCGTTGAGGCGTTGCATGGCGAGAAATTAGGGGGTGTTCCACACGAAACGGCTACTGGCGGCGTAGTTCCACACGAACACCACCAGGATTCCGGAGAGCTGCGCCCAGAGCGTGTCGCGGGCCACCAGGCTGTAAAAGGCCGAAGCCAGGCCCACATTGGCCAGCACTGGCAGCGACGCCACCAGCAGGAACTTGAGAAGACCGCGCAACAGGGCCAACCCCTTCAAGCGCTGGAAGCGAAAGGTGAGGGCGTTGTTGATCAGGTAGTTGGAACTGGCGGCCGCCACCACCGCGAAGGGCAAAGCCTGCGCAAAACCCAAGCCGCTGAGCATCAGCAGCTGCGTGGCCGCGAGCTGCACAGCCACACCGCTCACGCCCACCAGGCCGAAGCTGATGGCCCGGCGTGGCAGCAGCCGCAAGCTGAGGCTGTGCAGGATCGAGATCAAGAAATCCCAGAAGATCGCCAAATCGAGCTTGGAGCTGCCGTAGGTGCGGGGCTGGAAGCTCAGTGGCACCTCCGCCGTACGCAGCCGGCCCTTGCTCACGGCGAGGAGTTCATACAAAAACTTGAACCCGTTCACATCCACCGCACGGATCAACGGCAACACCGCTTCAAGCCGCAGGGCAAAGAAGCCGCTCATGTAATCGGAGAGGCCGGCGTAGCCCCGCGGCAGGCTGAAGCGCGCGCTGGCGTTGGCCCAGCTGGAGCCGCGTTCGCGCCGCCCGCTCAACCCAAGGATTTCGGCTTCTGGGTGAAAGCGGCTTCCGATCACCAAATCGCGGTCGCCCTGCACCAGCGCCTCGATGGCGCGCTGCACGGAGGCGGGCTCGTGCTGGCCATCGCTGTCCATCACCACAGCCACATCGCCGGTGGAATCGAGCAATCCCTCCTTGATGGCGCTGGCCAAGCCAGAGCGGCCCACGCGGCGGATCAGGCGCAGGCGTGGTTCCGCGTGGGCCAGGCGCCGCACCAGCTCGGCTGTGCCATCGGCGGAGTCATCGTCCACCACCAGGATTTCGAGGTTGTAGTGCTGCTGAAGCGGCAGCAATTGCTCCAGCAACGGCTCGATGTTGCCCCGTTCGTTGTACGTGGGCAGCACGATCGAAACCCTCAGCACCATGGCTTGCCCAAGAGAAAGCCGGCGGTCGAGCCGCCGGCACTGAAACCGTAAGACGCAGGACTGCGGAAACCAGGCCTACTTGATGTACTCCTTGAGCACGCCATTGCGGTTGGGGTGGCGCAACTTGCGCAGTGCCTTGGCCTCGATCTGGCGGATGCGCTCACGGGTCACATCGAAGATCTGGCCGATCTCTTCGAGGGTCTTCATGCGGCCGTCGTCAAGGCCATAGCGGAGGCGCAGCACATCGCGCTCGCGGGGGCTGAGGGTAGCCAGCACGCCTTCGAGATCTTCACGCAGCAAGTTCTTGGCCACGTCCTGCTCGGGGTTTTCGATGTCGGCTTCGATGAAGTCGCCGAGGCGGGAATCCTCTTCCTTACCGATCGGGGTTTCCAGGGAGATCGGCAGCTGGGCGCTCTTGGCAATGAAGCGCAGCTTCTCGATGGTCATTTCCATCGATTCGGCGATCTCCTCCTCGGTGGGTTTGCGGCCGAACTCCTGAGAGAGGGTCTTGGTGGTCTTTTTGATGCGCGAGATGGTCTCGTAGAGGTGCACCGGCAGACGGATTGTGCGCGATTGATCGGCGATGGCGCGGGTGATCGCCTGACGAATCCACCAGGTGGCGTAGGTGGAGAACTTGTAGCCCTTCTCGTGGTCGAACTTCTCAGCGGCGCGGATCAGGCCAAGGGAGCCTTCCTGAATCAGGTCCTGGAAGCTCAGGCCCCGATTCATGTATTTCTTGGCGATCGACACCACCAGGCGCAGGTTCGACTGCACCATCTTTTCCTTGGCCCGGCGGCCGAGCATCAGGCGGCGGCGGAACTTGATCAGCGGCATGTCCACCAGAGCCGCCCACTCCTTGGTGTCGGGGTAGTGGCCGTGGTCGGTCTCGAACTGAGCCGCCAGCTCTTCGAGCTGCAGCAGATCGGCGATCTTGCGGGCGAGCTCGATCTCCTCATCGGGCCGCAGCAGGCGGATCCGACCGATCTCTTGGAGATAGACGCGAATCGAGTCTTCGGTGTAGACGCCCTTGGGGCCCACCTTGATGCTGGCCAGAGCCTTGGCCGCCTTGACATCTTTCTCGGCGGGCTTGGCATCGCCGCCCTTGGCCTCGGCGGCAGCAAGCAGCTGATCGGCCGCGTCATCGAGGTTGACGGGAGCGGCCGCCTTGGCCGCTGCCTTGGTGGTGGTTTTGCTGCTGGTGCTCTTGGCAGCTGCCTTGGCTTTAGGCGCGGCCTTGCTCTTGGTGGCTGCGCTCTTGGCGGCGGCTTTGGCCTTGGTGGGGGTCACCTTGTTGGCCGCTTCGCCGGCCACACCCTCCTCCTCAGCCTTGGCTTTGCTGCGGCTGGCCTTGGGCTTCGCCTTGGCAACGGCAATGGTTTCGCCTGAGGCGTTCGCCACCATCAGGATTTCAGGCTTGGCAGCTTTGGGAGCAGCGACCTTCGCGGCTGAAGCCTTGGTGGCGGTGGTTTTGGATGCAGCAGCAGGGCTCATCGGGATCGGGGAGATGGGCGAGGCGATCAACAGGACAAACCCGAATCAGAAGCCGAGGGAGTGGTGCATCCCACAACAGGATTCACACCAAGCAATGCGATTAACTGCCGAACCCAGGGTTCAGCAGCTCCAAGGACAGTTCGGGCAACAACGGGACGGGATCGCTCAGCCTGGTGCTCTCAACGGTTTTCACCGGTCGGACCTTGAGCCAAACGACTCTCGGGCAGACAGGTGCTCAGATTCAGGGTTGAAGCAATCAGGAGGAGCGGAGCCCCGGGAATATCAATGCGGTGGGCGGGAAGCGGGCTGAGGGAAGCTGGAACAGGCGGGCAAAAGCCCAGGCAACGCTGTCAGGGGTGGTCGCAGACCGGGCGCTCAGAACAAAGCCTGGCGAACCTCGGATCTTCCCGCTGGACGGAACTCTGCCGGGTTCCGACTACAGCCCACAGGACTGTTCAACAATCCCATCTTAAGAAATGGCTGTCAGCTCTGCAAGCCTGGGCGACAGTCGCGTGAGCGAGCCCCCGCCCTTGAACCCCCAGCAGGCTCGCAGGGCCGTCCGATGGCTGCAGGTGTGGCTTGAAGCGGGCCGGGAGGGCCAGGTTTTCACATACACCAATCCTCAGGCTCTCGAGCTGGGCTGCGGCGATCTGGTGCAGGTGCGTCTGCGCGGCCAGCGCCACATTGGTCTTGTGGTGGAGCTGCTCAACGAACCCCCGCTGGAGCTCTCCAGCCGCCAGCTCCAGCCGATCGAATCGCTGCACCAAAGCGCCGCTGTGGATCCCGGCTGGCAGCAGCTGATCGAAGAGGTGGCGCAGCAGTGCCGCACCAGCCTGTTTCGCACACTCAAAACAGCCCTCCCGCCCGGCTGGCTTGGGCAACGCAAAACCGGCAAAGCCCGCGGCGGCCGCCAGCAGCTCTGGCTTGAGCTCACCGATCCCGGCCGCAACCAACTCCCAAGCGAACTCAGCCCCGGCCAGGCTCAGCTGCTGGAACACCTGCAAACCCACAACGGTTGCGGCTGGCAGCAACAGCTGCTCAGCCTGGTGAGTGTGGGCCGCAGCGTGGCCGACGCGCTGGTGAAGCGGGGGTTGATCAACCGCGCCTCGCGCGTCTTCAGCGGCCGGGCTGCCAGCGGCAGCTTGGCGAGCGCTGTGCTGGAGCAGCCCCAGCCCCTCACCCCAGACCAGCAAGTTGCCCTCAACGCCCTCAACGCCGCAGGCCCCGGGCAACAGCTGCTGCTGTGGGGCGTGACGGGAGCGGGCAAAACGGAGGTGTATCTCCAAGCCACTGCACAGCACCTGGAGCAGGGGCGCTCGGTGATGGTGCTGACTCCCGAAATCGGCCTGATTCCGCAGTTGCTGGATCGCTGCAGCCGTCGCTTTGGCGATCGGGTGGTGGAGTATCACTCGGGCTGCAGCGACGGCCAGCGGATCGAGACCTGGCGCCGCTGCCTGCAGGACGGCGAGCCCTTGCTGGTGGTGGGAACCCGCTCCGCGGTGTTTCTCCCCCTCAACAACCTGGGCTTGATCGTGCTGGATGAGGAGCACGACCGCTCCTACAAGCAGGACAGCCCCATGCCCTGCTACCACGCCAGGGATGTGGCGGCGCTGCGGGCCCAAGCCTGCGGCGCCCGCCTCCTGCTCGGATCCGCCACCCCCAGCCTGGAAACCTGGATGGCTTGCGAGGGGCCGCAACCGCGCTGCCAGCTGCTGCAGCTGCCGCGGCGCATTGGGGGGCGGTCGCTGCCGCCCGTGCATGTGGTGGACATGCGCCAGGAGCTGGCGGAGGGGCACCGGCGTCTGGTGAGCCGCCCCTTGATGGAACGCCTCGAGGCCCTACCCGGCAGCGGCGGGCAGGCGGTGGTGCTTGTGCCGCGCCGCGGCTACAGCAGCTTTCTGAGCTGCCGCAGCTGCGGTGAAGTGGTGCAATGCCCCCACTGCGATGTGGCCCTCACAGTGCACCGCCATCGGGAGCGCTCCTGGCTGCGCTGCCACTGGTGCGACCACCGCGCCGAGATCAGTTCACGCTGCACGGCCTGCGGCTCCACAGCCTTCAAGCCCTTCGGCGCCGGCACGCAGCAGGTGCTGGAGCATCTGGAGCAGGAGCTCGAAGGGCTGCGTCTGCTGCGCTTCGATCGCGACACCACCCGCGGCCGCGATGGCCACCGGCGGCTGCTGGAGCGCTTTGCCGCCGGCGAAGCGGATGTGCTGGTGGGCACCCAGATGCTGGCCAAGGGGATGGATCTGCCCCAGGTGACGCTCGCCGCCGTGCTGGCTGCCGATGGGCTGCTGCATCGCCCCGATCTACGGGCCGCCGAGGAGTGCCTGCAGCTGCTCCTGCAGCTGGCGGGGCGTGCCGGGCGGGGTGAACGGCCCGGCGAGGTGCTGGTGCAGACCTACAGCCCAGAGCACCGGGTGATCCGCCATCTCGTGGATGGGCGCTACGAGGCCTTCCTGCGGGAGGAATTGGCGGAGCGACGCTCCGCCGCCCTGGTGCCCTTCAGCCGGGCCTGCCTGCTGCGGTTGGCAGGGCCCTCCGCCAGCCGCACGGCCACAGCCGCGTCCCTGCTGGCGGAGCACATTCGCCCCCACAGCGAGGAGCTGGGCTGGCTGATCATCGGACCGGCACCGGCGCCGGTGGCACGGGTGGCGGGCAACTGCCGCTGGCAGCTGCTGCTGCATGGGCCCGCGAATGGGCCGCTGCCCGTGCCAATGGAGAGCGAGCTTCGCGCTTTGCTGCCGCGGGATGTCTCACTCGCGATCGATCCTGATCCGCTGGAGCTCTAGGCGGGCAGCTGGGGCAGCCCGAAGCCAGCCGCCAGCTTGAGCCGTTGCAAGAGAGCCACCAGGCCCAGCAACAGCGCTATCACCACTGCTCCCACCCCCAAACGGCTCCAGCGCCAGCACGACAGCTCCAGCTGGTTGAGGGCACCGGGCTGCAACTGCCACACCAAGGTGGGGGGGCGCCCTTGACGCGCTGGCAAGGCCTGCACCGCAAGGGGCTCAGCCTTGCGGATCGCCCGCTGGGGCAAAGGTGCAAGCGTGAGCTTCAGATTCAGGCCAGGCAAGGCCTGAACACCGCGCAGATCGAGGCTGCAGCGGAACTCCTGCCTCACTCCCAGAAGCCAGTTGCGCTCCTGCAGGCTGAATTGGGGCGGGGGCAGATCCACAGCAGCGAGGGCTGCCCCCTGCGCAAACGTGGCAGCCAACAGATCGAGGGCCTGCTGAGCGGGCAGCGCCGGGGCTTTCAGGCTCAGTTGGCCATGGTCTTGGCGCGGCTTCCAGGGGGTGGACTGCACAGCAGAGGCCAGCTGCTGCTGCCAAGGCAACGGATGCCCGGTGCTCGATTGGCTGGTCTGGCTGATCTGCAGGCGTCCAGGTGCGCTGAATCGCAGTGAGGTGTCCACATCCACGCAGCCCCCGAGCAGGGCAGTGAGCAGCAGCAGCACCACCGCCACCAGGGCAAAGCCGAGGGGCGCGCTGGTGGGTCCAGTCGGGGGAGCAGGCGGTGGCGGCGGCAGCCGGCGGCGGCGGCGTGCCAGGGCCTGCACTTGCCCTTCCAACGGCTGCACCTCCCCCAGGGAGGGCAGGGTCATCGACCACTCCCGCGGGCGCTCGAGGGCCGGAGCCTCCAGCACCTCCTGCAGGTCTTTGGCTTGGCTGCGCAGGTTGGCATCGCGGCAGGCCCGCAGGCTGCGGCAGGTGGCAGCGGCAGCAGCGCTGTTGCCCTGCCCCATCTGGGCTGTGGCCAAGAGCAACCGCAGCTGGCCTCCGAAGGGGCTGCTGGCGGGATGCTGCTCCAACAGTGGAGCGAGGAGCTGCTGGCAGCGGCCATAGTCACCCCGCTCCAGCGCCAAACGGGCTGGTTCGCTCAGCGCGTCGAGGGAATCGAACTCAGGCTGCTGCACGGACCGGCTAGCGGGGCTGGGTGCTGCCCACCACCATGGTGCCGATGCCGGCGTCGGTGAACACCTCCAGCAGCAGGGCGTGGGGGGTGCGGCCATCCACGATGTGAGCCGCCGACACGCCTTGGGCCAGGGCGCGGATGCAGCATTCAGTCTTCGGCGTCATGCCACCGGCCACCACTCCGCTGGCGATTAGGCCCCGCGCCTCCGACAGGGTGACCGAGCGGATCAGCGAGGCGGGATCCTCACGGTTCTGAAGGATGCCGGGGGTATCGGTGAGCAGGATCAACTTCTCGGCCTGCAGGGCTGCCGCCAGTTCACCGGCCACGGTGTCTGCATTGATGTTGTGGGCCTGGCCATCGGCATCGGCCGCCACCGAGGAGATCACAGGGATGTACCCCGCATCCAGCAGCGGGAAGAGCACCGAAGGATCCACCGCCGCCACATCACCCACCAGGCCATTGCTGCCGTCGCCGTAGGTGCGGGCCCGCACCAGGGCACCATCGCTGCCGCACAGGCCCACGGCCCGGGCACCCAGGCGGTTGAGCCCGTTCACGATCTGCTTGTTCACCCGGCCCACCAGCACCATCTCCACCACATCCATGGTTTCGGGGGTCGTGACCCGCAGGCCATTGCGGAACTGGGGCTCGATCTGCAGCCGGCCGAGCCAGTCGTTGATTTCAGGGCCGCCGCCGTGGACCACCACCGGCTTCACGCCCACCGAAGCGAGCAGCACCAGATCGCGATACACCGCATCGCGCAGATCCGCCCGCACCATGGCCGCCCCGCCGTACTTCACCACCACACGGCGGCCGGCAAAACGCTGGATATAAGGGAGGGCTTCGCTGAGAACCGACACCCTCAGGGCATCGCTGCGATCGTGCTCGACGGACATGGACATCAACGGGGCATCAATCAGGCGGGCTGCACGGGCAGCAGTTCCAGCAGCACTTCACCACTGGCAGGTTGGCTGAGACGAGCCTCCAGCCCCTTGTCAAAGAAACGGCCCAGGCGCTCGCGCTTTTCCTGCCAGCGCTCAAACGGAACGCCCTCGGTGCGGAAGCGCATCGCCAGCCCGTAGCGACCCTCCACAGCCAGTTCGGTCACGCTCTCCAGCTGGGGCGGCGCGTCCTCATCCCAAAGCTTCAAGGCCTCTAGGGAGCTCTCCAGATGGGCCTTTTGCCCGTAGCGCCAACGGGTCACATCCTTCACCAGCTTGCGCAGGGTTTGGCTGGCGGGCGCATCGCGCAGAGCAGTTGCTTCCGCAGAGGGGGGAACCAACTGCGCCGGGGGCAACTCGGAGGATTTCAGGGCCAAGCCCCCCAGCAGGATCGGAATCCCGTAGAAGATCGTGGGCAGGCTGAGGTTGGGGTTGCCGGTGGCGTAGCCGATCCAGCCGATCACCGAGAGAGAGGCCCCGGCAATCGTGACTAGGCTGCCGGGGGAAAGGATGGAAAGCATGACCTCATCTTCGGTCAGCGCGGGCAGCGCCGGAGAGCCGAGCACTGCGGAGGTCAGCAGCGCAGAGGTGAGCACCGCCGAGTTGGTGGAGCAGCTGCGCGCCGATCGCCTCTGGCTGCTGCAACAGATCGATGGGGGCCGCTGGCCGGAGCTGAGGCTGGATCTGGCCGCCCTCGAGCGGGAACTGGGGCAGGTGCTCGAGCAGGCCCAGGAGAAGCTCAACCTGGGCGGCAACCGCTGATCGATCAGAACGGAATTTCGTCCTCACCCTCGGGCAGATCGGGCACCAGGGGAGAGGCATTCCAGGCCGGGGGCGCTGGCTGCGCTGCGGGGGCCGGTGCTGCCGCGCGAACAGGTGCCGCGGCTGGAGGGCGGCTGGTGGTCATGGGTGCAGGGGCACTCGCGGCCATGGGGGCTCCAGAGCTGCTGCCGCCAACGGGATGCAGGCGCGAGAGGGTGAACTCAGCGCGCTTTTCCTTCACCCCGTCTTGCCGGGTGACGGTGTTCATGCGCAACCGGCCCTCCACCATCAGGCGCTGACCCACTTGCACACGGTTCTGCAGGTCCTGCGCGAGGCTGCCCCAGCCCACCACCTTCAGCTGGCCCGGCGGATCATCGGGGCGAAGCCCGTCGAACTGCACCGCCATCTCCGCCACCGGAGTTTGGTTGTCCTGGGTGTAGCGCACCTGGGGCGCCTCCAGCACCTCCACCTCCAGCAAGCAATGGTTCACGGCAGCGTTCAAGGGCAAGGGGCCACATCCTGATGCACGGGCCGGTTTTGCACCAGAGGGCCCGTCCCGCTGAACCCTGGGTGTGGCTGTTTGCCGGCACGGCCGAAGGCCCGCCCCTGGCCCAGGCCCTGCTGGCCCGCGGCTGGCAGGTGCGGGTGAGCGTGGTCACCGCTGCAGCCACGCGGGCCTACCTTCCGCACTCAAGCCTGCAGTTTCAGGTGGGCGCCTGCAGCAGCGATGCCGGGCTCGAGCAGCAGTTGCGGCAGCTGGCGCCCCGCTGGGTGGTGGATGCCACCCATCCCTTTGCCCTAGAGATCAGTGCACGGCTGGAGCGGGTCTGCGGCCGGCTGGATCAACCGCTGCTGCAGCTCGATCGACGCAAAGCCAGTGCGACCCGGCCCGGAGAGCAGCTGCAGCTGCTGGAGACCATTGAAGCCCTGAGCGGCCTGGCGCTGGCCGGCGACCATCTGCTGCTGGCCATCGGCGCCCGACAGCTGCCCGCAGCCATCGCCGCCACACCGGAGTGCCAGCACTATGCGCGGGTGCTGGATCAGCCCGGCAGCCTCCAGGCGGCGCGCGCCGCCGGACTGCCCGATCACCACATCGCCTGCCTGCGGCCGGATCCCAGCGGCGCAGGCCAGCTGGAAGAAGCGCTCTGCCGGCGCTGGCAGATCAATCGGGTGCTCTGCCGCCAGGGGGGAGGGCGCAGCGAGCTGCTCTGGCGGCAGGTGTGCCTGCGGCTGCAACTGCCGCTGCTGCTGCTGCGCCGACCAACCGATGCCAGCGGGTTGCCGATGGAGGCGTTGCTGGAGAAGCTGGGCCAACCCTGAGCCCCGGCTGGATCTCACCATTGGCCAACACCGCGCTTCTGGCCCTCACCACCGAAGCCAACCTGCAGCTGGCGGAACAGCTCGCATCCACCTTGGTGGAACAGCAGCTGGCTGCCTGCGTGGCCCTCAAACCGGTGACCTCGATCTACCGCTGGCAAGGGCAGATCGAACGCGGCGAGGAAGTGCAGATCCTGATCAAGAGCCACCCAGCCCGAGCCGCAGCCCTGGAGAAGGCGGTGCGGGAGCTGCACAGCTACAGCACCCCGCAGTGGTTGACCTGGCCGGCCGAAGCCGGTGAGGCCTACGCCGCCTGGCTGAGCGAGTGCTGCGCCATCAGCTGACGCAGATCCACCTGGGGCCGCGGCCCGAGCTGGGTCACCACCTGACCCGCGCAGAGCGACCCGAGGCGCCCACAGGTTTCCACGGATTCACCTTGGGTGTGACCGTGGAGGAAACCGGCGGCATAGAGATCGCCGGCGCCCGTGGTGTCCACCAGGGGGCCGAGCTTCACCGGCTCGATCACGTGGGTGCCGCTGCCGTTGAGGATCACGGAACCCAACTCACTGCGGGTGAGAGCAGCGATGCGGCAACGGCCGCGCACCTGTTCGGCCGCCTCCTCGAAGCTGTTGGCCTTGTAGAGGGAGGTGATCTCCATCTCGTTGGCAAACAGGATGTCCACATGGCCATCCACCAGCTCCTGGAAGCTGTCGCGGTGGCGCTCCACGCAGAAGGCATCGGAGAGGCTCAGGGCCACCTCAGCGCCATTGGCGCGGGCCACTTCCGCGGCGGCGATGAAGGCGCGCTTGGCCTCATCACTGTCCCAGAGGTAGCCCTCGAGATACAGCACTTTCGCCTGGGCCACCATCTCGAGATCGAGATCGCCGGGATCGAGCCCCACCGAGGCACCCAAATAGGTGCACATCGTGCGCTGCGCATCCGGGGTCACGAGGATGAAACAGCGCGCCGTCGATGGCCCTTCCGTGGCAGCCGGTGTGTCGAAGCGGGCGCCCACCGAGCGGATGTCGTGGGCAAAGATGCTGCCCAGCTGGTCATTGCGCACCCGGCCGATGAAGCCGGCGCGGCCGCCCAGCTGAGCAATGCCCGCAAGGGTGTTGGCAGCAGAACCGCCTGAGGTTTCCAGGCCAGGCCCAACGCTGGAATAGAGCCGTTCGGCCTGCTCTTCATCCACCAGGGCCATGGTGCCCTTGGTGAGTTCGAGGTTGTCGAGCTGGTCGTCGTCGGCGTGCACGAGCACGTCAACGATGGCGTTGCCGATGCCGACAACGTCGAGGGTTTTGGTTGGGGCCATTAAGTAAGGGTTCAGCGGCTGAGCAGAGCCCGCTTGGGCCCGTGGATCGGATCTTCCACCACGATCGTCTGATCGCGATCGGCACCGAGCGACACGATCGCGATCGGCACCTCCATCAGCTCAGCCAGGAAACGCAGGTAGCTCATGGCCGTGGGGGGCAGATCCTCGAGCTTGCGGCAATCGGCTGTGGAGGTTTGCCAGCCAGGCAGGGTTTCGAAGATCGGCTGGCAGCGGGCGAAGTCTTCAGCTGAGCTGGGGAAATGCTCGATGCGCTGGCCATCCAATTCATAGGCCACGCACACCTGGATCTCGTCGAGCTCATCGAGCACGTCGAGCTTGGTGATCGCGAGGCAATCCAGGCCGTTCACTTCAACGGCGTAGCGGCCGATCACGCCATCGAACCAACCGCAACGGCGGCGGCGGCCAGTGGTGGTGCCGTATTCACCGCCGCGGTCGCAGAGGTGGTCGTTGAGGCTGCCCTCCAGTTCCGTGGGGAAGGGGCCTTCGCCCACCCGGGTGGTGTAGGCCTTAGCCACGCCGATCACGCGGTCGATCAGGGTGGGGCCCACGCCGGCACCGATGCAGGCACCGCCGCTCACCGGGTTCGACGAGGTGACGTAGGGATAGGTGCCGTGGTCGAGGTCGAGCAGGGTGCCCTGGGCGCCCTCAAACAGGATGTTCTGGCGGGCGCGCGCCGCCTCGTGGATGGCGCGGGTGCAATCCACCACGTGGGGTGCCAGCCGCTGGCCGTAGGCCACGTATTCAGCCACGACCGCCTCGAAATCGAGAGGCTCAAGGCCGTAGAGCTTTTGCAGCGTTTCGTTCTTCTCAGCCAGTGGCCCAGCCAGGCGATCCCGAAGGCGCGCTTCATCGAGGATGTCGATGATGCGAATGCCGTTGCGCTGCGACTTATCCGCATAGGTGGGGCCGATGCCCCGGCCCGTGGTGCCGATGCGGCGATCGCCGCGCTGCTTCTCCATCGCCTGATCCAGCAGGCGGTGGTAGGGCATGGTCACGTGGGCGGTGGAGGCCAGGCGAAGGCCATCCACGGCAATGCCGTTCTCGGCGAGCATGTCGAGCTCACCGATCATCACCTTGGGATCCACCACGGTGCCCGAGCCGATCAGGCACACCGTGTCGGGATAGAGGATTCCGGAGGGGATCAGGTGCAGCTTGAGCACCTTGTCGTCCACAACGATGGTGTGGCCGGCGTTCACGCCGCCCTGGTAACGCACCACCACATCGGCGGAGCGGCTGAGGAGATCGGTGATCTTGCCCTTCCCCTCGTCACCCCACTGCGCACCGATGACGACGACGTTGGCCAAGGACACAGCGGCCCGTAGCCGCTTCTAAGCACAAACAAAGAGGATCTCAGATCGGGCTGCCCTCCGTCAAAGTGCCGGCACCAGATGCAGCGTGTTGACACAAAAAAAGCGGCCCGCAGGCCGCTGGTACAACGCATTCAACGTTCGAAATTGGCCCGGGTTCAGGCGCCGCGAACCACGCCGGTTTCCGCTTTCTTGAGCTCCTTCGAAACGCGATCACGGAGAGCGTCGGGCACCGGACGGTTGGGGTAGTTGGCGTAATGGCCCGCCAGGGAATTCAGCGCGGTCTGCATGGTGGTGAACGACGCCAGGCCATTCACCTTCGGCTGCGGCCGATACCGGGCCATGTAGTCGTTGATGAGCGCGCGCGCTGAGGTTTCTGCTTCGCTGCGGCCGGGATCATCCGCGGGCAGGGCAATGGTGGCCATCAGGGTGTCGGCCACAGCCACCGTGTCTTCCACGTAGTTGCCGGTGAGGGGGCCACCGCCGGAGCAGGCGGTGAGCATCAGGCAGAGGCACAGGCACACCGCCATCACGGCTGCTTTGAGTTGACGCCAACCAGCCGCCATGGAGTTCCTGCAAGGGTTGGGCGGATCCTATGGCGTCAGGCCGAGAGCAGCCCGGCTCGTTCACGCTCCAGATGTGCCTGCAGCTGGGAGAGAACCTCCGCGGCCGGAACATCGCTGCGCTCGCCGCTGGCGCGCTGCACCAGCTCCACTTGTCCATCAGCAGCGCCTCGGCCCACCACCACCCGCCAGGGAATGCCCAGCAGATCGGCGTCCTTGAACTTCACGCCGGCTCGCTCGCCGCGGTCATCCAGCAGCACATCGATGCCAGCAGCCTGGAAGGCGCCATACAGCTGTTCGCCGAGCTCCAGCTGCGGGGCATCAGCCACGTTGGCGATCACCACAATCACCTCATAAGGAGCGATGGCTGTGGGCCAGCAGATGCCGTTGGCATCGTGGTGCTGCTCCACAGCGGCCTGGGCGAGGCGCGAAACGCCAATGCCGTAGCAACCCATCCAGAGAGGCTCCTCCTGACCGGCTTCGTTGGTGAAGGTGGCCTCGAGGGCCGCGGAATACTTGCGGCCCAGCTGGAAGATGTGGCCCACCTCGATGCCCCGGCTGGCCTGCAGCTGCTGCTCGGGATCGTGCCAGCAGCGATCACCCGGCTGTGCTGCCCGCAGATCCAGGCTCTCAGGCGCCGGACAGAGGGCACCCCAGCTCGCACCCACACGGTGGGTATCGAGGCTGTTGGCCCCACACACAAAGCTCTCCAGCGCCGTGGCCGTGGCATCCGCCAGGCGCAGGAAACGGGGTTGCCAGCTGCGGGCACCCACCAGCACCGCATCCTCCAGATGCGGGCCCATAAAGCCGAAGGGAATCGGTGCGAGCCCCTCCTTGGCTGCTGCTTCCGCCGTGAGCGGGCTGATGTCCAGCAGCGTGCCGTGCTCGGCGCTGCAGCGAGCACTCACGGCGTTGGCCAGTTTCACCTCATTGAGCTGCTGATCGCCGCGCAGGCTCACCAGCAGCGGCTGCTGGCAACCGTCTTCGAAGCGGGCCAACAGCAGCAACACCTTCACGGTCTGGCTGGGATCAAAGCCGTGGGCACTGCAGAGCACCTCGATGGCGCTCTGAGCAGGGGTGGCCAGGTCGTCGCCATGGCCGCCGGCCCGGGCCCCACCGGGCAGGGGAGCTGCGTCAGCTGGCAGGGAAACCGCACGCTCCTGGTTGGCGGCATAGCGGCCATCGCCGCTGGCAAGGATCAGGTCTTCGCCGGCCTCGGCCGTCACCATGAACTCCTGGCTGGCGGAGCCGCCAATGGCGCCGCTATCGGCCTCCACCGCCACGGCCCGCAAGCCGCAGCGGCTGAAGATGCGCCGGTAGGCCTGGTCCATCGCTGCGTAGGTCTGCTTCAGGCAGGCCTCATCGGCGTGGAAGGAATAGGCGTCTTTCATGATGAATTCACGCCCCCGCATCAGGCCGAAGCGCGGCCGGATCTCATCGCGGAATTTGGTTTGGATCTGATACAGGTTCACCGGCAGCTGCCGGTAGGAGCGCAGTAGATCCCCCGCCAGAGCGGTGATCACCTCTTCATGGGTGGGGCCGAGGCCAAGCTCACGGCCTTGACGGTCTTCGAGGTGGAACATGATCCCCTCGCCGGCGGTGTAGCCCGCCCAGCGGCCACTGCGCTGCCAGAGCTCGGCGGGCTGCAGCTGGGGCAACAGCGTTTCAAGCGCTCCGGTGGCGTTTAGCTCTTCGCGCACGATCGCGGAGATCTTCTGCAGCACCCGCCAGAGCAACGGGAGATAGGCATAGATGCCACTGCCCACCCGGCGGATGTAACCCGCGCGCAGCAGCAGCTTGTGGGAGGGGATCTCGGCTTCGGCGGGATCATCCCGAAGCGTCACCAGCATCAGGCGGGAGACGCGCATGGGATGCTCAGCGAAGAAGGAGGCCGGAAGCTACCACCGAGCTCAGGCACCAACCGGCTGCAGAAGCGCCACACCGCCGGCTTGAAAGCAGAAAGATTTCCAGTTCGGCAGCGAAAACTCTGCTAACTTCCGCTGCACGTCCAATCTGTCGCATCCAGGTCTCATGCAAGCCCATTCGGTCGCAACGGCAATGGGCGGAGGCACGCAGTTCACCGGCGGACAGTTCACCAGCGCCCACGCCGAAGCGCCGGCTAGCGACAACAGCGACAACCTGATCGGCATCGACGAAGTTCAGCGCTGCCTGAACCGATCCCGCGCCTCGGTGTACCGCTACACCAACACCGATCCGCGCAATCTCAACCCTCCCTTTAATCCCCGCAAACTCAACCCGGAATACCGCAGCGATCAAAAAGACCCGCTGCTGTTCCACCCCAACGAGGTCGCGCGCTTTGCCCGCGATGTGCTGCGGATCAAAGAAGTCACCGTTGAGGTACTCAACTCCCCCTCAACGGCCACGCAACAGCTGCTGGGCTCGATCCTGGAGGAGCTGCGGGCGATCCGCAGCTTGTTGGGTGAGGCCGAAGGCCGCCCCACCTCCCTGGAGAGCCGGAGGGATCAGCACGATCAAGCCCGGCCCGCCGCCTGAGCGGTTTTCACCACTTGCCAGGCGGCCTGGAAATGCCAAGCTGAGATGAATTAGTCGCCAATCCGTTGGCCGGCCGCTGCATCGCACCTTGTCGATGCAGTGCCGCCAACAGCCTGCATGGATTCAGAACCCCCTCCTCGACCCTCGAATCAACCGGCGCTCCTGGCTTCCAGCGAAGCTGCAGCAGAGCCTGCAAGTCAGAGCTCTGATTCGGGCGAAGAGCCTTTTAGTCCCCTCTACAGTTCGGGGAGCCTGTTCCACACGGCAGCTCCACTGTTTGGCGTTGTCGTTGCCCTATGCACCCTTGTGGTGCCCCTGGCGAGCGTGATTGGCGATCGCCGACCGGCCCCAACCGCTACCTCTCCAGCCACGGCCCATGGACTTGCGCAGCCTGCAGGCCTCACCGGCGCCAGGGCTGGTGAATCTGATGGTGGAGATTCCAGCCGGCAGCCGCAATAAATACGAGTACAACGCCGAGGCCGGCCTGATGGTGCTGGACCGGGTGTTGCACTCCTCCGTGCGCTACCCGTTCGACTACGGCTTCATCCCCAACACCCTCGCGGAGGACGGCGCTCCTCTCGATGCCCTGGTGATCATGGATGAACCCACCTTTGCCGGCTGCTTGATTGCAGCCAGGCCAATCGGCATCCTCGACATGGTGGATTGCGGGGCCCACGACGGCAAGTTGCTGTGTGTTCCCGACGCCGATCCGCGCCAGCGGGGCATCCGCAGCATTCGCCAGATCGCCGCCAACCAACTCGAGGAGGTGGCGGAATTTTTCCGCACCTACAAAAGCCTTGAAGGCCGAGTGATCGAGATCAACGGCTGGCTCGATGCCGATGCGGTTCCAGCACTGCTGGAGCGCTGCATCGCCGCCGCTGGGCTCAGCTGAGGCGCTGCAGCAGGAAGCCTTCGAAACCCAAGGCCTGAAACACGCGGGCTGGATCGCCAAAACCAGCCGCATTCACCAGGCTGGTGAGACGCGCCAGGCCGATCGGATGGAGACCCTCCTGCAGCGCATCCTCAAGGCCGCTGGCCCGCTGGAAGCCGCGCCAGGCCTGATCCAGCTGCCCCTCCAAGGAGGGGAGACTGGTTTGCATCAGATCCACCAGCACCAACTGAGCGCCGGGCTGCAGGCAGCGGGCCAGGGCGGTGAGGAAGGCGAGCTTGCTGCCGTCATCCGGCAGCGACTGCAACACCAGCACCGACAGGGCGCCAGCAAAGCGACCCGCCATACCCGGCGCATCCACCAGAGCCTCCACGGTGGACTGCTGCCACTGGATCGCCCCCTTCTCGCCCAAGCGCTGGCGCGCTTCTTCGAGCATCTCGGCGCTGGGATCGAGGGCGGTGAGGCTCCAGTCGGGCCGTTGGGCCACGGCCTCCAGGAGCTCAGAACCAGTGCCGCAGCCAGCCACCAGCACCTCAGCGCCCGAGCCGGAGGCCACGGGCGAGGCGGCCAAGAGGGCAACCGAGAGCCGCGCCAGGCTGCTGTAGCCAGGAATCATCTGGCTCTGGAGCCGTTCGTAACCGGAGGACTGCACCGCTGATCAGCCAGAAACCCAATGCTAGAGAGCCCGGCCATCACCGCATTTGGTGTCAGCCCTCGACATCGGCTGCAGGAATCGGCTGCGGCCAGGTAAGTTTGTCGGCGCCGAAGATCCCCGTCCGACCGTGCCCACCATCCGTTTCGAACAGGAAGGCCAGCAGGTCGGTTGCATCGAGGGGGCCAACCTGCGCAAGGCCGCCATCGATGCCGGCATCAACCCCTACAAGGGTCTGAACAACCTGAACAACTGCGGTGGTGTGGGCCAGTGCGGCACCTGCGTTGTGGAAGTGGTGGAAGGCATGCAGAACCTCTCCCCCCGCAGCGATGTGGAGCAGGTGTACCTGGCTGATCGTCCCGCCAACTACCGCCTGAGCTGCCGCACCAGCGTCAACGGCGATGTCACCGTGCGCACCCGTCCCCAAGCTGGTGCTGGTTCCGGCTCCAACAGCCTGGTGGGCGCCCTCAAGAGCCTGTTTGGCAAGTGAGCCAACGGCTCCGGATCTACAGCTACGCCAAGTGCGGCACCTGCCGCAAAGCCCTGCAATGGCTCGCCCAGCAGGGCTTTTCTGTGGATGCCGGCAACCTCGAGCTGCTCGACATCACGGAGCAGCCACCCAGCGGCGCCGAACTGCGCGCGGCCTTTGAGAGCCTCGGCCGCAAGCGCCTGTTCAACACCAGCGGCCAGAGCTACCGGGCCCTGGGAAGCGCCGCCGTGGCGGCTATGGACGATGCAACCGCCCTGGCGGCCCTCGCTGCTGATGGCAAGTTGATCAAACGGCCCTTTGCGATCACCCCTGAGGGGGCAACGCTGGTGGGTTTCAAGCTGGAGGAGTGGCAGGCGGCTCTCCAGGGCTGAGCGGTGTGGTGAGTTCATCGAGCTCATCCATCAGCGCATCAATGCCCGCCCGGTTCATCTGGGCCAGGTAGTTGAGCTTGAGCTGCTGCAATAGCGCGCAGAGCAACTCCTGGCTGCGCTCGAGCGTGCCGGCCTGCTCCAGAGCCGCCGCCAGCTCCTCCCAGAAGCGATCGATGGCCTGTTGCAGCAGCTCGCTCTGGCGATCGTCGTTGCGGGCTAGGCGCTGGGCCGTGCCCCGCGAGAGATCCAGCAGGCTGTCGACCACCCCACCAGCCAGCTGCCGGCTCACGCCGGCTGGCACCATCACGCCGCCGGGCACCTCCCGCAACTGCTGCTGCAGGGCATGGCCCAGCAGCGATTGCAGCTCTGGCGCAAGCCGGGGAGTGACCTGACCCAGCACCATCGGCCCCCAGAGGCGCACGAGATCCAGCAGCTGCTGCTCATCGGCCCCGCTGACGCTCTGGTGGCTGCGCAGGCTGCGGATCCAGCGCGGCCACTGGGAGGAGCGAATCAACGACTGGGTGCCATCCACCAGCTGCAGCGCCAGAACCTCGAACAGCTCGAGCGCCAGCAACGACACCACAGCCCGGCTCACCGCAGCTCGCAGCGGCTCCACATTGATCAACCGAGCCTGGCTGAGGCGCTCCACCACGGGAACAACCCGCATCCAGCGCCAGAAGGGCAGCAGCAACGGCAGATCAATCCAGCGACGCAGCAGCGCATCGCGCCAGCTCAGCCCCGGGAAACGCCGGCGCATGCGCACCATGCGCAGCAGGATGTCGAGGGCGAACACGCTCTGAAAGAGCAGCAGGTCGATCCGCCAGAAGTGATCGGTGGGCCGGCCGTTCTCGTCGATGGAGCGCCAATAGCTGGTGGCCACCAATGGCAACACCTGCTGCTGCCAGAAGCGCCGCTCCTGCTGCCAACTGCTCTGCTTGAGCCAGGGATCGCCCAGCAGCTGGGCGGCCGACTGCTTGGCGGAATCGTTGCCGGCCCGCTGCCGCAGGCGGTTCTTGATCTTCTCGAGGGTGCCGCTGTTGCCGGAGGCTGCAAACGGGTTCTCATTGATCATTGCCTCGGTGAGAGCCACCAGGCGGCGCCGCTGCGCTGCGCTCTGGGCGAGCGTTGAGCCCTCGAGCAGGGACTGATCCAGCCGCTCAAAGGCCTTCAGGTAGGCCTGGGTTTCCCGATGCGGCTCGATCCCCTTCACCGGGTCGTAGAGGGGGGTGAGATCGGGCAGCAGGCTGAGGGGCACCACCAGGGGCACCTGGGGCAGCGGCGTGAGGTTGCGCTGCAGCCAGAAGGTGCGCAGGGGGATGTAGGTGATGTCGAACAGCACCAGCAGCAGGTTCACCCCAGCCCACAGGGCCACAGCCCGATCCCAGTGGCACCAGAGCCGCGAGGCCGTGACCCTCTGGGCCGACAACCAACGCGGACGAACCATCTGATGCTGAGGCAACGGCCCTAATCTGCCTCACTTGCACCTGCTGCCGGCAGTTCCAGCCCTTGTCCAGCCCCGACCAAGACGCGACCGCACCGCAGCCCGATCCCAAGCCCGACCAGCCAGCAACCGTGCAGCAGGAAAGCCCCTGGGTGTTCTGGCGGGGCGTGCTGATCACCCTCGGCGTGGCCCTTGGTGTGCGCCAAACCGTGGTGGAGGCCCGCTATATCCCTTCGGGCTCGATGCTGCCGGGGCTGCAGCTGCAGGATCGGCTGCTGGTGGAAAAGCTCACCTACCGCAGCCGCCCTCCGCAACGCGGCGAGATCGTGGTCTTCCACGCTCCGCACCATTTCGATCCGGTGCTGAAGCCCAACCACCAGGCAGGTCCGCTGCGCTGCCTGCTGGTGAACCTGCCCCTGGTGAACCTGGTGCCGGGCCTGCAGGAACCGGCCTGCGATGCCTACATCAAACGGGTGGTGGCGGTGGCCGGTGATCGGGTGGTGATCAATCCGCGCGGCGAGGTGATGGTGAACGGCCAGCGGCTGAAGGAGCCCTACGTGACCAACTACTGCCCGGTGGATGAGCAGGGCATGGGCCCCTGCCGCACGCTCAACGCCACGGTGCCCCCGGGCCACGTGCTGGTGCTGGGCGATAACCGCGGCAACAGCTGGGATGGTCGCTTCTGGCCCGGCGGTGCCTTCCTGCCGGACAGCGAAATCATTGGCCGGGCCTTCTGGCGGTTCTGGCCGCTGGGCACTGCCGGTGAACTGAACAGCAACGATCCACTCAAGCCGGCGAAACCGGCCAGCGGTTCAGCTCCGGGATGAGGCCGCTGGCCAGCACCTGGCCGGTGAGCGTGCCGGTTGCCGCAGGCTGATTGGCCGCCTGGGGGCCCCAGCTGTCCTTGCTGGGCTGCCACTGGCGGCTGGGATCGAACACCACCCATTGATCGCTGCCCGGGCTGAGGCTTGGGGGAGTCAGGCCCAGCAGGCGAGCCGGTGCAAAGCAGAGAGCGCGCCAGATCTGCTCAGCGCTCCAGCCGCATTCCACCACGAGCTCCTGCCACAAACAGGGCAACACAAAACGATGGCCCGCCACACCGGGCTTGCGCTGATCCAGCGGCAGCAGCTGCTCTTCGGCATCCAGCGCCTGGTGGTGCACGGCCACCGCGGTGAGCACCCCATCGGCCAAAGCCTGCTGAAGTGCCAGGCGATCCGCCGGCGTTCCCAGGGGGGGCACCACCCGCCAACCCTCGGCGATCGGATCGAGGCTGCCGCTATCGGCGAGCAGATGCCACCAGCACACCGTGGCCTCGGGGCGCTGCTCTGCGGGCAGCTCCCGCAGCAGGCACGCACCCTCGGCGGTGGAGAGATTCATCAGCTGCAGCCGCCGCTGCGGATGACGCCGCGCCATCGCCAGCAGGTTTTGCAGCGGCAGGGTTTCGCTGATGGAGGGATCCGTGGGCCAGCCGGCCCGCAGCGCCTCCACTCCCTCACGCACGAAGCCCCCCTGGCTGAGGCTGGCGTCGCGGGGGGCCAGCAGCACGGGCGCCTCACCGCATTCCCCCAGGCTGAGGCCGCGCTCCAGCAGCGCCAGGGCCGGCATCTGATCGGCCTCAGCCAGGCCGATGGCTCCAGCCGCCAGCTGATCGCCATGGGGCGCCAGATCAGCACCGCTGGCGCCATGGCTGAAGCTGCCCCAGAGCAGCAGCTGCAACCGGCCAAGGGGCGCCAAGCCCTGCAGCCGCTCAGGCCGATCGCGCCAGCTCGAGGCGCGCGGAAGCAGGGCCACGGTGCCGTAGCCGGCCGCCAGAGCCGAGCGCTCCAGAGACTCAAGCGATTCGGCCGAGCCGTTGGCCGGATCCTCCAGCTCGGAATGGGGATCCACCAGCGGCGGTGCCAGCAACCAGGCCTGGGCATCAAGCACCTGAGCACCGCAGGCCGTGGCCTGAGCCGCCGCATCACCGCCCATTGCGGTGAGCCGCCCCGCCTGAATCAGCACATCGCAGCGGCGCAGCTCAGCGCCTTCCGCTTCAAGCAGCTGAACCTGATGCAGCAGCAGCGGCTGCTCGGGGTTGGGGGTCATAGAGCGCCGGCGGCGGTGCGATCCAGAACACCCCCAAGATGGGCCGTTTGGTTCAAACACACCACCACCGGCGCTTGATCGGGGCCGTGGGGGTAATCGATGACCGTCACACCACCATTGCCCTGCTTCACGGCCCAGATGTCGGCGGGGCCGAGCCCCAGCAGGGCGCAGAGGATGGTTTTGTTCACGGCATCGTGTGCCACCACCACAGCCGTTTCGTCGCTGTGGAGGCTGGCGGCGATGGTGTTCCAGCCGCGTAGCGAGCGATCCCACACGTCGTGGATGGTTTCGCCATTGGGCATTTGCACCGTTTCTGGCGCCCGCTTCCAGGCAGCCAGCAGCTCACCCCAGCCTTCTGAGATTTCCGATTCCAGGCAGCCCTCCCACTCGCCGTGGCCGATCTCCACCAGATCGCGCACGCTGGTGAGGGGCACGCCGGGGTGGTGGCTGAGGATGCCCTCAGCGGTTTGGCGCGGCCGGGCCATCGAGCTGGTGTAGGCCCGCTGGAACGACACCTTGCGCAGGAACTCGCCGGCAGCGGCCGCCTGCGCGCGGCCGTTCTCGTTGAGCGGGATATCGATCTGGCCCTGGAAGCGGCCCTGACGGTTCCAGTCCGTTTCGCCATGGCGCACCAGAAGCAGGCGCGGGCCCGGCCCCTTGGCGGGCAGGCGGCCGCCGCACACCTCGGGGTGGAGATGGGTGGTGCCATTGAGCGATTCGATCTGCACCGAAACACGCCCCTCCGCATCGGCGCTGAGGTTGAGCACCGAGAGGGAGGCGTTATCCACCCGCAGGCGGCGGAATCCACTGGCATCCACACCCAGCAGGGTGAGCAGCAGGCAGCGCAGGATGGCGTTGTGGCCCACCACCAGCACGGTCTGCGCTGCGGGGCTGCTGGGGCTGTGCTCAGCCAGCAGGCGATCCACGAAGCGTCGCGCCTGATCCATCAACTCCGGGATGGGGGCATAGCTGCTGCCATCGACGCGCTGCAGCTCCAGCCGCTCGGGATGCTGCTTCCAGGTGCGGTAGGCCTCAGGGAAGCGCTCCTGCACTTCGCTGCTGAGCAGACCACTCCAAGGAGCCAGATCCACCTCGAGCAGGTCGTCATCGAGGCTGGGCTCAAGGCCACCGCCTTGGGCGGCGAGCAGGGCGGTGGCGGTGTCGTGGGCGCGGCGGAGTGGAGAGCTGTAGGCCGCTGTGATCGTCAGATCCCTCAGGGCCTCGCCCGTGGCCAGGGCCTGCTTCACCCCCTCCTCGGTGAGGCTGGAGAGATCGTCGCGGCCCTGAATGCGGTGCTCGAGATTGAAGCTGCTCAACCCATGGCGAACCAGCAGGATCCGGAGAGACACAGGCGCAGGATTGAGCAAAAGGCATCGTATTTGGTGGGGTTTCAGCCCCAGCTCCCGCTCCGGCGCTGGCCAGCCAGCCGTCAGCCCGCAGCCAAACGATGAGATGCTGCGCTGATCAGCACCAGGGAGCAGGCGCAGGGTGACAGCAGCCAACAGGCCCGGCGGCAGACCGGAAGGGGCAGCGCCGGGCTGGAAGGTGGCGCTGGCCTTGGTGAGCCTGGCCCTGAGCCTGTTGCTCTGGCTGAACGGGCTAATCGACAGCCTCAGCCGCCCCTCCGTCGGCAACGACCTCAACCGCCGCCAGCTGGAGCTGGCGGTGCTGGCCGAACCGCAGCTCAGCGGACCGCTGCGCACCCTGCTGGCGGGCAGCAACCCTGTGGAGACCCTGCGCAAGGCCCTCGCCGAGGAAATCAACGACGCGCGCGAAGCCGGCCAAAGCCCGGATCCAGATCTGCTGCTGGAGCAGGCCCTGCTGCTCAGGCGCCAGGGGCAGACCCAAGCCTCCGATGTGCTGCTGGCGGAACTGGGCTCCGGCAGCAGCCCCCAGGCGACCCTGGCCCAGGCCCTGCTCGAGCCAGAGCGAAAGCCCGAGAGCCCGGCGAACCAAACTTTGCCCGCAAAGCAAGCCTTGATCGATGCGCTGCCTCAGGGCGGCGTGCTGCAGCTGTGGAGCTGTGAAGCACTCACCCCGGGCGCCGATTGCGGCGCTGCGGGCGCGAGCCGAAGGGCACTCCTGCAGCTCGTGAGCGTGAGCGTGCTGCCGGTGCTGTTGCTTCTACTGGGCAGCGCCGCGTTGCTGCGGGAGCTGTGGCTGCGCTGGCGAGGCCGCGCCGCGGAGGCACCGGCGCTGCAGGGCCCCCAACTCAGTGGCCTCGATGCCGTGCTGCTAATCGCCGGCGGCTTCGTGGTGATCGGCGAACTACTCACCCCGTTGCTGGTAGGCCCCTTGCTCACGGGCTTGCTGCAGCAGTTGGCCGTCACCAGCCCCCTGCGCGAGGGGATCAGCGTGGTGAGCCTGTACCTGGCCCTGATGACCGGGCCCCTGCTGATCCTGGCCCTGATGCTGCGGGGCAAAGGGGCCATGGCTGGGCTGCAATTTCGCTGGAACCCCCTGGCCACCAACCTGCGGCAGGGGTTGAAGGGGCTGCTGATGGTGCTGCCCTTGGTGAGCCTGGTGGGCTGGCTGCAGGGCCAGCTCTGGGGGGATCCAGGCGGCAGCAACCCGTTGCTGGAGCTGGTGCTCAACAGTCACAACGTGCCGGCACTGGCCTGCTTCGGCTTCACGGCGGTGGTGCTGGCACCGCTGTTTGAAGAAACGATCTTCCGCGGCGCCTTGCTGCCGGTGGCTGCGCGCAAGCTGGGGGCTGCCGGCGGCATCCTGCTCAGCGCCGCGGTGTTCGCGGTGGCGCACCTGAGCCTGGGGGAACTGCTGCCGTTGCTGGTGCTCGGCATCGGGCTCGGCTGGGTGCGCTGGAGCAGCGGCCGGCTGGGCAGCTGCGTGCTGATGCACGGCCTCTGGAATGCCCTCACCTTCGCCAATCTGGTGGTGCTGGGCTGGTAGCGGACAGGGCCTTGAGTCTCAGTGCTTGATCGCCCCCTTGCTGGAGGGGCGGGCGCGTGGTTCACTTGCGCAGTTCTGCCGCGCACCTGTGGTCGCCGCCCCACTGCATCAGACCCAAGAGGGTCAACGGCGATCCACCGCTCGGCCCCTGGAACTGATCCAGGGATCGCTGTCGTCGCGCCAAGCCGATCGCCAATCGCCCCTACTCGGCAACCTGCACCGCATCGCCGATGGCAGCTTGCTGGGCCTGGGTGTGGCCGTGCTCGGCCTGAGCGGCCTCACCCTCCACTGGCAAGGTCAGTGGACCCAGAACTTCCAGAAGCTTGAAGCTGCCCAACGCCTGGAGCATCGGCTTCAGGAATCCGCCGCGGTGCTCGAGCAGCATCATCTGGGCATGACGCGCAAACCGGCCCTGCTTGAGCCCACCTCCAGCCAAAAACTGGTGTACCTGGAGCCCCCAGTCACAGGTCAACAGCCCCGCCTGCGCGCCCTGCTGGCCCAGGTGAATCCCCGTCAGATCCTGCCGGGATACTGATGGCGGTTCACCGCCTCGAAAGCCGGCGGCCGGCCCCCCGCAGCAGCAGTGGCAGCGGGCGGCAACGGCGGGTGTTGACCCTGAGCCCGGTTCCCACGGGTCGCCTATGGGCGGTGTACCTGCTGATGGCGGCCGGCCTGGGTGGGCTAGCCCTGAGGCTGGCCTGGGTGCAGGTGGTGCAGGGCCCGGAGCTGCTCGATCGCGCCCGGGCTGTGCAGACCCAAACGATCACGCCCCTGGGCCGGCGCCGCACGATCGTGGATCGCCAGGGCAGCCTGGTGGCCCTCGACGAGGAGCGTTTCACCCTCTGGGCGCACCCTCGCTACTTCGCCTTCCCCGGCGACGACATCGGCAAGCTGCGCAGCCCGCTGGATGTGGCCCGCAAGCTCTCGAGCGTGCTGGCCCTGCCGATGGCTGATCTGGTGCGCGCCATGGAAGGCCGCAAATCGGGGGTGAAGCTCACCAGCGATCTCGATCCGGAAACCGCCCAACGGGTGCGCGAACTGGGGATCAGCGGCATCGATCTGGAGCCCTACCCGCAGCGGGTGTACCCCCAGGGCAACCTGTTCGCCAACGTGGTGGGCTTCCTCAACCTGGAGCGCGTGCCCCAGGCGGGTTTGGAGCAGAGCCGCAACAGCGATCTGCGCCGCCACGAGGCCACCCGCCAACTGCGCCGCGGAGCCGATGGCACACCACTGCCCGATGGACTCAAGGCCGGTGTTCTCTATGGCGACGATCTACGTCTGCAGCTCACCCTCGATGCACGCCTGCAGCAGGTGGCGCAGATGGCGCTCACCAAACAGGTGAAGCAATGGAATGCCAAGCGGGGCGTGGCGCTGGTGATGGACGTGCGCAACGGCGAACTCCTCGCCCTGGCATCCACCCCCACCTACGACCCCAACCAGTTCTGGAAATACAAGCCCGGGCTGTTCCGCGAATGGTCGGTGCAGGATCTCTATGAACCGGGATCAACGTTCAAGCCGATCAACCTGGCGATCGCGCTGCAGGAAAACGCCATCGACCCCGCCGGCAAGGTGAATGACAACGGTCAGCTCACCATCGGTGGCTGGCCGATCTTCAACCACGACCGCAAGGGCAACGGGGTGATCGATTTCCCCACGGTGCTGCAGGTGTCGAGCAACGTGGCGATGGTGAAGGCGATGCAGCGGGTTAAACCCGCCAAGTTCTGGAATTGGCTGCACGCCCTCGGCATCGACACCAAACCCGATACCGATCTGCCCGGCGCCGTGGCCGGCCAACTGAAAAGCCTGGACACCTTCCGCACCCAGCCGATCGAGCCCGCCACCGCCGCCTTTGGCCAGGGCTTCAATCTCACGCCGCTGAAGCTGCTGCAACTGCACGCGATGCTCTCCAACGGCGGCAAGCTGGTGAGCCCCCACATCACCCGAGGCCTGCGCTCGGGCGACGACCTCGCCCCCGCACCGCCCTCCACGGGTCTGCAACTGATTCGGCCGGAGATTGCCCAAACGGTTCTCAACTGGATGGAAACCGTTGTGGAGAAAGGCAGCGGTAAGGGGACCTACATCCCCGGCCATCGAATCGGCGGAAAAACAGGCACGGCCCAGAAAGCTGAAAACGGCGTTTACATCCCAGGGGCGCGCATCACCAGCTTTGTGGCGCACCTGCCCATTAATGATCCGCGCTACGTGGTGCTGGTGGTGGTCGACGAGCCCAAGGGAGCCAACGCCTACGGATCCACCGTGGCGGTTCCTGTGGCGCGGCAGATCATCGAATCGCTGCTCGTGATCGAGAAGATCCCGCCGAGCAAGCCAGTGGCCGGCTGAGGGTCTGGCGAGCGGGTAACCGCTTGATGACAGAGGCGGTTGATCGCCAATTCGCTGGCTAGTTTGAGCGCATCTCCCGGGGCCCTGCATGGCCAACCTGCTCGATCAACTGGCTGCCATGACCGTTGTGGTCGCCGACACCGGTGATATCAACGCCATCCACCAGTTCACGCCGAGGGATGCCACCACCAACCCCTCGTTGATCCTGGCGGCTGCGCAGATCCCCGCCTATCAGAACCTGATCGATCGATCGCTGCAGGAATCCCGCGAGGTGTGCGGCAGCGCAGCGCCAGCCGAAGAGGTGGTGCGCGAAGCCCTCGATGAAATCTGCGTCACGTTCGGTACCGAGATCCTCAAGATCGTTCCGGGCCGAGTGTCCACCGAGGTGGATGCACGCCTGAGCTTCAACACCGAAGCCACCATCACCAAGGCGCGCAAACTGATTGGCCTCTACCGCCAGGCCGGCATCGGCCGCGAGCGCGTGCTGATCAAGATCGCCTCCACCTGGGAGGGGATCAAAGCTGCCGAGGTGCTGGAGAAGGAAGGCATCCACTGCAACCTCACCCTGCTATTCAGCTTCGCCCAGGCGGTGGCCGCCGCTGAAGCCGGCGTCACGCTGATCTCACCCTTCGTGGGGCGCATTCTTGATTGGTACAAGAAGAGCACCGGCCGGGAAAGCTACCCCGGTCCTGAGGATCCGGGCGTGGTGTCGGTCACTCAGATCTTCAACTACTTCAAAACCTACGGCTACAAAACCGAGGTGATGGGGGCCAGCTTCCGCAATATCGACGAGATCATCGAGCTGGCCGGCTGCGATCTGCTCACCATCTCACCGAAGCTGCTGGATCAGCTGCGCAACACCGAGGGCGAGCTCACCCGCAAGCTCAACGCCTTCGATCCGGCCCCCACCGAAGAGCAGCTGCATCTCGATCTCCAGGGCTTCGAGGCGATGATGCACAAGGATCCGATGGCCACCGAAAAACTGCAGGAAGGCATCACCGGCTTCACGCGTGCCATCGAAACCCTTGAGGCCCAGCTAGCCCATCGCCTCGGCGAAATGGAAGGCGCTAGCGCGTTCCAGCACGCCGCGCAGGAGATCTTCCTGCTGAACGATCTCGATGGCGACGGCTGCATCACCCGCGAGGAGTGGCTCGGCAGCGATGCAGTGTTTGATGCGCTCGACACCGATCACGACGGCCGTCTGCTGCCGGCCGATGTGCGCTGTGGCCTCGGAGCGGCGCTGGCCATCAGCGGTTCTTAACCTGCCTACCCCAAACTGGGGGCATTGTTCGAATCCCTGCGTTGAACGCTCTCGACACCATGCGCGCCCTGGCCAGCCAGGGCGAGGTGCTGGATGTACCGGCCGGTGAGCCGATCTTCAGCTCGGGAGAAACCGGCGACTGCATGTTCGGCGTGCTCGAGGGCAGTGTTGAACTGAGCTGGAATGATGAAGGCGGCCAGGAGATCATCCAGGCCGGTGATGTGTTCGGAGCCGGCGCCTTGGTGACACCGGAGCACCGGCGCTATGGCAACGCCAAGGCGCTCAGCGATTGCAAGGTGCTGGTGATGAACCGCGAAAAGTTTCTCTTCGCCGTTCAGGAATCGCCGATGTTCGCCATCGAACTGCTGGGCTCGATCGATAAGCGCCTCCGGCAGCTCAAAGACTGCACCAAGTTCAGCTGAACACTGCGCAGTTAACCGCGCTGGAACAAGAGCCGCTTGATCACGCGCTGGGCAATATCGCCGTAACCCATCTCGCCGGAGAGGATCTGGGCGATGCGCTGGGGAGCAGTTGGGCGCTTAATCCCGATCTGATAGCCCACTTTGGGCACCCGGTAGAACACCTGGGCGATCCGCCGTCCCCAGGCCATCGACTCTCCCCATTGCTGCCGCATCGCCTGGCTGTAGTCCGATAGGGCCTCCCCCGCCTGGCGCCCATCGTCGGCTTTGAGGTAGCGATCGAGGGCTTCGGCGCTGCGCACACCGCTGAGCAGAGCAGGCCTGAGGCCCTCCGCCAAGAAGGGATCGCAGAGGGAAGCGGCATCACCCACCGCCACGGCACCGGCCGCGTTGTGCAGGGGGTAGTGGCCATCCCACACCCGCAGCGGTGATTGAATGCGTTCGCCGGCGCCTGCGGCCAGGCCCAGGCTGGGCAACAGCTGGGCGAGCACGGCATCGGCATCGACATCCGTGTTGCCGATGAAACTGCCCACGCCAATGCTGTAGCCACCCCGGCGGGGAAAGGCCCAGCAGAAGCCGTGCTTCACCAAGCCGAATTCAAAACGGGCCGTGTTGGGTTCAGACACCTCCGCCTCCACCTCCACCGCCACGGCACTGGCGAAGCGGGGTTTGGGATTGCCCAGAGACAACTGAGCGGCAAAGCGAGAGTTGGAGCCATCCGCCACCACCACGGCTCGGCTGGTGTAGCGATGGCCGCCGGCCAGCACCGTCCAACCCTCGGCGTTGCGCTCGATCGTCTCCACCACAGCGGCATCGATCAGCTGGGCGCCAGCGGCCACCGCCTGTTGGGCGATGAACTGATCCAGGCGCGAACGCTGCACGATCCAAAACGGTGAATCGCCAGGCAGAACGGCAGTGATCGGATCGTCGAGACACCAGGTGAAGCGCACCTGCTCGATCACCTGATCCACCGCCGGGGTGAGATCGAAGGGGAACCAGCGCTGCACGGAGGCAGCCATCCCACCGCCGCAGGGTTTGTGGCGGGGCAGGCTCTGAGCCTCCAGGAGCAACACCCGATGCCCCCGGGCAGCCAGGTGATAAGCGCAAGCGGCACCGGCAGCGCCGGCACCGACCACGATCACGTCATGCAGGTGAGCGGAGCTCACACTTTGAGGATGTCGGCTTCCTTCTCAGCCAGGAGCTTCTCGATCTCGGCGATGAACTTGTCGGTGAGCTTTTGCACCTTCTCCTGTTCGTCGCGGCTCTGATCCTCGGAGAACTCGCTCTCTTTCTCCTGTTTCTTCACCTTGTCGATGGCATCGCGGCGGATGTTGCGCAGCGCCACCTTGCCTTCCTCAGCGTATTTCGCGGCCAGCTTGCAGAGGTCTTTGCGGCGATCTTCCGTGAGGGGCGGAATGTTGATGCGGATCACCTTGCCGTCGTTGTTGCAGGTGAGGCCCAGATCGCTCATTGAGATCGCCTTCTCGATCAACCCGAGCGATCCGCCGTCAAAGGGCTGCAGCTGAATCGTGGAGGAATCCGGGGTGCTGATCGTGGCCAGCGACTTCAACGGCGTATCCGCGCCGTAGTACTCCACCTGGATCTTGTCGAGCAGGGAGGCGTTGGCCCGGCCGGTGCGGATGGTGTTGAAGGTGCGCTGGGTGGAGTCCACCGACTTGCGCATGCTGGCTTCGAGATCCATGGGTGCTGACGGGAAGAAGGGGGCTCAGGCCGAGGGCAGGATGCTGGTGCCGATGGGTTCACCGCGCACCGCCCGGCCGATGTTGCCGGCGCCGAACAGATCAAACACCACGATGGGGATGGCGTTGTCCTTGCAGAGGGCGATGGCGGTGCTGTCCATCACCTCCAGTTCGCCGCTGAGCACATCCAGGAACGACAAGCTCTCGTAGCGCACGGCATCAGCGTGCTTATTGGGGTCTTTGTCGTACACCCCATCCACCTTGGTAGCCTTGAACACCACATCGGCGCCGATCTCGGCAGCCCGCAGGGCTGCAGTGGTGTCGGTGGTGAAGAAGGGGTTGCCGGTGCCAGCGGCAAAGATCACCACCCGGCCCTTCTCCATATGACGGATCGCCTTACGGCGGATGTAAGGCTCCGCCACTTCTTGCATCGAGATGGCGCTCTGCACCCGGGTGGGGATGCCGGCGCGCTCCAGGCCGTCTTGCAGGGTGATGGCGTTCATCACCGTGGCGAGCATGCCCACGTAGTCGGCCGTGGCCCGGTCCATACCGGCGGCTGAGCCCTTGAGGCCGCGGAAGATGTTGCCGCCGCCCACCACGATCGCCAGCTGGGTGCCATCGGCCACCACGGCCGCCACATCCTTGGCGATGGCATTCACGATGGCCGGATCGATGCCATAGCCCTGCTCGCCCATCAGGGCTTCACCACTGAGCTTGAGCAACACGCGCTGATAGGCCATCCGTTCGCGCTTGCACGTCAGTTGGCCGAACAGTAGCAAGCGTGAGATCCCTTGCCGAGCCAGGCCGCTGGCGCTTCGATGGGGCAACGGCTTCGTGGTGATGGCAGGCGCTTCACGACCCCATTCCCAGCCCGAGGGCCCGCCGCCGCGGAACTCCGGCGTCATGGCACGCCTCACCCTCTCAGCGGTGGAGCAGCTGGTGGCGGAACCCGGCGGCTGGCGCGAACCGATGGTGCACCGGGCCTTGCTGGTCAGTGGGTTGTCGGTCTTGCTCAGCAGCCTGGCGCTGCTTCAGGAGCAGCACGGCGCTTGATCGCTGGCCGGCTCAGGCCGGCACCCCAGCAGAGCGCGGCGTGTGGAGAAGCCGGCGTTCTGGAGAGGTCTCTCTTCGGAAGCCGAGGCCTTCAGAACTCGATACCGGCCTGGGCCTTCACCCCCTGCTCGCGGAAGGGATGGCGCAGAAGCTTCATCTCCGTCACCAGATCGGCGCGCTCCAGCAGCCCAGCGGGGGCACCCCGGCCGGTGAGCGCCACATGGGTGAGCGGCGGCCGTAGGGCCAACCCCTCCAGCACCTGATCGAGGTGGAGGTAGCCGAGCTTGAGCGCCACATTCACCTCATCGAGCACCACGAGCTTGCGATCGGCTGCGGCGAGGTAACCAAGGGAGCGCTGCCAGGCCTGCTGTACCAGCTCGCGGTCGCGCTCACGGTCTTGGGTTTCCCAGGTGAAGCCCTCACCAAGGGCGTGCCAGTGCAGGGCCTCGCCAAACAGCTCCAGCGCCTTGGCCTCGCCCGGCTGCCAGCCACCTTTGATGAACTGCACCACCGCCACCTGCTCGCCGTGACCCAGGGTGCGCAGCACCAGGCCTAGGGCTGCGGTGGTTTTGCCTTTGCCATCGCCGGTGAACACCAGCACCAGCCCCTTCTCGAGGTTGCGCTCCCCCACCCGCTGCTGCTGCACCTCCTTGCGGCGGGCCATGCGGCGGCGGTAGGCATCGGCGCTGGCTTCCGGCGCCAGATCACCACCCATCCCCAGCTCAGCCGCGGCTTGATCCAACGTGGACTCCGCGGCGTGATCGGGCTGCTCAGGGGGCACAGTGCTGCAGCGGATATTGCGCAGCACTCTGGCAACCCCGGAGCAGATTCAGGCGGCGCGGGCCCGGGCCAAAGCGGTATCCACCGCCTGCTGCTGATCGCGGCGTGTGATCCAGTGGTGATAAGTGCGGGTGTGGATCGCCACGGAGTGGCCCATCATCCGGGCCGCCACCGTGTCAGGCAGGCCGATGTGAATGGTGCGCACCGCCCAGGCGTGGCGCAGGTCGTAGGGGGTGAGGGGGAGGTCGTAGCGGCGGAACTGTTCGGCCACGCGGCGGCCCACCTGCTGAAGCGTGGTGCGGCGCAGATCGGTGCACACCGGCGGCAACAGGCTGCGGGCTTCACCGAGGCGCGGCAGCTCAAAGCGCTCCACCCAGTCGGGCTGGAACGGCCACACCTGGTGCTCGCCGGTTTTGCTGGTGGGCAGCACCCTGATCACCCGATCGCTGCCAGGAGCTAGGGCGGAGAGATCGGTGAAAAACACCTCGTGGTTGCGCAAGCCATAGGTGGCCATCAGGCCATAGGCGAGCCGCCAGCCGGGGTTGGGGATCTGCTCGATCCACTCGAGGATCTGGCGGTCGCTCGGGAGTTGGCGGAACTGGGCCGCGTGCAGGCCATAGCCGCCGGCGCGATCGGCCCAATCCGGCGGCAGCGGTATCTGCTCCGAGCGGGCCAACGCAGCCAAGGCGGTGCCGCACTGCTGACGGCCCCGGCTGGCCAGCGGGTAGCTCTCCAGCACCGCCACGAGCAGGTCTTCCCCCAAGGGGAGCTCCGTGTTGGCGGCCTGCTGCCGCACCCGGCGCAAATAAGGCAAATAGGCGCTAGTCCAGGTGGTGCGGCTGCCGGCGGGATTGCGGCGCCGGCGCGGATCGCTGAAGAACTGCTGCTCAAACCGCTCCACCGCAGCGACAGCATCCAGACCAAGGGCCGCTGGCGCCGCTTGGGCTGAACGCGAGCGCGCCGGGGCGGCAGGGCCAACGCCCCACTGACTCCAGTTGAAGCTCTGCTGCTGCAGCTGCTGCACCACCCGCCGCAGCGCCTGGCGGGCCTGCTCAAGCCCCTCCAGATCGGCGGGCAGGCCCAGGCTGATGCGCTGCACCCGCAACTGGGCGCTCCCCTGGCGGCAGGGCAGCGGACCCCGCAGGGCGAGGCGCTGCCCGCGGCGCTCCAACCGCAAGCTCACGCCGCTGGCGGCCAGCTGGGCGTTGTGCTCGCGGATCGGCTCGTCGAGGGGATGGAGCGGTGAGGCAGCGGCCGTCATGGCGCGGACCCTATCGAGAGCGCCGCGTTACGGCCAGTGGTGCCCAAACGTGAACCAGCAGAAGGCCAACAGCGTTACGCTCGCCGACACATTCACCTGAACACCGCTGGGCATGGCCAAGGTCGGCGTGCTGTTGCTGAACCTCGGCGGTCCTGAACGGATTCAGGACGTGGGGCCGTTCCTCTATAACCTGTTCGCAGACCCGGAGATCATCCGGTTGCCGAACCCGGCGCTTCAAAAGCCGCTGGCTTGGTTGATCAGCACCCTGCGGGCTGGAAAATCCCAGGCGGCCTACCGCTCGATCGGAGGCGGATCACCCCTGCGGCGGATCACCGAGCAGCAGGCCCGCGAGCTGCAGAGCAACCTGCGACAGCGCGGCATCGAAGCCACCAGCTACGTGGCGATGCGCTACTGGCACCCCTTCACCGAATCCGCCGTGGCCGACATCAAGGCCGATGGCGTGGATGAAGTGGTGGTGCTGCCCCTGTATCCCCACTTCTCAATCAGCACCAGCGGATCGAGCTTCCGCGAACTGCAGCGGCTGCGCCAGGCCGATCCCGGCTTTGCACGGCTACCGATTCGCTGCATCCGCAGCTACTACAACGACCCCGGCTACATCAGCGCCATGGCGGAGCTGATCGCCAAGGAGATCCAGGCCTGCCCCGACCCCAGCACGGCCCACGTGTTCTTCAGCGCCCACGGCGTGCCCAAGAGCTACGTGGAAGAAGCCGGCGATCCCTATCAAGAAGAAATTCAGGCCTGCGCCGGCCTGATCATGGATCGCCTTGAGCAGCAGCTGGGCCACCGCAACCCCTTCACCCTGGCTTACCAGAGCCGCGTGGGCCCGGTGGAGTGGCTCAAGCCCTACACCGACGACGCCCTGCATGAGCTCGGCGAACAAGGCGTGAAGGATCTGGTGGTGGTGCCGATCAGCTTCGTGAGCGAGCACATCGAAACGCTCGAAGAGATCGATATCGAATACCGGGAGATCGCCACTGAAGCCGGCATCACCAACTTCCGCCGCGTGCCCGCGCTCGACACCACGCCATCCTTCATTGAGGGCCTGGCCAACCTGGTGCAGCACGCCCTCGAGGGGCCCGAGGTGAATCTCGATCAGGCTGCCGCTCTGCCCACCAAGGTGAAGCTCTACCCCCAGGACAAATGGGCCTGGGGCTGGAACAACAGCTCCGAGGTGTGGAACGGCCGCTTGGCAATGCTGGGCTTCTCCGCTTTCCTGCTGGAACTGCTCAGCGGCCGTGGCCCGCTTCACTCCCTGGGATTGCTGTAAGGCCGCCAGCGCAACCCTGGCGGCTGGCTGGCTGCTGGCAGCCCCAGCCCTGGCCGATGGCCGCTGGCGCCAGGGGGTGTTTCCTGTGGCCCTGTTTTCGGGCTACACGACCCACTTCGGCCAGCGCGTCGGTCCTTCAGGCAGCCTTGAGCCCCACCACGGCCTCGATATCGCGGCGCCCCTCGGCTCACCGATCCGCAACTGGTGGGGCGGTGTTGTGAAGGAGGTGATCGACGACGGCCGTTGCGGGCTGGGGCTGCTGATCCAATCAGGCCCCTACGAGCATCTGTATTGCCACCTCAGCGGCAGCGTGCAGAACGGCACCTACCGCAGCGGGCCAGTGGCCTTGCGCAGCGGCAGCCGGGTGAACAGTGGCGCGCTGATCGGCCATGTGGGCGTGAGCGGCCGCAGCACGGGCCCGCATCTGCACTGGGGCGTGCGCTACGGCGGGCGCTGGCTCAACCCGGCCGCGATCCTGCGGGCGATGGCGGCGGCGCGCGGTCAGGGGCGCTGAACGCGCACGCCCAATCCCCGGGCCAGCCCTTAGGGTTGGGTCAAGATCGAGTGCTGTCAGCTGCCGTCGTGACCGTTACGTCTGTCTCGCCAACGGCCGCCGCCGCCGGTGATTCCCCCGACCAGGCCTACCCGCAGCGGGTGAATGGTGGCTACGCCCTGATGGACTCCCTGCGCCGCCATGGCGTGGAGCACATCTTTGGTTATCCCGGCGGGGCGATCCTGCCCATCTACGACGAGCTGCACAAGGCCGAGAGCCGCGGCTGGCTGAAGCACATCCTGGTGCGCCACGAGCAGGGCGGCACCCACGCCGCCGATGCCTATGCCCGCGCCACCGGCAAGGTGGGCGTGTGCTTCGGCACCTCCGGCCCAGGCGCCACCAACCTGGTGACCGGCATCGCCACCGCCCACATGGACTCGGTGCCAATGGTGGTGATCACCGGTCAGGTGCCCCGGGCCGCCATCGGCACCGACGCCTTCCAGGAGACCGACATCTTCGGCATCACCCTGCCGATCGTGAAGCACTCCTGGGTAGTGCGCGACCCGCGCGACATCGGCCGCATCGTGGCCGAGGCCTTCCTGATCGCCGCCAGCGGCCGCCCCGGGCCGGTGCTGATCGATGTGCCCAAGGATGTGGGCGTTGAAGAATTCGACTACACGCCGGTGGAGCCCGGCACCGCCAAGCCGGCCGGCTTCAAGGCCACCCCGGCCCCCGAGGCCTCAGCCATTGAGGCAGCCCTCGCCCTGATCCGCCAGGCCCGCCGGCCCCTGCTCTACGTGGGTGGCGGCGCCATCAGCTGCGGAGCCCACCAGCAGGTGCATCAGCTGGCGGAACGCTTCCGCCTACCTGTCACCACCACCTTGATGGGCAAGGGTGCCTTTGATGAGCAACACCCCCTAGCGGTGGGCATGCTCGGCATGCACGGCACGGCCTACGCCAACTTTGCCGTCACCGAGTGCGATCTGCTGATCGCCGCTGGCGCCCGCTTCGACGATCGCGTCACCGGCCGCCTCGATGGCTTCGCGCCTCGGGCCCAGGTGATCCACATCGATATCGATGCTGCTGAGCTCGGCAAGACCCGCACCCCCGATGTGCCGGTGGTGGCCGATGTGAAGGCCGCGCTCGAAGCACTGCTGGCCGCCAGCAGCGGCGAAGACTCCGCCGGCCGCACCGAAGCCTGGCTGGAGCGCATCAACAGCTGGAAGCAGCACTACCCCCTGGTGGTGCCCGCTCCCGAAGGCGAGATCGCGCCCCAGGAAGTGGTGGCGATGCTGCAGGAGCTGGCGCCCAAGGCCTACGTCACCACCGATGTGGGGCAGCACCAGATGTGGGCAGCCCAGTTCCTGCACACCGGCCCGCGCCGTTGGATCAGCTCCGCCGGCCTCGGCACCATGGGCTTCGGCATGCCCGCTGCCATGGGCGTTCAGACCGCCTTCCCCGAGGAGCAGGTGATCTGCGTCGCGGGCGACGCCAGCATCCTGATGAACATCCAGGAGCTCGGCACCCTCAGCCAATACAACCTGGCGGTGAAGGTGGTGGTGCTCAACAACGGCTGGCAGGGCATGGTGCGCCAGTGGCAGGAGAGCTTCTACGGCGAGCGCTACTCCGCCTCCGAGATGACCGGCGGCATGCCCAACTTCCCGCAGGTAGCTGAGGGCTTCGGCGTGAAGGGCGTACGCATCAGTGAGCGCGCCAACCTGCGCCAGCACCTCTCAGAAGCCCTGGCCCATCCCGGCCCGGCCTTCATTGAAGTGCAGGTGCGCCGCAACGAAAACTGCTACCCAATGGTGCCCCCCGGCGCCAGCAACGCCCAGATGGTGGGTCTGCCCTCCCATCCCGAACTGGCGATCGACACCAGTCGCGAGTGCCACAGCTGCCACCACACCACCTCGAGCTCCAGCCTCTACTGCCCCAACTGCGGCACCAAGCTTTGATGCGCCGTTGGTGGCTGGCAGCCCTCTGCGCCCTCGTGCTTCTGTTCGGAGCCGCTGGGGCTGAGGCGGCTGAAGTGTTGCAAGTGCGTAGCGGCACGCTGCTGCAGGTGGGCGATCACAACCGCACCTACACCGTGGAACTGGCTTGTGTGGCTATCCCCGAAGGCGGTAATCCTGCGGCAACCGAGTGGCTGCGCGCCGCACTGCCCCGCCGCACCAAGGTGAACTTGAGGCCCGTGGGTAACGATGGCGGCACGCTTGTGGCTCGGGTGGAGCGGCTAGGACCAGCCGACGCAACCGGAGGCAGCGATCTCGGTGACAGTTTGATCGCAGCTGGCCTCGCCAGCGCGAAGCCCAGCTGCTGATTGCCGATGAGCATCAACCGAACCGCCAAAGGGATCGTGCTGGTGCCCTGCCTTCTCCTCGGGGCTGCCTTCCTGGCAGCAGCGGTATGGGGCGATCAAGCCGCAGCTGCCAACCAACGGTTGGCACTGATCTTGGGAGGTGCCCTGATGGGCGGCGGCCTGCTTGCCCAGCTGTTACCGGAGGCACCACCCGAGCGCGATCAAGCCAAAGACGAGCCATGAGCCCAAAGGCTCACCGGGGTTAGTTCGCCGGCTTGCCCTTGGCCTGGTTTTCCTTCACCAGCCGGAAGTATTCCGGAGTGGGGAAGATCGTGAAGGAGTCTTTGGGGGCATTGATGATCTCGCGCAGCACGGCGGTGAGATCAGCCACCTGCGGCTTCAACTTTTCACGCTCAGCCACCGGAAGCTTGCCGAGAGCGTTCTGCAGATTTTCGTAGCTGAAGAAGAACACCCCACGCGGCCCCTCAGGCGTGTTGATGGTGAGGAAAGGCTTGGTGAAAAACACCGGCACACTCAGCCCCTCACGAATCTGCTGTTCGGTCAGCCCCTGCTCCTTGAGGATCTTCATGGCTTGGGCGCGATCGCCATCGTTGCCAATAATCGGAGCGATCAGAGTTTTCTTCTGGTCTTTGAGCTGCTTGTTGAGCTCCGTCACCTTCTCGTTCATCACGTTGAGGGGCAGAGCCACCACACCCGCCTTGAGAGAAGGGTTGCTCTTGTTCAAGGCCGCCAGCTGCTCATTCGCTTTGGCGCTCTCGAGGTACAGCGGCAACACCAGATCCTGATCACGGGGGATCGGTAGGGGCACCCCTTTGGAGTCGGTGAGCACGAACACCGGCACCACCTGCAGCTTCTTGATCGCATCCGCTTCCGGAATCGCCTGTGCAGGCGCGGGCGCCAGGGAGAGTGCAGTCATCGCCAGGCCAGCGCTCAGCGCAACGGAGCCGAGCTTGCGGCCCAGGAGATGGCGCATGGCGTTGCGGCGTGACTGCATGCGATCAACTGTTGAAAGGCTGAGCCTAGTCAGGCAAATCCACCTAGCTTTCAACGGCTGGACGGTGCCGGCCATGACCACTGCAGAACAGCCCACTGCGGTTGCTGCCGCATCGAGCGTGGTTGGTCTGCGCCGCTCGGCTGAGGCGACCGATTGGCGAAGGCAGCTGGGTCTGGTGGCCGGAGTCACCGCTGCGCTGCTCGGTAGCCAAACCCTGGCCGCCAGCACCCCACTCCGCAGCGATGTGCGGCTGCTGCTGCCCAGCGAAGGCTTGTTGGCGGGGCTCGGCGATGGCCTGCGGCGGGGCTACAGCGTGGCCATGGAGGAAAGCCGCAGCTGCGGCGTGCAGCCGCCCAGCCTGCAAGTGGGCTGGCTTCCGCCCGGCGCTGATCCCCAAGCCCCCGTGGGAGCAGCCCCCCGCAGCCACCTGCTGGTGGCACCGCCCGCTGCTCCCCTCACCGCCTATGACCTGCTGGCTGAGCAGCAGCGGCTGAGTGTGCTGCTGCCGCTGCAGCGGGGCGTTTCTCTCGACGGCCTGCCGCAGCTGCGCGGCTCGGATCGACTCTGGCCACTGATGCCAGGCCGCAGCCTGGAGGCGGATCGCCTCGCCCAGGCCCTGCTGGCCGACGGAATCAAGCGGGTGATGGTGGTGCGCGATCGCAGCGCCGAGAGCAAGGCCCTCACCGACCGCTTCGTGGCCAGCTTCGCCAACGGCAAAGGGGATGTGATCGGCCCCACCGCCGCGCCCATCAGCCTGCAGGGCGATGACCGCGCCGCTGTGGCGCAGCTGGTGAGCGATGTGGACTGGTACCGGCCGCCAGCCCTGGTGGTGATCACCCAGCCCGGCAGCGAACTGGCCCAGGCGGTGCGCGCCGCCACCTGGCCCCCCACGCTGCTGCTGGCCTGGAGTGCTCCTGTGGAGCAGCCCCTGGCGATCGAGCAAATCGGGGTGAATCCCCTCAGCCGCGGACCGGGCTGGAACTCCTTTGCTCAGCGGTTTGAGCAGCGCTGGGGCTACAAACCCGGCGTGGTGGAAAGCGCTGGCTACGACAGCGGCCTGATGAGCGCCCTGGCCTCCGTGCAAGCCGGAGGCCGCAGCGGTTGGGATCTGCAGTGGTTCAGCGCCAATGCCAAACCGCAGCCGTTATGTACAGCGCTGAAACTGCGCGCTGAGGGGGCGAAGGTTCGGCCCCAGGCCGCCAGCAGTCAGTTCGATCTCAGCCCCGCGGTGCCGCCATCGGCGCAACTGCAACTGAGCCGTGGCTGAGCTGGTTCTGCCGCTGGAGGCCGCCAGCCTGGAGGCCATCGGCGAGGTGGGGGGAAAGAACGCCTCCCTCGGGGAGATGATCCGCCAGCTCTCGGCGCAGGGTGTGCGGGTACCTGGAGGCTTTGCCACCACCGCCGCGGCCTATCGCCACTTCATCGAAGCGGGCGGGCTGCAGCAACAGCTGCACACCATCCTTGATGGCCTCGACGGCCACGACATCGCTGCACTGCAGGCCGCCGGTGCCGCAGCCCGGGCCCTGCTGCTGGCTGCGCCCCTGCCCGGCGATGTCGAGCAGGCGATTCTCAGCGCCTACCGCCAGCTGGGATCCCCGTCGGTGGCCGTTCGCTCCAGCGCCACCGCCGAAGACCTGCCGGATGCCTCCTTCGCCGGCCAGCAGGAGACCTACCTCAACGTGGAGGGGGAACAGGCGCTGCTGGCGGCCTGCCGGCGCTGCTTCGCTTCGCTATTCACCGATCGGGCCATCTCCTACCGGCAGATCAACGGCTTTGATCACTTCGAGGTGGCCCTCTCGATCGGCGTGCAGCGCATGGTGCGCTCCGATCTGGCCTGCTCCGGCGTGATGTTCAGCATCGACACCGAAACCGGCTTCCGCAACGCCGTGCTGCTCACCGCGGCCTATGGCCTCGGCGAGAACGTGGTGCAGGGGGCGGTGAACCCCGATGAGTACCTGATCTTCAAACCCACCCTGGAGCAAGGCTTTGCGCCGATCGTGAGCCGCCGGCTCGGCAGCAAAGCGATCCGGATGGTGTACAGCGAGCACGGCTCCACGCGCAACGTGGAGGTGCCGCCAGCCGAACGCCGCCGCTACGCCCTCAGCGACGGCGAAGCCCTGCAACTGGCGCGCTGGGCCTGCCTGATCGAGCAGCACTACAGCACCCGCCGCGGCCAGCCCACCCCGATGGACATCGAATGGGCCAAAGACGGCGAAACCGGTGAGCTGTTCATCCTCCAGGCCAGGCCAGAAACGGTGGAATCCCGCCGCAGCACCACGCTGTTGCGCAGCTGGCAGCTCGAACCCCACAACGCGGAACTGCTCTGCACCGGCCGTGCCATCGGCGCCTCAGTGAGCAGCGGCAGAGCCCGCATCTTGCGCCACCCCTCCGAGATTCAGCGGTTTGAGCCGGGTGATCTGCTCGTCACCGAGCGCACCGATCCCGATTGGGAGCCGATCCTCAAGCGGGCCAGCGGCGTGATCACCAACCAAGGCGGCCGCACCTGCCACGCCGCGATCATCGCCCGCGAGATGGGGATCACCGCGATCGTGGGCGCTGGCGACGCCACCGAGCGCATCGCCGACGGCAGCACGATCACCGCCAGCTGCTGTGAGGGCGACGAAGGCCGGGTGTACCGCGGAGCGCTTCCCTTCCGGGTGGAAGAGAGCGACATCGGCGAATTGCCCCCCACGCGCACACGCATCCTGATGAACGTGGGCAACCCGGAGGAGGCCTTCAGCCAGGCGGCCATCCCCTGCGACGGCGTGGGGCTGGCACGGCTGGAGTTTGTGATCGCCAATCACATCCGCGTGCACCCGATGGCGCTGCTGCAGCCTGATCGGCTCCGCGACCCCGCCGAGCGCCAGGCCATCGCCGCCCTCACCACGGGCTATGAGCACCCGGCCGACTACTACGTGGATCTGCTGGCCCAGGGCATGGGACGGCTTGCCGCTGCCTTCCATCCGCGGCCGGTGATCCTGCGCTTCTCTGATTTCAAGAGCAACGAATACGCCAAGTTGCTGGGGGGCAGCATCTTCGAGCCCAGCGAGGAAAACCCGATGATCGGCTGGCGGGGCGCCTCCCGCTACTACGCCGAGGGCTTCCGCGAAGCCTTCGCCCTGGAGTGCAGGGCCCTCAAGCGGGTGCGGGAGGTGATGGGGCTCACCAATGTGATCCCGATGGTGCCCTTCTGCCGCACCCCCGAAGAGGGGGATCGGGTGCTGGCTGAGATGGCGCGCGAAGGGCTGGTGCGGGGCGAGAACGGCCTAGAGGTGTACGTGATGTGCGAGCTGCCCAGCAATGTGATCGCCGCGGAGGCCTTCGCCGAACGCTTCGATGGCTTCTCGATCGGCTCCAACGACCTCACCCAGCTCACCCTGGGGCTCGATCGCGATTCAGCCTTGGTGGCTGATCTGTTCGATGAACGCAATGCCGCGGTGGTGGAGCTGATCCGCATGGCGATCCGCACCGCCAAACGCTGCGGCCGCAAGATCGGCATCTGCGGCCAGGCGCCGAGCGATCACCCGGAGTTCGCCGAGTTGCTGGTGCGCGAAGGCATCGATTCGATCAGCCTCAACCCCGACGCCGTGCTCAAGACGCGCTTGAAAGTGGCCGCAATCGAGGCCGAGCTCAAGGGCAGCTGAAGCGACCTGCCGCAGAGCAACAGCTGCCAGACGCGCAAGCTCTGCCTAGCTTGCAGGCAGCCGGCCTGGGCTTGCCATGGCGACGTTGGAGCAGGGCTTCACGGAGCTTGAACCGGTGCTGCAGCGCCACGGTCATCAGGCCCAAGGCCTGATCGAAGTGCTCAACCGCGCCCAACAGCTCTACGGCCACCTGAGCGAGCCGCTGCTGCGCCACATCGCTCGGCAACTGCAGCTGCCCTTCAGCCGGGTGCAGGGCACAGCGAGCTTCTACCACCTGTTTCGCTTTGCGCCGCCGGCGCGCCACAGCTGCCTGGTGTGCACCGGCACCGCCTGCCATGTGCATGGGGCGGCGCAACTCCTAGCCGAGCTCAAGGCTGCACCGCTGGCAGAGCTGGGTGTGGAACTGGGCTCGGTGCGCTGCATCGGCACCTGCAGCGAAGCCCCTCTGGTGGTGGTGGATGGCGCGGTGTGGAACCACGTAGAGGCCGGCGCTGTGCTGAAACAGCTGCAGGAGCTGGAGTGATGGGCGACTGCCTCCGGCTCTGCACCGCCGCCAGCTGCCGCAGCCGCGGTGCCTTGGCCCTGCTGGAAAACAGCGATCGTCCGGTGAAGCAGGTGGGTTGCCTGGGTCCCTGCAGTGAAGGGCCGCTGGCGGCCATGGGGGATCAGCTGCTGTCGCTGCAGCCGGCAGAGAACGAAAGCCTCGGCCCCACGCTGGAGGCGGCGCTGGCCAAAAGCCGTGAGATCAGCGCGGAGGAGCCATTCCTGAAGCTGCAGCGGCGCCTGGTGCTGGCCCGCTGCGGGGTGGTGGATCCCGGCTGCATCCACGACGCCCTATCCCAGGGCGCCTATCAGCAACTGCAGGCCGTACTCGCCGCAGACGATCCGAGCGCCGTGATCGAAACCGTGCGCCGCAGCGGCCTGAGGGGGCGGGGCGGCGCCGGCTATCCCACCGGGCTGAAGTGGGCCACCGTGGCGGCCATGCCCGGTGCACACAAAGTGGTGGTATGCAACGCCGATGAGGGCGACCCCGGCGCCTTCATGGATCGCACCTTGATGGAGGGCGATCCCCACACCCTGCTGGAGGGCATGGCCATCGCCGCCTTCGCCGTAGGCGCCCAGCAGGGCTACATCTACGTACGGGCGGAGTATCCGCTGGCGATCGAGCGGCTGCGCACGGCGATCGCCGCGGCCGAAACCCACGGCTGGTTGGGAACGGCGATCAGCGGGAGCCGTATCAGCTTTGCGATCGAGCTGCGGGTCGGCGCCGGCGCCTATGTGTGCGGCGAAGAAACAGCACTAATCCACTCGATCGAAGGTCGCCGCGGCGTGCCGCGGCCCAGGCCGCCCTATCCGGCCGAGCACGGCGTGTTCGGGTTGCCCACGCTGATCAACAACGTAGAGACGTTCGGCAATATCCCGGCACTGCTGCATCTGGGGGTGGAGGCCTACGGCGAGGGCACCAAGGTGTTTTCGCTCACGGGCCATGTGCAACGCAGCGGTGTGCTGGAGGTGCCGATGGGCACGCCCCTGCGCACGATCGTGGAAACGATGAGTGGTGGTGCCCCGCCCGGCCGCAGCATCAAGGCTGTGCAAACCGGCGGACCCTCAGGCGGCTGCGTACCCGCCAGCGCCCTCGACACGCCGGTGGATTACGACTCGCTCAAGGCCCTCGGCACGATCATGGGCTCCGGCGGAATGGTGGTGCTCGATGACACCACCAACATGGTGGATCTGGCCGCTTTCTTCATCGCCTTCAGCCGCGAGGAATCCTGCGGCAAGTGCATCCCCTGCCGCTCCGGCACGGTGCAGCTGGAGATGCTGCTGCGCAAGTTGCTGGAGCGCCGAGGCAACGCCGCGGATCTGAGCCAGCTGGAATCGCTCTGCCACACCGTGGCCGATGCCAGCCTCTGCGGCCTCGGCCAGAGCGCCCCGAAACCGGTGCTGAGCACGCTGCGCCATTTCCGCAGCGATTACCTGGAGCTGTTGCAGCTGGCGGAGGTAGCGCGATGAGTGTCTGCACGCTGCGGATCAACGAACGCGACGTCGCGGTACCCACCGGCACAACGCTGCTGGAGGCCGCACGCCAGGCGAGCATCCCGATCCCCACGCTGTGTTTTCTGGAGGGGCTCTCAGCCGTAGCCGCCTGCCGGCTGTGCCTGGTGGAGGTGAGCGGCGCCGATGGGCGCGAAGAACCGCGCCTGCTGGCGGCTTGCGTCACCACCGCCACCGAGGGCATGCGCGTGCAAACCCACACGCCACGGCTGCAGGAGATCCGGCGCACGGTGGTCGAACTGCTGTTCACCGAAGGCAACCACGTGTGCGCCATCTGCGTGGCCAATGGCCATTGCGAGCTGCAGAACATGGCGGTGGAGGTGGGCATGGATCACAGCCGCCTGCCGTATCGCTTCCCCGACAGGCGCGTGGATCTTTCTCACGCCCAGTTCGGGCTCGATCACAACCGCTGCATCCTCTGCACCCGCTGCGTGCGGGTGTGCGACGAGGTGGAAGGTGCCCACGTGTGGGATGTGGGCTGGCGCGGCGAGCACTGCCAGATCATCAGCGGCCTGGGGGAACCCTGGGGTGCTGTGGAGGCCTGCACCCACTGCGGCAAGTGCGTGGATGTGTGCCCCACCGGAGCCCTGTTCCACAAGGCCGACACCAACGAGGAGAAGCACGGCCACCCGGAGCGGCTGCAGGCCCTGGTGCATGCCCGCACCCATCAGGAGTGGAGCCCATGACGAAGGCACGGCTGGCAACGGTGTGGCTGGCGGGGTGCTCCGGCTGCCATATGTCGTTTCTCGACCTCGACGAATGGCTGCTGGAGCTCGCCGACCTGGCTGACATCGTCTACAGCCCGGTGGGATCCGACCAGAAGCTCTACCCCGAGAACGTGGATGTCGCACTGGTGGAAGGCGGGGTGGCCAACACCGACAACCTGGAGCTGCTGCAGCGGGTGCGCGCCAGCACACGCATCCTTGTGAGCTTCGGCGACTGCGCCATCACCGCCAACATCCCCGGCATGCGCAACATGCTGCGGGGCAGCGATCCGGTGCTGCGGCGCGCCTACCTGGAGCTGGCCGATGGCAGCGGTCAACTGCCCAAGGCGCCGGGCATCGTGCCGGAATTGCTGGAGCGGGTGCTACCGGTGCATGAGCTCGTGCCGGTGGAGGTGTATCTGCCGGGCTGCCCGCCGCCCGCCGAGCGGATCCGCGCCGCTCTCGAGCCGTTGCTGCGGGGCGAGCTGCCGCAGCTGAGCGGCAGCGATCAGATCCGCTTCGGCTGAGGACTGGAGGAGCAGCTCATGACGACGAACCACGCCACTGACGCCAACCAGCCCGCCCGCCGCACGATCACGATCGATCCGGTGACCCGCATCGAGGGTCACGCCAAGATCTCGATCCACCTGGATGCAGCTGGAGCCGTGGACACGGCCCGATTCCACGTGACGGAATACAGGGGCTTCGAGAAATTCTGCGAGGGCCGGCCGTTCACCGAGATGGCAGGGATCACAGCGCGCATCTGCGGCATCTGCCCGGTGAGCCATCTCCTGGCGGCTGCCGCCACCGGCGACAAGATCCTGGCAGTGCAGATCCCTCCCGCTGCCGAGAAGCTGCGGCGCTTGATGAATCTGGCGCAGATCACCCAATCGCATGCGCTGTCGTTCTTTCACCTCAGCAGCCCCGATTTCTTGCTGGGGTGGGAAAGCGATTCCGCAAAGCGCAACATCTTCGGGCTGATCGCCGCCAACCCCGAGCTGGCGCGCAGCGGTATCCGCCTGCGTCAGTTCGGCCAAGGGGTGATCGAAGCGCTGGGTGGCCGCAAAATCCACGCGGCCTGGGCGGTGCCGGGCGGTGTGCGCAGCCCCCTGAGCCCAGAAACCCGGGATCAAATCCGGCAGGACCTACCGGACGCCTTCGCCATCGCCGAACAGGGGCTAGCACTGTTCAAACACCTACTCGACACCCAACTGCGCGAGGAAATGGAGGTGTTTGGCCACTTCCCCTCGCTGTTTATGGGGCTGGTGAGAAGCGAAGGCACCTGGGAGCACTCCAGCGGCCGCCACTGCGCCGGCATCCGGGTGATGGCCAGCGACGGCTCCCTGGTGGCCGATGGCCTCAAGGAAGACGACTACGCCTCATTTCTGGCGGAGGCCGTGGAGCCCTGGAGCTATCTGAAGTTCCCCTACATCAAGGCGCTGGGGCCGGAAGCGGGCAGCTACCGGGTGGGTCCCCTGGCACGGCTCAACCTGTGCGAGCGCATCGGCACCGAACGGGCCGATCGGGAGCTGCTGGAGCTGCGCCAGCGCGGGGGCCGGGTGGTGACGGCCTCGTTCCTCTATCACCTGGCGCGGTTGATCGAAATCCTGGCCTGCCTGGAGCAGATGGAGCAGCTGCTCGACGATCCCGAGCTCACGGCAACCCATGTACGCGCCCGCGCCAGCGTGAATTGCCATGAAGCGGTAGGGGTGAGCGAAGCGCCCCGCGGCACGCTGCTACACCACTACCGCGTGGATGCCAATGGCCTGATCGAGCGGGTGAATCTGATCATTGCCACGGGACAGAACAACAGCGCCATGAACCGCACGATCACCCAGATCGCGCGCCACTACCTCGATGGGAACAACCTGAGCGAGGCGCTGCTCAACCGCGTGGAAGCGGGCATCCGTTGCTTCGATCCCTGCCTCTCCTGCAGCACCCATGCCGCCGGCCAGATGCCGCTGCAGGTGCAGCTGTTCAGCTCCGAAGGGGAGCTGTTGCAGCAGCGTCGGCGTGATTAGCGATGGCACGCAGGCAGGCTCTGGTGATCGGCATCGGCAACCGCCTGCGCAGCGATGACGGCGCTGGCATCCGCGTGGCCGAAGCACTCGAAGCCCAAGCCACAGGCCTGCAGGTCTTGGTCTGCGACCAACTCACCCCTGAGCTGGCCGAACCCATCAGCCAAGCCCGCGCCGTGCTGTTTATCGATGCACAGATGAGCGATGCCTCTGAGCCAACAGCCGAAGCCCCAGTTGAAGCGCACCTGCAGCCCCTGGAAGCCTCAACCCTTGGCGATCCCAGCGGCCATGCACTGACCCCGCAGCGCCTGCTGGCCCTGAGCGCTGCGCTGTATGGGCCCTGCCCGCCGGCCTGGCAACTGCTGATCCCCGGTGAGCACTGGCAGGTGGGTGATCAACTGTCTGCCCATACCGCGGCCGCCTGCCGCAACGCCGTGCCGGTAGCGCTGGCCTGGGGTGCGCGCCATGCATGAGCTGGCCCTGCTGCAGGAGCTCTGTGCCCTGGCCGCTGCCGCCGCCGAAGAGCAGGGAGCGAGCCAGATCCACCGGATGGAGCTGCGGGTGGGAGAGCTGGGAGGGGTTAACCCCGAGGCGTTGCGCCAGGCCTTCGCCGTGGTGGCGGCAACGGCTCCCTGGCAGACGGCAGAACTGCAGCTTGATGTGGTGCCAACGCGCTGTTTCTGCCCACACTGTGCGCAGGCCTTCAGCCCGCTGGATGTGATCTACGCCTGCCCCCAGTGCGGTGCCATCAGCCGGCAGGTGCTGGAGGGGCGGGAGCTGGAGCTTGTGGCTCTGGAGGTGTCGTAGGTGTGCGGGCAATGCGGCTGCGATGAACCCCAGGCGGCACCGCTGCCGCGCCGGCGGCTTGAGCTGCATCAACCCCTGCTCAGCCGCAACGACAGCCAAGCCGCCCGCAACCGCGACCATTTCAAGCGCCACGGCCTGCGCACGATCAACCTGCTCTCGGCACCGGGTTCGGGCAAAACCGCCTTGCTCGAGCAGCTGGCGCGCCACTGGCCCCGCCCGCCGATCGGGGTGATCGTGGGCGATCTAGCCACCGACAACGACGCCCGGCGCCTGCAGCTAGCTGGAGCCCGAGCGGTGCAGATCCGCACGGGCGATCTCTGCCACCTCGATTCGGCACTGGTGGATCAGGCCTTCAGCCAGCTCGATTGCAGCGGCATCGACCTACTCGTGATCGAAAACGTGGGCAACCTGGTGTGTCCTGCGGCTTTCGATCTGGGGGAGCAGCGGCGAATCGCGCTGTTGTCGGTGACGGAAGGCGAAGACAAACCGCTCAAATACCCCGCCCTGTTCAAAAGCGCCGACGCGGTGGTGATCAATAAGGCCGATCTCGCGGAGGCGGTGGGCTTCAATCGCCGCAGCGCCATCGCCAACCTCAACGCCATTGCTCCTCAGGCGGCGTTGTTTGAGCTCTCCGCCCGCACCGGCGAGGGGCTTGATGCCCTGATCCATTGGTTGGATGCCAAGCCCGCCTGATCCCCCTGCCGAACAGCACCTGAGCCTGGAGCTCCAAGGCCTGGTGCAGGGGGTGGGCTTTCGCCCGCATGTGGTGCGGCTGGCGCTACTGCATGGCCTGCGCGGCACGGTGGCCAACAGCAGCCGCGGCGTGCAGCTGGAGTTGGAGGGGTCACGGCCCGCCTTGGAGGCATTCCGCCACAGCCTCTTGACCAAGCCCCCGGATCGGGCTCGCATCGATCAAGAGATCTGCCGCTGGCAGCCCGTGCACACCAGTGGCGCCGGGGGAGTGCGAATCCTGGAGCCGCAGACCGGTGGCAACGGCACTGCCCCGGTAAGTCCCGATCTAGCGCTCTGCCACCGCTGTCTGGAAGAGCTCCGCGATCCAACCAACCGCCGCCACGGCTACCCGTTCATCAGCTGCACCGATTGCGGGCCGCGCTACAGCGTCGTGGAGCAGCTGCCATTTGAACGGGAGCACACGAGCTTCCGCCACTTTCCGCTGTGCGAGCAGTGCCGGAGCGAGTTCAGCGATCCAAGCGATCGGCGCTTTCACGCTCAAACCATCAGCTGCCCGGCCTGCGGGCCCGCGCTGCGCTGGGATGGCCAGCCGATCAGCAGCGCCGCTGGAATCCAATCCGCGGCGGCCGCTCTGGCCGAGGGGGGCATCGTGGCCCTGCAGGGGGTGGGTGGCTTCCAGCTGCTGGTGGATCCAACCAACGCGGAGGCAGTGCAACGGCTGCGCCGGCGCAAGGGGCGCCCCCACAAACCCCTAGCGCTGCTCGCCAGTCGCGACTGGATGGAGAGCCATTGCTGCAGCCATGCCGGCGAACGGGAGCTCTGGCATGGGCCCACGGCTCCGATCCTGCTGCTGCGCCGCTCACCAGATCAGCCAGCCGGGATCGCGGCGGAAGTGGCCGGCAGCAGCCCCTGGCTTGGGGTGATGCGCGCCAGCTCTGGCCTGCAACAGCTGCTGCTGGAGACCTGCGGCGGTGTGGTGGTGGCAACCAGTGCCAACCGCTCTGGTGAACCGCTCTGCGCCAACGCCGATGCCGATGCCGCAACCCTGAACGAGCTGGCCGATCACGTGCTCAGCCACACCTTGCCGGTTGTGAACCGCATCGACGACAGCGTGCAGCGCTGGGCGGCCGTAGGAGCCCTCACCCTGCGCTTGGGGCGCGGCCTGGCGCCTGTGGCGCTTCCACATCCCAGCAGCAACGCCGGATCGCTGGGGCTAGGCGCTCAGATCAAAGGAGCCGTGGCACTGCAAACCGCGAGCCACCGCCTGCTCAGCCCCGATTTGGGGGATCTGAGCAGCGTGGCGGGCGCCGCCCACCACCAGCGCACCTGCCGCGACTGGTTGCAACGCCATGGCTTACGCCTGAGCCACCTGGCCTGCGATCAGCACCCGGGCTACAGCGCCAGCGCCTGGGCCGCGCAGCTGGCCGAACGTGAGCAGCTGCCACTGAGCGCCGTGCAGCACCACCACGCTCACCTGCTGGCGGTGATGGCGGAGCATCAGATCCAGGGCTCCGCGCTGGGTGTGGCCTGGGATGGCGCCGGCCAGGGAGACGATGGCAGCCTCTGGGGCGGCGAAGCCCTGGCGATCACCCCCGATGGCTACCGGCGCATCGCCCATCTACGCCCCTGGCCGCTGCCGGGAGGTGAGCGGGCCCAACGGGAACCGCGCCGGGCTGCCCTCGGGCTGCTGATGGAGGCCTACGGACCCAGCTGGCGCGAACGGCTGGCGCCCCTGCCCAATCTCAGCTGGCGCACAGCCTTCAGCGACAACGAACTGCAGGTGCTGGAGCAGAGCGTGTGGCGCGGCCTCAACGCGCCGCGCAGCTCGAGCATCGGCCGGTTGTTTGATGCCGTTGCAGCGCTGCTGGGGCTGGCGCAGTGCTGCAGCTACGAAGCCCAGGCCGCCCTGGCGCTTGAGGCGCTGGCCCTCGAAGCCCTCGAGCAGCCCAGCGAGACGGCCTGCCCGCTGGAGCTACCGCTGCAACGCAGAGATTCTTCGAGCCCCTGGCAGTGGAACTGGCAACCGCTGCTGGAGCAGCTGCTGGAAGCCCTAGCCCAGAACACGCCCGCGCCTCAGCTGGCCCTGGCCTTTCATCAGGCCCTGGCCCAGGCGATCGCCGCACTCGCCCGGGCAGAAGGTTGTACGGACCTGCTGTTGGCGGGGGGCTGCTTTCAAAACGCTCTGCTGCTGGAGCTCAGCATCAGCGCCCTCAAGCAGAAGGGCTGCCGGGCGCTCTGGCCGCAGCAGCTCCCCTGCAACGACGCCGCCCTGCCCATCGGCCAGCTGCTGGCAGCCGAAAGCGTGTCTATAAACCGGGCAGCCCCTGGGGCCGAAAGCCATGTGCCTGGCCGTCGCCGGTGAACTGGTGAGCATCAGCGAGCACGCCGATCCGCTCTGGCGGATGGGGGATGTGTGCTTTGGGGGTGTGCTGCGCCAGGTGAGCTTGGCCTGCGTGCCGGAGGCCCGGATCGGCGATCAGCTGCTGGTGCATGTGGGCGTGGCGCTCACGGTGCTGGAGCCGGAGCCATGAGCCATCCCGATGGCGACTGGGCCTGGCTCGATGGCAATGAAGCGGCGGCGCGAGTGGCCTATCGCCTCAACGAGGTGATGGCGATCTATCCGATCACCCCCGCCTCACCGATGGGCGAATGGGCCGATGCCTGGGCGAGTGAGGGGCGCCCCAATCTCTGGGGCCAGGTGCCACAGGTGGTGGAGATGCAAAGCGAGGGCGGTGCCGCCGGGATGGTGCACGGCGCTCTGCAGGCCGGAGCGCTCACCACCACGTTCACGGCATCGCAGGGGTTGCTGCTGATGCTGCCCAACCTCTACAAAATCGCCGGCGAGCTCACAGCAGCCGTGATCCATGTGGCGGCGCGCACGCTGGCCACATCGGCGTTGTCGATCTTTGGCGACCACAGCGATCTGATGGCAACCCGCGGCAGTGGCTGGGGGATGTTGATCGCGGCCTCGGTGCAGGAATGCGGCGATTTCGCCGCCATCGCCACCGCCGCCAGCCTGGCGGGGCGGCTGCCGCTGCTGCATGGCTTCGATGGGTTCCGCACCTCCCATGAGATCCAGCGGGTGGAGTTGATCAGCGATGCGGTGTTGCGCGAACTGGTGCCCGATGCGCTGGTGGCCCAGCACCGCCAACGCGGCCTCTCCCCGGATCACCCGCAGCTGCGCGGCAGCAGCCAGAACCCCGACGTGTGCTTCCAGGCCCACGAGGCGGTGAACCCGTTCCAGAACGCCATGCCAGAGCACGTGCAGGCGGCCATGGATCGCTTCGCCGCACTCACCGGCCGGCAATACCGCCTGTTCGAGTACCACGGCCATCCCGCTGCCGAACGGGTGATCGTGCTGATGGGCAGCGGCTGTGAAACCGCCTGCGCCACGGCCGATGCCCTGATCGCCGCCGGTGAAGCGGTGGGCGTGCTGAAGGTGCGCCTGTTCCGCCCCCTCGCCTCCGCAGCACTCGTGGCAGCGCTGCCCGCCAGCACCCAACGCATCGCCGTACTCGATCGCTGCAAAGACCCCGGCAGCCAGGGCGAACCGCTCTACCTGGATGTGCTCGCAGCCCTGAACGAGCACTGGCCCGGAGGCGCGATGCCGCAGGTGGTGGGCGGCCGCTACGGCATCGCCTCGAAGGAGTTCACCCCGGCAATGGTGAAGGCGGTATTCGACAACCTCGCCTCCGAGATGCCTCGGCGGCATTTCACGGTGGGCATCGTCGACGACGTCACCCAGCTGTCGCTGCCGGTAGATCCGGCCTTCGCAACCGAAGCGCCCGACACGTTGCGGGCGGTGTTCGTGGGCCTCGGTTCCGACGGCACCGTGGGCGCCAACAAAACCACCCTCAAGATCGTGGGCGACGCCACCGGCCTGTATGGCCAGGGCTACTTCGTTTACGACTCAAAGAAGGCCGGTTCGATCACGGTGTCGCACCTGCGCTTCAGCCCGCGGCCGATCCACGCCAGCCACCTAATCGAGCAGGCCCAGCTGCTGGCCTGCCATCACTGGGATTTCCTTGAGCGCTTCGATCTGCTGGATCTGGCGGCACCAGGCGGCAAGCTGCTGCTCAACGCGCCTTGGCCGGCTGAGCAGTGCTGGCCTCAGCTGCCGGAGCGCGTGCAGCAATGGATCCGCCGCAAAGGGCTGCGGGTGTTTGTGGTGAATGCCGCAGCGATCGCGCGGGAGCACGGCCTGGGCGGACGCATCAACACGGTGATGCAGGTGGCGTTTTTCGCCATCGCCGAACTGATGCCACTCGAGCAGGCGCTGAGCGCGATGCGATTGGCGATTCACAAGAGCTATGGCCGAAAAGGTGAGCAGGTGGTGGCCGCCAACCTGGCTGCCATCGAGGCGGCCCGCAGCGGGCTCCACGAGCTGGTGGTGCCCGCTGAGCTGCAAAGCGCCCAAGCCGACACGACCAGCTCCTTAGCCGAACTCCCGATCCCGCCAGCCCTGGCAGCGGCACCGGTGGACTTGCAGACGCTGCTCCTGCCGCAGCTACAGCGCCGCGGCGATCAACTGCCGGTGAGCGCCCTGCCCTGCGATGGCAGCTTTGCCACGGCCACCAGCCAATGGGAGAAACGCAACATCGCCGAGCAGGTGCCGGTGTGGGAGCCCGATCTCTGCGTGCAATGCGGCAAATGCCTGATGGTGTGCCCGCACGCCGTGATTCGCGCCAAGGTGGCCGAGCCAGCGGCGCTGGCCGATGCACCCGAGGCCTTCCGCAGCGCCCCGGCTCGTGACGCCCACTGGGGCAATCAGCGCTTCACCATCCAGGTATCCGCGGAAGACTGCACCGGTTGCAACCTGTGTGTGGAGGTCTGCCCGGCGCGCGATCGCAGCGAGCCGCGGCGCAAGGCGCTCAACATGGCGCCGCAGCGGTTCCTACGCCAGCAGAGCCGCGAGCACTGGAGCTATTTCCTGCAGCTGCCCGAGGTAGAGCGCAGCAAGCTCAACCTGCACCACATCAACCAGCAGCAACTGCAACGGCCGCTGTTCGAATTCCCTGGCGCCTGCGCCGGCTGCGGCGAAACGCCTTACCTCAAACTCGCCAGCCAGCTGTTCGGCGACCGCATGGTGATCGCCAACGCCACCGGCTGCTCATCGATCTACGGCGGCAACCTACCCACCACTCCTTGGGCCACCAACGCCGAAGGGAGAGGCCCGGCCTGGAGCAATTCCCTGTTTGAAGACAACGCCGAATTCGGCCTTGGCTTTCGCGTGGCCTTCGATCAGCGCCATCGCCGCGCCGAACAGCTGCTGCGCCAGCGCGCGGCCGATCTGCCTCAGGCGCTGGTGGAGGGCCTGCTCAATGCCGACCAGAATGATGAAGCCGGCATCCACGAGCAGCGCCAGCGGGTGAAGGAACTGCGGCAACGGCTTGAGATTGAGGGCACTAGCAGTGACGGCCCAACCGGCGAACTACTTGATCTGGCCGACGACCTGGTGAAGCGCAGCGTCTGGATCGTGGGCGGCGACGGCTGGGCCTACGACATCGGCTTCGGCGGGCTTGATCACCTCTTCGCCAGCCAACACGACGTGAACGTGCTGGTGCTCGACACCGAGGTGTACTCCAACACCGGCGGACAGATGTCGAAGGCCACACCCAAAGGTGCTGTGGCCAAGTTCGCCAGCGGCGGTAAGGCCACGGGCAAAAAAGATCTCGGCCTGATGGCGATGACCTACGGCCACGTGTATGTGGCCAGCGTGGCCATGGGCGCCCGCGACGAGCACACCCTCAGGGCCTTCCTCGAAGCGGAGTCGTACCAGGGCCCCTCGCTGATCCTGGCCTACTCCCACTGCATCGCCCACGGCATCGACATGGCCAAAGGCATGGCGCAGCAAAAACAGGCAGTGGATGCCGGCCGCTGGTTGCTGTACCGCCACGACCCGCGCCGCAAGGCCCAGGGGCTGCCAGCCCTCAGCCTTGATTCCCGCAGCCCGAGCCTGCCGCTGGCGGAGGCGATGGGCAGCGAAAACCGCTTTCGGATGCTGCGTTACAGCCATCCCGAACAAGCCCGCGCCCTCGGCGATGAAGCCCAGCGCGACCTGCAACAGCGCTGGCGGCTCTACCAGCGGCTGGCGGCCCCAGAGCCATGAGCATCCCCCTCACCACGACCTACCTGGGCCTTGCGCTTCCCTCCCCGATCGTGGTGGGAGCCGCAGCCCCCCTCAGCAGTGATCTGCGCCGGCTGGAGCAGCTGGAACGCGAGGGAGCCGGAGCGGTGGTGTTGCACTCCCTGTTCCTGGAGCAGATCGAGCGCGACTGGCGGGAGTGGATCCACCACCAACAGCACAGCAGTGAGAGCCATCCCGAAGCCCTGAGCTACCTGCCAGCCGTGGATCCCCAGCACCTGGGCCTTGAGGGCTACCTCGAAGAAATCCGGCGTGCGCGCGAGGCCCTTTCGATCCCCGTGATCGCCAGCCTCAATGGCACCCACAGCGGCCACTGGAGCGAAACAGCCCGGGCCCTGGAGCAGGCGGGCGCATCGGCAATCGAGCTCAACCTCTACAGCGTGCCAAGCAGCACCAGCTGCAGCAGCGCCGAACTGGAGGCGGAGCAGCTGGAAATCGTGCGGCAGGTGTGCAGCGCCCTTTCGGTGCCAGTGGCGGTGAAACTCAGCCCCTGGTACACAGGTCTGGCGGCCATGACCCGCTCCTTGGCAGAGGCCGGGGCCCGCGGCGCGGTGCTGTTCAACCGATTCCTGCAACCGGAGATCGACATCGACACCCTCAGCACCGAAGCGCACCTGGAGCTGAGCCATCGCAGCGAGCAACGGCTACCCCTACGCTGGATCGGCCTGCTGCATGGCCGGGTGCCCTTAGACCTGGCGGCCAGCACCGGCATCGAAAACGGACGCGATGTGCTGCGGATGCTGATGGTGGGTGCGCAGGTGTGCCAGGTGGTGAGTGCGCTACTGCGTCACGGCCCTGGGGCGCTGCAGCGCATGCGCGAGGAGATGCAGCAATGGCTCGAGGAGAACCAGATTGAAAGCCTCGCCAGCCTTCGCGGCAGCCTCAGCCAGCAACGCAACCCCAACCCCGAAGCCTTCGAGCGGGCCCAATATCTGCGGGCTCTCAGCAGTTACGCCCTACCCGCGGACTGGGATGAGCGATGAGCGCCGAAGCGAAGCAACTGCTGGAGCAGATCCACAGCAGCACCACCCGACCCTGGACCTTGATGGAAGTGTGCGGCGGCCAAACCCACGCCCTGCTGCGCCATGGCATTGACCAGCTGCTGCCGCCCGAGATCACGCTGATCCACGGGCCCGGCTGCCCGGTGTGCGTCACCGCCACAGAACGGATCGACCAAGCCCTGGCGCTGGCCGAGCAGCCGGAAGTGATCCTCTGCTCCTACGGCGACATGCTGCGGGTGCCCGGTAGCAACGGGCGCGATCTGCTCAGCCTGCGGGCCCAAGGAGCCGACGTGCGGGTGATCTATTCCCCTCTCGATGTGCTGGAGCTGGCCCGTCAACACCCAGAGCGACAGGTGGTGTTCTTCGCCGTGGGGTTTGAAACCACGGCTCCGGCCACGGCGTTACTGGCGCAACAGGCACTAGCCGAGGCGATCAGCAACCTGAAGCTGCTGGTGGCCCATGTGCGGGTGGTGCCGGTGCTTAATCAGCTGCTGAGCGATCCGGCCTGTGCGGTGCAGGGGGTTCTGGCCGCCGGCCATGTGTGCACGGTGATGGGCGGCAGCGAACTCAACGATCTGGTGCAGCGCCGCCGAAGGCCGGTGGTGATCACGGGGTTCAGCGCCGAGGAGCTGCTGCAGGGGATCCTGCGCTGCATCACCCAACTGGAGCGGGGTGAGGCGCGGGTGGAGAACGCCTACGGCAAAGCGGTGAGCGCAGAGGGCAACCGAGAAGCACAAACCCTGCTCAAGCACGTGTTTGAACCGATCAACACCATCTGGCGAGGCCTGGGAGTGATCAACCAGGGCGGATACAAGCTGCGGCCAGCGTTTGTTCAGCTAGCCCTTGACCACAAAGATCGCCAAGCCTCAAACGAGCAAACAGCTGAGCAGGCGGAATGCCCCAGCGGCTTAGTGCTGCAAGGCCTCCTACGCCCCAGCGCATGCTCCAGCTTCGGCAACCGCTGCACACCAGACCATCCCCTCGGTGCACCAATGGTGTCGAGTGAGGGAGCCTGCGCGGCCTACTACCGCTACCAACGCTGAGCCATGGCCCCTTCCCATGACACGGTGCTGCTGGCCCACGGCGGTGGCGGCCGGCTCAGCCAACAATTGATCGAGGAACTGCTACTGCCGGCGTTCGCTCCAGCCGATGGCGTGCTGCATGATGCCGCCCTGCTGAACAGTCCGGGGCAAACGCTCGCGTTCACCACCGACTCCTTCGTGGTGAAGCCCCTGTTTTTTCCAGGGGGCGACATTGGCCGACTAGCCGTATTCGGCAGCGTGAACGATCTGGCGATGACGGGGGCCCGCCCAGTCGCCCTCAGCCTCGGGATGATCCTGGAGGAAGGGCTGGCGATGAGCCTGCTCGAGCGGGTGGTTCACTCAATCCGTGCAGCTGCAGACGCGTGCGGTGTGGCTGTGATCACAGGCGACACCAAGGTGGTGGAGCGAGGCAAAGGCGACGGGATCTTCATCAACACCAGCGCCATCGGCGTGGTGGAGCATGCACTGAAGATCCATCCTTCGGCTGTGCAGCCAGGTGATGCCGTGCTGGTGAGCGGCGACCTGGGGCGCCATGGTGTGGCGATCTTGGCCGCGCGGGAAGAGCTGGGTTTTCGCTCAACACTGGAGAGCGACCTGGCGCCGCTCCACACCACTGTGAATGAGCTGATCAGCTCAGGCGTTGAAGTGCACTGCTTGCGAGACCTCACCCGGGGCGGATTGGCCAGTGCCAGCGATGAAATAGCGCGGTCTGCCGGTTGTCAGATCGAACTGGAGGAAGCGGCAATTCCCCTGCACTCGAGCGTGAACGGCGCCTGCGATCTGCTGGGGCTCGACCCCCTCAGCATGGCCAATGAAGGGCGAATGCTGGTCATCTGCCCGGAAGTCCACGCAGCCAAAGCACTGGAACAGCTGCGCCACCACAATCCAGCGGCCTGCAAGGTAGGCACAGTGCACAGCACAACAACGTCAGAACAACAGCAACCGGTGCTGCTACGGAACACCCTGGGCGTTCTCAGGCCTTGTGATGTGAGCCGAGGTGAACTGTTGCCGCGGATTTGTTGAACCAAGCTGCAGGCCAACGTCAGGCCAGGCAGAGATCCATAGCGTCGGGTTATCTCCCCTGGGTTGGAAGGATGAGACGACAGCACGAACGCACGCTAAAAGCACTGTTCAGCCATCCCCTACACCACAATCTGCGGATGGCAGAGGTGGAGGGGATGGCGCGAGATCTCGGCCTGAAGGTCGAATGCCTGAGTGATCACCGCTTGAATCTGCAACGCCCGGATGGCGAGAGGATCGTGCTCCATGCAGCAACTGGAGTGCAAGGTCCGCTGCTCGATCATGAGGGTGTGTTGCGGCTACGGCGATTTCTTCAGCAAGGCGGAATTAGCCCTGAACATCCCGAAGCGGAGCAGAAGCGGGTTCGCGGGGATCAGGCGAAGCGATTGGTGGTTCATCTCGACCACCGAGGCGCTCGCCTCTGGTGGCTCGAGGGCGAAGAGCTAACAATCAGCACCGTGGAACCCCACGGCCTGTGGAGTAGCCATCAACGGCTCAGCCATCGCCACGACCGCGATGTAGCAGGCCAACGTGCTCCACTGGATTTTGAGTATCTCAATGCAATGGGCGCAGCGATTCATCAAGCCGATCGAGTCTTACTAGTGGGCCATGGTCACGGCGAAAGCGATCTTCGACATGTCTTAATGGAGCACCTCAGGCAGCAACATCCAGAAGCCATCAAGAAGGTGGAAACCCTCAATGTCGACGACACTGCCTGTACGGACGCTGAACTGCTTGCCATAGCACGCGCGCATTTTGGCAATCAACCTCACCGCCACCAACTCCATATCCCCGGGCAGGCTGTCGCAGAAGACAAGCCTGAGTCAAGCTGAAGTAAGAAGCCAAAGCGCAAACAGACCAGTGGCAAACCAGGCAAAGCTGGCCAGTGCCTGGGGCAACGTTGGCTGAGCCTTAATTTCAGGCACAAGATCAGACGCAGCGATATAGAGAAAATTACCCGCAGCAAACAACACAAGCGGAGGTAGAGGCAGCAGCTGCTGAAACCTCCAGGCCACAAGGGCACCGAGGGGGAAGGTGAGTGCCGACGCAAAATTCCAGGCAAGGGCACGACGGCGCGACCAACCGGAATGAACCAGAACGCCGAAATCTCCCAGTTCTTGGGGGATCTCATGGGCAACAGCCGCAACCCAGGCAGCAAACCCAGCTGAAGGATCAATCAGAAACGTACTAGCAATGCCCAGGCCACCGATGAAATTATGGAGACCGTCACCCACAAGGATCAAAAAAGCCATCGGCTCAGAGGTAAGGGAAGAAGCCGAGAAGCGAGAGCGAAGACGATGGGAATGATGCCAGTGCAGAAAGATCTCGACAGCAAAAAAAGCTGTAAAGCCAAGAGCAAGCAACAAACCCACCTGCCGAGGTTCCATAGCGAGAGAGCCCTCTGGAACCATATGAAACAGTGCCCCACCCATCAGGGAACCAGCCGCAAGGGACACCAGAGGAATCAACATCTGTTGGAGCCGCCTTGGTGACAGCAACAAAGTGACGCTACCAATCAGGGCGATGCAGCACATCAACGCACTACCCAGCACAATTGAAGCCAATGCCGTCATCCCTGCCACCACTGCCAGGCCTGCCAACAGAGCACAAATCCAAGGATTGACAGGGCTGTCATCAAGACAACCTGATCAGCTCGGGCATCAGGAATGCGAATGTCTGCCACTAAGTGGATCAGATTGGAAACGCAATAGAGAGCACTGAACCAGAACTGCAAGCCACGCATCAATACTGTTCCACTCCAACCAAGGGGCTCTGTCGCCGCATGAAAGGCCAGCAGCATGGCGAAAACCGGAAACAAGAAATAAAGAAGCATCGAAAGGAAGATCTGCGGCAAGCGCGATGCGGAAACACGGCTCTCGATTTCCACAGAACGTCCGTGAAAGAGCGGCATCAAGCCCAGCTCAACGTGAAACAGCATGACCAGAAGCCAACCCGACCACAGAACGGCAAGACGAAAAGCGGCAAGATCCATCAGATGTGAATCAACCAGAACAAGTCATAACCAGCCAAAACCCCACAGATCGGACGATGCGGCTCAAATCAACCCACAATCCGAAGCAACATTGAAAAAGCCAGCAGGCTGATGCAGAACTGCAGAAACAACTGCCAGCAAACCTGAGCCGAATAAAAACAAGGTGGGCCTAGCCCATGTTCATCGAACACAAACACAATGACCAAACTGGAACTCCTCACTGAAGCCAAAAGCGAAATGGTGACTGGCGGCGCTTACCTTGGCGCCACCTATAACGCCATCGCCCAAAGCAACATTGGCTCGTCCTGGGCCGTGGGTGGCACATCCAACACCCTGCTCGGACTGAGCAATAGTGGCGCTCTTGCCAGCACCATTCAAGGTAACAATGCTGACATCTACAACGTGATCGTTAGCCTCTTCTGATCAACAGGGGCCGATACAGGCCCCTTTTTCACAGCATTTTAACTAAAGACCATGCAACTTCTGAACGACCATCAGTGCGAAGCCATCTGCGGTGGCGGCTATTCCTTGGTATTACCAAATATTGGCCTGGGAATCATCACACCGATCAACATCGGTACCGCTGTAGGCCTGCTTGAAGGCTCCGCCATGGTGGGCCAGGGCAACACTGCAAACATTGACACCGACTTCATCAAGCTGCTGGGCGGTAGCAATTGGTTTGGTATGCCGTGACCTCCTGAGTCACGCAGCGGAGGCCTCAGTTCTGGGGCCTCCTTCTTCATGATCAGCCAAAGCAGTCACGACTTTGATCCACTGAGTCCATGCTCCATCAGATCTTCAGCAAGGACCGGATTGGAGCCTTGCAGACAAGCCTCGACCAGCTCCTAAAGCATCGGAGACAAGAGTTTGCATGCATTCGACAGTTCAGCGAAGAGGACTGCGGTGCGGCCTGCATAGCAACGATCTGCGAGCATCACGGGCGACAATTCAGCCTCGGCAAGGTTCGGGAAGCTGTTGGCACCATGGCCAACGGCACCACCCTGCTGGGACTGAAGCGAGGAGCAGAACAACTCGGGCTGATCGCGCGGGCGGCAAAAGCTGATGCCACGCTGCTGGAGTCCATTGAAGAACTGCCATTACCCGTGATCTGCCATTGGGATGGCAACCATTGGGTGGTACTTCATGGCCGTGATCAAGATCATCAGCTGATCGTTGCTGATCCTGCCGTTGGTCTCCGCAAACTGAGCGAGATTGACTTTGTGCGCCATTGGCAGAATGGAATCCTGCTCCTGGTTGAGCCCGATCCTGCCAGGTTTCAACAAGCGGAACACGAGGAAACGAGGCCAGGCCTCTGGGTGTTCGGGCAATTCATCACGCCGTTCAAAGGGCTGCTCCTGCAAGCCTTGATGCTGAACATCGTGATCGGAAGCCTTGCGCTGGGCATGCCAGTACTCATGCAGATTCTCACCGATGATGTCCTGGTTCGCGGAGACACACACATGCTCACGGCACTAAGCGCCGGGATCATGGTGCTCACAGCACTGCGGTACGGGCTTGGCTGGGTGCAGGGGCAGATGGTGGGGCATTTTGGGCAGAAACTGCAGTTACAAATGATCCTTCATTACGGCCAACGACTGTTTCAGTTACCAATCAACTATTTCGAAGGCCACCGAAGTGGCGAAGTTGTAAGCCGAATCAGCGATATCCAGCGCATCAATGAGCTACTCACCGCAGTGGTGACTGGCTTACCCAGCCAGCTCTGCATCGCAGCCATCTCGCTGCTATGGATGCTGAGCTACTCCGTTCCCTTAGCCATTGCAGCAGTAGCCTGCTATGCAGCTGTAGTGGTGTGCAATCTCTGCTTTCTACCACTCCTGCAGAAGAAGACAAAGCAACTCCTCGTCGGAGCAGCAGAAAACCAAGGCTACTTGGTGGAGGTCTTCAGAGCAGCGACAGTGCTGAAAACGACCGAGGCAACGCCCCAAGCCTGGCAGGAATATCAGCGCAATTTTGGACGCCTGGCTCGCTTGAGCTGGGCAGGCACGCAGCTGCGCCTGAGTGAAAGCACGACAACAGGCTTACTGGGTGGCATCGGCTCCATCGCATTGCTTTGGTATGGCAGCAGTTTTGTAATCAACAGTGATCTGAGCATCGGCCAACTACTTGCATTTAATGGGATGGGTGCGAATGTGCTGGCCTTCCTCACAGGTCTCAGCGCCATCTCGCAAGAGGCGATCACAGCAAGCGTTGTCTTGCGACGTCTATCCGAAGTGATGGAACGTGAACCAGAAGATCAGAATAAAGAAAGCAAGCACTACGCCGGAATCAGCTCTGAAGCACCCATCCTCTGCAAGAACATTACCTGGCATTACCCTGGTCGCCGCGCGTTGCTTGACGACTTCACTCTGGAGATTCCAGGGGGAGTGACAACTGCTCTGATTGGACAATCTGGATGTGGCAAAAGCAGCATCAGCAAATTAATCGCAGGATTTTATCCACCTGAGCGAGGAACGATTCACTACGGGTCGTATAGCTCCCAAGATCTCACACTCGAATGCATCAGGCGACAGGTGGTGCTTGTGCCACAGGAATCACACTTCTTCAACCGAAGCATCTACGAAAACTTTGTCTTCAGCCATCCAGGCATCAGCTTTGCGGAGGTGGTTGAGGCTTGCAGATTGGCATTGGCTGATGAATTCATCCACGAGCTTCCGGATGGCTATGGAACGGTTCTTGGGGAATTTGGCGCCAATCTCTCAGGCGGCCAACGGCAACGCCTGGCATTAGCGCGTGCACTGATCAATGATCCACCCGTGCTGATCCTGGACGAATCGACCTCTGCCCTCGATCCTGTGCTGGAACAACGCCTGATGAATCAGTTGCTCAATCACAGACAGGGCAAAACAACAATCATGGTGAGCCACCGCCCCTCGGTAATCCTTCGTGCCGATTGGATTGTCTATATCGACCAAGGAAAGGTGAAACAACAAGATCAACCCAGCGCACTCAAAGAAAGCCTTCTTGTTTCTCCCTACCTCAAAGCACACTGAGCATGAGCGACCTCGAACTTCAAACAAAAGCGCAACCCACCACGCTGTCAGCACCACGAGCGGCAGAGGATAACGCCGTGATGCGCATCGAGGCGGACGACTTTCTGCCTGCCCTGGGCAACTGGACACGTGCATTTGGTCGCAACGTGCTGATCACAACCACCGCAGGACTACTGGGGCTGTCAATCTGGCCATGGAGAGAGACCGTTCGCGCAGCGGGAGTGGTACGACCCGATGGAGAGAACACCGTTGTACAAAGTCAACTGGATGGCACTCTGTCCGCCGTTTGGATCAAAGAGAATCAAGAGGTGAAGGAAGGCCAGGCCTTAGCAGTTCTTGATCGCAAACAATTGGAGAGTGAAAAGCGAAAACTCGAAAACGAGCTGAGAGAATCCTTAGCCCAGCAGGACAACAGCGCGCAACAAAGCAGCGACTTAAAACAAAAAAGCATTGCCACATCTCAGCTACTTCAAGCCCAACTGCAATCTGCAGCGCGAAATGTTGACAATGCTAATGCAACATTAGACTTCCGGCGCACTGAGTTAAGGCGCTACCGGAGCTTGCAAGCCACGGGAGCAGTTGCCGCCAGCGTTGTGGACGAGAAAAATGCCCAATATTCCTTGGCCCAAAATGAACTTGCGAAAGCGCAGCAAGCACTGGAAGAACAAAGGGCTCGGGGCACAGCGCAACTAGCAGACTTGAGACAAGACAGAGGTCAGACGCTTAATCAACAACGCGAGTTCAACAAATTGCTGGAAACAACACGTTCACGCCTTACTGAGGTGAATCGAGCTCTCAGCAACAGCACCATTAAGGCACCAGAGACAGGAACCGTCTTATTGAGTGGCATGCGCCATGCTCAACAGGTCATACGGGCCGGTGAGATTCTCGCGCAGATCGCACCGACCAATGCCAAGCAAACGATTCAGGTACGAATCCCCAGCCGTGATATTGGCTCGATCAAACCGAAGCAGGAGGCCTATTTACGCATCACCGGCTGCCCATACCCTGACTACGGCGTACTCAAGGCCAAAGTGACCAATATTTCTGCTGATACTGTGCAGAAAGGGAGTGACGCCGAAGGATCACGCACCTCGGCATACCCCGGCCTCTTTCAAGTTTCGCTTGAACCTGCTTCCCGCAGCTTGCGTGCAGGCAATCGCCTTTGCGAACTTAGGCATGGCATGGATGTACAGGCAGAGATCATCACACGACAGACCACAGTATTGGGATTTCTATTTACCAAGCTGCGGCTTTTTAGCGGCACCTAATCGAAGCGCGAACGCTGCAGCTTTGATCAACCTTAGAAGCAGCTTGCAACCTTCTGAAGCTACAACCATCAATAGCTTTTTGTGGTCTTCAGTGAATGCTTCAAGCGCATGAGCGACTCTCCACAGTCACCCACCTTCGACAACAGCAATCCATTCAATCCAGCCGAACCAGCAGAAACCCCCGTCGCAACACCTTTGATTGCCGAAGACCCTTCAGAACCTATCGCAACACCACTAGTCACCAAAGATTCTTCCATTGCGGCCCCGGCAGATCCAATTACCGGCAATGGCTACACAAATACATCCAATGGGAACCAGGTTGCCGTTCTCTCAACTATCGACTATTCAACCAACACCATTATTTACAACTACACCCTGATATCAAACTCTACCGAGCACAACTCAAGCTCCAGTTACTACAATATGAACGGTGGCACGACGACTAGTGATTCGCCTATCTCTGCCGGCTCTTCAGCCGATATGACAGTCGCTTCTGGCAATTCATCTCTCTCTGCTGGATCTCCAGACGACGTGACCGGTGCTCCTGGCAATGCAAGCCTGCAACGCAACGGGTTCCACCTTCGCTTCAACTCGAGCGCTTATTTCCGCAGCCAGGGAGCTCGGCGCATCGACAGGATCATGGGCTTCAACGGCACCAATGGCGACAAACTTGAACTGTCGCGCCGCGTCTTCAAAGGCATTGGCGAGCTGGAGTTTGAAAGCGTTGACAACCGCAGACAACTCAAGCGTGCCGCGAAGAGCGACGCCGACATCATCTACCAGGAATCAAACGGACGTTTGTTCTTCAACGCCAACGGCGACACCAAAGGATTTGGCGATCAAGGCGGCATGTTTGCCATTCTTGAATCCGCGCCGATCCTCAGTGCCGATCACTTCATCCTGATCTGAGGGAAGCGGCCTGTGGCGCATGGCCAGGATCTACTGCTGGTGCCATCCACCAACGCCAGCCCATCCACCCTGGCCAGCATCGCCGGGTTGGACAGCTGGCCTGAGCGGCACTTGATTGAGCTGCGCCATCTTCAGCATCCAGAGCATCGGATGGTGGTGGTTACCCCTGTGGCCATCAGCGACGCTTGCCTGGATGCTGTTCTTCAACTGCTGCCAGCCGCACCGCCCCACTGGTGGCGACAACGCCTGCAGTGCATCAACCTCAACGACCACTCACCCATCAGCCTGACCAACAAGCTGCTGGCGCGCCCTCGCCTGCTCGAGTTCCTGGCAGCGCTGCTCCGGCCGGGCTCAGTCCTGGCCTGTTATGCCGTCTCCGATGAGGAACTGATCCTGGCGCAGCGCCTCGGCCTCGCGCTGGAAGGAACCCCTGCTGAGCTCGCCGAGCTGGGTAGTAAGGCCGGATCAGCCGAAGTTTTCAAGGCAACTGGTTTACCGCATCCATGCACAACGCCCCTCTGTCACTCGATTGAGGCGCTCATCGACGCGATCGATGAGCTGGCCCTGCGCCACAACGTGATTGATCGGCTGATGGTGAAGCTCAACCGCATGGCTGGTGGCCGTGGCAACGCACCTCTTGCCTTAGCGCTGGGGCCATGGCGGCAGCAGCGAGCCTCCACACGGCGCAGCCAACTGCAGCAGGCACTGGAGCAGCTCGCCATGCCGCTGCCCCACTGGGAAGCTGAACTACAGCGCAATGGAGTGATTGCCCAGGAGCTGATCTGCGCTCCCACCGGCGCACTGAGCTCACCCAGCGTGCAGCTCTGGATCACACCGAGCGGTGAAAGCAACATCCTCTCCACCCATGAGCAGTGCCTGGGCGGGCCCCACGGCCAGAGCTTCCAGGGTTGCTGTTTTCCCGCGCGCCATGGCTACAGCCAGGAGGCAATAGCCATGGCTGAGCGCCTGGGTGCGTACCTCGCCCAGCTCGGATGCCGGGGGCCGGTGCTCTTGGATCTGTTGGCGCGGCGCGAGCCGCAGGGCTGGCGCCTCTGGGCGATTGAGATCAACTTGCGCAAGGGAGGCACCACGCATCCCTTCCAGCTGGCCGCCACCGCAACCGGCAGCGTCTTCGATCACAGCAGCGGTCTGCTGCGCACCGTTGATGGCGATGCCGTGTTTTACGAAGCCAGCGATGAGCTTCAGCAGGAGCATTGGCGCGGCCTGCTGCCTGAGCAGATGGTCGATGCCATGGTGAAACAGCAGCTCTATTTCAACAGCGCCACACGGCGGGGTTGCATCCCGATGCGTCTGGGTGCGCTCAGTGAGCACGGCCTGCTGGGAGCCATCTGTGTGGGTCGCAGTCGGCGGGATGCGGCAAGGCTGATGCAACAGCTCCAATCGGTGCGCTGATGGTGGGGGAATCTGCTGAAGCATCCAGCGGAAATCAGCAGAGCCAGTAGGCCAGGGATGTCGTTGATGCCTGAGCTGTTGTGGTGCGTCGATCCATCTCCGTGGCAGCTGCCACGGCCTCCCTACTACTCATCGATGGACCAAGGGCTGCCCAGGCCCAGCCCAGCAGCTTCGAGGAACGGCGCCAGCTGATGCGGCAGATGAGCCAACAGCTGCAGGCGCGGCTTACTCAGCAGATGAGCCATCAACTGCAGGCCAGGCTGGAGCAGCGTTTGCGCTGCATCAACCAAGCCAAAACGTTTGCTGATCTCGATCAATGCCAGCGAGCCAATGGCATCGGCTGGCATCACGGCGCTGGCATGGGTGGCTGGGGCTGCCCGATGTGGTGAAGCGCTGGCCGCTCAGCTCACGAGCTCGACGTCGTCGAAGCGGGCGGCCAGCAGCCTAGCCTGCTGGAGCAGATGCTCCACGAGCTGCTGCACGGCCGGCTGATCCACCAGATCGCGGCGAACCACCAACGCTTCACCGGTGATCAGGCCTAGATCCCAATCCAGGCGCACGATGGTGGGTTGCAGGGCTTCGGTGAGGCTCTGGCCGTAGGTGAGCGTCACACCATCAGCGCAGCACCCCTCCCAACAGCTCGGATCGTAGCGCTTGATCCGCACCGGATCGCTCCACAAGCCCTGCTCACGCAGCACCGCTTCGGTGCGGGGAAACCAGCCGGGGGGCAAGGCCAGGCTGGGAAAGGGCTCGAAATCCGAGCCGCTCAGGCCGCGCACGTGGGCCAGCGGATGGTCGGGAGCGGCCAGCAATTGCACCGGTTCGCGCAGCAGATCCAGCACCCACCAATCGGGATCATCCGGGCCCGGCAGATCGGGCTGGTAGCTGCCCACCCAGGCATCCATCACCCGCTCCTCCAGCAACTGCAGCGGGCGCTGAACACCGGGTAGATCAAAACGGCCCACAGTCCAACCCTCCGGCGGGCTGGCTAAAAACCAGGGGCCTGAGGCATAGGTGGCATCGATGCGCAACGGCGCTCGCCCGCGCAGGCGGGCCTGTTGATGCACGGCCCGCTCGGCCATCAGCAGTGAGGCATCACCGCCGAGCTGCATGGAGCCGTCGGCGCGGCTCAGCTTCAGCTTGAACAGCTTCAGAGCCGAGCGCACCTGACGCGACACCGTGCTCTGGTGCACCTCGAGCACATCGCTAACGGCGCCTTCATGCCCCAACCACAGGTAGAGATCCAGAACCGCGAGATGCTCCAGCGGAAGGACCACAGACCTGCAAGCTGCCGGGCCAATCATTCGGCAACAACTGCTGTTGAGCGGCGGCGTGGCTCTGCCTGATACAGACCGATAGGAAGAGCCGCGACAACGCCGCTGCCAAACCAAGCAGCCAGTTGCAGATTGGTTGTAGTTGGGCACTAGCGATGCAGCGATGGCGTCGCGCTCTCAGGCGCTGCAGCAGCAGGAGTTGGTGCATCACCGCAGGCCTGGCCCTGCTCACGCTGCTGATCAGCCTGCTGATCGATGTGCGCTTCAACACAGCGCTTGAGCTGAGAAATCCACCCTGGAGCGTGCTGCCGGTGATCGCCGGTGTGGCGCTGCTCAACACCAAGCAGGAAAGCCTGCTGGTGGTGCTGTTTCTGGCCCTGGAGATCTCAAGCAAACTCGCCCATGGGACGGGCCATGCAGATGGGCAGGTTGAAGCGCTGATGTGGGCGCGCCGCAGCCTCATCCTTGTGGGCTGCATCTGGGCCGCCCATGCGCGCTCACAGCTGGAAGACCAACAGCTGAAACTGCAAGCCAGCCAGGCTGCATTGGGAGAAAAACTGGCCCAGAGCCTGAAGGCCTCCGCCCTGGCCCATGAGCTGCGTCAGCCCCTGAGCCAGCTGCTGCTGCAAACCAGGCTGATCCAGCTGCGCTTCGAAGAGGCACCCATCAGCAACCCTGCACTGCAGCAGGCGATGGCTGAGCTGCAAACCTGCGGCAGCCAGATCAACGACCTGATCGAGGCCATCGGCTCACTCCTTAAGGAGTCGGCCATGCCGATGCAACCGATCGACCTCAACGTTGTGTTGCGTGCCTGTCTGCAGCGGCTGAAGCCCCTTCTGCAGACCTCCGGGGTGGAACTCCAGCTGCAGCTGCTGCAGCCACCAGTGCTGGTGAGCGGAGTGCCCGGGCAACTGGAGATTGCCTGCTGCAATCTGCTCAGCAATGCCTGCGAGGCGTTATGCGGGCAACCGCAACCGCGCCGCCTGGCCTGCACCCTTCAAGCCGAGGCCGGCATGGTTGAGCTGGTGGTGGCCGACAGCGGCCCAGGCCTACCCAGCAGCAACTTGCGCGAACTGTTGATGCGCAGCACCAAACCCCACGGGATGGGGGTGGGATTACTCACCGTGCAATCGATTGCCTGCCGCCACGGCGGGGCGCTGCACCTGGGCCACTCCAACCCATTGGGGGGAGCGGAAGTGCGCCTCAGACTGCCGCTGGGGAACCCGCGTTCCACCTGAGGGTGCGGTGCAGCGTGGCCAGCCGCACCAGCTCCGCGCCACTCACGCCGAGCTTGGCGGCCACGCTTTTGCGATAGGTCTCCACCGTGGCCACGCTGAGCTCCAACCGGGCAGCGATCTCTTTATTAAGCAGCCCGCAGCCCAGTTCACGCACCAGCCGATGCTCCCGCGGACTGAGCCGATCGATCGCTGCCAGCTGCAGCTCACAACCCTGCATGGCCGTTGTGATCCCATCGCAGAGACGTTGCTTCCAGGGCATCACCACCGCCAGCAGCTGATCCCAAGCCTGAGCCTTATCCACCACCCCAATCGTGAAGGGCTGCAGATCAGCAGGGGGCTCGAACTGAGAAGCCATGGCCGTAATGAACAACAGCTCGGCCTCCGGCCTGCGCTGCAGGAGCGGATCAACCGCATCGCGATAACACGCACCGCCCAACTCCACATCCAGCACCAATAGATGGGGTGGAGAAACATGGATCAGGGCAACAACCTCCTGCACCGAAGCACAAACCCCGATGACATTTAAGCCCGCAACTTCAGACAACACACCAGCGATGGCCTGGCCCACCATGCGGTGATCGTCGAGAACAACAACACCCAAAAACCACACCGGTCGCTGGCCTACAAGTGTTCCACACCCTCAAGGTGAAGCGCATGTCCCCAAATGGGGGGGGGTAGCCAGGTGAACATGAATTCGAGGCTTAAATGCAAGATCTGTATAAGCGGATCCACAGCAATCTGCCTCGGCCACTGCGCACACAAGCAGCGCACCATCACACCACCCATCCCAATTCTGGGATCCGCAAACAAGGATCTAGGCGCACAAGCGCACTCGGCCAATCCTTAAGCAATCCTTACGGCAGTGCCGATGGTTTCCCTCAACGCCCGCTCAGGCTCCAACAACTTCCGCTCCAGCCAGCGCCTCACGATCACCGTGGCCTACTCCACCTTGAATGCCCTGATTGAGCGCAGCGACCGCGAGGGCCGCTCCCTCAGCAACCTGGCGGCGTATTTGCTGGAGAGCTCCCTCGATCGCCGCGACGCTGAATCCACTTCTGCAATTCCACAGCGAGCAACACACTGAGGCTCAATGCCAGCTGCACCAGCCACTGCTGCAGCGGCAGTGGCCCGGTGCCCAACAGATGTTGGCCCCAGGAGCTGTGCATCATCAACACGTGCAGAGCAAAAGCGGCCGCCGTGCCCGCCAGCAGCAGCGGCGATCGCAGCGGTGAGGCGCTAAACACCGAATGCCTCTCCAGACGGCAATTGCCGATCTGCACGTTTTCAAACAACACCATCTGAAGCAGCAACGCGTTGCGGGCCTGCTCGAGCGGCCAGCCCCGCTGCAGCAGCGCTGCATACAGCGCAAAGCCCACCACCCCCATCACGAGGGCGGCGAGCACGGTGCGCTGGCGCATCAGGCGATCAAATACCGGTTCCTGCGGCGGCCTGGGCCGCTGGCGCAATACATCGCCCTCGGCCGGTTCAAAGGCGAGGGCGACATCCTGCACACCATTGGTGGCTAGATTCAGCCAGAGCAGCTGCACTGGCAGCAGCGGCAGGGGTAGCCCACTGGCCACCGCCAACGTGATCAGCACAATCTCGGCCGCGCCCGACGACACCAACAGCGCAATCACCTTGCGCACATTGGCGTAGGCAATCCGGCCCTCCTCGATGCCAGCCACGATCGAAGCGAAGCCGTCGTCGGCCAACACCAGATCGGCCGCCTCCCGAGCCACATCGGTGCCGCTGCGCCCCATGGCAATGCCGATCTGGGCGGCCCGCAGCGCCGGGGCATCGTTCACGCAATCACCGGTGACGGCCACAAAGTGGCCGGCCCGCTGTGCCGCCTGCACCAGCTGCAGCTTCTGATGAGGTGCCATGCGCGCAAACACGCAGCGGCTGGCCACCAGGCGCTGCAGCTGCCGCGGGCTGGCCTGCTCCAGCTCGCGGCCCTCCACCACCGCATCACGGCCCTGCAGCAAGCCGAGTTGGCGGGCGATGGCTGCCGCCGTGATGGGGTGATCGCCCGTGATCATCCACACGCGAATGCCGGCCTCGTGGCAACGCTGCACCGCCAGCGCTGCACCCGGCCGCAGCGGATCCATCAACCCCAACAACCCCAGGCACTCGAGGCCACTGGGCTCAGGTGGGGTGGCCTGCTCCCCCAGCGGCTCGAGGCCTCGGCCCTCGGCCAAAGCCAACACCCGCAGCCCCTCGCCCGCCAGCGCAACGGCCTGCTCCAGCCAGTGCCGCTGCGAGGCCGGGCTGGCGTTGCACATCGGCAACACACGCTCCGGAGCGCCCTTCACCAGCACGCTGATCCCGCCGGTGCGGGCGGCATGAAAGCTGGCGGCGAAGCGGTGTTCAGGCTCAAAAGGAATCGCATTGCGCTGGGGCTCCGCCAGCAGCGCCCGCTCCCGGCTCAAGCCCTGCTGGCGGGCGAACTGCAACAGCGCCACATCGGTGGGATCACCGCGACCCACCCAATCGCCATCGCGGCAATGCAGATCCGCTTCATTGCAGAGCACCGCAGCCCGGGCCAGCCGCTCCAGCGCCACGCCATCGGCGGGCAGCACCCGCTCCACCGAGAGCTGATTACAGGTGAGCGTGCCGGTTTTGTCGCTAGCGATCAGGGTGCAGCTGCCCAATCACTCCACTGCGGGAAGCCGCCGCACGATCACCTGCCTCTGCGCCATGCGATGGCTGGCCGCTGCCAAGGCCACCGTGAGCGCCACGGGCAGCCCCTCGGGGATGGCTGACACCGCTAAGGCCACGGCAAACAGCAGCGCTTCCATCAGCGAAATGCCGCCGCGGGCCATGGCCAGCCACCCCACCGCCAGGGCCGCCAGGCTCACCAGCAGACCGATGTTGCGGCTGAAGCGATCGAGTCGCTGCAGCAGCGGCGGCCGCCCGGGCTGAATCGTTTGCAGATCGCTGGCCAGCTGCCCCACCTCGGTGGCCTGGCCCGTGGCCACCACCAGCCCAACTCCGCGGCCCCTCGCCACCGTGGTGCCGGCATGGGCCATGGTGCAACGCTCAGCCAATGGCGTGTTGTCGGGAAGCTGCGCCTGGGCGTGCTTGTGCACCGGCAGGGATTCACCGGTGAGCAGCGCCTCATCCAGCTCGAGGTTGTGGCTGCGCAGCAGGCGCAGATCCGCCGGCACCACCTGGCCGCTCTCCAGCCACACCGCATCGCCCACCACCAGCGTTTGGGCATCGCAAAGCACCACCTCGCCATCGCGGCGCACCAGGGCCTGCACCCGCAACAGCTGGCGCAGCGCATGGCTGCGGCGCTCCGCCTTCCATTCCTGCAGCCCGCCCACCAGAGCGTTGAGCAGCAGCACCGCGGCAATAAAAAGGGCATCCTTGCGGTCGCCCACCGCCAGTGAAAGCAGTGCCGCCACCAGCAGCACCGCGATCAAGGGGCTGGCGAACTGGCGCAACAACAGCGCGGCCAGGCTGGGAACCGAGGCCTGCGGCAGGCGATTGGGGCCGTCTACCGCCAGCCGCCGCTCCGCCTCAGCACCCGTGAGGCCCTCGGTGCTGCCGGGGGGCAAGCGGGCATGCCAGGGAGTGGGATCGTTCGGCATCACCCCAAACCTCGAGCCCGATCGCAGCGGCGCGGCAGCCGGCCGCATTGCCTAGGCGTTGATCTCAGCGTGCATCGCCCAGAGGGCGGCATAGAGCGGCCGCATCTGGCGATCGATCCGCGCCACATCGGCGGGGCTGGAGCGGCGATGGCAAAGGGTTTGCAGCAACGCCTGGATCTGCGCCTGCAGCTCGGTGATCCGCCGCTGATAGCAAGTGGTGGTGATGGGCAGGGTGGTCATCAGGCCTCAACCTCCACCGGGCTGGCGGCGCGGTCGTTTGCCGCGGCGGTGCGCAGGCACCAGCCCTGATCGCCATCGGGCTCGATCACCATCAGCCGCTCGCCGCGCAGCAGCGCGTGGCTATCGGTGATGCCCTTCACGTAGCCAGCGAGAAACCAGAGGGTCATGCCGGCCTGCTCACCGCTGAGCAATTGATCAAGGCTCTCCGCCGAGACACCGATCTCCCAGTTGCCGTTGTTCATCCCACGACTCCATCGCGTGCACCCCACCAGCCTGAGGGCAGAACCCCTGCAGCAGCCCCGCCTGCGGCTGTGCTGCTGCAGTTGTGCTCAAGGGCGGGGCCAGAGCGCGCATAGCAGCAGTTCAGCGGTTCCGGCGGTCCAGCGAGGCTTCGATGATTGTTTGGCAGAGATTGCTCACGCTGCGGGCCTGTTCTCCGGCCAAGCGGCGCAACTCAGCATGCACCTCAGGTGTGAGGTTCACCGTGACGCGGCTGTTGCGCAACGGCATTCCCTCCGGCTGCTCGGGCGACTGCCGACGATCTGGACCCATCACAGCTGGCACGGAGAGCGCCGCTGTTCTACAGCAGATCTACAGGCTAACTATCGCCATGTTCGAGGCGCTCCACACGCTCCTGCAGCTGATGCAGCTGCTCGGCAATCTCCTGCGGATCCGGCAGCGCCGGATAGCCGAGATCGCGGCGCACCAGGTTGGCCACATAGGCCGTGATGCTGAGGCCTTGTTCGGTGGCACGCTGCTTGATGGCCTCGATGAGCTCCTGCGGCAAAACCATCGAAAGCTGCTTACGGGGCGTCACAACGATCGAAAGTCCAAAGAGAGTGATGCGCTGGCAGGCCGTACAAGACCAGCCCAACCGTTGCAATTAAGCGCATCGGACTGCAGCAGTCTGATGCAATCCGATGCGCTGCTTTCAGATCCACATCAGGCGCTGCTGGCGTACAGCCCCATGAGCTCAGCCCGCCCCAGAGCGTGGACCTCAATTGCCGCCCGCAGATCGAACACCGAGCAACCGGGCGGCAGATCCAGCGACGCATCCAACGCCACCAGCTCAAAGCGGTAGCGATGGGCCAGACCCGCCGGCGGCAACGGGCCCTGATAGCCGATCCGCTCAAAGCGGCCCACCCCCCAGCAGCTGCCGTGGCGGGCGCCATTCGGCAGCTCAGGCGCCCGCTCCAACCCTGCCGGCAGCGCCCGCAGCGCAGCTGGGATGTTGAACAGCAGCCAGTGCACCCAACTGCCGGCCGGTGAATCCAGATCTTCCAGCAGCAGGGCATAGCTGCGGGTGTGCTCCGGCGCACCGCTCCAGCGCAGCGGCGGGGAGAGGTTGAGCCCCTCGCCGGTGTGAATGAGCGGGATCAGCTCGCCATCGCGGAAGGCCGGCGATTCGAGGTGGAAAGTTCCATTGCTACTCACCATGCGTGCAGGGGCCCAGGCACTGGCGCCAGGGTGCGCGCCTCGAGCCAGGCTGAACGCCGCAGCCGCAGCATCCCAGCGCCGGCGCTGCGGCTGTGCCGCCCCAACCGCCGGCTCTAGGCCAGCGCCATAGATCACAAGCAGCGATGGGAGCTGGCTGTGGTGCCTGTGATTCCGGTGTCTCTGGCGGTGCAGCTCTGCCTGGCCTTGGTGGCTCTCGGCCTGCTGGTGTTCGCGATGGCCGCCATGCAGCAGCTGTGGAACCGCTAACCCTCAAGCTGCTGCTGGGGGGTGATCTGATGCTCGGCCGGGGTATCGATCAGCAGATGCCCCAGCACTGCGATCCAACCCTGCACGAGGCGGTGGTGCGCGATGCCCGCCACTACGCGCAGCTCGCCGAGCAGATCCATGGCCCGATGGTGGCGCCGTTCCAACCCGCCACACCCTGGGGCCAAAGCCTGGCCTGGATGGAGCAGTTCAACCCCGAGCTGCGGCTGGTGAATCTGGAAACAGCCATCACCACCAGCTCCAAACCCTGGCCGGGCAAAGGCGTGCACTTCCGCATGCACCCCGCCAACATCACAGCCCTGCAGGCGGCTCGCCTCGATGGCTGCAGCCTGGCCAACAACCACAGCCTCGACTGGGGCTTCAATGGCCTGGCTGACACTCTGCGCTGCCTGCGCCAAGCCGGCATCCAGGCCGCCGGCGCAGGCCTCAGCCCCCATCAGGCACAGCGACCGGCGCGCTGGCAGGTGGGGGATGGCCGCGAGCTGTTGCTGTTCGCCTGGGCCTTCACCAGCAGTGGCGTACCGCCAGCCTGGGCCGCCCTGCCCTGCCGCCCCGGCGTGGCCCTGTTGAGCGGGATCAACAACGGCAGCGTGAAATGGCTGTGCCGTTGCATCAACCGCCAGCGGCGCCCGGGGGATCGGGTGGTGGTGGCGTTGCACTGGGGGGCCAATTGGGTGCCGGTGGTGCCGGAGCAGCACCGCTGGCTGGCACGCCAACTGATCGAGCTTGCCGGGGTGGATGTGGTGTTCGGCCATTCCTCCCACCACCCATTGCCCCTGGAGATCCATCAGGGCCGGCTGATCCTCTACGGCTGCGGCGATCTGATCAACGACTACGAAGGCCTGCCGCCGCGCGACCCCTGGCGCTCTGATCTGGTGTGCCTCTACGGGGTGGAGCTGGAGCGCCGCAGCGGTGCCCTTGCCGCCCTTGAGCTGCAGCCGTTTCAGCTGCGGGGCTTCCAGCTTCAGGAGGCATCAGCCGCCGATCGCCAACTGCTCGAGCACCAACTGGGCCTGGAAGCCGCTCCGGCGGGTTGGCGTTGCCAGAGCCAAGGCCACGGCTGGCGGCTGGAACGGCAACGCAGCAGCGCTGCGGCATTGGCACCCCAGCCACACGCCACCCCATTGAGCCATCCATAGGTTGCGCCGGTCCACGCCGCCGCCGCCATGATCCAGCTGATCGACAACCTCCCCGCCGGCACCCTGGGGTTCAGCTGCGGCGGCCAGATCAGCGGCGACGACATGCAGCGCGTCGTGATCCCGCAGGTGGAAGCGGCACTACTGGAGCACGACCGGATCAACGCGCTGGTGGTGCTCCAAAGCGACTTTGAAGGCCTCAGCCTGGAGGCCGCCTGGGACGACACCAATCTGGGCCTGCGCCACTGGGATGGCTTTGAGCGCCTGGCGCTGGTCACCGACCTGGGCTGGGTTCGGCAGGCCAGTCGAGCCCTCGCACTGTTGTTGCCCTACCCGGTGCAGCAGTTCAACCTCAGCGACCTTGAAGGCGCACGGCGCTGGCTGAGCGAAGCGCTGGGCACCGTGCACCTGGAGCGGCAGGGGGAGGTGATCACCATCAGCCTGATCGGCTTGCTCGATCCAGAGGTGTATGCCCGCATCGACGACGACCTGGCCAACCTGTTCAGCCAAGTGGATCACCCACGGGTGTTGCTCGATCTGCGGCAGTTCGATGGTTGGCTGGCCCTGGGGGCCCTGCGGCAGCATCTGGCCTTGATCCGCGATTACCGCCACCGCGCCCAGAAGCTTGCGGTGGTGAGCAATGGCCCCTTGATGCAGCTGGCGCCGCGGCTGATCAAAAGCTTCAGCCACGCCGACACCCAAACCTTCAGCAGCAGTGATCTTCTCGCCGCCCAGGACTGGATCTGCGGCGACTGAGCCGCAGAACACGCCGCTGCCAACACGCATCCTTTGGCTGGGGAGGACTGCGCTCTGTGCCATGAACACCCAGCACTGCCAAACCTGTTCCTACTGGGATCAAGCCCACGGCCTGGAGATGACCTCCATAGGTGCGATCGCTCCGTGCACCCGCCATGCGCCCAACTTGTTCACGCTCGAAAGCGTGGAGATCAGTGAGGCCGCGCAACAGTTCAGCGGCTACTCCCTCGGCGATGGCCTCAGCGACATGCAAGTGCCGATGGCGCTCTGGCCCTACACCAACCGCAACCAGATCTGCGGCGATTACAAACCTTGCGATCTGGAAGAAAACGCCCGGCGTTGCCGGCAGCGGGCTACGCCGCTGATCTGAGCCGAATGGCCCGCTCCGCAGGATCGATGAGAGCGGCATTCATAGCTTGAAAGAGCCATTGATCTCCCAAGAGGCATTCCAATGAGTCTGATCAAGTGGGAACCCCTCACTGACATCGAAGCGATGGTGGATCGCGCCTTCAATTGGCCCAACCTTCGCCTCGGAACCTCGATGCCACTGAACGAATGGGGTCCGCGGGTGGATATCTGCGAAAGCGACGGAACGTATTTGTTCAAGGCCGACATTCCCGGCATGAACAAAGAGGATGTATCGGTGTCGATCGCCGAAGACATGCTCACCATCCAAGGTGAGCGTAAGCGTGAAAGCGAGGAAACCCGGCCCCATTTCCATCGGGTGGAGCGCTCCTATGGCAGCTTCAGCCGCAGCTTCTCCCTGCCGGAGGATGCCGACCGCACAACCGTGCACGCCCACTGTGAAAACGGTGAGCTCACCGTGAGCATCGCCAAGAAGGCCGGAGCCGAAGAGGCCAAGCCGCTCAGCATTCCGGTGGAGTAAGTCCAACGCCCCGCAGGTGAGCCTGCGGGGCAACAGCTCAATCCACGAGCAGCGAGGCCACCTGATCGCGGCCGTTGCCTTTGGCCAGATACAACGCCTGATCAGCCCTGTAAAACAAATCAGCAAAGCTCTGATCCCGATCCGCCAGCTGGGTGATGCCACCACTGATGTTCGGGTGGTAGTCGGACTGATCGAAGACGCCCGGCATGGCAGCGATCGCCTGGCGAATCTCCTCCGCCAGCTGGGTGGCGCGGCTGATGGAGGCATTCACCAGCAGCACGGAGAACTCCTCATCGCCGATGCGCCCGAACAGATCCTCATGGCCCAGCTGCTGTTGGGCCACAGCGCAGACATCCAGCAGCACCTGATCACCAGCCTGGTGCCCCCATCGGATGTTGATCTGGCGGAAATCGTCGATATCGAAATTGAACAGAGCGAGCGAATAGCCCTGGGCACGAGCCTGCTCAAACTCCTGTTGGCCGAAGCGAAAAAACACGCTGCGGTTGTATAAGCCAGTCACGGGGCACTGCATACTGCGCTGGCGCAGCTCCAGCTCCCGCATCACCAGATCAGCCATCAGCTGCAACATCACCCGCTGGTGGGGATCCAGCACCCGCGGCTTGCGATCAATGGCGCAGAGCGTGCCCAGGTTGTAGCCGTCGCCCGTACGCAACGGCACGCCGGCATAGAAGCGAATCTTCGGCTCATCCACTACCAGTGGATTGGTGTTGAAGCGTGGATCGTCGAGGGCATCCGGCACCTCCATCAGCTCCGGCTCCGCAATCGCATGGGCGCAGAACGCCATGGCGCGCGGCGTCTGCTGCGCCTCGAGGCCATGGCGCGCCAAGAACCACTGCCGATCGCGATCCACCAGCGACACCAGGGCAATCGGTACGCCCAGCACCGCCGAGGCCAACTCCACGATGCGCTTGAACTCTGGATCCTCCGCGGTATCGAGCACCGCGAAGCGCCGCAGCGCCCGCAGCCGCTGCTCCTCATTGGCAGGAATCGGATAGTCGGGATAGGGGCTCATCGCAGCACCACAAAGAACAGGAACACCAAGGCCATCGATCAGTGGCGCACACGCCGCCTCGTGCGATCAATCCACCCTGCTGTCAGCCTGATGAGGGCAAGGCTCAAGCGGCGTGAGGCGAATACCGCCCTCATGCAGATGAATGCGGAACTGATCACCCGGCTTGAGCTGCAGTTTCTCGGTGTAGGCACGGCCCACCATCAGATTGCCGTTGAAGTGCACATGGGTGTTGAAGCTCAGCTGCCGCCCTTGGCTGCTGCGGCTGGCGCGCCCGCGGCCGGGTTGTCCGGGCAAATGCACACCCTTGGCCTCCAGGATGGCCTCGTAGAAATCGCTGAAATGGAGATGCTCCCGGCCATCCTCAGAGCGGGTGGCATAGCCGCAGGAGCGCACCAGCTCGGAGCGGCTGAAGCCCCGAAGCTGATCCAACTTGGCGAGCAATCGATCACCTTCGAGCATGGAAGCGGCAAGCAGCGGCCACGATCTAAGAACGGCTGCTGAGCTTGTGTTCACGCCAATGTTGTTCTGCCGCTGAAATGCTGCAGCTGTGGACCAATCGCAGGCGCTGCAAATAGCGGATGGGCCGCTGTTTGCTGACAATCCAAGACTGCAGCCGATGCACGGCCGCCGCAGGATCCACAACGAACCAGGCGCGATCGCGATCCAGGCTGAAGTGGCCATCGGCGCAGAGCCAACGCGGCCGCGCCCGCACCATCGCTGAGGGCGGCAGTAACAACACCCGCCAACCGATCATCACCAATTTGCAAGGGAGGTGATGCTGAACAGCGCGGCAGCAGCTGGCGATTCCCGGCACACATCCAGCGCAAAACTGCCGCGCTGATCCGAAGCGTCAACTGGGCTTTTTCTGATGGGAACAAACCATTGCCCAGCCTCCATGGCGCGCACAGCCAGCCGCATCAGCCTCACAATCCCCGCGGACGGCGGCAGCCTGGCGGCCGACCTCACTCTGCCGCCCCAACCCGAGGGTTTGGTGGTGTTTTGTCATGGATCCGGTAGCAATCGCTTCAGCCCCCGCAATCGCCGCGTTGCCGAAAGGCTGGAACGGGGCGGCTTGGCCACCCTGCTCTGCGACCTCGAACGCAACGGCGAAGCCGTCCATGGCCGCACCCTCGCGTCGCTGCCTCCTCTGCAGCAGCGCCTGCTGCGGGTGCTCGACTGGATCGCGCAGCAAGACGATCTCAGCCGCCTGCCCCTAGGCCTGTTTGGCAGCAGCACCGGCGCCGCCCTGGCCCTCGTTGCCGCTGCGGAGCGGCCAGAGCGGGTGCAGGCGGTGGTGTCGCGCGGCGGACGCCCGGATCTGGTGTTCCAGCGGCTGGATGAGGTGCGCTGCCCTGTGTTGCTGCTGGTGGGTGAGCACGATGTGGATGTGCTGGAGCTGAATGCCTGGGCGGCAGGACAACTACAAGTACGCAACCAACTGGTGGTGATCCCCCAGGCCAGCCATCTGTTCGATGAACCTGGCTGCCTGGATGCTGTTGCCGAGCAGAGCTACAGCTGGCTGATGGAGCAATTTCGGCAGGGCCGATACAGCACTGCAGATGATTTGTAGACAGACCCTGCAAGCTGCTGCACAACCACAGTGCCTTGCCTGCAGTAAACGGCACTTCGCCACCTTTTAACGCTCGTATTCTCAAGCTGCTGAGAGATGCAGCAGAGCTGAAGTCTCTTGGCGTCCTTTCCACTCTCACCCGCGGAGTTTTCCGATGAACGAGCGTATTCGCGTGCTTCAGCGCCAGCCCAAACGCATCTCGATCACCCTCAGCTATCACGTGCATGAGGCGCTGCTCACCCGATCGGAAGAGGAGGGAAGATCCGTGTCGAATCTGTGTGCGTTCCTGCTGGAAGATGCCCTGAGGGATCCTCAGCGCAGCCTCACTCCCCAGTCTTCTGGCAACGCCCTGGCGAACGCAAGCAGCCACAGCCTGCAGCCGCCGGCCCACACCGCAGCGCGCCTGAACACACGGGCGTTCTGATGGTGCATTGATTGAGCTGAAACGGCTGGGCGGCCTCGATGCGGTCGCCCGGCCTGATCAACCACCCTTAATTCGGAAAGAGCGCCGGGGTGAGATGGCGGCGCAACTTCGTGAGCGCATGCCGCTCCAGCCGTTGCACCTGATCCTTGCTGCGGCCGATCAAACGAGCCACTTCGGCAAAGGAGCGCTGCTTCTCCTCGCCGTAACGCAACTGAATCACGGTGAGCTCCGGCGTTGAAAGATGCTGCAGTTGGCTGTGCATCCAGCGGTAGTCGTCCGCGATCGTTGGTTGATGCTCATCGGTCACGGTATCCAGCAGGGTCATGTCACCGTCGCTGCCGTTGAGCTGTTGATCGAGCGAAACCGTGTTGCTGCGGTGCTGGATCGCCATCGCATACAGCAAGCGCTGCGGAGATTCCTGCAACACCTCGGCCAGCTCATCCACACTCAGAGGCTGACTGCGCAAGCTCTGCAGGGAATCGGCGCGGTTGGCCAGGCTCACCAGATTCACCGGAATGCGAATGCTGCCGCTGTGCTCCTGCAGATAGCGGTTGATCGCCTGGCGAATCCACCAGTAGCCATAGGTGGAAAACTTGTAGCCGCGGGTGGGGTCGTATTTCTCGGCCGCCCGCAGCAGCCCCAGATTGCCCGCCTGCACCAGATCCATTGGGTCATGGGCCAGGTGCTTGAGGCGGCGGATGTAGCGCAGAGCCACGGTCACCACCAGGCGAAGATTGGCCGTCACGATGCGCTGCAGGGCGCGGCGGCCGCGCCGTTGCAGGGCTGGTGAAGGATCGGTGGTTTCCATCCAATCCTTCACGATCGTTCCCAGATGCACTTCCTCTTGGGCCGTGAGCAAAGGGATCCGACCAATGCTGCGCAGATAGTCACCAAAAGCATCACTCATGGACGCGGAACTTGATGGCGCTCAATCCTCCGGCCAATCCGCGATTGCAAGCTCAGGCTGAGCAGGCTTGCCCATGGATCGAGGCGTCCTGCAGCATCAATGTGGGCTCCTCCTGACGGTGCGGCCGCCAGGATTGATAGGCACCCGCACGCTCAGGGCAGCTCAACACCAGCTGCCAGAGCAAACCCTGGCGCGAGCGAAAGAACCCTGCACAACTGAGCAGGTAATAGCGCCAAAACCGAAAAAATTCTGGCGTGCTATCGCACTCCAGGCGTGGCCAGGCCCGCTCAAAGTTCTGCCACCAGGCCAACAGGGTGCGGTCGTAGTCGCAGCCGAAGTTTTCCCAGTCTTCGATCAAGAAATGCCCCTCAAGGCCGTCGGTGAGCTGCCGCGCCGACGGCAGCCTGCCGCCAGGAAAGATGTAGCGATCGATCCAGGGATCGGTGCGGTTGGTGGTGCGGGCCGAGCCAATCGTGTGCAGCAAGGCCAGGCCATGGGGATGCAGCAGCCGTTTGAGCGTGCGGAAAAAGGTGGTGTCGTTGCGGCGGCCCACGTGCTCAAACATCCCCACCGAGGCAATGCGATCAAACAGTCCTGGATCGCGCGCAGGCAGCTGGCGGTAATCACACAATTCCACCCGGATCGGCAAATCGGCCAGGTGCTCACCGATCCAACTGGCCTGCTGGGCCGACACGGTGATACCCACCACCTCCACGCCGTAGTGACGGGCGGCATAGGCGGCGAGAGAACCCCACCCGCAGCCCACATCCAGCAGGCGCATCCCAGGCCGCAACTCCAGCTTTTCGCAAATCAGCCGCAGCTTGTGATTCTGGGCATCCGCGAGGCTCTCGGCATGGCGCCAATAGCCGCAGCTGTACACCATCTGCGGATCCAACATCGCGGCGTAAACCCGTGGATCGATGTCGTAATGGCGGCGCCCCACCACAAAAGAGCGCCGCAAGGCTTGGGGGTTGCTGAGCTGATCGCGCAAGATCCGGGCCAGCTCCGCAAGACGCGAGCGCAGCGTGAGGGGTCGGTTGGCATCACTGCGCAGCAGCCGGCAGATCAGCTCATCGAGCTGTTCACAATCCCAATCGCCCCGCACGTAGCCATTGCCCAACGCCAGCGAGCCGTGCTGCAAAACCGCTCCGTAGAACTGCGGATTGTGCACCCGAAAATCCCAGGGGCGATCGCCGTTGAAGCGCACATCAGCGGCCTCCACGATGGCCGCAAGGCTGGCGGGAACGGGCATGTCTCGAGTAAAACGAGTCCCACCCAATCCGCACCGGCACCATCCATCGCCCGCGGCACTGAATCTGCGGCGCCATCAATGCGGCCCCGCTGTAACCCGGCTGCAATGCAAGCGCTCAGGGCCAAGCCTGCAGTGCCAGAGGCTGCGGATCCTGACCACGCCACTGGAGCCGCTTGAGACAGAGCGAACCGGCACCACGGCTGCGCAGCCAATCCGCCGGCTGTTCGCGCCTCTCACCTGGTGGCTGCCAGCGCACCAACTCCACATCGTCAAGATCAAGCCATTGCTGACCCGCGCCTGGCGGATCCAGAGCAATGGCAGGACTGACCGCCACAACATGCTCCGGCACCTGGAGATCCAAACGCACGGGCTGCCATCGTCCGTGCGTCCGCAATGGAACCGAGCGCATCACCCGCGCCACGGAAGGCCCCCTCAGGGCGCCATACCAACTGATCTGAACGCGTGGCGTGCTGCCGGCTGGCCCCCTCAGCCAGGCGAGAAAGGTGAGGCGTTCCCCCGGTTGCACCGCAACGCGATGCAGGGGGCGGAGCAGCACCGGTTGCCGATGCAGGGCAGAACGCCTCAAGCGCACCCCATACCTCCCGCTGCGTGCGGCACTGCGCTCGATCCGCTGATCGTTGTTGAACAAAGCCCAGAGCACCCCTTCACCGGAGCGTGCTCCCACCAGCTGATCCTCAAAGCTGCCAACCGCCAGCAGCGAACGCCCCAGCTCCAAAGGCGCATCCCCGCGCCAACCACACACCGTGGCATGGGAATTGAACGACCAAAGCCGAGAAGGTTGTGAACCTGCAGCCACAGACAGCCAACGCGTCTGCTGTTGTGTCTGAGCGGAGACGTCCAGCTCCATCACATCATCCTGAATCACCCAAGGGGCAGCACTTTTGGCCGCGATTCCCCGCAGAATCCAGCCCGCCAGCTCTCCCGCAGCGGGATGCGGGCGGTAGCGATGCAACAGCAGCGGGTAGACGATCACCCGCTGCACCACGCCTCGGTGGAGATGCACCTCAAGCAACTGCGACGGGAATGTGCTCCAGAGGGTCTGATCAAAGAGGAAGTTGCCAAGCCCCAGGGCCACGAGGCTGCGTCCATCCCACTGGAAGCCCCCCAGCACATGGGAGTGATGAATCAACACCAAAGTGGCACCAGCACGGCGGGCCACGTCCGCCATCTGGGCCATGGGTGGAGTGGGCTCGCTCTGATACTCGTTCCCCCCGTGAAGCATCACCACCACAGGTCCAAGAGCGCGAGCAGCCCGCACGGCAGCGCTGAGCCGGCTGGCCTCGCAAAGGGCAGCTCCAGCCTTGGATTGCTCAGCAGAAGCGACGTAACTGATCGGGTGCTGACTGCCGTGAATCGTGGTGCAACCCAACACGGACAACGGCCGTCCGCCAACGTTGCGCACCGCTGGTCGCCAGGCCTGATCCATCGTGGATCCAGCCCCAAACATCCCCGTGCCAGGGCGATATCCAGCCAGCTGCAAGGTCTCCAGTGTTGAGGTCAAGCCAGACTCGAGAGCATCAAAGATGTGGTTATTAGCCAGACCAACCATGTCGACACCGGCCCGTTGCAAAGCCGCCGGGAGTGCGAGCGAGCTGGCAAACACATAATCCTTTGTGGGATGAAAGGCAGCTGCCCTGAAGCCTTGACGCTCTGCCACAGGATCAGGAAGTAGCGGGCTTTCCAGGTTCAACAACGTGATATCTGCTCGGGCCAACAACGGCTGAACGACCTGGAGCAATCGCTGGTGAGCAGCCACACCATCACCAGGGAGGAGCTGCGGGGCTTGGTGTGTCATCGAATCACCGCTGAAGAAACGACGCCCAGCCATCACATCGCCAACGGCATGGAGCACAAGGGTGTCTGAATCAGCCGGGCTCAAACGCAACAGGAGGGGTAACCCTGGCTGCACCGGGCGCAGCGCCGAGGCATACCCCGCTCGCGAAGCCTCAAGCCAGCCTGGCCCGGCCGGCAGCGACAGGCGAAAACGTCCGTCAACCCCGGTGGAGGTGCGAAGTGAACCGTGGCGAATCTGAACCGCGGCAATCGGCTTGCCATCGAGATCAACAACACGACCCGTCACTGAGCCGCCCTGCAATTGGCAAGCCGTGAGCGGCATCGCAACCACCAGAACAGCAACCAGGCAGCGAATCACCCGTCACCCGCAAGGGAGTCCAGCCTGGTAGCAATCACAAAGCACACCATCAGCCTGGCAACAAATCACAGCTTGATGATGCACATCCACAGCAATCAGCCCGCAGATCACAAGAACGACACCTTGAACTCCGATAAGGCAGCGAACAATAACAAGCACTTGTCACCAGCACTGCATTGACGAGCTACCTGCTATATGTGCTGGTTGTTACCACCTTCCTCTACCACACTCTTGAACGCTACCGAAGATTCAAGCAAGCCCGCGACCTGATTCGTTGGCGTGTCCATGTGAATGGCATCAGAGGAAAATCAACAACAACGCGTTACATCGCGGCCGTGCTCCGGGAGCAGGGCTATCGAACCTTTGGCAAAACAACCGGGAGCGCAGCAAGAATCCTGTTACCGGATGGCAGCGAAATCAGCGTCCGTCGCAAGGGGATGGCCAACGTCAATGAACAGGTGAGAATCCTCAAACAATTCAGCGACGAAGGCGCAGAAGCTGCCGTGATGGAATGCATGGCCGTAAATCCAATTTACGGCGAATGGCTGGAGCAGAAGGTGATGCAATCCGGGATCGGCGTTCTCACCAACGTCCGATTGGATCACACCGACTATCTGGGCGAAACACTCGAGGAGATCGCCCAATCCCTGGCGAGATTTATTCCACACGATGGCATCCTGATCACCGCAGAGCAGAACCCAACACTCCAGGCCATCTTGAAAAACAGGGCAAAGGAGCGCGGCACTCAGCTCGTGACTGTTGATGGCAGCAGCATTAACAAGGAGGAGCTCAAAGGATTTAATCATTTCGCGATTGAAGACAATGTAGCCATTGGCTATGCAATAGCCGATCGGATCGGCCTCTCCAAAGACCGTGCATTGCGAGCCATGCAAGTAGCCGAGCCCGATCCAGGGGCACTGTGCCTAACCACACTAAAGCGGAATACGAAAACGATTCACTGGGCCAACCTCTTTGCCGTGAATGATCGCGAGAGCTTCGTGGACTTATGCCAGCGAATCTTCAGCATCCATCCTGATAGCCAGAGGATCGTCATTCTCAACAATCGGCACGATCGACCATCGAGAGTAGAACTGTTCACGCAACTCTCACTGCAACTTCAATTTGAAGCCATCATCACCTTCGGAGACTACGAGAAAGAAGTCAGCCGGCTTACCTCCTCCACGAGCTGCCGCGTGGTGCATTGCGGAAACAGCAGCGCGCTCAAGCAGGCCAATGGTTCCACCCTACTCGAAACGATCGCAAACCTGATCGATCGGCGGGGTTCAGCTGTTCTGGTGGGCGCCGTCAACATTCATACCCCCCAAGCCGAGCGCTTGATGGATGCACTCTCCAGGCAGGAGCGATGGAGCTAAGCACACCAGAGATTCAGCGCTTTAGCCTTGCAATCGGAAGCCTACTGGCACTGATTTGGCAGCAGCGAAGAGGTATCACGCCAGGCGGAATTATCGTCCCTGGAATGCTCACGAATCTTGCCCTGGTCTCACCAGGCTGGTGCTTCATCGTAGCAGCAACTTCTTATCTCATCCAATGGATCTATCAACGCTGGCTTGAACGACTGCATCATCAGAGGCGGCTACCCATGTACATCCTTGGCGCACTCTCCATCCTGATCAGCACACCCCTAGCCCTGATTGCAATTCAACTCGGCTTGATTGCCTCCACACTCGACGGCATCACCGGCTGCCTGCTCCCAGGCGTGATCGCCTTCAACCTTCATCGCCAAAACTGGCGATTGGTGAGCCAGGGAATGCTGATTGTGAGTGCAGGAACCCTGATCCTCACACTCTCACTTGTTGGCATCGGCAGCCAGCTCTTTGGGATCAACTTCAATGAACTCAACCAGTACTACAGGCATGTGAGCAGCATTCAACTGCATTTCAAGTCAGTTCAGTTTCTTGTGGCACTACTCATCGGCATGACGATCTACAAACGCACCCACGAACGCCCCGGTGGCTATGTGGTGGCACCAATGGCTGCTGTGCTGCTCTTGGAACCGCTGAGTGCCGCCATGTTTGTGGTGGGCTGTTTGAGTGTGGAGCATGGGGTGCGCGCGATGAGTGCTCGCAGCTTGATCGTGGGCCTGAATCGTTACGTGGTTGCACTGCTCTTGAGCATCGCCTATGTGTGGAGTGCGGAGATGCTGTTTATTCAGCTCGGGATGGAAGCCTTGCCCTTTCAGGGCAATCACATCCTGGTGGTGATCGCCATCCTCTCCTATGCCAACGACGTTGTACTTTACGACCGATCCAAGGTGCTGCCATGGATGCTGATGATGATCAGCGCAGCCATGGCCGTTCTGTTGATCACCCACCACCTCTGGGCACTCACCTCATAAACCGGCCAACCAGCAGCGATTCTTCAGGGAGAACGCGCCAGCGAGAGCTGGATCGCTCACTCCAGCGATACCCCTGCAATCGACCATCGCGAGAGGTCTGTAACTGAATCACACCCTTTCCGGCACCACCCGTACCAGGACGGGTATCTGCAGGGCCATGGCCACTGCGCGAGGAATCAATCACCACAAGCCGAAACACGCAACGAGCCTGGGAACAGACATCCACAGCCATCGGCCGATCCGCAGCCACCATCACATGCCCCGTAGCGCCAGGCCGGCTGCGTTGATAGCGCGTGGCCAGGAGATCGCCAGGCTGCAAATCGCCAATCCGCTCAATCTGTTGAAAGCGATTGCCCGCCGCAATGGCGGAGTGATAGTCGATGGCTCGTGGTGTCGGATCACCAAGCCAGTGGCGCATCTCATCTGGCCCATAACCGTAGGCACGACGCCACAGCGCGGAGATAAAACTGGAGCAATCAGATCGGTTGCGGCTGCTGGGCGCTCCATCAACGCCCCGCCACACCACCAGCGTGGGATTGCGCCCATAGCTGTTGTGCTCCGGCTTCAGATCAACAACCAGCCGCTGGGCCCAAACCAGATGGGGAATCACCAGTGCGGCCAAAAGCACCATCACGGTGTGCCCCAGGCCTTCAGCTCCCGTGTGCGCAACCAACGCACCAACAGATGCTCGCGCGGAATGGTCAATCGCACCGGTTCTCCCGGCAATGTGAGCAAGCGCCGGATCTCGGGATCTGGCACACCTTTCAAAGCCAACCGCAGCCGCAGCCAGCCGTTACCCCCGTGATCGACAGCAACGGTTTGGGCACCATACCGCTGCCGCAACGAGGGAATCTCGACCCGAGCCTCCTGATCAGGACGCAAAAACCATTGACCTGATTGAGGAATCCTGGCCTCCACCACAGGAGGCGGCAGATCCTTCTGCACAATCGCCACCGCTTCGCGAGGCTTCACCGCCTCACCGGGTTGTTTGAGCAACCGCAACACGGTGCCGCGGCCCGGCGAACGGTAGGTGGCGTAATCAAGATGCGTTTGCTCATTGAACTGAAGCGGTGGATACACACGCAGCTCCGATCGCCGCTGCAGATCGCTCTGACGCAGCTTTGCCTGTTGCTGCAAGAGGCCCTGCAAACGAGCGTTCTGCAGCTGAATCAGCCCCTGCAAACCCACCAGCTTCTGACGATCCTCCTGCCACTGGGCTGCATCGCGTTTTAAACGCAAGAGCCGCTCTTCACTGTCATCCACCCAATCGCGGCTGAGACCGCCCGCCCGCCACAGCGAGATGCGCCGATCCAAGCGCTGACGCGCGAGGGTGATCTGCTGCTCAAACTGAGGATTCACAACGGTTCGAGCCAAGACTGAACGCTCAGCCAGCGAGTCAAGAGCGCGGCGAGACTCGCGAATCTGAGCATTCACCTCGCTGATATCGCGCGCCAGCCCTCGATCCACGAGGTCTTGATCCAGCTCAGGATCACGCTTCAGAGAAAACAACACCTGACCAGGCGCAACAGCAGCTCCCTCTCGCACATAAACGTGCCCCAGGCGGCCGTACTCCTTGGCCAGCACGAGCTCCGTGCCTGGAACCAGGGGGGTGGACGGCACAGCCAAACGCGCATCCTCCACCTGAACCGGTGCGATCACGCCATGACCCACACGCATCAGGATTCCTCCCAGCACAACCAATCCGGCAATCAGGCCGAAGCGGTGCAGTCGCCCCTGGGCCCACGCCGTCCTTTTCAGTTGCAGCAACACCAAGGCATCGAGCCAACCCTGCTCGTGTCTTAAAGATCCACGCCTGGCGTTCTCCCAGCCGGCGAACATCAACAGCGCTTGTGGCTCTAACCGCAGCCCAATCACGATCAAAACGCGACAGACCCTCGCTCTTGCGCTAGGGAGCAAGCACAGCCAGAACCAGGTGTTGTGCCACTCACTGCTTCACCGCCCATCTGCAGCCTCACCCCAGAAGCAGCCCTCAAAGCCCTGGAGAGCAGCGCGAAAGGTTTAAGCAGTTCCCAAGCCGCGCTTCGCCTTGCGCGATTCGGCGCCAATCGGCTCCCCCCACAGAGGCGGCGGCCCTGGATCCTGCGCCTGAGTGATCAGCTCACCCATTTCATGGCGCTCCTGCTGTGGGTGGCGGGAACGATGGCCTTCCTGGCTGGAACGGCAGAACTGGGCTGGGCGATCTGGAGCGTGGTGCTGATCAATGCCGTGTTCAGCTTCTGGCAAGACTTTCAGGCCGAACGCACCCTGGCGGCCCTCACCAACGTGCTGCCCAGGCAGGTGCGGGTGTGGCGGGACGGGACACTCCAGCTCTTGGCCGTGGAGGAGCTGGTGCCAGGCGATCTGCTGGAGCTCGAGGCGGGAGACCAGGTGCCCGCCGACTGCCGGGTGATCGAGGCGGTTGAGCTTTCGCTTAATGCCGCTGTGCTCACCGGTGAGGCCCTACCGGTGGCACGCCATGCAGCCAGCCAACCGCTGCGGAGCACGCCAACCAACACAGCAAACCTGCTGCCGGCCGGCACCACTGTGGTGGCTGGACGTGCCCTGGCACTGGTTTACGCCACCGGCGGCGACACCGAAATTGCCCAGGTGGCCCACCTCAGTGCAGGCATCGAACGGGGTGCCAGCACCCTTGAAGTGCAAGTCGGGCGGATCGTGCGCACCGTCACCGCGATTGCAGTGGGGATGGGCGCTCTGGCCTTCCTGGGCGGGGTGCTGCTGGTGGGGGTGAATCCCCTGGAGAGCCTGGTGTTCTCCATCGGCATCATCGTGGCCAATGTGCCGGAGGGTCTGCTTCCCACGGTCACCCTGGCGCTGGCACTGGCGGTGAAGCGGATGGCCAGGGAAAAGGCCCTGGTGCGGAGGCTCTCAGCTGTGGAAACGCTCGGCTGCGTGAGTGTGATCTGCACCGACAAAACCGGCACGCTCACAGCCAATGCCATGACCCTGCAGAGCACCTGGGGAGATGCTCAAGACCTGCTGCTGTTGGTCGCCTCCCAGTGCTGCAACGCCTCACTGGAGGTTGGTGATCCCACGGAAACGGCTCTCCTGCAGGGGGCCCAACGCTCGGGATTGGACCTGGAGCTGGAACGCCAGCGCCTACCGCGGCTGCAGGAATTGCCCTTCGATTCCGAGCGGCGCCTGATGAGCGTGCTGCTGCAGTGGCAGAACGATTCCCGCTGGCCCGAAGCCTGCACCTGGATGGTGGGCAGCAAAGGGGCCCCGCTGGAGCTGCTGCAGCGCTGCAGCCACTGGCTCCGCGCCGGCACATTGGCGCCGCTGGGCCCAGCTGAGCGGCAGGTGGTGAGCTCCGCCAACGATGTGATGGCGCGGCAGGGCTACCGCGTGCTGGCGATCGCCTGCCGCCCCATGGATCAACCCCAACTGCAGGAGGAGCAACTGGTGTTGCTCGGCTTGGTGGGTCTCTACGACCCACCAAGGCCCGGGGTGAGCCAGGCGATCGCCGCCTGCCATCGCGCCGGGATCAAGGTCACGATGGTGACGGGCGACTACGGCCTCACCGCCGAGGCGATCGCCCGCCAGATCGGCCTGCTCGATGCCCCCGCCCATGCCGGGCCCGACCCGGTGCGGGTGGTGAACGGCAGCGATCTAAACCGGCTCAGCGATGCACAGCTGCGCCAGCTGCTGAAGTTCCGCTCACGGCTGGTGTTTGCCCGCATGGCGCCAGAGCAGAAGCTGCGGCTGGTGCAGGCCTACCGGGCCTTGGGCGAGGTGGTGGCCGTCACCGGCGATGGCGTCAACGACGCGCCCGCGCTGCGAGCCGCTGATGTGGGCATTGCCATGGGCCGCAGCGGCACCGATGTGGCCCGCGAAGCCGCCGACATCGTGCTGGTGGACGACAACTTCGCCACCATCGTCTCGGCGGTGCGCCACGGCCGGGGCGTGTACGACAACATCCGCCGCTTCATCCTCTACATCCTGGCTTCCAACGTCGCTGAAGTGGCGCCGTTCCTCACGATGCTGGCGCTGCGGATCCCAGCGGCCCTCACGGTGCTGCAGATCCTGGCGGTGGATCTGGGCACCGATCTGCTGCCAGCCCTGGGCCTTGGGGCCGACCCACCGCGGGCCGATGTGATGAGCCAGCCACCGCGCCATCGCGATCAGCCGCTGCTGGATCGGCCGCTGCTACGGCAGGCCTACCTGTTTCTGGGGCTATTGGAGGGAACGCTGGCGATGCTCGGCTACGGCCTCACGTGGTGGAGCCATGGCATCGGTCTGCCGCAGCTGCGCGCGATTGCGCCAGCGTTGCTGCACCATCAGGCGAGCGCCGAGCTGGTGGCTCTGCAGCACCAAGCCTCGGCGGTGGCCCTGGGATCGATCGTGTTTGCCCAGGCGGGCACCGCTTTGGCCTGCCGCGGCCGTAACCGCTTCAAGCCCAATGCCCTGCTGTGGCTGGGCATCGCCACAGAGCTGATCGCTCTTGTGGTGCTGCAGGGCTGGCCGCCCCTGGCCCGCACCTTCCAGATGGCACCGATCCCATCACAGTTGTGGTGGTGGCTGCTGTTGTGCATCCCAGCGCCACTGCTGGCGGTTCAGCTCCGCTCCACCTGGAAGGCCCATCACCATGGTTCGAACAGCGTTATGGCGTGATCGCAGCCACGCCGGTCGAGCTCTGGCCCAGCAGCTCAGCAGCTGGAGCCACAAACCCAACGCCCTGGTGATGGGGCTTCCCCGCGGCGGCATCGTGGTGGCCGCCGAGGTGGCCCGGCAGCTTCATCTGCCGCTGGCCAGCTGGGCCGTGCGCAAACTCGCCCATCCCCACGCGCCGGAACTAGCCCTGGGAGCCATCGCTCCAGGTGGCGTGCAGATCTGGGATGAAGCCACCGCCAGGGCCTATCGGCTCGATCCCGCGCTGCGCCAATGGATCGTGGCGGAGCAGCAGCGCGAACTCGAACGCCGGCAGCGCCTCTATGGCGATCCACCGTCAGCAGCGCTGAGCCATCGGCCGCTGCTGGTGATCGACGACGGCGTGGCCACAGGCCTAACGGTGCGGGCCGCGCTGCAATCGCTGCGCCTCAGCGCGCCCAGCCAACTGGTGCTGGCGGTGCCGGTGATCGATCGGCGCGTTGCTGATGCCTTGCGCCCGGAGCTGGATCAACTGGTCGCCCTGGCGGAGGTGGATGACCTCTGGGCCGTGGGGGCCTGGTATCAGCGCTTCGAGCCGGTGAGCGACAGCGAGGTGCTGCAACTCATGGCTGCGTGTAATGAGGATCGAGCCAGCAACGGGGCAGCGCTTCACCGGAAGGAAAGATCAGATCACTCTTGAGAAATCGCTCGGGCTCCTGCAGCTCCTCACCGGCATGGAGACGGCCCTGCAGATGCTTGGCAAAGGGATCAAACAACGCAGGAAGGCTCAACACCTCCATCAAGGAGCCGTCGTGCCGGGTTTTCAGAAACATGGGCCTCCGCTGCCGCTGCTCCCGGTTTATCCAGGCGCACGATCCGTGGCAGGTCCGGATCAGGAGCAGGCGCGGTGCATCAGCGGTTCAGGCGCTGCATCTGCCAGGTGACCAGCGTGCCCACCGGGCTCCACAGCAGGTAGGGGATCAACAGCAGGGCGGCGGGTTGCGACGAGCCGGCCACCACCAGCGTGAGTGCCACCCCCCAGATCCAACCCGCCAGGCCCACCGCCGTGCCATTGGCAAGGCGACGGGTGCGGCAGATCAACCAGGTGTAGCTCTGCACCAACACCAGAAGCAGCAGATAGCCAGCCATCAATCCCCAACTGGTGGTGCGGTTCCACACCAACAGCGCCGAGGCATAGAAGCAGCCATAAATGGCCAACCAGATCAAGGGGATCAAGCCCTCAAAGCTGAGCCAACGCGGCCGACGCAAGCGCAGAAACCAGGCGAACTCCTCCCGGCTGGGCATGATCACCACCACCAGGGTGCCGATCACCAGCAGGATCACGATCGCGGCGGTCATCGAGGCGAAGCAACTGCTCCAGCCTGATCACGCCAGCCCCTGCGCGCTGCACCCGGCTGCACCAATCCGCTGCGGTGCCGCTGCAAGGTGGCGCCTTGGAGCCCAGCCCAACCTGAATGGCACCAGCGTGAGTGCGGCTCAACGAGCCATGGGCTGATCCGGTCCCCTGACACAGCACGCAGCTACCGAGGGATCAGCGCCACGTTGCGCCGCACATCAATCAGCACCCGCCCCACCAGCGCATTGAGATCGCCGGGGCGTGTGTCATTACCACCATTCACCATGACAAGCCTTTCTTCTGCGGCCAGGCGTCATCCCTGGCGGCAATTCAGTGCATGGATCACCAACACCAGCAACCGCATCTACATCGGATGGTTCGGTGTGCTGATGATTCCTTGCCTGCTCACGGCAACAATCGTGTTCGCCTTGGCCTTCATTGGCGCACCCCCTGTGGATGTTGATGGCATCCGCGAACCGGTAAGCGGTTCGCTGCTGGGGGGTAACAACCTGATCAGCGCAGCCGTGGTGCCGAGCTCCAACGCCATCGGGCTCCACTTCTATCCCCTCTGGGAAGCCTCCAGCGTGGAGGAGTGGCTCTACAACGGCGGGCCTTATCAGCTGATCGTGTTCCACTTCCTGATCGGAATCACGGCCTGGATGGGCCGCCAATGGGAACTCAGCTACCGGCTGGGGATGAGGCCTTGGATTGCTGTGGCCTACTCCGCCCCCTGGGCCGGTGCGATGGCCGTGTTGCTGGTGTATCCGCTTGGCCAAGGAGCCTTTGCCGACGGCATGCCCCTCGGCATCTCCGGCACCTTCAACTTCATGTTGGTGCTGCAGGCTGAACACAACGTGCTGATGCACCCGCTGCACATGCTCGCGGTGGCCGGCAGCTTCGGCGGAGCCTTCCTGGCGGCCCTGCATGGCTCACTGGTAAGCAGCAGCCTGATTCGTGAAACCACCGAGCAGGAATCGATCAACCGGGGCTATCTGTTTGGCCAGGAAGAACCCACCTACAACATCGTGGCGGCCCACGCCTTCATGGGGCGGTTGATCATGCCCTACGCCACCAGCGACAACAGCCGCAGCGTGCATGCCCTGCTGGCCGCCTGGCCGGTGATCGGCATCTGGTGTGCCGCCTTGGCGGTGGTGAGCTTCGCCTTCAATCTCAACGGCTTCAACTTCAACCACGCCGTGCTGGATCACCAGGGCCGCGTGATCCCCACCTGGGCCGATGTGCTCAACCGCGGCAACCTCGGCATCGAAGCCATGCACGAGCGCAACGCCCACCAATTCCCGCTTGATCTGGCAGCGCGGCCAGCTCCAGCGCAAGGCTGAGGCTGCCGTGTGGCGGCACTCTGCGCAACAACAGCGGCACTCCTGCAGCATCAGCAGCTCGATGTTCCTTGAAGCGCCTACAGCTGGATCACCCCATCTGAGGCCAGCTGATGGCAGCCCTCATCACGCTTGAACTCACAGCGCAGGAGCTGCATCTGTTGCGCAACACCATCCGGGCGCGCCGCATCTATGCACCCTGCCAGCACACCTTGGCGCGGGGCATCTGGCAACCCTGGATGGGCCCCTTACTCGACAAGCTCAGCCAAGCCGCAGCAGAGCCCACATAACTGGGGTGAACTCAGCCGAGCTGCTTAAGGGCCTCGCCGTAGCCCTGGCAACACGGCAACGGCGGGTAGCCATGGGTTTGCAATACCGCCTGAAAACGCGCCGTGGCCTGCGGCAAGCGGGCCGTGGCAATCGCCGGGAAGGCATGGTGGGCGCTGTGATGCGGCAATCCCCCCAGCCAGCCGTTCAGCCAGTTCGGAACGGCAACCGTGCGGGAGCCATACAACTGACTCAGCAACGGATGGGGTTGCGGTTGCCAGAGCTGCCAGTGCTCGATGGCACCCCGCAGCTGCAGCAGCGCCCCAGCCACCCGCTCCACCACCAGCCAGCTCAGGGCATAGGCCAGCAGCTGGCCGTGCTGAATCACTAGCAGCAAGATCAGCGCCTGCACCAGCACAATCCCGATCCCATCCAGCAAAAGGGCGCGGCGCAGGGCTGGGTGCTGCGCCTGGAGCCGCAACGCCTCCTGCAGGGTGCGCAGGATCAAACCAGCCCCGCCCGCCAGCACCAGCCGCCGCCAGCAACCGGACTGCTGGTGGTGGATCCGCTCGGGGTCGCGCTGATCGCGGCCATTCCAGCGGTGATGCAGGCGGTGCAGCAAGCGATAGGTGAACAACGGCCAGGCCATCGGCCAGCTGATCAGTGCCGCCAGGGCCAACTCCAGCCGCGGCCGGCCCAGCAGGGTGCCGTGGCAAGCCTCGTGCGTTGCAATCAGCAGCAGCGTTTCCGCCAACGCCACCAGCAGCGCTGCTGCTAGGCGCGGCGGCCAGGCCTGCAGCTGCCAAAAGCCAACCCCGCCTGCAGCCAGGAGGGCGAGCAGCACCAGCAAGCGTCCCCAAGCTGGAGGGATCGGCCTGGCATGCAGATCAACTACCGCAGCGTGGAGATCCCGGATCAGGGGGCGCAGCGCATCCGGATCAGGCATCAGAAGCAGGACCGACGCAGCCACCGTATGGAGTGCAGGCCGCCGCAGTGCCGAGTGCGGCAAAGCTGCGGCATGCGGCTTAGGCAGCGGCGGCCAGGGAGTAGCGCTCGCCTACCTGGGGATCGATCAACTGGCTGCCGGCCGGCATCGCTGCAGCCGCACTCGCCGGGCTGCCCTTCATCCACAACAGCCGGGTGAGCAATCCGCTGAAAGCCACATCGCCACCTGCGGTGCTCGCCAACACGGTGCGCGGTGAGAAGCGCTCCAGCAGCTGCGGCAGCACGGCTTGGCCGCGCACAAACGCTCCCGCCACCGGCAAGCCCAAATCCACCACCGGTGTGATCACCGCATCGAGAGGTCGAGCCGGCAGATCGGGGCTGAGGTAGCCGTGGGGCTCGAGATAGAGCGAGCCATCTGGATGCTCCAGCAGGTAGCCGTTCTCCACCTGCGGCACCGGCGCTCCGGCCGTGGCCGTGATCTGCAGTTCGCCGTGGCGGCAGTGCTCACCGGGCCGCAGCGCGGTGACTGTTTCAAAGCCGAGGCTGCGCACCTTGGCTGCAGCCGACACCGATCCCACCACCGGCAGCGACCGCGGCAGCAACTGCAGGGTTTCGGGATGGGCGTGATCGTCGAGCCCTTGGGTCAAGAGCAACAGATCAAGCTGCTCCGGCACCGGCTGGGTAGCCGGCAGTTGGCCCTCGAAAAACCACGCCCCCGGGGGAAACTGCAGCGCGCCGGTGAGCCAGGGATCCACCAGCACCCGCAGCCCCCCCAGCTCCAGTAGCCAGCCGTTGGCCCCGAAGTAGGTGGCGTACATGGGCGCTGCAGCAAGGAGATCGACCCTAAGAAGCGCCGCTGCGCGGGTGCTGGAATGCAGTACAGGCGAGCGACTGTGCTGATGCTGCGGCTCAACGAACTGAAGCTGCCGCTCGACCACGAGCACGAAGCGATCAGCGAGGCCCTCTGCCGCCGCTTGAAGCTTGCACCGGAGCAGCTGCTGGAGCAGCCCCGGGTGGTGAAGCGCAGCGTGGATGCGCGCCGCAAGAGCAACATCCAGCTGGCCTACAGCGTGGAGTTCGGCCTTGAGCCAGGCCAGGAGCAGCGGCTGCTCAAACGCTTCGGGCGCGACCCGCACCTGCAACCCGCTCCCGACACCACCTATCAGCTGGTGGCTCAGGCACCAGCTGACGCCGATCTGCCGCGGCCGGTGGTGGTGGGAGCCGGCCCCTGCGGCTACTTCTGCGCCCTGCTGCTGGCCCAGATGGGTTTGAAACCCCTGCTGCTGGAGCGGGGCAAACCGGTGAAGGAGCGCAGCGCCGACACCTTCGGCTTCTGGCAGCGCAAACGCCCGTTCAACCCGGAATCGAACGCCCAGTTCGGCGAAGGCGGCGCCGGCACCTTTTCCGACGGCAAGCTCTACAGCCAGGTGCGCGATCCGCGCCATCTGAGCCGCAAGGTGCTCGAGGAGCTGGTGGCGGCAGGCGCCAACCCCGAGATCCTGGTGCTGCACCACCCCCACATCGGCACCTTCAAGCTGGCCACGGTGGTGCGAGGCCTGCGTGCGCAGATCACCGCGCTCGGGGGTGAGATCCAGTTCGAAAGCCGCGTGGACCGGCTGGAGCTCAATCCGAGCGATCACTCGGTTCGCGGCGTAACTCTCGCCGATGGCCGCTTCATCGCCGCCCAACAGGTGGTGATGGCGGTGGGCCATAGCGCCCGCGACAGCTTTGCAATGCTCCACGCGCAAGGCGTGGCGATGGAGCGCAAACCGTTTTCGGTGGGTTTCCGCATCGAGCATCCCCAACCGCTGATCGATGCAGCGCGCTGGGGGAGCTGCGCCGGCCACCCGCAGCTGGGGGCAGCGGAATACAAGCTCGTGCACCACGCCAGCAATGGTCGCTGCGTCTACAGCTTCTGCATGTGCCCCGGCGGCCTGGTGGTGGGCGCCACCTCAGAGCCTGGGCGCGTGGTAACGAACGGGATGAGCCAGCACTCCCGCAATGAGCGCAATGCCAACAGCGGCATCGTAGTGAACATCGAGCCAGGCGATGTAGAGCCCTATGGCGACGGCCCCGCCGATCCCTTGGCGGGTGTTGCCTTCCAACGGCATTGGGAATCGCGGGCCTACGCCCTGGGCGGCGAAACGTTTGCCGCTCCCGGGCAGCGCCTCGCTGATTTTCTGGCGGGCCGCAGCAGCAGCGCCACTGGCAGCGTTCAGCCCTCTTACGCGCCCGGGGTCACGCTCACGGATCTGAGCTCTGCCTTGCCGGATTACGCGATCGAAGCGCTGCGCGAAGCCCTACCGGCGTTCAACAGCAAGATCGCCGGGTACGCGATGGACGACGCGATGCTCACGGGGGTGGAGACGCGCACCTCATCGCCCGTGCGCTTACCGCGCAATGAGCAGCTGGAAAGCATCAACACCCCAGGGCTCTACCCAGCGGGAGAGGGGGCCGGCTTTGCCGGCGGCATCCTCTCCGCTGCGATGGATGGCATCCGCGTGGCGGAAGCCGTTGGCCTCACTCTTCTTCGTCGGCAGCACCCAGAGGTGCCAGGCGAATCTGCTTGCGGCCCAGCTTGATTTCAAACTCGTCGCCGGGCTTGAGATCCAGCAGAGCGGTATAAGCCTTGCCGACCATCAAGTTGCCGTTGAACTGCACCTTGGTGGTGAAGCTCAGCTTGCGGCCACCCTTACCCACCTTGCCGGTCGCACCGCCGAACTCCACGCCTTTGGCGTTGAGCAGGGCTTCGTAGAAGGCCGTGAAGTTGAGACGCTCGGAGCCATCCTTCTTCGTGGACACATAGCCGCAGGCCCGCACGATGTCGGACTTGCTCACATCGCCAAGCTCTTTGACCTTGGCGAGAAGATCTGCTCCTGTGAGCATCAGATTGTTAGTTATGCAACTTTTGCATTATCGCATCGGGACCCGAGCACTGCAACCGGACTGCCAAACTCCTCTCGCCGGCCAGTGAGTCGCCATGGCGTGCACGGTGGTGTGGCTTCGGCGCGATTTGCGTCTGAGCGATCACGCAGCCCTCAGCCAAGCCTGTCGCCGCGGGGCGGTCCTGCCGGTGTTCGTCCTGGATCGGGATTTGCTGTTTCATCCCGAAACCGCTGTTGCTCGGGTGGCGTTCATGCTCGAGAGCCTGCGGGCGCTGGATGCCCAACTGCGCCAACGCGGTGGTCGTCTGCTGATTCGCAGCGGCGATCCAGCTGAGGTGCTGCTGCAGCTGGTGCGCGCCAGTGGCGCCGATGGCGTGATCGCCCACACCGACAGCGAACGCCTGGTGGGCCGCGTGCGCGATGCCCGCGTCAGCCGCGCCTTGGCCGCTCACCGCATCCCACTGCACTGGGTGGAGCCCACCGGCGCCACCGGCGAGCTGATGCCCTACAGCCACTGGAGCCGCCAGTGGCATCAGGCCATGGCCAGCCCCGCCCTGCCGGCACCGGAGCAGTTGGTGGTGCCAGCCCCCTCAGAAGCATTGCCGGATCTGCCGGTTCCAAGCCTCAAAGAACTGGGCCTACGCGCCGACGCCAAACCGATCCCCACCGGTGGCAGCGCCGCTGCCTTCCAACGGCTCGAACAGTTCTGCGAAGGCTCCGCCTCGCGCAGCTACTACTGGGAGCTCAGCTACCCCTCAGCCAAGGTCACCACCGGGCTGAGCCCGTATCTGAAATTTGGGGTGATCACTCCGCGCCAGTGCCTCCAACGGCTGGCTTGGCTGCTGCCCCGCAGCAGCGGCGAAGGCGGGCGCCGCGATCCCCGCAGCCGCAGTGCCGTGCAACTGGCCAGCCGCCTGCGCTGGGGCTGCGCCATCCACCAGCGCTTCCGCTACTTGCCGCAACTGGAGTTGAGCGCGCTGTGGCGTCCGCTCGAGGGCGGCAGCGGCGTGGGCTTTGGTGCAGCGGAGCTGAGCGCAGATCAGGCCGCCGGGGTTCTCACAGCTGAACAAGAGGAGCTCTATGCCGCCTGGCGTGAGGGCCGCACCGGTTTTCCGATCGTGGATGCCGCGGCCCGCTGCCTGCAAGCCGAAGGGGGCTGGCTGGAACTGAATTTCCGCAGCCGCGCCATCTACGCCAGCTTCCTCTCCAATCTCTGCGGGATCGACTGGCGCTTTGGGGCCCTGCACTACATGCGCCACTTGATCGATGGCGATTGCCCGATCGATCACTACCAGTGGGCCATGCAGGCCGGCGTGACGTACCACGGCAGCAAGGCCTGGACGCGTATCTACCACCCGGGGCAGGTGGCCGTGGATCGCTGCGACCCGCAGGGTCTGTTCATCCGCCGCTGGCTGCCGGAACTGCGGGGCCTCACCAATGATCAACTCGGCTCCCCGCCCGCCATGGCCGACTACCCCGCCCCAGTGCTCGATTACGAGCGCTCACGCCGGCTGCGCCTGGAGGCGTTGGAGCAGCAACGCCTCCACATCGGAGACGTTCAAGCCGCCATGGCTCGCCTTCCACAACATCTCCATCCCTTTGGCTACGAGCGCATTACCGGATGCGATGTGGCCTGGGCGGATCTCTGGGCCAGCCAGCCACCTTCAACTCTTCAACCCTCCGCCGTAGACCTGGAACGCCTGGATCCCGCCGGCTGGAAAGCCCTGCTCAGCTGGTTCAGCGGCACCAGCCGCACCAACAGCACCAGCCGAAGCACTGGCGCCGCCCGCAAGGGGAGCAGCAGCAAGGCCAGCGCAGGCCGCTCCCGCAGCCGCCGGGCCCAGGAAAGCCCAGGCCAACTGAGCCTGGATCTTGGCTTCGCCCTGGATGCTGAGATCGGTTGAGCCCGAGGAACTCCAGATCCGTTCAGCTGGGCAGTTGCTGTGACACGATGCCGCTCCACTGCACCGCTTTCACCTGATCGCGGCGCCAGGAATGGAAGAGCAGCTCCTCGCCAACCGTGCAGAGCGGACACACACTGATCTGCTCGGCCGGAACACCAGCCAACTCCAGTTGGCGGCGCGTGGCGGCGCGGATGTCGAGGCGGCAGCGGCCGGGTTCGGGATCGCTCAGCAGCGCACCGCAGCGCTCCAGCTCCGCCATGGCAGCACCGGGCGCACCACCATCCGCCATTGGCAGCGCATCCGCAACCTGCAGGGCCACGCTCAGCTCCACTTGATAGCGCTCTCCGCTCACCGCCGGGCCGAGAGCCACCAAGAGATCGCTGCGGCGGCAGCCAGCGGCCTCCAACTGCGCGATCGCCTCGAGAAGAATGCCGCCCGCCACCCCGCGCCAGCCGGCATGGCACGCCGCCACACGGCCGCTCACCGGATCGGCGATCAACACCGGTGTGCAATCGGCGCCGCACACCCAGAGGCTCTGGCCGCCGGCATCGCTCACGAGGCCATCGGCTTCCGGCCAGGGCTCAGCGGCAGCCGCACTGGCCGGAAGCACCAGGGCGCTGTGCACCTGCTTGGGGCGATGCACGCTCACGCCAGCGCTCACATAGCCCGCCAGCACCTCTGGCCCGCGGCCCTGCCACTGGCGGGTGAAGAAGCCGTGCTCAAACGCCGCGAGCAGATTGGCCTGGAGGTAGTAGCCGCCGTAGCAGCCGATCCAGGTCCACCCCTCCAGCAGATTGAAGCGGGAATCAGGACGATTGAACGGGGGATCAACGGCTTCCGCCACGGTCCGCCACCTCAGGCGTCAGGAAGATCGCGCAGCACCCAGAAGCCATCAAAGCCGCTCTGCGCCTCGCTGCTCTGCACCGCCAGGAACTGCACGCCACCCACCTGCTCGCGCGCCGCGCGGAAGGCCTGTGCGGCGGCTTTGGCCTCCTCATCCTCCAGGTTGCCCAGCAGCCAGCGATCCTCCAAACCGGCCTCCAGCACCAACTGGTTGCCGCTCACCTCCAAGCGCACCGGCTCAAGGCCAGCAATCCAACCCGCAATGGCCAAAGAGCGGGTGGCGCTGAACAGGCGCAGGCCGCTCACCATCGCGTCGTCGTCGCTGATGCCATCGAGGGGAACGAGGCCGGCAAAGCTCACATCCCACTCCGCCGCTTCCTTGAGCGCACCGAGGGGCAGCGAAGCCCAACTCCAGCTGTCACCGCGGGCAGCCTCCGGCAGGGGCACCGCCAGGGGCTGGATCGGCAGAGGCGCCGGCGCCAGCGGCCCCGCCATGTAGCCCTCCTCAGCCGGATACACCGTGGCCTGACGCTCCTGCAGCCACTCCACCAGGGCATAGCAGCGGCGGCTGGGGATCATCTCCAGGCTCAGCTGCTCAGCAGCGCGCTGCACCATCGTGCGCATCGACGCGCGCCAGCAGCGCAGCTTGCGGGGCGCGGCATAGCCCTCCTGGGCCGCCTGCTCCATCGCCTGCTCGAGGGTCTGCTTCAGCCACTGCGAATTCACGCTGGAGGCCGAGCAGTTCTGCACAAAGCGGAAGCCCTGGCCCGCCTCACCATCCAAGGGAGTGCTGCAGATCAGCAGCTCCCAGCGCTTCTTGCCATCGGCCTCGAGGATCGGGCGGGAGTAGTAGTCGAGCTCCCAGTCGGCCTGAAGGAGGGGCTGGGCGGAGGGCCCAGCGTTGGATCGCGCTTCCTCGGTGGCCTGACTCATCCGGCGCTCTGTTCCTGCTGGCGCAGCACGCTACGAGCACGGTTGGCCCGATCGGCGGCTTCGGCCATCACCTTGTCGCGATCGATGAGCAGTTCACCGGGCTGGCCCTCCAGCAGGGCGGTGTTCAGGGCAATGCGGCCGCGGCCTGGATCGAGCTCAGTGATCAGCGCCTTCACCCGATCGCCCTGGCCAAACACCTCGCGCAGATCGCGCAGTTGGCCGCCGGTGATCGACGATTGGTGCAGCAGACCGCTGATGCCGCCGAGATCCACAAACAGGCCGTAGGGCTTGATCGACACCACCTGCCCTTCCACCAGCTGGCCCACCTCCAGGTTCTGGAAGATGGCAGCGGTGGCGGCCTTCTTCTCCGAGAGCACCAGCTTGCGGGTCTCGGGGTTCACCTCAAGGAAGGCCACGCCGAGGGTTTTGCCCACCAGCGCTTCATGGTTCTCGCCCTCCTGCAACTGGGAGCGGGGGATGAAGCCGCGCAGGCCTTCCACATCAGCTGTCACGCCACCCCGGTTGAAGCCGTTCACCTTCACCTGCAGCACCTTGCCCTCCTTCTCGAGCAGGCGCACCTTCTCCCAGCTCTGGCGCAGGGCGAGCGCGCGGGCGCTCACGGTCACCATGCCGTCGGCGTTCTGCTCGCGGGTGACGAGCACCTCCACCTGGGTGCCGCGGGGGAAACGCTCCTTGAGGTTGGTGATCACCCCAAGGCCGGCCTCCTTCTTCGGCATGAAGCCGGGGGCCTTGCCACCGATATCCACATACACGCCATCGCTCTCGAGGCCCACCACGGTGCCGGTGGCCACCTCGCCGGTGGTGCCTACAAACTCCTGCTCATCAAGAGCCGCCAGGAAGGCGTCGGCATCGAAGTCGAAGTCATCCACGGTGCGGGCGGGCACAGCGGCGGCGCGCTCCGGCTGCGGGGTGGCAGGGCGTGAGCCGGCCGCTGCTGCGCGCCCACCGCGGCGATCGCGCTTGTCGTCTGGGCCGAGCAGATCGGCCATGGTGAGGCCCTCGAAGCCGCTCATGTCGAACAGCGCGTCGTCGCCACCGGGGTTGCGGGCAGGGGCGCTGGGGCGTTGCGGGGCCACAGGGGCCTCACCGCGGGAGGCGCGCACGGCGTCTTCGAGTTCAGCGGCGCGCTGGGCAGCAGCTTCAGCGGCGGCCCGGGCTTCAGCGGCCTGGCGCTCGAGCTGCAGCTGCTCTTCCTTTTTATTGATCTGCAGCACCTGGGGTGGCTTGCGCACCGGCGCAGCTCCCGCCGGCGGCCGCGGGGAGGCCGGGGGCACTGGGCGCGGCGATTGAACCTGCTTGGCCGAAGGCTGGGAGGGCTGCTGGTTGCCAGTACCGGCCATGAAACAAGCACAGATGCACAGCGCCACACTGTAGTGAGCCCCCCTCAGCCCACCCCTTTCGCGAGGCGCCTCCCATGCAGCCCATCCGCCCCACCGGCACCCGGCGGCTGGAGCAGCTCGCCTGGCCGCAGCTGGTGCAGGCCGCCGCTCAGCCCGGCAGCACCGTGGTGTGGCCCTTCGGCGCCTTTGAGCAACACGGGCCTCAGCTGCCCCTCGGCACCGATGCCCTGTTTGCCGATCGCTTGCTCGATGCGGTGCTGGCGGGCTTGGCACCGGAGCTGCCGATCTGGCGTCTACCGCCCCAGAGCTTGGGCTTCTCCCCCGAGCACCTCGGCTTCAAGGGCAGCTTGAGCCTGCCGGCGGAGCTGCTGATCCACCAGATCGAAGTGATCGGTTCGCAACTGGCCGATGCAGGCTTCCAGCGGCTGGTGCTCTTCAACGGCCACGGCGGCCAGATCGCGCTGTTGCAGGTGGCTGCCCGCCAACTGCGGGCCAGCCGGCCGGAACTGGCCGTGTTGCCCTGCTTCCTCTGGAGCGGGCCTGAGGGCATTGGGGAACTGATCCCCGAACCAGAACGCAGCCAGGGGCTGCACGCGGGCCTGGCCGAAACCAGCTTGATGCTGCAGCTGGCACCGGAGCTGGTGGGAGCAGAGCGCCCGGTGGACGGGCTGTTGCAGGAGCCACCGCCGCCTGGCTGGAGCTTGGAGGGCGCCGTACCGGAGGCCTGGCTCACCAGTGATCTCTCCAGCACCGGCGTGGTGGGCGACAGCCGCGGAGCCTCAGCCGAGCTGGGGGCAGCCCTGGAGGAGCGGCTGGTGAGCGGTTGGCAGGCGCTGCTCACGGCGCTGCTCCAGAGCTCCTGGCCACCAGGGGCAGCCAAGCCAGCCGGGGAGCGGGGCTGATCCGGCAGCCGATCCCCGCCAGGAGGCGGATCAGCGCAGGTGCTCAAAAGCTTTCAGAAGCCCAACTTCACCCACAGGAGATGGTTACAGTCGGCTCCATTGCGATGTGGATCAGGTAGCCATGGCGACCCTTGAAGCCCCGGAACTCGACGCAGCCACCACCAACCTGCCCGACTTCACCACCGAGACCTACAAGGACGCCTACAGCCGTATCAACGCGATCGTGATCGAGGGCGAGCAGGAAGCCCACGACAACTACATCGCGATTGGCACGCTGCTGCCCGACCAAGCCGAGGAGCTCACCAAGCTGGCGCGCATGGAGCTCAAGCACATGAAGGGCTTCACCGCCTGCGCCAACAACCTGGGCGTGGTGGCCGACATGGCCTTCGCCAAGGAGTTCTTCGCTCCGCTGCACAACAACTTCACCACCGCCCTCGCAGCCGGCAAGGTGCCCACCTGCCTGCTGATCCAGGCACTGCTGATTGAAGCGTTCGCCATTTCGGCATATCACATCTATATCCCTGTTGCCGATCCCTTCGCCCGCAAGATCACCGAGGGCGTGGTGAAAGATGAGTACACCCACCTCAACTACGGCCAGGAGTGGCTCAAGGCCAACCTCGACAGCTGCCGTGAGGAGCTCGAGCAGGCCAACCGCGACAACCTGCCCCTGATCCGCCGCATGCTGGATCAGGTGGCGGCCGATGCCGCTGTGCTGCACATGGATAAGGAAGATCTGATCGAGGATTTCCTGATCGCTTACCAGGAAGCCCTCACCGAGATCGGTTTCAGCACCCGCGAGATCGCTCGCATGGCCGCCGCCGCCCTGGTGGGCTGAGCATCGCCAGCCTCAAACCGGCGTTGCCCTTTAATCGGGTGACTTCCAGGCCGGTGTGTCACCAGGAGCATCTGCACGCATGTTTGGTCTGATCGGTCACTCCAGCAGCTTCGCCCAGGCCCAGGAAAAGGCCCGCGAGCTGGGACTTGAGGAGATGGCCGAAGCCGACATGCTGGCCTGGTGCTCCGCACCGCCCCAGCTACTGGAAACCTTCCAGGTGACCAGCCGCACCGGCAAAACCATCGAAGGCACCTACATCGACTCCTGCTTCGTGCCGGAGATGTTGAGCCGCTTCAAGACGGCCACCCGCAAGGTGCAGAACGCCATGGAGATGGCCCAGAAGCAGGGCATCAACGTGACGGCCCTGGGCGGTTTCACCTCGATCATTTTCGAGAACTACGACCTCTCGAAGTTCCAGCAGATCCGCAACACCACCCTCGAGTGGGAGCGTTTCACCACCGGCAACACCCACACCGCCTGGGTGATCTGCCAGCAGGTGGAGCGCAACGCGCCGCTGCTCGGGATCGATCTCAGCCGCGCCAAGGTGGCTGTGGTGGGCGCCACCGGCGACATCGGCAGTGCCGTGTGCCGCTGGCTCAGCCAGAAAACCGGCGTGGGCGAGCTGCTGCTGGTGGCCCGACAGCAGCAGCGCCTGCTCGACCTGCAAAGTTCCCTGGGCGGCGGCACGATCCTCAGCCTCGAGGAGGCCCTGCCCCAAGCGGATGTGGTGGTTTGGGTGGCCAGCCTCCCCCAGACCCTCAGCATCGATCACGACAGCCTGCGAAAGCCCTGCCTGATGATCGACGGCGGCTACCCCAAGAACCTCGACGCCAAGGTGGCGGGCGATGGGGTGCACGTGCTCAAGGGCGGCATCGTGGAGTTCTGGCAAGACATCGGCTGGCAGATGATGGAAGTGGCCGAAATGGAAAACCCCAAGCGCCAGCTCTTCGCTTGCTTTGCCGAAGCAATGCTGCTGGAATTTGAGGGAATCCACACCAACTTCAGCTGGGGGCGCAACAACATCTCGCTGGCCAACATGGAACTGATTGGCAACGCCTCGCTGCGCCATGGATTCCAGGCCATCGGACTCAACCCTGCCCAACTGAGCCGGGCAGCCCAGGGCGGAGTGGAACTGGCGGCCGCCTGAGCCCCGTCTCTCGATCTCCACGCCCGATTAACCCAGCCCAGCCTCTCTCCTGCTGCCATGGCCCGCCGTCCGCTGCTTGATTTCGAGAAACCTCTGGTGGAGCTGGAGGAGCAGATCGAGCAGATCCGCCAGCTGGCCAAGGATTCGGAAGTGGATGTGAGCCAGCAGCTGCTGCAGCTGGAAACCCTGGCAGCGCGGCGCCGTGAGGAGATCTTCACCAACCTGAGCCCGGCTCAGAAAATCCAGGTGGCGCGCCACCCGCAGCGGCCCAGCACGCTGGACTACATCCAGGTGGTCACCGATGAATTCATCGAGCTGCACGGCGATCGCCGCGGCAACGATGACCAGGCCCTGGTGGGCGGCGTGGGCCGCATCGGCGATCAGGGGGTGGTGCTACTGGGCCACCAAAAGGGGCGCGACACCAAGGAGAACGTGGCGCGCAACTTCGGCATGGCCTCACCGGGCGGCTACCGCAAGGCGATGCGGTTGATGGAGCACGCCGATCGCTTCCGGCTGCCGATCTTCTCCTTCATCGACACCCCTGGTGCCTACGCCGGTCTCACGGCTGAGGAGCAGGGCCAAGGGGAAGCGATCGCCGTGAACCTGCGCGAAATGTTCCGCCTACGGGTGCCGATTGTGGCCACCGTGATCGGCGAGGGCGGCTCCGGCGGAGCCCTCGGCATCGGTGTGGCCGATCGGCTGCTGATGTTCCAGCACAGCGTCTACACCGTGGCCAGCCCTGAGGCCTGTGCCTCCATCCTCTGGCGCGATGCCGGCAAAGCCCCGGTGGCCGCCGAGGCGCTGAAGATCACCGCCCCGGATCTGCTCAAGCTGGGCATCATCGACGACATCATCCCCGAGCCCTCCGGCGGCAACCATTGGGCGCCGCGCCAGGCGGCTGAAACGCTGAAAGCGGCGCTGCTGCGCCACCTGGGAGAACTGCAGGCCCTCAGCGAAACCGAGCTCACCGACCAGCGCTACGCCAAGTTCCGGCGGATGGGGCGCTTCCTCGAAGCCGGACAGCAAGACGCCAGCCTCAGCTCTTAAGGTTTCCTTTCGTTTCGTGGACGGCCGCCTGGTGGTCCAGCCCGTTTGACCGCCAGTTCCACCGGTTCATCTCCCACCGCCTTGATCACCGGTGCCTCGCGGGGCATCGGTGCCGCTGCGGCCAGGGCCTTTGCCCAGGCCGGCTATCAGCTGCTGTTGGTCGCGCGCTCCAAGGCCGATCTCGAGGCCCTGGCCGCCGAACTGCGCAGCTACGGGCAGCGGGTGGAAACAGCTGCCCTGGATCTCTCGGATCCGAGCGCGATTGCGCCTGGCCTGGAGGAGCTGCTCAGCCGCGGCCTGAGCCCGAACGTGGTGATCAACAACGCCGGCGCGGCCTACACCGGCAACCTGGCGGAGATGCCCCTGGATCGCTGGCAGTGGCTGCTGCAGCTCAATCTCACCAGCGTGTTTCAGGTGTGCCAGGCGGTGCTGCCAGCGCTGCGCCGCGAAGGCGGCCAGATCATCAATGTGAGCAGCCACGCCGCCCGCAACGCCTTTCCCGAGTGGGGCGCCTACTGCACCAGCAAAGCGGCCCTGGCGTCCTTCAGCCGCTGTCTGGCGGAAGAGGAGCGCCAGCACGGCATCCGCGTTTCCACGCTCACGCTCGGTGCGGTTAATACGCCCCTTTGGGACAGCGAAACGGTCCACAGTTCATTTGATCGCCGTGCCATGCTTGCCCCAGAACGCGTGGCCGAGGCGCTGCTGTCTCTGGCCCAGCAACCTGCCTCCCAAGTCGCGGAGGACATCACCCTCATGCCCGCCGCTGGCGTTCTCTGATTCGCCGCGCGGGACTTATCCATGACTTCTACTCTTCCTTCAAGCGTTTCCGGCCAGCTGGCTCCCGTGAGCCGCCGCATTCGCGATCGTCTTGAAGCGGCTGGCGTTCCCTACCTCGCCAACGACAACATCGCTGATCACCTCGCCGAAGGTGAACTCGAACAGCTCGAAATCGAGGTGGCCGGCAAGGTGCGTGAGCTGCTGCGCAGCCTCGTGATCGATATCGATAACGACCACAACACCGAGGAAACCGCCGAGCGTGTGGCTCGGATGTATCTGCACGAAGTGTTCAAAGGCCGCTATCACGAGCAGCCGAAGATCGCCAGCTTCCCCAACGTGAAGAAGCTGGATGAGATCTACACCGTGGGCCCGATCACGGTGCGTTCTGCCTGCTCCCACCACTTGGTTCCCATCCTCGGCAACTGCTGGATCGGAATCAAACCTGGCGATCGCGTGATCGGCCTGTCGAAGTTCTCCCGCGTGGCGGACTGGGTGTTCTCACGCCCCCACATCCAGGAAGAGGCGGTGATGATCCTCGCCGATGAAATCGAGCGCCTGTGTGAACCTCAGGGTCTGGCGATTCTGGTGAAAGCGCAGCACTACTGCATGAAGTGGCGCGGCGTGAAAGAACCCCAAACCAGCATGGTGAATTCGGTGGTGCGCGGTGATTTCCGCCACGACCCCAGCCTCAAGGCTGAGTTCTTTGAGCTGGTCAAGCAGCAGGAATCACTCCTGCTGCACTGACGCCAGTCGGCTGAGCCTTACGGCTGCACAGGGCCCACGGGCTGCGAAGCCACCCGCTTCACCGTGCCGTTGTCGTTGACAACGGCCACCACCATCACGTTCTGGCCGATATCCACCGGTGCAGGCACGTAGGTGGTGCCATTGGCTCCCTCAATCAGCACCCAGCTGCGCTGGCCTGGCTTGAGCCGATACCAGTGGTAGTTGGCTGTGGGCAGGGCGGCTTCGGCATCAGCCACAGCTGTGGCGGTGAGGGCAGCACCCACAGCAGCATTGCCCTCGAGCACCAGTTGCTGCAGGCCGTTGATGCGCTGCTGCACCACACCCTCAAGCTGAATATCCGTGGAGATCTGCTGTTGCAGCTGCTCGATCTGCAGTTGCGGGCTCTCATCCACGCCGGGCACGCACTGAAGGTTGGCGCCCACCAGCCGGCATCCCACGAGATCCTGCGCCTGCAGCGGCAGTGCCGCCGCGATCACGGCCGCCGCGGCCGGCACTGCCAGACCGAGCGCGCGTGGGAACGGAGCACGGAACAATGGCATGGGGAGAAGCTTTCAGGTGGGCCGATCCTGCCGGAACGCAGCCACCGCAGCCACGAGTTGCGCAACGCGCTCGAGGTCTTTGTCGCCCGGAGCACGCTCCACGCCGCTGGAGGCATCCACCCCCACGGGCGGTGAGGCCTTAAGCGCCTGCAGCGCCCCAGGCAAGCGCTCCGCTGTGATGCCGCCCGCGAGCCACCAGGGCAGATCCGGCCGGAAACCCTCCAGCCATTCGATCGGTATGCGATGGCCGGTGCCGCCAAGCTGATCGGGCACCCAGGCATCGAGCAAAAGAGCATCCACCACCGAGGCGTACGCCTCGGCCTGCTCCAGATCAGCCTGGCTGCGAATGCGCAGGGCCTTCCACAGGATCAGCTCCGCACCGAGCTGATCGCGCAATTCGGCGCAGCGCTCTGGCGTTTCGCTGCCATGCAGCTGCAGCACCTGATGGCCAGCCTCAGGCCCCAGCTGCGGCAGCTCAGCTGGCGTGGGATCGGCCACCACCAGCACCCCCAGGCAACCGGCTCGAGCGGTAGCCACCGCTTCAAACAACTTCCGCCGATGCTCCGGAGCCAACCAACGCGGCGACTGCGGCACGCCAATCACCCCGATGGCATCGGCTCCCAGGGCCGCCACCGCAGCCGCCTGTTCGGCAGAGCGCAGCCCACACACCTTCAGCAGCATGGCAATCGGCCGCAGCAGCGAGGCCTTTCTAGGATCGAGCCATTGGGAAGCACCGCGTGGGCGAGGGCTGGCAGCTGCTGAAGATCCGCGGCATTCCCCTGCGCATCCACCCCAGCTGGTTCGTGATCCTGGGCCTGGCCACGGTGGCGTTCCAGCAGCAATACAGCCAGCAGCTCAGCGGGAGTGGGAGCAGCCTCGAGCTCTGGGGCCTGGGCCTGCTCACCGCCGTGCTGCTGTTCGTGTCGGTGCTGCTGCACGAACTGGGCCACTCGCTGGTGGCCCTGCAGCAGGGCGTGCAGGTGCGCAGCATCACCTTGTTTCTGCTGGGGGGCGTGGCCAGCGTGGAGCGGGAGTGCTCCACCGCACTCGGTTCGCTGATGGTGGCGGCAGCCGGACCGCTGGTGAGCCTGATCCTGGCGGCGCTGCTGCTGGCGGCTGGTCACAGCGCCGCCCATGCCTCGCCGCTGCTGGGCGCGATGGTGAACGAGCTCGGCGGCCTCAACTTGATCCTGGCGCTGTTCAACCTGCTGCCCGGCCTCCCCCTTGATGGCGGCTTGATCCTCAAAGCGCTGGTGTGGCAGTTCAGCGGCAGCCAGCGCAAAGGCACCCAGGTGGCCACCGCCACGGGCCGCTTTCTCTCCCTGGCCGCAATCGGCCTGGGGGTGGTGTTGTTGCTGCGGGGGGCCAGCGTGGGGGGCCTGTGGCTGATGCTGCTGGGCTGGTTTGGCCTCGGAGCTGCCCGCAGCCAAAGCCAGCTGCTCGCCCTGCAGGGGGTGCTGCGCCAACTGAAGGTGAAAGATGCAGCCCAGCGCCGCTTCCGTGTGCTCGAGGCCGACAGCACCCTCAAACAACTGAGCCGCATTCGCCTCGGCGATGGCAACGGCCTCGCCGACTGGCTGCTCGTGACGCGCCAGGGCCGCTGGCAGGGCTTCATCACCGATGCCCCCCTGCAACAGCTGCCCGTGCAGCGCTGGGAGAGCGAGCGCGTGGGTGATCACCTGCAGCCCCTCGAAGAGCTGCCGCAGATCAGTGCCGAGGCTCCGCTGTGGCAAGCCGTGCTCCGCCTCGATCAACCCGATACGCCACGGCTGCTGGTACTGGGCCCGGCGGGGCTGCCCAGCGGCACCCTGGAGCGACCTGAGCTCGCCGAGAGCGTGCTGGAGAAGCTGGGCGTGCGCCTGCCCCAGGCCATTCTTGAAGCAGCCCGCCGCCAGGGCGTGTATCCGCTCGGCATGGGGCTAGCCCCGGTGGCCCGCAGCATCGAAGCCAGCGGCGAAGGCTGACGCCCGCTCACACGCAGCCCAACGGTTCCAGTGCCCGCGCGGCAGCCCACTCCTCTGGGCTGAGGGGCTGAGTGATCAAACCTTCGGGGCACAGAAGCTCCTCAGCGGCTTGGCGCAGCTGCTGCTCAAACTGCTCAGGGCCCCACGGCAAGGGAGCCAGCGCTGGCGGATCGGCCCGAAACAGCCGCTGCCAGAGCGCCGCCGGCGGATCGAGCAACAAGCTGCCGTGCTGGAGCAGGGCCGGGCCATGCCAGAGCTGGGCGCTGCCGATGCGTTTGGCGCCACGGGCACTCACAAGATCAGCAGCGGTGGCAGTGGCAAAACAGCTGCTGCGCTGGGCCGCAGCCGCGGGGCTGGCCTGGCCGAACTGCAACGGCTCTCCGGCTTGAGCAAGGGCCTGCTGCAACCACTGGCAGCAATGGCGATACACCGCTTTGCGATCGCGCGTGGGGGGCCTGAACACCAGGGCATAGGTGAGCTCGCCGGCATGGAGCACCGCCCGGCCGCCACTGGGTCGACGCACCAGCTCCACGGCTTCCTCGCGCCATGCCGCCGGCCAGCGCTGCTGGTGCCGCCCCAGCGAGAGAGCCGGAACACTCCAGCGATACAGCCGCAACATCGGTGGGCCGCCGGCGAGCTGCTGCTGCAGCATCCAGCGATCCAGCGCCATCTGGGTGGCCGCCGGCGCCGTGATCGGCGGAATCCAACGCCAGGGCAGAGCCGCGTTCAACCGCACTCAGGGATGCTGGAACCACCTTGCCGCGGCTGCGCATGCCCTGGGACCTATTGCCGCTGCTGCCACTGGGCCTGGTGGCAGGGCTGCTCTCGGGTCTGCTGGGGATCGGCGGTGGCTTGATCTTTTCGCCACTGCTCTTGGCCATGGGGCTCACGCCGCACCAGGCGCTGGCCACGAGCACCTTGGCCATCCTTCCCACCACCTTCGCCGGCAGCTGGGCTCACCTGCGCAGCGGCCAGGTGCCAGCCCGCGCCGTGCTGGCCATTGCCGCCGGGGCGATTGCCGGCGCGCTTGTGTTCAGCCGTGCTGGCGACGCCCTCAAGGGCTGGCATCTGCTCGGCCTGCAGGCCCTGATGTACGGAGTGCTGGCTCTGGTGATCGCACCGCGCCGCAGCGATCAGGCGGACGGGCAGGAGCAGCTTCCTCTGGCCGGCCTGAGTGGCGTGGGCTTGGTGGCAGGCTGGTCGAGCGGGCTGCTGGGCGTGGGCGGTGGCCTGGTGATGGTGCCGCTCATGGTGCGGGGCCTGGGAATCCGCGTGTATCAAGCGATCCGGCTGAGCACGATTGCGGTGTGCGCCTCCGCCGCTGCTGCCGCGGTGACCTTCACCAGTGATGGACGGGGCCATCTCGGTATGGGGCTGCTGCTGGGGGGCGCCGCAGCCGTGGCGTCTCAGTGGTCAGCTTCACGGCTGCAATCGGTAAGTGAAGCCAGCCTGGTGTGGCTGCTGCGCCTGCTCTGTGTGCTGCTGGCATTGGATGCCACGCGCCGGGCCGTGACCTTGGCGCTTAGTTGAGCCCCTGCCAGAAACCAGCATCCAGCTCAAAGCCCAGCACCGCCGCCATCTGCTCGAGGTTGCCGCGGCAGTTGAGACCGTGTCCGCGCGACCAGTGATCCAGCAGAAACAGCCGGTGCGTCATCCACAGCTCCAGGCTGTCGGGGGCAAAGCGGATGCCTTCGCTGCGGCTGAAGCTATGGGGCAGCAGCATCGCCACATGGCGGGTGAGCTGGCCGCTGCTGCGCTCCAGCAGCAGCGGTAGCCAGGGGCAGAGCGCATCAGCCCGCAGGCTCCACACCCGCAACTCGGGGATTTCAGAGAGCTCGCGTGGATCGTCGCTGGCGCGGGGCCACTCAAAACTGAGCTCGAGGCTGCCGCTGTGCTCCAGCAGCGCCTCGGGCTCGAGTGAAAACCAGGGCTCCAGCGGAGCGAGGCTGCGCTCCAGCACCTGCTGCTGCGCGATCAACACGGATCCTGCAGAGGTCAAGGCGGCGGCCGGCAATCAAGCCCGACCGTAGCCAGCAGCTGCGGCGGCGGGGTATCGAGCTGTGACAGGCCAAGGCCCAAGCCCTGGCAAGCCCATGCAACTGCGGAAGAATGGGTTGGATTTCTGCTTTGAATCAGGCCATGACGTCCCTCACCCAGGCCGAAGTGCTGATTGCCCTGGTGGTGGCTGCCCATGCGGGCGTGCTCGCCGTGCGTCTGGCCGCGAGCCTTTACCGCGCCTGATCCCTTGGCAGCGTGGTTGAGGCCTGCTAAAAGCGGGCCACAACCACGCTCCGCAAGCCTTGAGCCTGCCCCGCACCGCCCAGCCATCGCAGCGGCGATCCGCGCCACGGGGTAAGAGCAACACTCCTGGCCGCGCGCCTAGGTCTGCGGCACAGGTTTCGCCTACGCCACCACCTTCCCTGCGGCCCTCCACGCCTGCCCAGGAAAAGCTCTGCAGTGGCATCGGTCTCACCTTGAAGGTGGGCCTCGGACTGGTGGCCGTGGTGAGCCTGGTGCGACTCGGAGGCGCCTACCGCGAACGCCTGGATCGCTACGGCGAGATCACCGCGGTGTTGAACATCCAGCAAGCCAAACTCAACAAGGCGCAGGAACGCTTCGACAGCCTGTTCACCACCGGCGGCGAGCAGCGGCTGATTCAGGAGCAAGACCAGTGGATCGCCCCCAACCGCATGCGGGTGGTGTGGACCACACCGGGCCAGGGGAGCTCCACAGCAGGGGCAGCGCCGTTTCCAACTGTTGAGCAGCCACAGCCCAGCGCTGAGAAGCCGCAGCCCACTCGATAATTTGAGGCCCGCCGTATTACGGGCTTCATGGTGGTCAGCAGCAGCGCATCCAGCTCCAGCAGCAGCCCCGGCGCTGTCTTGATCACGGGCACCACCTCCGGGGTGGGTCTCAATGCCACCAAAGCCCTGGTGGATCGGGGCTGGACCGTGGTGACCGCCAACCGTGATCCCGTGCGGGCTGCAGCCGCCGCCGATGCCCTCGGCATCCCCAGCGATCGGCTGCATCACCTGCGCATCGACCTTGGCGATCTCGAGAGCGTGCGGGTGGGTGTGGAGACCCTGGTGAGCTCCCTGGGCTTTGGCCTCGATGCCCTGGTGATCAATGCGGCCGTCTACAAGCCGCGGCTGAAGGAGCCTGAACGCTCACCCCAGGGCTACGAGCTCTCGATGGCCACCAACCACCTGGGCCACTTCCTGTTGATCCAGCTGCTGCTGCCCGATCTGCAGCGCTCCCAGCACCCCTCCCGCCGGGTTGTGATCCTCGGCACCGTGACGGCCAACTCCAAGGAGCTGGGCGGCAAGATACCCATCCCAGCTCCGGCGGATCTCGGCGATCTGAGCGGCTTCAAGGCCGGTTTCAAGGCCCCGATCGCCATGGCCAACGCCAAGCCGTTCAAGCCGGGCAAGGCCTACAAAGACAGCAAGCTCTGCAACATGATCACCACCCAGGAGCTGCACCGCCGTCTGCACGACTCCACCGGGATCGTGTTCAGCTCGCTCTACCCCGGCTGCGTTGCCGACACGCCCCTGTTCCGCAACACGCCCAAAGCGTTCCAGAAGATCTTCCCCTGGTTCCAGAAGAACATCACCGGCGGCTATGTGAGCCAGGCCCTGGCGGGTGAGCGGGTGGCTCAGGTGGTGGCCGATCCGGACTTTGCCGCCTCCGGCGTGCACTGGAGCTGGGGCAACCGCCAAACGAAAGGCGGCAAGCAGTTCAGCCAGGAGCTCTCCGATAAGGCCAGCAACCCCGACACCGCCGTGGGGGTGTGGGAGGAATCGATGAAGCTGGTACGACTGGCCTGAGATGACCGCCTCCCGGCCTCCCGCCATCCTCTGCATCGGCAAGAACTACGCCGATCACGCGGCAGAGGTGGCCGATCCCGGCACCTTCAAGTTGCCGGAGCGGCCGGTGCTGTTCTTCAAGAATCCCGCCTGCGTGATCGGCAACGGCGCAGCGATCGAGCTGCCGCCGGTGGTGCACACCAACGATCGCGATCCCCCCATGGGCGTGGATTACGAAGGAGAGCTGGCAGTGATCCTGGGCTGCGATGCCCGCGATGTGCCCGAAGCCCAGGCCCGCGAGGTGATCGCCGCGGTGGCCTGCGCCAACGATGTGAGCCAGCGCTGGTGGCAATGGCATGGCAGCGGCGGCCAGTGGTGCCGCGGCAAGAGCTTCGACACCTTTTGCCCACTGGGAGAGCCCACACCGATCAGCGCCATCGCCGACCTGCAGGATCTGCTGCTCACCACCCGCCTCAATGGCGAGGTGGTGCAGCAGGCCAGCACCAGCACGATGATCTTCTCTGTGGCGCGCTTGATCAGCGAGCTCAGCCAGGGCACCACCCTGCTAGCCGGGAGCGTGATCCTCACAGGCACGCCGGCAGGCGTGGGCGCTGGCCGCAAGCCACCCCGCTTCCTGCGCGATGGCGATGTGGTGGAGGTGGAGATCAGCGGCGTGGGCTGCCTCAGCAACCCGGTGCGCAACCGGGGCTGAGGCAGGGGAGCTCAGCCAGAGAGCTCAATCGAAGCCCAGCAGATCAAAGATCTCGCGATCTTTGAGCGATTCAGCCTCCAGGGGCTGCACGCTGTCGAGCATCGACTGGGCCAGGCGTAGGTATTCGTTCTGCACCGCCTCCACCTCAGGGGTGGACTCCATCTCGAAGATCGTGCACTTCTTCAGGCGAGAACGGCGGATCGCATCGAGATCGGGAAAGTGGGCCATGGTTTTCATGCCCACGCGCTCATTGAAGCGATCGATCTGATCGGTGTCTTTCGAGCGGTTGGCCACCACACCACCGAGGCGCACCTTGTAGTTCTTGGCCTTGGCCTGGATCGCCGCAATGATCCGGTTCATCGCGAAGATCGAATCGAAATCGTTGGCGGTCACGATCAGGCAGTAGTCGGCGTGCTGCAGCGGCGCCGCAAAGCCGCCACACACCACATCGCCGAGCACATCAAAGATCACCACATCGGTGTCTTCCAGCAGATGGTGCTCCTTGAGCAGCTTCACCGTTTGGCCCGTCACGTAGCCGCCACAGCCGGTGCCGGCCGGCGGACCGCCGGATTCCACGCACTGCACGCCGTTGAAGCCCTCAAACACGAAGTCTTCCGGGCGCAGCTCCTCGGTGTGGAAATCCACGGTTTCGAGGATGTCGATCACCGTGGGCACCATCTGCTTGGTGAGCGTGAAGGTGCTGTCGTGCTTGGGATCGCAGCCGATCTGCAGCACCCGCTTGCCCAGCTTGGAGAAGGCGGCCGAGAGGTTGGAGCTGGTGGTGCTCTTGCCGATGCCACCCTTGCCGTACACGGCAATCACCAGGGCCCCTTCCTCGATCTGGAGGCCAGCCTCTTGATGCACCTGAACACTGCCTTCACCGTCAGGCCGGGTGAGCGTGGTTGTCATACAGGCAGGGCTTGGATTCCTTCATCCAACCCCTGCACAGGTGAATCGCAACAGCTGTTCGTGTAAAGCGAAACATCGCTCCCCAAGCTGTGCGCATCCCCACACGCAAGGCATTCACACGCCGGGGCAAATCACTGGGTATAAATACTCAGTTTGCAGCCATTTACCTGTGATGGCGTGCATCATGGCAAGCCAACCGGCCTCCAGCGTGCAAGCACCAGGGGTGCCGCACGTTGAACGCATCTGTGATGCTCAGCGACTGAAGTGAGCCTTGGCCTCGTACAGCGCTTCGCTATCGATCACCGCTAGCCCCCGCTCGCGGGCGTAGGTCTCGGTGTTCTTGCGCACCTTCCCCCGCACGAAAAACGGAATCTTGGCCAGCTCCGCCTCACCCTCAGGGCTCCAACTCAGGCCAACACCGGCAGCTGCGGCCATCGCAGGGACCGGTGACGCCTCAGCCGGGGCTGCCACAGGTGCACCATCGCCCAGGTGGCTGCGGTGGCCATCCACGAATTCGAAGTCGTGGCGGAACATGCCGATCAGGTGCTCCTCCAAGCCCATCATCAGCGGGTGCACCCAGGAATCGAAGATCACATTCGCCCCCTCGAAACCCATCTGCGGGGCGTAGCGGGCCGGCACATCCTGCACATGCAACGGCGTGCTGATCACGGCGCAGGGGATCCCTAAGCGCTTAGCGCTGTGGCGCTCCATCTGGGTGCCGAGCACCAGCTCGGGCGACGCCTCAGCAATGGCGGCCTCCACGGCGAGGTAGTCGTCGCTAATCAAGGGCTCTACGCCGAGCTCGGCTGCGGCAGCGCGGAGCTCGCGGGCCATTTCACGGCTGTAGCTACCCAGCCCCACCACCTGGAAGCCCAGTTCGCGGCTGGCAATGCGGGCAGCGGCGATGGCATGGGTGGCATCGCCAAACACGAACACCCGCTTGCCGGTGAGGTAGGTGGAATCCACTGAACGCGAATACCAGGGCAGCCGTGAGCGGCGCTCCGCCTCACATATCCCATCGACTCCAGGCTGCAGTTCGGCCGGCAGCTCCAGATCCAGCACGCTGTGCACCTCCCGCAGGAAAGTCACCGTGGCGCCGATGCCGATCGGCACCGTGCGCACGCAGGCCATGCCGAACTGGCGCTCCAGCCAGCTGCAGAGCGTGCCCGCCAGCTCGGGATAGAGGCACACATTGGCGTCAGCCGTGGGGATGCGCTGCAGATCCGCCGGCCGTGCCCCCAGGGGTGCCACCACCGCCACATCAATGCCGTAGCTCCCCAGCAGCTGGGTGATCTCGCGCACGTCGTCGCGGCAGCGGAAGCCGAGCAGCGAGGGGCCCAGCAGGTTGAGCCGCGGCCGGCGGCCTTCGGCGCGCCAGCGGGCTGGATCGGGCTTGGGTGTGCCCGGGGCCGGCAGCTGCGACTTGAGCAGGCCGCGCACCAGTTGATAGAAGGTTTCGGCGGCGCCCCAGTTCTCTTTTTTCGAGTAGGCGGGGAGCTCCAGATTCACGATCGGGATGCCGCCCAGATCCATGCCGGCGGCCAGGGCACCGGGTTGGTCTTGGATCAGCTCGGCGGTGCAGCTCTCGCCCACCAGCAATGCCTCGGGCTGGAAGCGCTGTACCGCATCGGCGATCGAGCGCTTCACCAGCTCCGCGGTGTCGCCACCGAGATCGCGGGCCTGGAAGGTGGTGTAGGTAACGGGCGGGCGCTTATCGCGCCGCTCGATCATCGTGAACAGCAGATCGGCGTAGGTGTCGCCCTGGGGGGCATGCAGCACGTAGTGCACCCCTTCCATCGAAGCGGCGATGCGCATCGCGCCCACGTGCGGGGGGCCTTCGTAGGTCCAGAGAGTGAGTTCCATCGGAGCCAGTGCCTCAGGCGAAGGAGAGAGCGGCGCGGCGGCGCAGGGGCCGGGCGAAAAGTTCGGCCAGATCAGCGGCCTGATCGATGCCATGGATGGGGCTGAACACCAGCTCGATCGACCACTTGGTGGCCATGCCTTCGGCCTCCAGGGGATTAGCGAGCCCGAGGCCGCACACCACCAGATCCGGGCGCTGCTCGCGCACCCGCAGCAGCTGGTTGTCCACGTGCTGCCCCTCACTGAGCTGGGTGCCGGCCGGCAGCAGCGCCAGCTCCTCGGCCATCAGCTGGCGATCCAGATAGGGCGTGCCCACCTCCACCAGCTCCATGCCGCACTCCCGCGAGAGGAAGCGGGCCAAGGGGATCTCCAGCTGGGAATCCGGCAGCAGGAAGAGCCGTTTGCCGGCCAACGTCTCCCGTTGGGGAGCCAAGGCGCGGCGCCCCCGCTCCACCAGGGGATCCAGCACCGCCGCCACCTGGGCCGGAGAGATGCCGAAGGCAGCGGCCCCCGCCGCCATCCAATCGCGGCTGCCCTCCACACCGAAGGGATAGGGAGCACGGATCAGCTCAGCGCCGCGATCCACCAGGGCACGGGCGGTGCCACTCAGGAACGGCTGGGCCAGCAGCAGCTTGGTGCCGGGGCCCACAGCCGGCAACTCCGTGGAGCGCCGCGGCGGCAGGCTGGCCACCCGCTCGATGCCGAGCTTGTGGAACAGGCCGATCAGCCGGTCTTCCACAGCATCGGCCAGGGTGCCTGCAATCAGCAGCTGCTGCTCCGTGCTGGCGGGCATCAGCGGAATCAGGGCCTGCAGAGCTCCGTCTTCCCCCTGGGTGAAGGTGGTTTCGATGCCGCTGCCGCTGTAATTGAGCACCATCACCCGGCCGGCGTGCTGGCGGTTGAGGCGCTCGGCAGCCTTGGCGAGATCGAGCTTGATCACCTCACTGGGGCAGCTGCCCACCAGAAACAGAGTGCGGATCTCAGGGCGACGTTCCAGCAGCTGCGCCACGAGGCGATCGAGCTCCTCATTGGCATCGGCCAGGCCGGCCAGATCCCGCTCGCCGAGGATCGCGGTGCCGAAGCGCGGCTCGGCGAAGATCATTACGCCGGCGGCGCTCTGGATCAGGTGGGCGCAGGTGCGGGAGCCCACCACCAAGAAGAAGGCATCCGGCATGCGCCGGTGCAGCCACACGATCGAGGTGAGCCCGCAGAACACCTCCCGTTGGCCGCTTTCTTTGAGAGGTGGCGGCAGATCCGTATCTGCCGATGCGCGTGTGGCGATGCTCGATGCCATGGCCGGCCTCCTGCCGTGCCCACCCTCGCTAGCGCCAGCCGGAGGCTGCAGCAAACCCCCTGTGCACAACCCTTAAACCAGCGGTGTTGAAACAGCCACAGGCCGCCCGCTTGCGCTCACTTACCCGGCAGGGAACGCAGCGCTTCCTCCGAACCCATCACCACCAGCAACTCGCCCTGGGCCAGCACATGGGAAGCAGGTGGATTCACATCCAGATGCCCCACAGGGCCTGCTGCCAACACGTTCACGTTGAAGTGCTTGCGCAGGTTGAGATCGCGCAAGGAGTGGCCCACGAAGGAGCTGGGCACCTTGATCTCTTCGATGCAGCTGCGGTCATCCAGGCGCAACTGCTCCAGCAGGTTGGGGCGCACCAACTCCAGGCCCAGGCGCTGGCCCATCATTTTTGAAGGGAACACCACCCGATCGGCGCCCACCCGCTGCAGCATCTTCATGTGCAGATCGCTCGTGGCGCGGGCGATCACCTGCTTCACCCGCGTGCCCTGGGCGTCTTTGCAGATCAGCGTGGCGGTGATGCTGGCCTCAATCGGATCACTCATCGCCACTACCACCGTTTCCAGATCGAGCACACCGGAAGCACGCAACGCCTCCTCATCGGTGCAATCCACCACGCGGCATTCGATCGAGGGATCGAGCTGGCGGAGTTCATCGATCGCCCGCTGGCTGGAATCGATCGCCAGCACATCCGCTCCCGCCCGCACCAGCTCCGCACACACCGAGCTGCCAAAGCGGCCCACACCGATCACCGCGAATCCGCCACGGCGGTCGTCGCCATCAGCGCCCCACTGCCACCACTGATTCACGGTCGTCATTGCAAGCCCACCTTTTCTAGACGTAGAGGTCTTCCCTGGGGTAGCCCACCCGCAATTGAGGGCGGTTGCCATACAGCGCCGAAAGCAGCAGCAGGATGCCGATCCGGCCCACAAACATGCCCACCATCAGCACCAACTGCCCCCAGCGGTTGAGGTTGGCCGTGACGCCCAAATCCAGGCCCACCGTGCCGAAGGCCGACACACAGGTGAACAACTTCTCGAGGAAACTGAAGCTCTGATGGCCGCTCACGCCGGCTGCCGTGGGGCCCACGCCCAGGAACAGCGCCATCAGCACCACAAACAGCAGCGAAGCCAAGGTGACGCCCACAGCTCGGAGCACCGTGGCATCCGGAATCTGACGGCGGTGCATCAACACATCACCGCGGCCCTCCAGCGTGGAGCGGGTGGCCCCCATCAAGATCGCGAAGGTGGTGGTTTTAATCCCGCCACCGGTGCCGCCGGGGCTGGCGCCGATGAACATCAGCAGGATCATCAACAGCAAACCGGCATCGGTGATCGATTCAGCCGAGAGCGGAATGGTGTTGAAGCCAGCAGTGCGCGTCGTGATCGACTGGAACACCGTGATCTGCAGCTTCTGCCACAAACCCAGCTCCCCCATGGCGGAAGCCCGGTAGCCGAAGTGCTCGGTGATCAGCAAACCGATCGCACCGAGCACGATCAACAGCACGGTGCTGCGCACCACCAAGCGGGTGTGCAGGTTGAGGCGGCGTAAGCGGCGTAAGCGCAGGCGATTAGCCCAAAGATCGTTGATCACCCGCCAGCCAATCCCGCCGATCACGATCATCGAGGCGATCACACCATTCACCACGGCGTTATCGCGGTAATCGACCAGGCTGTTATCCCAGAGGCCAAATCCAGCGTTGTTGTAGGCACTGATCACATGAAACAGCGAGGCCCAGAGCCGTTGGCCAGGCTGCTCAATGTTGGTGAAACCGAAGGCGTAGAGCACCACCGCACCAAGCCCCATCACGCAGGTGGCGGTGATCAAGATGCTGTTGAAGGTGGGGCCGATGCCGCCCACCCCGAATTCATCCAGGGCACGACCTTTATCAAGGCGATGGCGTAGGCCGGAGCGCCCCTGCACGAATCCCTGCAGGAAGGTGGTGATCGCCATCAGGCCGAGGCCGCCGGTGATGATCAAGCCGGCCAGCACCACCTGGCCCACAAAGGTGAGATCGTTCCCCACCGAGATCACCGAGAGCCCTGTCACGGTGATCGCGGATGTGACGGTGAACAGGGCCTGCCACAGGCCGACGTCGTCGGTGGAGCAGAGCGGCGAGGCGAGCAGGAAGGTGCCCACCACGATCACAAGGAGACCCGTGACCACCGTGAACTGGGGCACGGTGAGCTGATGACGCCAGCGCTGCAGCGCCTGAACGGGATTGCTCGGGGACGAGTTCATCCCGCTAACCGTAGGTAAGGTCCGGTCCAACCCGCATCCCCGCCCAACCAATGAATCCGATCGTTGTGCTGCTGGCGATGGCAGTGCTGATCCTGGTGGGCTCGGCCTTGGCCTCCAGCACCGAGGCGGCGATGCTCACGGTGAACCCGATCCAGGTTCACACCCTGGTGCAGCAGCGGGTGCCGGGCTCGCGCGCCCTCGAGCGGATCAAGGCGCGGCCAGGCCGATCCCTGGCGCTGCTGGTGGTGATCAACAACCTCTTCAACATCTCCGGTTCGATGCTGCTCGGCAGCCAGGCCGATCACACCTTCGAGCAGCTGCCCGGAGGCACCGCCGCGCTGTTGATCTTCAACATCGGCTTCACCGTGGCCGTGATTTTGTTCGGCGAGATCCTGCCCAAGGCGATCGGTAACAGCTTCGCCATGCCGATCTCCCTGGGGGGAGCGCGGGTGCTGCTGCTACTGGAGCGACTCACCCTGCCGCTGCTGCTGCTGCTGGAAAAGCTGATGCCGGCGATCACTGCCGAGGCCGATCTCACCACCAATGAGCGGGAAATTCATCTGATGGCACGGCTGGGGTCCCAGCAGGGCCAGATCGAGGCGGATGAAGCGGCCATGATCGGCAAGGTGTTCGCCCTCAACGACCTCACAGCAAGGGATCTGATGGTCTCGCGCGTGGCGACGCCCTCACTGCCAGGAGCCGCCAGCCTCGAATCGGTGCGTCAGGAGATCCTCGCCGCACCCGACGATGCCTGGTGGGTGGTGCTGGGGGAAGAGGTGGATGAGGTGCTGGGGGTTCAGAGCCGCGAGGAGGCCTTGGGCGCCCTGCTGCAAGGCGGGGGAGCGCGCCTGGTGTGCGAGCTCTGCGATCCGCCTCAATACGTACCGGAGATGATCCGTGCCGATCGCCTACTCACCACGTTCCGGCGGGGCGATCGCAGCTCTGTGCGGGTGGTGGTGGATGAATTTGGCGCCTTTGTGGGGCTGGTGAGCGCCGCCGACATCCTTGGAGTGCTGGCCGGCTGGAAACGCCTGCCCGACAACGCCGGCGGACCTCAGGACTGAGCGCGGCGGCGGCGGCGATGCTGATGCTCCAGCAGCAGCCAGTAACCACCGCCCAGCACCACGGCGCTAACAAGGCCCACCAGCAGCGAACCCAGTAGCAGCCGGCCACTCATCGCAACCCCAAGATCCCAAAGGGGCGCTTGCTGCAGCTCCTGCAGGGTGGGGAAGGCAGGCCCTGGCCCCAATAGCAGACACCCCAACTGGTAGTTGAACCAGTAAAGGGGCAGATAGGTGAAGGGGTTACTGATCCAGGTGCCCGCTGCCGCCAGGATGTGGTTGCCGCGCACCACGCTGGCCAGGGCGACCCCCAGCACGATCTGCAACCCAAAAAACGGGAAGCACCCCATAAAGATGCCGGCCGCCAACCCCCTGGCCCGCTGACCGTGGCTGCCCTCGTGGTGCCACAGCCACAGCAGCCGTTGGCGCAACAAACGCAGCAGGCTCTTGTGACGTGAGGGGCGGCGAGCTGAGGAACTGGCGCTTGGCCGCACGAGGCTCAACAATCGATCAAGACGCACCATCCTGATCGATCGCCTTGCCAGCCGGAGGGCTTAAATCCCGAACCAACGGCAGATCAGGAACGGCACCGTGATCGTCATGGCGATGGTGAGCGGGAAGCCGTAGCGGGGCACATCCAGGAACCGATAGCGGCCTGGGCCGAACACCATCAAGTTGGTCTGGTAGCCCACGGGGCTGAGGAAGCTCTGGCTGGCGCCAAACAGCACCGCATAGATGAAGGCCATTGGCGGCTGGCCAAGGCCCTGGGCGAGCTGGCCGGCGATCGGAATCAGCATGGCCACCGTGGCGGCATTGCTCATCACCTCAGTGAGCAAGGTGGTGAACAGGAACACCACCAGCAGCGCCGCATACACCGGCCAGTTGTGCAAACCCAGCAGCAACGCCTGGGCCAAGGCCGACGCCAACCCGGTTTTCTCCAGGGCCACGCTGAAGCTGGCCAGCGAGCCCAACAGCAAGATCACATCGAGGCGAATGGCCCGCTGCAGCTCACCGGCCCGGAGGCAGCCGCTGGCCACCATCGCCACCGTGCCGAGCAGCACTGCAGCCACCAGCGGCATCAGCTCGAAGGCGGGCAGCAGGATCACCAGAGCGCCGATCACCAGGGCGATCCGCTTGCGGCTCACGGTGGGGAGATCCTTCTCCAGCTGCTCGAGCACCACCAGATCGTTGTTGGCCTGCAGGCCGCGGATGGCATCCTTCGGCCCCTGCAGCAGCAGCACATCGCCTTCGCGCAACTGCGCCCGACCGAGGCGCTCGCGCAGCACCGCATTGCCGCGGCGCAGGGCCAGCACTGTCACGTTGTAGCGCTGGCGGAAGCGCAGATCCCGCAGGCAATCCCCCGCCAGGGTGGAGCCTGCGGGCAGCAGCACCTCCACCATCCGTTGGTTGTTCTGCTGATCGGGGCGGCTTGGGACTTCTGCCTCTGGCGTGGGGGCGAGCACCACGGTGTGGTCTTGCTGGAGGCGCAGCAGATCCTCACGGCTGCAGCGCAGCAGCAGGCGATCGCCCAGCACCAGGGTGCGATCGGCGAGGGGCGGCAGAAACCGCTCCGGGCCGCGATGCAGCTCCAGCACATCCACATCGAAGCGGCGCTGCAGGCGGCTGGCGTGCAACGACTGCCCGATCAACTCCGAACCAGCCGGAATCTCCACTTCGGTGAGGTAGCCGCCGCTGGCAAGAGAGGCGATCAGATCGTCATCGTCGGTGCCGCGATCAGGCAGGAAGCGATCAGCCAGGAGCACCATCACCACACCCCCGATCAACCAGATCCCAATGCCGATGGGCGTGAAGCTGAACAGGCCAAAGGCGCCGTAGCCGAGCTTGCTGCTCACCTCACTGGCGAGCAGGTTCACGGAACTGCCCAGCAGCGTGAGGGTGCCACCGAGCACGGTGGCAAAGGACAGGGGCAGCAGCACCTTGGAGGGGGAGATGCGGCGGCGCTGGCACCAGCCCTCAATCACCGGCAACAGGCTGGCCACGATCGGCGTGTTGGGCACAAAGGCCGACACGGGGCCCACTGCCGAAACCATCACCGCAATCATCCGCTTGGGGCTGCGCACCGCATCCGAGCCGATCAGGGCACGCAGACGATCCAGACCGCCACTGCGAAAGAGACCAGAGGAGAGGGCAAACAGCCCCATCAAGGTGATCAGGGACGGGCTACCGAAGCCCTCCATGGCCTCCGACGGCTTGAGCACGCCGGTGACGATCAACAGCGATGCCGCCAGCAGACCGGTGAGCTCGGGCGCAAGCCAGCCGCCCACAAACATCACGATCGCCCCGAGCAGGATCAGCAGGGTGATCAGCGCTCCGGGCTGGAGCACGGCAACAAGGAGATCCGCCACGGGAGGGCCACGCAGCCCAGAAGCATACAACGGTGTTCAGATCGGATTTACGAAGTTATTGACCCAGCAGGCAGCCCGCAGGCGCAGGACGCGGGAATCCTTGATTTCCGAGCGCGTTACCGTTGTTTGAATGGCAGACTGATCGCTGCGCTTACCAGCCCGATTGGGGTTCAGTGCGAAAACCACGTATGGCCTGCAGGCCTTGATGGAGCTGGCGGATGTGCAATCCAGCGGAGAGCTCCTGCAGGTGGCCGAGATTGCTGCCAGGCAAGCCATGCCTGAGCGCTACCTCGAGCAAATGATGACCAGCCTGCGCCGCTCAGGGTTCGTGCGCAGCGTCCGCGGCGCACGCGGTGGCTACACGCTCTCGAGGCCAGCTGCTCAGATCAGCCTGGCCGAAGTGATCGCCTGCCTCGATGGCACAGCTGAGCAGCCTGATCCGGCTCAAGGCAGCAACGAGCTGCAGGTGATCCGTGCGCTCGGGGAAGAGCTTCGCCTGCGAAGGGATCAACTCCTCAACAGCACAAGCCTCTCGGATCTCCTCACTGAACGGGATGCGCGCCTGCAAGCGCAGGCGATGTATTTCATCTAAGGCCCGCTCAATCAGCGGCGGACACATCAAACCAACGCAGCAGGCTGCGTTCACCCTTAAGCGGTGGCCAGCAGAGTCAAATGATGCAAGCCCTCAATGCCCTGCCAACCGAGATAAACGCCCAGCACGAGCGCAAACACCCCCACCAGCCATTCGGCCCGGTGCACAAGCCAATCGTTCACGCGCTCGAGCGAGACGCGCAGCCCCTCACCATTCACGATCCAGAGCAGCGGTGGAAGCAGCAGTAAGGAGGCGGTCACAGCCACAAACACCACTCCCACCTCCAGATCGCCGCGCAGGCTGGTGTGATTGGTGAGCAACATTCCGCCTTCTTTCACGTAAAACACCAGGTTTTCCGGGCTCACCAAGGCGCAGCCTGCCCCGAGCCCCACCAGGGGAAGGCCATCAAGCTCTGGCAGCCGTGACATCAGCTGCATCGCCCAGTTCTCCTCACCGATGGCCACGGCCGGCGTGAGCTGAAACAGGCCCAACCCCACCAGAGCCCCCGCACCGATCAGATCGATCAAGATCTGGCCGCGGCTGCCCAGGTGCATGGCCCAGCTCAGCCGCCCGCCGATCAACACCACGGCGCTAAGAGCGCCGCCATTGGCGAGCACCCAACCCGTGAGGAAGGTGCCGCAGCGCCGCAGCGGTTGGCTGCCCAGCAGCAAAAGAGCCACCAGGGCAATGTTGAGAGGGCTGAACGAGATGCCCAGGCCGAAGGCCAGGGTTTGGGTGAGCCAGTGGAACGGCAGCATTCAGAAGGAGCGGGCGGCTCAGCTGGCGCTCATCTTCAGAGATCCAAGCCGACAGCTGTGACGATCCGCCGGCCAAACGGAAGCGACTGAAAAGCCCAGTTGCATTTTCAAACGCCTCAAGACGCAGCTCTTTTCAGCCTCTCTAGCGTTGATCGATCTCACTGCCTTCGACCGTGGTCAATCCTCTGCAGCTGCTCGGACATGCCCTGCAGCATCGCCGGGTCTGGATGGCCTCCACGGCGCTTGTTGTCAGTGGCGCCGCACTCAGTGGCTGCCGCCCTCCGGATACCCAGGCCCTGAAAAAGATCGCCTGTGAGCAGGCTGCCGCCTCGCTTGACATGCAATCGGTGAGCCAAATGGATGCCCTGCGCAAAGCGCTGGGCCTGGCCCCCGATGTGGATCCAATCCGAGCCTGCACCGAGCTCGGGGCCAATATGAAACCAACCACCCAGCCCGCAGAAGCTGAGGCTGAAGGCGAAGCTGCAAACTGATCGGCGGGAGCCGCTGGCTTGCAATCACCTTCCCTGCTCACCACGCTGCTGATCCTGTTGATCGGCTTGGGGGCAGCCCGCCTGATGGCGGGCAAGCTTTCGCGGCTGGCGGTGCCGGCGATCGTGGTGGAGCTGTTGATCGGCTTTGGGCTGGGCAACAGCCTGTTGCCCTACAACGCGATCGCCCCACTCAGCGGCCTCACAGAACTGGGGGTCCTGGCCCTGTTCTTCCAGGTGGGTCTGGAGGTGCGGGGCGACCTTCTGAGCTCACGGCGCGGCGCGATCCTGCGCTTGCTGGGCCTCAGCGTCATCGGGCCGCTTCTGGGCTATGTCCCATTAGTGCTCGGGATGCGCATGGCGCCGGCTACGGCCGTGCTTTGCCTGGCCTGCGTGGCGGCCACTGGCACAGGCGTCACCCTGCGGCTGCTGGCCCAGCGCCAGGCGTTGCAAACGCCAACAGGCCGTCTGCTGGTTGGGGTTTCGGTGCTCGACGATCTGCCGGCCATCGCCCTGCTCAGCTTGGCGGTGGCCCTGGGCGGCCGCAATCTCAGCGGCGGGAGCGGTGGCTGGCTCGGCCCCCTGCTGGGGATCGCGGCCGCCCTGCTCAGTGATCGGATCGCCCGTTGGTGGCGCCGCCAGGGCTGGGCTGCACCCACGAGCCCCCTGGCAGTGCTGATCCTGCTGGTGGGCTGTGCCTGGGTGGGCGAAGTGAGTGGGCTCACCTCCCTGCTCGGAGCCCTCTGGGGCGGGGTGCTGCTCAACCGCCTATCGGAGCAACCGCCGCAGGTGGGCGGGCTGCTCACAGTGATCTCCGAGGTGTTCCTGCCCCTCTATTTCATCAGTGTGGGCATGCGCATCCAGGCCGGCACGCTGCTCGAAGCGCAGGCCTGGGGCCTGAGCCTGATCCTGCTGGCCCTGGCCATCGCCAGCAAGCTGATCTGCGGCCTGGGCATCACCGATCGTGATCAGCGCAACGGCGTGGATCGCTGGGCCGTGATCTTCGGCCTGATTCCCCGCGGTCTGCCAGGTCTGGTGTTTGCCACCACCGCGCTGAATGCCGGTGTGATCAACCCGCCGCAGTTTTCGGCACTGGTGCTGATGGTCACGATCACCACCGTGGTGGGGCTGCTGTTGCTGGAGCGGCGACTGCTGCTGCATCCCGGGGATGTGGAGGCGCCCACCAGGAACAACCAGCCAGGGTGATCTGCTGGCAAACTGCGCAAAATTTTGTACCGCCACCATGGTCAGGTTGCGCAAGCTCGCCCTGTGTGCGCCTCTTCTGGCCGCATTGGCATTAGTGGGCTGCGCCAGCGAAGGCGGCGGCATCCAGAGCCAGAAGCTGAATGGGGTGAAGAGCCGCGGCAAGCTGCTCTGCGGGGTCGATGGGAAGCTGCCGGGCTTCAGCTTCGTGAACCCCGACGGCAGCTACAGCGGCCTCGATGTGGATGTCTGCCGGGCGGTGGCGGCAGCCACCTTGGGCGATCCCAGCAAGGTGGAGTACCGCGATCTCAACTCCAGTGAACGTTTTGCGGCCCTGGCCAGCGGCGAGATCGATCTGCTCTCGCGCAACACCACCTACACCCTCAGCCGGGATGCCTCTGGCGGCAACGGCCTGAGCTTCGCTCCCACTGTTTTCTATGACGGCCAGGGCGTGATGGCCCCCAAGGCCGCCGGCATCAACAGCCTCAAAGATCTGGCGGGCAAACCGATCTGCGTGGAGAGCGGCACCACCACCGAGCTCAACCTGGCCGATCGCATGCGTGAGATCAAGGCCACCTACACGCCCCTCAAGTTCCAAACCGGTGATCAGACCTACGCCGCTTACCTGCAGGGCCGTTGTGTGGCCGTCACCAGCGACCGCTCGCAGCTGGCTGCCAAGCGCACCAGCTTCCCCGATCCCGCCGGCCACGTGCTGCTGCCGGAGGTGCTGAGCAAGGAACCGCTCACCCCCGTCACGGTGAACGCCGATCCAGGCTGGGCTGATGCCGTGCGCTGGACCATCTACGCCCTGATGCAAGCCGAGGAACTGGGCATCACCCAGGCCAACATCGATACCAAGGTGGCGGAGGCCAAGGCCAACCCCAACCAGGCCGACCTGCGCCGCTTCCTGGGCGTGGAGGGCGACTTCGGCAAACAGCTGGGCCTGCCGGCGGATTTCGTGGTGCAGGCCGTGAAAGCGGTGGGCAACTACGGCGAATTGTTTGAGCGCAACGTGGGCCAGGGCTCGAAGCTCAAGCTCGAGCGCGGCCTCAACCGGCAGTGGAGTGACGGCGGCCTGATCTACTCGCCGCCCTTCCGTTGATGGCCACCCCTGCGGTCACCCCCTGGTGGCGGAACCGGCGGCTGATTCCCTGGCTGGTGCAAGGCGTTGCCGGTCTGCTGGTGCTGGTGGTGGTGGCGTTCCTGGTGGGCAACCTGGTGCGCAACCTCACCAACGCCGGCCTGCTGCTCAGCTGGAGCTGGCTGCGCAACCCCGCCGGCTTCGACGTTTCGGAAACGCTGCTGCCCTTCAACGCGGAGCTGCCCTACTGGCGCGCCTTGCTGGCCGGGCTGGTGAACACCCTGCGGGTGGTGTTGGCGGGGCTGATCGGTGCCACGGTGCTGGGAACGCTGATCGGTGTAGCGGCCTTCAGCAGCAATGGCCTGCTGCGGCGGCTGGCACGGGTGTATGTGGAGCTGATCCGCAACATCCCGCTGCTGCTGCAGCTGGTGTTCTGGTATTTCGTGGTGTTTCTGGCCCTGCCCGGCGGCGAGCAGGCGATCCAGCTGCCGGGTGTGGTGTTGGCCAAATCCGGGCTCTATCTGGGCAAGCCCGAGCTGATCAATGGCGTATGGCAGGGGCAGCTCCGGCTCACCGTGGAGTTCGGCGCCCTGCTCACGGGCCTGGTGGTGTACACCGCGGCTTTTATTGCTGAGGTGGTGCGCGGCGGGGTGGCTTCGGTGCCGCCCGGCCAGTGGGAGGCCTCCCGCTCACTTGGGCTCACCCCGCTGCAAACGTTGCAGCGCATCGTGCTGCCCCAGGCGCTGCGGGTGATCGTGCCCGGCCTCAACAGCCAATACATCTCCCTGGCCAAAAACTCCTCGCTAGCTGTGGCCTGCGGGTATTCCGATCTCTATTCCGTGGCCGAAACCACCCTGAATCAAACAGGCCGCGCCGTGGAAGTGGTGTTGATCCTGCTGGGGTCCTACCTGGTGATCGATCTGCTGATCTCAGCCCTGATGAATGGCGTGAACAGCTGGGTGCAGATCAAGGAGCGCTGATGAATTCCCCTTCTCTCAGCTTCGCCAGGCTGCGCCGCGAACTTTTCGCCACCCCGCTCGATGGTGTGATCACCTTGGCGCTGGTGGGCTTCCTGCTGGCCGTGGGCACAGCCTTCCTGCGCTGGATGCTGTTTCAGGCCGAGTGGGCCGTGATCCAGGCCAACACCACCCTGTTTGCGGTGGGGCGCTACCCGATCGAGCAGCAATGGCGCTTGTGGCTGCTCACCGTGCTGCTGGCCGCCGCCACCGGCCTGAGCTGGGGCTTGCTGCGCGGCAAGGGCAGCTGGCCCCGCAACGACCAACTGACCGCCGTAATCCTGATCGCCCTGGCGGTCTTCGGCAGCTGGGGCCTGAAGCTGGAGTTGCCGATTCAGCTGCGCTGGTGGGGGATCACGGCGCTGCTGCTGGTGGTGCGCTGGGCCGCGGGTCGCTGGAGCCAGGCACTGCCGGCGCCGCTGCTGCGGCTGGTGCCATTGGTGTGGCCCGTGCTCTATCTGGTGGGCATGGTGCTCATCAGCGGCGGCCTCGGGCTGATGCGCGTGCCGCCGGGTGAGTGGGGCGGGCTGCTGCTCACCCTGCTGGAGGCCAGCTTCGCGATCCTGCTCTGTTTCCCGCTCGGCGTGCTGCTGGCCTTGGGCCGCCGCAGTGAGCTGCCGCTGCTGCGCTGGGGATCGGTGCTCTACATCGAGTTCATCCGCGGCGCGCCCCTGATCACCCTGCTGTTCCTGGGGCAAAACATCCTGGGCTTCCTGCTGCCGGGTGGCCTGGCGCCGGATCGGGTGTGGCGGGCCGCCTGGGTGCTCACCTTCTTCGCCGCGGCCTATGTGGCCGAGGCGGTGCGCTCCGGCCTGGTGGCCCTGCCGCCAGGGCAACTGGAGGCCGCCCGCTCCCTGGGCCTGCCGATGCACCAGGCCCTGATCCATGTGGTGCTGCCCCAGGCCATGCGGGTGGCACTGCCGGCCACCGTGGGGCAATTCATCACCCTTCTACAAGACACCACCCTGCTCTCGCTGATCGGTCTGCTCGATCTGCTGGGCACGGCCCGCACGGTGATGGCCAATCCGGAATTCCTGGGCAAAAACGCTGAGGTGTATCTGGTGCTGGCCGTGTTGTTTTGGTGCTGCTGCGCCGCCCTGGGTCTGGGCAGCCGCGCCCTCGAAACCCGCCTCAATCCATTAGCCCCATCGAAGGCATGACCAGCCCTGCTAACGCTCCCGTGATGATCGAAGCCCGCGGGGTTGAGAAGTGGTACCCCAATGGTTTCCAGGCGTTGCGGGGCGTCGATCTCACCGTGTGCCAGGGCGAGGTGGTGGTGATCATGGGCCCCTCGGGCTCGGGCAAAAGCACCTTCATTCGCACCTTCAACGCCCTGGAGGATTTCCAGAAGGGCTCGATCGTGGTGGATGGCAGACCCCTCACCAACGACGTGCGCAACATCGATGCGATCCGCCGGGAGGTGGGCATGGTGTTTCAGCAGTTCAACCTCTTCCCGCACCTCACCGTGTTGGAGAACCTCACCCTGGCGCCCACGCTGGTGCGGCAGCGGCCGAAGCAGGAGGTGGAGCAGCAGGCGCTCGAGCTGCTGGAGCGCGTGGGCATCCACGAGCAGGCCCGCAAATATCCCGGCCAGCTCTCCGGCGGACAGCAGCAGCGGGTGGCGATTGCCCGCTCGCTGTGCATGGAGCCGCGGATCATGCTCTTCGACGAACCCACCAGCGCCCTCGATCCGGAGATGGTGCAGGAGGTGCTGGCGGTGATGCAGGAGCTAGCCCGCGACGGCATGACGATGGTGGTGGTGACCCACGAGGTGCGCTTCGCCCGGCAGGTGGCCAGCCGTGTGGTGCTGATGGCGGAAGGGCAGGTGGTGGAAGAGGCGCCGCCGGAGCAGTTCTTCACCAACCCGCAGCACGAGCGCAGCCGCCAGTTCCTTAGCCAGATCAGTTGAGTCCAGCGAGGATGGCCCTGTAGCAACGAGCTCCAGAAGGCCTTGGGCAAGTCACCAGAGTTTCAATGGCACGCCTTATCGCCTGAGGCCTGTCTGCAGCAGCTGAAGGCCAGCCGCGACGGCCTGACCACAGCAGAAACAGCACGGCGACTGGCGGCATCAGGCCCGAACAAGCTCGAGCTCTCCAAGGGGCGAAGCACTTGGCAGATCCTCTGGGACCAGTTCAGCAACGTGATGCTGATCATGCTGCTGGCGGTGGCAGCCGTGTCAGCGGCGGTGTCGCTGCATCAGCAGGAATTTCCCAAGGATGCGATCGCGATCCTGGTGATCGTGGTGCTCAACGGCCTGCTGGGTTATCTGCAGGAAAGCAAGGCGCAACAGGCTCTGCTGGCCCTGCGCGACATGGCGCAACCGATGGTGCAGGTGCGCCGCGATGGCCAGTGGCAGCGGGTGGGCAGCGAAGAGCTGGTGCCCGGCGATCTGATCCGGCTGGAGGCCGGCGATCGGGTGCCCGCCGATGCCCGCCTCCTGGAGGCCGCCGATCTAGGGGTGCGCGAGGCGGCGCTCACCGGTGAAGCCGAAGCGGTGTTCAAGAAGGCCGAATTGGTGCTGGAGGAAGCCACTCCGGTGCTGGAGCGCCAGAACTGCCTCTTCCAGGGCACTGAGGTGGTGCGCGGCCGCGGTGTGGCCCTGGTGAGCGCCACCGGCATGGCCACCGAACTGGGCCAGATCGCTGAACTTATTAACACCGCTGGCGGCGAAAGCACCCCGCTACAGGAGCGCCTCGACGGCTTGGCCAAGGTGCTGGTGGGCAGTGCCCTGGCCCTGGTGGCGGTGGTGGTGGTGCTGGGCCTGCTGCTGAAGCAAGACCCGCTCAACCTGCTGGAGGTGTCGCTGTCGATGGCGGTGGCGATCGTGCCGGAGGGGCTACCGGCGGTGATCACGGTGACGTTGGCGATCGGCACCCAACGCATGGTGCGCCGCGCCGCCCTGATCCGGCGCCTGCCGGCGGTGGAGGGCCTTGGCTCGGTGACGGTGATCTGCTCCGACAAAACCGGCACCCTCACCCAGAACCGCCAAGTGGTGCAGGAACTGCGGGTGGGCACCGAGCGCGTGAGCGTGAGCGGCCAGGGCTACGACCCCAGCGGCAGCCTGAGCGCGAGCGCCATCCAGGCTCCCCCCGGCGCCAGTGCCGGAAGCGCCGCCGGGGCTTGCACGCTGCTGCTGCAGGCTGGCGTGCTCTGCAGCGATGCCGAACACAAGCAGCTAGCTGATGGCAGCTGGGACATCCTGGGCGACCCCACCGAAGGCGCCCTCTCGGTGGTGGCTTTGAAGGCCGGCATCGATGATTTCGAGCTGCGCAGCCACTACCCCAGAGCCGCTGAGATTCCCTTCAGCTCCGAGCGCCAGCTGATGGCGGTGTGGATCGAGGATCCCCGCGCCGAGCTGCAGGGGCCGCTCGGCAGCGGCGCCAGCGGATCGTCCCGGCTGCTGATCAGCAAAGGGGCACCGGAAGTGATCATCGGCCTGTGCGACCGCTGGATCGATGGCTCCGGCGTGGTGGCCCTGAGCGATGGGCAGCGGCAGTGGTGGCTGGATCAGGCCCGCGATCTGGCCGGCTCGGGGCTGCGGGTGCTGGCCTTCGCCTGCGCCCCGCACCACCACAGCCCTGACGAAGAACTGCAAGGGCAAGTGCTGCTGGGCCTAATGGCGCAGCTCGATCCGGCGCGGCCGGAGGTGGCTGCGGCGGTGGCCACGTGCCGCCAGGCGGGCATTCGCCCCGTGATGATCACCGGCGACCACCCGCTCACCGCCCGGGCGATCGGCAGTGCGATCGGCCTCACCGATGCCGCAGGCGAAGTGATCCTCGGCCGGGAGCTGGAGGCGATGGACGAGCCCCAGCTGCGGCAAGCCGTGGCCCGCTGCAGCGTTTACGCCCGCGTGGCGCCGGAGCAGAAGCTGCGGATCGTGAAAGCGCTGCAGGCCAGCGGCCAGGTGGTGGCGATGACCGGTGATGGCGTGAACGACGCCCCAGCCCTGAAGCAGGCCCACATCGGCGTGGCCATGGGCATCACCGGCACGGAGGTGAGCAAAGAAGCCGCCGACATGGTGCTGCTCGATGACAACTTCGCCACGATCGTGAATGCCGTGGAGGAGGGGCGCCTGGTGTACGCCAACATCCGCCGCTTCGTGAAATACATCCTCGGCAGCAATGTGGGCGAGCTGATCACCATCGCCTCGGCGCCACTGCTGGGGCTGGTGGGCGTGCCGCTCTCACCGCTGCAGATCCTCTGGATGAACCTGGTGACCGATGGTGTGCCGGCCCTAGCCCTAGCCCTCGAACCGGGCGAGGAGGGTTTGATGCAAAAAGCGCCAGCAGAGCCCGGCGAATCGATCTTTGCCCGAGGCATTGGGCGCTACATCATTCGCATCGGCATCGTGTTTGCGGCAATCGTGATCGGCCTGATGCTCTACGCCTCCAGCCAGAGCGGCGATCACTGGAAAACGATGGTGTTCACCACCCTCTGCCTGGCGCAGATGGGCCACGCCCTCTCGGCCCGCAGCGATCTGCCGCTGCTGCAGGTGGCACCGTTCTCCAACCCTTGGCTGCTCTGGGCTGTGGCGCTCACCACAGGCCTGCAGCTGCTGCTGCTCTATGTGCCGGCGCTGTCGGGCTTCTTTAGCACCACAGCACTCTCCGCCTCGGATCTGGGCATCTGCATCGGCTTCAGCCTGCTCTTCTTCCTCTATCTGGAGCTGGAGAAGATCTGGCGGCTCTGGCGCCGCCAAGCCAGCAGCGACGCCTAATCGCAGCGAGTGTTCTTACTTCTGAGACTCAACCTTCTCAGAAGTAAGAACACCGGAGCGCATCTCATCGGTGACCGCGATGGCACCCACAAAGGGCAGGGCCGCCATCACCCACAGGCCGAACACCATCAGGGTCTTCGCCGAGAAGGCCCGCTTGGCCTGGGGCCGGGTTTGGGCCAAGGGCCGGCCGCAACCGCAGCAGCTCAACCCCTCCGAGGTTTTGCTGATCAAACGCTCACCGCAGTACCCGCAAGCCACAGCTCGATCGCGTGCAGACAGCCGACGCTGAATCGGAACGTGGCGCCTGACTGTTCAATTTGAACGCTTCGGCCCAGTCAGCGATGAGCGGATGAGGGTGGAAGGCTTGAGGCCTGCCCTGGCTTGCCCTGGGACGCACGGCCCGTGGTCACGCGTCCGAGCCGGGAACTCTCCCCGCGATCAACCCTTCGTTCGTTGAGCGGCGGTAGGCCAAGCAGCAGCAAGGGTGGCACCACCAACAACAGGAGAATCAGCCAGCGGCGTGCATTGCGCGTCCACCACAGATAAGCCGGCAGCGGCGGCTTCACTGGCAAGGGGCGTCCGCAACCTGCGCAGATCAGGCGGATCGGGGGCTCTGTCGACACCGCCGCCAGGCGAGCGCCACAGCTGGGGCAGGCCACGGCCGCTACGGCAACACGGCCTCAGGATGACAGAGCAACAAAAAGCCCGCCTCGCGGCGGGCTGGAGCGGTCAGCAGGAGCCGACGATCACTTGGCAGAAGCGAAGTCGGGGTAGGCCTCCATGCCGTGCTCACCGATGTCGAGACCTTCGATCTCTTCCTTCTCGGTGACGCGGATGCCACCAAAGATGGCACCGATGATCGACCAGACGATGAAGCTGCTCACGATCGCGAAGATCGCGAAGGCCAGCACACCCACGATCTGAATGCCGAGCTGGCTGAAGCCATGGCCGGTGAACAGACCCTTGTCGACGTTGAACAAGCCCACAGCCAGGGTGGCCCAGATGCCGCAGGTGCCGTGCACAGAGAAGGCACCCACCGGATCGTCGATCTTCAGGCCATCAACCCAGGCCACGGAAAACACCACGAGGATGCCGGCAATGAAGCCAACCACCCAGGCAGCAGGCATCGAGAAGCCATCGCAACCAGCTGTCACACCCACCAGGCCGGCCAGGATGCCGTTGATGGTCATGGTGAGGTCGGGCTTACCACCGGTGAACTGGCTCAGCAGGGTGGCAGCGATGCCGCCGCCGGCAGCGCCGAGGGTGGTGGTTACGGCGATGTAAGGCACTTCAGGTGCCATCGACAGCCAGGAACCGGGGTTGAAGCCGTACCAGCCAAGCCAGAGGATCAGGCAGCCGAGGGTGGCAATCGAGAGGTTGTGACCAGGGATGGCCTGCGTTTTGCCATCCACAAACTTGCCGATGCGGGGGCCGAGGAGCATGGCACCCACCAGACCAGCCCAGGCACCGAAGGAGTGAACCACGGTGGAACCGGCGAAGTCGATGAAGCCGAGACGGTTCAGCCAGCCGCCACCAACACCAGCGTCGTCGGGGAAGTTCCACTGCCAGGAACCGGAGATCGGGTAGAGGATGCCCACCAACACCAGCGAGAAGATCACGAACTCGCCGAACTTGATGCGCTCAGCCACCAGACCCGACACGATCGTGGCGGCTGTGCCAGCAAAGGCAGCCTGGAACAGGAAATCGACGCTCGGAACCAGCGAACCGTTCGTCACCATTTCGGGGGTGACGGTGGGATCGAAGAAGAGACCGCCGAACTTGAACCAACCGGGAATCACCCAATCGGCGTTGTACATGATCTTGTAGCCGATGAACCAGTAGGCCGTTACCGCCAGGGCGAAAACGATCAGGTTCTTGGCAAGGATGTTGACGGCGTTCTTCTGGCGACACATCCCGGCTTCCACCATGGCAAAGCCGGCGTTCATGAAGATCACCAGCGCGGCGCAGATCAACAGGAACATGTTGTTGGCCAGGAATGCCGGCGTGAGCTCAGGGAGCTCGGCGGCATGGGCGGCCAAATTGAACAGACCCAGACCCATCAGTGCGATGGGGATACAGGCCAGCCAGGTGAGCGTGCGGTTGGAGGAAAGGCCGCGAACTTTGCGCAGCAGCAGCTCAGGAGCCTCCAACAGACTCGCTTCCTGCAAACTTCTCGGCCGGCGCCGAGAAGAGGGCGAGGCAACAGTCATAAAAATCGCTGGTTGGTGATGGCGGTGATCCGCCATTGGCCACAGATCATTCGCGATCCCAGCGCCACCGATTGTTACCGCCGCTACAAAACGGCGGATCGCCCCAGCAGGCGCAGCAATGGATTCGCCGAACAAAAGCTTGCACAAGCACATTGACGACCATCTTTTTGTAAAGAAAGGGGCAAAATGTTCACCATGAACAGTCTCGATTCGGTAGAACTTCCCCAGAAGGACAAAACGTTGGGTGAGCCGCCCTTGGGCCCTGGTTCACCGGAAGTAGCCCACCGCTAGGCGAAGCAACGCTCCTTCCCACGAAGCGGACCCGTCTGACAGCAGACCCTCCTCAACCCTTCGAGGCCCATCCCATGACCAAACTTCAATACCGCGGCGTCAGCTACGACAACGCCAGCCACGAACAGCCCAGCGCCCAACCGGTGGATCACGCCTACCGCGGTCAGCACTACGACGCTCCCCTGCGCCATGAAGCCGCTCCAGTAGATACCGAAGTGGAACTGCAGTACCGCGGCCACGCCTACCACCACCGCCAAGCCGAGGCTGCCCAGCAGGTGAATCAGGGCTGAGGACCACACGTTCCTCAATTGGTGGCTGTTGTTACGACAGCCCGCGCAACCTCCCCCTCCAATGGGGGGAGGTTTTTTGTTGGGTCATGGATCGCCACGGCACAGATCTGAGCCTCACCGCCAAGGGCGACAGCTTCAAGCTCGAGCCCCGTTCGGTGATGGGGATGCTCTGGCTGCAGACCCACTTCGAGACCAGCACCTGGGATCTGATCTGCTCGGGTGCTGTGCGCCTGAAGAGCGAAAGCTGTGAAGCCCTCTGCAGAGATGCCAGCAGCGCGGGGCTCAACGTGGCGAAGATCCCCGCGCTGCTGGTCGGCTGATCCTCGATCAGGCGAGCTGGTGACGGTTCTTCTTCCAGCGCAGGACCGTCCACACCAAGAAGATCAGCAGAGCCGGGAGGATGGCAACCAAGGTGATGAGCCGGAACTCATCACTGGCCGTGGAAGCGGTGCTCGAGAGGATCTGCTCGATGACATAAAGGCCATAGAGCGCGATCAGGATCCAACCTTCCAGCCGTGTGATCACGCCACCTGTCCAGAAGATGGGCAAGCAAGCCAGGGTGGTGAGCACCATGATCGGAAAGTCGCGGACCAGCATCACCGGATCCACACCCAGGCCGCGCTCACCGGAAACCAGAGCACAAAGGCCGAGGATCACCAGCTGGTTGAGCAGGTTGCTGCCCACCACATTGCCAATGGCCAGATCAGCCTTGCCGCGATAGGCGGCCACCAACGAGGTGACCAGCTCTGGCATCGAGGTGCCAGCGGCCACGATCGTGAGACCGATCACGGTTTCGCTGACGCCCAGGCCTTGGGCAGCCGCGATCGCACCTTTCACCAACACCTGCGAGCCCAGCACCAGCAGACCAAGCCCTGCCGCCAACTTCGCAGCAGCAACCGGGGCAGGAGCGGCCCCATCCGTGTCCATGTCGTCAGACGCTTCGGAGGATTCCTCCTTGGCGCTGCGGATTTCCCAGAGCAGATTGATCACCGTGCCGGTGATCAAAGCCAGGCCAGCGACCCAGGTGAGCCGGCCACCGGAGGCCATACCCCAGGTCGCCATTGAAACGCCGAGCAAAAGCGGCACATCCCGGCGCACCAGGCGGCTCTTCACCCGCAGCGGCATCACAACTGCACTGGCACCAAGCACGATCAACACATTGAAGATGTTGGAGCCCACCACGTTGCTGACGGCGATGGCGTCACCACCGGCCCCCCCTTGGATGGTGGAGAGCAGGCTCACGAACAGTTCCGGGGCACTCGTACCCATCGAAACCACCGTGAGGCCGATCACGATCTGAGGAATGCCGAAAAGCAGCGAGAGCGCCACCGAGCCAGCAACAAACAGCTCACCGCCGGCAAACAGCAACAGGATGCCGGCGACGATCTCAAACGCACTCAGGGCGTAGGGCATGTAGCGATCAACAGACCGCTCAATTGTCGGCTAAGGGCGGCTTGTTGTCTGCCTGGGGCTGATCTGCCGTGATGGAGGCCGGCTGGGGGGATCGTGCCGGCTGGGCTTTGGGAACGGCTTCCTCCACGCTCACAGGCTCTGGATTAGGAGCAGCTTCCGGACCGATCACATCGATCGACACCCGTTGCACCAACAGGCGGAAGTTGAAACCCTGCTGCTTATTGATGAAGTCTTGAACGGCGGCCACCTGCTTCGAGGTGGGCAAATTCGGCCGGCTCACACTCACCGCGGCCTTGATCAGCGGCGGATTCTGATTCCAATCAATCGAAACACCGGTGAGCTCCGAATCCTTGCCAAGCGTGATGGTGCGCTGCCGCAGGCTCTCGGTGATCGCCCGCTCCACCTGCTGCAGGGCCTGGCGGCGCTGCGCCTGCTTCACAAGGCTAAGGAAGCTGCCGGTGAGGGGAATCAACAGCAATCCGGTGAGCAGCAAGCTCACCAGGCCGATGCGGCTACGCCAGAGCTGTTGGCGCAGGCTGGCCTGGCTCACCACCAGGGTGAGCAGGCCGCCCGAAAGGATGCCCAGCAGATTGGCGGCGAACAGCAGGGCAGCACCGCGGGCCGGCCCCCACTGCTGAATCGAAAGCAGCAGGCCGAGCACACACACCGGTGGCACCAAGGCCACCGCGATCGCGGTACCCGCGATCGACGACACCGCCTCCGGACGCAGCCGGCCATAGGTGGCAATCGAACCGGCCACCAAAGCAATGCCGAGATCCAAAAGGTTTGGGGTGGTGCGGCGCAGCACCTCATCGCCCAGTACCGGCAGGCGTGCCAGCCAGCCCAACCCCGCCGAGAGCGCCATGGTGATCGCCACACCCGCCGCCAGGGTGAGCAGCGCCCGACCCACCAGCGGAAGGCGCCCCTCCACGATGGCGAAAGAGGCACTGCGCAACGGCAGGATCCAAGGAGCGATCAACATCGCCCCGATCACCACGGCAGGGCTATCAGCCAACAAACCGAGGGTGGCGATCAGGCTCGCCGCCACGGTGAGCACCACAAAGGGCTCATCCAGGCGAGCCTCACGCTCAAAGCCGGCCTCCAGGGAAGCAAGGCTGGTGGGCTGAACCATCAGCGATGGGGGGCTGCTTGATCCAGGATGACGGATTCGGGCGATCGGGCTAGGGATTGCACCAGGGGCACTGACCGGGATCGGCCTGGAGCCGACCATCGCGGCGGGGTTGTGCGCGGCGGGCGCCGCACTGCTGGCAGCCCCAGATCTCACTGAGGGTGAGCTCGGTGGCAGTGCCGCAATCACTGCAAGGCAAGCCGGGCTTGGTTTCGAGCAAACCCCAACCAGGGCTGCCGCACTCGGGGCAAGGGCTGCGCAGCCGGTGCACCAGGGAAATGCCCAACCGGCGGATCGAGCGCATGCGGGTGGGATTGCAGTGGGCCCGCATGTCGGTTTCCAGCCAAACGCGCCCGTCTGGGTCGGCGGCGCGGCAGAGGCTGATGGCATCAGCCAGCGACTCGTTAGTGTTGAGCCCCTTCAACAGCACTCCAACCTGCGCCGTCGCCGGGCGCGCAATCACAGAGTGAGAGGGAAACTTCACCTGCGCCAGCCAAGGCGCCAGCTGATCATCGGACTCCAGCAAGGTCTGGCTGTAGTTCGTTCGCCACTCGAGCCGCTGCTCCAGCACGCAAAGATCGCGCTCAAGATCGAGGAAAATCAATAACTCCTGACCCACCGCCAGCATTGGCATGGCGGGGTGTGGCCCAAAGCTGGCCTCACTGGCAATCCCGATTGGAAGACCAGAGGCAGACATCCCCATCCTGGCCTTGATTCGACAAGTCTCCAAGGCTTCATGCATGCGGTGGATCTCGCCGCTAAACGTTCCGAGCTGGTCCGTATCGAGATCACACACGTGCAGCTCAGCACCTAACCCCAAGCGGAAAGGCAACGCCAGAGCACGGTGCTTGCCATGGCGGGTCGTCAGACAGATCTTGCGGCTGAAGTAGGCCTGCAATCAGAGCTGGTCAATCGAGAAGCAACTTAAGCGGCAACAACCCGCAGACACAACACCTGGTAGCCAGAGAACTATCCGGGATGTACCCAGATACAAAGAGTGGGCTATCAGGTTTCAACACAATGCTCAAACGATAAATCCAGACGGCATTCAAGGTCCGACCACCAAGACCAGTTGAATCCAGCCGCAAAAGATGCAGCGTGTAGTGGTAGAACAGCTTGAAGTAACCAGAGAACTTACGCCACTAAGTAGGTTCAGGAATGCTTATAGGAGCGATGGAATTTGCTTCCCAGAAGCCGCCCCAAACCATCTGGAACGAGGCCTACGGTTCTGCCGCAATATTCCGAGGTGCGCATCAGTACTAACGGAATTCCATCCCCTCCACGCGCAGGCGATGAACACAGCCATGCAAGACCGCAGCCTGAATCTGGCTCTAGAGGCAGGCCAACTCCTCCCAACCCATGTCTGTTGGCGCGTCAACGATGGCTACCTAAGAGCAATTGCGCACACAAAGCTGAACGAACTCTTCACGCTTGGAATCTGGGGACCTGGCGATTTCGTCGACCTGCAGCCCCTCAGCCAGGGCTCGGTTGAGCTGCGAGCACTGTCAACGGCAAGGGTGCAGGAACAGCAGCTCAATCCAAACGAAGCCAGTTCGCTGTGCATAGCGCAAATTCAACAGATGGCGGATCTACTTCAGATCGCAAGCATTCGCCCCGTTGATGCACGGCTGATGAGCCTTCTGACCTGGCTCAGCAAACGTTTTGGCCGCGAAAGCAGCAATGGATACATGATGCCTTTAAATCAAATGAATTTAACCCATCGCCAAATAGCAGAAATGACAGGAATGTCACGCGTCACGGTGACAAAGGGCCTGAGTCAGTTCCGCCAAAAGAAATACCTGGAAATTATTAGCGGCGAAGAGATTCTTACGCAGATAGGCTTGGACTGGCTTGAAAGTCTGAGCTAAGAGAATGATATCGATCAAGCTAAAGAGCAGGGATCCGCCAACACGCAGTCTCTAACCGGTCCAATCAGCTTTTCACTCCCAACAAAGAGGAACGTAGTGCTTGAATTTCTTAAGCTTTTTTTAGATCAGCTCCAGTCACCAACGCTAGGGTTCTTGATCGGCGGAATTGTGGTGGCTTCATTGGGAAGTCAGCTAGCCATTCCCGATTCAATTTACAAATTCATCAGCTTCTTCTTGCTGATGAAAATTGGACTGACTGGCGGAATCGCGATCCGCAACTCGAATCCGGCAGAGATTTTTCTGCCAGCAGTTGCAGCGGTGGCGCTTGGTATCGGAATTGTCTTCATCAGTCGCTTCACTCTTGGCAGGCTGCCTGGCATCAAAGTCACAGATGCGGTTGCCACTGGTGGTCTATTTGGTGCAGTGAGTGGATCAACACTGGCTGCAGTCTTACCGCAGCTTGATTCAGCCAAGATTCCTTATGAAGCATGGACAGCGGCTCTCTATCCATTTATGGATATTCCAGCCCTGGTGACTGCGATCGTGGTAGCCAGCGTCTATATCAGCAAAACCACCGGCAACGCGAGCGAAAAGGTTGAGATCTGGCCAATCATCAAAGAAAGCCTTCAAAGCTCAGCTGTAACAGCGTTGCTCTTGGGTGTAGCGCTTGGAATCCTCACAAAGCCAGAACCGGTTTATGAGAGCTTCTTCAATCCACTGTTTCGGGGCTTCCTCGCTGTTCTCATGATCATCATGGGCATGGAAGCAGCACAAAGGATGAATGAGCTTCGCAAAGTAGCTCAGTGGTTTGCCATCTATGCTTTTTTTGCGCCAATCATCCATGGATTCTTGGCCTTTGGCCTCGGTCTAATCATTCACAAGATTACTGGATTCAGCATTGGAGGCGCAGTTGTTATGGCTGTAATTGCCGCATCCAGTTCTGATATCTCAGGCCCACCCACTCTTCGCGCCGGTATCCCATCAGCGAATCCCTCCGCTTACATCGGTGCATCAACTGCAATTGGAACGCCGGTGGCGATCGCGATCTGCATCCCGCTTTTCATCGGACTTGCCGAATTGCTTCTGGGTCGCTAATGATTCACCTCACTCAAAACACGGAGATCAAACCATGAGCCAACAGGTTTGGAAGCTGGTCATCGTTGCAGAGGAAATCCTCTCCAAGAAGCTGATCAAGCTGATCAAAGAAGCCGGCGCAACTGGTTACACAGTGGTCGCAGCTGGCGGCGAAGGCAGCCGGAACGTTCGCTCAACAGGCGAACCAAGCGTGTCTCACACCTTGTCTAATGTCAAGATCGAGATTTTAGTGGGATCTCGCGAACTCGCAGACAAAATCATTCACGAGGTCGAGAGGAAATACTATGCCGACTACTCAATCATCACCTATATCTCACAAGTCGAGGCATTGCGCGACCACAAGTTCTAGACAACACAACTAACCGGCCTGGCTGACCGACACAACTGCGAGACCCGTTGCAACAGAACGAGTCTCAGCTGATTGGGTGGGCAGGTAGCCATGAGAGCGTGGGGCTGCGAAACCAAACCAAGTCCTCGTGGCATCCCTTGCCCAGCTGCATGCTGAGC
>JAHUZV010000002.1 GCA_019264575.1 Vulcanococcus sp. | reverse complement strand
CGCTGGAGCTGGGACCCCAGGCCGCGCCTGCTAGCGGTGGTGCCCAAGGGCAGCGGTGAACAACTGCAACTGCTCCAACGCGATGGCCGCTGGCAGGCACTCACCCCGGAGTTCGAGCGGATCACCGCGGTAACCCCGCTGGGGGATGGATCAGGCATCGCCCTGGCCAGCCGCAACGATCAAGGTGAACGGCTGTGGCTGCTGCCGCTCCAGCAGAGCGCCCTGCAGCGCGGCAGCCAACCGGTCAGTAGCGCTGTGAAAGCGGGTCCCCTACGGACGCTGCTGCCGGAGCCGTTGATCTTCACCCACCTGAGCAGCAACCAGCGCGGCGATCTGCTGGTGCAGTGGAGCGCCCAGGCCCTGGGGCGCTCGATCACCAGCTTCTGGCCCCGCCAGGGCAACCGCCAGCAACTAAAGCTGGAGGCCTCCGGCCCGATGCAGCTGCTGCCCGACGGCGGTGCTCTGGTGATGCCCGAGCTGGAGGGGCTGAGCTTGCGCAACCTGCCGGGCCGGCCCGAGCGCCGCCAGCTGCTGCCCGGCAGCCGCGATCTGAGCAGCTTCTGCCCGGTGAGCGGGCGGGCGCTGCTGGTGCGCCACTGGCCTGATTTCCGGCGTTCTCTGGAGCTGGTGGAACCCGGTCAGCCGCCACGCCAGCTATGGCTGGGCGGTGATGCAGTGCTGAGCACGGCCTGCGATCGCGGCGGTGAACGGGTGTGGCTGCTGGTGAGCCATTGGCGCGATGCCCAGCGCAGCCGGCTGCTGGAAATCAACCGCCAGGGGCGGATCGTGCGAACACGGGATCTCAACGGTTGGGAGGTTGAGCCAGGTGTGCCGATGGCCTATGACCCCACCCGTCAGCAGCTGCTGCTCACCCTGCGGCAACAGGGGCGCCCCGAGGCGCAACCGGTGTTAATCCCAGTGCGGGATTTGGCTCTGCAACCGCTGGCACAACCGGTGCGGCAGGCCCTCTGGCTACCGCCGGGCTAGCTGCAGCGGCAACAGGAGCAGGCACAGCACCCCGATCAGCGGGCCTGGCGGCAGGTTGATCCAGGGCTGAATCGCCAGCAAAAATCCGCCCCCGCTCAGCAGCATGCCCAGCAAGGCTGATCGCCACAGGGCCTGGCGCAGGCTAGTGGCGCCCGGAAGAGCAAGCAAAGCCGGTGCGCCCATCAAGCCGATCACCAGCACCACCCCAACGGCCGTCATCGCACTGACCACCGTGAACGCCGTGACCAGGGTGAGCAGCAGCCGCAGGCGCCGCACCGGCAACCCGGCACTGGTGGCACCCAGGGGATCAACCCCCAGATAGACGTAGTGGTGATACCGCCAGAGCAGCAGCAGCAGCATGGCCAGCAGCGCCAGCAGGCTGCGCACCAGATCGGCCGGTGCCGCTGCCAGCAGATCCCCAAACAGCACGGCTTCGAGATCCACGCGGATGCCCAGCAGTGGAATGAGCAGCACCCCCAGCCCTAAAAAGCCCGCCAGCACGGTGTTCAGCACGGCTTCATCTCCGGGTTGTCCTGGGCGTGAGGCGCCGCTGAAACGCTCCGCCAGCAGTGCCCCCGCCAGGCCACTGATCGCACCCCCCACCCCCGGATCGATGCTGAGCGCCACCGCCAGGGCCAGCCCGGGCAGAACGGCGTGCGACACCAGGTTCACCAGAAACAAGCGCCGCTGCACCAGCAGCACGGTGCCCGTGAGCGGGCAGAGCCCACCCACCACCAACGCCACCGCGAGCGGCAGCAGCCACCACACACGCTCCATAGGATCAGGGCCTCCCGCCCCGCTGGTTCGGCCATGCCCTCCCAGGTTGCCGCCTCAGGCGATCGCCAGCAGCTGCTGCTGGAGCAACTGAAGCTGGCCGATCGGGAACTCTCCGGCCAAGACCTGCACGCCCTGCTGCGCCAGAGCCCCCAGGCGATGGGGCTGGCCACGGTGTACCGGCACCTGCGCCAGCTGCAGCAGCGGGGCTTGATCCGCTGCCGCCATCTCCCCAGTGGCGAGGCCCTGTTCGCGCCGGTGGAGCGCGATGAACACCACCTCACCTGTGTGGATTGCGGCAGCACCTTGGTGCTGGAGCACTGCCCGATGCACAACGTGCAGCTGCACGGCGATCAGGCGGAGGGATTCCAACTGCTGTTTCACACCCTGGAGTTTTTCGGGTTGTGCCGCAACTGCCAGGAGCGCCAGAGCGCCTAACCGCAGCAGTGGTTGCCCACCCGCAGATCGCCCAGGGCCTGGCGCACCTGTTGGGGCGTGCCGTCGGCCAAGAGCTGGCGATCGAGCACGAGCACCCGGTCGTAGGCGTCGAGGTCGCGCCCCCAGTCGTGGCTGCTCACCAGCAGGGTGAGCCCGGCATCACTGAGCTGACGCATTACCCGCAGCAACTCCGTGCGCGAAGGCGGATCGATGGCAGCGCAGGGTTCATCCAGCAGCAGCAGCCGCGCCGGTTGCACCAGGGTGCGCGCCAGCAAGGCCCGCTGCTGCTGACCGCCCGAGAGCTGATCGAGACGGCGCCCAGCGAGCCCCATCAGTCCGACCCGCTGCAGCGCTGCCTCCACATCGCAACAACCCGGACGCTGGCCGGCTAAGCGGCCCAGTGCCACCAAGGCCCGCACCGTGATCGGAAACCCCCAGGCAATCTCACCGCGCTGGGGCATCAAGGCGAGCTGCTGACGCGCCAGAGTTGGAGTGAGGGGAAGGCCCTCCCAGGTGATGGAGCCAGCCGCAGGGCTCAGTTGCCCCTCCAGGGCCTGAAGCAGGGTGCTCTTGCCAGCCCCATTGGGCCCCACGAGAGCGGTGAGGCTGCCGGGCTGCAAGGTGAAGGAGAGCTGATCGAGCACCAGCTCCGGCCCGCGGCGCACACACAGCTGATCAACGCTGAGCACCGCTTCAGGCTTCACTCACTCCAAGGTAATGAGCAGGCGCGCTTGAATCGACGCGCAGCGCGAACCCGGTTGATGTTGCGCCCCATCGTTGCCCTGATGGGAAACATCGCCTTGCTGGGGGCATCGGCGGGTTCCGCTTGGGCCCAAGCAGAGGGCCAACTGCTGCAGCCGGATGACTGGGCTTACCAACGTTTAAGCGCCCTACGCATCCAGCAGGGCTGCTCCACAACCGCTTCAGAAGAACAGCTGAATCAGGGGTTAGCCATCTCCCGTTTCAGCGCTGCCGCACTGCTTCAGGCCTGCCTGCCGCACCTCAGCGGCAACACAAGCGACCGACCGCTGCTGCTGCGGCAGCTCGAGCAGGAGCTCCGCCAACTGGATCAACAGGTGGAGACCCTGGAGGCCACGCAGTTTTCGCCCACCACCAAGCTCAAAGGCCTGGCCAGCTTGGTGCTGGGTGGCAACCGCTTTGAAGGCAGCGACATCGCCGTGGTGAGCAGCAGTCGCTCCAATTTCGGCGCCACCACCTTCAACTACGACGTCAAGCTCTACCTCGACACCAGCTTCACCGGACAAGACCTGCTGCGAGCTCGTTTGCGCAGCGGCAATTTCGATCGGGCCAGCAACAGCTTTTACGGGGCCGGCCCCAGCAAGCTGTCGATTCTGGAAACAGCCTTCCAGGAGCAATCGGGGCCCAACATCGTCTCGGTGAACCGGCTGTACTACCAATTCCCATTAGGTAAGGGATTCACCGCCACCGTTGGGCCGCGGATCGGCCAGCTGGATCTGTTCGCTCTCAGGCCCAGCGTCTACCCAGCCGAAAGCATCCTCGATGTGTTCACCCTCAAGGGAGCACCAGCGGCCTACAACTTCAAGCTGGGCACCGGTGCCGGGTTGTGGTGGCATTCCCCTGGTGGGTTCAGTGTGAGTGCCAACTATGTGGCCGGCAACGGACGCGATGGCAATCCAAGCGAGGGAGGCATCGGCACCGCACATTCAGCCAGTACTGGCAGTGTGCAACTCGCCTACAGACAGCCGCAATGGGCCGTTGCAGCCGTTGTGAGCTCCGTGCAGAACCAGGGAGGAGGGATCAGCTACGCCACCAACTTCACCTTGGACAGCCTCAGCAATCCGGGCCAAACCACGGCATTTGGCCTGAGCGGCTATTGGCAGCCGCGGCAGTCCAGCTGGGTGCCTTCAATCAGTGCTGGCTGGGGCTTCAACCGCAACGATTACGCCTCAGAGGTGGAGCGACAGGGGCTTGTGGCCAATAGCCAGTCGTGGAGCGTGGGCCTGCAATGGAAAGACGCGTTTGCCCCAGGCAACGCCCTGGGCATGGCTGTGGGGCAGCCGATCTTTGCCACTTCGCTGTATGGGGGCGACACCCCTCGTGATGGCAACACCGCCTGGGAGTGGTGGTACAAATTTCAACTGAGCGACAACATCGCTGTGACCCCAGCGCTGTTTCTGCTCAGCCGGCCGTTGGGCGCAGACACCAAGGCCGGCGAAAGCTTTCGGCAACTCGGCGCCCTGCTCAAAACAACCCTGCGCTTCTGAGAACCATTATCGTTACTTTCCGAACTGGGCGTAAGCATGCGGCGAACCGCAGCGGTGTTACTGGCACCACTGGCTCTGGCGGCGGTTCAGGCCTGCAGCCCAAGCTCCCAGGTGGATGTGATCGCCGCCGATGGCGCCCTGTGTGACATCACCCGGCGACTCGCGGCGAGCAGCCTGAAGGTGGACTGCCTGCTGGGCCCAAGCGACGACCCCCATCAGCTGCAGCTCACGCCCGCCCAGACCCGCCAGATCAACCAGGCCAAGCTGCTGCTGATCAACGGCTATGGACTCACCCCAGCCCTCGACAAGCTCAGCCGGGCCGTGAAGGTGGCGGAAATCGCGGTTCCAAACAGCCCCGATCTCAACGATGGCGGCCATGGCGACAAGCACAGCCAGGCCGAACACGAGCACAACCACGCCCACGAAGACAACGGCGAAGCGGCTCACTTGCTTGGCGACCAGGATCCCCACGTGTGGCACGACCCACGCCAGGCCGCAGCGATGGTGAAGCTGGTGCGCCAAAAGCTCGAACAGCTCAACCCGCAGGCCGCTGCGCAGATCCAGGCACGATCCGAAGCGATGCAACGCAGCCTGAACGCCCTCGATCGCTGGAACCGGGAGCAATTCAGCACGGTCCCGCCGCCGCGCGTTCTTGCCAGCGGACACCGGGCCTTCGCAAGCCTGGCCAGGGCCTATCAACTCAAGGAACTGCCGGTGATTGATGCCACCAGCACGAGCGAAGCGCTACGGCCCCAGGCCTTGGCCAACGTGGTGGCCGCGTTGCGCAACCAGGGCGCGCGCAGCCTGTTCGCCGAACAAACGCCGGCCAGCAAGGCACTGCTGCGGATCAGCAGCCTCAGCGGTGTGCCGCTCGCCAGCCACCCCCTGCGGGCCGACTCCGCCGGAGACAACTTGATGGCGACTCTCACCACCAACACCTGCTTGATCGTGAACGCCCTGGGGGGACGCTGCAACCAAGCCAGCGCCGGTGCACTCGTGGCGAGCTGGAACGCCATCCGCTGAGCCTCCGGACCAGCAGCGGTAGCAAAAAGCACATCAGCAGGTGCCGACCCCGCCCACGACGGAGCGACAGCACGCAGAGCACCTACGATGCGATTGATTCTCAACAGCAACGCATCGCCGGACCATGGCTCAGCAGATCGGCTGTCACAGCGATGAGGCGCCCAAGGCGCGCGCCGCCACGGAGCACAGCAAGAAAAAGGGCTGCAAGAAGAAAAAGTGCTCCCACTGGAAGGGCGGCCAGTGCCGCTGCGGCCGCGACTGAGGCCAGCTCAGCCCGCCTCGCCGGCTTGCGGCCCTCCTCCCATGCCTCCTTTCACATGGGCAAGGGCCGTTCCCTCGAGAAACTGTTGATCCAACAGCAACAGAGCCGCGCTGTTATCACCAGCCAAACGCAACCGCTTGCAGACGAATCGCGCTTCCGCCTCTTCCTGCAACTGCTCAGACACGAACCAATCGAGCATCGCTGTTGCACTGCGTTCGCCAAAGCCCTCCGCCAGGGTGTAGAGGTGATGAATGGAGGCGGTTACGCCCTTCTCCAGGTCATACACGTCGTCAAATAACGCCTGAACGGAGCTCCAATCATGCTGTGGAGCCTCGATCGTGGGGAGCTCCACATCCTGATCACTATCCACCAGATAAGCGATCATCCGGGAAGCATGCCCCCGCTCTTCATTGCTCTTGGTGAGCATGTAAGAGGAGAAGCCCACCAGGTCTTTTTCCCGCAACCAGATCGACATCGCCAGATAGGTATGGCTGGCCTGAAACTCCGCAGCGAGGTGGTTGTTGATGGCCCGGGTGAGCTCCTTCATCCTCAATGCGTGAGTGGATGGGCGTGTTCTAGCGAGAGCCGAACGCTCCTCCGCAGCTGCGGAACAACGGGCGGTAGCGAATGGTGCAATCGCTGGTCAGCTTTCCAGCAGGCTGCGCAGCATCCAGGCTGTCTTCTCGTGAATCTGTAGACGTTGCGTCAACAGATCGGCGGTGGGCTGATCATTGGCTTCATCAGCGGTAGCGAACACACCACGAATCGTGCGGGCCACGGCCTCATGGCCCTCCACCAGCTCGCGCACCATCTCCATGGCCGCCGGCACCCCCTCACTCTCGGGAATCGACGACAAACTGCCGTAGATCCTGCCTCCAAACGGGGCCTTGTGGCCCAGAGCCCGGATCCGCTCGGCGATCTCGTCGAGCGCTGTCCACAGCTCGGTGTACTGCTCCATAAACATCAGATGGAGCGTGTTGAACATCGGGCCCGTCACGTTCCAATGGAAGCCGTGGGTCTTGGCATAGAGCACGGTGCTGTCGGCCAGTACCCGCCCCAGGCCCTCAGCAATCTGGGCGCGCTGCTCAGCGGGGATGCCGATGTCGATGGGTGGTGCGACCGCCATGGGGTGCTGGGTCTAGGGCTGTTTCCGTTCTAGGGGGATTGGCACGGGGTGTCAGCCGCAACCATCCGGCGAGCTCGCGGATCAGACTGGACGCAGCCCTGATCCACGGATCCACGTGACCGCCAGCGCGACCGACCTCGCACCCACACCTTCTGCCCAGGCCAGCCCACTGCCGGTGACCATCCTCACCGGCTTCCTGGGGGCCGGCAAAACCACGCTGCTCAACCACATCCTCAGTAACCAGCAGGGTGTGAAAACGGCCGTGCTGGTGAACGAATTCGGTGAGATCGGAATCGACAACGATCTGATCATCGCCACCGGCGAAGACATGGTGGAGCTGAGCAACGGCTGCATCTGCTGCTCCATCAATGGCGAGCTGCTCGATGCGGTGTATCGGATCCTCGATCGCCCCGATCCAGTGGATTATCTGGTGGTCGAAACCACCGGCCTGGCGGACCCACTGCCCGTGGCGATGACGTTCCTGGGCAGCGATCTGCGCGATGACACCCGCCTCGATTCGATCATCACGCTGATCGATGCGGAGAACTTCAGCGATGAGATTCTCGATGGCGAAGTGGCCCGCGCCCAGGTGGTGTACGGCGACATCCTTTTACTGAATAAGTGCGACCTGGTGAGCGAGGAACGGCTCACCGAAGTGGAAGGCCGGCTGCGAGAGATCAAAACCGACGCCCGCATCCTGCGTTCGGTGAAAGGCGATGTGAGCCTGCCGCTGCTGCTGAGCGTGGGGCTGTTTGAAAGCGACAAGGTGGCCGAGAAGCAGAACCACGACGACTGCGACCACGACCACGGCCACTGCGTGCATGACCACGGGCATGACCACGCCCACGATCACCATGACCACAGCAGCTGTGATCACGACCACGGCCATTGCGAACACGACCACGCGGAGGGTCACCAGCACGATCACAGCCACGACCACGGGCACGACCACAGCCACGGCAATCCGGATCACCTGGCGATCGAAGGCTTCACCTCGCTCTCGTTCAGCAGCGAAGGCCCCTTCGCCCTGCGCAAGTTCCAGAACTTCCTCGACAACCAGCTGCCCGCTGGTGTGTTCCGCGCCAAAGGCATCCTCTGGTTCAACGAAAGCGACAAGCGCCACGTGTTCCACCTGGCCGGCAAACGCTTCTCGATCGACGACAGCGAATGGGGCTCAGCCGCCGAGCGCAAAAACCAGCTGGTGCTGATCGGCAAAAACCTCGACCATCCGCAGCTGCGCAAGCAGCTCCAGGCCTGTGTGGCCAAGGATGCAGGCAAAGGCTTCGCCTGAAGCGATACTGCCAATAGCGGTTTCCCGGATTCAGCCCGGGGAGGCAACGAGGAAAGACCGGTGCAGGGCCTATGCCCCACTCCGGCACTGTCCCGCAGCTGTGATGAAGCCGGTTTCAGCTCGCTTCTCAGTCAGAACGCTCGCCGCTCCTGGATCCATTCACCCCCTCAGCACCGGCGCGGACCGGCCCTGCCCATGCCCACCAAGCTTTCCCGCTCTCTTCTGATCAGCAGCGCCGCCGGCTTCGGCCTCAGCCTGCTTTCAGCCCTGCCCGCCGGCGCCCATGGCAGCGCTGATGCCGGCGTGATGGCCGGGGCCCTACACCCGCTGCTGGGGCTCGATCACCTGCTGCTGCTGGTGGGTGTGGGCCTGACGGCCGCTCGCTTCGGCCCCCTGCTGCTGGGCTTTGCCCTTGGTGGAGCCGTGCTGGGCAGTGTGTTCGGCATCTTCGGTGGTCAGCTTCCGGCGGCGGAAGTGCTGGCAGCCCTGGCCGTGAGTGCCGTGGGCGCAGCGCTGCTGCTGAGCGACAAACTGCAAAAACCCCTGCCGGCGCTGGCCAGCGTGCTGGGGAGCGCCGTGGCGGTACACGCCATGCTCCACGGCCAGGAGGCCAGTGGCACCGCCAGCTGGTGGCTGGGCGCCCTGATGGCTTCGGCCCTTTGCATCGGCTTGAGCTTCGCTGCCGGACGCCAGCTCAGCCTGCGCCAGAACCAACTAGCGGCTGGCCTTCTGGTGCTGCTTGGGGGTGTTCTCGCCCTCGCACCGCTGTAACAGCAGCAATTGCAACACCAGCGCTGGACGATGCCGCTAGCGTGCGGTGAATCGCGTCCAGCGCCTTGGCCGATCTGCTCCTTCTCACTGCAGTGATCACCCTGGCCGGTGTGATCGCCTGGCTGGCTGCTGGCTCCGACGACGACAACGGTGGCGGCGGCCTGATGCAGCCCGTGCTGGTTCCCGTGCGCTCAAACCGTTACCGGGGTTGATTCGGCAGCCGAGCAACGCGGGCATAGCGCTCGCACATTGAGCACACACTCCAACAGGCGGAAGCCGTGCAAACCCGCCGCCTGCTCACCAGCTGAGAGCACCGCTTCGCTTTCGAATTCCTCGGTGTGGCCGCAGCGCACACACACCAGGTGGTGATGGTCGCGGTGGTCGTCATCACTGGCCAACTCGAAGCGGCGCCCGCCCTCGGGCAGCTCCAGCTCCCGCAGCAGTTCCATCGAACTGAGCAAGCGCAGGGTGCGATACACCGTGGCCAGGGAGACCCGCTCCTCAGCCCGCAGCAGCCGTTGGTGCACCTCCTCAGCGCTGAGGTGGGTGCCTTCGCCCAGGCGCTCAAACAGAGACAACACGCGCTGGCGCTGCGGCGTGAGCCTCTGGCCACGGCCATGCAGGCTGCTGCGCAGCGCCTCAGCGGGAAGATCGGGCGCCGGGACGGCAGGCATCAGCGAACGGTCGGCGCTGTTCTCAACAGTAACGCCTGTTGCGAACCCCCGCCAGATCAGCCCGGGCCGTGAGCGCCGCCAGTAGATCCGCCAGGGTGCTCACCAACCGGTAGCTGATCACCACCGCCAGCAACGGCGCTTCCGGCACCACCACCGCCAGGCGGATCAGCAGCACCGCTTCAAACACCCCCAAGCCGCCAGGAGCACCCGGCACCACCAGGCCGGCCGTCCAGGCCAGGGCGAAGCCGGCCAGCCAGCCTCCCCAGCCGATCGCAAACGAGAGATCAAACGCCTGCACGCAGCAGGCAAACCCTGCAAAACGCAGCAACACGAACACCAGCTCCGCCAGCAAGGGCGGCCAGGGAAAGCCCGGCAAGGCCGCGGGCAGGTCTTCAGGGGCAACCTCGAGCAGGCCGCGCGCCGCCAGCTGCCGGGCCCGCTGCTGCTCAAGCCGCAGCATCAGCGGATTGAGCCAGCGGGGCAACAACACCAGCAGCGGCAGCAGGCACAGCAGGCCCAAACCAGCCTGCCAGCCCCCAAACGGCACCAACGCCAAGGCAGCCACGGCCGCCAGAAGCGGATCCAGCAACACGGCCACCAAGGCTTGGGGTGTGCGCAGCGGCGGCTCCTGTACGGGCGACTCGAAACCGGCTGGCGCCTGTAGAGCCCGCACCCGCGCCAGCAGATGCCACACACCTCCGGGCAGGTACTTGCGCAGATTTGACACCAGGAAGAGCACCACAACCGCACTCCAGCGGGGCTGATGGCCCAGCCAGCGCAGCACCACGCCCCAGGCGGCCGCATTCGCCAGCAGGCTCAACAGGCTGAAGCCCACACCCAGCAGCAACCAACACCAGCCCTGGGCATCCAGGCTCAGCTGCAGCAACTGACGGCCGTGACTCACCAAGGCCGCCAGCAGAAAACCCGCGCTGGCCAGCGTGATCCACAGGCGTGCACCACCAGGCAGCGACAGCTCACGCCAACGGAGGCTGTTGATCATGGGCGTAGCTGGGGTGACGCAACACGCGGGGCCATCGCTGGCCCGTCCTGGTCATCGTCGTCGACCAGGGCAAGTACAGCCCGCCGTAGCCGGGCCATCGAGATGGCGTGGCGCTCGGCCAGCTCCGCGAGATCGTCGGCTTCGGGCTTGCAGATGCAGCTGCCATCCGGGCGACGCGAGCGCTTGATCCGGACTGGCCCCCAGGGGGTCTCCACCACGCCGTGCTCGCGCGGCAACGACCAGCGCTGCAGCAACTGCTCCCGCACCCCCAAGCTGCTGCCGTGGCGCCACCACACCTGCCGTAGCGCGCAGGATTGTTCAGGCCGTGCGAGCACCGTGATCAAGGTTGCCGGCCGCCCCTTTTTCATCTGCAGCGCCTGGGCGAACACCTCCAGCGCTCCGGCCTGCCGTAACGCCTCCATCAAGAAGGCGAGGTCTTCTCCGCTGGCATCGTCGATCTGGGCTTGTTGCTGCAGCAGCGTTTCCTGGCGCTCCCCAGAAGCAGGGGTCTGGGGCTGGGCCAGCACCAGCCGCAACAGGTTGGCGCGATCAAGCTGGCGCGTTCCCAGGCCCACCCCCACCGCTTCCGGCACCAGCGCGGGCGCTTGAGCGAAGCGATCCGCCAGGGCTGCCATCAACGCCATGCCGGTGGGCGTGGTGAGCTCCGCCGGCGGAAATCCTTCGCTGCTGGCCAGCGGCAGCTGCCGCACCCGCGCCAGCTCAAGCACCGCCGGAGCCGGCAGCGGCAGTGGCCCGTGGGCGGTGGCCACGCGGCCATGGCCGGCGGGAGGCGGGGTGCAGATCAGCTCAGACACACCGAAATGCAGCAGACCAGCGCACACACCCACCACATCCACCAGGGCATCCACAGCACCCACTTCGTGGAAGTGCACCTGATCAGCCCCTGTGCCATGCACCGCCGCCTCCGCCTCCGCCAGCAGGCTGAACACCGCCAGCACCCGTTGCTTCAGCTGAGGCTCCAGGGGGGCCTCAGCCAGCTGCACGCGCAAATCACCCCAGTGGCGGTGGGGCGGTGAAGGTTCAGTGAGCTCCACCTGCAGCTGCAGGCCGCGGAAGCCGGCGCTGCGCGTGGTCTGGATTTGGAGGCGGTAGGCATCGGCCAACCCCAGTGCCGCCATCGGTTCGTGAACCACCGATGGAGGCAGGCCCAGATCCAGCAATGCTCCCAGCAGCATGTTGCCGGCGAGGCCCGTCGGGCAATCCACCAGAGCCAGCCGCGGCTGGGAGGGCATCACACCTGGCTCAGCAGGACGTCGGCCTGCTGATCGAGTTCGCTGCGGCGTTGGCGCAACCACTGCTCCACTTCGCGGCGGGCACGGCGCTGCTCCTGCTGGGCAGTGGCCACGTCATGACCGGAAAGGCCCCAAAGCCGGCCCAGCAGGGCACGGTCGTCGGCACCGCCGCGCGAGCCCCCATACACCAGCTGTTCGGCGATCATCCCGGCCTGGAGCACGCGGCTCCAGCGACGCAGGTCTTCGAGGGCGAGCTTGGCGTGGGCCGGAGGTTCCAACTGGGTGCTGCCATTGGCACTGAGCCCCTCCCGCAAACAAGCCCGGCTGCCCACCAACACCTGCTTCACCGGCAGGTTGTTGTCGGCCGCCACCAACACATGGCCGGCCTCATGAATGGCGATGCGGCGCAGGCGGGCCGCACCAATCCCCGCCGGCAGGGCTTCAGCCAGCAGATGGCCGCCCAGGCCACCAAACCGTGCGGCATCCACGGTGAGCGCCACCATGCCGCCACCAGCGGCCATGGCAATCAACCAGGGCGAGACACCAAGCGGTGGTCCCACCACCGCCAGCACCGTGACAGCCGCAACAGCCGCGCCAGCGGAGACGGCCGCCGTGGAGCCCTGATCGGAGCCCGGGAAGCGCTCCGGAGCAGCCATGGTCAGCGGCGCCCGTCGGGGCGACCACCCCCCGGGCGCCCACCGCGACCGGGGCCGCGCCCCTTGCCAGCCCGTTGGGGCACAGGCGCGATCACCTCGTGCTGCTCCAGCTGCAGCTGTTGGCCTTGGCGGCGCAGATCGAGGGAGACGAAATGGCGCAGGTGCTCGGGAGCGATCTCACCGCGCAACTGCAATTTGAACGGCGTTGGGCGGGAGCCATCGGCGCGGGGCTGCTGGCGGATCTTCACCACCAAATCGCCGTCCTCGGGCCGGGTGTAAATCAGCTCACCACGCACCGAAAAGTAGCCATCGCCCTCGGGCAGGTCATCTGTAGGGGCTACGCCGGCATCCGCATCGGCCGCGCTTTGGGTAGCGATCTCGGTGGCCGCCAAGGTGCTCGGCTCCCACACGCCAACGAGCTGCAGGTGCAGCTTTTCGGGATCGCGGAAACGGGGGTAAGCCACCCACAGGTGAGGCTTGCTCAGGTCGAGATGGCGGCGCATCAAGGTGAGCACCCGGCCGAGCACCACGGCTTCGATCTCGGTGCCGTCTTCGGCTTGCAGGGTGCCGCGGGTGAGCTGCTCAGGGTCTTCGGGCACATAGGTCCCCCGCACCACACCGATGGCCCGGTACTGCATCGGTTCGGTGACCGGTGAAATGGGGTGCTGACGCATCGTGGCTGAAACCCTCTGGGCGCTCGTGGTGTCCATGGCCCGGCCGCCAATGTAACCAGCCCTTGCCATGGCCCCAGACTGAGGGCCATCCACGCGCCGCACCATGCCGCCTCGCGCCAGCATCAATGCCCGAGGGCTGCTGCTCAGCCTTGGTGCAGTCGCGGTGGTTGGCGGTTCGCTGGCTGGTGGCTGGTGGCTGGGGCAACACAGCCGAGGAGCCAACACCAGCAGTTCTCAGGCGGCTGTGGAACGGCAAGCGGATCAATTGCGCCAGCGCCTGGCCGAGGGCACAGCCAGCGAGGCCGAGCAGCAGCGGCTGGTGCAACTGCTGCTGGTGTTGAACCAACAGGAGGAAGCCACCGCTCTGCTGGAACAACTCGCCGACCAGCAACCGAAACGCTGGCAGTTGCGGCTGCTGCTGGCGGAACTACATCGCAACAACAACAACCGCAGCGCCGCTGAGCGGGAACTGCGGCAGCTGCTCAACCTCAGCCCCGACCGGATCGAAGCCCTGCAGCTGATGACCCTGCTGCAATTCGAGCAGGGGCGCGGGAATGAAGCGCAGGCTCAGCTCAAAGCCCAGATCGAGAAGGCGAGCAAACCGGCCATCCAGCCCCAAATGCTGCCCCTGGGCTTGCTGCTCGGCGATTTGCAGCAACGGATGGGGCAAACCGCTGCGGCAGGAGCCACCTACACCAAGCTCTCGGCCGACTTCCCCCGCGATCCAAGACCACTTCTGGCCCTCGCTCTACTGCGCCAGGAGCAGGGCGATACCAAGGCGGCCCAGGAGGCCTTGGCCCAGGCCCGCATCCGCCAGCCAGGGAGCAAGGACAGCCGCCTCGATCGAGTCGCCGCCAGCTGGGGCATCAGCAGCCTGCGCCAAGCCAAGCCCACCACTGGAGCCACGCCGAATCAGCGCGCTCCTATCCCTCAGGTCGTTAAGGAGCCTTCACCTGAGACGACGGCCCCGGAGTCTGAGCCGCGTTCAGCTCCTTAAGAGCGGCATCGACGGCATCACCCGGCGGGGTTGCGTCATCCATCGCTGTGCCGCGACGGATCTTGTTCATCAGGTCAATGGGATTGGCGCTGTCGAGGACTGAACCCTGTTTCGACGTGCCGTTGCTGCCGCCCGGGCCGTAGTCGTAGATCTGCTTTTCTTGGGTCGACATGCCCCAGGAGCTGAGGTCAGCTCTGGCTACCTGAGCGCTGGTGGCGCCGATCAACGTGAGCGCGAACAGCCCGGCGCAGGCCGCAGCGCTGTGCCGAAGGGGGGAAGGGCGTCCCATCACCGTCCTGTGCGATCGCATGGTGCGAATCGTAGGAGGGCTATCCAGCTGTGGGGGACGCTAGAGCTGCTGGCTGCAAACCGGCGTCAAACACCGGATAGCCCTGGATATCCCAACCTGGAGCGCATCCCATCGGGACACCCCGCGGCAACCCACCTATGCGCATCGCCAGCTGGAACGTGAACTCTGTGCGCACGCGGCTTGATCAGGTGCTGGCCTGGCTGGAGCAGCAGCAACCGGAGGTTCTCTGCCTGCAGGAAACCAAGGTGGCAGATGAGCTCTTTCCCCACAGCGCCTTCGAACAACTGGGCTACAGCTGTGCGATCAGTGGTCAGAAGGCATACAACGGCGTCGCCCTGATCAGCCGTCTGCCGATGGACGACGTTCAGATCGGCTTCACCGCTCTCCTGCCGCACGACCCCGAAGCCCCCGGCCTCAGTGAACAGAAACGGGTTATCAGCGCCCTGATCGATGGGGTGCGAGTGCTCAACCTCTATGTGCCCAACGGCAGCTCACTCACCAGCGAGAAATATGCCTACAAGCTGGAGTGGCTCGCTTGCCTGAAGCGCTACCTCGCGCAGCAGGAGCAGCAGGGCGATCCCCTGTGCATGGTGGGCGACTTCAACATCGGCCCTGAAGCGCGCGATCTGCATGATCCGGAACGCCTGAGCGGCGGAATCATGGCCAGCGAGGCGGAGCGCCAAACCCTCAGCGACGCCCTGGCCGGCCGCCTCACCGACGTTTTTCGCGTGTTTGAGCCGAGCAGCGGCCACTGGAGCTGGTGGGATTACCGCAGTGGCGCTTGGGATCGCGACCAGGGCTGGCGCATCGACCACATCTACCTCTCGGAAGACCTGCTGGATTGCGCCACCGGCTGCGTGATTGACAAAGGCCCCCGGGGCAACATCCAACCAAGCGATCACGCACCGGTGGTGGTGAACCTGGCTTGGGAAGAGAGCGAGGAAAGCTCAGACGACTGGGAGTGAAAGAGCAAGCCAACCTCAGATGTCCAGGCAAGAATGAGCTGAGTGATCAAGGCGTGATTGACACAAGCTTCGACCGTGGCTTGACTGAGAATCCCCTGTTGGCTTCAAGGTGGCTCGCCTACTTTCCCTCGCCCTGCCGTTGACTCTGGCGCTTTGCCTTGCCCCCGCCGGCTTCGAAGCGTTGAGCACCAGCGATGCACATCAGGGTTCACAGCAAGAATGGATCAGTCGCAAATCTCAGAGCAAGGGAAGCCCCAAAAATAAACAGCGCAACAAGAACAAACATCACCACCACCACACTTCAAAAGCTCAACCCGCGATATCGCTCATATCCTGATCAAAAAGCCAACTCGCTCAAGGCAAATCAAGTCATCACAAAATAACGTCGATATCCGCCAAGAAAGGAGCTAGGCTTTATACTTATATTCCTGTAATCCAGTTGATAGACGCGCCTTCAGACCACCTCGAGCATCGCCAGCGGTGAGGCTGGGTTCTCGGCCTTCACTTCCTGCCAACGCCGATGGGACTCACCACAGCTGCGGGGCGTTGGGAACAACTTGCCCGGATTGGCCAGGCCATCAGGGTCAATCGCGCGGCGCACCAGCTGCATCGTGGCCTGATCGTCGGCGCTGAACATCCAATCCATGTAGCAACGTTTGTCGCTGCCGACACCGTGCTCGCCGCTGATGCTGCCGCCAGCGTCGATGCAGAGGCGCAGGATGTCCGCGCCGAGGGCCTTCACACGTTCGTTCACCCCCTCCTCACCAGCGCGGTAAAGAATGAGAGGGTGCAGATTGCCGTCGCCGGCATGAAACACGTTGGCCACGGCAAGGCCATGCTCGGCGCTGAGGCGATCGATCGCCGCCAATACACCTGGAAGGGCAGTGCGCGGCACCACACCGTCTTGCAGGTAATAGCTGGGGAACTGACGACCCAGGGCTGAGATCGCACTCTTGCGGCCTTTCCACAGCCGCGCCCGCGCCTCGTCGCTCCAGGCCTCGCGCACCGCACCGGCGCCAGCCTCCAGGCACAGGCGGCTGGCGATCTCCACCGATTCCTTCACCTCGAGCGGGTGGCCATCGAGCTCGATCAGCAGCACCGCCGCGGCCTCGCGCGGATATTCATCCACCCCGAAGAAGTCATCCACAGCCTGGATGCAGGGGTTGTCCATCATTTCCATGCCGGCCGGCAGCACGCCGGCTCCGGTGATCAGGCGCACCGCTTCACCGGCCGCCTCCATCGAAGCGAAGTCCGCCAGCAGCACCGCCACGGTTTCGGGGGTGCGCAGCAGCCGCAGCGTGATCGCCGTGGCGATCCCAAGGGTGCCCTCACTGCCGATAAACACACCGCGCAGATCCAGGCCCGGCATCTCCGGCAAGCCGCCACCCAGGGTGGTGATCGAGCCATCCGGCAGCACCACCTCCATCGCCAGCACGTGATTGCTGGTGACGCCGTATTTGAGGCAGTGCACGCCGCCTGAGTTCTCGGCCACGTTGCCGCCGATGCTGCAGGCCACCTGGCTGGAGGGATCCGGGGCGTAATAGAAGCCGTCACCGGCCACCGCCCGGGTCACCCAGCTGTTGATCACTCCCGGCTGCACGGTGATCCGTTCATTGGCCAGATCCACCTCCAGCACCTTGCGCATGCGGCTGGTGGCGATCACGAGGGCGGGATGCTCCGCCAGCGCACCACCGGAGAGGCCGGTGCCGCTGCCGCGGGCGATGAAGGGCACCTCCAGCTCGGCGCAGAGCTTCACCACAGCCGCCACCTGCTCGGTGGTTTCGGGCAACACCACCAAAGGAGGCTGATGGCGGTTGAGGGTGAGGCCGTCGCAGTCGTAGGCCAGCAACTCCTGACGCTTGGACACCACAGCCCGCGGCGGCAGCAAGGGCCGCAGGCGGCGTTCAAGCAAGCCCCAGTCAGTCGTCACAGGGTCGGGCGGTGGTGGCAAGACCTTAACGAGAGTTCCGCCGCTGGACTCTCGGGCCTGCAATTGCGTAAGGATGGTGCGCTCAAGCTCCCGTCTGCGGATTCCGTTTTGACCTCGGCACCTGTTTCGGCTCCCGTGCACAACACCACCCGGTCCCAGGAACTGTTCAGTGCCGCGCAGACGCTGATGCCCGGTGGCGTGAGTTCACCGGTGCGCGCCTTCCGCTCCGTGGGCGGGCAGCCGATCGTGTTCGACCGCGTCAAGGGCGCCTACGCCTGGGACGTGGACGGCAACCGCTACATCGATTACATCGGCAGCTGGGGCCCTGCCATCTGCGGCCATGCCCACCCTGAGGTGATCGGCGCCCTGCACGAGGCGCTGGAGAAGGGCACCAGCTTCGGCGCTCCCTGCGCCCTGGAGAACCAGCTGGCCGAGATGGTGATCGATGCCGTGCCGTCGGTGGAGATGGTGCGCTTCGTGAACAGCGGCACCGAAGCCTGCATGTCGGTGCTGCGCCTGATGCGCGCCTTCACCGGCCGCGAAAAGATCATCAAGTTCGAGGGCTGCTACCACGGCCACGCGGACATGTTCCTGGTGAAGGCCGGCTCGGGTGTGGCCACCCTCGGCCTGCCCGACTCCCCCGGTGTGCCGCGCACCACCGCCGCCAGCACCCTCACCGCTCCCTACAACGATCTGGAAGCGGTGAAGCAGCTCTTCGCCGAGAACCCCGGTGAAATCGCCGGCGTGATCCTTGAGCCCGTGGTGGGCAACGCCGGTTTCATCACCCCCGAACCCGGCTTCCTCGAAGGCATCCGCGAGCTCACCAAGGAGAACGGTGCGCTGCTGGTGTTCGACGAAGTGATGACAGGCTTCCGCATCAGCTACGGCGGAGCCCAGGCCAAGTTCGGCATCACCCCCGACCTCACCACCATGGGCAAAGTGATCGGCGGCGGTCTGCCCGTGGGCGCCTACGGCGGCCGCGCCGACATCATGGGCATGGTTGCCCCCGCCGGCCCGATGTATCAGGCCGGCACCCTCAGCGGTAACCCCCTGGCGATGACCGCCGGCATCAAAACTCTGGAGCTGCTGAAGCAGCCCGGCAGCTACGAGCGCCTCGAGGCGATCACCAAGCGCCTGGTCGACGGAATCATGGACGGCGCCCGCAGCGCAGGCCTGCCGATCACCGGCGGCTCGATCAGCGCCATGTTCGGCTTCTTCCTCTGCGAAGGCCCGGTGCGCAACTTCGAAGAGGCCAAAGCAGCCGACACCATGCGTTTCGGCAAGCTGCACCGCGCCATGCTCGAGCGCGGCATCTACCTGGCCCCCAGCGCCTTTGAGGCTGGCTTCACCTCGCTGGCCCACAGCGACGAGGATATCGACGCCACCATCGCCGCCTTCCGCGAATGCTTCGCAGCGGTGGCCTGAGCCCCACCGATCCGCTTGTTGCCAGGCGCCGCGGTAACGCCCGTCTGGCTGCAGCCGTGGCGGGCGCTCTTGCCCTGCTGGCTTTTTTAGGCCGCAGCAGTGATCCCGCCGCTCAGCGCCTGAACCCAGAAGCTCCGCTCACGCTGGGCGCCGCTCTGGCCCTCACGGGCAACGCGAACCTCTACGGCCAAGACCAGCGCATGGGCATCAGCCTGGCGCAGGGCTGGCTGGAGGCTCAGCCGCACCCCCGCCGGGTAGCGCTGCAGCTGGAAGACGGCGCCTCCGATGAGCCCAGCGCCATCGCCGCCTTCAACCTGCTGATCCGCCGAGGAGTGATCGCCCTGATCGGCCCGACCCTCTCGCAGCAAGCCTTTGCAGCCGATCCGATCGCCCAGCGCCAGGGCGTACCGGTGGTGGCACCCTCCAACACGGCCAAGGGCATTCCCCAGATCGGTTCATTCATCAGCCGCGTGTCGGCGCAGAGCTCGGTGATCGCGCCGCTCTCCATTGATGAGGCACTGCGGCGCGAACCCACCACCCGCCGCGTGGCGGTGTTCTTCGCCCAAGACGACGCCTACAGCACCGCTAAAACTGCGATCTTCCAGAAAGTGCTGGCGGCCCGAGGCCTCAAGCCGGTGAGCATCCAGCGCACCCAGCTCGCCGACAACGACTTCCAGAACCCGATTACCGCCGCGTTGCAGCAACGGCCGCAGCTGGTGGTGATCTCAGCCCAGGCGATGGATGGCGGCAACTTGATCCGGCAGTTGCGGGAACTGGGTTACCGCGGCCAGATCGTGGTGGGCAATGGCCTCAACACGCCCAACATCTATCCGATCTGCCAGCGCTGGTGCGACGGCGTGCTGATCGCCCAGGCCTACAGCCCGGAGCTCAACACCCCGGTGAACCTCGCCTTCCGGCGCCTGTTCGCAGAGGCCAATCAGGGCCGCACCCCGGGCCAGATTGCGGCCCAGGCATGGACCGCCTACCAGGTGGTGTTTGAAGCGATCCAACGGGTGCAGAAGCGTGGCGGGTTTGAGGGCCTCACCCTTGGCGAAGCGCGGCAGCAACTGATGAAGGAACTCCTCAGCGGCCGCTACGACACCCCCCTGGGACCGATCCGCTTCCGCCCTGACGGTGAAGTGGTGCAGGGGCGGTTTTATGTGGCCAAGGTGCGCATGGATTCAACCGGGCGCAACGGCCGCTTCACCCTGGTGCGCGAGCAGGAGCTGCCGGAGGGCACACCGTGATCGACACGTTGCTGCAAACCCTCTTGAACGGCGCCGCCAGTGGCGGGGTGTATGCCCTGGTGGCCCTGGGCTACACGCTGATCTTTTCAGTGCTGGGGGTGATCAACTTTGCCCAGGGCGCCCTGTTCAGCCTCGGCGGCTATCTCACCTATCTGCTGCTTGGGGGCAAGATCGGTGTGAACGGTGCCCTGCCGGGCTGGGGGCTGCCGATCGAACTGCCGTTCTGGCTGGCCCTGCTGCTGGCGGCCCTGGGTTCGGGAGCTGTGGGCCTTCTGGTGGAGCGCATCGCCTTTGCGCCCCTGCGCCGCCGCGGCGCCGAACCGCTGCTCTCGCTGATCACCAGCCTTGGGGCCGGCGTGGTGCTGGTGAACCTGCTGCAACTGCTGATGGGCGCCGAGGGCTATGCCTTCCCCCAAGCCGCGGCCGGCCTAGCCCACCTGCCGGAATCGCTGCTGCTCGGCGGCGCCCGCATCCGCACCATCCAGGTGTTGCTGCTGGTGATCTCGGCGCTGGCGGTGGCCAGCCTCAGCCTCTGGCTGGAGCGGAGCCGCAGCGGCAAAGCGATGCGCGCCGTGGCGGAAGATCCCACCACCGCCACCCTTCTTGGAATCAACAGCGTGGCGGTAGTTCGCCTGGCTTTTCTGCTAAGCGGCATGCTCGCGGGGCTCGGCGGCGGCCTGATCGGCATGAGCGTGAGCCTGGCGGGCCCCTACTTCGGCATCAGCTACGGCCTCAAGGGCCTAGCGGTGCTGGTGCTCGGGGGCCTCGGCAGCGTGCCGGGCGCGATCGTGGGGGGGCTGGTGATGGGCCTTGCCGAAGCGCTGATTCCTTCGGAGGCCTCCGGTTGGCGCGATGCGCTGGCCTTCGCCATCCTGTTCGCCGTGCTGGTGCTGCGCCCCAGTGGGCTGTTGGGCCGCCGCCAGCTGGAGAAGGTTTGAAGTGGTGGGAGAAGCGCTGTGATCGATAACGGCCTGCTGGTGCAAATGATCCTCGGGGCCCTATTAGGGCTGTCGGTGTATCTGCCGATGGCGGCGGGACAGCTTTCGCTGGCTACACCGGCCTTCTATGCCGTGGGCGGCACCCTGGCGGCGCTGCTCTCCACCCAAGGAAACGCCCAGAGCGCGATCAGCCTCTGGGCCGTGCTGGGCGAAATGCTGCTGGCCGGATGCCTCACAGCAGGACTGGCACTGCTGGTGGGGCTGCCGGTGCTGCGGCTGCGAGGGATCTATCTCGCCATCGCCACCATCGCCCTGGTGGAGATCGTGCGAGTGGCCATCCTCAATCTCCCCTTCACGGGAGGGGCCGCTGGCATCTTCGGCATCCCTCAACCGTTTCAAAAACCCTTTGGCTATGTGCTGTTCAGTGGCGCTTTGCTGGCGGTTTGCGGCTGGCTGTTCCAGCGACTGGAGGCCAGTCGCCTGGGGCGCTCGATGGCCGCCATCCGCGATGACGAGCTCGCCAGTCGCTGCATGGGCATCCACACCACCCGGGTGAAACTCACCGCCTTTTTGGCCAGCGCCGTGCTGGCAGGCATCACGGGCGTGATCGCCGCCCACTACCTCAACACCTGGAACGCCCGCCAGGGCAGCTTCGATGTGGCGATCACCACGCTCGCCTTCGTGATCCTGGGGGGCTCCCGCAGCTGGCTGGGCCCCGTGATCGGCGGATTGCTGCTCACCGCCCTGCCGGAACTGCTGCGGCCAGTGGGCGATCTACGGCTGGTGCTGTTTGGTTTGGTGATCCTGCTGGGCCCGGTGTTCTTCCCCCAGGGGCTGATCACGCCGGCCCTGCTGGAGCGGCTGGGGAGGTGGAAGCCATGAGCGGCCAAGCCAGCGCAGCGCCCTTGCTCGAGCTGCGGCAGATCAGCCGGCAATTCGGTGGCTTGCAAGCCCTGAGCGAGGTGAGCTTCCAGGTGGAGCAAGGCGAGATCTTCGGCCTGATCGGCCCAAATGGCGCCGGCAAAACCACCCTGTTCAACCTGCTCTCAGGGGTCACCCCAGCCTCCAACGGCACGATCCACTGGCGCGGCCAAGCGATGCAGGGCCTCAGCCCCGACCGCCACAACCGTCTCGGCATCGCCCGCACCTTTCAGAACCTGCGGCTGTTCACCGGGCTGAGCGTGCTCGAGAACGTGCTGGTGGCCCTGCATCGCCAGCCCCAGGGCGGCAAGCTCGATGCCCTGCTCAACAGCTCTCGCTTCCGCCGCCGCCAAAGCGAACTACGCGAGCGCGCCCTGCAATTGCTGGAGGAATTGGGCCTGGCCGATCAAGCCCATCGCCAGGCCTCAGGCCTGGCCTACGGCGATCGCCGCCGGCTGGAAATTGCCCGAGCCCTGGCCACCGCACCAGCGCTGCTGCTGCTAGATGAGCCGGCCGCGGGCATGAACCCCCGTGAGAAGGAGCAGCTGTGCGAGCTGTTGGCGCAGCTCCGCCAACGCCATCAACTCACGCTGGTTGTGATCGAACACCATGTGCCCCTGCTGATGCAGCTCTGCCAGCGGTTAGCGGTGCTGGATTTCGGTCGGCTGATCGCCCTCGGCACCCCCGAGCAGATCCAACGGGATCCGCGGGTGATCGAGGCCTACTTGGGAGGCAGCCGATGAGCAGCAGCATCCAGCCCCCGCCCCTGGCCCAGCCCTTGCTGCAGATCGAACAGCTGAAGGTGCACTACGGCAGTGTGCAGGCCCTGGCGGGGGTGTCGCTGCAGGTGCAGCGCGGTGAACTAGTCACGCTGCTTGGCTCCAATGGTGCCGGCAAGAGCACCACCCTTCGGGCCATTTCACGGCTGGAACCCGCCAGCGGCGGACGGATCCTGTGGCATGGCGCTGATCTTGCGGCCGTGCCGGCCCATCGGACCCTCAAGCTCGGCATCGGCCACTGCCCAGAGGGTCGGCGGCTGCTGAACCGGCAAAGCGTGGCCTTCAACCTCGAACTCGGCGCCTACCTGCGCCGCGATCGCGAGGGCATCGCCGCCGACCTGGAGCGGTGTTACGCGCTCTTCCCGCGCCTGGCGGAACGGCGCCAGCAGCAGGCGGGAGCTCTCTCCGGCGGTGAACAGCAGATGCTGGCGATCGCCCGGGCGCTGATGGGCCGGCCGGAGCTTCTGATGCTCGATGAACCCAGCCTGGGGTTAGCCCCGAAGCTGGTAACGGAGGTGATGGCTGTGCTGGCGGAGCTCCATGGCAACGGCCAAACGATCCTGCTGGTGGAGCAGAACGCCCAGGCCGCTTTGGAGATCGCCGATAGGGGCTATGTGCTGGAAGCCGGGCGCATCCAGCTCAACGGGATAGCCGCAGATCTCCTGAGCAATCCAAAGTTGAAAGCGGCTTACTTAGGTAACTGAGCCACCGAGGCATCAGCAAGAGCTCCAGGGTGAACAGCAAAGAGCGAAGGGAATGCCAACGTTTCCGAACACAGCGACGAACACACTGCGAAAGGGCGTAGCGATTGGGATGACAGCCGCGGGATCGCTTGACATCATGAAACTGATCGCTTGACCTTGAGCAGACCTGATCCGATGCTCAAATCCTTTTTCAACCTGGGACGCGAACTCGTCTCGAGCCGCTGGAGCCTCTTGCTCATTTTTACAACAGCAGCTCTCTTTGCCCATCTCAACGAGGGCATGCCCATCGGGCAGTTGATCGGCTGGTTCATCGTCTGCGGCCTGGGCCTCGTTCCACTCTCACGCATGATTGCCGAGATGGTTGAGGAGCTAGCAGACAGGCTTGGGGACCGCATCGGGGGCCTGGTGAGCGTCGCCCTCGGCAACCTCGTCGAGCTGGTTGTCTCCTTCACGGCCCTTGCAAGTGGCCTGTACCACTTGGTTGTGGTTTCGATGGCAGGAGCAGTGATCACCAACTGCCTCTTAGTACTGGGGATCAGCACCTGCGTAGGAGCCAGAAAACAGGCCACCATAGAAATTCACCCATACAGCACAGGGCTTCAAGACCAACAACTTTTGGCGAGCGCGATGTTCCTCGCCATACCGACAATCTTTGCTCTCAACAACAAAGCCGAACTTAGTGAAGGAGCAAATAAATTTGACTCGTTTGCCTCCTACTCCCTGATTGTATCTGTCATTGTACTGGCGTTTTACTTATTGTCATTTCTCTACCAGATGGGCACAGCGCGAAATCTCTACATGCGCGCAGAATCCGAGGATGTGCTTCCAGCAGCTGGCGAAAAGAAGCCTCTGGGATCCCTCATTGTCATGCTCTTGGTCGTGAGCGCTATTTTGGTAGGCGTGTCCGAGAATCTCGTTGAATCACTCGAATTCCTCGTTGAAGGAGCCCATCTCAATCCATTATTCGTAGGCATTTTTCTCTTGCCTCTCTTCGGATGCTTCTCGGAAGCCTTGATCTCAATTAAAGCCGCAAATTCGAACAGAATGGATCTCTCAATGGCAAGCACCGTTGAGTCCAGCGTTCAACTCCTTCTGTTTGTGATGCCGCTACTGGTGATCTGCGGAATTCCCATGGGCCGGTATCTACACCTCGCCATACCGGGAGCCTCCCTCTTTTGCCTAGGAGCAACAGTTTTAGCCGTACACTGGATCATCGAAAACCGCAAGCTCAGCTGGTACGAAGGGTCTCTGCTCCTAACACTCTATTGCGTGATCGGTGCAGGCACTTTCTTTCTCGGTTCATAATAACTATCGCTCACAGAGCCAACAGTGACCGAATCTCATTACAGCGTTCGCAACAGCTTGCCAGGCAGGACAAGGATTCGCTGCGATCAACTCCTAGAGTCAGTCATCTTAAGGCACCATTGCATCATTACACTAACCCGATGCCATTGGCTAAAAGATTTTCGAATTAATCGAATCAGCGGCGATCTTGTCATCAACTATCCCAGGCACAGACACGACGATATCGACCAACTCCTTGAAGAATGCCTAACACTGCCAGGCATTGACAACGAGCTTCAATTTGCCCTGACCCACCTAAGAATTGAGAAATGGAACACCAAGCTAATTCACAGTTCAGCCGTTAGGAATGGAATCTTCGTTGGAAGCCTTCTCTTAGCCGAAATTTTTCTTCCCATCCCTATCGCCGTAATTGCCCTTGGCGCAGCCATTTCACTGATTCCGGTTGCGAAAGAAATTCAAGAGCACTGGCACCATCACAGAAAGCTATCACCAGAGATTTTGGAATTAGCTTTTACAAGCATCTTAATCGCAGAGGGCCACGCCGGAGAAGCCTTACTCGAGATTGGCCTTGGAGATGCAAGCACAGCCATAGAACAGCTAACCAAGAACGAGAGTCCACCAAAAGAGCGGTCTCAAGAATTTGTTGATCGCATCCGAAGCATTGTTAGTATTCAAATTAACGGCCACAATCCCAAAGGCGAAGACAAAACCCCGGAAATACAACCAGGCGACCGCTATCCCGCACAACCTCAATCACACATTTTTTTAAACAGCACCCTCGTCGAAGGCGAAATCATAGTCATCAACAGAATTGTCGATGGTGATTGGCGCCCCCAAAGAAAAAAGGCCGGCGATTCGATTGATGCTGGCTCAATGATCATCAAAGGCTCGGGAACCCTTAGGGTCGACAATATCCTTGAAGACCATGACGCCTACATTGGCATTATCCAAACAAAAGCTACAAAGCTTACGGCAACCAAAGTAGACAAGAACCTCGAAAGATACAACGACATTGCAACACCACTATTGCTTAGCGCCGGTGGCTTAACGATGCTGTTCGGAACATTTGAAAGATCCCTCGGGATTTTTCAGTTTGATCCAGTGAACGCCTGGGCTGCCAGCAACATCAGCTCAAAACTCACGGCCATCTATGCGCTAGGCATTCAAGGAGTTCATATCAATGCCCCTGATTCACTCTATGCACTCAGCAAGGTCAGGCATCTTGTCATCAGTCGAAGCTGCCTTGACCGAATTGGCGGCATTAAAGTTCGCGAACATCTCGCTCCCGAACACAAAGAGCGAAAAGGCGAGCTCTTGCGTATCTTGGCAGGCCTTCAGAATCATCTACTCGAAGCCAACGAAGTCAGAATCTGGTCTGATCAGCTTGAGCACCTCTCAAGACCGCTAGATATTGCTCACGTCGAGCTGAACAGTCTTTGCGATGAAGGCTGGATTGTCACACTAGATGATGGGAGAGAGCTCTGCCTCAAAGAGCAGAAAGAACCGCCTGAGTTCATTCACTACACCCACCTTGATCCTCTTGAATTCTGGGAGGGTAGCGAGCTCATTGGCTATGTTGAACTCATGACCAAGCCAGGCGACGGATGGATCGGCGTCTGCCAAGCGCTCCAGGACTTAGACATCAGCATCCATGTGGTGGGTAGCGAAAGTGCCACACGCATGACCGAATTAGTAGAACCACTTGGCATCAGCCATGAAACCAATCTGCACGGCAACTTCGATGCCTTCGATCGCATGGAGCTTGTACGAGACCTCCAAAAGACTGGTGAAGGAGTTGCCTATCTTGGCTATGTCTTACATGATTTGCCCGCGCTGACTCGTTCCGACGTTTCCATATGCTTGGACGTTGATGCTGACAGCACAATTACTGGAAGCATCTGCGACATCACCCTTGGAGCCGACGTTCACTGGCTCCCTCGCATCGTTCAACTCAGTCGAAATATTGAAAAAACAGCCACAAGCAACTTTTCAATCATCACAGGGTCAAGACTCTTAGCAGCAGTAGGCGCCACATCAGCTTTCATCAGCCCTCTTGCGACAGTCATTCTGTCTAACATTCCAGTCTTTCTTGCAGAGCTAAGAAATTTACTAGCTATGAAGTCTCATGGTGTTTACGAGACTCACTTTGAAAAGGAAAGAGCAACCCCACCCCTACCGATGAGACATCCATCATGCCGCCTGCCATCAGCCGGCCTTATCCAGAATGAACGATCCAATACCAACGAGAAGAAAAAGAATCGACGTGCAAACTCATTGAGCATGAACTAACACTCTGAACAGCATTAGTGTTCTGGCACTGCGGCAGAGTCAAGTCTCCTTTGATCAGCATACCCATAGGTTTTGATGGAATCTCCACTAGATCCATCTGACTGCGACTCAGCAAGAACCTCGACTGAGTTAGCCGAACCCATCGACGGAGCAAGGACGACTTTGTGTCCTTTTGCCTCTAACAATCGAATCGTGTCAGGGCTGATGCCCTGCTCGATGCTGATCTGATCGGGCCACAACTGGCTGTGGATGCGAGGTTCCGCCACGGCCGAAGCCAGGTTGAGGCCATGCACCAAGCGATTGAGCAACACCTGCAGCACCGTGGTGATGATGCGGCTGCCGCCGGGGCTGCCGGTGGCCAGCAGGGGTGTGTCATCTGGGCGAAACACCAGGGTGGGGGTCATGGAACTCAGCGGACGGCGGCCTGGCGCGATGGCGTTCTGGCTGCCCTGCCGCAGGCCGTAGGCATTCGGAGCACCGGGCTTGGTGGTGAAGTCGTCCATCTCGTTGTTGAGCAGGAAACCGGCTCCCGGCACCGTGATGCCATTGCCGTAGGCCGTGTTGAGCGTGGTGGTGGTGGCCACCAAGCCGCCATCGCGATCCACCACGGAGAGATGGGTGGTGTTGGTGCCCCCAAGCGCTGGGCTGGGTTCGGCCTCCAGCTCGGCCGCCGGCCGATGGCGATCGGTGCGGATGCGTTGGCGTTGCTCCGCCGCATAGCGAGCACTGAGGAGACGATCCAGCGGCATCGCCACCTGATCGGGATCACCCAGCAGGCGATTGCGGTCGCGATAGGCCAGGTTCATCGCCTCCACCATCGTGTGGATCGTGGTGGCACTGTTGAGGCCGCTCTGGGCAAGCTGCAGCGGCTCGAGCACGTTGAGCAGCTGCAGCAGCGTGGCGCCACCACCGCTGGGGGGCGGCATGGTGAGCACCCGATGGCCCTGAAATGTGGCCTGCAGCGGCGTGGCCCAGGGGGCTTGATAGGCAGAGAGATCGGCCGCGGTGATTAGGCCGCCGCCGGCCTGCATCAGGGCCGTGAGCTGCTGCGCCAAGCGCCCGCGGTAGAAGCAGCTGGCGCCTTGCTGGGCGATGCAGCGCAAGCTGGCGGCCAACTCCGGCTGGCGGAACCGTTCACCGGGCTGATAGGGCTGGCCACCGGCTTTGAAGAACTGCCGGGCGCTGGCGGGATGGGCCTTGAGCAGCGGCGCCGCAGCCTCGAGGGAGGCACTGAGTTCTGCCCCCACCGGGAAGCCGCGCTCCGCCAGCTGAATGGCGGGCTGCATCACCACCGCCAGAGGCAAACAGCCATAGCGCGCCTGCACCCGGGTGAGCCCCGCCACCGTGCCGGGCACGCCCGTGCTGAGCAGGCTGCGCAGGGCCCTATCACGGTTCACGCTGCCGTCGGGGTTGAGGAACAGATCAGGGCCAGCAGCCTGGGGCGCTGTTTCGCGGAAGTTGAGGGCAACCGCCTCGCCGCGGCCCACGCTCAACGCCTGGGGGGGAGACGTGTCGCGGGCCACGGCTCTGCAGGTGCTGATCGGCCCGCTGCGCGGCAGCCACAGCACCAGAAATCCACCACCACCCAGGTTGCCGGCCTGCGGCAGCGTGACCGCCAGCGCAAACGACGTGGCCACTGCCGCATCCACCGCGTTACCGCCCTGGCGCAGGATCTGAGCCCCCACCGCCGCGGCCTGCGTCTCCTGCGCCGCCACCATGCCGCCACTGGATTCCACCGGATGGAAGCGCTGGGCCTGCTCTTGCAGCAGGTTGGCGTGGGCGGGAGCGAGGGCCAGGACTGCAGCGCTACCGATGCACAGGCGGTGAAGCAGCACGGCGGGATTGGCGAGGGGAAGTGTCCAAGTCTGGATATCCATGGATATCCGCTTCCGGACAGAGCGTTGCGAGCCGCCCACAGCGCTTAAGCCAAAACGCTCAAGGGGTCCGATGGGCCGGTCCATACCCGCCACCACCTGGCGTTTCCACGATCACCCGATCGCCAACCGCGAGCTCCACGGCGGCACGTCCCGGCAAAGGCACTAGCTCACCATCGGCACGCAGCAAGCCATTGGCGCCGCAGGCACCGGCCTCGCCACCAGCCAAGCCAAAGGGAGCCACCTCTCGGCTGCCGGTGAGCAGCGAGAGGGTGATCGGCTCCAGCGCCCGCAGCTCGCGCATCACCCCATCGCCTCCGCGCCAGCGGCCTGCACCACCACTGCCCTGGCGGATCGTGAACCGCTCCAGCCGCACCGGCAAGCGCTGCTCAAGAATCTCCGGATCGGTGAGGCGGGAGTTGGTCATGTGCGACTGCACCGCTGAGGCTCCCGCATAGCCCTCGCCAGCGCCCGTGCCGCCGCAGATCGTTTCGTAGTACTGGCAGCGCGCGTTGCCGAAGCTGAGGTTGTTCATCGTGCCCTGGGCCGCTGCCTGCACGCCCAGCGCCGCGAACAAGGCATTAGCGACCGCCTGGGAAGTTTCCACGTTGCCCGCCACCACCGCCGCCGGGGGCAGCGGGTTGAGCAGCGACCCCTCCGGCACCACGAGCTCAAGCGGCTCGAAGCAACCGGCATTCAGCGGAATCGGCTCCTGCACCAGGCAGCGGAACACATAGAGCACCACCGCTTTGGTGATCGCCAGGGGAGCGTTGAGGTTGCTGGCCTGCTGAGGCGAGGAGCCGCTGAAATCGATCCGGGCGCGGCGGCGGGAGTGATCTACCTGCACGGCCACCGCGATCTCGGCGCCGCAGTCCATCCGCAACCGCGCGGCGCCATCGGCGAGCTGATCGATCACCCGGCGCACGGCTTCGGCGGCATGGCTTTGCACCTGGCCCATGGCCCTGCACACCGGATCAACGCCCTGGCTCTCCATCAACTGCAGCAGCCGCTCCACCCCCAGGTGATTGGCCGCCACCTGAGCCTGCAGATCAGCCATCAGTTGATCGGGGTTGCGCACCGGAAAGGCTCCTGCACGGAGCCGTTTGCGCCAATCCGCCTCCAACAAGGAGCCATGACGCACCAATGGAACGTTGTCGAGCAGCAGACCTTCCTGCTCGATCGAGGTGCTGTTGGGTGGCATCGAGCCCGGCGTGATGCCGCCCACATCGGCGTGATGCCCTCGGCTGGCCACAAACGCCACCAGTTGCTCGCCAGCAAACACGGGACTGATCACCGTGAGATCCGGCAGGTGGGTGCCGCCGTTGAACGGGTTATTGGAGACGACCGCATCACCCGGTGCCAGAGGCTCCAAGGCGCCGCGCTGCACATCCCTCAGCAGCGCCAGCACGCTCTCCCCCATCGAACCCAGGTGAACAGGGATATGGGGAGCGTTGGCCACCAGACGACCTACGGCATCAAAGAGCGCACAGGAAAAATCGAGCCGCTCGCGGATGTTCACTGAAGCGCTGGTTTGCTGCAGGCGCGTGCCCATCTGCTCGGCAATCGCCATGAAGCGATGGCTGAACAACTCCAGCTGGATCGGATCCAAGGGGCTCTCGCGGGCGGCCAGCGACGGCCGCGCCGCCACGGCCTGCTGCTCCAGCAGCAGCTCACCCGCCGGCAGCACGCGAGCACGCCAACCGGGCAACAGCAGGATCGTGCCCGTGGCCTCAGCGATCAACGCCGGACCTGTCACCTGCTGCTCTAGAGCCAGGTGCTCACGCCGCCAGAGAGGCGCGCGCTGCCAGGCCCCATCAATGTGCAGCCGCACGAAGCCATTCGGGGGCTCGTGCACCGATGCATCGGCCGGGGGCTTGGCGTGCAACGGCGCACCAGGCCAGGTGAGCTCCAGCGAGAACCGCTCCACCTCCGGCCAGCCGGCAGGGCCTGACGGCCTTGAGGGGAGATAGCCATACCGTGCGCGGTAAGCCTGCTGAAACGCCTCCGCCAGCGCCGCCGCACTCGCCTCCTGGGGCCAGGGCACCGGCAACGCCTGATCAGAGCCGGGCCAGCGCAAATGCAGATGCCGCTCCAGCCGAACGCCACCATCAACACCCTGCGGCAGCTCGGACTCGAGCATCCACTGAACCCGATGCTCGAGCTGCGGCAACAGCGCATCACTGAGCCGCTCCGCCACGCTCTGCTCCAGCACCTGGCCCTGTTCCGCCAGGCCGATGCCATAGGCCGACAACACACCCGCCAGTGGATGCAGCAACACCTGGCGCATGCCGAGCAGCTCCGCCAAAGCGCAGGCGTGCTGGCCGCCCGCACCGCCAAAGCTGCACAGCACCGCCTCGCTCAGATCGTGGCCCTGCTGAATCGAAATGCGGCGGATCGCTTCCGCCATGCGCTCCAGGGCCACTGCTAAGGCGCCTTCCGCCGCCTGCTCAGGGCTGCAGCCCATGGCGGCGGCCAAAGCCTCGAACTGCTGCTGCACCACCTCAAGATCCAGGGGCTGATCGCCCTGCGACCCAAACACCGCCGGGAAGTGCTGGGGCTGCAGCCGGCCCAACAGCAAGTTGGCATCGGTGATCGTGAGCGGGCCACCGCGCCGGTAGCAAGCCGGCCCTGGATCGGCGCCAGCTGAATCCGGACCCACCGCCAGCCGCAAACCATCGAAACTCACACAGGAGCCGCCACCGGCTGCCACGGTGTGAATCGCCAACATCGGCGCCTGGATCGGAACGCCGCCCAACTCCACCTGCTGCTGGCGGGGCCAGGCGCCCTCCACATAGCAAACATCAGTGGACGTGCCGCCCATGTCGAAGCCAACGATGCGCTGAAAACCAGCTGCAGCAGCAGTTCGGGCAGCACCCACCAGCCCACCGGCCGGGCCGGACAGGATCGTGTCCTTGGCATGTAGCGCCTCCGGAGCGGTGAGCAGCCCGCTGGATTGCATCACCTGCAGCGGCACATGAGAGCCGAGATCCCCGCGCAGTTGCTGGAGATAGGCGCTGAGCACGGGCGCAACCGCCGCCTCGAGCACGGTGGTGTGCCCTCGGGGCACCAGGCGCGGCAACGGGCTCACCTGATGCGACAAGGCGATCTGGTCGAACCCCAATGACGCCAACCAGGCGCCAATCGCCTGCTCATGGCTCGGGTTGACTACGCTGTGCAGCAGGGCCACCGCAACGCTGCGGACGCCATCGGCCCAGGCCTGCTCCACCTGCCGTTGCAGCGCCTCTGAAAGCTGCAACGGCTCCAGCTCTTCGCCGTTGGCGGCGATGCGGCCTGGAACCTCGAGCACCCGTTGATAGAGCGGAGCGGGGAGCTCAATTGCCAACGCAAACAGATCAGGGCGGTGCTGGTCGCCGATGCGCAACAGATCGGCGAAACCTTGATTCACCAGCAGCAGCGCAGGCGCGCCGTTGTGCTCAAGGAAGGCATTGGTGGCCACCGTGGTGCCGAGCCGCACCTCCTCAATCCAGCCCTCGGGGAGGCGGGCATCGGCAGCATCGAGCCCCAGCAAACGGCGAATGGCGCGCACCGCCGGATCGCCCGGCTGATCGGGCTGCACCGAGAGAACCTTCTCCACCAGGAGCTCGCCCTGGGGCGAGCGGGCCACCACGTCGGTGAAGGTGCCGCCGCGATCAATCCAGAAGCGCCAGCTGCCCTTGGCCATGTGCAGCTACGAGGCACTGGCTGAACTCTACGAAGGCTGGTGGCACCTCCTTCTGCTCGATGATGGGCGGTTGCGATCCAGATCCGCCTTGGTCGAGCAAGACGTGCTGGCCGCGCTCGACGGGCTGCTTTGGCTGCGCACGGGAGACGCCGTGGCGGAGCGTCTGGGGATCAGCCAATCGAGCGTGTCGCGGGTGGCGGGCCGCTGCCTGCGCCTGTTCGGCATCAAGGGCCACAAGCTCGATGGCGAATGGGATCTGATCGGTGATGAGCCCCTGCTGGCGGCGGAGCGGCGGGTTCATCAGATCGCCCGTTGGATGGGCCACCGCCCGCTGCGGCTAGAAGCCACCTATTGGTCGGGGCCCCTGCTGTGCACGCCTGTGCCGCCGGGCTGGATCTTGGGGGAGTGCAACATCGTGGGCGTGCAGCGCAACTGGGAGCTACTGCGCGAGCGGATTGTGGATGTGTGGCTTTCGGGCCTGCCCGATCTGCCCGAAGCCGACGACCCCGATCTCACCAGCGTCACCCTCTCGCGGATGCCGGTGCACTGCCTGGTGGGGGAGGGCCACCCCCTGCTGGATCGGCCCTCGCTGTGCTTCGCCGATCTCGCCGCTTTTCCGAGCCTGGCGCTGCCGGCCGATGCCTACCCCAAGGTTGAGAGGGCCCTGCGCAAGCTGGGCCTCTGGAGCTCACCGGTGCGGATGAAGCGCTATCAGCGGCAGTTGTGGGAAGGCAAAACCGAGCAGGAACTGACCATTGGCTACGGCACAGCGCTGAGCCTGCAACTGCCGGGGCCGGCGATGCAACGCCTGCCCTTGCAACTACCCATCCAATCGGGCGAGGCGCTGGTGGTGCGGAGGGAGTTCGCCGACACCCCCGCGTTCCAACAGTTGGCCCGCACCCTGCACGCTCGCCTCAGCCAGCTGGCTGCGGGCCTGCCTGAGGTTGAGGTGTTGCCGCTGGACTTCAGCGGTAGTTCTGGAACTGCAAAGGCACCTCCACCTCCTGAGCCTTGAGCAGGTTGATCGCCGCCTGCAGATCGTCTTTGCTCTTGCCGGTCACCCGCAGAGTGTCGCCCTGAATGGCCACGGTGACCTTCTTGAGCTCATCGCGCACGGTTTTGCTCAGCTTTTTGGCCAGCTCCTGGGTGAGCCCCTTTCGCAACTTCACCTCCTGCTTCACCCGGTTGCCGCCCACGGGCTCAGGCGTCTGGAAGTCGAAAATCTTGAGCGAGAGATTGCGCTTGGTGGCCTTCTGGCGGAGCACATCTTCCACAGCCTGCAGCGTCATGTCGCTGGCGGTGGTGATCGTGAAGCTGGTCTCCTCGAGGTCGATCTCGGTGTTCGAATCCTTGAGGTCGTAGCGGGTAGACACGTCGCGGCGCACCTGATCGAGGGCGTTCACCAGCTCCTGACGGTCGAAGTCGGAAACCACGTCGAAGGAATAGGTGTCGGCCATGGGCAGGGCGGATGGGTCGGCGGGATCAGGCCCCAGCCTAGAAAAGGAGGCTGAAATCACCCACCACCATGGAATCCGCTTTTGCCTGGTCGCTCTGCCTCGCCGCAGGGGTGGTGGTCTTCAGCCTGGTGCCCCTGGGGGCTGCACGCTCCAAGGCAGATTTCACCGTGGCGGATCTGGCAGCACCGCGGGCGATGTTCGAACGGCTGCCGGAGTGGGGCAAACGCGCCAACTGGGCTCACCTGAACAGCTTTGAAGCCTTCGTGCTGTTTGCACCGGCAGCCCTGCTCTGCCTGATCGCCGATGTGCACAGCAGCATCGCGATCACGGCCGCCTGGGCCTATCCGGCGCTGCGTTTGGCTTACATCGCGGCCTACGTGGCCAATCTGCCGCCGGTGCGTTCGCTCTGTTGGGCTGGGGCGATGACCTGCGCAGGTTTGCTCTACCTCGAGGGCCTCAAAGCCATCTGAAGAAGAATTTTTCAGGCCAAGGTTTGTGCTGAGCTGATCACTCTTTTTTGGAGTGATCAGTCAAAGAACATCAAACTCACCACTTTGCCCATATCTTCGGCCGTGCGGCAGCTGGCTAGCAAGGTCTCACTGTCGTGGAAGGCGAAACAGATCAACTGATCGCAGCGGCGAATGATTTCCTGATTGCAGAGGCTGCTGGCCATCGGTAGGGGCAGCTCATCATTTTCGGGTTTTTCCACCAGGTGAAGCACCTGCTCCAGCTGCTCACGCGATTCACGGGGCTGGCGATCCAGGCTCTGGGGCAGCAGCACCGTGAGGCGAGAAGCATCGATCTCCAGCACGCTGCGAATCACAGCTGAGTTCACACCCTGGGCACCGGATGTAATCAGGCTGTGGCCTTCCTGGGCGAGTGAGCGCGACACCAGCTCCACCAGATGCACCGACACCACCGGCACATGACGGCTGCCAAGGATGGCGATCCGCCGCTTGCTGCGGTCCTGCAGCATGGCCAGCTCCTGGGCCAGGGTGTCGATCCGGTCTAGGGCCGGTATATCAAGAGACCGGGTCAACGCACACCACCTGCTGACGCCTCGAAACTAGCAGTGTTCACGCTGGAACCGGCAGTCGCAAACGCTTCAGCAGCGGCTCAAAATCACAGTGCTCCTCCACCAGGCGGAAGGCGTAGGTGGCTTTCACGGATTCGTGCAGGCGCACATGCCCAAACGCGCTTTCAATCACTTCAACCGTGGTGAGGGTGTCGTGCTCCACCTTGAGCAACGGCACTTCCAGTTCTTCAGCGCGAGAAATCAACTGGGGCAGCGGTTCACCGGCGCCGGTGAGGATCAGGCACTGGGTGGAAGCTTCCAGGGCCGCCAATTGAATATCGGTGCGATCGGCGCCAGTCACCACCGCCATGTTGCGGCGGCGGCGGAAAAACTCCATGGCGGAGTTCACATTCATCGCACCGATCGAAAGCGTTTCCACCAGCAGATCCAAGCGATCGCGGCAGCACAGCACTTCCGCATCCAGGCGCCGGCTGAGCTCCTCCACCGTGACGCTGCGCAGCAGGGGCGATCGGGGCATCACCCCAAGCACCGGAACGCCAAGCCGCTCCAGGGCAGGCGCCACTTCAGAGCGCACGGCATCCACTTGCTCAGGCGGCAGACCATTCAGCACCACACCACAGAGCAGATCGCCCAGCTGCTCGCGGGCCGCTAGCAAAGGTTCGGCGCTGTGGCAGCCGCTCCAGCTGTGCACCAACACCACAGGCGCCTGGAGCCCTCGGGCCACCTGCACCAGATCCAGGCCATAGAGCAGGCCATCGCTGAGGCCGCCGGCACCCTCCAGCAAGGTGATGCCTTCCCCACCTGCGCTCAGCTGCTCCTGCAGCGCCGCGAATCCTTCACCCGCCGTGAGCGTGCCGGCCAGCAGGCGCTCCCGCGAGGCCGCACTGCCCTGCAGATGCACCGAAGGCACCAGCTGCGCTTCGCTCAGGCCCAGGATCTGGCCCACGAAGCGCACGTCATCGTCGATCAGCGGGCCACCGCCGCCGGCCCCCAGCTCAGCGCTATCCGCCAGGGGTTTACCAATCCGCACCGTCAGGCCCCGCTGCAGCCACTGGCGGGCGAGCCCCAACACCACAGCCGATTTGCCACTGAACGGTTCGCAGGAGCCGATCAGCAGGGCCGACGAACGGGCGTGGGAGCTCGCGCTGTCGTGACCCATGAGGCGAACGCTGGTGCGGCGAATCTAGGCCTGTAACGCCTGGGCATCGAGCCCAAGAATCAACCACTGCCAGAACGCCTCCGGCAGATCCGCAGGCTGACCAGACGCCCCACCCGCCGCCTGCCAGGCCATCAGCCAGTGGAGCAGCCGATGGGTGGGCAGTTCAAAGCTGTAGAGCACCGGTTGCTCCAGGCCCACACCCTCCACCGAGAGCTGCACCTGAGCCGGCTCGAGGGGGGCCACGCCTGGCTGCCACTGCAGCACGAACGGTCGCTGGCCGGCGGGCCAAAGCGGCCGCTGGCCCTGCAGGCTGCCCTGCACCAGCAGCTGCAGCCCCCGCTCCAGGGCAACGGGATCGGCAGCGCCCTGGCAGTAGGGGGCAAACAGGGCCACCAGCGCCGCCGACATCCGCGCCACTCCAACTGCTTTGAGGATGCCGCAAGCTGACGCCAACGCCCATTGCTGATGTCTGAGCTGCCTTTTGCCGGCCGCACCGTGGCCGTAACCGGAGCCAGCGGCAGCTTGGGAAGGGCGCTGCTGCTGGAGCTGCATCGCCAGGGCGCTGCTCTGGTGGCTCTCACCAGCAGTGATGCGCCGCTCTCCCTCACCAGCGCCGAGGGCCAAGCCGTACCGCTTGAGCAAGTGCGCTGGCACTGCGGTGAGGAACAGCAGCTGCAACCCGTGCTGGAGCGCTGCGATGTGCTGGTGGTCAACCACGGCTTCAACAGCCACGCCGACCGCAGTGCCGAAGCCGTGCTGAGCTCCCTGGAGGTGAATGCCCTGAGCAGTTGGCGCCTGCTGGAGCTGTTTGCCGGCATTGCCAACGCCAATCCAGCCCGCCCAGTGGCTCGGGAGCTGTGGATGAATACCTCAGAAGCCGAAATCCAGGCCGCGGTGAGCCCCCTGTACGAGATCAGCAAACGGCTGCAGGGCCAGCTGCTGAGCCTGCGCAGCCTGGATCTGGCGGGGCCGCAGCTGCGGCTGCGGCGCCTGGTGTTGGGGCCCTTCCGCTCAGCCCTCAACCCGATCGGGGTGATGAGCGCAGGCTTTGTGGCTCGGGAAATCCTGCGCCAGGTGCGCTGGAACTGGGGGCTGGTGATCGTCACCCCCAACCCACTCACTTATGTGTTGATGCCATTGGCATGCCTCAGCCGTTGGCTATATTTCCAGGCCACCAGCAAGCGATCAGCCAGCTGAGGCCCTTCAGAAATCGCGGTCGGTGAGGATTTCGCAGCCGTCGCTGGTCACGGCGATGGTGTGCTCCCACTGAGCCGAAAGGCTGCCGTCCACGGTCACCACCGTCCAGCGGTCTTTGAGGGTGCGGCAGGCCTTGCTCCCAGCATTGAGGATCGGCTCCACCGCCAGGGTCATGCCGGGGCGGAGCTTCATGTTGGGCAGCTCGCGGGTGCGGTAGTTGAACACCGAGGGCTCCTCGTGCAGGTTCCGGCCCACGCCGTGGCCGGTGTAGTCCTCCACCACAGCGAAGCCGTGGGCCTCCACGTGATCCTGCACCGCTCCAGCCAGGTCGAACAGGGTGCTGCCAGCTTTCACGGTGGCCAGACCCTTCATCAGAGATTCCTGGGCCACGCGCGAAAGGGTGCGGGCGTGCTCAGGCACACCCTCGCCCACGCAGATCGTCACGCAGCTGTCGCCGTGATAGCCGTCGAAGTAGGCGCCGGTGTCGATCTTCATCAGGTCGCCGGCCTTGATCACCCGCTTGTTGCTGGGGATGCCGTGCACCACCTCGTTGTTGATCGAGGCGCAGATGCTGGCGGGGAAACCGTGATAGCCCTTGAAGCTGGGCACCGCACCCATCTCACGGATGCGCTTTTCCGCATGGACATCGAGATCACCGGTGGTCATGCCCGGGGCCGCCATCTCGATGATTTCGCGCAGCACGGTGGCCACGATCCGGCTGGCCTGGCGCATCGTGTCGATCTCGCGGGCGCTCTTCACCTCAACGCCGCGGCGACTCTTCTGAATGCGAGGCCCTGTCTGGGTGATCACAGAAGGGGTTGCGGTGGCGGCGCCACCTTGGGATTTCTGCGTGGCGGCGAGCAGTTCGGCGAACAGGTTCATCTCGGCGTTACAGGCCCCTTCACTGCAAGTTAGAACCTGAAACCTCAGCTCGGCAGATCCCCGCCATGAGCACGCTGCTGGTTCAACTGCGTCGCTGGCATGCGGCTCTGGCTCCTGTGGTGCTGGCGCCGTTGCTGATCACCGTGCTCAGCGGCATGAGCTACCGGCTGCTCAAAGACTGGGCTGGCCTGGGCCGAGATCAGGTGCACTGGCTGATGGTGGTGCACGAAGGTGAATGGCTGGGCCCTTGGGCCGAAACTCTTTATGTGCTGCTCAATGGATTGGGCTTGCTCTGGATGCTGGGCACTGGCGGCGGGATGCTGATTCAGCGCTGGCGCCGCAAGCAGCCCGGAGGGCCCCCTGCACCCTGAGCCAGTACACTGGTTGTTTGGCCAGGCGTTTTTCGGAGCTGGATGGCAGCGGAACCCAAGGACATGACTGACGACATCAAAGAAACCACCAGCGACACCACCAGCACCGAGGCCACTGCCGTTGCTGAAAAGCCTGCTGCCAAGGTGAGCGTTGGCAAGCTGAGCGCCAGCCAACTGATCCGCGCTTTCGAAGAAGAGCAGATCGCCAAGCAGGCCAAGGATCACCCTGAGATCTACGTGGGTGACACCGTGCGCGTGGGCGTGCGCATCACCGAGGGCAACAAAGAGCGCACCCAGCCCTACGAGGGTGTGGTGATCGCGAAGCGTCACGGCGGCCTCAACGAGACCATCACCGTGCGCCGCATCTTCCAGGGTGTGGGTGTTGAGCGTGTTTTTCTGATTCACAGCCCTCAGGTGGCTTCCATCAAGGTGGAGCGCCGGGGTAAGGTGCGTCGAGCGAAGCTCTTCTATCTGCGCGACCGAGTGGGCAAAGCCACCCGCGTCAAGCAGCGCTTCGATCGCTGATCGGCATTCGCCTTCAGCTCACGGCCAGCCTTCGTTGATTGGCCCGTCGGATGATTCGGTTCCTACCTGGATCATCCGGCAGAGGGAACATCGGCCCTGCGCCGTTAGTTCAGTTGGTAGAACGCAGGTCTCCAAAACCTGATGTCGGGGGTTCAAGTCCTCCACGGCGCGTTCGATGTTCCCTCCCTGCAGTTTCTACGTTCCGGACATGGAGTTGGATCTACAGCCCGGTGATGTCGTCAAGGTTCTCGAATCCGCCGCTTTGGGTTGGGTTCGTGCCCGGGTGATCCGTGTGAAATCGGGTGGTCGCGTGGTCGTTCAAAGCGATCAAGGTCGTGAATTCACGGCCCGCGGCAATCAAGTTCGTCTGATTGAGCCCGCTGGCTTCCGGCCCTGAGGGCCGTCAGCGTTATGCACCTTCTGGCCCGCCGCTTGGCGGGCTTTTTTGTTGGCCAGTTCAGAGCATCGGCAGCCTGTGCGGCGTGCCGCTCATGCCACGCGTGATGCACCATCAACGCCGCTCCGCCGCGTTCTTCGCTGGATGCCCAGTTGACGGAGGGCAGGTCGACAACGGATACTTTTGAGGTCGCCGACGCGGCACAGACGAGGCCCAAAAGCCCAGTCTGGGAGCGCTCTTAGAGCTCTCGAGGGACTGTAGTTCAATCGGTTAGAGCACCGCCCTGTCACGGCGGAAGTTGCGGGTTCGAGCCCCGTCAGTCCCGTTCCACCCATCTGAGGACAAGACCAGTGGTGACAACTGGAGCGGCGGTGCGTGTGCGTCTCGCCCCCAGTCCCACCGGCACCCTCCACATCGGTACGGCTCGCACAGCCGTGTTCAACTGGCTGTTTGCGCGTCGCCAAGGCGGGCAGTTCCTGCTCCGCATCGAAGACACCGATAAAGAGCGCAGCAAGCCCGAGTACACCGCCAACATCCTCGAAGGGCTCCAGTGGCTGGGGCTCGACTGGGACGGCGAACCGGTGGTGCAGAGCGAGCGCATCGCTGAGCACCGCGCCGCCATCCAGCAGCTGTTGGAGAGCGGCCATGCCTATCGCTGCTACGCCAGCGAGGCCGAGCTCACCGAGATGCGCGAGCGGCAGGCCGCTGAAAACCGCGCCCCCCGCTACGACAACCGCCACCGCAACCTCAGCCCCGAGCAGGAGCAGGCCTACATCGCCGAAGGGCGCGAAGCCACGATCCGCTTCCGCATCGACGACGACGCCGTGATCACCTGGACCGACCTGGTGCGCGGGGAGATGCGCTGGGTCGGTGCCGACCTGGGGGGCGACATGGTGATTGCCCGCCGCGCCCCTGCCGATCAGATCGGTGATCCCCTCTACAACCTGGTGGTGGTGGTGGATGACGCCGCCATGGCGATCACCCACGTGATCCGCGGCGAAGACCACATCGCCAACACCGCCAAGCAACTGCTGCTCTACGAGGCCCTCGGCGCTCCGGCACCGGTGTTCGCCCACACCCCCCTGATCCTCAATAAAGAAGGCAAGAAGCTCTCCAAGCGCGATGGCGTCACCTCGGTGAGCGACTTCCGCTCCCAGGGCTACACAGCCGAGGCCCTCGCCAACTACATGACCCTGCTGGGCTGGTCGCCGCCGGAAGGCATGGGTGAGCGCTTCACCCTGGAGCAGGCCGCAGCAGCGTTTGATTTCGATCGGGTCAACAAAGCCGGTGCCCGCTTCGACTGGGACAAGCTCAACTGGCTCAACAGCCAGGTGCTGCATGAGCAGGGCCCTGAGCAATTGCTGGCTGATCTGCTCCCCCTGTGGAGCGCCCAGGGTTGGGCGGTCGACAGCGCCGAACCGAGCTGGCTGCAGGAGCTTTCAGCACTCCTGGGTCCTTCGCTGGTCACCCTGCAAGACGGCATCGAGCAGGCGCGCCCCTTCTTCGAGCGGCCTGCGCTGAACGAAGCGGCAGTGACGCAGCTGGAGAGCGAGGGCGCTCGCCCGGCGCTGCAAGCGTTGCTGGAGCGGCTGCCCGAGGGTGCCCTCACGACTGATGCAGCCCAGGCCTTGCTGGGTGAAGCCGTGGCCGCTGCCGGCGAGAAGAAAGGCGTGTTGATGAAAACCCTGCGGGCGGCCCTACTCGGCAGCCTTCAGGGTCCCGATCTGCTCACCACCTGGCTGCTGCTGCAACCCAGCGGTGAAGCTCGCGGCCGCATCGAGCGCAGCCTCTGAAGGAGCCTCTGGCTCCACCAGGCCGAGTTTCTGGGCGAGCAGCGGTGCACTGAAGCCCTGCACCACAACGGTGAGCAGGATCGTGAGGAATACCAGGCCCTTCAGCGCCCCGGCTCCCGGCACCCCGGCTGCCTCCAGTTCCAGCGCAAACAGGCTGGCCACGGCGGCCGTCACGATGCCGCGGGGTGCAACCCAGCTGAGCATCAACTTGTCGCGCCAGCGCAGATAGCTCAGGCCGATGCCGGCGCACTGCACCACCACCCAGCGGTAGAGCATCAGGCAGAACACACAGGCCACTCCACCCCAGCCCAGCGGGCTGAGCTCTGCCCAAGACAGATCCGCCGCGAGCAGCGGAAACAGCACCGTGATTGCCAGCTGCGCCAACTGGGCGATTAGCTCATCGAGCTGACTGGCCTGCTCATCGAGCCGTAGACCCACCACCACGCCCACCATCACCGCCGCGGGGAATCCCGCCTCTGGCAGCAGCGTCTGCGTACCGGCCACCACCAGAAACAGCATCCCGAGCGACACCTGCAACTGCAGGCCTGCGGCGTCCTTCGGCAACCGCTCGAGCACCAGCACCAACAGCCAACCCGCCAGGGCCCCAAGCAGGGCGCCACCGCCCAAACGCAGCAGCAGCAAGCTGGCGACGTTCTGCCAGCTGGGCAGATCACCCAGGGCCAGCTGCAACAGCAGTAATGCCAGCACTGCAGCTGTGGGCTCCAGGATCAGACCTTCCGCCTCAAGCGCCTGGGCCAAATCGCCCTGCAGGCGCATCTGCCGCACCATCGGCGTGATCACGGTGGGGCCGGTGGCCAGAGCAATCGCCCCGAACACCCAGGCCAGGGGCCAACTCAGGCCAGCCAGCTCATGGGCCAGCACGGCGCCGCCACCAAGGCCGAGCACCAGCCGCACCAGCACCAGCTGAATCACCGTGCGCTGCAGCTGCTTGCCCGCCAGCCGCAAATTGAGGCCGCCATCGAAGAGCACCAGGCTCACCAGCAAACCCACCAGCGGCTCCAGACCAGCTCCAAGGGTTTCCGGCTGCACCAAATGCAAACCCGCCTGCCCAACGACCAGGCCAAGCACCAGCAACAACACCACCGCCGGCAGGCCGCTGAGCTTGGCCACCAGCTGTGCCAGGGAGCCTGAGAAGAACGAGGCTCCCCAGACCAGTTCAGAATTCATCATCCAGCGAACCGTAGATGGGCTCCACACGGATGCCCTGCACGGCGCTGGGGCGCACCACCAAGTATTCGCCAGGCAACTCGGTGATCGGCACGTTGATGAAGGCGTCAGCGGGGCCGGCGTTGAGCACCGTGCCGTACCACTGCTGAAAGGCGTCGAGGCTGGGGAAGTGCACCAACTGGGTGTGGCCACCGGCCAGGAGCAGATGAATCGCGTAGCGACTGGGGGTTCGAGCCATCAGCGGCAGGCAGCGAGCGGGCGCACAGCCCCAGGATGCTGCAGGCGCAAGGGCTGCGCAGCCGCCGGGGCATAGAGGGGGTGGCGGGGCTGGCCAGTAGCAGTGAGCCCCAAGGCCAATAGCGGGGCGTCGGCATCCAGCTGCGGGGCCAACAGATCCAGCACCTGCTGATCGCGCTGGCGCCAAACACCGCCATTGCCCCAGCCCAACCAAAGGGCATCCGCCGCGGCCACGCTGCGCTGCAGCCACTGGTTGTTCTCCGCTCCCACCGGGTCGCTGCTGCGCCGCAGCACAGCCGGGCTGGGGGAGCAGCGGGCAAACAGATTCACCACCTCCAAGCCGCCGAACCCCCAGGCGCGGGCAAACCCAAGCAGCCGCCGCAGGGTCGGGTCGTCGCGGTCGGCATCAGCGCGGGAAGGGTTGAGGCCGATGAACAGAAGCTGCGGCTGATCGGGGTTCCAGCAGCGCTGCAGCCACCAGCGGTAGCGGCGATCAGCGCTGAAGGCGGCCTGATGCGAGAGGGCCATCCCACAACCCTGACAGACGATTTGCGGGCTCTGCCAGGCTGGGCCCCACCGGATTAGGAGCAACGGGTGGCGGGCGCAGCAAGCGGGGTTTCAGCGAACGGCAAACCCCTGCTGCTGCTGGTGGACGGCCACTCGCTGGCCTTCCGCAGCTTCTATGCCTTCAGCAAAGGCGGTGAGGGGGGGCTGAGCACCAAGGAAGGCGTGCCCACCTCGGTGACCTACGGCTTCCTTAAGGCCCTGCTCGATAACTGCAAAGGCCTGGTGCCGCAGGGGGTGGTGATCGCCTTCGACACGGCCGAACCCACCTTCCGCCATGAGGCCGATGAGGCCTACAAAGCCCACCGCGACGAAGCACCGGAGCACTTCTTCCAGGATCTGGGCAACCTCCAGCAGATCCTGCAGCAGGCGCTCGACATTCCTCTCTGCATGGCGCCCGGCTACGAAGCCGACGACGTGCTCGGCACCCTGGCCAACCGCGCCGCCAATGCCGGCTGGCGGGTGCGGATCCTCTCCGGTGATCGCGACCTGTTCCAGCTGGTGGACGACCAGCGCGACATCGCCGTGCTCTACATGGGCGGCGGGCCCTACGCCAAAAGCAGCGGGCCGGTGGAGATCCGCCGCGAGGGGGTGGTCACCAAGCTCGGCGTCACCCCCGAAGAGGTGGTGGACCTCAAAGCCCTCACCGGCGACAGCAGCGACAACATCCCCGGCGTGAAAGGGGTGGGGCCGAAAACCGCCATCAACCTGCTCCAGGCCTACACCAACCTCGATGGCATCTACGGGGCTCTGGCGGAGCTGCAGGCCGCCGGACCCAAGGCCAAAGACCCCAAGGGCGTGCTGAAGGGCGCCCTGCTGGGCAAGCTCGATGCCGACCGCGACAGCGCCTACCGCTCGCGCATGCTCGCGGAAATCCTGGTGGACATCCCCCTGCCCCAGGACCCGCGCCTTGAGCTGGGCGCCGTGAACGCCGAGGCCCTGGCCGAGAGCCTCGAAGAGCTGGAGCTGTTCAGCCTGCGCCGTCAGGTGAACCAATTCGCTGAGGTGTTCTCAGCAGAACTGCCCGAGTCGGCTGAAGCAGGTGGGGAGAAGCTTTCAAGCTCCTCTCGCAAGGCGGATATCCCTGGATATGCGGGTGCGGACACGGCAGCAACAGCGCCAACCTCCGGCCAGGCCGCAACAGAGGCCCGCACCGAAGCCGCAGCCCCTGCACTCCAGCCCCAGCTGATCACGAATGGAGAGGCCCTGGCGGCACTGATGCAGCGCATGATGGCCTGCACCGATCCCGCCGCTCCCGTGGCGCTCGACACGGAGACCACCAGCCTCAATCCCTTCCGCGCCGAGCTGGTGGGCGTGGGGGTGGCCTGGGGAGAGGGACCAACGGATCTGGCCTACATCCCGATCGGACATCAATCGGCCGCCGGCAGTGGCGACACACCCGATCTGCTCAACCCACCGCCAGCGCAGCTGCCCCTCGATCAGGTGCTCACCGCCCTGGCCCCCTGGCTGAGCAGCAGCCAGCACCCCAAAACCCTTCAGAACGCCAAATACGACCGGCTGATCCTGCTGCGCCATGGCCTGCCCCTCGAGGGCGTGGTGATGGACACGCTGCTGGCCGATTACCTGCGCGATGCCAACGCCAAACACGGCCTGGAGCTGCTCGCCCAGCGCAACTTCGGCTTTCTGCCCACCAGCTACAGCGAACTGGTGCCGAAGGGAGCTGATTTCTCCGCCGTGCCCATCGAGCAGGCCGCGCTCTATTGCAGCATGGACGTGCACGTCACCCGGCGGCTGACGCCGCTCCTGCGCGCCCAACTCGAAGAGCTCGGCCCACAGCTGCCGGCGCTGCTTGATCAGGTGGAACTACCCCTGGAGCCGGTGCTGGCTCTCATGGAAGCCACCGGCATCCGCATCGACACCGACTACCTGGCGGAACTGAGCAGCGAGCTGGGGCAAACGCTGCAGCGTCTGGAGGCCGACGCCAAGGCCGCCGCCGGCACCGAGTTCAACCTCGCCTCTCCCAAACAACTGGGCGAGCTGCTGTTCGACACCCTCGGGCTTGATCGCAAGAAATCGCGCAAAACCAAAACCGGCTGGAGCACCGATGCCACCGTGCTCGAAAAGCTGGAAGACGCCCACCCGGTGGTGCCGCTGGTGCTCGAGCACCGCACCCTCAGCAAGCTCAAGAGCACCTATGTGGATGCGCTGCCGGCGCTGATGGAGCCGGAAACCGGCCGGGTGCACACCGATTTCAACCAGGCCGTGACAGCCACGGGCCGCCTCTCCAGCAGCAACCCCAACCTGCAGAACATCCCCATCCGCACGGAGTTCTCGCGCCGCATCCGCAAAGCCTTCCTGCCGGAAGCCGGTTGGCAGCTGATCAGCGCCGACTACTCCCAGATCGAGCTGCGCATCCTCACCCACCTCTCCGGCGAGGAGGCGCTGGTGGAGGCCTACCGCAACGGCGACGACGTGCACGCCCTCACCGCCCGCCTGCTGCTCGAGAAAGACGAAGTCACCCCCGATGAACGCCGCCTCGGCAAAACGATCAACTTCGGCGTGATCTACGGCATGGGCGCCCAACGCTTCGCCCGCGAAACCGGCGTGAGCCAGGCGCAGGCCAAGGAGTTCCTGAGCAAATACAAGCAGCGCTATCCGAAGGTGTTCGCCTTCCTGGAGCTGCAGGAGCGCCTCGCCCTCAGCCGCGGCTACGTGGAAACGATCCTGGGGCGCCGGCGGCCGTTCGCCTTCGACCCCTCCGGCCTTGGCCGCCTGCTCGGCAAAGACCCGCTGGAGATCGATCTGGATGTAGCCCGCCGCGGCGGCATGGAGGCCCAGCAACTGCGCGCCGCCGCCAATGCCCCGATCCAGGGTTCCAGCGCCGACATCATCAAGCTGGCGATGGTGCAGCTACATCAGCGACTGGCGCACAGCGGCCTTCCCGCACGACTGCTCCTGCAGGTGCACGACGAACTGGTGCTCGAAGCGGCGCCCGAGGCCCTCGATCAGGTGCTGAGCCTCACGCGTGAAACCATGGAGCGCGCGGTTGAGCTGTCCGTTCCCCTGCTGGTGGAAACGGGCGTCGGCCCCAACTGGATGGAAGCCAAGTAAGCCCCAGCTCAATGACCCTCAAGCTCACCAACACCCTCACGCGGCGCGTTGAGGCGTTCCAGCCGATCGAGCCCGGCAAGGTGAGCATCTACTGCTGCGGGGTCACGGTGTATGACCTCTGCCACCTGGGCCATGCCCGCAGCTACATCGCCTGGGACGTGCTGCGCCGCTACCTGAGCTGGAGCGGCTATGCGGTGACGTTCGTGCAGAACTACACCGACATCGACGACAAGATCCTCAATCGCGCCGCTGAAGAAGGCAGCTCGATGGAGGCGGTGAGCGAACGCAACATCGAGGCCTTCGTGGCCGACATGACGCGGCTCAACATCCTTCCGGCCGATCGCATGCCGCGGGCCACCCGCAGCCTCGATGCCATCCGGGCCCTGATCAGCGAACTGGAGGCCAAAGGCGCCGCCTATTCCGCCGATGGCGATGTGTATTTCGCCGTGATGAAGCACGCCGGCTACGGCAAGCTCAGCGGCCGCGATCTGGAGCAGCAACAAGACAACGCCGCCGGCCGCGTGGCGTCTGAGGAAGAAGCCCGCAAGCAACACCCCTTCGATTTCGCCCTCTGGAAAGGAGCCAAACCCGGCGAACCCAGCTTCCCCTCCCCCTGGGGCCAGGGCAGGCCGGGTTGGCACATCGAGTGCTCAGCAATGGTGCGCGAGGAGCTGGGCGACACGATCGATATTCACCTCGGCGGTGCCGATCTGGTGTTCCCGCACCACGAAAACGAGATCGCCCAGTCGGAAGCGGCCACGGGCAAAGAGTTGGCCCATTACTGGCTGCACAACGGCATGGTGAATGTGGGCGGCCAGAAGATGAGCAAATCGCTCGGCAACTTCACCACCATCCGCGCCCTGCTGGATTCAGGCGTCTCGCCGATGACGCTGCGCCTTTTCACCCTGCAGGCCCACTACCGCAAACCACTCGACTTCACCGCCGAAGCGCTCGACGCCGCGGCCACCGGCTGGAAGGGCCTCAACGCCGCTCTCGGCCTGGCCGGTGGAACCGCTGCCGCCAGTGCGGAGCTGCCCCTCACCCTCACGGCCGCACGCGAGCGCTTCGCCGCCGCCATGGACGACGACCTCAACACCTCCGCTGCCCTGGCGGTGTTGTTCGAGCTGGCCAAACCGCTCCGGGCGCTCGCCAACCGGATCGAACGGGGCGACGACGCAGCCCGCGCTGAAGCCGCAACGCCGGAGCTGGCCGCCCAGGCTGCCCTGCTGCAGGAGCTGGCGGGGGTGCTCGGGTTGCAGCACGAAGCAGCTCAGGCGCAGCAGCAAAGCGGCGACACGGCCGGCGCAAGCGGCCCCAGCGACCCCGAGATCGAAGCCCAGATCGAAGCTAGGAAAGCCGCCAAAGCTGCCAAAGATTTCGCCGCCGCCGATGGCATCCGCGAGGCCCTCAAGGCCCAGGGCATCGAATTGATCGACAAACCCGGTGGCCTCACCGAGTGGCTGCGCGGCTGAACCTTCAGCTGCCCGGCTGCTGCTGGTCGCGCATCATCGTCTCGATCTTGCGGATCCGCACAGCGGTGGTGCTCCACACCTCCTTGCGGAAACCGGGCTGACACTGCTCCACCAGCTGCTCGATCGGCTCGCCCCGCTCGAAGGCATCCCAGAGCTCGCGCTCGAGCCTGGCGCGCTCGATGAAGTTGAAACGCTGCAACCACTGCGGTCCGAGCGCCATGAAATGAGCCTGTCTGCTGCGGCAAGTTAAGCGCCGCCCGACCAGCTCTTCGCCAGATCCACCACCGACACGATCAGCCCCAGGCTGATCACCGGCACCGACACCCAGCGCAGGCTCCAAAGCAGCAGCCGCAGCAGGCGGGGCGAGGTGCCGGAACCGCGCAGATCGCTACTGAATCGCTCCGGAGCCCGCCAACCCATCAACAGAGCCATCAGCAGACCACCGGCGATCAGGCACACGCCGCCAAACACGGCATCCATCTTTTCCAGCACGGCCACATCCAGGGCCGAGGGCAGGCCGATCACGGCGATCACCGCCACCATCAGCCACACAGCCCGCGGGCGGCCCCAGCCCATCCGATCCATCAGCGAACTCACCGGCACCTCCAGCAGCGACACCGAGGAGGTGATCGCCGCCACGTAGGCCAAGGCAAAGAAAGCCGCCGCCACCACTCGCCCGGCCAGCCCCAGCGACCCCAAGCCCGTCGGCAGCGCGATAAACAGCGTTCCCACCGTGCTGCCGCTCACCACGTCGGCCAGACCGAAGCTGGCCACGATCGGAAAGGTGACGCAGCCGGCCATCAGCCCCACGGCCGTGTCCATCCCCACCACCGCAACGGCTTCACCGGGAATGCCGCTGCGGCGATCGAGATAAGCGGCGTAAGCCAGGATGCAGCCGATGCCCGCCCCGATCGAAAAGAAGGCCTGGGTGAAGGCGTTACGGATCGTGGTGAGATCGGTGAGCTTGCTGGCATCCCAGCGCAGCAGGAAGCCGGCGTAGCCCTCCTGGGCAGCGGGCAGCGCGGCAGCCCAGAGCAGCAGCGCCAGCAACACCACAAACAACAGCGGCATGCCCCAGCGCGACAAGCGCTCGATGCCCGAACGAATGCCGGCCGCCACCACCAAACCCGTGAGCGCAAGGCTCAGCAGATGGCCGAGCACCGCATCGCCACCGCTGCTGATGCCGGCAAAAAAAGTCTCAGCGGCAGCCATATCCGCCGGCAACGGAGACGTGAGGGCATGCAGCAGGCTGCGGCCGGTCCAGCCCATCAGCACCGCGTAGTAGCTGAGGATCCCAACGGAAGCGGCGATGTAGAGCCAACCCAGGGGTGCCCAGCGGCGTCCACCGGCGGTGATCGGCGCCACCAGCGGCGCATGGCCGGTGCTGCGCCCCAGCACCATCTCCGCCACCAGCACCGGCAGACACACCACCGCCACGATCAGCACGTAGAGCAACACAAACGCCGCCCCGCCCCCCTGAGAAGCCCGGTAAGCAAAGCCCCAGAGATTGCCGAGCCCCACGGCACTCCCCGCCGCCGCCAACACGAACCCCAACGACGAGCTCCATTGCTCCGGCGGCCGTCCCCGCTCCGCACCGATCTGATCCGCCATAGGGCCGCTGGCCAACGTCGCCCCAGTTTCCCGGCTGCGGCTGTGCAGCCGCAACAGTGGGAGACTGGCCGCGCCGTTCGCCGATCCCGCCGTGAAAGCCCTCTCCGTGCTCGGCTCCACCGGCTCGATCGGCACGCAAACGCTCGAGATCGTGGAGGCATTCCCCGATCGCTTCCGGGTGGTGGCGCTCACCGCCGGCAACAACCTCGACCTACTGATCAGCCAGATCCAGCGCCACGCCCCGGAAGTGGTGGCTCTGGCCAATGCCGAGCGGGTGGCCGAACTGCGCAGCCGGCTTAATGCTCTGGAGCCTGCGGCGCGCCCAGCCAAATTGCCCGAGCTGGTGGGCGGCCCCGATGGGCTCTGCACCGCCGCCGCCTGGCCCACGGCTGATCTGGTGGTGACCGGCATCGTGGGCTGCGCGGGCCTGCTGCCCACCCTGGCCGCAATTCGCGCCGGCAAGGATCTGGCCCTGGCCAACAAGGAAACACTGATCGCCGCTGGTCCGGTGGTGCTGCCGGAGCTGGCGAAGAGCGGCTCGCGCCTGCTGCCGGCCGATTCCGAGCACTCCGCCATCTTCCAGTGCCTGCAGGGCACCCCCTGGGCCGACACCGCCCGCCTGAGCACCGGCGTTCCCACTCCCGGCCTACGCCGCATTCAGCTCACGGCCAGCGGCGGTGCCTTCCGCGACTGGGATGCCGCTGATCTGCACAAGGCCACCGTGGCCGATGCCACCAGCCATCCCAACTGGAGCATGGGCCGCAAGATCACGGTGGATTCGGCCTCGTTGATGAACAAGGGCCTGGAGGTGATCGAGGCCCACTACCTGTTCGGCCTGGATTACGACCACATCGAGATCGTGATCCACCCCCAATCGATCATCCATTCGATGGTGGAGCTGGCCGATTCCTCGGTGCTGGCTCAGCTGGGCTGGCCCGACATGAAGCTGCCGATCCTCTATTGCCTGAGCTGGCCCGAGCGCCTGGAAACCCCCTGGCGCCGCCTCGATCTCACCGAAGTGGGCTCCCTCACCTTCCGCAAGCCCGACCCTGCCAAATACCCCTGCATGGAGCTGGCCTACGCCGCGGGCCGCGCCGGCGGCACGATGCCGGCGGTGATGAACGCCGCCAACGAGCAGGCCGTGGCGCTCTTCCTTGAGGAGCAGATCCACTTCCTCGATATCCCGCGCTTGATCGACGTGGTTTGTGATCGCCACAAGGCCGACCTCACGGCCGATCCCTCTCTGGACGACGTGCTGGCCGTCGACGCCTGGAGCCGTGAGGCGGTGCGTGAAGCTGCAGCCCGGCTGAACGCGACTGTTCATTCCCAGGCGCCTGCTGCCCTTCCGGCCTGATCGCACCCAAGCGGAGCCCGCCCCTGATCTCACCGTGATCTCCCACCACCTGCTGCTCTGCGCCACCCCCGCCAAAGCGCTCTGCTGCCCCGATCCCACCGTGGGTGCCGCCAGCTGGGACACGCTCAAACGCCTGGTGCGCGAGTGGGGCCTCGAGGATCCATCGCGGCCCGAGGGAATCGTGCTGCGCACCAAGGCCGACTGCCTGCGTATCTGCGCCGAGGGGCCGGTGCTGCTGATCTGGCCGGAAGGAATCGTCTACAGCGGCGTGACGGCCGAGCGGATCGAGCGAATCCTGCGCGAGCACGTGATCGGTGGCTCGCCGATCCACGAATGGATCGTGAAACGGATGCCGTTCAGCGCTAGGCCAGCAAACGCTGGAACCAGCGGGCCGTGAGCCGATCCCCCCAGTTGCCAGGCCCGCCGCTTCGGCCATCGCAGCGGGCATGAAAGCCGTTGTGCCCGCCCCCGGCGGCAAGCAACACCTCCACCCCCGGCAACTGCAACGCCGCTAGCTCGCGGGCCGCCGCCACCGGCACCCAGGGGTCATCGGTGGCATGCAACACCAGGGTGGGCGGCAACTCAGTCGCCCGGGCTTGCAGCTGCCGCAGTGGGCTGGCCTCTTGGTAGTAGTGCTCCACCGAGCTATAGCCCCAGCGCGGTGCCGTGATCGCCGCATCGAAAGCCACGATGCTGTCCATCGGGCCCACGGGGCCGCGGCCGGCCAGGGCCTCGCGCTCCGGCTCGCTCACCCCGAAGGGATCGGCCAGGGTCTGGGCCACAAGGCGCTGCAGCAGCCAGCGCTTGTAGATGCGGTTGCGGGGGAGCTCGATCTGGGCAGAGCAGGCGGCCAGATCGAGCGGCGAACTGATCGTCACCAGTCCATCGAGCAGGCCGGGCCCGGTGAGCAGCGCGTTGAGCAGCTTGGTGCCCCCCAGGGAGATGCCCATACCCAACAGCGGCCGGCCATCCGCCAGCTCGCGGGCGCGGGCCAGGGCCGGCAGTAGATCGCTGTTGCAGCTGGCGGCATAGGTGCCGCGGGCCAGCTCCCGCCCGGGCCCGGCACCGCGCATGTTGAGCCGCAGCACCGCAAAGCCGGCGTGCTGCAGGGTGAGCCCCATCCGCCGCAGGCCACTGCGGCAGCTGCTGCCCCCCAGGCCATGCATCAACAGCACCAGCGCCCGGGGCTCGGATCCGCCCAGGGGCGGATCCAGCAGCGCCAGCAGCTGATCGCCGCCGCCCACGGGGATCGTGATCGGCTCGCCGGCCTCAGGTGGCAGGTCCACCGGGCGCAGGGTGTCCCGCAGGGTCTGCAGGTCGCCGTTTAGCCAGGGCAACCGCGGCCGGAAGGGCGCCAGGCCCAGGGCCGCGGGGAGGTTGGAATCAAGCGGCTTTTCCGACACCCTGGCTGCGCAGTTCCGTGCAGAGCTGCTGCAGCACCGCCTTGGCATCGCCAAACACCATGGCCGTTTGAGGCAGCTCGAACAGCGCATTCTTAATGCCGGCGTAGCCAGCCCCAAGGCTGCGCTTCACCACAAACACCTGGCGGGCCTGATCCACCTCCAGTACGGGCATGCCGTAAAGGGGGCTCTGGGCGTCGTTCTTGGCGTCGGGATTCACCACATCGTTGGCGCCGAGCACGATCACCACATCGGTGCGGGGGAAGTCCGGGTTGATCGTGTCCATCTCGAGCAGCTGCTCGTAGGGCACATCGGCCTCCGCCAGCAGCACATTCATGTGCCCGGGCATGCGGCCCGCCACCGGGTGGATGGCGTAGCTCACCTCCGAACCATTGGCCTCCAGCAGCTTGGACAGCTCCCGCAGGGCATGTTGGGCCTGAGCCACCGCCAGGCCGTAGCCAGGCACGAACACCACCCGCTCGGCGTTCTCGAGGGCCATGGCGCACTCCTCGGCGCTGCAGCTCACGATGCGGGTGTAGCCAGCCTCATCGCCGCCGCCGCCCACCGGTGCGCTGCCGCCGAGGGCCCCACCAAACAGCACGCTCACCAGGGAGCGGTTCATGCCGGTGCACATCACCTGGGTGAGGATCAGGCCGGCCGCGCCCACCATGGCGCCCGCCACGATCAGCAGCTGGCTGCCCACCACGAAGCCTGCCGCCGCCGCGGCCACACCCGAATAGGAGTTGAGCAGCGAGATCACCACCGGCATGTCGGCGCCGCCGATGGGAAGCGTTACGCCTATGCCCAGCAGGCTGGAGGCCCCAAGCAGGATCCACAGGGGTGCACCGGTGGGATCGCCGGGCATGGTGAAGCCACCCACCAGGGCGGCGATGGCCAAGGTGATGTTCACGCCGTGGCGCACGCTGCTCTGGGTCCAGCCCGGGGTGCCGAGCCAGCCCTGCAGCTTGCCCATGGCGGCGATCGAGCCGGTGAAGGTGATCGCCCCCACGAACACCGAGATCACGATCGAGATCAGCTCCACCAGATCAGCGCCGTCGCTGTCGTAGAGGGCCACGGCCATGGCCACCAGCAGCGAGGCCATGCCACCGCAACCGTTGAAGAGGGCCACGGTTTCGGGCATGGCCGTCATCGGCACGCGCCGGGCTGTGACCAGCCCGAGCAAGCCACCGATGGCGGTGCCGATCGCGATCCACAGCCAGGCGATGGGATCGGGTTGCAGCTGCAGCAATAGTCCGAGCACTGCCAGGCCCATGGCCAGCGCCGCCAAACCATTGGCGGAGCGGGCGGAGCGCACGGTGGAGAGCCCCTTGAGGCCCAGCGCCAGCAGCAGGACTGCCAGCAGATCGATCGAATAACCGAAGAGATCAAGCACGTTCATCGCGCGCCTCCGCTCTTCTTGCGGCTGAACATGGCGAGCATCCGGTCGGTGACCAGAAAGCCACCGATCACGTTGAACAGGGCGAAGCCCAACGACACCGAACCGAGGATCAGCAGCGCCGGATTGTCCTGGGCGTTGGCGATCAGGGTGATGGAAGCGAGCACCGTGATGCCACTGATGGCGTTAGCGCCACTCATCAGCGGCGTGTGCAGGGTGGGCGGCACCTTGCCGATCAGCTCGAGCCCAAGGAGACTGCCAAGCAGCAGCACCCACAGGGCCTGGGAGAGGGTGGTCATGCCGCACCTCCGGCCATGGCGTGGTGGGTGAACAGGCAACCGCTCACGATGGGGTCCTCCAGGTCGAGTTGAAGTGCCGTGGGTTCGCTGCCGGAGGCTTCGAGCAGGTGCTCCAGCAGGGCAGCCACGTTGCGGGCGTAGAGGGCGCTGGCGTGGTTGGCCACGCTGCAGGGCAGTTGATCCGCCCCGATCAGCTGCACGCCGTGGCGCAGCACGGTGGTGCCGGGCTGGCTGCCTTCGCAGTTGCCGCCCTGGGCCACGGCTAAATCCACCACCACGCTGCCGGGGCGCATGTGCTGGAGCATGGCGTCGTCAATCAGGCGCGGCGCCGGCCGGCCCGGCACCTGAGCGGTGCAGATCACCATGTCGGCCAGGGCCAACTGCTCGGTGAGCTGACGGCGCTGGGCAGCCAGGAAATCCTCCGTGGCCTGCTGGGCATAGCCGCCGGTTTCACCGGGCTTCTGCTCCAGCTCGGGCGGATCGATGAAGCGGCCCCCCAGCGATTCCACCTGTTCTTTGGCGGCTGCACGCACATCACTCACATAGGCCACCGCCCCGAGGCGCCGAGCCGTGGCCAGGGCCTGCAAGCCCGCCACCCCGGCCCCGAGGATCAAGGCGCGAGCCGGCTGGATCGTGCCCGCGGCCGTCATCAGCATCGGCACGTAGCGATCCAGGGCGGCTGAGGCCAGCAGTACCGCCTTGTAGCCGGCGATGTTGGCCTGAGACGAGAGCACGTCCATGGTTTGGGCGCGGCTGATGCGCGGCAGCAGCTCGAGGGCCATCGCCGTGAGGCGCTGCTGCTCCAGCTGTTGCTTGAGGCTGTCGTTGCCGTGGGGCTCCAGCAGGCCGAGCAAGAGCGAGCCGGGCCGCAGGGCTTCCAGCTCGCGGCGTTGCTGGGCGATCGAGCCCGCTTGCACCGCGAGCACCACATCCGCCTTGCTCCAGTGCTCGGCGGCCACAGTGGCCGGATCGATCAGCTGAGCTCCGGCCTCGCCGTAGGCGGCATCATCAAACCCGCTGGCAGCACCGGCCCCTTGCTCCACGTGCAGCAGGCAACCGCGGGCACTGAGGCGCCGCACGGTTTCGGGGGTGGCTGCCACGCGCGTTTCACCGGGGCGGCACTCCCGCGGCACCAACACACGAATCAAAAACTTGCCGCCTTCACGTCACAACAGCCCAGTGTTCGACGGCTTCGCAGCTGGCGGCAACGCTTTTGTCAGGCGTGTGATCACATCCGCACACGCCTGGCAAAGCTGGGTTCAGAAGAGCGGCAACAGCTCCTGCTCCAGGCAGCGAGCCTGGGGGGTGGAGCCCTGCTGACGCAGCTGGCGAGCCCGCAGGATCATCGGGTCGAGGTCGCACTCGTGATCCAGGGCGCGCTCAAAGCGCTGGCGCAGTTCGTCGGGGCTGAGGGAAAAGGGGGAACGCTCGTTCATGGGCTGGCGGGTTGAGGCCCGGGAGCGGGGGTGATGGCCGGAAGTTAAGGACTCCAGCGCCAAAGCGAATAGGTAGAAACTCTCATCTTTTTTCGCTGCCTGCCAACAAAATGGCGGGATGGCTTCGCTGTCGTTCGATCTGCGCCTGCCCCGGCGCCCGCTGCAGGCGGTTGGCACCGAGGCGCCTGGACAAGAGCCCCGTGCCGCCACGCTGCGACCGCAGCCAGCGGTGCAGCCGCGCCAATGGCAAGTGCAACTGCTGCAGCTGCTGCGCCGGCGGCTTGAGCGCGACGGCCACAACGATGTGTTGATCAACGCCGGGCCCGGCGCCGGCAAAACCCTCGGCGCGCTGCTCAGCTTTGAGCGGCTGGAGCGGGAAGGCCGCCTGCAGCGCCTGTTGGTGTTCTGCCACCGCAGCTCGATCGCCAGCCAGTGGCTGGCTTCGGCGGCGCGGCTGGGGCTGGATCTGCAGGAATGGCAGCCCGGGCTGGATCTGAGTAATCGCCCCGGCCAGCATGCCCCCGACGGCTTGCTGCTCACCTATCAAGCCGCCGGGCGCAACCTCGCGGCCCTGGAGCAGCAGCTGCAGGCCGCCGCCTGGGGCCCCTGGCTGGCCATCGCCGATGAAGTGCACCACCTGGGAATGGATCCCGAGGAACCAGAGGCCACCGCCTGGGGGCACGCCTTCAGCCGCCTCAGCGCCGGCGCCCGCCTGCGGCTAGGCCTCACCGGCACCCCCTTTCGGGCCGACAACCTGGCCTTCTGCGCCGCCCGCCGCATCCAGGTGCACGACGGCCAGGAGTGGGTGGTGCAGATCGCCCCGGATCTGAGCGTGGAGCCGCGCGAACTGATCGCCGCGGGAGATGTGCGGCCGCTGGAATTCCGCTTTCAAGACGGCTGGGTGGATCACGGCCGCCAAGGAGAACTGGGCGATAGCGAGCGCTCGCCGCTGTCGCAGGAGCAGCGGGAGAGCTGGCGCGCCCGCAACCTGCGCCGCGCCATCCGCCTGGGCGACAGCAGCAGCATTGCCCTGCGCCTGCTGCTCAACGCCCGCCGCCGCCTGGAGGTGGTGCGGCGCGAGCACAGCGGCGCTGGCGGCCTCGTGATCGCCCGCGACATCGCCCATGCCCGCCGCATCTGCGGCCTGCTGGAGGAGGAGGGTGATCGGGTGCACCTGGTGCACTCGCAGGATCCGGAGGCAGCACAGCGCATGGAGGCCTTCAAGGCCGGCGAGGCCGATTGGCTGGTGAGCATCGATATGTGCGCTGAAGGCTTCGATGCACCGCGGCTGCGGGTGGTGGCCTACCTCACCACGGTGGTGACGCGCACCCGCTTCGTGCAGGGCATCACCCGGGCAGTGCGCATGGATGCCGAGCGCTCGGCCCTGGAGACGGTGCCCCGGCACCCGTCGTACGTGTTCGCACCGGCGGATCCCCTGCTGATGCAGTACGCGCGCACCTGGTCGCTGAGCGAGCCCTACGTACTCAGGCCCAAAACCGTGGAGGCCGAGCCGGAAGCCAGCGGCGCCGGGCGAGCACCTGTTTTACCCCTGCAAGCGCTGGAAGATGGCGCTGGCGCTGTGATCCGGATGCGCGGCCCGCAGCTACCCAACTTCCGAGTGCAGCGATAAATACATTCGATTGCGGCAAAAAGTGCGACGTTGTGCGAAAGCGCACCCAAATGGGGCCATCGGCCGACCAGCGTGGTGCGATCGCGGGACACCCATGAAAGGCTCCATCCAGCGTCGTCTCACCGTTGCCATCAACTGGTCGGCCGCCCGCATCGCAAGCCTCGACGACCGCGAGCGCTATGAAGACAGCTATGCGCTCACCGAAGAATTCAGGGAATGGATCCTCTGCGTGGACCAGCACCCTGAACTGATGGCCGAGCAGGTTCTGATGGTTCCTGACTTCAACGAACTGAAGAAATCAAGCGACAACAGCGAGAGCGACGGACTCCTGGAAATCTGAAGAAAACCTAAAGCGTTTTTCCTGGGGCGTCAAACAGGCCGGGCGTCAACCTTTTTGAGCACCAATCCAAGACGGCTTCCGCGCACCGCCAACGCCGGAGGAGCGGCGCTACGCTCTAAAGCGAAGTCGATCCGCTTAAGCCGTGACTGAAGCCACTGCCAGCGCCGCGACGGGCGCTTCCATTGAAAACGTGGTGATCGTGGGCTCGGGCCCGGCCGGCTACACCGCGGCCATCTATGCCGCCCGCGCCAACCTGCGGCCGGTGGTGATCACAGGCTTCCAGGACGGCGGCATTCCCGGTGGTCAGCTGATGACCACCACCCACGTGGAGAACTTCCCCGGCTTCCCCGACGGCATCCTCGGCCCGGATCTGATGGATCGGCTCAAGGCCCAGGCCGTGCGCTGGGGCACCCGCCTGGTGGAGGCAGACGCCGACAGCATCGACCTCTCGCAGCGCCCCTTCCGCATCCAGGTCGACGGTCAAACCATTGAGGCCCAGTCGGTGATCTTGGCCACGGGCGCCAGCGCCAACCGCCTCGGCCTGCCCAGCGAAGAGCGCTTCTGGAATGCGGGCATCAGTGCCTGCGCCAACTGCGATGGCGCCCCGCCGCAGTTCCGCAACGAGGAGCTGGCGGTGGTGGGTGGCGGCGACTCCGCCTGCGAGGAGGCCGTGTACCTCACCAAATACGGCAGCCGCGTGCACCTGGTGGTGCGCTCTAGCCAGCTGCGGGCCAGCAAAGCAATGGCTGATCGGGTGCTGGCCAACCCGAATATCACCGTGCACTGGAACCGCCAGATCCGCGATTGCAGCGGCGGCGATTGGATGGAGGCCATCGATCTGGTGGCTACCGACGGCAGCGGCGGCTCCGAGCAGGTGCCTGTGCGCGGCCTCTTCTACGCCATTGGCCACACCCCCAACACCCGCCTGGTGCGCGGCCAGCTGGAGGTTGATAGCCACGGCTACCTGGTGACCAAGCCCGGCCGGCCCGAAACCAGCCTGGAGGGCGTGTTCGCCGCAGGCGATGTGGCGGATGCGGAATGGCGTCAAGGCATCACTGCCGCCGGTAGCGGCTGCCAGGCAGCCCTGGCGGCCGAGCGCTGGCTCACCCATCACGACCTGGCCGTGACCGTGAGCCAAGACCCCGTGGATCCCGCCGAGGTGGGTGAAGTGCAGCGCACCGCCGTGAGCGATGAAGCCAATTTCGACCCCAACGCCCTGTGGCAGAAGGGCGGCTATGCCCTACGCAAGCTGTATCACGACAGCGAAAAGCCCCTGCTGGTGGTGTACACCTCCCCCACCTGCGGCCCCTGCCACGTGCTCAAGCCGCAGCTCAAGCGCGTGCTCGATGAGCTCGGCGGCCGCGCCCAGGGCGTGGAGATCGACATCGAAGCCGATCAGGAGATTGCCCAGCAGGCGGGCGTGAGCGGTACCCCTACCGTGCAACTGTTCTTCCAAAAGGAACTGAAGCAGCAGTTCCGCGGCGTGAAGCAACGCAGCGAGTTCAAGGCAGCCATCGAGCAGCTCCTCGGCGCCGCCGTTGCCTGAGGGGGAGCCGAGGCTCAGCAAGCGCCCCAACAAAAAAGCCCCGGGATTCGCTCCCGGGGCTTTTCAAGATGGCTTGGCTCAAGCCCGGCCTGAAGCGTTGACGATCAGCGGCGACGGGGACCACCAGGGCGGTTGCCACCGGGGCGAGGTCCGCCGGCAGCGGCGTTGCGCTCGCGGTAGGTGATGCGGCCGCGGCTGAGGTCGTAGGGGCTGATCTCCACCAGCACCTTGTCACCGGCGAGCAGCTTGATGCGGAACTTGGTGAGCTTTCCAGCAGCCCGGCAGAGGCATTGGTGGCCTGCGGGCTGCTCGAGGGTGACCAGGTAGAACCCGTTGCCCTGCTCCTTCTCGATCACGCCGGAGGTCTCGATCATGCGTCGCTGCCGCTGAAAAGTCGTACTGCTTGGATCAGTCTAGTTCGCGCCCTTAAACCGCTAGGGTCGGCGCTCACAAACCCCAACCGAGCCAAGGTTTTCGATGGTCCTGCCTCCTGTGACGATGGATCTGGGCCTGCTGCTGATTTCGATTGGAGTGGTGAACCTGTGGCGCGCTCGCCAGGCCTCCTGAGCACGCTGCTGTTCCACAAGCCCTACGGGGTGCTGAGCCAATTCACCCCCGAGCCGGGCAGCCGCTGGGGGTGCCTGGCGGAGCACATTCCCGTTCCCGATGTTTACGCCGCTGGCCGGCTTGATGCCGACAGTGAAGGGCTGCTGTTGCTCACCGCCAACGGGCGCCTGCAGCAGCGGCTCACCGATCCAGCTTGGGGCCACTGGCGCCGCTACTGGGTGCAGGTGGAAGGCATCGCCACCCCCGAGCAGTTGCAGCAGCTCGAGCAAGGCCTGGTGATTCAGGGGCAGCGCACCCTGCCGGCCCGAGCCAGCTCGATCGCCGAACCGGGCTTACCGCCCCGCAATCCCCCCATCCGCGAACGCAAGGAGATCCCCACCAGTTGGCTGGCGATCGAGCTGCGGGAAGGCCGCAACCGCCAGGTGCGGCGGATGACAGCCGCCGTGGGGCTCCCCACCCTGAGATTGCTGCGGGTGGCCATCGATCTGATGGATGGCGAAGCCCCACTGAGCCTCGAGGGCTTGGCGCCTGGCCAATGGCGCGCGGTGTCGCCACAGGAAGAAAGCCGCCTTCAGGGGCTGCTGCGACGCTCCCCTGGACGGGGAGGCCGAGCGGGCGGCGGGAAATCCGGCCAGGGCGGGGGCGGCGGGTAAGGCGGCTTGGCTTCAGCCGAGCGCGTCCTTAAGTTCACGCACCACCTGCAACTGCCCGTAGTAGTAGTTGGCCCTGGCGCGGCGATCGGAATCGGTGAGGCTGTCGAGCGCATCGAAGCCCACGCTCTGCCAAAGCTCATTACCGCAAGCGCGGGTGATCTCCTCAACCGCTTCTTGCTCCAGCACGCCGAGGCGACGTTGCAGGTTCTTGGTCTGCGCAATGCCCATATCCACTGCGCCGCCGGCGCCATCACTCCATTCAATAGTACAGGCGCACCACAGCGGGTGCCATCCGTGAAATCCCTCAGAAGGGCAGCTTCTTCTTGGCGTCTTTGTCGAGATCGGCCTCCATCTCGCGCAGGCGCTTGAGGATGGTGTCGTAGTACTCGCGCAGGTAGCTCTCGAGGCTCGTGGTGTCGGCCTGATCGAGGCCAAAAGCGGCGTAGCTCTCCTCCATCGGTGCATCGAGGGGAGTGCCGCCACCGATCACCTTGTCGAAGGAAAGGCGCTCGGCCACATTCACCGCCGGCTCAAAGAATGAGGCAACGCCCTGCATCAGGCGCAGCAGGAAGGGCCGCACCCGGAACACGCGGGCGCTCTTGCTGCAGAACTTCTCGCACAGCTGAGTGATCTCGCCGGTGCTCCAGGCGCGAGGACCCACCACCGGCAGGGCCTTGCGAATCGTTTCGCTGCGGCTGAGGGCCGCCACCGCAAAACGCGCCACATCCTGCGTATTCATGTAGGCGATCGGCGTGGGCGTTCCGCTCACCCACACCGTTTGGTTTTCCAGAACCGGAATCGCGATCTGGCTGATCAAACCCTGCATAAAGGCCACGCAGCGCAGGATCGTGTAATCGAAGTCCGACTGAATCAACGCCTGCTCGGTGCAGTACTTGATATCCATCAACGGCACGTCGCGGTGCTTCTCTGCTCCGAGAAGCGACACGAACACAAAGCGCTTCACGCCGGAGCGCTCGCAGGCGTTGAGCAGGTTGAGCTTGCCGGTCCAGTCGGTGTCGTAGCTGCTGCCCGGATCGTTGGCGCGCGCCGTGGCGGCATCGATCACGGCCTCTTGGCCTTCCAGGGCGTAATCGAGGCTGTCGGGCTCGAGCAAATCGCCGCGGGTGAGCTCGCAGCCCCACTCCTGCAGAAAGGAAGCTTTGCGGGGTGAGCGCACCATGCAGCGCACCTGGTGGCCGGCATCAAGGGCCTGGCGGGCGATCTGCCTGCCCAGCGTGCCCGTAGCACCGATCACCAGCACCTGCATGAGGCTTGTTCAGCGAGGCACGAGCCTAGAGGTGTGCCTGCTGGGTCGCGCTCAAAGCAATCGCTCGGGCTCAGTTATCGCCTTGGAGCTTGAGCAGCAGCGCACCGCCTGCCAGGCCAATGGGGATCAGAACCCAGAACAACGCTGCAGTGCCGAAGATCTCCGAGGCCATAGCCAGGTGGCGTAACGGCTACCTGTTTAGCGCAGCCGCCAGCTCCAACAGCCGAGGCCAGGGGGCATTGCAGCGAAACATTCCATCCATCACGCCGGAACGTAGGGCCGTGTAGCCCTCGGCCTCAAGGGCCTGCAGCAACGCCTGGGTGGCAGGAGGCCCCCCGCCCAGGCGCCGCCCCACCTCCGCGCTGGACCAGCACCGCGCCGGCAGGCCGGGATCGGCGAGCAAGCGCGCCAGCAGGCGCTCACTGCTGCGGGCCACACGGCCGGCCGGCAGCTGCAACGCCAGCTGCTGCATCGCCGCCAGCGTGGGGGCGTGCTGCAACGGCCCCAGCCACAGCGGGCCTGAAACAGCCAGCGGCGGCGGTTCACCGGCGCACGCGCAGGCGGGCCACTGCCGCAGCTGCAGCAGGCTCTGCTCGAGCTGCTCGCCGCAGGCATGGCAGTGGGCCAGCAGGCCCAATTGACGCTCTTGGCGGGCATCCGCGCGGCGCTGCAACTGAATCGCCGTGCGAAAGGTGCGCCCCTCGCTGAAGCTGAACAGCGGCCGAATGCCCCGGCCCATGGCCCAGGCCGCGCGGGCCACCACGGCGATCTGCAGGCGCAGCGCCAACTCCCAACTGGCGGGATGGGCCCGGGCAGCCGCCCCGAGGGAGCGAATCGCAGCGGAGCGGTCGTGGCCGGTGGGGGAGCGGCCATCGGTGCTGGCCAGATAGAGCACCCCTTCAAACTGCAGCGCCTCCAGGGCGGCGGGCACCAGAGCCGTGGGGCAGCCGAAGGCATCGAGATCAATCAAGCCGAAGCGGCGCTCCTCCAGCAGGCAGCCCGCCAGCAGCTTCTGCGCCGTGTGGGCCGTGATCTCCAGAGGTGTTGCGGCGGCCTCAAGCGGCACAAGGTTGCCCTGGAGCACAGGCAGCCGATCGGCATCGGCATCGTTGGCCCACACGGCGCTGGCGCCGGCTTCGAGGCCGTAGCGCAGGGCGCGAATGCCGCAGCCCGCCATCAGATCGAGCACCGCCAGGGGCTGCGCAAGCTCTAGTTCGCCGCGGGCCAGCAACGCCGCCAGCAACACGCCCAGATCACGGGATGGGCGGGATTCCGGCCGAAAGAAGCCGGCGCCGAGCTGCAGCGCCGCGGCACCTTCGCAATAGTGAAGGGAGCCCGCTGCTGCAGCAGCGCCGCCATCCGCCTGCCCAGAGAGCTTCGCCGTGTCGGCCACCACCGCTTTCCAAGCCTCTGTGTCAGCCCCCCAGCCTGCCCCCGCAGGGGCACAGTGGGGTGAGCACGGCAGTTGGCAGTGGCAAGAGCACACCTGCCATTGGCGGATGCTGGGCGACCGTAACCATCCCGCCCTGGTGCTGATCCATGGCTTCGGCGCGGCCAGCGGCCACTGGCGCCACAACGCCGGGGAGCTGGCGGCGGCCGGCTGGTGCGTGTACGCGATTGATCTGGTGGGCTTCGGAGCTTCGAGCCAGCCCGGCCACCGGCCCGATCGCCCGCTCGATAACCGGCTCTGGGCACGGCAGCTGCAGGGGTTTCTCGAGCAGGTGGTGCAGGGCCCGGCGGTGTTGGTGGGCAATTCCCTCGGCAGCCTTGTGGCGATCACCTGTGCGGTGTTCTTCCCGGTGTGGGTGCACGGCGTGGTGGCGGCGCCGCTGCCCGATCCCACCCTGCTGATGCCGCTTCGGCGGCGGCGGCGCCCCTGGCGCCGGCAGGCCAAACGCCAGCTGGTGGTGGTGCTCTGCCGCCTGCTGCCCCTGGAGCTGCTGGTGCCCCTGATCGCCCGCACGCCGCTTTTGGATCTGGGCCTGCGCAGCGCCTACAGCGACCAGCGGGCGGTAGACCGCGAACTGCGCCGCCTGATCGCCCGCCCAGCGCTGCGGCCGCGGGCGGCGCGGGCGCTGCGGGCCATGAGCATCGGCATGGCCTTGCGGCCCCATGGCGCCACGGCGGCGGTGCTGCTGGAGCAGATGCGTCAGCCGCTGCTGGTGCTCTGGGGCAGCCACGACCGGCTGGTGCCGCCCCAGATCAGCGAGCGCCTGCACCGCCACAAAGGCGATCTGGAGCTGCAACTGCTGCCCAGGCTCGGCCATTGCCCCCACGATGAGCGGCCCGAACTGTTCAACCACCACGTGCTGGGTTGGCTTGCGCGTAATTTGGGCACACGTCAGCCACACGAACAGCCCTGGGCATGAAGCACACCCTGTCGGTGCTGGTGGAAGACGAATCGGGCGTGCTGAGCCGCATCTCCGGCCTGTTCGCCCGCCGTGGTTTCAACATCGAGAGCCTGGCCGTCGGGCCTGCCGAGCGCAGCGGCGTGTCCCGGCTCACGATGGTGGTGGAGGGTGATGAGCGCACCCTGGCTCAGATGAGCAAGCAGCTCGACAAGCTGATCAACGTGCTGGAGGTCACCGACCTCACCCGCATTCCCGCCGTGGAGCGGGAGCTGATGCTGGTGAAGGTGTCGGCACCGGAAAGTCAGCGGGCCGCCATCCTCGATCTGGTGCAGGTGTTCCGCGCCCGTGTGGTGGATCTGGGCAGCGAAGCCCTCACCGTGGAAGTGGTGGGCGATCCCGGCAAACTCGTGGCGCTTGAAAACGTGCTCGAGCCCTACGGGATCCTCGAGATTGCCCGCACCGGCCGGATCTCCCTGGAGCGCGCCTCCGGCGTGAGTACCCCGTATTTGAAGGTCACCAGCCTCGAGAAGCGCGTGCCGGCCTGAGCCGACACGCATCGCTTACCGACGAGGGCTCTACTTGGCGTCCTGCACCAGGGTGCCGCCTTGCAGCACCTTGGCGCTGATCAGCTTGTCGCCCTGGCTGATCCGATCCACCACATCCATGCCTTTGGTCACCCGGCCAAACACGGCATAACGGCCATCCAGCTCAGGCAGGGCCCTTAGGGCGATATAGAACTGCGCGCTGGCGGAGTTGGGATCGTTGGAACGGGCCATCGCCAGGGCTCCGCGCTGGTGCTGCAGCTTCAGCTTCTCCGCCTGACCGGGACCAACGGTGATCTCGCCGTAGCGGGGGCTGCTGTCTCCCTCGAGGAAGAGCTCAAGCGGAATCAGGCGCGGCTGTCCGGTGGTGGGATCCACAAAACTGCCGGTGCCGAGCAGATCCACCGGCGTGTTGGGGTTGGAGCTCTGGGGATCACCTCCCTGCACCACAAACGGAATGGGCTCTTTCACCACCCGGTGGAAGAGGGTGCCGTTGTAGGTGCCGCGGCGCACCAGATCCACGAAGTTGCCGGCGGTGAGCGGAGCGGCGCTGCCATCAAGGCTGAGCTCCACGGTTCCTTTACTGGTGGTGAGCTCCACCAGGGCCGTGCCCTTGAGGCACGGAACACCCGAGGTGCCGCAACCAAAGCTGGTGGAAGGCCCAGGCGCGGCGCAGGCCACAGGCCCGAGCGGGCTGAGCACGAGCAGGAGGGCCAGCAGCAGGCTGCGCAGCGAGCTCGAGCGCAACGAGGTCATGCGGAGTGAGGTCATGCTCAAACGCCCTCGAGGGGAACACCGAGGAAGCGGGCCAGTTCGGCGCCACCGCGCTCAAGGTCGGCCAGGGGCATCGGCTCACCCACACGGGTGAGAGGTAGATCGCGGCGACCCTGCACGCGCAGAGCGAGGCGGCGGCGGGGGTTGAGGCCGTCGCGCACATCCACCTTCACGGCCTGGATGTCTTTGAGGGGGGTGGTGACGCTGATCAGCTGGCGGAAACCGCGCCGGGTCACGGTGAGGGTGCCGGCGGTTTTATCGAAACGGTTGGCGCCGGAGCCCACATCGAGGGCGATCACGGTCCATAGATAGGTCGAGAGCAACGCAGCGGCGATGCCGTAGAGGCCCATCACCAAGCCCTGCGGCACCCAGCTCAGGGCAGCGGGGTGACCGATGGGCAGCAGATCGGTGCCGAGGTAGCTCGAGGCGCTGGTGAGCAGAAAGCCCAGACCGCCGGTGCTCACCACAGCCGCCACCAACACATTGGAGAGGCGGCGGGAGCCCAGCACGTCCTGCTCCAGCAACGCGGAAGACGAGGCAGCCTTTGCTGCGGATGCCGAGGCCATATGGGCGGAACAACCGGGGGCCTGCCATCTTGGCGCGCCCGCCAACCGGCCTGGCCCAGGCCTGAGCACAAATACCCAAAACGCAATGGTGACGGGCCGTGTCAGGCCGTCAAAACCCGCCTCGCAGTGCGGATCAACGTTGTTACGATCCCCCGGTAACCCACAGCCCGCGGTTTTTCCCACCCATGACGATCGCTGTAGGGCGCGCGCCGCAGCGGGGATGGTTTGACGTCCTCGATGACTGGCTCAAGCGCGACCGCTTCGTTTTTGTCGGGTGGTCGGGTCTGCTCCTGTTCCCCACCGCCTACCTGGCGCTGGGTGGCTG
>JAHUZV010000006.1 GCA_019264575.1 Vulcanococcus sp. | reverse complement strand
GGTAGCCCCCTGAGAAAATAGGTCGATGCCAGGTAAAACATTCTTTGCTCCACCAAACTCATCCCACCAAGAGCTTGATTGATCGAGCCTGGAGGGATGAGACGGAGAAGCCACCCGAAAGGGTGGCTTTTTTGTTGGTTGATTTTCGATGAGGTTGTAGCGTCGGTGAACGATCGGCGTCCCGTGGCGGCAATGAAGCGCTCTTTCCGGTGGCGTTCTCTGGTGCGCTTGTTTTGGCGTTCCTATCGGCTTTGGGACCGCGAGGATTGCGTGGATCTCAGTGCCGCCTTCGCGTATCACACACTGCAATCCTTCTTCCCGATTTTGTTGATTGCGTTGGGGGTTGCCAGTCGCCTACTGGGGCGTGTGGATAATCTGTCCGACCAGGTTTTGGGCTTGGCAGATCAGGTGTTGCCGCCATCGGTGATCCCGGTAATCCGCAGCACCTTGAATCTCTTGATTCGTCAGGGAACTGGCGCTGGACTGGTGGGTGCTGCGTTCTTGTTGGTGTCATCCACCAATGCGTATCTGAGCCTTCAGCGCGGGTCTGATCGCTTGTGGGGATTTCGTCCGTGCATGCTTCCAATTGATCATTGGACCAGGCCTGTCTGGCGTTTTATCCGTGCACGTTTGGAAGCCATTGCACTGGTCGCGCTGATCGGTTTCTTTGTGGTGCTGGATCAGATAACGACCAATCTGAGGTTGCTGAGTCCGGGTAGTTGGCGCCTGATGTTGCAGGGGTGGTTGCCCGATTGGCTGCATCTCTGGGCGCCGGTGCCGATGGCTGTTGATTTCGGGATTTCGCTACTCATTGCTTGCAGCCTTTCTTTTGCGCTCCTGGCGATTCTTCCATCGCGTCATGTTCCGGCTCGGTCGTTGATCCCCGGCTCGTTGTTAATCGGCTTTGTGTTGACCACTTTCAATGTGGTTCTGGGGCGCAGCTTGTTGTCGCTCGGTACCCGTTTTCAGGCCTACGGCGTGATCGGTGGTGTGCTGCTGCTCAGTCTCTGGGTCTGGCTCGTGGGTTTGGTTGTGTATTACGGCACTGCGTTGAGCGTGGTGGTGAGCCGCCGCCGAGATGGCGAAGCATCCGCCCGCTGATGCAGTTCCCCTGTGGACGTACCCCAGCCAGGATGGTTCTAGCCAATCCCGAGGCCGCCTGATGCAACGCCCGATTCCATGGCTTTGGATCACCGTGATTGGTTTGCTGCTGTTGGCGCCGGGGTTTACGGCACGGCTCTTCTTTGATGTTTTGGAGGGCTTTGCTCTCTTGCTGGTGTTTGGCCCGCTGGTTTTGGCCGGTGCCGGATTTTTGGCCTGGCAGTGGTTTCGCCGGCGCTTGATCACCTGTCCCGCCTGCGGGACCCCGAGCTTCGGCGCGGCAACGTGTCCTGCCTGCGGTGCACCCTTGATCGGTGTAAGCGCCAGTTCAACTACGGCATCTGAGCAACCCGCCAGCTCCGCGGTGATCGATGTTGAAGTTCGCGACGTATCAGGCGAACCCTGATGCTTCGCTGGAGCTCGCCTCACGTGCCAATTCCGCCAGCCGGCGCTCCCTGAGGCAGAGAAACAACGGCGCCGCGAAAGCAAACGCAATGGTGACGGAGCTCAGCAACACCAGCCAGAGGTGCCGCATCTGCAGCCGCCGGCTTTCCACCACCATCCAAATCGTGACCGCTGACGCACCCACCAGCAGGTCCCTGGAGAGGGATTGTGAGGCCGCGTTCGCATTCGCCAGCGAGACGAACTGGCTCAAATCAAAGCTGGGCCCGTACTCGCGCATGAAAGAGAGGTTGGCCATCCAAGGCAGGACCCCGCCGGCGACGGCCAGAGCCAGGTAGAGCCACGACAGCCAAGGTGTCTGCGCTTTCGGCTGATACGTGTTGGGATTTGAAGATTCCACAGTTGGTGTCATGTGCTCGGTGTGTCCCATTCGATCACTTCTTGTTCGACGCCTTCCAGCACGGCGCTGCAGCGGTTGGCGTAGGCCTCGGCACGCCGATAGAGGGTTGCCATCTCTTCCACTTCCAGCTCGCTCGATTGCAGCTTGGCCATGGCTAGCTCCAGAGCTGTTCGGGCCTCGTTGAAGCTCAGCTGCTCCACCTCGGCCTGCCATTGGCTCTCGGGATCAACGCTGCTCCGCCGGCGCTTCGGTTTGGGCTCAGCCATGGGCACCTCCCTCCGTGGTTTGCACAACGGTGTTGATCCTGCCGTCCTCCACCATCAGCTGCAGAACATCGCCGCTGTGCACCTGCTGCACCGAGCGCACCAGTTGTCCATCGGCTTGATGCACCAACGAAAAGCCCCGCTCAAGCAAGCGTTGGGGGGAAAGCGCTTGCAAGAGCTCGATCCGTTGCTCAAGCTGCTGACGCCTGCTCACCAGGAGCTGGCGGGGATGGAGCTGCAGCAGTCGGGCTCGATCGCTCTCGAGGCGTAGGCGTTCTCGTTGCAAGCGGTGGCTGAGGCTCTGCCTGAGGAGTGCGCGCTGTTGCTGCAGGTTCAGCGCCAGGTGCTGGCGGTCGGGCAGCAGCGCCACCACAGCCGCGGTCGGGGTGGCGGCGCGGTAGTCGGCTACTAGATCGGCGATGGTGGTGTCGTCTTCATGGCCCAGGCCCGTGACCAGGGGTAGTGGGCAGGCAGCGAGATCGCGGGCCAGCGCTTCGTTGTCAAACACGGCCAGGTCTTCGCGGCTGCCGCCACCCCGTGCCAGCACGATGGCTTCGATGCCTAACTCCTTGGCTCGGGCTACCACCTCCGCCAGCCTGGCTCGGATCTTTTCCTCCACAGCACCCTGCACCGGAATGGGCACCACATGGATGCGGGTCGCAGGCCAGCGCTCCTGGGCGGTGCGCAGCATGTCGGCCAGGGCCGAGCTAGGAACGCTGGTGAGCAGGGCAATCGCTGCCGGCATGGCGGGCAAGGCTTGCTTCCGCACTGGATCCAGGAGCCCTTCCGGCTCCAGCAGAGCCCGCACGCGCTCGAACTGGCGCAGCACTGCGCTGAGGCTGGGCCTGAGATCGAGGATCTGAACGCAGAGGCTGGCTCGGCTTGCCCAGAAGTTGAGTTTGCCCACCACGAGAACGCCATCGCCCTCGCTGGGTTGGAAGCTCAACTTGCTGAGCTGCGACGCCCATACCACACCCGAGATCGAGGCTTGCTCGTCCACGAGCGTGAGCCAGAGATGCCCCTTCTTCAGCTGCGGCCGCGACACGGTGGCCTCGAGCAAAAAGCGCGGCGCAAAGCCGCGCTCCAGTAGGGAAGCAATTGCCTGGTTGAGTGCGCTGACGCTGTAGCGCGGCAGGCCGAGTTCCGTGCTCACCGCTCCAGGCGGCGATAGCAACTCCACCAGTAGAGGCACACCAGGCTGCCGAGCAATGCCACGATCTGGCCGGCCGGGTGGTCGATGCGGATCCAGCCCACGGCGGTGATCACGATGCCGCTGCTGAGCATGCGTGCGCCGTCGCGGCGGTTCTTGGCAAAAAGCTGAGCCAGGGATCTGCTGGTGCTGTGTGTGCAGTTTGAACCATCAAAAAGCGCCCCCTCGCGTGAGGGAGCGCCTGCAGAGCATTGTTCCGGTGTGACGAACTCAGCCGAGGCCGATCTGGCCGAGGATGCCCTGGCCGGTGAGGAGCTCGGTGGCGAGGCCGATGGTGAAGCCCAGCATGGCCAGGCGGCCATTCCAGGTTTCGGCGAAATTCACAAAACCGAAGCGTGCAGATGAGGTGGAGTCAGGCATCGGAATGACGCGAACGGCAGGACTGTAACGAAACGTGTGGGCTGCTTGACGGTGTTCAGCGATACGGTTGCCCTGACTTGCCCGGTGCCCGCTTTGTCCCGCCAGTTGTTGCAGAGCCAGCTCTCGGCGCCGTTACCCGAAGCACCCGAGCTCGTGCTGGTGACCGACCTCGACGGCACGTTGCTGGGGGGCGCCACCGCTGAACGGCGCAGCTTCTATCGCTGGTTGGCGGAGCAGCGCAAACGGGTGCTGCATGTGTTCTGCACCGGGCGCGATCTTGCTTCGATCGCCCGGGTGCTGGAGGAAGACGAACCCATCGGTTTGGCGGCCCCGCACTTGGTGATCGGGGATGTGGGTTGCACGGTGGCGTGTGGCCAGTCGTTGTTGCCGGTGCCGCTGGCGGTGGAGCCGATCGATGCCCGCTGGCAGGGGATGGAGCAACGGCTCCTGCCGATGCTGGAAGGGCAGCCTGGTTTGGCCGCGCAACCGCTCCATTCGGAGCGGCGATTGGCTTACTACGTCGACCCTGAGCAGTTCGACCACAGCCTGATCCCGCAACTGGAAGCCCACGGGGTGGATTGCCTGCTCTCCGACAACCGTTATCTCGATCTGCTGCCCGCGGGTGTGAACAAAGGCTCCACCCTTCTGGCCCTGCTCGCGTGGCTGGAGGTGGACCCGCAGCTTGTGGTGACGGCCGGTGACACGCTCAACGATCTGGCCATGTTTGAAACCGGGCTCAACGGTGTGGTGGTGGCCAACGCAGAAGCGGCCCTGCTGGAGCAGTTGCCCCGGTTGTCGTCGGTGTATCTGGCCTCAGCGGAGGGCTGCGCCGGCATTGCCGAAGGGCTGCGCCACTTCGGTTTCGATCACCTATGGGACTGACGCCGCTGTAGGGCTCGATTCGTGAGTGCCGTGGCCGGTGTGTTGGCGGGATCCTCGGGCCAGGGGTGGCGGGGGTAGCGCCCCCGCAGCTCCTTGCGCACCTCCTGGTAGGTGCCACTCCAGAAGCCAGCCAGGTCTTGGGTGATGGCGGCGGGGCGGCCGGCGGGGGAGAGCAGTTGCACCGTGACGGGGAGCCGGCCGCCCAGCACGGTGGGGGTGCTCGCGGCTCCGAACAGCTCCTGCAGCTTCACCGCCAGCACCGGCTCGCCGCTGCTGTAATCCAGCTTGGCCAGGCGCCCTGAGGGGATCTCGATGGCTTCCGGCAGCAGATCCTCCAATTCACGCCGGGCGTCCCAGGGCAGCCCGTTCCACAGCGCCTCCTCCAGGTTGAGCCCCTGCAGATCTGCGCGACTGCGAAGCCCATCCAGTTGATCGCCCAGCCAGCTCTCGGGATCGGCACTCAGTGCCGCGAGACTGCGGTCGGGCCATGGCGGCCCCAGCTCTCGGTGGGCCAGGCAAAGGCGTTGGTGCAGCTGGCGGCTTCGGCTATCCCAGGGGAGGGCTTCAAGCCCCAGCTCGGCCAGACCTATGAGCAGAGCGGTGCGCAGAACCGAGGCGGGGGCATTGGGCCACGGCCGCCGTTCCAGCACCAGGGCTCCCAGGCGCAGCTCTCGCTCCGCTCGGATGCGTTGTTGCTGGCTGTCCCAGCACACCTGGGCCAGCTCTTCACCCGCGCTCAGGGCCAGGGCGGTGAGGCTGCTTGCGGCCAGCGGCAGGGCCAGTTGGATGCGGGCATCGCTGCCGCTGCCATCCGCTGCCGCAATCGCCAGGGCTGGGCTGCCCACAAGAGGGTCGCTGGGATGGAGCACAGCGCCGCGGCCGCTGCGGGTCAGATAGCGGCCGGAACCCGGCGTGCGCTCCAGCGCCACCCGCTCGGGGTAGGCGTAGGCCAGCAACTCCGCGGCGATGGCCGCTTCGCTGTCGGCCGTTGCTTCGGCCGGGTGCTGCTCCGGCAGTTGGCGGCTCAGCTGCTGTTGCAGTTGGCGTAGCTGCTGGCGCCGCGGATCACGGCCCAGGCTTCGCAGCCAGTCGAGGCGGCGCATCAGGTCGCTGCCGGCTTCGAGCTGCGAAAGGGGATCGCGTTCGCTCAGCAGTGCAGCCAGGCTGCAGCCCAACTCCACGGCCCCCAGGTCGCAGGAGCGCAACAGCAGCTGGGCGAGGCGTGGATGCACCCCCAGGTTGGCCAGCTTGCGGCCATGGGCATTGAGCGTGCCGCTCTCCTCCAGGGCACCCAGCTGGCGCAACAGCCCTTGCCCTTCGCGCAGGTGGGCTTCCGGCGGCGGCTCCAGCCAGGGCAGCGTCTCGCCAAGGCCTGCTCCCCATTCGGCCAACTGCAGCACCAGCGGGGCTGGATCCGCCTCCATCACCGCGGGTGGATCAAAGGCCGGCCGGCGTTGCTGCTCGGCCGGGCTCCACAGGCGCAGGGCGCGCCCCGGCCCGAGCCGGCCGGCGCGCCCTGCCCGCTGTTCAGCGCTGGCCAGGCTGGCCGGCAGCGTGACCAGGCTCTCCATGCCGCTCACTGGATCGAAGCGGCTGCGGCGACTGAGGCCGCTATCAATCACCAGGCTGACGCCTTCGATCGTGAGGGAGCTCTCGGCGATGGCCGTGGCCAGCACTACCTTCCCCGCGGGCTTGCTGGCAGGGCGGATCGCCTGGCTCTGCTCGGCCAGGGGCAGATTGCCGTGCAGCAGGCACAGCTCGAGATCACGCCCCCAGCCCGTGCCGGCGATGGCGTCGTGGCAGGCGCGCAGCTCCCGCTGCCCCGGCAGGAACACCAGCACGGTTTCGCCGGCGACGCGCTGATCGAGCCAGTGGGCTTCCAGTGCGCGCACCACCTGAGCGGCCAGCGGTTCGCGCTCCCGCGGCGGCTGATGGCTCACGCTCACGGGATGGCTGCGCCCCTCGCTGGTGAGCAGTGCGGCCTCCGGCAGTTGCTGCACCAGGGGCTGCAGGTTGAGCGTGGCGGACATCACCAGCAGCCGTAGCTCTGGCATCAGCAGCTGCCGGGCCTCGCGCAGCAGGGCGAGAGCTAGATCGGCTTCGCAGCGTCGCTCGTGAAATTCATCGAAGATCACGCCATCCACACCTTCCAGGCTTGGATCTGCCTGCAGCTGCCGCAGGAAGAGGCCATCGGTCAGCACCTCGATGCGCGTGGCGGCAGAAACGCGGCTCTCCAGGCGCACGCGATAGCCCACCTGCTCGCCCACGCGTTCACCCAGCTCTGCGGCCAGCCGCTCGGCTGCCGCCTTGGCCGCCAGCCGCCTGGGCTCGAGCATCAGGATGCGGCCGCTGCAGGCTTCCAGCAGTGCGAGCGGAACGCGCGTGGTTTTGCCGGCGCCCGGGGGGGCCTGCAATAACACGGTGCCGCCTGCGGGGAGCCGCTGCACCAGCTCAGGCAGCAGCGGCTCGATCGGCAGGGGCACGGTTTGGTGTGCGGAGAGTTGGCTCAGCGCACGTGGCGGGCGCCGTCCACCGGGTGATACACCTCACCGGTGGTCTCTTCGTAGACGATGGCCGGCAAGCCGGTTTCAAACATCGTCTGCAGCGCTTCCTTGAGGTAAGGGTTCCAGCCGCCGGTGTTCACCTTGCCGTGGCGCACGGTCCAATCCCAGGTTCCTTGCAGGTCCCGCGGCACACGGCCTTCGCGGTCGCGGCGGGCCACCAGATCTTGGGATTCCACCAGGCCCACCAGGATTGGCTCTTTGCCGTAGGCGGGGGTGAGGATTAGCTCCAGGCGAACGGGATCCTCTTTAACCAGCTTCAGCTGAAAGCGGGGAGGCAGCTTGATGGCCTTGAGCACCGCAGCCACGATCCGGGTTCTTTGCTCCACTCAGCCTCCGCTGTGTCCACAAGCACCCAACGGTTGTACCAGCTGGAGGGCCCGTGCGGGCTCAGCTGGGGTCGTTCGGTGAGGCGGGCTGCTCTTGATCACCGCCGAAGCGCACGGTGAGCAGGTCGTCGCGGGTGAGCTGCCCATCCGCATCCAGCAGCTCGGGATGGATGGTGAGCCGGCCGGTGCGATCGCCGCGGGGGATGCGGTTCTGATCACCAGGCCGCGGCACCGCAGCAAAGCCGCGCCCCATGGTCCGGAAGGCCTGCCACAGCAATCCGAGGAAGCAAGCCGCGTAAACCAGCGGCAGCAGCTTGGCGAATAGCTCGGAGCTCATGGCGAGGGTTCCCGGCAGGGAGGGGATGGACGGCGTTCCGGTGGACTGTTGTTATTCCGGTGGCCCCATCATCGCGCGGTTGCGCCAGGTGCGGTGGAGGGGAATCCACCAGCGCTGGCCCCTTTGCCGCCGCAGAAAACCTGCGTACGGTCGGCATCTGCCGGATTGCTTGTCATGGCTGCTGTGCCTTCTCGAGTGTTGCCCCTGGCCCTCGCTGCGGCCCTGGCCGGCCCTGCGATCACCGCACTCCCCGCGGCCCTGGCGCAGTCGCCGGCGGCCAGTGCGGTGTTGTCGCGCCAGTCGTTTGTGGCGGAGGCGGTGCGGCGCACCGGCCCTGCAGTAGTTACGATCGACACCGAACGCACCGTGGTGGTGCCAGGCCGCCAGAGCCTGCCGCCCTTCCCGTTTATGGATCCGCTGCTGCGGCAGTTCTTTGGTCTGCCCCAGGGTGGCGGAGGTGCCATTCCGCCATCGCAGCGCACCGAGCGGGGCCAGGGCAGTGGTTTCATCTACGACTCCACGGGGCTGCTGCTCACCAACGCCCATGTGGTGGAAGGCAGCACGCGGGTCACGGTGGGCCTCAGCGATGGCCGCCGCGTGGAGGGAACGGTGGTGGGTGCGGATCGCGTCACCGATCTGGCGGTGGTGCGCTTGGCGGGTGGAGGCTCCTGGCCCGTGGCGCCACTGGGTAATTCCGACAGCTTGCAGGTGGGCGAGTGGGTGATTGCGGTGGGCAACCCCTTTGGCCTGGATCAGACCGTGACCCTCGGCATCGTGAGCAGCCTCAACCGCAATGCCGCCTCCCTCGGGATCACCGATAAGCGGCTCGAGTTGATTCAGACCGATGCGGCGATCAACCCGGGCAATTCCGGGGGGCCGCTGCTCGATGCCGATGGAGCCGTGGTGGGGATCAACACCTTGGTGCGATCTGGCCCCGGCGCCGGGCTGGGTTTTGCGATCCCGATCAATCGCGCCCGCAGCGTGGCAGCGCAGCTGGTGAGCAAGGGCAGCGTGAGCCACGCCATGATCGGCGTGGGTCTCGATGCTGTGCGCAATGCCAGCGGCAGCCCGATACCTGGGGCGGTGGTGCGCAGCGTGATGCCGGGGGGACCAGCGGCACGGGCGGGCCTGCGGCCCGGCGATCGGATCACGGCGGTGGATGGCCAGGCCGTGAGCAACCCCGCTCAGCTCACACAGCTGGTGGAGCGCAATGGTGTGGTCCGCGCCATGGAGCTCACGCTGCAGCGGCAGGGTCAGACCCTGCGACTGCAGGTGACGCCGGTGGAGCTCTCAACCCTGATGGGATCGCGTTAGGTGGCGATCAGCTGTCGGTTTCGCGCAGCACCTCAACGCACTGGGTCACGCACTCCCCATCGTCGATGGAGCAGGCGGTGATGCATTCGAAGTAGCTCTCCACCGGATCCAGGCCGGTGGAGCTGGAGACCGCGATCCCCATCGCCATCAGGTCAGCCCCAGTGACATGGGAGGGATTCGGAACGATGCCCATGGCCTGACCTCTCAAGGGGTGAAGTCATCAGCGTATGAACACCATGTGTCTTGGACAAGAACAATGAGTCGTCTTGCCTAGGGAACTGTGAAGTTGTTTTGAGCGCGCCTCAGGCCACCTTCTGTTTGCGCGCTTCGGCTTTGGCCTTTTGCTTGTCGCGATTGGCCTTGCGCTTGGCCTCCTGATCAGCGGCTGCGCGCGCGCCATCGGCTGCTGCGGCCTCCTCGGCTTTCTTCTCGCGGTAGTAGGCGTAATCGCCCCGGTAAACCACTAGGTCGCCGTCGCGGATTTCCACGATCTTGTTGGCCACCCGCGAGATGAAGTAGCGGTCGTGGCTCACCACCAGCACCGCGCCTTCGTATTCGATCAGGGCATCCTCGAGCATCTGTTTGGCCGGGATGTCGAGGTGGTTGGTGGGCTCATCGAGCACCACCAGATTGCAGGGCATTAGCAACATCAGCGCCAGGGCCAGCCGCGCCTTCTCGCCGCCGGAGAGCTTGCCCACCTCTTTGAACACGGCGTCGTTGCTGAAGCAGAAGCTGCCCAGCAGGGAGCGCACCTGGGTCTGGGTCCAGTCGGGCACCGCTTCGAACAACGTGTCGATCACCGTTTTGGAGAGATCCAGGGCTTCGGCCTGGTTCTGCTCGAAGTAGCCGGCGATCACGTTGTGCTCACCCAGGCAGGCAACGCCTTCATCGGGCGTCTCGATGCCCATCACCAGCCGCAGCAGGGTGGATTTGCCGGCGCCGTTGGGGCCCACAAAGGCGATGCGATCACCCCGCTCCACCTCCAGATTCGCCCCCAGGAAGAGGATCTGCTCGCCGTAGCTGTGGCTGAGGTCTTTGATCTCGGCGATCAGACGACCGCTGCGCGGTGCCGGCGGGAACTGAAAGCGCGGGCCGCTCACGCTCTCGATCGGTGCCTCGATGCGCTCCACCTTGTCGAGCAGCTTCTCGCGGCTCTTGGCCTGGGTGGAGCGGGTGGCGCTGGCGCGGAAGCGATCGATGTAGGCCTGCTGGGTGGCGAGCTCTTTCTGCTGGCGCTCAAAGGCCGCCTGGCCGGCTTCGCGCTCGAGCGCTTTTTGCTCCAAGTGCTGGCTGTAGTTGCCCAGGTAGCTGCGGGAGACGCCGCGCTCGGTTTCCACGATCTGATTGCAAACCCGATCGAGGAAGGCCCGGTCGTGGCTGATCACCACCAGCGGGCAGGTCTGGCCCACGAGATAGTCCTCCAGCCACTGGATCGTTTCCACATCCAGGTGGTTGGTGGGTTCGTCGAGCAGCAGCAGATCCGGCTCCTGCAGCAGCACCTTGCCAAGGGCAATGCGCATCTGCCAGCCGCCGGAGTAGTCGCCCACCAGCTGCTCGGCGCCCTCCGGTGTGAACCCGATCGTGGGCAGCAATTTGTCGATGCGGGCGTCGAGTTCGTAGCCGTGCAGGCTTTCGAAGCGGCTCTGCAGGCTGCCGAGCTCGTGGATCAGTTCATTGAGGTGATCGGGATCCTCGGCGGCCTTCTCCGATCCCATCTCCTCCTCCACCTCGCGCTGGCGGTTGAGCACCGTGGCGGCCTCACCGAAGGCCTGGAACAGCTCTTGCCGCACTGTGCGGCGCACATCCACATCGAATTCCTGCTGCAGATACACGATGCGCGGATCGCCCTGCTTCACCACCTGGCCGCTGCTGGGCTCCTCCATCCCGGCGATGATCCGCATCTGGGTGGATTTGCCGGCGCCGTTCACACCCACCAGGCCGATGCGATCGCCGGGCTTCACCTCCCAGGTGACATCCCGCAGCACCTCACCGGTGGGATAGATCTTGGAAACGCGTTCGAGACGGAGCAAGGCGGATGCAGTGGGGGGCGTCTGGGGCCCGGTCCTGATTGCATCATCTCCCCCGGGAGGTCTCGCCCTGCAGACTGTTTTGAGTCCACGCACACGCCGGCGCCATGGTGAAGCGACTCGAACAGGTGGCGGCTCTGGTGGTGGCGGCCGGCCTGGCGATCGTGAGCTATTGGCTCTTCTTCAGCTGGATGGGCGCCGATCGGCGCCCGCGCCGCAGTGCTCTAGAGGCCGCCCCGGGCCTTGAGCAGCCATTGCTTGGTTTCGGGGTCGTCGATCGCCTGGAGGTGGACCTTCACCTCGTCGCGGCTCACGGGCAACCCCCACTCGCTGCCCAGGCTGCAGATCCGGGTGAGGGCGCCTGAGGGATCTTGCAGGGCCTGGCGAAACAGCTCCTGGGTGAGCTGCTGATCGCTGCGGATCCGCTCGTAGAGGGAAGGTGCGTTGCCGGCGCTCATGGGCTTGCTGGCCGATGGGCCCACCCTATGAAGGCCCGCTGGTTCTGCCCGCGCTTCGTGGTGGATCGTGATCTGGCGGCTTAAAGGTTCGGGCGGGCGCAGACACCCAGCACCGCCGGCCGCTCCGCCCCCGTGACCGATGGCAGGGAGCCGCTCACCCCCTGCTGATGCCACCAGGCGAGCAAGGCAAAGGCCAGAGCTTCACGGTCGCTGTCGCCGATGCCGAGCTCCGCCAGGGAGCGCACCTGCAGGCCGCGGCAACGGCGTCGTAGCGCCGTCATCAAGGTGGTGTTGCGGGCCCCGCCACCGGCCACCAGCAGCTCCACCACCGCCGGGCTGCGGGCGAGGTCTTGCGCCACCGCGCCCGCGCTGAAGGCGGTCAGCGTGGCCAGGGCATCGGCAGGCGTGAGCGGTTGCTGGCGCTCCTGGGCGCTGGCCTCCAGCGCGCTGAGGCGGCGCTCCAGATCCGGCTGGCCAAACAGCTCGCGGCCAGTGGATTTGGGTGGTGCCTGCTGCAGGTAGGGCTCCTGTAGCCACTGCCGCACCAGCGCCTCATCCACCTGCCCCTGGGCGGCCCAGGCGCCACCGGCATCGAAACGCTGGGTGCCTCCGCTGAAGTGGACTGCCGCCAGATCCAGCAGGGTGTTGGCGGGGCCGCAGTCCCAGCCCTGAACGGGCGAACTCCGATCGGGCCCCGAGGCGGGTGGCAGCAAGGTGAGGTTGGCGATGCCACCGAGGTTCAGCAGGGCCCGCCAGCCGCCGATGGCGGGTAGCAAGGCTGCATCGGCGGCCGGCACCAGGGGTGCCCCCTGCCCCCCCAGGGCCAGATCGGCGGCGCGAAAGTCGAACACCACGGGCCGCTGCAGCAGTTGAGCCAGCAGCGGGCCCTGCAGCAATTGCCAGCTGCTGCCGCGGCGATCGCCCTGGGGCGGCCGGTGCCAGAGGGTTTGGCCGTGGCAGCCCACCAGCTCGGCGCTGCCGCTCGGGTCACAGGCTCGCGCCGCTTCGGCCTGCATCTCGGTGAGCGCCTCCCCCAGCTCCACCACATCGGCCGCGGTGATGGGCTGCCCCTGGCCGGCAGCGATCAGGCGGTTGCGCAGCTCTGGCGGATACTCCTCAGCCGCGCGGCTCAGCAGTGTCCAGCGGGGCCGGCGCGGCGGGCCGCTGAACTCCGCCAGCACGGCGTCCACGCCATCGGCGCTGGTGCCGCTCATCAGACCCAACACCCGCATGGCCACAAAAAAGCCCCCGGGCATTCTCCGGGGGCTTGAGGGTTGGGGCGAGCCTCAGTGGCTCACTTGTTGGGCTGCGGAGTCATGCGCAGGTAGGGCTTGATCTCGGTCAAGCCCTTGGGGAACTTGTTGCGGGCTTCGTCGGTGGGGATCGAAGGCACCACCACGCAGTCGTCGCCGTCTTTCCAGTTCACCGGGGTGGCCACCTGGTGGTTGTCGGTGAGCTGCAGGGAGTCGATCACCCGCAGGATCTCGTGGAAGTTGCGGCCGGTGCTGGCGGGGTAGGTGATCTGCAGGCGCAGCTTTTTGTTCGGGTCGATGATGAACACCGAACGCACCGTGAGGTTGTTGAGCGAGTTCGGGTGGATCATCCCGTAGAGATCGCTCACCTTCTTGTCCTCATCGGCGAGGATCGGGTAGTCGACGGTGGTGTTCTGCGTCTCGTTGATGTCGCAGATCCAGCCGCCATGGCTCTCGGCGGAGTCCACGCTCAGGGCGATGGTCTTCACGTTGCGCTTCTCCCACTCGGAGCGCAGGCGCGACACCTCACCCAGCTCGGTGGTGCACACCGGGGTGTAGTCGGCGGGGTGGGAGAAGAGCACCACCCAGCTGTCGCCAGCAAAGTCGTAGAGGTTGATGGGGCCCAGCTGGGAGTTCTGGGTGAAATCGGGGACGGTGTCGCCCAGTTGGAGCGCCATGGGGCCGGGTTGATTTGAGGTCCAGATGCTGCCATAGCCAGGGTCTGAACTGACGTCAACCCAGTGGTGGCTGGTCGCTGAACAACCACTCCCGCAACCCCTCTAGGCCCAAGCCTGCTGTGGCGGAGACGAACAGTGCCTGGGGATCGAGCTTGCGCGCCTGCTCCAGGGATTGGGCCGTGCAGCGATCGATCTGGTTGCCGATCAGCCGGCGCGGGGTGTCGCTGCCCAACTCATCGAGGATGGCGTGCACGGTGTTCAGTTGTTCCACCCAGCCCGGATCGGAGAGATCCACCACCAGCAACAGCTGATCGGCTTCCAGCGTTTCCTCCAGCGTGGAGCGGAAGGCCTCCACCAGTGGAGGCGGGAGGGCGCGGATGAAGCCCACCGTGTCGGTGAGCAGCAGTGTTTGCGGTGGTCCGCCGGCGGGATTGGGCCGGCTGATGCGGCGGGTGGTGGGATCGAGGGTGGCGAAGAGCTTGTTCTCTGCCAGCACGGCCTCGCCGGCTGCCGGCTTGCTCAGGGCATTGAGCAGGGAGCTTTTGCCGGCGTTGGTGTATCCCACCAGGGCAAAGCGCTGCAGGCCGTGGCGGCTGCTGCGGATGCGGGCCCGGTGCTCCCGCAGCTTCTGCACATCGCGCTGCAGCTTGTCGATGCGGCGGGCGATGGCGCGCCGATCCTTTTCCAGTTGGGTTTCACCGGGGCCGCGAGTGCCGATGCCGCCGCCTTGGCGTGAGAGGCTCAGGCCGCGGCCCACGAGCCGCGGCAGCCGGTAGCGCAGCTGTGCCAGTTCCACCTGCAGGCGCCCGGCGCCGCTGGCGGCCCGCTGGGCAAAGATGTCGAGGATCAGTTCGCTGCGATCGCTCACCGGTAGATCCAGCAGGTGCTCGAGGTTGCGCGCCTGGGCGGGGGTGAGTTCGCGATCGGTCACCACCAGCGAAGCCCCGAGCCGCCGTGCTTCCAGGGCGGCTTCGCGCAGCTTGCCCTCGCCCCAAAGGGTTTGCGGTGAGCCCGAAGCCTTGCGTTGCACCACCAGCCCCACCGGCAGCGAGCCGGCGCTGCGCACCAGCCCTTCGAGCTCTGCGATCTCCCGCCGCGCCGTTTCGGGGTCGGAGGGGCTGAGCACCAGCAGCAGCACCTGCTCGAGGCCGCTGGGCTTGATCGCCGCTTGCGGCGGCGCTTGCCGCTCCGGTGGGATCCACTGGCAGAGCTCACTGAGATCGTCCTCGTGCTGCTGCTGCCAGGGATGGCTGGGATCGCCGCCGGGCAGGTAAGCCGCAGCCGACCAGTAGCCGCCGGAGCCCGGTTGTTGGCCGTAACGCAGCCAGAGCTGGGGATCGAGATCGAGGCCCACCACCGCTTCACTGCCGTGGGGGTCGAGTTGCTTGGCCCGGCCCACGCAGGTGATCAGCCGCAGGTCACTGCCCTGACGGCGTGGCCCGCCTGGGAGCCGCTCCAGTAGCCGGCCTGATTGCTCGAGCGGACCCACCCACAGCAGGCGGCAGAGGCCGCGGCCGTCGATCACCAGGCTCAAGGGCAGCTCCAGCTCCGTGCTCTCGGCCGCCAGCCGCTGCAGGGTGAGCAGATCGGCGCCATAGGCCTCCGGGTGGCGCCGGTGGCTGAGGCGCTCGAGGCGCCGGCTCTGGGCAGGACGCAGACCGGCGGTGCGGCCCAGCAGGGCGGTTTGCTTCAACGTTCGATCAGCACGCAGTGCAGGCCGGCTGCCCGGGCACCGGCTTCATCCTCGGGGCTATCGCCGATGTGCCAGGCCGCACCCGCCGGCAACTGCAGCAGCTCCAGTGCCCGCTGGAAGGGGCGCGGATCCGGCTTGGCCGCTCCCACCGCCGACGACACCACCACAGCATCCAGCCATGGCGCCAGCCCCAGCTGCTCCAGCAGCGCGTGCAGCCGCTGATCGAAGTTGCTCACCACCGCTAGCTTTAGTCCTGCGGCGCTCCAGCGCTGCAGGTGGTCCGGCACGTCGGGATACACCTGCCAGGGTTCAGCCGTGGCGTAGTGGGCAAACAGCGCGGGGCCCAGATCGTCGGGCAAGGGGCCTTCATGGCCGCAGGCTTGCAGGCAGCCGGCGATCAGCACCACCCACCACGTTTGCTCGGCCTCCAGCAGGGCTGCTCCCTCCAGGCCGGGGAAGGCCAGCGGCGGTGCAGCTTTGAACAGCTTCGGGAAGACGGCATTGATCGCTTCAGCTTCCACGCTCAGCCCGTATTCGGCTGCGAAGGCGGCGTAGGTGCTTCCCACGGAGCGCCGCAGGCCGATCAGGGTGCCCATCGCATCGAGCAGCAAGCCCTCGGGTCGGCGCGCGTCGGTCATCGATGGAGTGGTGGTGCGTCGCAGAGTCAGAGCGTCAGAACCAATCAGCCAGCCAGCCACCGGCCACGCGCAGCTGATGCTGCAGCCCCGGCATCCGGGCTAGGTAGGCCAGGCGCCGCAGTTGGAATGCCGCGGGCCCGGCCAGGGTGATCCCCATGCCCGTGAGGGTGGCCTGGCCGATGCCCAAGCCCAGCATTTCCCCCAGATCCTTCCAGATGAAGGGTTGCAGCTCCTCGCCGCGCCGCTCGCGCAGCACGTTGGCCGCAATGCAGCTGGCCTGTTGGTAAGCCACCTGGGCAGTGGCGGGATGGGCTTCCCCGCTGGTGTCGAAGCAAAGGGCGGCGTCGCCCATGGCGAAGAGGTGGTCGGCGCCGATCACCCGCAGGTCGCCGTGGCACGGCAGCCGGCCGCGGCGATCGAGCTCCAGCGCCGGCGTGAGCTTGGGAACACTGCCCACCACCCCACCGGTCCAGATCACTCCATCACAGCTCAGCGTTTCGCTGGTGCTGTCCCGCTGGAGGCTGAGGGTTGTGGCACCCACTTCCGTCACCCGGGTGCCTGTGCGCAGGCGGATATCGCGCTGCAACAGCGCTTGCCGGGCTTGATCGCGGTTGAAGGAGCGGGCTGCCGGCAGCAGTTCTTCGCCTTGTTCGATCAGTTCCACCACAGCGGCGCCTTGCAGCAGATCGGCCAGCTTGCAGGCCAGCTCCACGCCGCTGGCGCCGGCCCCCACAATCGCCAGGCGCTGCAGGGGGCGCTGCTGTTGCTTGAGCCGCTCCACGAGCTGCTGCAGGCGATCCACATCCGCCAGGCTGCGGAAGCCGAGGCAGTGCTCCTCCACACCAGGTATGCCGTAGCTGGTGGGCTTGCCGCCGGTGGCAATCACCAGCTCGCCGTAGTGCAGCTGGCGCCCTGATTCGGTGGTGAGCTGTTGGGCGCTGGTGTTGATCCGGCTCACCCTCTCCTGCAGCCACACCACCCCTTTGCCGGCCAGCAGCTCGCTGTAGCGCGGAGCGATTTCCCAGCGCCGCAGCTCCTGGCTCAGCAGCTCGTAGAGCAGGGGGAGAAATAAGAACCGCTCCTGCGGTTCGATCAGCAGCACCGGTGTGTCCGGGGCTGCAGCCGCCAACTGCAGAGCGGCGCTCAGTCCGCCGAAACCGCCTCCGACCACCACAACAGGTTGCTGTTCGGCCTCGGCTGGCGGCACTGGTTCCGATCGGGCGGATGGTGTTGCGCGAACCCTAACCAGCAGCTGCGGGCACGGAAGTGATTTCCCCTGGCATTGGAGGATGGGCTGATGACGAGCACCCCGGCCACCACCTCAGCCGCGCTGGATGAGCAGCAGTGCTGCCTGGCGCTGGACTCTCTTGATGCGCTGGGGCGGATGCGCTGGGGGCTGGAGCAGTTCGGTGAAGGCTTTGCCCTCACCACCAGCTTCGGCATCCAAGCGGCGGTTTCGCTGCATTTGATTAGCCAGCTGGATCGCGCCGTGCCCGTGATCTGGGTGGATACCGGCTATCTGCCGCCTGAGACCTACCGCTACGCCGAAATCCTGATCGAGCTGCTGGGGCTTCAGGTGCATGTGGCCCAGGCGGAGATCAGTCCTGCGCGGATGGAGGCCCTGTATGGCCGCCTCTGGGAAACAGGCCGCGTGGAAGACATGGAGACCTACCACCGCATCCGCAAGGTGGAGCCGCTGGATCGCGCCATGGAGGCATTGGCGGTGCGCTGCTGGGCCAGCGGTGTGCGCGGCCGGCAGACCGATCACCGCAGCACAATGCAACCCCTGGCGCAGGTGCGCGGCCGCTGGGCCCTGCGCCCGCTGCTCGCGTGGACCAACAAGGACGTCTTCTATTACATGCAGGAGCACGGGCTGCCGCAGCACCCGCTGTTTGAGCAGGGCTACTCCACGGTGGGCGACTGGCATTCCAGTGGCCCAGACGATGGCGGCATCAGCGGCCGGGCTACCCGTTTTGGCGGCCTCAAGCAGGAGTGCGGCATTCACCTGCCCGGGATGGCCGGCGAGGGCATCTGAGTGGCGCGGCTGTTGCTGATTGGCAACAGCCGCTGGCATTGGGCCGAGCCCTGCGCCACCGGCGGTGGGCTGCATTGCTGGCACACCCCGCCGGCTGATGCCCTTGAAGCAGAGGATCTCCAGGCCTGGGCTGCGGTGGGTTCATTGCCTCGCCATACCCCCTCGCTGGCGGCGAAACGGCTGGCGTTAGCGAATGTGCCCCTCAAGGGGGCACCGCCTTGGCTGGGGATCGATCGCGCGTTGGTGGGCTGGTGGGCCTGGCAGCAAGAGCAACAGGCCGTGTTGGTAGCGGATGCCGGCACAGCCTTGAGCCTCACGCGGGTGAGCGCTGAGGGTTGTTTCGAGGGCGGCTTGATCAGCGCGGGTGTGGCCTTGCAACTGCGGGCCCTGGCCGGCTCCACAGCGCAATTGCCCGAGCTGGACGACTCCTGCTTCGAGGCCGCTCAGCTCGCGCCAGCCTGGCCTCAGAGCACCGATGCCGCCATGGCGGAGGGCTGCCGGCGAGCCGTGGCGGCCGGGATCGCGCAGGCTGCGGTAGAGGCTGCGGGCAGCTGCTTGTGGCTCACAGGGGGCGATGCGGCGTTGGTGTTGCCGCTGCTCACGGCGCAGAAGATCCAGCCCGTGCATGCCCCGGATCTGGCCCTTGAGGCCATGGCGGCGTTGCCGGTGGTGGGTTGGCGCCGCTGAGATCAGGCCAGGCCCAGGTCCCGCAGGATGTCGTCGGCCATCGTTTCCGCCTTCACCTTGGTGTAGGCCTTCTCGATCTTGCCTTGGGCATCCACCACAAAGGTGTGGCGCATCATGCCCATGTATTCGCGGCCCATGAACTTCTTGAGGCCGTAGCTGCCGAAGCCCTCGGCCACCGGGCAGGGTTCGGCGTCGGTGAGCAGGGTGAAGGGCAGCTCGTATTTGCTGATGAACTTGCTGTGGCTGGTGGCGCCGTCTTTGCTGATGCCCAGCACGGCGATGTTGTGCTGCTCAAAGGCGGCCCACTGATCGCGGAAGTTGCAGGCCTCTTTGGTGCAGCCCGGGGTGTCGTCCTTGGGATAGAAGTAGATCACCACGCGCTGGCCCTTGAAACCGGCCAGGCTCACCAGCTCACCGTTTTGATCGGGGAGGGTGAAGTCGGGTGCGGCATCACCGATCTGCAGAGCCATGGCGGGGCTTCAACACACTGGCGGGAGCCTAAGGGGAGCCCTGAGCGGGGCGGCGGTTCCGCACCTGTGGCTCTTGCCGCTCAAGGCGGAAGATCCCTGGTCGCTGAGTGAGGCCGAACGGGCGTGGAGCGCTGCGCTGCCGCCTGCGGTGCAGCACCGCTATCGCACCAGCCGGCATCTGTTGCGCGCTCGCCTCTCCACATGCCTGGGGCTGCCAGCTGAGGCGGTGCCGCTGCATAGCCCGCCCGGTGAGGCGCCGTGCCTCGCAGAGGGCTATGGAGCTGTGAGCCTGAGCCACAGCCGCGATCAGTTGCTGCTGGCCTGGTCGCCCTGGCGGATCGGGGTTGATCTGGAGTGGCAGCAGCGCCGCATTGCTGCGGAGTTGTTGGCGCGCCGGTTCTTCCCGCCGCAGGAGTGGCAGCAGCTGCAGTGCCAAGCCCCGCCGGAGCGTGAAGCGCTGGTGCTGGAGAGCTGGGTGCGCAAGGAAGCGGCAATCAAATGGCAGCGCAGCAGCCTCGCCACCGACCTGCGCCATTGGCATTGGTGTGTGGAACGGCAGCGTCTCGAGCATCTGCTGGAGGGCTGGCAGCCGCCCTCTGTGTGCGTGCGGCGTAACGGCTGGTTGTGCGGAGTGGTGGGGCAGGCAGCCGAACAGGCGATCTGGGATTAACGTCCGCGCGTTCAACTCCTGAACAGTCCTCTCAAGAGGCCGCACCCATGCCGTTGGCCCTTCGCTTCAGTGTGGTAGCTCTGCTGAGCCTGTTCGGTGCGGCGGGGCTCGCCCAGTGGCGTTTGCTGCCACCTCCGGCCATGCGCACCGGCGCCTCCACCGATCGCGTTTTGGCGGATCTGGCCAGCCAGGAAGCTCTGCAGGATGGTCGCGCCAGGGCGAGCGAGGCGATGGGCCAGTTCGTGGGCGGCCAGATCACCCGCTACTTCTGGGGCAGCTTCACCGGCTATCTCGATGTTCTGGGGCTCGAGACCCCGGAAGACATGGAGGCCCGCATTACTGAATCGCCCGAGCGGGTGCAGTTGCTGCTGATTCCCCGGGGCGGCGAGGAGCGCTACGTGGCGCAAGTGCAGGCGGAAGACAACGTTCCGCGGGGCGTGGCCTGCAGCGGCCGCGGCGAACCGGGCCGCTTCCGCTACGAGCGCGATGCGCTGCACTGCCCGCCGGGTTGGAGTCCGCTGCAGCTGCCCGCGCGCCGCGGGGCCGACCAGCTGAGTTAAGGCTTCAACGGTTTTTTGATAACCGATTCTTAAATCAACCTTCAGAAGGTCCGTGGCGGACGGTTCTGCTCGCCATACCGGGAGAGTCATCTTCTGCTCAACCATGCGCAAGGTTCTCCTCCCCTTGGCTGGCGCTGGTGTCCTGCTTGCAGGCCTCTCGGCCCAGGCCATCCCACAAGGGCCCACCACCATCAATTCCAATCAGGCTGGTGTGCGCTACGGCGCGCCCACCTTCATTCAAGAAGGTCTGCCCACCCAGACCGCCCGTGCTGTGAGCCAGGGCTTCGTTCGCTCCAACACCCTGCTGCCTCTTGGCGGCACCGAGGTGATCGACAACCCCGTGCCGAACGATCTCAAGGATCTCTCCGGCTGGTCACGCGATGAGCTGCAGGCCGGCCTGCAGAAGGAGTACGACGTGGATGTGGTCGCTGTGGCCAACTTCCTCTACTCCGAGAAGGGCGAACAGTTCCTGTCTGAAAGCATTCAGCAGAACAATTACACCCCGTATTACAGCCAGAGCCACAGCCTCCAGGCTGTGCGCAGCGCCATCATTCTCGACTCGGCTGACGGCAAGCTGTCCAGCTACGGGATGATGTCGAACCTGCCCACCGACCAGCGCCTGCAGGGCTCGATGAAGGTGTGTGATGTGAGCGATGCCTCCAACAGTCAGCGCGCCACCTCGCTGCTGAGCTGGTACATGAACACCCCGGCCTGCATCGCTGCTTACACCGCTGAGGCCCCTGCTCCGGCCCCGGCTGCTCCTGCTGTTCGCGGTCTCTGGTGATCTAGTCGGCAGCTGGCGCTGTCTTCTGATCTTTCCGGCTTCCACCCATCGCGTGGAAGCCGGTTTTTTTGTGCTGATCGTGTTGATGCCGATCAGCACGGGGTGTTTTCAGCATCAGTGCCTCCTTTGGGCCGTGAGCCGCTGATGTTGCAGTTGTTGCGGTAGGCGAGAGCCGAGCCGTTGTTGCAGCGCTTCTTGGAGCAACCGCAACTCCTTGGGTTGGAGTACACCGCTCAGATGGCTCCGGTATGCAGCGTGATTGCCCAGCCAGCGCTCGATCACGGCGGCGCTCAGGCTGAGCTCCAGGGGCTCCTCCCACTGCTGCCAGCTCACCTGCCAACCCCGCTGCTCGAGCTCTGCCTGCAACCGCTCCCGATCCGGTGGTGCGCTCAGCCAGGCCTGCTCGAGCTCTGGCAGCGGGGCCAGCAGATCGCGGAGGGCATCCGGTAGATCCGCTATGGCCAACAAGGCAGCAGCAGGGCCGATCGTGGGTTGGCTGAACAGCAGCCGCAGCTGGGCAGCTGGGGCCGCGAGGCGCTCCAGTTGATCCAGCGCGGCGGGCAGCTGCTCGGCGCTGAGATCCCTGAAGGGATGCCTTGCTGCAATCCATTCGAAAACACTGCCGGGCTCCAGGGCGTCAGCCAGGTCTGCAGCGTTGCAGCAGAGCACGCTTGGTTGCCGCAGGGCATCGAGCACGCGCAGCTGGCTGCGCAGCCGTTCGGCATCGGCGCTGTCTGCTGTCTGAATCACCACGCCGCCTTCCGGGGTGTGCTCCAAAGGGTCCAGCGCCCAGAGCAACGAGCGGGCCTCCAGGATCAGCACCCGGTCATGCCGCCGCCAGGTTGCGTTGTCCCAGAGCCGGCTGCGCAGAGCATCCAGCCGTTCCCCTTCGCTGCCCAATTGGCGCTGCAGCCAGCGTTCGAGGGCTGGATCGTCGGGGCTGCTGCTGAGCACTTCTCCTAGTTCAGCTTCGTGTTCTGCCGCTGCGGCCAGCTGGGCGGCTCTCCGTTGCTGCAGCCGTTGGCGCCGTTGCCCCTCCCAGCCCAGTTGGCCCGGCTGCCAGAACACCTGGCCCTGCAGTGCGGTGGGTAGGTATTGCTGGGCCACCCAATGCTCGGCGTAGGCGTGGGGGTAGCGGTAGCCCACTCCATCGCCGAAGGCTTTGCCATCACGGTTGGCATCGCGCAGGTGGGCCGGCACGCTCTGGCGGCTGCTCGCCTTCACGCTCTTGAGGGCATCGAAGAACCCGAGCAGGCTGTTGCTCTTGTCTGTGCTGGCTAGATAAAGAGCTGCCTGCGCCAACGGGTAGAGGCCCTCCGGTAGGCCCACCCGCTCAAAGGCCGCGGCGCAGGCTTCCACCACCACCATCGCTTGGGGGTCGGCCAGGCCAATGTCTTCTCCGGCGGAGATCAGCATGCGCCGGAAGATGAAGCGCGGGTTTTCGCCTGCCTCCACCATGCGGGCCAGCCAGAACAGGGCGGCATCGGGATCGCTGCCCCGCAGCGATTTGATGAAGGCGCTGATCGTGTCGAAGTGGGCGTCGCCCTGCTTGTCGTAGAGCACAGCCCGCTGCTGGATCGACTCCTCGGCAATGGCCAGATCAATGGCGATCACACCGTTGTCATCGGGTTCGCTCGTCTCCACGGCCAGCTCGAGGGCATTCAGCAGGCTGCGGGCATCGCCGCCGGCCACATCCACTAAGTGCTCGGCCGCTTCAGCGCTGATCTGCACCGAGCGGTTGCCGTAGCCATGCTCTCGATCTTGCAGGGCGCGTTGCAGCAGTTGATGCAGGTGGCGCGGCTGCAGCGGTTGCAGGCGGAACAGGCGTGAGCGGCTCACCAGAGCCTTGTTCACTTCAAAGAAGGGGTTTTCGGTGGTGGCGCCGATCAACGTGACCGTGCCGTTCTCCACCCATGGCAGCAGCGCGTCTTGCTGGGCGCTGTTGAAACGGTGCACCTCATCAATAAAGAGCAGGCTGCGCAGGCCGTGCTGCTCCAAGCGGCGCCGCGCTTCATCCACCTCGGCCCGTAGGTCTTTCACGCCGGCCAGCACGGCATTGAGGCTGCTGAAGTGGGCTCGGGTGCTGGCGGCGATGATTCGGGCCAGGGTGGTTTTGCCCACGCCGGGTGGCCCATAGAGGATCAGGTTGCCAACGCGATCAGCCGCAATCGCACGCCGCAGCAGCCGTCCCGGCCCAAGGATCTCCTCCTGACCCTGAAAGTCGTCGATGCTGCGGGGGCGCATCCGATCGGCGAGAGGGGCCAGGCTCTGGCGCAGCTGCTCGCCGCGATGGCTGAACAGGTCGCTCACACCGCTCGTGTTCCAGCACGCATCATCGGATGAAACATCGCAGAGGATCCGTTAATTTGCGCTCTGCTGTCGATGACCCGTGCGGCGCTACCTGGCCCCACTGCCTCTGATTGCCCTGCTGGTGGGCTGTGGAGCCAAACCGCCAACCCGTCCTCCGCTGGTGGTTCAGGTGGAGAGCATCGGCGATGCCGACTTCAATCCTTCGATTGAAGTGATCAGCGTTCTCAGCTCCACCACGGATGTGGCACTGAGGCCTGAAACCGATGGCCGTGTGGTGAAAATCCTGGTGAGCCAGGGGCAGCAGGTGAAGGCCGGCCAACCGATCCTCGTGCTCGACAACGTGCAGCAGACGGCTCAACTGAATGCGTCTGAAGCGGAAGCTCGCAAGGACCGGCTCAATGCCGAGCGTTACATCTTTCTGAACGCGCAGGGTGCTGTTTCAACCAAGCAACGCGATCAATACGTCACCCAGGCCATTCAGTCACGCGATCAGGTCAAAGCGGACGCGGCCACGCTTGGTTACAAATACGTCACGGCTCCGATCAGTGGAGAAATCGGCGATCTCGATACGGTGAAGATCGGCGATTACGTGCGGCAGGGTCAGGCGATTACAGGGATTGTGGATAACTCTAATCTCTGGACGCTGATGGATGTGCCGGCAACCCAGGCTCTGCGCGTGAAGATGGGGCAGCCCGTGAAGTTGCAGACCCAAACAAACCCGCCGTTGACGACCAGCGGCAAGGTTGTGTTCATCTCTCCTTACTTCGGTGTTAGTGGCACCTCTTCATCGCCCAATACGGTGCTGGTGAAAGCGGCGTTCCCGAATGCAAGCGGCACCTTGAAGACAGGCCAGTATGTGAAGAACCGGATCATCACCGGCAACACGCGTCAGTTGTCTGTTCCGGTGAGCGCTGTTCTGATGCAAGCGCAGCAGCCCTTTGTCTACAAGGTCCTCCCCCTGGCTCAGGTGCTTCCCAAAATCAAAGCGTCCACCACGCTTCCTGCTGGCGAAAAGAAAAAGTTGGAGGCGCTCCCACCGGCAACTCCGATCGTGGTGCAGACCCCCGTCCAGCTTGGAAAGCTTGAGGGTGATCGCTATCCGCTGATCTCTGGCCTCCAAAAGGGTGAGCGCGTTGTGGTGAGTAATACTGCACTCCTGCGCACAGGTTTGCCTGTGAAGATTGGCCCTGCGGCTGCCAACTGAGGGTTAATCAGATATGTCACTCTCCGATAATTTCATCAAGCGTCCGGTCCTCACGACCGTTTGCAGCATTTTGATTGTATTGGTTGGCTTGATTGCCATCCCAACCCTGCCGATTGAAAACCTCCCCAATATTGCTCCACCTCAGGTTCAGGTCACGGCGACCTACGCCGGAGCCAATTCTCTGGTCACCGAGCAGGCTGTTACCAATGTTCTCGAGCAGCAGATCAATGGTGTGCCTGGTGCTGCTTATATCTCATCGCTGAGTACCAACACGGGCTCCAGCACGGTCAATGTCTTCTTTGATGAAGACACCGATATTAATATCGACCAAGTGAACGTGCAGAACCGCGTTTCCCTGGCGATGCCGCAGCTGCCATCGCAGGTGAGCAGCACGGGTGTGTCGGTGTTGCAAACAACGCCATCGATTCTGCTGGCCTACCAGGTGAGCTCCACTGAAGGGCAGTTCGACCGCTCCTACATCAATGGCCTGATCTACGAGCAGCTCTACTACCAGCTTGAACGCATCCCAGGTGTTGCCCAAGCCACGTTGTTTGGCGGCAGCAACCCAGCATTTTGGCTGTTCGTTGACCCCGACAAGCTCACCGCCAACCAGCTCACCGCTGATCAGGTTGTGTCTGCGGTGCGTAGCCAGAACTCGGTGGCCATCGGTGGTCTTGTGGGCGGTCCGCCGGCGGGTGGCAACCAGATGTTTACTTACCCAATCCTGGTTGAAGACAACGGCAATTTGGTGTCCGTTGAACAGCTCAACCAATTGATTGTGGGCAAGTCGCCTGCCGGCAATCTCTTGCGCCTCAAAGATGTGGGTGAAGCGTCCTATGGCTTCAATACCTACTCCACTGCTGGTGTTGATGTTGCCAACCACCCTGCCATCACTGTTGGTGTCTACCAGACCCCTGAGAGCAATGCCCTGCAGGTGAGCGAGGCTGTGGTTGCGCTGATGGATCAGTTCCGTAGCCAGGTGCCCCCTGGGATCACGGTGACTGAGATCTACAACGTTGGCCAGTTCATCGAGTCCGCCGTTGATGGCGTGACTGATGCCCTCGGTTTGGCCATTGTGTTGGTGCTGGTGATCCTGTTCCTGTTCCTGCAGGACTGGCGGGCCACGGTGGTGCCGAGCCTGGCCATTCCGATTTCTCTGATCGGAACCTTCGCCTTCATTAAGGCCTTCGGTTTCTCGATCAACCAGCTCACTCTGTTGGGTCTGGTGTTGGCGACGGGTCTGGTGGTGGACGACGCCATCGTGGTGATCGAGGCCGTGGCCAAGAACCTCGAGAGCGGGATGCGCCCCCGTCAGGCAGCGTTGGCTTGTATGGGCGAGCTGATCGGTGCGCTGATTGCCACCTCCTTGGTGCTGATGGCCGTGTTCGTGCCGGTGGCGTTCTACCCAGGCGGCATCGGCATCATCTACCGCCAGTTCGCTCTCACGATCGCCTTTGCCATCGCGATTTCCACCTTCAACGCCCTCACCTTCTCGCCGATGATGGCGGGCTTGATTCTCAAAACCGAGAAGCCGCCCAAGCCCAAAGGTTGGACCTGGACCGTGGCAGGCATCGTGGTTGGCCTTGCTTTTGGACGCTTCAGTTCAGCGTCCTTCGGGATCGGTGCCTACATCGTTGGTGTGCTGCTGTTCGGTTTTGCCGGCAGCCGACTGGCGTCGATTTTTGATGGTTTCAACGATGCCTTCCATCGTCTCGAGCAGAACTACGCCAAGGTTCTGAAGCTGCTGATCGATCGCCGACGGCTCATTCTGATGGGCCTGGCCAGTGGCATTGTCGTGACGGCGATTGCCTTCAATGCCCTGCCCTCCGCATTTATCCCGGAGGAAGATCAGGGTTATGGCCTCGGTATTTTCCAGCTTCAAAACGGTGCCTCCCTCTCTCAAACCCAGAAGGTGGGTGCGCAGATCGCCCAGGTTTTGAACGAGGAAGACGACATCATTTCAGGCAGTGTGATCAGTGGTGCCGGCTTCAATGGCAACAGCCCCGATCAGGGGTTGTTCTTCTATGGCTTCAAACCTCTGGATGAGCGCTCAGGGGCAGACAACAAGGCTCCTGCGATCGTTGCCCGGCTGAACGAGAAGCTCTCCAAATTGGACAGCGGCCTTGCGGTGGCAGCTCAACCGCCTGCGATTCCAGGCTTCTCAGCGCAGGGTGGCTTCTATTTCCAGTTCAACGATCTCAGCAACGGTGCTTACACCTTCACTCAGCTCAATGACTTGGCTGAGCAGCTGGTGGCCACTGGCCAGGCCAGTGGTCAGTTCTCCACCCTCTACACCCAGTTCGTGCCTAGTGCGCCGGCTTTCGGCTTGAAGATTGATCGTTCAATTCTGGGCGCACTGAACGTTGATTTCCAGCAGGCGATGCAAACCATTGCTGTGCTGGCGGGGGGTAATTACTCCGGCCTCACCTACGAGAGCGGTCAAGTGCGCAACATCTATGTGCAGTCGCAACCGGATCAGCGCAGCAACCTAGACGACGTTCTCAGCTACTACGTGCGCAATCGCGACGGGAAGATGGTGCAGGTGTCGGAGTTCGCCTCGGCGGATCTCTCCAGCGCGCCACCGGTGATCAGCCACTACAACCTCTACCGCACGGTGCTGGTGCAAGGGGCTGAAGCGATCGGCAAGAGCTCTGGTCAGGCGCTCACCGCTATTCAGAACATCTTCAACAGCCTCGATTTCAACAATATTGGCTATGCCTTCACCGGTATCGCCGCACTGCAGCTTTCAGCCGGCAGCGCCAGCGTGCTGGTGTTCGCGTTGGGCATCCTGATCGTGTATCTGGTGCTTTCGGCGCAATATGAGAGCTATGTGACGCCCGTGATCATCTTGATGACGGTGCCGCTCGCCATGCTCGGCGCCCTGGTGTTCCTCGCGGTGCGCTCGATCGATCTCAACATCTATGCCCAGGTGGGCTTGGTGACCCTGATCGGGCTGGCTGCCAAAAACGGGATCTTGATTGTTGAGGTGGCGGAGCAGCACCTTGAGGCTGGGATGAGCGTCCCTGAAGCAGCGATGGCGGCAGCGGAATCACGGATGCGCCCTATCCTGATGACCGCTATTGCCTCGCTGGCCGGCTTCCTGCCCCTGGTGGTGGCCACCACAGCCGGCGCCAACAGTCAGCAGTCGCTGGGAACGGTCATCTTTGGTGGTCTGCTTGTGGCCACCGTGCTCTCATTGGGTGTTGTGCCGCCGTTCTATGTAGCGATCAAGAACCTTGAGGAGCGTTGGTTTGGTGAGGGTGGTGGCCGCGGCGGTGATTCCACCACGACAGCGGCGCCGACCCTGCCCGGCTCGAATTGATGACGATGAGCGATCTCAGGCAACCAAAGCCTCGCGGTTTTGGCTTGTGCTCAAGGATCGTCTACGTCCATCAGGGGATTTTGCTAGCCGTCTTTGTTGCCGGTCTGCGGGTATATCCAGCTCGCGGCATCGATGAGCTGGTTCTCCCGCATTGGCTTGGGATCGTTCTCTCGATCGCCGTTTTGATCGCGATGTTTGGGGTGGCGACCCGCACGTCGTTGAATGCTCTGAACTGGCTGCGGGTGATTTTGTGGATCGGCGTGATCAAGATCCTGGTGGTCCAGCTGTGGCTGCTGGCTGAGGGCCAAACGGAATTGGAGTCCTATATCCGCGCCATGTTCATCAATGAGGGGGTTGCGATCCCACTCGCTATTTATTGGTCGCGTTCCGTTCACAGCACTTATCTCTCTTCGCTTCAGGGTTCGTGAGGCTCCTCGGTGGGCAGAGAAGATCCGAAGATCAGATCTTCTCTGCCAATCAGTTCACCTCGTTGCGTGATCAGGTGATCACGGTGGGGCGATCCATTCCGGTGCGGCTCTTGATCTCGGCCAGCTGATCGATGGCCGTGATCAGATCGCCCAGGGCTGTCTGGGGATCTTGATCGAGATTGCCGCTGGGTGGCACATAGCTCTCGAGATACACCCGTAGCGTGGCGCCCTGGGTGCCGGTGCCGGAAAGGCGCAACACTACGCGGCTGCCGTCATCGAGCAGCAGGCGCAGGCCCTGGCCGCTGGTGAGGGAGCCATCCACCGGATCGGTGTAGGCGAAGTCATCGGCCGTCGCGATCACGCGGCCTGCGAGGCTTTGACCCACCAGGCTTGGCTGCATCTCCTTGATGCGGTTGTAGAGGCCGTGGGCCGCGTCGCTTGCGATCGCTTCGTAGTCGTGGCGGGAGTAGTAGTGGCGGCCGAATCGGCTCCAATGCTCCGCCATGATCTTCGCCACCGGCTCACGGCGCTTGGCCAGGATGTTGAGCCAGAACAGCACTGCCCACAGTCCATCTTTCTCGCGGATGTGATTGCTGCCGGTGCCGAAGCTTTCTTCACCGCAGAGGGTGATCCGGCCTGCATCCAGCAGATTGCCGAAGAACTTCCAGCCGGTGGGTGTTTCGAAGCAGGGGATGCCCAGCTCCTTGGCTACCACATCGGCTGCGGCGCTGGTGGGCATCGAGCGCGCCACACCGGAGAGGCCAGCGGCATAGCCGGGCACCAGGGTGGCGTTGGCTGTGAGCACCGCCAGGCTGTCGCTGGGGTTCACAAAGCAGCGGGTGCCCAGGATCATGTTGCGGTCGCCATCGCCGTCGCAGGCGGCCCCGAAGCGGTAGGCGTCGCTGCCCATCAGCAACTCCGCCAGCTCATGGGCGTAGGTGAGGTTGGGGTCGGGGTGGCCGCTGCCGAAATCCTCGAGTGGAACGGCATTGCGCACACTCCCGGCCGGCGCCCCCAGCAAACCCTCCAGCAGCCGCTTGGCATAGGGGCCGGTGACGGCATGCATCGCATCAAAGGCGATTGGGAAGTCGCCTTTGAGCAGATCGCTGATCTGATCGAAGTCAAACAACTTCTGCATCAGGGCGACGTAGTCGTCGACCCCGTCGATCACCTCGATTTGCAGGTTGCCGATGCTCTGGTGACCGGGGCTATCAAGGTTGACCGTGCCCTCGGCGTGGATTCGGTAGCCATCGAGCGTTTGGCTGCAGGCGTAAATCGCGTCGGTGAGGGATTCGGGTGCCGGGCCGCCGTTGGCGCCATTCACCTTCACGCCGAAGTCGCCGTCTGGTCCGCCTGGGTTGTGGCTAGCCGAGAGGATGATCCCGGCTGTGGCCTGGCGCTGGCGGATCAGGTTGGATGCGGCCGGGGTGGAGAGGATCCCGCCGGTGGTGGTGACGATGCGGGCCACACCGTGGGCTGCCGCCATGCGCGCGATCAGATCGATGGCACGGCGGTTGCCGTAGCGACCGTCGCCACCCACAACCAGCGTGCCGCCCGCGATGCCGGGAACGGTGCGCAGGATCGCCTCGATGAAGCTCTCCAGGTAATGGGGCGTTTCAAATTGACGGCTGCTTTTCCGCAGGCCGGAGGTGCCTGGCTTCTGGTCGAGAAAAGGCTGATCGAGCGGGATCTGCTGCACGCCGCTGGTCATCGGAGGCTGCCGAGGCGGCACCAAGTTAGTCCGCTCCCCCGGTTTCTCTCGCAGTGGAGATCACCCCTCAGCGTTGACCGCCACCAAAGTTGATCCCGCCGCCGCCGGCTGGTTTGGCGGCCGGTGTATCCGCGGCCTCAGGTTTCTCGGAGCTGCGGCACACCAGCAGCAAGCGTTCGGCAGGATCCGTGATCGCTTGGCGGCGGCTGAAGCTGTTGGTGGCGGCTGGCTGGGCTTTGGCCAACATCTGCCAGATCAGATCCTTGCAATTGGCGGGAAGCCTTGGGTGATCCATCAATGGATCGCCGAGCTTCCGGGCTTGGTTGCAGGTTTCGCTTGTGTTTTCCCTGGCGCAGGCCAAAGCCGCCAGTTGCACCTGACGCAGGCTGTCCTGGCTGGGGAAGGGCACAAACGGAGCGCCCCGGCTGGCTGCAGGCAGAACCACAGCAACCAGCAAAGCCGCCGTGGAGACCAGTGCAGAAGCAGCGGGCAGGTGCCAGCCCCGATGAGCAGTCATCACAACCGGAACGGTGCGCCCATCATGCAATGGGTTCGATCGCTGTGCTGTAGCCCAGTGCTTCCAGCTGATCGGCATAGGGCTGCAGCAGATCTCGGTAGTGCTGCCAGCGACCCACCGAAAGGCTGTTGATGGGGCTGCGGGCTTGCACCGCACTAGCGGTGTGGATCTGCCGCCGCCCCCGTTCTGGATGCAAATATGCCTCGTTCCATTCGAAGCCGCAATGCTCGGTCAGAGCAGGAATCACCTGCTCAGGCTGCCGCGTTAATTGGTCGTAGTTGAGGTGGTAAATCCGTCCTGGAATCCGCTCCTCATGGGCTGCCATCACTTGGCGGTAGAGGTGATACGAAGCAACGGAGTCATCCAGGCTGTAAGTCCATTCATTGCCTTGGGCGAAATGGTTGGTGAAGGTCGACCACAAATTGTCCATCGGGTTGCGGTAGACGTGCACGATGCGGCAATCGGGAAAGGCCGCTGCGAGCACTGGGCAGTAGGTGAAGTTGTAGAGAAACTTGTCGCTCAGTGCCGCTGCATCTGGCCGGTAGTCGGCCCTGGCTTCCGCGGCTGCCTGGTAGCTGGTGCGGATCGCTTCGACCATGCTGCCGCCGGCCATAGCCTGGTTGAGATAGGGCACCTCGCCGAGATCGATGAGGTCTTTGTTTTGGCTCAGGATCGTTTCCACGAGCGTGGAGCCGCAGCGCGGCAAGCCCACGATGAAGATCAAGGTGGGGGAACTGGTCTGTGCTTGCGGTTGTGTTGGTGGTGCCTCCCAATGCTCGAGCAGCCGGGAGTTGGTGCGGATCAGATCACTGAGCTTCGGCAGGGCCCAGCTTCCTTCCAATTGCGCTGATCGTGATTGGTTGGCCTTGCAGAACCAGTCGGCAGCTTCTGGATCTTGGCGGTCGAGGTGGTACTTGCCGATGGTGAAATACAGGTGATATGCCTTCGCCTGATCCTTCAGATCGTTGAGGCAGGCTTCTGCGGCTCGTCGTGGTTCTGGATCCTCACGGCCATTTACGCAGTAGGAGAGGTGCCGGTGGGCTTCGGGATAGAGCGGGTTGTGCCGCAATGCTTCGCGAAAGCATGCTTGGGCTTGATCGATCTGGCCCTGCTCCATCAGGGCAATCCCGAGGTTGGAGAGGATTTCGCTCTGGCCGGGGCTCATGGCCAGCGCCCGCTCAAACCAGTGCACTGCACGTTCAATCTGGCCGGCCTCCTGCAGGCTCAGGCCCAGGTTGTTCATCGCTTCGGGATACTCGGCTCTGTGCTCCAGGGCCCGCTCTAGTGCCGTAATCGAATCCGCGATTTGTCCGAGTTCCCGCAGGGCCACACCTTGGCCAGACAGCACTTCCGGATACAGCGGTTGCAGCGCTAAGGCTTGGTTGTAAGCGTCGACAGCTCCCTGGGGATCGTTGCAGGCCTGCAGGGCATGGCCGAGATTGGCGTAGGCCTTGGCGAAACCTGGCTTGAGAGCAGCCGCACGCCGGAAGCTTTCCGCGGCACGAACGCTGCGGCCGAGGGCATGCTGCGCCGTACCCAGATTGAGCCAAGCCTCGGCGTTGTTGGGCGCCAGCCGCAACGCCTGCTCCAGTAAGGCTGCGGCAGGTTCGATGCGGTTGGCTTGCAGGTCTAGGGCCGCCAGGTTGCTGTAAGCGGCGGCGCTGGCATCGCCTTGAGCGACAGCCTGCCGGTAGAGCTGGGCTGCTGCTTCAAAGTTTCGGGCCCGGATCTGTTGCAGTGCCAGCTGCTCCAGCACCGGGGTTGGTTGAGAGGGGGTGCTCAAAGCCGTTCAGCTCAACTCGGAAAGCACCACCAAAACGGGCATCAACATCAGGGTGACCGCAGCAGCGGCAATCAGTGCCGTGGCCGTGAACATCGCGCCCTCGAGCGATTGAAATCACCTTAGAAGCGAAAATCCGGCTTTGCTGCTCGGGCTCCCTGACCCGGCAAACAATGGCGTTCGCGGCTCACAGCCGCTGCACTCCACTGCCGCAGCGCCTGCGGTTCTCTTGCAGTTTGCGCTCCAGTGCGGCGTTGATCCCAAGGTCGGCGCCCTTCCAGAGCCGATCGATCTCGCGGGTGAAGTGTGCTGCGAGCAACGGCGAGTGGATCACCAGCAGCACTTCATCGTTTTGATGAGCGGCACTCGGGCTCCAGTTGAAGCTCCCTGTGATCACGGTGCGTTTGTCGATGACAGCGAACTTGTGGTGGAGTTTGACCAGAAGTGCCTCCCAGCCTGGTTTCTCAGGGACGCTGAGGGGACCAGAGCCATTAGACGAGCCAGAAGCCCTTATTGAGAAGGGATCTGGCTACGAACGGCTACGGAGCCCCCGTGAAGGCTTGGCTTGTTTCATCGGTCGGCTGTAGCCAGGACGCAAGTGCTGGAGCTGAATCTTGAGGAAAGCACCTTCTCTGCGGAATAACAACGGGGCTCTCCAGGTCAGGGTGCGTCGGGATGGCAAGGACCATTTCATCAACCGCTTGGGTCGTTGGGATGATCCGATAGCGGTTGCTAAGGCACAGGCGATCTCAGCGGAGATCTGGAGGGACTATCGGGAGGGAACGCTGGATTGGAGCTTGACCCGCTACAAACCGCTGGTGGAAGGCAAGGACCCCGATCTCCTCAAGGCGCTGGAGGAGTTGATGTTGCGGAAGCGTCAGGGCAGGACCACCCACGCCTATCGGGTCTTCAAGCGGTACGGGGGTGCTTTGAGGACTGGGAGGGAGGTCAAGGACTTCGTGCTGTGGATGGAGGCAGAAGGTCTTGCCGCCTCGACCCGTTCCACGATCATCAGCACGATCAGGAGCGTTCAGCCTGGCAACAAGGCTCTGGCAGCCGTTCATATCAAGGTGCCCCACAGGAGCGTCCAGGAGGAGGTGCTGCGCAAGGGTGAGATCCAGAGGATCCTTGAGGACCTCAGGGTGAATGAGGACTGGTACTACCCCTGCTTTTCGGTCTGGTTGGGGACTGGACTGAGGAATGCGGAATTGATCGGTCTGGCGTGGGACTGTGTGCGGTTGGAGGAGGGTGAGCTGCTGATTACCAAGACCCTCAGACGGGATGGTGTGTCAAACCACAGAAGGACGTGGGGAGGCACCAAGACAGGGAAGAGCCGAGTGGTGCCTTTGCGTGAGGACCTGCTGGTGTTGCTGCGGGAGCACAAGGACCATATGGAGGCGCTCGGGCTTGATACCAAGACGGGGCTGGTGTTTGTGACACCCAATACTCACGGGCATCTGTATGACAGCGGCTTGGAGATTGTTTGGAAGCGGTCCCAGCGTCGAGTAGGAATCCAACCCCGCCGCTTGTACTCCCAACGGCACTCGTTGCTCAGTCACGCCCTTGCGATGGGGAACTCACCTGCTGACTTGGCAGCAATGGCAGGGCATAGGACAGAGCAGCTGCTGAATACCTATGCCAAGCCGACGGGAAGGGTGAAGCTGCCGAGCTGGTAGTCACCACAGCTCGCCGCTTCTACGTTGATGGCGTTGCTGCCGTTGCTTCATCAGATGGTTGAGGCGTGACTGGTGACCTGCCTGCTGCTGTGGTGAGCGCATGGGGGGCAACTTGGTCACCTTGGGTGCTGCAGGAGCATCAGGCGCTGCTGGGGGCACTGCAGGGCGCTGATGATGCTGGTGGAATCGCTCAGTGCGGAACTCAGGCGGTTGACCGCTGAGCATCCCACGCTTCTTGAGAATGGTCTCCAGTGATGGGCAGTTGGTCTGGAAACCAGTGGTTCCCAACTGATCACGCTGACGCACATATTCAAAGTGAAGCAGGGGGAACTGCGCTTCCAGGAACTTCACGAATGACTGGTGCTCCCCACACTTATGGCACTTGTAGTTCCAGGTATTGCCATAGGGATACAGATATCCCTTGGCATCAGATGGCGCATAGGGTTTACCTTTGCTGTTCTTACCACTGGTCTGACAATAAGGGCACTGGAACTGGTATGCGACAGATTTCTTCTGAAACAGCGGCAGCGATGACGAGAGATATTCGATGAATGATTCTTCTATGGTCTTTGGCATATTGGGTATTGCTATCTTGCCTTCATATTATACCACTTGTTTTCTGATCTGTAAATCATGAAATGCATAGATAACCTTGTAGAGGTTTGATCGAGATGGGTTCAGTTGTGAAACCCCAAATAAACACAAGGCACTTGACAAACTCTAAAGAATCCTGTATAATAAACCTTGTAGTGGTTTCATCAAGTGATCTTGAGTTGATTCATTAAATGAATCCTCAAGACCACTCAAAAAGACCCAAAAGAAACTCAAGACGAAATCAAAAGAGTATCCACTCAAAACTTGATTCATGAGTCACCAGAAGATAACCAATAGAATCCCTTGATTGAATCCTGAAGTATTTATCCCTGATTCAAATCGAGAATCTCCAGATGAGATCATGAATCAGGATTTAAATCTCGTTTAAAATAGGATCCAGAAGTTGATCTTAGGTTGCATCCACAAGAAAACTCTTGATTCAACTCAAGGATGAATCATGAATAAATAGATTTAGATTCTATTTTAAAGTCATAGATGAGATCAATCCCAAGAGTCAAGCAAATAAGTTTTAAAGAAAAAGAGCATCCATATCTGCTTCAGCAAATGGAGGATCTGATGGATCTCTACAAAATGGATATCAGTGGTCTCTACAAGACCCTTCTGCGTGAAAAGCATCAGGCGGTCTTTGGAGCACCCAGCAGCAGGTTGGTGCGATGAGCACCATCAGGATCCACCTGCACCCCGTTGAGGCAGAGATGCTCAAGGAGGTGCAGAATGTCCGACGACAATCAGGTTGAGGGGTCGCGCCAAACAGGTTGACCGCTCAGCAGGGGTTGCGCTGAATCCGGTTGCCATGCGCAGGGCACCGGGTCATGCCTGCTCCCCTCACCGCTCAACAGATTGCGCTGTACATGTCCAAACGACGAGCCGGCAGCCGCCAGGAGGTGGCTGCCGCTGCGGCGGGCATCTCGGTGAGCAGTGCTCACCGGATCGATTCCGGCCGCCTGCAACCCAAAGCCAGCAAGCCCCGTAGCAGGCGGCGACCCGATCCACTCGCGGAGGTCTGGGAGCCATTACTGGTGCCGCTGCTGGAGCGCCATCCAGCACTCACGCCCACCACGCTGCTGGAGCATCTGCAGGAGCAAAAGCCAGATCAGGACTGGACTTCGCTGAAACGCACGCTGCAGCGGCGTGTGCAGCAGTGGAAGGCCCTCCATGGCCCGGCGCCTGAGGTGATGTTCCCGCTGGCGTATCAGCCCGGTGAGATCGGCTTCTGTGATTTCACCAAGGTCAAGCGGGTTGTCATCACCCTGCGGGGCGAGCCGTTCCCGCACCTGCTGTTCCACTACCGCCTGGCGTGGAGCGGCTGGGCTTACGGGCAGGTGATCCACGGCGGCGAGAGCTTTGTGGCGCTCTCCGAGGGTTTGCAGAACGCCCTGGCCACCTGTGGTGGGACGCCACGGGAGTTGCGCACGGATCGGCTCTCGGCCGCCAGCCGCAACCGCGACGGCAGCTACGCCCTCGACATCACGCCCCGCTACCAGGCGCTCTGCGCTCACTACGGCCTGAGCGCCAGCCGCAACAACCGCGGCGTGGCCCATGAGAACGGGATCATCGAGGCTCCGCACGGCCATGTGAAACGTCGGCTGGAGCAGAAGCTGATCCTGCGCGGCAGCTGCGATTTCGAGGAACCCGCCGAATACGGCGAATTGCTGGCCGAGGTGTTCAGCGCCCTCAACGCCCCGCGCCAGCGGCGCTATGAGCAGGAGCTGGAACACCTCTCAGCGTTGCCGGCCTTCCGCTTTGCGGACTATGAGCTGCTCACGGTGCGGGTGCGGAGCACCAGCACGAGCGAGGTGCGGCAGGTCGTCTATTCAGTGCCGCCCACCTTGATCGGTCGCCAGGTCACGGTGCGGCTGCACCATGACCGCCTGATCGTCTACCTGGGCAGCGACTGGGTGTGCCAGCTCCCACGTGCCTATGGCGCCTCCGGCGAGAAGCGCGCCTGGTGCATCGATCTGGAGCATCTGATCGATGGCCTGCGTGCCAAACCACGGGCGCTGCTCCATTGCCGCTACCAGCGCCACCTCTTCCCCGACCAGCGCTGGTGGGACTTCTGGCAGTACCTGCTCGCTGGCGGTGACCGTGACGGCGCTGCTCGCTTGATGGTTGAGGCGCTGTATGTCGCCGTGCGGGTGGCGTCCTTTGAGCTGGTGCTCGCCTTCCTGCAGCAAGCCCACCAACGCAAGGCCCTGTCTCTCTCGCTGTTGCAGCAGCGCTTCCGGGTGCCTCCGCGTCGCAGCGCCCTGCCTGATCCCGTGATCCCCCAACACCTGCTGGCCTCCTATGACCACCTCCTCTCCGGTTCCCCGCTCCCAGGCAGTGGAAGCGGCCTTGCCACTCCTGCTCAAACAGCTGAAACTCGCGCGCTTTCGCAGCCAATGGCAGCCGCTCAGTCAGCAAGCTGAGGCAGAAGGCTGGAGCCCGGCACAGTTCCTCTATGCCCTCTGTGAGCAGGAGGTTGACCACCGCCTGATTGCCCGGCGCCAACGCCTACTGCGCGAGGCGCATCTCCCGTGGCAGAAGGGACTGGATGGCTTTGATCATCAACACCTCGAACCCAAGCACTGGCAGGAGCTACAGGTCCTCTCCCGCAGCCACACCTGGCTGCTGCAGGCGGAGAACCTGCTGCTGTTTGGTCCCAGCGGTGTGGGCAAAACCCACCTGGCCATTGCGATCACGATCGCGATGATCGAGCAGGACCAGGCCTGCCGCTTCTTTCCGGCCACGGCCCTGGTGCAGCTGCTGCAGAAGGCCAAGGCCAGCTATGAGTTGCCTACTGTTATCCAAAAGCTGGATCGCTACAGCCTGGTGGTGATCGACGACATCTCCTATGTGCGTCGCAACGAGCTGGAGACCTCGGTGCTGTTTGAGCTGATCTGCCACCGCTACGAGCGCAAATCCCTGCTGGTGACTTCCAACCAGCCGTTCCGGGAGTGGGACGAAATCTTCCCCAGCGGATCGATGACGGTGGCGGCTGTGGATCGGCTGGTGCACCACTGCCACATCGTGGGCATCAAGGGGGATAGCTACCGGCAAAAGGCAGCTGCTGCAAGGGTTTCTGGCGATGCAATCGACCCGCCTACGTAATTGACGCGGGCGTGATCGCGGTCACGATCAACACCAACAACGCTGCAGCCCAGCAGAAGCAAGGTGGCGACACGAAAACGGGGCCACCGGCCATGAGATTGATGCAAAGCGATCCACAACTTGATTGACGCGTCGCGACAGCCTGGTCACGATCACGACCCCAACAGCGTTCTCACCGGGCAGCAGCTCTCAGAACAACCGATTGAACCGGTCAACCAGATTGACGCCACACATCAACCTAATTGACACGGGACAGCAGAAGGTCAACAGGCGCTACCGAGACCTGGAGACCCTCCTGCTGGGTCTGATTCGTGAGGAATACGCCAAGACACCCAAAGGTCGCAGCAAGGGGGCGTCATGACTCACCACGACCTGATGGTGGAGGAGTTCCTCAAGAGGCAGGCAGCGGCAAGGAAAGTGCTGCTGGCGATCAATCGGTCACGCAAGCGAGAGACCCTGCCCAGTGCCCACCAGATCGCTGATGCCCCGCTGGCGGTCTCGGAAGAGCATTCCTTCTACATCTTCCGCACAGACACCAATGCGGTGCTTGCCAGGGGCATCCAGGGGTTTGAGGCGGCGAAGAGCAGAGCAAACGAACTGAGGAAATCCCACGGGTTGAAGTGGGATGAGGTGAAGTTCAAGGCGGAGCGTGGGAACCAGAGCAGTGGTGGTTCTGGTGGGTCAACAGCAGCAGTACCCAAGAAGCAGTTTGGGGTTAGTCGTGATGGCAAGACCTTCCCCAACGCTTCTGGGCAGACCAGTCGTGTTCAGTATGCCCGCAACTACAACCCATCAAAAGGGCGCAGATTCAGGGGCTATACAGATGCTCAAGGCAACTATCACGATATTGACTGAGGCAAATCTGGTATCGGGTAAGCAGCAGGCATTCTCGGAGCAAGCGAATATTAGACATTCGTAGGTGCAACAAGAACAAAAAGAAGAGTAGCAATAAGATTAGAGTAGTCATATCCATTGTGGTGCAACGGGTCTTGAGCAAGACCAGGATGAGACCAAGGGGTCCCAGTTATGATCGAGGGGCATCATTCAGACCCTTTGCAGCGCCTTGTGTCTCAACAAACCTGCCCGCAGGGGGTTGACAGGCGGGGGTAGTCGTCGTATAATAATTCCACAAGCGACAACGACTCCAGCAATCAAGCAAAGGGAGGTTCCGTTGTCTTGTTAGACGAAAAACCGTCGAAATAACCCTGCACCTTGCTCAGGTTTAGAGCATATTCAAATACCTGCTCTTTATTATGAAAAACACTGGCAACGCTCAGCAATGGGCATGTGATGTCGTGACCAATGCTTTTGATCAGGATTTTATTGATCAATTGCGTATTCTGACAAATAACAATATTCTTCTGGTTCCTCGTCGCCTTAAGGGGATTGCCAGTGGTCAAAATGGTCGCTGCTATTGGAACGCAAATATCTGCGCTCAAACCTGGGGCGGCAAGGTCTTGTATGGTTGGGGTATTAGTTTTATTGGTGATTCTCCTGATGCAGGTATTTTTCTTTATGGTCATGCCTGTTGGTTGACTCCCGAAGGCAAGCTCGTTGACCCTACTTATTGCCCTGGTGTCAGTGAGAGTTTTTTTGTTCCCTATACTGACAAGCTGCTTATTAATGGCAGGGTTACCGAGTCAATGTGCGACTTGTGTTATCCGAAATCCGTCAAGGATCTTGATATTATGATGTGCCTTGTAGCGAGTCAGCACGGCGCTCGCTTTGAAGATGTCAAGAGCCTGGGGTATTACCAGGGCATTGGCGTCAACCACCATAGCTACCTGAATAAGATTGTTTATTACGATGCTCTCCCCTATGACCTTGTTATTCAAGTAATGAAAGGAATGGATTCCCCTTGCCAGAAGAAGGTTCATGTGATGTTTTCCCCGTGCGTAAAACCCATTGAGCAAGGGGCGCCGAAGAAACTCATTCATGACCCCTCCCTGACTCTTTCTGAGATGCAAAAACGCTTCAATGCGGAGCAGAAACCCATCTGTTCCTTGTATGCGGGATACGACGTGACTGCTCAGTGGATGGGTAAGGATATGGTTTGGGATAGTGGAAACTTCAAGAAACCTCCATTGATTAATCAATCGCTTAAAACTGGAAAGTCGATTCAGGATATTGCTCCACTTCAAGAGATTGTTGACAAGCACTCTCTTCCGACGCAGAAGAAGCGCCTGCAAAAAGTCGTCGCAACTTCTGAGCAATACAACCTCTCGCCCCAAGAGGTGGTTATGCTTTCCAATCCTTTTCTTTACCCTCATCCTCATTTGATGAGCAAAGCGGGTTGGGAATCTATTCCCCGCATCAAAACTGCAGATCTTATTGCTGATTAAATAACATCCAACAAGCGCCCATCGTCATCCACCAGGCGATGGCGCTTCCCAGTGGATTCAGCACGACGCTGAGCAACCCGATAAGCATCCGCCTGGTTCTGCTTTGTCTGGTAGTGCTGCCAACGACCAAACTGGTCTTGCCATTCAATGTTGATGGTCATATCCGTTCTCGATGAAATCTTGTTTCCTTATAATCACTTGTTGATGGTGCGCCAATCAGAAGCATTAGCGTGGCTTGAGTTAGATGAGGTTGGCAATGAAAGGGTTATTCTGCCAGCCTTCATAAAAAAATCTTCCACTTTCGTAGGTCCTGAACCACGGAAGAGTACTGGCATCACCCAGATTCTCTCCATTGCTTCTGAGATCGTAGAAATATGTCGGATAGCCAGCTGTCTGGGGTGTGTCATCATATAGATACTGCTCTACAGATAGCCCATCTTGAGGGTCTCTAACCATGCCCTCGATTCTCTCAAAAGGATTATTTGCCACAAGCCTGTTCTTTTTAAAAGTAAGCACACCTTTTGTGGTTTGTCGTGTTGTCTGCGATCCGTAGTTTCTGCCATTTGCCTCAAATGGCTGAGGTATCACAAGCTGAATCGTTGTCACCATTTGCGTGGGACTTAATTCAACCTCGTATCCAAATCCTGTGATGCTGTCCACCTGCTCCTTGGTCAGTCCATTTGTATAAAGCCTGAAGATATCTGAATTCTTCCCATAGACAACATCGCTTTTAAGCGTTATTCCTGCCGCTTCCATCTGATAAGGGGAGAAGCTCTTGATGTCGCCTCGCTTGACATTCAATGGCTTGACTTCCTGCGGTTTCTTGGGCATAGGAGGTGTTGTGGATTGTTAAGGATATTCTAACGCAACCATGTTTCAGCGCCCTGTGCATTCTGCGAAAACCTTAGAAGCCTCTTCTGGTATCGTAGACACATTTTCCCAGTCGATCTTCGCTTACCCTGCAGAGGGTAGCGTCCAAAGTTCGTCGGCTGGTTGCTGCTGAATCTCTAAGAGTTCGTTAGCATCTTCTGCCTATAGGAGATTGTTGCCAAAGGGGTTCAGATACCAATCCTTTCCGAAGAACTTCCCTCCATCGTAGTTTCTAAACCATTCCCCATCACTGGCATTTGTGCTGTATGAAACTACTCCAAGGGTTCCGCCTTTGATGTTTGTATAACTTCGATCGCTTTGACCACCTGCAGGGAAGTTGGTGGAACGGTATTGTGCGGCTGGTAGGACGTAGTAACTCATTGCCTCGCCGACTGAAACAGCTCTCCCCTCTAAACGAGCGACGGCATCAATGTTGTTAATTGAGAATCTATTTCCGCCTGCTCTAAGTGATTGTGTATTGGATGGGTCAAGGTCGAAAACCATTCTTTCTACATACCATTTCCCTGCCCCGTATGGTGTTGTTGACTTAGTTGTTATAAGGTTTGTAGTGACTAGTGTTTCGTCTGTAACTTCCTTCTTGACCCACCATCCAGTGATCTGATCTTTTGCAATCCCTGGCTGCCACCGTTTGTAATTCTCAGAATTCATATCATAGACCACATCACTAATCCATTCTTCTCCAGAGTAAGAATCGTATGTTGTCAATGCTGTCGTGGTATCTACGGGGTAGGTCGGCTGCTTCACTTGTGGAATGCCGCCAGAGTTCTTGCCAGGCTTTGGACGCTTCGACCTGGTTTTGGATTTGCTCATGTTACCGATCTTTGTTGCCTTCTTGTATTATAGCCTGAGGTGGGTGCCTTTTATTGGACAGTTCTGGCCCCTGACATCGTTACCTCCGGGCGGGAGGAACAGGGTTCAATTTCAGTGTAGACCTCATGGGGAGTTCTGCCTCCCAGGGAGCTGTGTGGCCTTACATGGCAATACCTCCAGAGGAATCGGGCCAGACTGATCTCAGCCTCCCAGCCATCGCTGTAGGCACGTAGATAGACCTCCTCGTATTTGACCGTGCGCCACAGCCTCTCCACCAGGATGTTGTCGTAGCAGCGCTTTCTGCCTGACCAGCTGATCTTGATCTTCTCGGACTGCAGCCTGGCCACAAAGTCAGAAGAGGTGAACTGGCAGCCCTGGTCGGAGTGGAAGATCTCTGGTTTGCGGCCACCCTCCAGCGCCATTTCCAGAGCCTTGAGGCAGAACTCTGTGTCAAGGCTGTTCGAGAGCTTCCAGCTGAGCACGTTCCTGGAGAAGAGATCCACGATCGCCACCAGGTAGAGGAAACCCTTCTGCAGCGGGATGTAAGTGATGTCGGTGGCCCAGACCTGATCCACAGCCATGACAAGCCGGAGGTCCACCAGACAGAGGAATCGCTCCGACGGGTCTCCTGGAACCGTGGTGCGTGGCTTCTGGTAGATCGCCCGTAACCCCATGCGCCGCAAAAGGTTTCGCACACGATCGCGGCTGATCGGGATCCCTTCTCGGGCCAGGTACACCACCATCCGGCGGCTACCGCTGCAGGGATCCTCCAGGTAGAGAGCGTCGATCCTGGCCATGATCCGTAGTATCGATGCCCGCACCGGCGTGGGCCTGTAATACAGCGTGGATCTGGGCAGGCCCAACAGCGCACATTGGCGGCTGATGCTGAGCTCGGGGTCGTCGTGATCGACCAGCTTGCGCAGTTCACGGGCGTCAGAGCAGCTGAGACTTTTTTTTGAGCCACTCCAGCTCCATCTGCAGCTTGCCGATCTGCTGGAACAGCTCTGCCTCTTTGGCCTGCCCTTCCTCCTTGTCCTTGCTTTTCTTGCCCCTGGTGAACAGCTCGCTGGCACCGGCCAGCAGCTGCCGCTTCCACTGGCTCACCTGGATCGGGTGGATGGCGTGATCGGCAGCGATCTCCTGGATCGTCTTGCGGCCACTGATCGCCTCCATGGCGACCCTGGCCTTGAATTCAGGGCTGTGGGTACGGCGCTTGCTCATTGGTGGGAGCCCCGGTCAGGGGCGGGACCCCGCCTCAGAGGTTAACGATGGGGCATGTCCAGAAAAACCAGTCCACCTCAGCCAGCCATACTCTTCGGTGATTACTTTTGACCCATTGGTCGTCATCCTTGGATGTCTTCTGCCTTTTTCATGGCGCCACATCAAAACCAGCCCCCCCCCACTCTTGATAGTTCTAAAGCCATCGTCGAGAGTATGTCCTCCTCAATAGAATCGTTTGCCTCCTAGTGAAATATTCAGGAGGAAAAGTGATTTACGTTTTCACAAGAGATCCGCTCCGAATGGGTCCAGAAACCAGTCCTGATTGAAAAACTGCCCATTTCCATACGACTTAAACCATGCTCTATCTATCTGACTTGCACTGTAGTTTCCATACTTTGCTGCGGGTCCGCTCCCAAAACTCTTCGTTTCTGAGCTATTGTCTTGGGCGTATGAGGTCAGCAATTCGTTTCCTTTAAAGGCGATCCCCTTAGGGAGACTCTGGAAAACCCAAGCCTTCCGCGCGACAATGGAGCCGTGATCGCAGGCCAGGACTGAGGTGATGGGCGGCAAGCAGCTCGGCTTCTCGGATTACGAGCTCACCACCGCCAAGAAGCAGACCAAACGCGA
>JAHUZV010000012.1 GCA_019264575.1 Vulcanococcus sp. | reverse complement strand
ACCGGGGGTTCCGGTTTTCAGCTCAGAGCGGCGTCTCAGCCGCTCAGCGAACCTACAACACCGATTGCTCGGGGGTCTTCGGTTCCTGCATCAAAAGCCTCTCGGCTCCCGCGCAGTCCAAAACCATAACACCCCTTGCCGCTGGTCTGTCAAGTGGACGACACCAACGCGTCAGCCCAAGGCTTGAACCTGGCCAGGGTTTCGTCATCACGGGCCGCCAGCACTGGGAAGTTGGCCTGCGACAAATCCTCACCGGCATGGAGCTGAGCCGGATCACGAACCAACCAGCGCATCGGGCAGTTCAACTCCTGCAGCACCAGCCAAGCCGCCGCCAGATCCCAAATCTTTGGCGTGGCCTCAAGGGCTGAGATGGTCTGCCCCATTCCCACACTCACCAGGTTGAGGCTCGCGACACCAAGCAAACGGATCTTTCCCGGGAAGCGCTGGTGCGGCAGTTTCTGCAGCACCCCGATGGAGCGGCTGCACAGAGACGCGCATCCGGCCACCTGATTTCGGGCTGCCGGTGGCTGCAATTTGTTGTGCTTCCGCCAGGCCCCCCCGCCGCGGATCGCCACGATCCGCTGGCGCAGCGGCGGCACATCAAGCACCGCCAGCACAGGCACGCCATGTTCAAAACGCGCCAGGGAGATCGCCCAATAAGGGATACCCGCGGCGAAGTTGGTCGTGCCGTCCAGCGGATCCACCACCCAGAAGGCCTGCGAGTTCGGCACGCACTGGCTGCCTTCCTCGCTCAGCACACCTTCACCGGGATACAGCTCAGCCAGACCGTCCACCAGGGCTGCATCACTCCAGCGATCGCATGCGGTGATCAGGCTGCCGTCGGCTTTGGCCTCGGAATCCAGCTGGCCAAAGTCTTGCCGTTGGCGTTCAGCCACCCGATCAAGCAGGAGACCCAGGGCATCCAAGCCCTCTGGCATGCGAATGGGCGAAGCAGTCATCCGAGCTCCATGGCTAGAACGCGATCGAGGCTGCGGCCGGTGTCGTCACGGAACTGGCGCAGGTTGACGCGGCTGAGCAACACCAAGGCCAGAACGGCGATGGCTGCCTCCACCACAAACACAGCCGCGTAGGGGGGAAAGGTGCTGCCGGCTGGACTGAACGTGCGGGCCAGATCCAGCAGACCACCACCGAGAACTTTCCCGGCGGCGCGGGAATAGGCCTGGGCCAAGCCCCAGACCCCGACAAAAGTGCCCGCCACTTCCGGCAAGGTGAGATCCAGCATCAACACCAGCGTGGCATTGGTGCCGATACCGGTGGCCAAACCAAACAGGAAGAGCACCAACTTGAGCAACTGCGGATCCGCGGTGAGGCCCACCAGCGTGAGTAGCAGCAGCGAAGCCAGAATCAACTGACAACCCAGACGGGCACAGGCAAATTTGCCCAGCCGAGGCACCAGCCACAGGCCTGCCAACAGCAGACCAAGCAAGGTGCCGATCCCCCACACCGCACTGAGCGAAGCCGTGGCTGCGATCGGCAGGTTGAACACCTCGGCGCCGTAGCTCTCCAGGATCGGATCCTGCAGAAACACCGCCAGGGTGAACGCCAGCAGGAAGCAGAAGAACACCAGCACCTGGCGGCTGGAGGTGATCAAGCGCCAGGCCACGGCCAGGGTGATGGCGTCGTCGCGATCTTCGGCGCGGCTGAGCTGCTGACGGCGACCAGGGGTTTCGACTCCCCAGGTGGCGACCAGGGTGAGGGCAAACACCACCAGAGCCACCCGAGCCATAAAGGTGAACAGGGCCGATTCCAACTGCCCTGGATCCGTCACGCCATCAAGACCTTTGAGGCAGATCGAGCTCGCGATCGCGCCCACCACAATCCCCACGGTGAGCAAACACCAGATCAGCCCCACCGCACGAGGGCGCTCCTCCTCGGTGGTGCTGTCGATCACCAAGGCCAGATAGGGGGTGGTGGCCAAGGACACGGCCAGTCCGTAACAAGCGGTGAGCCCGCACAAGGCGGCAACCCCCAGAGCGATGCCCCATCCAGCTCCGGTTTCAAGGGCGCTGTGCAACCGGAAGATCAAAGGGATCAACAGCACCGCCAGGCTGCAGAACAGCGCTGCACCGATCCAGATGTAAGGCGTGCGGTGCCGGCCCGCCAGAGGATGCGCATCCGATATCTGGCCAAACAGGATGCGGGAGGGCGCCACCAGCTGCTCAAACGCCAGGGCTCCACCCACCAGCAAACCGGGGAAACCCAACTCGGTGAGCATCACCCGGTTGAGCAGCCCCACAAAGATCACGGCCAGGCAGCCAACACAGCCTTGAAACAGGCCCAGCCGCAGCAGACGGGGAAGAGGAAGTGACAGCTGTCAGCCTTCAGCTGACTGCTGACGTTAGGACGGTTTGACCGTTAGGAGGCGGGCTGAGCGGAAGCCGCGGCCTGGCAGGCGGGCTGCAGCGGCTCGGGTGGGACGGGGATGTTCTCCAGATCCTCGAGCACAGGCTTGCTGGCACCAAGGCTGGAGGGCTGACAAACCGCCACTTGATCAAGGCCGGTGCGTCGCCGCAACAAAGCCAAGTTGGTGTTGTATTCCGTCAGTGCTTGGGCGTAGCGCACTTCCGCCTGAGTGAGGTCGCGCTGGTTATCCACCACTTCGCGCTGGGTGCTCACGCCCGCCTGGAAGCGCAAGCGTGCCAAACGCAGGGATTCACGCGAGGAGATCACCTCGCGGGAGGTGGTTTGGATGTTGCGGTTGGCCTGGCGCAATTGGTAGAAGCTTTCCTCCACCTCGAAGCGCAGATCGTCGCGAGTTTGGGCGAATCGGAAGCTGCTTTCCTGAGCGCGTTGCTTGGCCTGGCGGTATTGGGCGCGGGCGGCACCGCCATCAAAGATGTTCCAACTGGCCTGCAAGCCAACTGCGTTTTCAACCGCCCAGCCGCTGTTGCCGGGTAGGTCGACCAACACTTGCTCAGTGCCCTGATAGCGGAAGCCGCTCAGGTTGTTGAAGATGGAGAGGAATGGTTGCACAGCACCCAGGGCACTGTTGGCCTGGCTGTTGGCCGCAGAAATATCGAGCAGGGCGTTATCCAGCTCCTCCCGGAAGGCGTAAGCGGCAATCACGCTTTCCTGGAGAGAAGGTGTCCACACACCCAAAGGCCGGAGTTGTTCCTTAGCCGTGGGGCTCACGTTCTGGGGTAGATCCAACAGCCGAGCCAGATTGCGGCGTGCAACGGACTGCTCAGCAAGTCCATTGGTGAGGAGCTGCTGGTCGCGAGCGAGCTGAGTTTCAGCCTCCAGCACCTCGAGCTTGGTGGCCACTCCAGCCTGGAAACGAGCGCGGGCATCACGCAGGCTCACCAGCGAAGCCCGTACTGATTCCTGACCAATCCGAACAGTGTCGTCAGCAAGCTGTAGACGGAAATAAGCCTGAGCCGCCTGCAGGCGCAGGTCCCGCAAGGCGATCAGATATTGATTTTTAGACTGCTCAAATTGGTCGCGTGCAGCGGCAATCTGAGGAACGCGCTGTGGGTTGATCAGATCCCACTGGGCCGAAAGCTGGGCGCCCATGGCCCAGCGGCTTGTGTAGGTGTAGAGCTTCTGAGGGGTTTGTTGGAGAGGATTGGTAGTCGTGGTGGTGTTGCGCTGATTGCCCCCGGTGTATCCAGGAAAGTTCTGCGTGCTGAGGCTGAGGTTGGGATACCAAGCCGCGATCTGTGTACGCAGCTGGCTCTGAGCTTGATCCACCCGGCTGGCGATCGCCTTCAGGTTGGGATTATTGACCTCTGCCAGGTTTTCAACGTCTTTGAGCGAGAGCGGGCGCAGCTCTGCAATGCGCACCTGCTCAGGCTTATTGGGCAGCGCCAGGGTGGCTGGAGCTGCCAGGTTTTGGAGGCTGGGATCGAGCTTGGTGGCGGCTGGCGCCAGCACGCTGGCGTCCGACTTCGGCCGCGGCCCTTTGACCTGCGGCGCCAGAGGCAAGGGAGCCTGGACGCTGGCGGTGGGCTGCTCCTGGGCAAAGCCGGTGCCGGTGATGGCCAGCAGACCGGTGCCAGCAGCAGCAAGCCAGGTCTTGAAGGGTCGCGTCACCGAAAAACTCTGCCCAGATAAAAGTTGTCTTGGCAAGCTTAGTCAGTTCAGGAGTCGGTACCCAGGCAGGCGGCCACGATCTCAGCTGCCCCTCCCACCAGCTGAACCGGCACGGGCAACTGAGCGGCCACCGCATCGAGGCGCTGGTCGTCGAGAAACACCGGCTCACCCTGCCGCAGCATCACTGCAGGCAGCAGCAGTTCCTCACCAAGATCGCGGCCCTTGAGCCCCTCCAGCAGATCGGAGCCTGTGAGCAGTCCGGTGACCACCTGATCCTGGCCCCAATAGGGGCTCGGCAAACCGTGGAGCAACAGCTCCAATCCCTCCACCGCATTCAGCCGATCCACGGCAGGCTGCAGCGCTTCCGCCACCAGCAAACCCACCACCCAACTCACCCGGCGGGGCTGAGGTAATGCCGCGGGTAAAGCAGCAGTGGCGTCATCCATGGCCTCGAGGAAGGCCCGGATGCTGCCCACGCCATTGCCCTCCTGCGGCAGATCCTCGTAATCGTCGCGAGGCGGCAGCGGATAGCCCGCCATCAGGTACCACTCATCGGATAGCCAGGCAAAACGGCTGCCCAGCTCCGCTTGGAAGCGCTGCTGCATGGGTTCCACCTGGGCGATCACCCGTTGCGCGCAGGCACGGTCCACCGGCACAAGCCCATCACCCTCGGGCCGGTACCGAGTGAGCCCCACCGGCACCACGGCCGCCGAGAGCACCGCGGGCCACTCACCAGCGGCGAAGCTCGCCAGATCGGTGAGCGTTCGCTCCAGGGCAGGGCCGTCGTTCAGGCCAGGGCACACCACCACCTGGGCGTGAATCTGTAAATCGCGCTGCTGAAACCAGGCCAGCTGCTCCATCAGCAAGCTGGCCCTGGGGTTCACCAGCAATTTGGAGCGCAGCTCAGCATCGGTGGCGTGAACCGACACGAACAGGGGCGAGAGCCGCTGGTCCTCAATGCGCTGCCAGTCAGCCGCAGTGAGGTTGGTGAGGGTGAGATAGGAGCCGTAGAGAAAGCTGAGGCGGTAGTCGTCGTCTTTGAGATAGAGGCTGCGGCGATGGCCGGGGGGCTGCTGATCGATGAAGCAGAACGGGCAGTGGTTGTTGCACTGCTTGAGGCCATCGAACAGGGCCTCGCTGAAGGCCAGCCCCAAGCCCTCATCGGCATCCTTTTCCAGCTCCACCACATGCACGCTGCCATCGGGGTCTTGCACCTCGAGGGTGAGTTCCTCCCCGCAGACCAGGAACTGCAGATCGATCAGATCCCGCGGACGGACGCCATTGATGCTCAGCAGCCGATCACCCGGCTGGATCCCCAGCTCATCGCCGATCGAATCCGGCTCCACCGCATCCACCAAAGCCGGCTGCGGCAAACGCACCTCACTGGCATCCACCAGGGGAACACCGGCCGAGGGTTCCTTCCACACAGGCGCTGCCCGTTCGTGCTTGCTGTCTCCAGTGTGAGCGCTCAGGCCGCCTGGCGGCCAACCCAGAGCAGCAGGCCAAGGCCAAAAAACAGCCGGTAGCCCACAAACCACCACGTGCTGTGGTGCTGCAGAAAGCGCAACAACCAAGCGATCGCCAACCACGACACCAAAGCCGATGTAGCGATGCCCACCAACAGCGGCAGCACGCCACCGGCCACGGGCTGGGTGAACGCCTCCTTCAGCTCCACTAGGCCAGCAATCGCGATCGCGGGGATCCCCAACAGAAAGGAGAACCTCGCCGCATCAGCTCGTTTCCACCCATCGAACAGGGAGGCGGTGAGCGTGCTGCCGGAGCGCGACACCCCTGGAATCAAGGCCAAGGCTTGCGCCAGCCCCACCCAGAGGCCATCACGAACGCTCACCTGATCCAGCAGGCGGCGGCGGGTGCCCATGCGTTCGGCCAGGGCCAACAGCAGCGCCATCACGATCGACACAACGGCGATGGAGGTGAGGCTGCGAAGGGGGGATTGATCGAAGTTCGGCACAAACAGCTTGATCGCCAGCCCGCCGATCAGGATTGGAATCGTGCCAAGCCCGATCGCGAGGCCCAGACGAGCCTGAGGGTCGTCCCAGCGGCGCTGGCGCAGGCCCTGGCTGACCCCTGCCAGCACCTGGCGCAGGTCGTCGCGGAAGAATCCCAGCACCGCCAAGATGCTGCCGAGCTGAATGACAGCGGTGACGGCCACGCCGGGGTCTCCCCACCCCAGCACAACAGGCACCACCTTCAAATGGGCTGTGCTGCTGATCGGCAGAAATTCCGTGAGCCCTTGCACCACGCCCAGCACAAAAAAACGCCAGCAGGCTTGGAGCACCCCGAGCTGTTCCGTCGGGGGCAGGGCAGCGAACACCGCAGAAGAGGCAGCACGGGTTTGACCCTATGCGGCGAAGCCGGCTCTGGCCAGCAACGGCAACACCAGAGGCGTCCTCTAGGGTTGCACAACTTTCTTCACACAGTGGTGATCGGGGTTCCGCCCAGCCTCACGGTGGCCGCGATGCCCCCCAGCGCCATCCGGGCGAACCAGAGCGCCGGCGTGGGCGTGGGGATCGGTCTGGCTGGAGCCCTGCTGGTGGCCCTGCCGGTGTTCCTGCAGGCGCCGTGGGTTCGCCTGGCCCCCTTCAGCGCCGCACTGTTTACAGCCCCTCTGCTGCTGGTGGGCGTGCTCTTGGCAGAGAGCCCCAACCCCGGCCTGAGCCGAGCCGGCACCCTGCTGGTGGGGTTCAGCGGCAGCTGGCTGGGCGGCTGCCTGTTCTGGGGCTGGTGCCGGCTTCACCCGCTCTGGCATCTACCGATCGAAGCGTTTGCCCTGCCCCTGGCTCTAGGCGGGCTCAATAGCCGCTGGCGCCTGGCCGCCAGCTTCTATTTGGCCTCCCTGCTGGGAACAGCCTGCACCGATGGGGTGATGGCGATCACGGGCGTGATGCGCCACTGGAGAGAGGTGTTGCTCGCCCCAGCCGATCAGGCCGCTCTGCAGCTGCAGAACGCCGCGCTGGAAGTGCTGCAACCCCTTCCCCTGGCGGTGACGCTCCTGGCCGGCGCCATGCTGCTTGGCCTGTGCAGGCGCTTCTGGCAGCACCCGGATCCGGCCTGGCGCTTGGCCGCTTCCGCCATTGCCACCACCCTGGCCGTGGATGGTGTGTTTCTTGCAGCATCGCTGTGGGCCCCGCAGCTGAGCGGCCTGATCTGAAGAACTGCAAAAGCCTGCCGGCCTGGGCTCAAGGCCAAGGCATCACACCTGTAGCTTTGCAACGCTGCTTGGCAGTCCCTGTGATTCCCGTTCAGACGGAGACTTCGATGAAACGGCTGGTTTCGTGGCTCATGAGTGGCGTGCTGCTGGCCAGCCTGCTCTTCGGCCTGGTGATGGCACCCACAGCCCAGGCGGCTGATCTGAGCAACGTTGCAGACGAGAAAATCGCCGAGCGCGGCGACAAAGTCGACCTGAACAACTGCTCGGTGCGCCGCTTCCAGGCGTTCCCAGGCATGTATCCCACCCTGGCCGGAAAGATCGTGCTGGGCGGTCCCTACAACACCGTTGACGACCTGTTCAACCTTGATCTCACCGATCGCCAGAAAGAGCTGGTGGAGAAGTACAAGGACAACTTCACTGTGACTCCCGCCTCGATCGCTCTGAACGAAGGTTTCGACCGCATCAACGACGGTCAGTACCGCTGAGCTTCAGCGGTGGTGTGATCACCGAGTTTTAAATTCGCTCACCGGTTCCAGCCGTCGGGCCCTCCCGGCGGCTTTTTTGTTGCCCTTCACGCCTCGGGCTCCGTGGTTCAGCTGCCCTCCAACTGGGATGTGATCGTGGTGGGCGGTGGGGCCGCAGGGCTGATGGCGGCCCTGGAGCTGCCGCCTGAACTGCGGGTGCTGCTGCTGAGCAAAGACCACGCGCCACGCTCCTCCAGCCGCTGGGCCCAGGGGGGCATTGCCGCGGTAACCAACGCCGACGACAGCTTCGCCAGCCACCGCGACGACACCCTCAGGGCTGGCGGTGGCCTCTGCGACCCCCCAGCAGTGGAGCTGCTGGTGCGGGAAGCCCCAACCTGCGTGGAGCGGCTGCTGGAGCTGGGGATGGACTTCGATCGCCACAACGGCAACCTGAGCACCACGCTCGAGGCCGCCCACAGCCACCGGCGTGTGCTGCACGCCCAAGACCGCACCGGCGGTGCCCTGGTGGATGCGCTCGAGCGCCGTGTGCTGCAACGGCCGGGGTTGGTGCGCCTGCAGGGAGCCCTGGCCCTGCAGCTCTGGATCGAAGCCGGCCGCTGCTGCGGGCTTCAGATGCTGCACGCCGGCAGCCTGCGCTGGTTGCAGGCCGGAGCTGTTGTGCTGGCCACCGGTGGCGGCGGCCATCTCTACGCCAACACCACCAACCCATCGCAGGCCAGCGGCGACGGCATCGCCATGGCCTGGCATGCCGGCGCCAAGATCCGTGATCTGGAATTCGTGCAATTTCACCCCACGGCCCTGATGCTGCCGGGGGCGCCCCACTTTCTGATCTCTGAAGCGGTGCGCGGGGAAGGAGCGCAGCTGCTAGATGGCCGCGGAGCCAGCCCGGTGAGCCAGCTGCCCGGCGCCGATCTGGCCCCGCGGGATGCCGTGAGCCGCGCCTTGGTGCAGTGCATGCGCGAGCAGCAGCTGGAGCACGTATGGCTGGATCTGCGCCCGGTGGGCCGGGAGCGGCTCGAGCAGCAATTCCCCACGATCCTGGGGCGCTGCCGGGAGCTGGGGCTGGAGCCCACAAGCACGCCCATTCCCGTGGCGCCTGCCGCCCACTACTGGATGGGAGGCGTGCACACCAACGCCATGGCCGCCACCACCATTCCCGGCCTCTATGCCGTGGGTGAAGTGGCGAGCACCGGCGTGCATGGCGCCAATCGCCTGGCCAGCAATTCGCTGATGGAATGCCTGGTGTTCGCCCGCCAGCTGCGCCAGATCGAGCCACCGCCAGCGCTCACGCCCCTCACCGCCGCGCACCGGCCCATCTCCGGCTTACCGGTGCCTACCGGAGAGCAGTTCCGCCAACTGGAGCACAGCCTGCAGCAGCTGCGCAGCCTCTGCTGGCAGGTGGCGGGCGTGGAACGCCAGGGCAGCCAGTTGCGGCAAGGCTTGAAGCTGATGCAGCCATTGCGGCAGCAGATCCAGCAGGACCCCTGGCTCGAAGCCATAGCGGCGCTCCCGCCATCGCAATGCACCAGCCTCGACACCACCGAGTGCGCCTGGATCAGCCGCGCCCACGACCTACGCCAGCGCCTGGTGGTGACCCAGCTCCTGCTGGAAGCAGCTCTGTTCCGGCAGGAGAGCCGTGGTGGTCATTTCCGGGTGGATGCCCCGGCAGCCCAGCCGTTCTGGCGGCGCCACTCCGTGCAACGCCGCCACCAGCCGATCAGCACCGAGGCGGTGGCGCCGCTCAGTTGAGGGCGGGGCCCCTGTAACCGATCAGCTCAGCCAGCTTGAGCAGGGGCTTCACCCCGGAATCGAGCGTTCCATTGATCTCCCAGGTGGGATAGCCCTCGATCTTCTTGGCTTCGCAGAGCTCCTTCTGACTGTTGCGGCCATCAGGCGCACACTCAATCACCGTGAGTTTCTCGGTGGCTTCCCGCCCGAACAATTCCTTCTGGTCGTGGCAATGGGGGCACCAGTAAGCGGTGTACATGCGTGCACCCTTGGCGGTGAGCTGTTCAGCCAGGGCGATGGTGCCCGGGGTGCTTTCAGAGCGCACCGGCGGAGGAACACCCTTGCCGGTTTCCACAGCGGGCTGCCCCACCGATGCCGCCCAACCCAGTCCGATCACCGCCACCACCAGAGCGGTGATCAAGCCACGGAACAACAGCTGGCCGCGATCTTCCCAGTCGCCCCCAAACAGGCTGAGCACCAGCAAACCGGTGCTGAGGGCCGCCGAAAGGATGCAGAAGGGGCAGCAATCGCGGATGGCAAAGGCCATCACCCCAATCAGCACTGCGCTGAACACAGTCATCCCGGTGCCGAGCAGGGCCATCCCCCACCAGCTCGGTTGCGCCAGGGTCTGCCGGGCCTCCCCCTGCAGCACCAGCGGCACCACGGCCATCAGCAACATGGCGGCGTAGGCCAAAAAGCCAAACAGCGACAGGGGCTGCCCAAACAGGCTTCCCCAATGGCTGGAGAGCACCTTCTCGCAGCCGTTGCAGCCGAAAAAGCCCTTGCTGCTGCAGCTCAGCGACGGCAGCACGCCCCACGCTTTCAAGGTGATCGAGCCGGTATCGATCACACCGATGGTGGCCAGCACGGCCATCACCACCCGGATCCATTTGCTGCCGGAGTCGCCGCGGCGCCGCTGGCCGGCTAGGCGCTCACTGAGGCGAGAGGAGGTCACTCAGGAGAACTCACTGCTGGGCCGATTGTGGCAGGCACAATCGGCATGAGGCGAAGCTGATCGGTAGGGTTGGGGATTGGCCAGCGCGCGGCCCCTACCTTCAATCCGATGAGCCAAAGCACCGCGGCATCCACGGCGGCCCCATCCGGCAAACCCACCGTGGCTTTCGCCCATCTGGGCTGCGAAAAAAACCGGGTGGACACCGAGCACATGCTCGGTTTATTGGCCCAGGCCGGCTACGGCGTGAGCGCGGATGAAAGCGACGCCAACGTGGTGGTGGTGAACACCTGCAGCTTCATTCAGGACGCCCGCGAGGAATCGGTGCGCACCCTGGTGGAGCTGGCCGAACAGGGCAAGGAGCTGATCATTGCCGGCTGCCTGGCCCAGCACTTTCAAGACGAACTGCTGGAGAGCCTCCCCGAGGCCAAAGCAATCGTGGGCACCGGCGACTACCAGCACATCGTGAGCGTGCTCGAGCGGGTGGAAGCGGGCGAGCGGGTGAAGCAGGTGAGCGCCAATCCCACCTTCGTGGCCGACGAGCACCTGCCCCGCTACCGCACCACCAGCGAAGCGGTGGCTTACTTAAAGGTGGCCGAGGGCTGCGACTACCGCTGCGCTTTCTGCATCATTCCCCACCTGCGCGGCGATCAACGCTCCCGCACGATCGAGAGCATCGTGGCCGAGGCGCAGCAACTCGCGGCCCAGGGGGTGCAGGAGCTGGTGCTGATCAGCCAGATCACCACCAACTACGGCCTCGATCTGGCGGGCAAACCCCAGCTGGCCGAGCTGCTGCGGGCCCTAGGGGAAGTGGAGATCCCCTGGATCCGCGTGCACTACGCCTACCCCACCGGCCTCACCGAAGCCGTACTGGCGGCCTACCGGGAAGTGCCCAACGTGCTGCCCTATCTGGATCTGCCGTTGCAGCACAGCCACCCCGAGGTACTGCGAGCGATGAACCGCCCCTGGCAGGCGGATGTGACCGGTGGGGTGCTGCGGCGCATCCGCGAGCAGCTGCCCGATGCCGTTCTGCGCACCACCTTCATCGTGGGCTTCCCCGGGGAAACCGAAGAGCACTTCCAGCATCTGCTCGATTTCGTGGCCGAGCAGCGCTTCGATCACGTGGGCGTGTTCACCTTCTCGCCGGAAGACGGCACCCCCGCCGCTGAACTACCGGATCAGGTGCCCGCCGAGGTGGCCCAGGAACGCAAAAACCGCCTAATGGCTCTGCAGCAGCCCATCGCGGCCGAACGCAATGCCGCCTGGGTGGGCCGCATCGTGGATGTGCTGATCGAGCAGGAGAACCCCAGCACCGGCGAGATGCTCGGCCGCTGCGCCCGCTTCGCCCCCGAGGTGGACGGCGAAGTGCGGGTGCTCCCGGGTGAAGGAGGCCTTTGCGCCGCACCGGGAACGATGGTGCCGGTGCGCATCACCGCCGCCGACACCTACGACCTAGTGGGTGAAGTGGTGGGAGCGAAGGCGATGGTGAGCGATGCGCTCGCCGCCCGCCAGGCAGGGGCTTGAGCCTGATCGCACAAGCCATCCGGATGCCGCGCCGAGTCCTCGGGCGGATCCGCAGGCAGCTCACCCAGCACCAGCGCACCACCTTTCTGCTGGCTTCGGGCCTCAGCACCGCCGGCTCCTTCGCCGGGCTCACCGCCAAGGGCTGGCTGCTGATGGAGGGATCGGGCAATCCCTTCCTGCTGGCTGCGAATTTCGCCCTGCTCACCCTGCCCACCCTGCTGGTGAGCGGGCCGGCGGGAGTGCTCACCGATCGGCTCGGCAGCGAGCGGGTGCTAATCCGGGCCCAATGGGCGCTGCTGGCAGCAGCGGTGCTCGGCGCCATTGCGATCCCCATCAGCAGCGGCGGCCAGCAAGATGCGCTGCTGCTCCTGAGCACCCTGGGGGTGGGTGTGGCCAGCACCTACGAACTCACCGCCCGCAATAAATACGTGGCCCTGCTGGTGGATGAGCCGGAGCAGCTGGGGCCCTATCTGGCGAGCTTCTCGGTGATCTTCAACTTGGGCAAGCTCGTGGGCCCGCCGATCGGTGGGCTGCTGCTGGCAGCCACCGGCCCCACCCTCGCGCTGAGCCTGGATGCCGCCACCTACCTGCTGCCGATCCTCACGCTGCTGTGGTTGATGGCCCCCCACCGCGAGCGCGAGCGGCGCAGCGCAGGCGGCAGCGGCGCCAGCCTGGCTACCGCCTGGCGCGAGTGCGGGCCAGCACTGCGCCATGTGCTGCTGTTCTGCGGGCTGGCATGCCTCGTGGGCTTCTTCCATCCCGGCCTTGCGCCGCTGATGGCCTTGAAATTGCTCGGGCCAAGCCCCCTGGCCCTCGGGCTGTTCACCAGCGTGATTGCCTGCGGCAGCATCAGCGCTGGTGTGGTGCTGCAGCGCAACGCGCAGTTGTGGAGTCGCCGGCCGGGCCTGCTGCTGGGGGGCAGCACGCTGATCACGGCCCTGGGCCAACTGGGGTTGTCGCTGCCGGCAACCCAACAGTGGGGTCTCGCCATGGCGTTTCTGATCGGCGGAGGCACCGCCTCACTGCTGGCGGGCACCAACTTGATCATTCAGGTGCACGCACCCCAGGTGATCCGCGGCCGCATGGCCGGTTTGGGACAGATCGCCTTCCTGGGAGGGGGAGGCATCAGCGGGCTTGCCGCCGCTGGGCTCACGGCTTGGCTTCCCGGCGGCTTGTGGAGCTGCTTCGCGCTGCTAGGGAGCTTGGGGGCCGTACTGGGAGTGGTGGAGCTGCTGCGTCAGGGGCGCACGCGCCTGGTCTGACGCAACCGGCTGCTGATCTGCCTCAGATCAGCTTGATGCCGCGGAGCACGAAGGAGATCGCCGCTGCGGCCACCAAACCGCCGCCCACCAGGGCGAGATAAATCACAGGACCCATCGCTGGATGTGTTGGGAAAGTCACAGCCATTACAGCAGAACCCCACCGCAACCCAGCGCCCCACTTAGGGTTGATCCACCACCACCGGTGAAGCCCACCCGGGCAAGCCGTTGCTCTGATTCAACGGATCGCTCAACTGCGGCATGCGCACACTCCTGATCTACCCGGAGTTCCCCAAGACCTTCTGGAGCTACGAGAAGATCCTCGAGCTGGTGAACCGCAAGGTGCTGCTTCCGCCGCTCGGCATGGTGACTGTGGCAGCCCTGCTCCCGCAGCACTGGGAGATGAAGCTGGTGGACCGCAATGTGCGGGAGGTGAGCGAAGCCGAATGGGACTGGGCTGAGCTGGTGGTGATCTCCGGGATGATCGTGCAGAAGGCCGACATGGCCGTGCAGATCGCCCGAGCCAAAGAGCGTGGCCTGCCGGTGGCCGTGGGCGGCCCCTTCGCCAGCTCCACCCCCGATGCACCGGAACTCGAGCTGGCCGACTTCAAAGTGCTCGACGAGGGTGAAATCACCCTGCCGATGTTCATCGAGGCGATCGAACGCGGCGAATCCGGCGGACGTTTCTGCGCCAATGGCGACAAACCGGATGTGACCGGTACGCCGATCCCGCGCTTCGATCTACTCGAGCTCGACGCCTACGACTCGATGAGCGTGCAGTTCTCGCGGGGCTGCCCGTTCCAGTGCGAGTTCTGCGACATCATCGTGCTCTACGGCAGAAAGCCGCGCACCAAAACGCCTGAGCAGCTCGTTGCCGAACTGCAGCGCCTCTACGAGCTGGGCTGGCGCCGCGCCATCTTCCTGGTGGATGACAACTTCATCGGCAACAAGCGCAATGCCAAATTGCTGCTGCCGGCGATCAAGCAGTGGCAGATCGAACGCGGATATCCCTTCAGCTTCACCACCGAGGCCTCGGTGGATCTCGCCTCCGATGAGGAGATGATGCGGATGATGGCCGAAGCCCGCTTTGAGGCGGTGTTTCTCGGCATCGAAACGCCGGATGAGGCAAGCCTCTCGGTGGCGGGCAAGCACCAGAACACCCGCAGCTCGCTGGAGGAATCCGTGGATCGGATCACCAGCTACGGCATCCGCGTAATGGCCGGCTTCATCATTGGTTTCGACGGTGAAAAGACCGGCGCGGGTGACCGCATCGTGCGCTTCGTCAGCCGCACGGGCATTCCCGCCGCGATGATGGGCATGCTGCAAGCTCTCCCCAACACTGGTCTCTGGCATCGCCTCGAGAAGGAAGGCCGCCTGATTCAGGAACAGGCCGATGCCAAGGGCGTGAATCAGACCAACCTGCTCAACTTCGTGCCCACCCGGCCGATCCGCGATATCGCCAACGAATACGTGGATGCCTTCTGCCGACTCTACGAACCGAACGCCTACATCGATCGAGTCACGCACTACTACACCAAGGTGGGCACACCCCGCTGGAAAGCGTTCTACAAGCCTGAAAACTCCGATAAATCGGCTCTACCGCCCCTCAACGATGTGAAGGCGCTGGCCACCGTGATCTGGCGACAGGGCTTCAAGCGCAACACCCGTTTCCGCTTCTGGCGCTCACTGGCGCGCATCGCCCGGCGTAATCCCGCCAACTTCGAGCAGTACGTGGTGACCCTGGCTCACAACGAGCACTTCCAGGAATACCGGGCTGTTGTGACGCAAGAAATTCAGGAGCAGCTGGCTTGCCTGCCTCCCGAGCCCCCCTCCACCTCGGCATCACCGGCAAGGGAACTGCAGCCGGCCTGATTGGGCCCGCCGGCCTCTTAGTCCTGGATGTAAGTACTGCCGTCTTCGAGGCAGCGCTCGGCTTTCTGCAGTTCCCGGCCCAGATACAGGGCGTGATCGAGGCAACTGATCGGGTGGGGCCCTTCACCCTCGGTGAGCACCATGCCCAGCTCCTTGGCCGAACGGCCGCGGTAGATCTTCAGCGGGGAGCGCGGCCCGCCGCCGCGGCAGCTGATCACTTCACCGGTATCGGGGTCGGTGGCCAAGCCCCGCTCATCGATGCCGTTGCCGTAGTGCTCGGCGATCAACTCGCCCGCCTCAAGGTCGAGCTTGATCAGGAAATAACCAGCGGGATCCAGGGCAATGAAGCGCTGAGAGAGCCGCTCATCGAGGCTGCGGCGCTGCTCCGCTGAAAAGCTCGTCATCGAAGGCTTGCCATGGCCGGATGCTACGCAGCCGAGCTGAGCAGATCTGCTGTGCTGGCCTTGAAGGGCAGCTCGGCATTGATCGCCTCAATCTGTTCGAGCTGCTCGGCATTGGCCTCCGGCAGCCAGCGGCGCACGATCGCCTCAAAGCGTGGGTGATACCAGCGGTGCAGCGAAGCGTGGGGGCGGGCCAGAAAGCCGCGGCGGCGCTTGTGGCTGCCGCCGGCACCGGGATCGAACTGCTGGATGCCGCGGCCGATCGCCCACTCAATCGGGGCGTAGTAGCAAACCTCGAAATGGAGGTTGTCGATCTCCTCATCGCTGCCCCAGTAGCGGCCCCAGAGCTGGCTGCCCGTGTGCACACACAGCGACATCGCTACCGGCTGCTCGGGATCGCCTCGATGGGCGCTGAACAGCACCAGGTGCTGGCGCAGCTCGGCAGCGGCGTGGTCGAAAAAGGCTTCGGTGAGGTATTTGCTGCCCCATGGGCCCCACCGGGCGCAGTGCTGTTCGTAGAAGCCATGCATGCGGCTGAGCAGAGCCGGGGTGATCGCCTCGCCCACCACTGGAGTCACCTGCAGGCCAGCGGCTTGCACGGCCTTGCGCTCGCGCTTGATGTTGCGGCGCTGGTTGGCGTTGAAACTGCTGAGGTAGGCCTCGAAATTGGCGTAGCCCTGGTTGCTCCACAGGCTCTGCTGATTCAGCCAGGTGGCGCACCCCGCCGCTTCCGCCAGCGGCTGCCAGGCTGGGTCCACATACAGGAAGTTGCAGCTGAAGATCTGATGCTCGCGGCAGAAGGCATCGATCAGCTCCAGCATCAGCGCCGTGAGCGCGGCAGCGTCTTCGCCGGGAGCAGTGAAGAAGCGATAGCCCAGCACTGGGCTCACCGGGCTCATGCCCAGCAGCTTGGGGTAGTAGCGCTGGCCCAGCTGCGCCGCCAGCTGGGCGAACGACTGATCAAACACAAACTCGCCGTAGCTGTGGCCCTTGAGATAGAGGGGGGCCGCCGCGATCAGGCGCTCGCCCTCCCACACGCCCAGGTGGCAGGGCTGCCAGCCCTGCCTGGGCACCACACTTCCACTGCGCTCCAGCCCCACCAGCCACGACCAGGAGTAAAAGGGGAGGGATTCCGCCGAAACCAAGGCATGCCATTGCGCCTCGGGGATCTCCGCCAGGGCGCGGTGCCAACGGGCCGTGAGCTCTGCCATCAACGCTGGGCGGCACTGCGCGGTGGGCTGGTCAAGCTAGGCACCGCGCGGCTGGCGGCGTCGCTCGCGGGCCTGAGCCTGATCAGCAGCCACGGGGCCATCGCCCAGGCCGGGCTACTGGGGCCACTGCTCAACCTGATGCGGCCCCAGCTGGAAGCACGGATCACCAGCGCCTGTCAGCAGTGGGCCAGCGGCGGGGATCGCAGCCTGGAGGAGCGCATGGCACCGCCCTGCCGGGCCCTGGCCGGCCCCACCAGCCGCTGCCTAATCGAAGAAACCGAGCGCAGCGGCCGCAGCTTCGGGGTGATGACGGAGCTGCTGGCCGGACGCTTCGGCGACGACAGCGAGGTGGTGGTGAAGCGCTGCGCGGGGCGGCTGCTGGGTTTACCGGCCGAGAGCTTTATGGATGTGCCGATCCGCGACCTCGCGCGCCGCTTCAAAGCCGCAGCCGCGCCGGCCCTCAATCCCTGAAGCAGCGGTAACGCAACAGCAGTTCATCGCCCTCGAGCGGGCGCTGCTCCTTCAGCTGCCAGCGGTTGGGATCAAGGCGCACCCCGTTGGGCAGCCAGCTATGTGGGCCGCCCAGCAGCAGCGGGCAGAGGGTGAGCTGCAACTCGTCCACCAACTGCTCCTGCAGCAACGCACCGGCGAGCTCAGCGCCGCCCAGCAGCACCAACCGCTGCAGGCCCTTGGCAGCCAGTGCTCTCAGGGCTTCAGACCAGCCCACCAGGGGCATCGCAGCGTGAAAACCCGTGGGTGGCACCATCGGGCCGGGCCCCAGCAGCCAGCGCTGCAGCGGCTGGCTGAAAAAGCGCAGCTGGGGATCGAAACTGCCGCCGCGGCTCACCACCACAGCCGCCGGCTGATCCGGCCGCCCCTCACAGAGGCGCTGCTCCAGCAGAGGCGCCGCATGAATCAAACAGGTGCTGCCGTGCAAGCGCAGCGTGCGGCCGCCGATCAGACAGGCATCGGCCCAGGCGAGGGCTTCTTCCAGCACTTGGCGATCGCCGCGGCCACCGATCTGGGCTGCCCCACCGCCGGGTGGGGCAAGGCGGCCATCAAGGCTGACCGCCAGCACCAGGCGCAGCTCAGGCGCTGGCAAGGGCCTCTAGGGCCTGGGGCTGCATGCCGAGAGCCGGCACCTCGGCAAACACCTCAGCGGCGTTGTTGGGGCTTTCCTGGAGGCGCACCTTGTGCAGGCTGGCGCCAAGGCCAGCGACCGGAGCGCTGAGCAGATCAGCGATGTGCAGCGCGATGTTCTCGGCAGTGGGCACGGTGGTGGCGAAGTGAGCCACGTCCTTGTTGAGGAAGGTGTGGTCGAACGGCTCCACCACCAGGTCGTCGACCAACCCCTGCAGCGCCGCCAGATCACAGACCATGCCGGTGCGGGGATCGATGGCGCCGCGCACGGTCACTTCGAGCATGTAGTTGTGGCCGTGGCCGTGGGGCCTGGCGCACTTGCCGTAAATCGCGTCGTTCTCCTCGGGGCTCAGCTCTGGCCGTGCCAGGCGATGGGCCGCCGCGAAGTGGGTCTTGATGGTGAGGAACGCTTCCATGGAATCGCCGAGCACATCGGCCCAGAGCTTGTCGGTTTCGTAAAGGCGCAGCCCCATCAGGGGCAGCTGGGGCTGGAGGCGGCGCCAGATCGCAAGGGTGAGCGCCTCGGTGGTGGGCAGCATGCCGCCGGGCTGTTGCAGATCGAACTCCGGCCAGGCCTCGTTGAGGAAGCGGAAGTCGAGCTGGCCGGTGACCTGCTCACGGATGGCGTGTTTCACATCCGAGAGGTTGAGCACCATGCCATCGGCATCGAGCGGGCCGCCCATAGCCACGATCAGCTCGTAGTTATGGCCGTGGCCGGGGGCAAGGCTGCAGGGGCCGAAGCGGGCTTGGTTCTCCTCAGCACTGAGCTCAGGCAGCCAGTAGCGGTGGCTGGAACTGAAGCAGGCGCGGCGGGTGATCACACAGCCACGGCCCTGGCCATGGGCGGCGTGGCTACGCGGGGAAGCTGCTGCAGGAACGGCGGGCACCGGGCTCGCCGGAGGCGCCGCCACGGGGGGCGGAGTCATAGCTGCATCGAGCAAGGCCCCATCCTAGGAATGTGAACCGCTGCGCTGTCTCAGCACCGATGGCCCACCCGCATGCCGCCCTGCGCCAGCGCCTGGAGGGGCTCAACCTCTATCTGGTGGGGATGATGGGCAGCGGCAAAAGCACCGCAGGCCGGCACCTGGCTGAGCTGCTGGGCTACCGCTTTCTCGACGCCGACACCAGCATCGAGCAGGTGGCCGGCCGCAGCATCCCCGAGCTGTTCGCCAGCGAGGGCGAAGCGGGCTTTCGTGCGCTGGAAGCCGCGGTGCTCAATCAGATCGCCAGCTGGCATTCGCTGGTGGTGGCCACCGGCGGCGGCGTGGTGACCCGGCCGGAGAACTGGGGCCAGCTGCACCAGGGCGTGGTGATCTGGCTGGACGCGCCGGAGGCCCTGCTGCTGGAGCGGGTGCGCAGCGATGCCACCCCACGGCCCCTGCTTGAAACCGCAGATCCAGCCGCACGCCTGACGGCCCTGCTGGCCGAGCGAAAACCGCTCTACGCCCAGGCCGATCTGCACATCGTTCAAGACGGCCGCCCTGCCGAGGAGGTGGCGGCACAGATCCTCGAAGCGCTGCCGGGTGTGTTGAAAGAACGCACCGCAGCCCCGCAACACCGCCTGCAGGTGGTGAACGATGCCGGTGAGGTGAGCACCTCGATCAACTAGCTGCCCGGCGGTTCCAAGCGGATCGCAAACCACTGCACCACCACACCCGGCGCGAGCTCGAGCTCACAGGCGGTTTCCAGCAGGCGCTGAGCCCGGGCCGCAGCATCCGGCAGAGCGAGCAGATCAGCCGGCAACGGCTCCAGGTGCTGCAGCTGTTGCGTGAGCCAGGTGAGGGTGTCTTCAGCGGTGAGCAGCTGCTGGGGGCGACCCGGCTCCAGCACCACGTAATGATCCAGTTCACGGATCAGCGGATCAGACATGGGGCTGGGGCGTAGCGCCAGGATCAGCGCAGCCTGCCACGCCTGTTCAGCCATGGGGATCGCACTGCTGCGCGGCTGCTGCCTGGCGGCGCTGGTGCTACTGCTACAAACGCCGATGGCCCTGGCCGCCTCCGCTGCCGAGCCCTTAGAGCAGCGGCTGGCGAACTGGCCAAGCTGGAGCCTGCCAGCACCGCTGCCGCGGCCCGGGCAGCGTGATCTGCTCTATCCGGAGTGGTTTGCGGGGCGCTGGCAGGCCACCAACCACGACCCCAGCGGCATGGAGCCCGATCTCCAGTACGAGGTGCGCTTCAACCTGGATCCGCAGGGCGAGGTGGTGGGTGATCGGGCCTTCAACGCCGCGGCCATCGGTTCCGCCCTGCTGGGAGATCAGCTGCTGCAGGTGCGCAACGATCCGCTCAATCCCAACCGGCAGCTCGCCCTGCTCAGCGGTGATCAGCGGCTGGAATCCACGGTGGTGGGGCGACGCAGCGCGCAAACCAGCGACAGCTGCTTCCTGGCCGATGAACTGGCCCTGCAGGTGCTGCACGGGCCTGGTGATCCGCGGGTGAGTCGCGTGGAAACCCTCAGCCGCTACCGGCTGGTGCAGCCGGATCGCATCGAAGCCGAGCAATGGCAGGCCAGCTATGGCTCACCGGCCGAGGGGCTAGCCGGCGAAGCCCGGCGCAGCTGGCGAGGCCAATTGGTGCTGGAGCGGCTGGATTAGGGGCGCCCCACCTGCGTGCCGATGGCATCGCGCCACTGCCACAGCGGCGCCAGCTTGGGATCATCCGCCAGCCCGGGCACGCCGCGGCCAGCGAGGGGGGCTCCGGCACTGGCCGGGAAGAGCACCAGCGAGAGCTGAGCCACCACCGCCAGATCCGCCAGGCTCAGCCGATCGCCCACCAAATAAGGCTGCTGCTGCACCAGCAGCGCCAACTGCTCGAGGTTGGCGCGGAGCTGCTCAAGGCCGCCGTGATCGATCACCTGCCCCAAGCCGCTGAGCACGCCGGAGGGCAGTGCTCCCACCAGGCTGCGCAGGGGGGCTGGGGTGGCATCGGGGAGCAATCCACCCCGCAGCACCGGATCAGCAGCGGCGGCTTGTACAAGAGCCAACCGCACGCCGGCAGCCAGTGCGGTATCGGCCCAATCTTCCAGCAGCAGCGCCTGGGCGCGTAGCGCCGGATCGGCGGGCAGCAGGGCCGGCTCCGGCGTGTGGCGCTCCAGGTGTTGGGCGATGGCGCTGGAATCAGCAATCACGTTGGAGCTATCCACCAGCACCGGCACCTGCCGCTGCCCCGACAAGCGATAGAGCTCCAGCTGCCCCACCCCAGGGGTGACCTCCACCACGCTGTAAGAGAGGCCCTTGGCCGCCAGCACCAAACGCACCTTCTCGCAGAAGGCGGAGTGGCGGAACTGATGGAGCTCCAGCATCGGACCCTTTTCGCGGCAGAGTAGCCAGCACTCAACGGCCAGCGCCCGAGCCCCGATGCGGGATTTCTTCCTCAATGTGACGCGCTACCCGCGCTATCTGATCGCTTTTGGCCTGGGCGTCGCCAACTCGGTGCTGGAGCCTCTGGCCCAGCGGCGCAGCAATCCCGTCACCGCTGTGGCGTTGGTGGGGGCGCTGGTAAGCGGTCTGCTGAGCCTGGGACTGATCCTGCGTGCCATGGTGAGCACAGATGTGATCGCCTAGGCATGGCGCAAGGCAGGCGGGTGGAACGGGTGGCGGCCTCAATCCGCCGTGAGATCAGCGAGCTGTTGGTGAACGGGATCAAAGACGATCGCGTCAGCTTGGGAATGGTGAGCGTCACCAATGTGGAAGTGGCCGGCGATCTGCAGCACTGCAAGATTTTCGTGAGCGTCTATGGCACGCCGGAGGTGCAGGATCAGGCCCTGGCTGGGCTGCGCTCAGCGGCGGGCTACGTGAAGGGTGAATTGAGCCGACGCCTGAACATGCGCCGCACGCCGGAAGTGATCTTTCACTTAGATCGAGGCATCGAGAAAGGCACATCGGTGCTGGGGCTGCTCAACCAGCTGGAGCAGAAACGCCAAGAACGTGGCGAGATCCCGGAGGGCACGGGCCAGATCGACGATGACCTCAGCTGAGCTGCGCCGCCAACTGGCGCAGCTGCTGGTGGTGCGCGGCAGCGGCTTCAGCCGCGACAGCCAGCGCCGCTATCCCCGCTGGGAGCTCACCAATGCCGAGCTGAAGCACCTGCTCGAGCTAGGCGTGGGCGGGGTGATCCTGCTGGGGGGCAGCGCCGAAGATCTGCGGCTGCGCTGCGCCCAACTGCAGAGCTGGGCCCAGCAGCCCCTGCTGCTCTGCGCCGATGTGGAAGAGGGCGTAGGCCAGCGCTTTGAAGGGGCCAGCTGGCTGGTGCCGCCCCTCGCTCTGGGGCGGCTACATGGCAACGATCCAGCGCGAGCTGTGGAGCTAGCGGAACGCTATGGCCACTGCTGCGGCCGCCAGGCGCGGCTGCTGGGGCTCAACTGGGTGCTGGGGCCCGTGTGCGATGTGAACAACAACCCCGCCAACCCGGTGATCAATGTGCGGGCCTGGGGTGAAACGCCCGAGAGCGCAGGTGCGCTGGCTGCCGCCTTTGTGCGCGGCTGCCAGGGCGAGGGAGTTCTGGCCTGCGCGAAGCACTTCCCCGGCCACGGCGACACCAGCAGCGACTCCCACCTGGAACTGCCGCTGATCCCCCACAGCCAAGAGCGCTTGGACGCGGTGGAGCTGCCGCCATTCCGGGCCGCCATCGCCGCGGATGTGGCCTCAGTCATGACCGCCCATCTGCAGCTACCAGCCCTGGATCGCGCCCATCCCGCCACCCTCTCGCCGGCCGTACTCAGCACCCTGCTGCGGCACGACCTGAGCTTTCAGGGCCTAGTGGTGACCGATGCCCTTGTGATGGACGCCATCACCAACACCTACGGCACGGCTGAAGCGGCCGTGCTGGCGTTTGAAGCCGGCGCCGATCTGATCCTGATGCCCGCGGATGCCACCGCTGCTCTGGAGGGTTTGGCGGAAGCGGTGGAGAGCGGGCGCATCAGCCAGGCCCGCGTGCAGGCCAGCCTGGAGCGGCGCAGGGCGGCCCTGCAGCGCTGCCGTCCTCCTGGGGCAGAGCGCCTGGAGGCGGTGGTGCAGGAGCTCAGCGCCCTGGTGGCGGACGAGGAGCGTGCGCTCGCCTGTGAGCTGCTGGAGCTGAGCTTGGAGCGGCAAGGCGGCTCGGTGCCAGCTGCGGAAAGCGGTGTGAACCTGATTCGGCTCGACAGCCAACTGAATGCTCCGCAGCTGCCAGCCATGGCGCCGGCGCTGCTGCGGCCAGCCGCACAGGGTTATCAGGCCGTGCTGCTCGATAGCCGCAGCCCGAGCCCCTGGAGCGGCAACGCAGAAGAGCCACTGGCGCTGAATCGCCTGGACAGCGGCCCCGTGCTGCTGCAGCTGCTGGTGCGCGGCAATCCCTTCCGCGGTAGTGCCGGCGGCGATGAACCCTGGCCCCAGGTGGTGCAGCAACTGCTGGCCGCAGGGCGACTGGCGGGGCTGGCGGTGTACGGCAGCCCCTATCTCTGGGAGCAGCTGCGGCCGCTGCTGCCGCCGCAGCTGCCTGCGGCCTACAGCCCTGGGCAGATGCCGCAGGCCCAGGCGGTGGTGCTGCAGGCCCTGGGCCTGGATGCCGATGCCCTGGAAGGAGGTTTCAGCCAGGGCGGCTTCACCGACTGAAGCTGGCTAAGCCAGGCCCTGCCACTAGCCTCAGGCCGCCTGCACCACCGCCATGCTCAGCCTCTCGATGATCGTGCGCGACGAAGCGGCGCAGATCGAAGACTGCCTGCGCTCGGTGCAGGGCTTCGTGGACGAGATGGTGGTGGTGGACACCGGCTCCACCGACAACACCGTGGCCCTGGCGCAAGCGATGGGGGCGCGGGTGGAGCAGATCGACTGGCCGGGCGACTTCGCCCCGGCCCGCAACCAGGCCCTCCAATGGGTGAGCGGCGACTGGGTGCTGGTGCTCGATGCCGACGAGCGCCTGCGGCCAGAAGCCATGGCGCCGCTGCGGGCGTTGATGGCGCAACCGGATGTGCTGCTGATCAACCTGCTGCGCCACGAGCGCGGGGCGGTGCAATCGCCCTACTCGAATGTGAGCCGCCTGTTCCGGCGCCACCCAGCGATCCGCTGGAGCCGCGCTTACCACTCGATGGTGGACGACAGCGTGGCCGAACTGCTCCAGCAGGAGAACAACTGGCGCATCGCCGACTGCCCCGAACCCGCTCTGCTGCACGACGGCTACCGGCCGGAGCTGCTGGCCCAGGGCAACAAGCCGCAGCGGCTGCGCGAAGCGATGGAAGCCGAGCTGCAGGAGCGGCCGGGTGATCCCTACGCCTGCGCCAAGCTCGGCAGCCTCGAGGTAGCAGAAGGCAACCTGGAGCGCGGCACCGCACTGCTGCGCCAAGGGCTGGCGCAGTGTCCGGCAGACGCCCACCCCGAGCGCTACGAGCTGCTGCTGCATCTGGCCCTGGCCGAGGCCGCGCGCGATCCCGCCGCTGCGATCGCCCTCTATCGCGAAGCCCTGGCGCTTCCGCTGGCACCACGCCTGAGCCTCGCCGCCCGGCTCAACCTGGCGGCCCTGCTGCTCCAGCAGGGTCAACCGCAGGAGGCCGAAACGCTCTGCCAGCGGGCCACCACCGCTGCTCCTGAGATCAGCCTGGGCTGGTACAACCTCGGCCTGATCCGCCGCCGCCTCGGCGACATCGCCGGTGCCCTGGAGGCCTACCGCGAAGCGCGGCGGCTCCAACCCGAGCACGCAGAAACCCACCAAAACCTCGCGGTTGCGCTCCTGCTCGGCGGCGACATCGATGGCGCCCGCAGCAGCTTCCGCCAGGCCATCGCGCTGCTCAACCAGCAGGGCCGCAGCAGCGAAGCGGCTCAGCTGCGCCAGCAGGCCGGGGCGATGGTGAAGCTGGAGGACTGAGCCCCATGTCCATCCCCACGCCCCTGCAGGGACGCACCATCGCCGTGACCCGGGCGGAGCAGCAGCTGGGCGAGGCACGGCGCCTGTTTGAGCAGGCCGGGGCCACGGTGCTGGATCTGCCGGCACTGGTGATCGGTCCACCGGATGAATGGGGCCCGCTCGATGACGCCCTGGCCGAGCTCGATGAATTCCACTGGCTGGTGGTGTCGAGCAGCAACGGTGTGGATGCGGTGGAGCAGCGGCTGCAACGGCTGGGCGGCAGCCTGGCCCGCCGCCCCCAGAGCCTCAAGATCGCCGCCGTAGGCCGCAAAACTGCCGCGCGGCTTGAGGCGCTGGGGGCACCGGCGGATTTCGTGCCGCCCCAATTTGTGGCAGACAGCCTGATCGATCACTTCCCGGTGTCGGGCTGGGGGCTGCGGCTGCTGCTGCCGCGCGTGCAGAGCGGTGGCCGGACCGTGCTGGCGGAAGCCTTCGGGGAAGCGGGGGCTCGGGTGGTGGAAGTGGCCGCCTACGAATCGCGCTGCCCTGCGTCGTTGCCGCCAGCCACCGCCGCGGCCCTGGCCGCAGGCAGAGTGGACGCCATCACCTTCAGCAGCGGCAAAACTGTGCAACACACCGCCCTGCTGCTGGAGCAACACTTTGGTGATCAGTGGCAAGACCAACTGAGTGGAGTGGCCTTGGTATCGATCGGGCCGCAAACCAGCCACACCTGCCGCAGCCAGCTGGGCCGCGTGGATAGCGAAGCGGATCCCCACGACCTCGATGGGCTTGTGGCGGCGTGTGCTCAGGCGTTGGAGGGCAAGCCGCTCAGAGGTTGAACACCCTGCGCTGACCGGCCTGATTGAGCACCAGACGACCACTAGCCACATCGATGCTGGTGACGGACCAGTCAGCCGGGAGCAACGCCGGCAACCCAGACCCCACGCAGACACCGCGGCGCCCCACACACACAGCCCCGCTCTGATCGCCCACCTGCACCAAGGCCTGGGCCTGACCGGCGCTGCGGATCACACCGGTGAAGCGCACATCGCCAGCTGGAGCAGCGCCTGACGCGGCAGCTTTCGCCTGGGGCAAGGGTGCAAAGGGATCAAGGCGCCCGGTGGGCAGCGCTGCCACCACCTGCTCTGGCGTGGGCAACGGGGTGAATCCAGCCGCCGGGGCAGACTCGGCTTCAGCAGGTTTTTCAGCCGCTGCCGGCTTGGGGGTCGGGGGCGGCAGCGTGATGGTTTCAGGCCCCGAACCGGAGCCGCAGGCCGTGAGGCCCGGTAGCAGGGCAAGCCCACTGAGCCAGCCGCAGCACACGCGGCGACCGCTCAGAGCGCGGCTGCGATCGGAGGCGTCATCCCTGCTGCTGGCCATACCCGCTTTGCACGAGATCGCGGAAGCGATCCAGATTGGCCTGGAGCTCCTTGGTCACGATCCCCCCCAGGATGGAGGGTTCCATCAAGGGTGCCAATACCCCCGGCAGCTCGTAGCTCACCGTGAGCTTCACGGCGGTGAGTTCGGGGCCCTGGGGGTAGAAGCGCACGGCTCCTTTGGTGGGCAGGCCGCCCACCGATTCCCAATGCAGCTGCTGGGCTTCCACACGCTGGGTGATGCGCGCTTTCCAATGGAAGCGGAAGCCCTGGGCAGCGAGAGTCCAGTCGGTGAGGTCGGGATCGCCAGGTTCGGTAACCACCGATTCGATCCAGTTCATCCAACGGGGCATCGCCTCGAGATCACTCCACACCTCCCACACCCGCTCGGCCGAGGCCTGCACGTCGGTGGTGACGCTGTGTTCAAGCCAACGGCCCATGGGAATCAAGCGAGGGTGGTGATCAGGCTGAGGTGATCAAGCAACAGCCGCATTGGTGGCCAGTTCGGCCTTCCGCCCCAGGATGGCGGCAGCGGCCAGACGTCCGCTCATGGTGGCGCCTTCCATCGAATCGATGTAGTCCTGTTTGGTGTAGCTACCGGCCAGGAAGAAATTGCCCACCGGTGTGGCCTGATCCGGGCGATAGGGCTCCATGCCAGGCGCTTCGCGATACAGCGACTGAGCCAGCTTCACAACATTGCTCCACACCAGCTTGAGGTTGCGGGCCGAGGGGAAGAGGCGCCGCACCTGCTCCTCGGTGGCAGCCACGATCTCTTCGGTTTTCTTGGGGATCCAGGGATCACCAGGGGTGAGCACGCACTGCAGCAGCGAGCCCACACCCTCCTTGCGGTAATCCACCGGGCTGGCCAGGGCCAGATCAGCGAAGCAGCTGAAGTCGGCGTCAGCGGTGTAAAGCAGGTTGTCGAGGCCGGCAGGACGCTCCACATCGCGGCGGGCGGCTTCTTCCAGCGCGCCATCGCCCAGTTCGGTCACCCAGCCGTCGTAGCGGAGCTGCACTGTGGCCACCGGCACGGCCTCGAGCTTGTAAAGGTTGTCGAACAGGGGCCAGCGGCGCCAGGCCTCGGGGATCATCCGCTGGATGCCCGGCACGTCACAGGCCGCCAGGTAGGCATCGGCTTTCACTTCGATATCGCCTTCAGGGGTGCCGAGCTTGAGAGCACTCACCTGGGTGGCGGGCTGGCCATCGGCGCCGGCTGCTCCCTCCTCGAACACCACCTCAGTGACGCGATGGCGCAGGTGCAGCTTGCCGCCGCGCTGCTGGATGTAATCAAGGATCGGACCGGTGAGCCAGCGGTGGGGAGAGCCCTTGAGCAGATTGAGCTTGGAGGCTTCTGTTTTCGACGCAAACATCATGAAGATGGTGAGCATGCAGCGGGCGGAGATGGCCTCGCAGTCGATAAAGCCCAGGGCATAGGCGATCGGATTCCACATCCGCTTGATGCTCTGCTCGCTACCGCCGTGGCCGAGGAACCACTGCTGGAAGCTGATGCGATCGAGATCGCGGATCACCTTCATCGCCCCCTCGTAATCCACAAGGCCACGCACGATTGGGCTGGTGCCTAGGGCCAGGGCATTGCGCAGCTTGTCGAGCCAGTCGAGCTGGGGGGTGGTGAAGAAGGCCTTGAGCCCGTTGAAGGGGGCGCCGAGGGCGAAACGGAAGTCGAGCTCGCGCAGGTCGCCACCGGTGTTCACGAAAAGGTGGGTGTGGTCTTTGGGGAGCAGGTTGTCGATCGCTCCCACCTTGCGCAGCAGGGCGAAGAGGTTGGCGTAGTTGAAGAAGAACACATGCAGCCCCATCTCAATGTGGTTACCGCCTTCATCCACCCAGCTGCCCACCTTGCCGCCCATGAATGGCCGAGCTTCGTACAGATCCACCTGATGGCCGGCATCCACCAGATCCACCGCCGCCGCCAACCCGGCCAGACCCGAACCCACGATGGCGACGCGCACCCTGCTACTCCTATGGAATGGGCACGACTCTATGGAGACGCCCACCGGAGCGGCAGGTGTGGGTTGTGCTCCATACGATGGGGTGATCAGGCCAGGGCCTTCCGATGACCAGCGAGTCCGCCACGACAACCGCTATTGCTGAACCCGCGCAGGCCACCCACACCGGCCGCGACGGCAAGGGCATTCAGATCACTGAATCCGCGATGAAGCAGCTGGCCACCCTGCTGCCGGCCCAGGGCGAAGGCAAGGTGCTGCGGGTGGGCGTGCGCTCCGGCGGCTGCAGCGGCATGAGCTACACGATGGATTTCATCGATGCCTCCGAAATCCAGGCCGACGACGAGCGCTACATCTACGAGCCCGCCGGTGCCCCCAGCTTCACGGTGGTGAGCGATCCCAAAAGCCTCCTCTACATCTATGGAATGCAGCTGGATTTCTCCAGCGCCCTGATCGGCGGCGGCTTCAACTTCACCAACCCCAACGCCACCCAAACCTGCGGCTGCGGCAGCTCGTTCGCGGTGTGAGCGATGGCTCGTGCAGTCCGGGTGCGAATCTGAGGGCAAGAACAGGCCTGCTGCCGCCCCATGACCGACGCCGTCGCCGAAGCCCCGTCTCTGTTTGAGCAGGCCCTGCAGCGCTACCAGGAAGGCGCGCCGCTGCCTGAGGTGATCGACAGCTTCCTCACCATCACCCAGCAGGAGCCACGGCTTTCTGCGGGCTGGACCTGCTTGGCCTGGCTGCAACTGCTCGACAATCAACCCCAGGCGGCTCTGCGCTCGGCCCGCAACGCCGTGAAGCTCAACCCCCAAGACCCCCAAGCCCGGATCAACCTGAGCCTGGCGATGCTGGAAACCAACGCCAAGGGCGTGCGCGAGCACATCGAGTGGGTGCTGCGCGTGCGGGCGATGGCACCCGAGCTCGCAGAAGAGCTGGATGGCTCCATAGCCGATGGCCTGGCCCGCCGCCCCGACTGGCAGGCCCTGCAGAAGGTGCAGGCTTGGCTCAAGGGTTGAACCCGCCCGGCAGCGATCCCCGACCGATCCTGCTGCTGAGCAACGGCCATGGCGAAGACCTCAGCGGTGCCCTGATCGGTCAGGCCCTGCAGCAGCGAGGGCTAGCGGTGGAAGCCCTGCCCCTGGTGGGCCACGGCCGGGCCTACAGCCAGGCCGGGATCGTGGTGCGCGGCCGCACCCGCGAATACAGCACCGGCGGCCTGGGGTACACGAGCCTGCTGGGGCGCATCACCGAAGTGGTGCAAGGGCAGGTCCTGTATCTGCTGAGCCGTGTGCTGCTGCTGCTGCGCATTGCCCGCCGCTACCGGCTGATCCTGGTGGTGGGTGATGTGATTCCCGTGATGGCGGCGTGGCTGAGCTGCAGGCCAACAGCCACCTATTTGGTGGCCTACTCCAGCCACTACGAAGGCAAACTGCGGCTGCCCTGGCCCTGCACGCCCTGCTTGCGCCAGCGCCGCACTGTGGCGATCTACAGCCGTGATGCCCTCACCGCCGCCGACCTCACCGGCCAGCTGCAGCGGCCTGTGCATTTCCTTGGCAATCCCTTCTTCGATGGTGCCCTCAGCCCCAGCGAGCCACTGCAGGGCACTCCCCAACAACGGCTTGGGCTCCTCCCGGGCAGCCGTCTGCCGGAGGCACTGCACAACCTCGAGCTGATGCTGCGGGTGCTGGAGCGGCTGCCGGAACCGCTGCGGCCGGCACAACGCCTGGGGCTCCATGCAGCCCTGGTGGGCAAGCTGACGCCACAGGAGGTCGCGCCGCTGGCCAGTCGGCTGGGGTGGAAGCTGCAGCTGGAGGGTGATGAGCGCTGCTGCCTCCAGCGCGGACCGCTCCTACTCCAGCTGGAGTGGGGGCGCTTTGCGGCGGTGGTGCAGCAATGCGATCTGCTGCTCTCGATGACCGGCACGGCCGCCGAGCAATGCGTGGGGCTGGGCAAGCCCGTGCTGCAGCTGGTGGGTGACGGCCCGCAATTCACCGAGAACTTCGCGGAAGCGCAGCGGCGGCTGTTGGGGCCAGGGGTGTTCTGCGCCGCTGCTCAACCGGGCAGCGATGCACAACTCGATGCCACGGCGGCGCTGCTGGAGCAACTGCTGGAGCGGCTGCTGCAGGAGCCGCTCTGGAGAAGCGAGCTGCAACAACTGGGCCGTGAACGCATCGGCAGCGGCGGCGGGGCGGTCAGGATGGCCGCCGATCTGCACACCCACCTGGATGGCTGAACCCAGCGCCAGCCCCCTGCCCCTCGGCCAGCGGCTCAAAGGCTGGATCGACACGCTGCTGGTGGTGGATGTGTTCGTGGTGATCGCCGGCGCGATCTGGTTTGGCGTGGCCGTGATCTGCCACAGCCGCAAGATCGAGGCCCCGCTGGATTGGTTTCAGCGGCTGTGGGAGCCGCTGTTCACCCCGGCGATCGGACTGTTGATGGGGGCCGCCATCCTCAGCGGTGTGCTGGGCTGGGCGATCAACTGGTGGCAGAAGCGAGTGCAGCGCTGAGCTCGCCGTAGCGGAAGGCAAATCCCTGCTCTTGCAGGCGCTTGGGCAGCACCTTCTGGCCTTCCAGCACCACCTTGGCGCCATCGCCGAGCAGCAGCTGCAGCAGAGGCCCCGGCACCGGCAGCAGGCTGGGGCGCCCAAGGCAACGGCCCAAGGCTGCGGCAAATGAGGCCATGCTGCATGCCTGCGGCGCCACGGAGTTGTACACGCCGCTGTAGGCGCCATCCACCAGCGCGGTGCTGATTAGCTGGCAGAGGTCGGTGCGGGAGATCCAGCTCATCCACTGCTGACCGTCTCCAATCGGGCCACCGAAGCCCATACGGAACACCGGAAGCATCTTGCCGAGTGCTCCGCCATCGCCGCCCAGCACAATGCCGATGCGCAGGATCACCACACGGCAGAACGCTTCTGCGCCATGGGCTTCCTGCTCCCAGGCCACACACAGCCGGCCGAGCACATCGGTGCCGGCGGGGCTCGTTTCGCTGAACTCTTGGCTGGTGCTGGTGCCGTAGTAGCCAATGGCCGAGCCGTTGATCAGCACGCCGGGGCGCTGCCCCTCGGGCAGGGCGGCCATGGCAGCCACAAGGGCACGGGTGGTGTCGATACGGCTGCTGTTGAGCAGCTGCAGGTGCTGAGGCGTCCAGCGCTTCTCGGCGATCGGCTCACCAGCGAGGTTCACCACCGCCTCGGCCTGGGCAAGGGCCTGCTGCAGCGCAGGCTGCTCCCAGCTGGCCGGGTCGGCCGGATTGGCCTGGAGCCGCTCCAGCTGTGGGTGCTGCACGCCCGGCAACGGCTGTGGGCCGCGGCTCACCAGCGTGAGGCTGTGGCCTGCCTCCAGCAACCCAGGCACCAGGGCGCGGCCTACAAAGCCGCTGCAGCCCACCAACAGAATCCGCACGCGCTCAACTTCAGCTCACCGGCCAACGCTAGGGATGGCTGCTGCCCACCAGGCCAAGGCGCCGCGCCACAGGATTGAGCAGCGAGCCCTGCAGCACCAACCCCAGCAGCACCACCGCCAGCGCGAAGGCAGGCATGGCATCTCCCCAGGGCACATCCGAGGCGGCGGCCTGCAGCGCGATGGCCACCGGCACGGCCCCGCGCAAGCCCGCCAGCGCCGTGAACTGGCAATCCGCGCGGCTGAAGCCCGAGCGCAGCATCAACAACGTCACCACCAACCAGCGCACCAGCAACAGCACCAACAGCAGCAACAGCGCTGTGGGCAGCAGCTCCACCACTTCAGTGGGTTGCACCACCAGCCCGAGGCAGAGAAACAGCATCAGCTCCGCCAACTTGGCAAAACCAGCCTGGCTGGCCTCCAGCTGCTCCTGATCAACCTCGTCGCTATTGCCGAGCACCAGGCCCATCACATAGGCGGCCAGCAGGGGGCTCGCACCCACCAGGCTGCTGCCGCCTGCCATCAGCATCAAGGCCGCCAGGGCCATCACCGTGACCTGGCTGAGGTTGAGGGGGTGGCGGCGGCGGCGGCGGCCCAGCAGCAACACAGCCGCCTTGCCGCCGAGAAAACCCACAAAGGCCCCCAGCAGAAACTGCCGCACCACCTCCACCAGCAGCGGTGCGATCGCGGTATCGGAGCTATGGGGCAGCGCAATGGCCAGGCCGGCCAACACCACCGCGATGGGATCGTTGAAACCTGATTCGCACTCCAGCAGATCGAGCAAGCGCTGGGGCAGCCGCTGACGCAGCGGCCTGAGCAGGCTGAGCACAGCGGATGCATCCGTGCTGCAGAACATGGCTCCGATAAACAGAGCACCCGCCAGCCCCAACGGGTGATGGCGCCACGGGAGGTGTTGCGTCAGCAACACCACAAGGGCCAAAGCTGCAGCGGTGAGCAGGGAGCCGAGGGTGGCCAGGCGCATCGAGGGCACCAACACCTGGCGCATCTGCTGCCAATTGGCGGCCAAGCCCCCAAAGAACAGCACTAGCACCAACGCCACCTGGGCCAGCTGATCGGCCTGGGCGAGGTTGAGCAGCGCCGCCGGCTGATCGGGGCCGGCATTGATGTTGTTATCGATCAGCAGACCGAGCACGAGCACCAGCAGGATCCCGGGCATGCGGATCTGGGAGGCGATGTCGTCGAGGAAGAGGGCGAGCAGCAGCAGGCCACCGAAGAGCACCAGCAGCAGAGCCAGGCTTGGGGGCACAAAACCAGGAGCGAGGAGCGGGCTCTAGCCTGCCTGGCAGCACGCAACAGCGCCATGGCTGAAACGCCCGCGGCAGCACCCGAAGCCGCCGCCAAGAGCACCATTAAAAAAGGCAGCTTGGTGCGGGTGAATCGCACCGCCTACGTCAACAGCCTCGAAGCCCAGGCCAGCGACACCGTGGCCCCCGACTACATCTTTGAAGGCCCTGCCGAAGTGCTGGTGATCAAAGGCGATTACGCCCAGCTGCGCTTCCGCCGCCCAGTGCCGGATGTGTGGCTGCGGGCCGACCAACTAGAGAGCTTCTAAATCTCCAAGCGCCGCCGCTCCTCATGCAGGCGCGTGCGGCGATGCTTGGCTTCCCGGAGCATCTCGCGGCCGTCGCGCAGGTAGCTATCCACGTAGCCCATGGTGTAGCGCTCCAGTTCCGTGAGCGCGTCCTGCACCTGCGAGAGGCAGTGATACACGCTGAGGCTGAAGCCGTGGGCAGAAGCCGGCGCGGCCATGGAGCGATAGAGCGATTCCACCTTGTCCATGCGGGCCTGGCTCTGCTCGAGGAATGTGCAAAAAACCTCCATCAGCTGATCGTCGTAGGGATCAGCGGAGAGGGCGCGCAGCTGGGCAGGGAAGGGATTGATCACTTGGGCCAGCAGGCGATCGATCGGGGCATACACCTGCTGCAGCCAGGCCAGCAGCTCGGCATCGCCGCGGGCGGCGTGGGCTGTGGCCTTACGGGCAGCGCGCCCTACTGCGGCTGAGCGGGCTGACCCTGCAGCCGCAGGCGGATGAGCCCGATCGTGCGCCGTGCGCCGCTCGGCGTCGCCAAGCACTTCCCACGCCGCATTCAGCTCCAGGATCCGGTGCTCATCGCCACCGGCATCGGGGTGGTGCTGCTTCACCAGAGCGCGATAGGCAGCCTTGATCTCGGCCGCACTGGCTGAGGCGGCGACACCGAGCACCTGATACGGGTCGCGAGCAGAGGAAGACCTGGGCAAGAGCAGGCAAAGGCGACCGCCATCCTCGCGCTCAAGGCCACCCCATCAGCGGCGGCGCTGCGCCTACTTGCATCAAAAAAGCCCCCCGCCGAAGCGGGAGGCTTGAGGTTTTTGGTGTGTGAGTGTGCGCGAGGAGCGCGTGAGGAGTGGTCTGATCAGGCGATCAGAACTTGAAGCCCACCTGGATCACACCACCGAAGGCGTTGAAAGTCTCGCCGATGGGGGTGTTCTGACCAGCAGGACGGCTCTGATACATCAGGGCGGGTGTCACGCTGATGTTGTCGGTGACCTGGAAGTTGTACCACCACTCCCAGGTGTAGTTGCCGTCGTAGGGGGTGGCACCGCTGAAGGTCGAGGTGGTGAAGGGAGCCTGACCAACGCCCATACCGGCGGAGTTGCCCTTCACGAACACATCGTTCCACTGCAGACCCACCATCCAGGATTGAGCCGCCTGGGTATCGATCTTCACCTCATAACCATTGGTGAACGTGGAGATACCCCAGCCTGCGCTGATCGAAGGCACCCAGCCGCTCTGAGAGGGCTGCCAGTAGCCGTTGATGGCGAAGCTGTTGGTGGCTGCACCCGAACCGCCGAGGGCCTGAATATCAGCGCACTTGGCCTTGGAGTTGTTGTAGGTGTACTGCGTACCAGAGCGGAGGTCGGTGCCGCACTGGCCATAGCGATAAGCACCGGTGAGGCCCCAGTTCTTGCCAGCACCACCGATCTGAGCCAGGAAGGAACCTGCGCTGGCGTCAGTCATGATGCCGCCGGCAGAAGGATTGCCGTTCTGGGCTTCCTTAGCCACATAGTTGATGGCTGCAGCCATGAAGGGATTACCCTTCTTCACCTTCTGCTTCCAAACCAGGCCAGCACCGGCGCCAGTTTCCTTGTTGTAGACACCGGCAGTACCGAAGGTGCCGTAGAGGAAGTCGCTGATGTTGGACTTATACACCGAAGGCGTGATGGCCAGCATTTCGGTGTTACGAACGCGAGCACCGATGGTGGTCTTCAGCTCATTACCCACCGGGAAGGTGTAGTAGAGGCGGTCAACGTCAACCACGTTGGGGCCGGCCTTCGATTCGAAGCTCTTGTCCAGCTTGGTGATGCGGTACTGGCCGCCATCAAAGGCGGAAGCGGCGAAGTTGCCGGAACGCAGACGGGTGCGCAGCAGGTCTTTGCCGGTGAAGCTGGTGTCGAAGTTCAGACGAACGTCATAGTTGAACACCCAAGCGCTGTAGAGGGGCTTGTCGCTCAGGCCAGGACCGGTGTTGGCGTTACCACGGTCATAGGAGCCGCCGTAGCTGTAGGCACCCATGTCAAAGGTGGCCTCACCACGCAGCTTGGTGGTGGTGGAGAACTGGGTGGCTTCCAGCTCACCCACTTTGGCCTCCAGGCCATCCACGCGGCCCTTCAGAACGGCGAGTTCCTTTTCGAACTCAGCCATCAGGCGCTTCAGCTCGTCGGTCACTTCGGTGACGCGGTCGAGACAAGCGTTCAACAGGGCGGCCGCTTCATAGCGGGTCATCGCACGGCTGCCGCGGTAGGTGCCGTTGGGGTAGCCGGCCACACAGCCGTAGCGCTCGATCAGGTTGCTCAGAGCCTGATAAGCCCAGTCGGTGGGCTGCACATCAGAGAACTGGGTGATCGAAGTCACCTGCTCTTGTGAGCCGTACTGGCTCAGGCCAGCAATGTTGAGATCAGCGGCGGAAGCAGCCACAGGAGCCATCAGGCCCAGGGCAGCAGGCGCCAGAAGAAGCTTCTGGAACAGTTTCATGGTCCTCACACCAATTGAGGGAATTCCTGAACCAAGGCACAGGAATAGTCAGACATTACCGGCTTGATGGCGCGGCAAAACCGGCGCGGATCACCCCCGGATGTGCCCCGCGATACAACTTCCGAGATGGTCAACAAAAAAGCCCTGGCCGAAGCCAGGGCTGATGTCGAGGAATGAGGACTGCGTGAGGAAAGAGCTCGAAAGGTGTGAAGAACGAGCTCTTATTCAGATCAAGAGATCAGAACTTGAAGGTGGTCTTGATGATGCCACCGAAGTTGGTGAGAGGAGCGCTGTCGTTAGTACGACCGTTGGCCTCCCAGCCCAGCTGACCCAGGGGGTTGGACAGGTAGTAAAGGGCGGGGGTCACGCTGATGTTGTCGGTGACCTGGAACTTGTACCACCACTCCCAAGCCCAGTTACCGTCCTTGGGAGAATCACCACAGTAGCTGCGCTCACAGCCGGTGATGAAGGTGGGCTGACCCACAGCCATGCCCAGGGCGTTGCCCTTGATGAAGGCGTCGTCCCACTGGAGGCCGACGTACCAGCTGTTAGCGGTAACACCATCAAAGTTGAAGGTGGTGTCGTTGCTGCTGTAGCCAGTGATGCCCCAGCCAGCGCTGATGGAGGGGATGAAGCCGCTCTCCGAAGGCTGCCAGTAGGCGCTCACAGCAACGGAGTTGTTGCTACCGGAAGCAGTGCCAGCAAGGAAGGCAGCCGGGGTCGAGGAAGCAGGACCCACACCATTGCCGTAGTTGTAAGCAACTGCAGCACCCCAGTTGTTACCGGCATAGCCGATCTGACCGGTGAAGGTTTCCTTGGACCCGGAGGTACCAATACCACCTTCTTCAGGGTTGCCGTTGTTGCCGTTAGCAGCAACGTAGTTGAGGCTGAAGCTCCAGCCGTTGTCCTCGTACCACACACCAGCACCAGCACCCAGGTTCAGGCTGTAGGTACCGGGGGCACCGGCGTAGGTGAAGACGTCGAGAACGGTGTCAGCGGGGTACACGCTGGGCCACATGGCCAGCATGTCGTCCTGACGGACGCGACCACCCACAGTCACGGTGACTTTGTCGCCAACCGGGAACTGATAGAAGAGACGGTTAATGCCAACAGCATTAGGGCCAGCATCCTCCTGGAAGGACACTTCCAGGGTGTTCAGGCCCACATAGTCACCGTTACCGCCCACGCCCCAGGGGGAGTCGGCGAAGTTACCGGCGCGCAGAGTGGTGCGCAGCAGGTCCTTACCAGTGAAGCTGGTGTCGAAGATCAGGCGAACGTCGTAGGCAAACGCCGTTGCACCTTCAATAGCCTTGGCTTCGTCCTTGATGGCGTTGTTGCTGCCGCCGAAGCTGTTGGCACCCAGCACGAAGGTAGCAAGACCCTTCAGCTTGGTGGTGGTGGAGAACTGGGTAGCTTCCAGTTCAGCAACCTTGGCCTCGAGGCCATCCACGCGGCCCTTCAGCACGGCGAGTTCCTTCTCGAACTCCTTCATCAGACGCTTCAGCTCGTCGGTCACTTCGGTGACGCGATCGAGGCAAGCGTTCAGCAGGGCGGCCGCTTCATAGCGGGTCATCGCACGGCTGCCGCGATAGGTGCCGTTGGGGTAGCCGGCCACACAGCCGTAGCGCTCGATCAGGTTGCTCAGAGCCTGATAAGCCCAGTCGGTGGGCTGGACGTCGGAGAACTGGGTGATCGAAGTCACCTGCTCTTCCGAGCCGTACTGGCTCACGCCAGCAATGTTGAGTTCAGAGGCGGTAGCAGCCATAGGAGCCATCAGGCCCAGGGCAGCAGGCGCCAGAAGAAGCTTCTGGAACAGTTTCATGGTCCTCACACCAAAAGAGGAATTGGGCGCTATGCGCCGTGTGGCCATCTTGCAGGCCATGCCATGGGCAACACAGAGAACCTGTGCCACAAAGCCCAATGGCATGTAGCAGCCGATACCAAGCAGCTCTCTGGCGCGACTCGCGCAGACTTCTCTTGATCTGCCGCCCCACCGCTGCCTGTGTTCAAGCGCTCGCCCTGGCTGTGGTGGCTGCTGCTCGTGGCCCTCTGGCTCGCAGCCACGGCCGCCGATCGCGCCTGGCTGCAGGCCGACCAACGGCTGCCGGCCTGGGATCAGGCCGATTACCTCAATAGCGCCATCGACCATGGCCGAGCCCTCGGGCTGCTGCGAGGTGGTGGCTGGCCCGGCTGGCAGGGGCTGCTGGATCTCTCTCCCAAGATCCCGCCCCTGGCCTCGCTGGTGAGCGGCACGGTGATGGCTGCGGCCAGCGAGAGCGTGGATGGCGCCAGCTGGGCCCTGAGCCTCTGGCACGGCCTCCTGCTGCTCGTGATCGCTTGCTGGGGCCGGCAGCTGCTGTCTGCCGGCTTCGGCTTACTGGCCGCCGCCCTGGCGGCCTTAGCACCCGCTCTCTCCAGCCTGCGGGTGGACTTCACCCTCGACATGCCCCTCACCGCCAGCTGCAGCCTGGCCCTATGGCTGCTCTGGCGCTGGCAGCGGCGCGAGTGCGGGGGGCGCTGGGCACAGGCTCTCGCGGCCGGCGGGGCCATTGCCGCCGCCTTACTGATCAAACAAAGCGCCCTGCTGGTGCTGGCCATCCCAGCCCTGTGGAGCTTTGGCCAGGCCCAGGCGATGCCCAAGCGCCGCTGGCAGGCCTGGGCGGCCCTGGCCCTGGTGCTGGCTTTGCTGTTGCCCTGGCTGCAGCACAACTGGATCACCACCCTCGGCGGCACCGAGCGCGCCGTGATCAGCTCCGGCGCCGCCGAAGGCGATCCCGGCAGCCTCGATCCCCGCAGCCTGATTTGGTATCCCCGGCTCTGGAGCCAACAACTGGGCGCCGCCAGCCTCGGCGCCGGCCTGGCCGGCCTGGCTCTGCTGGCCTGGCAGCAGCGGGGCCACTGGCGCCAGCGCTGGCCTGATGGCTGGGCCTGGCTGCTGGGGGTGGCGATCAGCAGCTGGCTCTGCACCAGCCTGAGCCCCAATAAAGACGAGCGCTACATCGCTCCGGTGCTGCCGCTGCTAGCGCTTTTGCTGGCACGCGGCTGGTGGGCACTGGGGCAGTGGATCGCCCAGCAGCGCTCGGGCCGCTGGGCCGGCGGCGCCCTTGCCTTGGGCATGCTCAGTGCCGGCGGCATCGAAGCCCAGGCCAGCTGGAGCCAGCTGGATCGCGAGCCGCCCTCGAACGTGGTGGCGGCAATGCAGAGCCTGCGCGCCCGCGTGGGCGATGCCCCCACCACCCTGCTGATCAGTGGCAGCAGCCCCGATCTCAATGAGCACAGCCTCACCCTGCTGGGGCGCCAGCAAGGCGGCCAGATCCTGGTGCGCCGGCTGGGGCGCAACCCCGGCGAGCAAAACCTCGCCCTCGAGCAAGGGCAGTGGTGGCTAATCGCCAGCGGCGATCAGGGCACCACGCGTCCTTCCGCCCGCGCCCTGAGCCGTGCCGTGCGCCGCGATGGCCGCTACGAACTGGTGCAGACCTGGCCCTGGAGCAAGGGGCGGCAGCGGGAGCTGGGGCGCCGCCAACCCGGCGGGGCGGCGCCCAGCAGCTTCGATCAGCGCTTCATCGCCCTAGCCCGAGGGCTGGAGCAGGGGCCCCGCGGCCTGCAGCCGGTGTTTGCAGCGATCGGCCCCTGGCACCTGCTGGATCCACGCTTCAGTTACCAAGCGGACGTGAAGCAATGGGCCGAGGCTCAGCTCAAGCGCAACCCCAGCGATCGTGATGCGCTCTGGAGCCTGGCTCTGCTGGCCGTGCTGCAGAACCGGCCGCTCCAGGCCGACCACTGGTTTGCCCGCCTGGAGCAGCTCGAAGGCCCAGGCCGCTGGCCCAGCGCCTACCGCAGCGTGGTGCAACTGGCCGGCTGGCGCAGTTGCGGCGCAGCCCGGGTGGCCGACAGCAAGGCCAGCGATCCAAGCGCCGCTGCTGTACTGCTCGCACTGCGCGATCTCAGCCGCAGCCTCTGCTTCGATCCACGGGGCCCCATCGCCCTCCGAAGCAGCCTGCCGGCAGCCGTCCAAACCGTGTCTGATCAACTGAAACAGCCATGAACCAGCGCCTCAGCCCAGAGCAACGGGTGTGGCTGGCCGCCGGGGTGTTCACCCTGGTGGGCTGGGCGCTGCAGTGGTGGCGGCTACACAGCCTGGCCGCCACGATGGACCAGGGCATCCTGTTTCAGGTGCTCTGGAACGGACTGAGCGGCCACCCCTTCGAAAGCACGCTCTCCTCCCAGCTCTCCACCAACGTGGTGCATGGGGGCGAGCTACCAGCCCTTGGCTACCACCGCCTCGGCCAGCACTTCACCCCCAGCCTGGCGCTATGGATCCCATTGGTCGCCCTGCTGGGCAAATGGGCGCTGCCGCTGCTGCAGGTGGCGCTGATCGCCGCCGCAGGCCTGGTGCTGCATCGCCTCGTACGCCGGCGACTAGAGCCAGATCTGGCGGCCATGCTCACCCTGGCCTTCTTCGGCGCGAACGCCGTGATCGGGCCCGCCCTGGGCAATTTCACCGACCTCAGCCAGCTGCCGCTCTGCGTGTTTGTGCTGCTGCTGGGGCTGCTGGAGCAGCGGCTGGCCATGATCGTGCCGGCGGCGCTGCTACTGCCCCTGATCCGTGAAGACACCGGCGTGGTGCTGGTGGGGATCGGCCTCTGGCTGCTGGTGCGGCAGCGATCGCGGTGGCCCCTAGCCTTGGCCCTGATCGCCTGGGGCGGGGGCTGGGTGGTGCTCGTCACCAACGTGCTGATGCCGCTGTTCAGCCAGGACAACTCCCGCCGGTTCATGGTGGAGAACTTCGGCCAATACCTGCAGGGCCAGGAGCAGGCCAGCAGCCTGGAAACCGCCGCCCTGGCGCTCCAGCAACCACTCGTGCTGCTGCAGGAGCTGTTCAACCCGCCGCGAGAAACGCTGCTGTATCTGGCGGGCCAAGGCCTCCCTCTGCTGTTCATCCCCTGGATCGCGCTCGACAGCTGGCTATTGATGGGGCTGCCGCTGCTCGGCCTGCTGCTGGCCCAGGGCTCCAACAACCCCCTCTCGATCAACATCCGCTACACCTATCTAGTGGTGCCCGGCCTGTTCGCCGGCAGCGCTCTGTGGTGGGAGCGCCACCAAGCGCTGTTTGGCTCGCGGCGGCTGCGGCGGGTGTGGGCCGGCTGCATCGTGCTCTCGCTGCTGTTCACCCTTGGCAGCAATCCCAACCGCAGCCTCTCCTGGCTGATCCCCGACAGCCTCCAACCGCTGGTGTACAGCAGCCCGCTGCAGCAGTGGCAACACGCCCGGCAGGCCTACAACGCCCTAGCGCTGATCCCCCCTGAGGCCAGCGTTGCCGCCAGCAACCAACTCATCCCCCACCTGGCGGCGCGGCCGGTGCTCGTGCGCTTCCCCGACCACGCGGCGTATCAAACCCGCTCAGGCGAGGTGAAACCGGTGGAGTGGATTGCCGTGGATCTCAACCAGCAGCTTCGTTATGCACCGGCCTTCCCCCAGGAGCAAAAAGCGCTGAAACGCAGCCTGCGGCTGCTGAAAACATTGCCGAGCGAGGGATATCGCGTGCAGGCGGTGAACGACGGCGTGGTGGTGTTGCAGCGCAACGGCGCGATGGATGAATCGGCCGAGCAGCAACTCAATCGGTTGCTGCGGGAAGCGAAGCAGCGCTGAAGGCCCAATAGCGCGTATGCAGAAACAGGCCCACAGCCATCAAGAGCTCGATGCCTTCTTGATCATTACGGATGCGCTCGGCATGGCTGATCCAGCTCAGATCAAAGTAGGTGTAAAACAGCGCTACAAAGAGAAAGTACAGGCTGAAGCGCCGTGCGGGCCAGGCTTCGATGCGCGGCATCCAACGCCAGCCGGCGTAGCCAAAGAACAACCCCGCCGCAATAAACGACACGTGCAAGTAGTTCTGCACCGCCGGAAGGTTGTGGACGTTGGTTTCCTTTTGAGCATTCACGCTGCGCAGCGCTTCCACCCCCCATCCATGGATCCGCTCTCCCCAGCTGATTTCCTCGGAGGCCACATAAAACAAAAACAGCGTGAGCAGAAGCCAAGCCAGCCACTGCAGCGAGCGCCACTGGCGGCGGCGCAGCCACAACACCCGCAAGCTGCACAGGCAGGCGCCGGCATAGGCAGCGAACTGCAACCACTCCGCAGGGCCGTCTTCGCCGGTGGTCCAGGCTTCGAACACACCAAACGGCAGGAAATACACCAGCCCGTAGAGCACAAGCATGTAGACCAGCGGCGCCAGATCAACCGCCGGAGTGAGGCTTCCCCAGGGCGTATGCACCGTGCGTGGCTGGTGATCGGAAGCCATGCAACAACCTCAAAACCCGATTCGAACCTTAAGGCTGCGTTAACAAGGCAGATGCTTTGCTGATACCCAGCACTCACGCCCGCTCGATCGGGCCTGCCGGATGACCCCGCCCTCGAGCGCCGCATCGCCGCCCAGCCTCTGGGTGGTGGCCGCCTGCTTCAACGAAGCCGCCGGCATTGGGGCGTTCATTCGCGCGATCGAGGCACTGGGCTTAGCGCAGCAGCTCCTCCTGATCGATGACGGCTCCCGCGACAACACCGCCGCCGTGATCCGCACCGAGATCGAGGCCCGCCGGGATCAGCCTGCAGCCTTACCGATCAGCCTGATCGAGCTCACCCGCAACTTCGGCAAAGAGGCTGCAATGCTCGCCGGCCTCGATCAGGCCCGCGGCCGCTGCGATGCGGTGGTGCTGATCGATGCCGACCTGCAGCACCCGCCGGAGTTGATCCCCGAGATGGTGCGCCTCTGGCAGGAGGGCGCCGAGATGGTGACGGCGATCCGCAGCGCCGCCGATCAGGAATCCACCCTCAAGATCCTCAGCGCCTCGGGCTTCTATTCCCTGTTCAACCGCCTCACCGATTCGGTGCAGCTGGTGGATGGTGCAGGCGATTTCCGCCTGCTCAGCCAACCAGTGGTGCGCGCCCTCACCGACATGCGCGAGGGCACCCGCTTCTCCAAAGCGCTGTTCCCCTGGACGGGCTTTCGCAGCGTGGACATCAGCTACGACCGCCCCCAGCGCAGCAGTGGGGCCACCACCTGGAACGCCCGCCGGCTGTTCAGCTATGCCCTCGATGGCATCTTCAGCTTCTCGGTGCTGCCCCTGCGCATCTGGATCGGCGTGGGCACGGTGATCTCGCTGATCAGCCTGGTGTACGCACTGTTTTTGGTGATCAGCACGCTGCTGCATGGCATCGATGTGCCGGGCTACGCCTCGCTGATCGTGGCGGTGCTGTTCCTCGGCGGCGTGCAGCTGATCGGCATCGGCATCCTCGGGGAATACATCGGCCGCATCTTTGAAGAGAGCAAGCGTCGGCCGCCCTATCTGGTGCGGTGCATGAGCACCTCGGCTTCCCGGGCGCGCCAGGGGGAGGCGTAGAAGCGGCGCGAGAGGGGATAGGCCTGCAGTTCGGCCGCATCGGCGAGCAAGCCGCGGGCCGGATGGGCCAGCACCATGCCACCGCCAGAACGCAGCTGGTGTTGGGCTGAGGCGATCACTGCGGCATCGATCCGGCCGGTGAAGAGCACTCCACAGAAGCCGGCATTGGTGGCGATGCCGCGGCGGGCCAGCTCAGCGGCGCGGCCACGGTTCAGCAGGCGCAGCAGCAGCCACTTGATCGGTCCGAGCCCCAAGCAGCCCTGCCACCACAGCGCCAGGGGAATCCCGCGCCAGGGCCAGGGTTCGCGCAGGCTGCGGATCCAGATTGGCTGAAGGGCTGGCGGGAGCTGCCGCAACTGCTGCCAAACCAATGGCGTGAGGTGAACGTGCTGGTGACCATCCAGCCGCAGCGACCGCTCCGGGAACAACGCCTGAAAATGCTGGATCTGTGCCTCCAGCTCCAGGGCCAGCTGAGCGTCGATCCGCCGCCGGCGCGGCCACCAGGGCGGTAAGCAGCCGAGCAGCAGCAATCGCCCAAAACCCAGAGCCAGGAGCCCTCGCGTGTCGAGCAGATCCGGAATCCGGGCCGGATCCGCTGCCGGCGGCCCCTCACTCAGGCAAAGGTGAAGGGCCAACTCAAAATCGGGCCGCCGCGCACAGGCCTCAGCCGCTGCTTCCGCCGCCGGGGCGGCCACCAGCACGCTGGCGGAATCGAGGGCACCTGCATCGCAGAGCTCGAGGATCGTGGCGTTCACCGCCGGATGCAGGCCGAGATCATCGGCGTGAAATCGAATTGGGCCCGTGGAGGCGTGACGGGCACGCCGTGCGCGGCTGTGGCGGGCTGCCAGCGACCAGAGCACATAGTTGATGGCCGTGGGGGTAAACACCATCACGAGCGTGCCGCCGGCGCTGCGGGCCCAGCTCCCCAGCCAACCCGGCAGCAAAAGGCTCACCAGCACGTTGAGGCTGGTTTGGATCAGCAGCCAGCGCCGCGGGAAGGTGCTGCCGCCGGTGTGTTCCCGGAAGGTGAACAGGGCATGGGCCAGATAGCCCCACACCGAAGCCAGCAGGAAGCCGAGCAGGTTGGCCAGCGCCAGGGGCCAGCCCAGCCACTCGCCGCCCAACAGCACCAAGGCATGGATGACTGCGGCCAGCACCCCCACGCCGCCGTAGCGCATCAGCTCCGCCAGCTTCGCCCGCACGCCCACCGCCATCCATGGCCAGGGCCGGCAGCCTATGGGAAGCTCGGCGCCTGAGCATCCGCCATGCCCGAAAGCCGAAGCCTGCCGCCCCGCAATCTTCTGATCACCAGTGGCGCGATTGCGCTGGTGTTCTGGATCTGTGCGGCGGCCCGTCATGCCCTGCTGCAGAGCAGCGCCTACGACCTGGGCCTGTTCGATCAGTGGATCTGGCTGGTGAGCCGCGGCCTGCCGCCGATCTCCTCGATGGAGGGGGTGCACATCCTGGCGGACCACGGCGCCTGGGCTCTTTATGGGGCAGCACTGCCCTACCGGCTGCTGGGCAGCGTGCAGTGGTTGCTGGCCAGCCAGGCCGCTGCGCTCAGCTTCACGGCCCTGCCGCTCTGGTGGGTGGGCCGCCAGGCGGGCTTGAGCCCGAAGCTCTGCTGGCTGGCCTGCGGCCTGTGGTGGCTGCAGCCGGTGGTGTTTAACGCCAACCTGTTCGACTTCCACCCCGAGGTGTGGGTGATGCCGGCACTGGCCGGCTGCTACTGGGCCAGCCGCGCCGAGCGGCCGTGGTTGTGGTTCGCGCTGCTGTTGCTGCTGCTCGGCTGCCGCGACGGCTTGGTGCTGGTGGTGGCAGGCCTGGGACTTGAGCAAGCGCTGCGGCGCCGCTGGATCTGGGCCGGCGCCGCTGTCGGCCTGGCCCTCGGCTGGCTGGCGCTGCTCAACCGCTGGCTCTACCCACTCCTCAAAGGCAGTGATGCCGGCCCCAAGGCCGCCGGCGCCCTCTTTTCGTATCTGGGCGACAGCCTCGATCAGGTGCTGCTCAACATGGTCACCCGGCCCGATCTGTTGCTCCGGCATGTGGACTGGGCCGGTGGGCTGGTGTATCTGCTGCTGATCAGCGTGGCGGTGGCGCCGTTCTGGAGGAAGGTGTCACTGCTGGTGCTGGCGGGCGCGATCCCGCTGGTGTTGGTGAATGTGCTCTCGGAGGAGGCACCCCAGCGCACCCTGGTGCACCACTACAGCCTGCCTGTGGCGGTGATTGTCGTGGTGGCCGCCATCGATGGCCTGGCCCTGCAGCCCCGGCAGCCGGTGCCCTGGCGGCGCTTTGGCTGGAGCGTGGTGTGCTGGGCTGCCCTGGCCAAACCCTGGTTCTTCACTGGCCCCTACCTCGAGCGGTTCGATCAGCTGCCGGCGGTGCGGGAGGCGATCGCCGCTGTTCCCGCTGAGGCGCGGCTGAGCACCACCAGCTATCTGGTGCCTCAACTGAGCCAGCGCCAGCAGGTGAGCTTCCCCCGCACCCGCCGCGATAAAACGCAGCTAGCCGAGCTGGATGCGCTGCTGCTCAACCCTCGCGATCCCGGCTGGGGTTCCTCACGCCAGCGGCAGCAGCAACTCCTGCGCGAAGCCAAAGCCGCTGGCTGGCGCTGCCGCCGCTGGGCGAACGGTCTCGAGCTTTGCCAGGCGCCGCAACCCTGACTGGTGCAACCCTGAAAAACGATGCCCCCGGAGGGCACAGCTGACGCTGGCTCTCCGGGGGCTCTCGCCGGGTCCGCTATGGCGCGGAACCGAATGATCTAGGAATCAGGCGCCGTAATCAGCCGGCGTTCTCCGCGATCAGCAGACCCTGCTTAGAACAACTGTGACTCACGGGCACCTCCTCCTTGGGGGATAAATGTCAACCGGCGATGCATTCGGCAACAGCAAGGCGCAAGCGCCGCACGGAGGCCACATCACTGCTGACGGAACTCGTCCACGTTAACGAAAAAAGCCCCGCCTGAGCGGGGCTTTCAAGGATTCAATCCGTGAGGGGAGTGCTGAGCTCAGCCCACGCTCCACACGCCACCGGCGATCTTCACCAGCGGCGACACGATGGTGGTGCCGGCGAGGAACCAGGCGAAGGCTGCACCGCCGCAACCGCCGAGCCAGAAGCCGCTGGCGAACTCAGCCCAGCCAGCCTTGGTGAACAGGTCGGCGGGAGGGTTGTCGATGGTGGCGTCAGCGGGCTGCACGTTGGGGCCGCGGCCAGCGGTGCCGTAGATCGAAAGGCACACGGTGAGGATCGACACCAGACCCACAGCAGCCAGCAGACCGGCGGTGCTGGCGTATTCGGTGGCGCGCAGCGGGCCGGTGATGGCGAAGGGGCCGTAGAGGAAGAAGCCATGGGCCATGCCCACTTCCAAACCGCGGCGGTTGGGAGAAAGGGATGGGCGATAGGCCGGCAGCGCGTTCAGGAAGGCGCGGCTGAAGTAGCTGCTGTTGACGGGAGTGGCCAGATTGCCGACGCAAGGGTCGGCGACGGGGGTCACGGTCATCGGTGGAAGGGAGGTGGTTGGCGGCGATGAAGCGGCGACAGCTCAGTCGCGGGCTTCGATCACGTTGAACAGCAGGGCCATGGCCACCGCAGGAGCCAGGATCCCGACAAGGGGCACGAACACCGAGGGCATCCAGGCGGCGACGAAGTCTCCGGTCATCAGCGTGGGCCAATACAGCTACCGTTCGGCACTGTAAGGAGCTCTTCCAAAGCTGCTCTCGGGCGGTGGAAGGGGCGACATAAAAGTTCAGACCGATGACCCAGGCCCTCTCCGGAGCAGCAATCGCCGTCGTGATCGCGGCCTGCTGGCTGCTTGGGCGGCCGCGCCCCAAGATCCTGCGCTCCACCGATGCTTCCGCGGTGGCGGCCCTCAACCGCAGCCAGATGGAGCTGGTGCTGCCGCGGCCAACCGAAGAGGCCAGCAGCGCCGAAGCCGCCGCGCAGGGCACCAGCCCCATGGCCCTGCCCAACGCCGCCGACCGGCAAGGCCGCCTGCAACTACTGGCGCAACTGGAACGGCAGTTTCAACAGGGCGGTGAACCGCGGCGCCAGGCCCTGGCGGTGTGCCGCACCTGGCAGCACCGCGACGCCCTGCCCCTGATCCGACGAGGCTTGCGTGACAGCGATCAGCAGGTGGCCGCACTGGCGGCCGAAGCCATGGCCCACTTCCGCGGGCGCAGTTCGGCCGCGATGCCGATGGGCACTCAGCTCACCGCGGCCAAACCGCCCCGCAACGTTTCGCGCACCCGGTAAATCGGCCTTCCCTGGCTTTCGTGATACGTGCGCATCTGCAGCTCCGCCAGCAGGCCAAAGCAGAACAGCTGCACACCGGCAATCAGCGCCAGCACGGCCACCAGCAGCAGCGGGCGATCGCCGATCTCAGCGCCCATCAGCTTCTCCACCAGCAGGTAGGCGCTGAGCACCGAGCCGATGGCGATCCCCACGAGCCCACCAAAGCCGAACACGTACATCGGGCGGGTGAGGAAGCGTTTCATGAACCACACGGTGAGCAGATCCATCAGAACCCGGAAGGTGCGATCAATCCCGTATTTGCTCTGCCCAAACTGGCGAGCGTTGTGGTTCACCTTCACTTCGCTGATGCGCGCTCCTTCGATGAAGGCCAGCGCGGGCAGAAAGCGGTGCAGCTCGCCGTAGAGGTTCATGTCCTCCACCAGCTCACGGCGGTAGGCCTTGAGTGAGCAGCCGTAATCGTGCAGCTTCACGCCCGTGACCCGGGCGATCAGGCGGTTGGCGATCTTGCTGGGCAGCAGGCGGCTCACGGCGTTGTCCTGGCGTTGGTGGCGCCAGCCGCTCACTAGATCAAACCCCTGCTCGAGCTGCGCCAGCAGCATCGGGATATCCGCCGGATCGTTCTGCAGATCGCCATCGAGCGTGACGATCACGCGGCCGCGGCTCACATCAAACCCAGCCGACATGGCTGGGGTCTGGCCGTAGTTGCGGCGCAGCAGCACCGCCACCAGCTCTGGGGTCGATGCCGCCAGCTCGCGCAGCACCTCAGCGGTGCCATCGCTGGAGCCGTCGTCGACCAGCACCAGCTCAAAGCTTCGCCCCAAGGGCCGCAAGGCTTCGAGCAGCCGGGCCACCAGCAGCGGCAGGCTCTCCTCTTCATTGAAGAGCGGCACCACGATCGAGAGCTCAGGCTGCACCGCCAACGCAGATCCGGGCTCGGTGGTGGGGTGCATCCGGCAGCTGAGTCTGGCTGGAACCTAGGCCAACAGTGCAGCCGCGAGCAGGCCCAGGTAGGTGCCGAGCAGGTATCCCAGCAAACCAATCGCCACTGCAGGTAAGGCCAGCTCAGCGCGGCCGATGGCTGTGGCCAGGGCCAGCGCCGTGCTCGGTCCGCCGATCGAAGCCTGCGACGCCACCAGCGTTTCGCCCAGGCCCCAGCCGCGCCAGCGGCGCAGCAGCAACAGCCCAAGCCCCTGCAACGCCACGATCAACGCGGCGTAGAAGAGCACCGGCAAGCCCTCCCCCAGCAGCGCTCCCACCGGAGAGCTGAGGCCCATCACCGTGAAGAAGGGCTGGATCAGCAGCAAGCCGAGGCCGTAGCAACCCCGCCGGGTTGGGGCCCAAGGCAGTTGCGCAGCCAGCAGCGTGAGGGTGGTGAGCACCAGAATCGAGGGCAGCACCGGCCAAACGCGCTGCAGCGCTGCCGTGAGTGCGTTCGAGAGCAGCAGCACGGCCAGGCCCCAGAGCAGGCCCTGCCACCAGCCACCATCCGCGGCCAACCAACGCTCCGCAGGGGCGGCAGGCATCGGCGTCGGCGCAGGCCGCCCCTGGCGACGCGCCAGCGCCAGGCTTACGGCAAACCAGGCCGCAAACACCACGTAATCCGCCGTGGTGGCCACCGCCAGCAGCGCCTCCGGCGGCTGCAGCGCACGCGCCACCGACACGAAATTGAGGCTCCCGCCCGTGAAGGTGGCGGCAAACATGCCGGCCAACATTCCGCGGCCGGGCCCGAGCAGCGGCTGCAACAACCAACCGCCGATCAGCACGGCCAATACCGTGCACACCACGGCCATCAGGAAGGGCACCAGCAGCCGGCGGGCATCCGGCCAGAGCCGGCGCAGATCCACCGCCAGCAGCAGCAGTGCGATCGCCAGCGACGTGAGCGGGCCATTGATCCAGGCCGCCGCCTCAGCCTGGGGTTTCACCCCGCTGAGATTGCTCACCAGCAAGCCCAGCAGCAGCACCAACATCGTGGTGCCCAGCTGACGCCCCCAGGCGGTGTGCTCCGCCAACCACCAGCCCAGGGCCGTGATCAGCAGGATCAGGAGCAGGGAAAGCAGCATGGCGATCAGGGCAGGGTGCTGCCGTCGTGGCAGCGGATCACACGGCCAGCGCCGCGCAGTTCAAGGCGGTAATGCACGCTCACCGGATCGAGCAGCTGCGGATCGAGACCATCGATGCCGATGCCGTTGCGGCCATGCTCACGGCCGGAGCTGTGCAAGTACCGGCCGCCCCCTAGGTAAAGCCCCACATGGGTGCAGCGCTGCGGCCGGCCAAAGAAGATCAGATCGCCGGGGCGCAGCAGGCTGTAGCAGCCCGGCGCCACCGCCACGGGCTGACAGAACCGCTCCTGCTGATACGCGTCGCGCGGCACCCAGATGCCGGCCTGGGCAAAGGCGGCCTGGATCAGACCGGAGCAATCGAAATCCGGCCCGAGGGTGCCGCCCCATAAATAGTGATTCGGCTGCTGGCGCGCCCGCTCTGCAAAGGCCAGCACCGCTGGCAGCGCCGCTGTGATCTGGCTGGCGTCCAACAGCCGCGGCTGCGGCGGCCGGCAGGCGCGGGCATGGCCCAGCACCCGCATCGGATCGAGCCAACCGGGATAGCCGTCTTCCCGCAGGCACACCCGCAGGCGCTGGCGCCCCGGCTGCACGGGCTCCAGCACAGTGAACACCCGCCCAGCTGCAGCCTGCGTAGCCAGGCCAGGCCCCTGCCAATGGCTGATGAGATCCACCGGAGCGCTGAGCCGCCAGCTGCTGCCGGGCTGCAACAGCTCTAGGGCCACCGGTGTGCCTTCGGCCAACCTCCCTAATCTCGCCATTGCCCCCTTTGGCCGCGATGGCGTTCTACTGCCCGGATGGGGCGATGGCCCAACAGCTCGAGGCCAGCCTGGCGGCGCTGGAGGCGGATGGCCGCCCGGGGTTGCGCGAGCAGGTGTCGATCAGCTGGGTGCGCTACAGCTGTTCCTTGATCGACAGCGCCTCACCCCGCAGCGATCTGGCCGAGTTCTGGGCTGATCAACCCAGCGGAGCCAGTTGGCGGGGAGACCAGGCCCGCTATCCAGCCAGCGTGGTGAAGCTGCTTTACCTGGTGGCCGCCGAAGCCTGGCTGCAGCGCCAGTTGATCGACGACACACCAGAACTGCGCCGAGCCCTGGCGGACATGATCCGCGATTCAAGCAACGACGCCACCGCTCTGGTGCTGGATCTGCTCACCGGCACCACCAGCGGTCCGGAGCTACCCGAGGAGGCCTTCCAGCGCTGGAGCCTGCAACGGCAGCTGGTGAATCAATGGTGTGAACAGCTGGGGTGGCCCGAGTGGCAGGGCTGCAACGCCTGCCAGAAAACCTGGGGGGATGGGCCCTACGGGCGTGAGCGCCAGTTCTATGGGCCAGCCCTGGAGAACCGCAACCGCCTCAGCAGCGATCTCTGCGCGCGGCTGCTGCATGGGGTGATGGCTGGAGCGCTGGTGTCGCCCCCGGCCTGCAAGCGCATGCGCGAACTGCTGGCCCGCAGCCTTGATCCCAGCGAGCGCCGCGCCGATCCGGAAAACCAGGTGGATGGCTTCCTGGGGGAAGGCCTGCCGGCCGGCGCGCGGCTGTGGAGCAAAGCCGGCTGGATGAGCCAGGCCCGCCACGATGCGGCCTATGTGGAAGCCGAAGGGCTGGCGCCGATGCTTCTGGTGGTGTTCAGCGAAGGCAAAGCCCGGGCGAATGATGCGCAGCTGCTGCCCGAGCTCTGCCGGCAGCTCCTGGCGGCGTAACGGCGAAAGGGTGGGTGCCCATGACACTGCGGCATCAAAAAGCCCCCTCGAGCAGGGGGCTTTTTGATCAGGCTTCACACCTAGAACGGAGAGGGAGGGATTCGAACCCTCGACAGAAGTTGCCTCCTGTAACTCCTTAGCAGGGAGCCGCTTTCAACCACTCAGCCACCTCTCCAGCGGCCCGCTGAGCTTATCAGCCGCCAGGCCCTGCGGCGGGCAGTCGCGGCAGCCGGTGCTTGAAGCCGCAGAGGATTTCCCAGGGGATCGTGCCGCAGGGATCACTCCAGGCCAGCGGATCGATGCGCTCCCCTCCATCACTGCCGAGCAGCGTCACCACGCTGCCCTGATCGAGCGCCGGGGCATCGGTGGCATCCAGCACCAGCTGATCCATCGTGATCGCGCCCACCTGGGGAATCCGGCGGCCTTGATGCAGCACCTGCAGGCGGTTGGAGAGCAGGCGTGGCACGCCATCGGCGTAACCGATGCTCACCACCGCCAGGCGGCTGGGGCGCTGGGTGGTGAAGCGGTGGCCGTAGCTCACACCAGTGCCTGCTGGCACCTCCCGGATCAGGCTCACCCGGGCCCGCACCTGCATGGCGGGCTGCAGCACCAGGCTTCCCCCCAGGTGGGCCGCCGGCCGCTGGCCGTAGAGCGCCAGCCCCACGCGCACCATGTCGTAGTGGAGCTGAGCGGTGCGCAAGGTGCCGGCGGAATTGGCCAAGTGGCGGCTGCCGCAGCCCAAACCGGCCTGCTGCACCGCCGTGAGCACCTGTTCAAAGCGCTCCTGCTGCTGGCGGGTGAGCGGATCGAGGCCCGTGCCGGGTGCATCGGCATCCGCCAGATGGGAATAGAGCCCAGCCAGCTCCACCGCCTCCAGAGCCGAGATCGCCTCCACGATCCGGCGCCCCTCTTGCCAAGGGGCACCGAGGCGGGCCATGCCCGTATCGAGCTTGAGCTGCACCGCCATGGGCCGGCCGCTGCCCGCCGCCAGGTTCTGGCAGAGCAGGGCCTCGCGCATGCCGCTGAGGGTGGGCATCAGCTGCCAGTGCAGGCAGGCGCGCAATTCCTCCGGCTGGGTGAGGTTGCCGAGCACCAGCACCGGCTGGCGCAAACCCGCTTGGCGCAGCTCCACCCCCTCCTGCAGGGTGGCCACGCCAAAACTGCTGGCCCCACCAGCGGCGGCGGCTCGCGCCACCGGCACGGCTCCATGGCCGTAGCCATCGGCCTTCACCACGGCCATCAAGGTGCAGCCGGGCGCCAGGGAGCGGCGCAGGCTGCGGGCGTTGGCCTGCACTGCGTCTTCACACACCTCAACCCAGGCCCGCTGGCGCGGGTGGGGCCAGGGCTGAGCGGAGGGGCTGATGGCCGGGGAGGCTTCTGTCATCCGGCGGGGCGTCGCCGAAAGCGTAAGCGGGGATGCATCGCATTCCAGATGGAGGCCCTTAGCATGGCGAGCAATTCCAGGGCTGCCAGGGGGCCTCTCCCATGGGCCACGTGCTGGTTCTCAACGCCTCCTACGAGCCGCTCAACATCACGAGCTGGCGGCGCGCCACCGTGATGGTGCTGAAAGGGAAAGCGGAAGGGCTCGAGCACGCGGCTGATCTGCAGTTGCGCCCCGGCCTACATCGGCCCACGGTGATCCGGCTGCGCCAGTTTGTGCGGGTGCCCTTCCGGGCCCTGCCGCTCACCCGCCGCAACCTGTTCCAGCGCGACGGCCACCGCTGCCAGTACTGCGGCAGCGAAAGCGAACGCCTCTCCATCGATCATGTGATGCCCCGCAGCCGCGGCGGCAGCCACAGCTGGGACAACGTGACCACCGCCTGCCTGCGCTGCAACGTGCACAAGGGCAACCGCACCCCCCGCGAAGCCAGCATGGTGCTGCTGCAGCCGCCGCGCCGGCCGCTGAGCGGACCCCTGTTTGAAGCGCAGCGCCAGATGGCCCGCGGCCAACACCGCGAATGGGCCAAATATGTGCAGGGCTGGGACGACAGCGGCCAAGAGCTGGCCGCTTAAAACCCGGCTGGATCAGCCCCCTGCCTGCTGCGCCAGCTCCTCCAGCTGCCGGCGCTGATCCGCCGACACGCAGGCGCCGATCAGCTCTGCCAGCTGACCCTGCAACACCGGCTCCAGCGAGAAGTTGCGGCCGAGGCGGTGATCGGTGGTGCGGTTGTCTTTGTAGTTGTAGGTGCGGATTTTTTCGCTGCGGTCGCCCGTGCCCACCTGGGCGAGGCGGGCAGAGCGCTCTTCGGCGTTAGCTGCCGCCAGCTCGCGTTCGTAGAGCTTGGCCCGCAGGATCTCCAGGGCCCGCTCGCGGTTTTGCAGCTGTGAGCGCTCCTGGGTGCAGAACACGCGGATGCCCGTGGGTTTGTGCAGCAGATCCACCGCCGTTTCCACCTTGTTCACGTTCTGGCCGCCGGCACCACCGGAGCGCGCCGTGCTGATCTCCAGATCACCCGGATCGATCTGCACTTCCACCGGATCGGCCTCAGGCATCACGGCCACGGTGGCGGTGGAGGTGTGGACCCGGCCCTGGGATTCGGTGGCCGGCACCCGCTGCACGCGGTGCACGCCAGCCTCAAACTTCAGCTGGCTGAACACGCCATCACCCTTGATCGCCAGGATCAATTCTTTGTAGCCGCCGAGCTCAGCTTCCGAGGCACTCACCGGCTGCACCTTCCAGCCCACGCTCTGGGCATAGCGCTCATACATCCGGGCGAGATCACCAGCCCAGAGGGCGGCCTCATCACCGCCGGCACCCGCGCGGATCTCGAGCATCACGCTGCGCTCATCGCGGGGATCGCGCGGCAGCAGTGCCAGGGTGAGCTGCTCCTCCAGGGCGCTGATGCGTGTCGCGAGGTCGGCCAGTTCTTCCTGGGCCAGGGCTTCGAGATCGAGATCGCCGCGGCTCTCGCGCAGCAGCTCCCGCGCCTGCTGCTCCTGGCCGCGCAGGGTTTGCAACTCGCCGTAGCCCATCACCAGCGGCTCGAGCCGGGCGCGTTCGCGGGCGATCGGCTCGAGCTGAGCTGGGTTGGCGGCCACATCCGGGTCCGCCAGCTGCCGCTCAAGCGTGTCGAAGGTGATGCGCGCCGCGTCGAGGCGCTCACTCAGAAAGGAGGCGTCCATGCAGGAAGAAAACGGGCGCGGAACAAACAGGCGATCGGGCGGAACACAGCAAAAAGCCGGATGCCCTGAAGCACCCGGCTCATGCTCAACGCCGCAGCATCAAGGCTGCAGCGATCGGGACAACAACGCTCAGGCCTTGGCCGCAGCGTCCTTCTCGCCGTCCTTGGCATCGGCAGCGGCAGCACCGCCCATGCCGTACTTGCGCATGAAGCGATCCACACGACCCTCGGTGTCGAGGATCTTCTGGGTGCCGGTATAGAAGGGGTGGTTGCCGCTCCACACATCCACGTGGAGTTCGGGCGAGGTGGAGCCAGTGGTCATCACCACCTCTCCGTTGCAGATCACCTTGGCATCGGGATACCAGGTGGGATGGATTTCGGCCTTCGGCATGACGAATACGAAGCTGAGGAGCTGAAGCGGAATCAGCGCTTGGAGAACTGAGGAGCCTTACGGGCTTTCTTCAGGCCGTACTTACGGCGCTCCTTGGCGCGGGGGTCGCGGCTGAGGTGGCCTTCGGTCTTGAGGGGCTTGCGGTTCTCGGGGGAGAGCTCGCACAGCGCACGGGCAGCGCCCTGCTTGATCGCATCGGCTTGGCCGGTGAGGCCACCGCCGCGCACGTTCACCAGGATGTCGTACTCGCTGGCCAGACCCAGGGTCTGGAGGGGAGCGGTAACTGCAGCCAGGTAAACGGGGTTGTAGTTGAGGTAGTTGTCACCAGGGCGACCATTGATGGTCACGGTGCCGGTGCCAGGAACCACGCGCACGCGAGCGACTGCAGTCTTGCGGCGGCCGGTTCCCCAGTAGACGACGGTGTTGTTGCTCATTGGGCGGAAGCGGCGGGATCGAGGGCGAGGGCCTTGGGCTGCTGGGCGGCGTGGGGGTGCTCAGCACCCTTGTACACCTTCAGCTTGCGGAACAACTGGCGACCGAGGGCGTTGTGGGGGAGCATCCCCTTCACTGCCTTCTCGATGATCCGCTCAGGGATGCGGGCCTGCAGTGCCGCGAAGGATTCGGTCTTCATGCCACCGGGACGACCCGAGTGACGGCGGTAAACCTTCTCCGTGAACTTGTTGCCGCTGACCTTCACCTTCTCAGCATTGATCACCACGACGAAATCGCCGGCGTCAAGGTGAGGGGCGAAGTTGGGGTTGTTCTTGCCCCGGAGCACCGATGCCACTTCGCTGGCGAGACGGCCGAGGGTCTGGTTCTCAGCATCCACCAGATACCACTGGCGACTGGAGGGATCCTGAGGGGGAACGAGAGTCTTGTTCATCGCACCGGCGGGCCGGATCGGTAAGAGCTCCACTGCTAAAAGAAGCAGAGGGGCGGGACAGGGCGTCTGGACGGAAGGTCTGGACTGGGACGGCAGGGCATCCGATCACTCGGACGTCTGAAGCTCGTGGAGCGACCCTACCTCGCCGCCTGTCACGCCCCCATCGCGGAGAGCCTGCTCAGGCGCGGGGCGGAGAGTCGGAACACTCCAGCAAATACCGCGGTTGGCAATCATACCAGGCAGCCTCAGGGAACACCGGCGTGGGATAGCCCACGCGCAGCAGGCACAGCCCATGGGGTGGGGCCGCCTCCTTCACCTCGTGGCGGGCACCAGAGCGCCAGCGCTGCTCGAAGGCCGCAAGGCTGAGGCGCTGCTCCCCCACAGCCACGAGCTGGCCCATCACCAGGCGCACCATGCCGTAGAGGAAGCCTGAGGCCTGCAGCTCCACCTCAATCAGATCGCCGCGCCGCACCACCTGCACTTCCTGCAGGGTGGTGCGCGCGTGGGAGCGGGCGCTGCCGGCTCGCTCAAACGCCGCGAAATCGTGCTCGCCGAGCATGCCCTCCAGGGCCTGGCGCATCAGCTGCTCATCCAGGCGCTGCTGGTAGCGGTGCCAGCTCCAGGGGGCGAGGAAGAGGTTGGGCAGCCGCGCGTTGTAAAGGGTGTAGCGATAACGCCGGAAGCTGGCGCTGAAGCAGGCATGCCAATCGGGCGGGACCTCCGCGCCAGCGCGCACGCGGATGCTGGCGGGCAGCCGGCCATTCAAAGCGGCCGGCCAGCGCTGGGCTGGAATCGGCCCTTCCACGTCCAGATGCACCACTTGAGCGGCGGCATGCACACCCGTATCGGTGCGGCCAGCGGCCTGCACGCTCACCGGCCGGCGGGGATCAAGAGCCGCGACCGCCGCCTCCAGGGTTTCCTGCACGCTGGGATCGCGCGGTTGACGCTGCCATCCGCAGTAGGGCGCGCCGTCGTACTGCAGGCAGAGCGCGATGCGCCGGGCTGGGGCTCTCATGGGTTCAGCCAACCGTTCCACAGCAGGAGACACACCTCGGGCAGACACAACAAAGCCGCGCGGGTCAACGGACCACGCGCGGCTGGTTGAACGATCAAGGCTGGATCAGACCAGCTCGATGATCGCCATCTCGGCGTTGTCACCGCGGCGGGGCACGGTGCGGATGATGCGGGTGTAGCCGCCATTGCGGTCGCCGTAGCGCTCCTGGGCCTTGTCAAACAGGGCGTGCACCAGCTGCTTGTCGTAGATGTAGCCAATGGCGCGGCGACGGGCGGCAAGGCTGCCGTCCTTGGCGAGGCTGATCATGCGCTCAGCTTCATCGCGCAGGGCCTTGGCACGGGCCTTAGTGGTGGTGAGGCGACCTTCGCGGATCAGCTGCGTGGTGAGAGCGCGCAGCATCGCTTTGCGTTGGTCGGCGGGGCGTCCCAGCTTGGGAACTCGGCACTGGTGGCGCATGACGGATGCGGTGGGTAAGCGTTAACAGGAAAGGAACGACGCGCGCTCGATCAGGCGCTGGTGCGGCTCTGGGGCAGGGAGATGCCGATGCGCTCAAGCGCTTCGATCACCTCATCAGCCGACTTGGAACCGAAGTTCTTGATCTCCAGCAGATCTTCGTAGCTGAAGCCCATCAGGTCGGACACGGAGTTGACCTGGGCACGCTTGAGGCAGTTGTAGGCGCGAACCGACAGGTTCAGCTCCTCCAGGGGAATCTGAGCCTCAGCAGAAGGCTCGGGCTCGAGGCCGGGCTCATCCACCATGGTGAGGCTGGCCAGAGGCTGGAACAGCGCAATCAGCTGGTTGGCCGCCTGAGCCATGGCGTCGTCAGGTGTGACGGAGCCATCGGTTTCGATTTCGAGGCGCAGACGCTCGCGGGCGGAGCCGCCTTCACCCACAGCGGTTTCATCCACGCTGTAGTTCACGCGGCGCACCGGCATGAACACGGCATCGATCTGGAGAAGATCGATGGCGCTGGTGTCTTCGGTGCGGCGATCGACAGGGCGATAGCCCACGCCGCGCTCCACGTGCACTTCCAGCTCGAGGCTGTAGCCGTCAGCCACGGTGGCGATTGGACGATCACCATCGATCACGCTCACCTGCGAGGAGAACTGCAGGTCGGAGGCGGTGACGGTGCAGGGGCCGTTGGCCACCAGACGACCGATCTCCAGCTCACGGGTGCGGCTGCTGACGGCGATGTCCTTGCAGTTCAGCAGGATGTCGAGCACGTCTTCGCGCACACCCGGAACGGTGGCGTATTCGTGGTTCACGCCGGCGATGCGCACGGCAGTGATGGCGCTGCCCTCGAGGGCTCCCATCAGCACGCGGCGCAGGGAGTTGCCGAGGGTGATGGCCTGACCCCGCTCAAGGGGGCCGATCACAAAGACGCCGGTCTGGGAACGGTCGTCGGCGATCTGGTGTTCAACCCGATCGATCTGGTACTGCAACACGGTCTGAAGCTCGAAAGAAGAGGAGGAGCCCCTCTGGGGCAGGGCTAAGGCGTCGGATCAGACCCGGCGACGCTTGGAGCGGCGGCAGCCGTTGTGGGGCAGAGGAGTGACGTCGCGAATCAGGGTGATCTCCAGGCCAGCCACCTGCAGGGCACGGATAGCGGTTTCACGGCCGGAACCAGGACCGCGCACCAGCACCTCGATCTGACGCATCCCCTGCTCAAGGGCGCGACGGGCTGCTGCTTCTGCGGCGGTCTGGGCGGCGAAGGGGGTGCCTTTACGGGCGCCCTTGAAACCGCTGGCTCCTGCGGAGCTCCAGGAGATCACTTCACCAGCGGTGTCGGTGATCGAAACGATGGTGTTGTTGAAGGTGCTCTGAATGTGCGCCACACCGTTGGGCACATTGCGCTTCGTCTTCTTCGCGCCGGATTTCTTGGCGGGCTTGGCCATGGAGATAGGCCCTGCTGATGCAGGGAGGTGATCAGGGAACTGAGGGGGGCAACCTGGTGACGGGCGATCCCTATGGGGAGAGCTCGGCAGGTGCGAAGGGGATGGCCGAAGGCCGGAAGCAGGTCAGGCCTTACTTCTTCTTACCGGCAACGGTCTTACGAGCGCCGCGGCGGGTGCGGGCATTGGTCCGGGTGCGCTGACCGCGAACAGGCAGACCGGCGCGATGACGACGACCGCGCACGCAGCCGATGTCCTGCAGGCGCTTCATGGCCATGCCTTCCTGACGACGCAGGTCGCCTTCAAGGGTGTAGCCCTCAGCGGCGCCGCGCAGCTTCTGCACGTCGGCGTCGTCAAGGTCCTTGACGCGGGTATCAGGGTTGACACCGGTTTTGGCCAGGATTTTCTTGGCCGTGGTCAGGCCGATCCCGTACACATAGGTGAGGGCGATTTCGATCCTCTTGTCGCGAGGAATATCAACGCCGGCAATCCGAGCCACAGAAACTAACGATGGGGTGAGCAGGGGAGGGGTTGGCCCGTAGGCCGATGGCAAGACTCAACCAGGGATCAACCCTGGCGCTGTTTGTGCTTGGGGTTGGCGCAGATCACCATCACCCGGCCGTGGCGACGAATCACACGGCACTTGTCGCACATTTTCTTGACCGAGGCACGCACCTTCATGGGAGCGGTCTCTCCAATTTTGCAAACGCTGACCCTACCACAGGGGTCAACCCAAAACGCTGGCGATCCGCGCCTCGATCTCCTCAACCGTGCCGGCCGCTTCAACAGGGGCGATGAGGCCGCGCTCGCGGTAATAAGCGATCAAAGGCTCGGTCTGCTGGCGATACACCTCGAGGCGATGACGGATCACGTCTTCGTTGTCGTCGGCGCGGCCGCGGGAGAGCAGGCGCTGCACCAGCACCGCGTCATCGAGCTCCATTAGCACCACGCACTCGATCTGCTGGCCGAGCTCGTCCAGCAGCTGGGCCAGGGCATCGGCCTGGGCCACGTTGCGGGGGAAGCCATCGAGCAGCCAGCCGCCGGAATGAGCTTGCAGCCGGCTGCGCACGATCGCCAGCACCAGCGCATCGCTCACCAACTCACCGCGGGCCATCACGGCTTCCGCTTCCTTGCCCAGCTCACTGCAAGCGGCCACTTCAGCCCGCAGCAGATCACCGGTGGAGAGGTGGAGCAATCCCTGGCTCTCGGCGAGGCGCTGGGCCTGGGTGCCCTTGCCGGCGCCCGGGGGGCCAAGGAAGAGGAGGCGTTGCTTCATGACGCGAAGGGGAACGACGGAAAGGGGAAGTGGAGAAGAAGGGAAGGCTGAGCGCGGAGCCCAGGCTCACTGGCGCACCATGCCCTCGTAGCGCTGCGAGATCACGGCGGTCTGGAGCTGCTTGGCGGTCTGGATGGCCACACCCACCAGGATCAGCAGGCTGGTGGCACCAAGGCCCTGAAAGGTTTTCACCTGGGTTGCCGATTCCACAGCGGAGGGAATGATCGCCACAGCCCCCAAGAACAAAGCACCGAGCAGAGTGAGGCGGTTCTGCACACCACTGAGATAGGTGGCGGTGGCAGAGCCGGGTCGCACACCAGGGATCGCCACACCGGAGCGCTTGAGGTTGGTGGCTACATCCACCGGATTGATCGTGAGGGTGGCGTAAAAGAACGAGAAGCCGATGATCAGCGCGAAGAACAGCAGCGCGTACACCCAAGGGGTGCCGCTATTGGGGCTGAGGGCCGAGGCGATGTTGATCAGCCAGGGCTGCTTGGTGATGTTGGCGATGGTGAGCGGCAGGAACACCACGGCCGACGCAAAGATGATCGGCATCACGCCGCCGGCATTGAGCTTGAGCGGCAGATAGCTCTGGCGGGCCGAAAGGCTGGCGCCACCCACCTGACGCTTCGCGCTCACGATGGGGATGCGCCGGTTGCCCTCTTCCACGCACACGATGCCCACAATCGTGACCAGGAAGACGGCCACGAGCACCACGATGCCGCCCACGGTGCTGCGATCACCGCTTTGGGCCAGCTCGATGGTGGAGCCCAGGGCCCGGGGCAGGGTGGCCACGATGTTGAGGTAGATCACCAGTGAGGCGCCCTGACCGATGCCGCGCTCAGTGATCACCTCGCTGATCCACATCACCACCATCGAACCGGTCACCAGGGCCACAGCGGTCTGCAGCACAAACACCAGATCAGAGGTGCCGGCGAGGGCGTAAGGCCGCAGGATCAGGGCGAACACGATGCTCTGCAAGATGCCCCAGCCGAGCGCCACATAGCGCGTGTACTGGGCGATCTTGCGGCGACCTGCCTCGCCTTCATTCTTCTGCAGATCCTCGAGCTGCGGCAGCGCCGAGGTGAGCAGCTGCAGGATGATCGAGGCATTGATGAACGGCAGGATGCCGAGGCCAAACACCCCCAGGGTGGAGATGCCACCGCCGGTGAAGATGTCGAGGAAGCCGATCAGCTGACCACCGCGGGCGATGAAATCCTGAAAGGCCACCCGATCGATGCCGGGCACCGGGATGTAGATCCCCAGGCGCACCAACAGCAGCAGGCCGAGGGTGATCAACACGCGGTTGCGCAGATCCTTGGCCTGAATCAGCTGGGTGAGGATTTCACCGGCACTGGGGTTGCGACCCCGGCTGACGAGCATGGCGAGCGGGCGGGAGAGGGGAGAACAAAAAACCGCCTGGTGAAGCCGGGAGGCTCCGCCAGGCGGGACCGACGCTAATGGGTCGGGGTTAGAACCAAGCCAGAGCTCAGATCACTTCGCAGGTGCCACCGGCGGCCTCGATCTTTTCGCGAGCGCTGGCGGTGAACGCGGCGGCCTGCACGGTGAGCTTCACCTTCAGATCACCGGTGCCGAGCACTTTGAGCGGGTGCTTGGGGCTGGTGACGATGCCGTCCTTCACGAGCGTGTCGATGTTGACGGTGCTGCCGGCCTTGATCTCAGCCAGCTTGCCCACGTTGATCACCGTGAAGTTCTTGGGGTTGATCACGGTGAAGTGCTTGAGCTTCGGCACCCGGCGGTAGAGGGGCATCTGACCACCTTCGAAGCCCGGGCGGGTAGGACGACCCGAGCGGGACTTCTGACCGCGCATGCCGAAACCGCAGCTGGCGCCCTGGCCGGCAGCGATACCGCGGCCCTTGCGGAGCTTGCGGCGACGGGCTCCCTTCTGGGGGGCGAGGGATTGGAGATTGAGCGACGTCATGGCAATCCTCAGGAGTAGATCTGCTCGAGGGAGATGCCACGCTCCTTGGCGGTCTCCTTGTGGGTGCGCAGGCCAGCCAGGGCATCCATGGCAGCGCGGGCGTTGTTGAGGGGGGTCTTCGAGCCGAGGCGCTTAGCCAGCACGTTCTTGATGCCGGCGAGCTCCAGCACAGTGCGGATCGAACCACCCGCGATCACACCAGTACCAGGGGCGGCGGGGCGGATCAGCACGCTGGCGGCGCCGTCACGGCCGTTGCCCTGGGTGGGGATCGAGGAGTGACGGGTGAGGGGCACCTTGACCAGGTGCTTCTTACCGTCGGCAACGCCCTTGCGGACGGCACCGATCACATCGCCGGCCTTGCCGACGCCGACGCCCACCTGGCCCTTCTCGTTGCCGACAACAACGATGGCCCGGAAGCTCATCTTCTTACCGCCCTTCACGGTCTTGGACACGCGGCGGATCTGCACCACGCGCTCTTGCCATTCGGAGTCACGCTCCTGGCCACGGCGGTTGTCACGGCCACGGCCGCGACGGTCACCCCGGCCCTCGCCCCGGCCACCACGGCGCTCCTGCTGGCCTTCGGCCGCTGCAGGAACATCAGCCGCGCCCGGGATGTCGTTGGACTGGATCTGGTCGTTGGTTTCGGTCATGGTGAGAGCAGGGATCAGAACTGAAGGCCCGCTTCCCGGGCGGCGTCAGCCAGGGCCTTGACACGGCCGTGGTACAGGTTGCCGCCTCGATCGAAGACCACCTGTTGGATGCCTTTGGCGAGGGCGCGCTTGGCGACCAGTTGGCCAACGGCGACGGAGGAGTCGCAGGTGGCACCGGCGGAGACGCTGGAGCGCAGCTCTTTATCGACGGTTGAGGCAGAGCAGATGGTGCTCTGCGCGTTGTCGTCGATGACCTGCGCGTAGATGTGATTGTTGGAGCGGAACACGGCCAGGCGCGGACGCGCGGCAGTGCCGGAGAGATTGCGACGCAGACGCCGGTGGCGTTTCTGCGTTTGCTGCTTGCGGGACAGTGTGGACATGGCAGTACAGGGTAACGACGCTCAGGCAGACCTCATTTCTTACCGGTCTTACCGGCCTTGCGCAGGATGCGTTCGCCCTCGTACTTAATGCCTTTGCCCTTGTAGGGCTCAGGCGGACGAATGGCGCGAACCTTCGCTGCTTCGTTGCCCACCAGTTCCTTGTCGGCACCGGAAACGAGCACGGTGGTATTGCCATCGACAGCGAAGGTCACGCCGTCGGGAGGCACCATCTCCACCTGGTGGCTGTAGCCAGCGCTTACCACAAGCTTTTTGCCTTGAACGGCGGCGCGGTAGCCCACGCCAACGATCTCGAGCTTGCGGGTGTAGCCCTTGCTCACCCCTTCCACCATGTTGGCGACGAGGGTGCGGCAGAGGCCGTGGCGCTCGCGGGAGCGGCGGTTGTCGCTAGCAGGCGACACCACGAGGGTGCTGCCGTCCTGGGCGATGGTCACACCGTCGGGGAGGGTGCGGCTCAGTTCACCTTTGGGGCCTTTGACTTTGACGTCGAGGCCGCTGAGGGTGACGGTGACGCCGCCCGGCACGGGAATCGGCGCTTTACCAATACGAGACATGGATCAACCTCCCTGATCAGTAGACGTAAGCGAGCACTTCGCCGCCGACGCCCTGTTTGCGGGCATCGCGGTCGCTCATCACACCTTTGGAGGTGGAGATGATGGCCACGCCGAGACCGCCCAGCACCTTGGGCAGCTGGCGGGTGTTCTTGTAGATACGCAGGCCGGGCTTGCTGACGCGCTGCACGGTGCGGATCAGCGGCTGACGGTGCTTACCGCTGTACTTGAGTTCGAGCACGAGGTGCTTCTCAACGCCTTCACCCTCTTCAGAGATCTCAGCGATGAAGCCCTCCTGCTGCAGCACCTTGGCGATGCTGCGTGCCATGCGGGATGCAGGCACCTTGGTGGATTGGTGACGTTTCTCACTCGCATTACGAATGCGGGTGAGCATGTCGGAAATTGGGTCGTGATTGGCCATGGTCGGGTCCGAAGAGGGCTCAGTTACTGCGGAACGGCATTCCCATCTCGCGGAGGAGGGCCCGGCCCTCTTCGTCGTTACGGGCAGTGGTCACGATGGTGATGTCCATGCCCCGGATGGCATCGATCTTGTCGAAGGAGATCTCAGGGAAGATGATCTGCTCCTTCACCCCAAGGGTGTAGTTGCCCCGACCGTCAAAGCTCTTGTCGCTCACGCCGCGGAAATCGCGGATGCGCGGCAGAGCCAGGTGGATCAGACGCTCGAGGAACGCATACATGCGGTCGCCACGCAGGGTGACGGCCACACCGATCGGCATGCCCTGACGGATCTTGAAGCCGGCGATGGCTTTCTTGGCGCGGGTCACCATCACCTTTTGACCGGTGATCGTGGCCAGCTCCTCGATGGAGGCCTCGAGGGCCTTGGCATTCTGGGCGGCTTCACCGAGGCCCCGGTTGACGGTCACTTTGACCAGCTTGGGGACTTCGTGGATGTTCGAGAGATTGAGATCCTTCAGCAGCTTGGGCTGGATCTTCTCCCGATAGTTCTGTTTAAGGGACATGACGGGGGACAGGGGTTGCGCTTCTGGGCTTGGTCAGAAGGCGGACAAGGTTGATAGAAAGGAAGATCAGTCGATGATCTCGCCGGTTTTCTTGAGGCGGCGCTTCTTAGTGCCGTCCTTTTCCACCACGATTTCCACGCGGCTGGCCACCTTTTGGTCGGTGGAATACAGCATCACGTTGGAAGCGTGCAGGGAGGCTTCCTCGGTGACGATGCGGCCGGTCTCGCCCTCTTGGGTGGGCTTGACATGGCGGGTGCGCAGGTTCACGCCCTGCACCACCACGCGGTTCTCATAGGGAAGGGTGCGCAGGACCTCACCGGTCTTGCCCTTGTCCTTGCCGCTGATCACTTGCACGGTGTCGCCCTTTTTGATGCGCATCTTGGTGCGCACCTGGGGCTTGGCTTTAGGGGTGGCAGTCGCCATCTCAGATCACCTCCGGAGCGAGGGACACGATCTTGGTGAAGTTGCGGTCGCGCAGTTCACGCGCCACGGGACCGAAGACGCGGGTGCCCTTGGGGTTGTTGTCGTTGCCGAGGATCACGGCAGCGTTGTCGTCGAAACGGATCGAGTTGCCGTTGACGCGACGCAGGGTGGCTTTGGTGCGCACCACCACGGCCTTGACCACATCCGACTTCTTGACGCCCATGTTGGGCATGGCGTCTTTGACGGCGGCAACGATCACATCGCCCACGTGGGCGTAGCGACGGTTGGTGCCCAGCACACGGATGCACTGGATGCGCTTGGCGCCGCTGTTGTCAGCGACGTTGAGGAATGTTTCCTGTTGAATCATCGGGAGGTCTCCTCAGCTGGCGCTGCTATTGGTCAGCACCTCGGCCACGGCCCAGCGCTTGGTGCGGCTGAGGGGACGGGTTTCGGTGATACGGACGCGGTCACCCACCTTGCAGGCGTTCTCCTCGTCGTGCGCTTTGTAGCGCTTGGTGCGGCTCACCGTCTTTTGATAGATGGGGTGAGGGAAGCGGTTTTCCACCGCCACCACCACGGTCTTGTCCATCTTGTCGCTGACGACGGTGCCGACCCTTTCCTTGGTTGCCATAACGGTTACTTAGGGGATCAGGAAGCGGCGGAGCGCTGGCGCTCCGTTTGCACCGTCAGCAGCTGGGCCAGCTTGATGCGGGCGGCCTTGAAGCGGTGCGGTTGCTCCAGCCGGCGGGTGGCCTGCTCGAAGCGGAGGGTGAACAGCTCGCGACGGGTGTCGTCGATCTGGGTGGTGATGTCGCCGTCGGAAAGCTTGCGCACCTCGGCGATGTCGGGACGGGCCATGGTCAGGACTCCACGGTGGTGGCCGCCGCGGCAGCCTGGGCAGCTTCCTGATCCGCCAGGGACAGGAACTTGGTCTTCACGGGCAGCTTGTACTGCGCCAGGCGCATGGCTTCCTTGGCGATCTCGGGGGTGATGTCGGCACCGCCCATCTCGAACAGGATGCGACCGGGCTTGATCACGGCCACCCAGAACTCGGGGTTGCCCTTACCGGAACCCATACGGGTTTCAGCGGGGCGCATGGTCACCGGCTTGTCGGGGAAGATCCGGATCCAGATCTTTCCGCCCCGCTTCACGTAGCGGGTCATGGCACGGCGGCTGGCCTCAATTTGGCGGGAGGTGATCCACCCGCACTCTTGGGCCTGCAGAGCGAACTCACCGAAGGCGATGGTGTTGCCACGGGTGGCGACACCGCGCATGCGGCCGCGCTGCTGCTTACGGAATTTGACGCGTCTTGGACTCAGCATGGTTCAGGCCTCCTGATCACTCTTCGTTCGAACGGTCTTCGAACTGTTGGGGCCGGCGGCTGGCGCGGCGCTTCGGCGCAGCACCCACGGGCACCTTGTCCTTATTGCCGGGCAGCACTTCGCCCTTGAACACCCACACCTTGATTCCCAGCACCCCGTAGGTGGTGGTAGCCACCTTGGTGGCGTAATCGATGTCGGCGCGGAGGGTGTGCAGAGGCACGCGACCTTCGCGGGTCCATTCGGTGCGGGCGATCTCGGCGCCGTTGAGGCGGCCGCTCACCTGGAGCTTGAGGCCAAGAACGCCGGCGCGCTGAGCGCGCTGGATGGCCATGCGCATCACGCGACGGAAGGCCACGCGCTTCTCCAGTTGCTGAGCGATGTACTCAGCCAGCAGATAGGCGTCGGCGTCGACGCGCTCCACTTCAACCACGTTGATCCGCACCTGACGGGCGGAATCACCAATGGTCTTCTGGATGCCGCTGCGCAGCTCCTCGATGCCGCTGCCCTGACGGCCAACGAGCACGCCGGGGCGGGCGGTCTTGAGTTCCACTTCGAGCTGATCAGCCTTGCGGGCGATCACCACGTCGCTGATGCCAGCGGCGCCGTACTTCTTGTGGATGAACTTGCGGATCCGATCGTCTTCTTGCAGAAGCGTCGGGTAGGTCTTGCTGGGGGCGTACCAGCGGGACCGGTGCTCCTGGGTGATCCCCAGGCGCAGGCCGGTTGGATGGATCTTGTGTCCCATCGGTCGGTGTCCTCGGGGGTCAGGCGGCAGGAGCCACAGCAATGCTGATGTGGCAGGTCTTTTTCTGGATCGCGTAGGCGCGACCCTGGGCGCGGGGGCGATAGCGCTTCATCACCGGACCCATGTCCGCCGTGGCGGAAGAGATCACGAGAGAAGAGGGATCGAGACCCAGGTTGTTCTCAGCGTTGGCCACCGCACTGCGCAGCACCTTGGTGATCGGGCCGGTGGAGCGGTAGGGCATGAACTCGAGCATGATCAGCGCGTCGCGATAGCTGCGACCGCGGATCTGATCGAGCACCCGGCGCACCTTGGACACGGAACCGCGGATGTAGCGGCCGTGAGCCTGGGCAGTGGTGGATGTGGTGTTAGCCATGTCCTCAGCGGCCTCCTTTCTTGTCCTTGATGTGGCCGCGGAAGTTGCGCGTGGGCGCAAATTCCCCGAGCTTGTGGCCCACCATCTGCTCCGTCACGTAGACGGGCACGTGGGCCTTGCCGTTGTGCACGGCAATGGTGTGGCCGATCATCATCGGCAGGATGGTGGAAGCACGCGACCAGGTCTTGATCACGGACTTGTCATCGGCTGCGTTCTGCTTTTCAACCTTCCGCAGAAGGCTGTCGGCAATGAACGGACCTTTTTTGAGTGAGCGTCCCATAGCGGTTTAAACGAACAGCAAAGCGGTGAGTTGGATCACGAATCGCGTCCGCCGCGGCTCCGCTTGGAGGTGCGACGACGTTTCCGGAGCACAAACCGATTGCTGGGTTTGTTCCGCTTGCGGGTCTTGAGACCCAGGGCCGGTTTGCCCCAGGGGGTGACAGGGCCGGAGCGACCAATCGGAGCGCGACCCTCGCCACCACCATGGGGGTGATCGCAGGGGTTCATCACGCTGCCTCGCACCTGCGGGCGACGACCCAGCCAGCGGCGACGACCGGCCTTACCCAGGCTGGTGTTGCGCACTTCGGAGTTGCCCACTTCGCCGAGGGTGGCGTAGCACTCACGGCGCACCAGGCGCACCTCGGTGGAGGGCAGCTTGAGGGCGACGTAATCGCCTTCTTTCGCCATCACCTGGGCGCTGGCACCGGCGGTGCGCACCATCTGACCGCCACGACCGGCATACAGCTCAACGCAGTGAACGCTGGAGCCGAGGGGGATGGCGGAGAGGGGCAGAGCGTTGCCGTTCTCGATCGGAGCCTCAGGGCCCGACACCACGGTGGAGCCCACCGCCACACCGGCCGGAGCCAGGATGTAGCGCTTCTCGCCATCGGCGTAGAAGAGCAGCGCCAGACGGGCGTTGCGGTGCGGGTCGTAGTGGATCGCGGCCACCTTGGCGACCACGCCGTGCTTGTCGCGGCGGAAGTCGACGAGGCGATACAGGCGCTTGTGGCCACCGCCGCGGTGACGGCAGGTGATCACACCGCGGTTGTTGCGGCCTTTGCGTTGGTGCTTGGCCACCACCAGGCCCCGTTCGCGACCGCGGCCGGTGACTTCTGCGAAGTCACTGGCGACACGGGTGCGGGTGCCGGGGGTGATGGGGCGGTACTTACGGATTCCCATGATTCGTTAAACCCCTCAGGCTTCAGGGAAGAGCTGGATGGCGTTGCCATCGGCCAGGCGCACCACGGCCTTCTTCACCTGGGCACGCTTGCCGGCGAAACGGCCCACGCGACGCGTGCGACGCGGGGGGTTCATGGTGCTCACACCGACGACCTTGACGTCGAACAGTTGCTCGACGGCGGCCTTGATGTCGGGCTTGGCAGCCCGGTGGTCCACCTCGAAGGTGTACTGGTTCTGCTCGATGGCCCGGGTGGCCTTCTCAGTGATCAGCGGCCGGCGGATCACATCCGCCAGACGACCGTTAAAGCGTTCAGTCATCGCCGTAGACCTCCTGAATCTTCGCGAGCGCTTCCTCGCTCACCACCAGATGGTTGGCGTGGAGCAGATCGAACACGTTGAGCTGATCAGCGGCGATCAGCTTCACCTTTTCAAGGTTGCGCACCGAGCGGCGCACCACCTCGCTGGGGGCATCCAGCACCACCAGCACCTTGGCGCCATCGGCGATGCCGAAGCGGCCCAGAGCTGCAGTGATTTCCTTGGTCTTGGGGGTGTCCAGACCAGCGGCGAAACCCTTCACCACGGTGATGTCGGCAGCGCGGTTCATCAGCGCGGTGCGCAGCGCGAGGCGACGCTCCTTGCGGTTCATCGCCAGGTTGTAGGTGCGGGGCTTGGGCCCGAACACCACGCCACCACCGGGGCGCAGGGGGGTGCGGATCGAACCCTGACGGGCGCGGCCGGTGCCTTTTTGCTTGTAGGGCTTGCGACCACCACCGGCCACTTCGGCGCGGGTGAGGGTGCTGGCGGTGCCCTGACGGGCGTGGGCCAGCTGACGCACCACAGCGCGGTGCACCAGGTCGTTAGCCGAGGTTTCCTTGGCGACTTTCAGCTCAAGGGTGGCCTTGCCGGCCTCCTTGCCCTGCCAATCGCGAACAACACAGTTAGCCATCTCTGTCCTCCTCAGTTCGCGGCTTTAGCGCCCACCCGCTTGGCGGGGAGGATGTTCAGCAGGGCGCCGGGCTTACCGGGCACCGAGCCTTTCACCACCAGCAGATTGCGCTCGGCATCCACTTTCAGGATCACAAGACCGCGGGTGGTGATTTGCTTGCCGCCATAGCGACCAGCCATGCGCTTGCCGGGGTACACACGGCCGGGCGTGGTGCCGGCGCCGGTGGAACCCGGTTCGCGGTGGTTCTTCGAACCGTGGGTCATGGGGCCGCGGCTGAAGCCGTGGCGCTTCTGATAACCAGCGAAACCACGACCAATGGTGTCGCCGCTCACATCGACCTTCTGGCCCGCCTCAAAGGCGGCCACGGTGATTGCGCTACCGAGCTCCAGACCGTCGACGGAATCGACGCGGTACTCCTTCAGGTGGCGCAGAGGCTCGCTGCCGGACTTGGCCAGGTGACCCTTGGCCGGCTTGTTGACGAGCTTCTCGCGGATGTCACCGAAGCCCAGCTGGACGGCGGTGTAGCCGTCGGTGCTGTCGGTTTTGAGTTGGGTGATGCGGCAGGGACCCGCCTCGATCACGGTGACCGGGATGGATCTGCCTTCGTCGTCGAAGAACTGGGACATGCCCAGTTTCTTCCCAAGAATGCCGATGGACATAAGTAGGGAGAAACGCCAGCAGGACCACCACTCCTCTGGAGTGGCGTGGCTGAATCGGGTTGCGCAGTTGGCCGGATCAGAGGAGCTGCCGCCGGAGCGATCCGGAACAGCAGCGCAGATTCGGTTGGGCTAGCAGCTTCGAAACAGCGGGGGCTGGGACTTGCTGGGACGGGAGGGAAGCCCTTGCGGGACCCAGTCATCAGATTCAGCAGTTTCCCGGTGACTCAGTTGAGCCACACAGGCCCGGGAAGGCCGCCACCACTGGCGACCTTTGTGCAGTGCGCTGGAGGCCCGGCTAGCGGACGGGCACAGTTGCAATTGCACAAGCGAACATGGTAGCTCACAGCCCGTCACCCATCCTGTGGCGGTGTCCTGCCAGACTCGCCCCAGCATCCCGCTCAGCCCATGCCCCTGCTGCTCACCGGCCGCGGATTCCGCCAGGAGCTGGAGCGGGCTGGAGCCCTCGCCCTCTACGCCCCATTAGAAGGTGGCGCCGAAACGCGCCTGCTGCGCCGCATGCGGGCTGCCGGCTACCGAGCGCAGATCACTTCAGCCCGCGGCCTCGGCGATCCAGAGGCCTTCCTGCTGCAGCAACACGGCGTGCGCCCGCCCCATCTCGGCCACCAGAGCGTCGGCCGCGGCGCGGCCGTGGGCGAAGTGCAGATGGCCGCCCCCCAGCTTGGCCACCTCTTTGATGGCAACGCGCCAGTGCTGCTTTGGCTGCTGGAAGGCCAGGTGCTCTCCCAGGCCGAACTGTCGGCCCTGCTGGAGCTCACCCGCCGTGAACCCCGCCTGAAGATCGTGGTGGAACTGGGCGGCGCCCGAGCCCTGCGCTGGCAGCCCTTGGCCTCGGTGCTCGCCCAGGCCGCTTGAGCGCTGCGGCGGCCCCGGACTCCGCTCTGGCGGCCGGCCGCTTCGTGAAACTGATCTGCGGCGCGGGCAACCAAGATCTGGCCGCCGTTGAAGATCTCTGCGCGGTGTACAGCCTGGCCGGCGTGCACTGCATTGATGTGGCTGCCGATGCCGCCGTAGCCGCCGCCGCCCGACGGGGTATTGGCTGGGCCGTGGAACGGGGCGCCACCCAGCCCTGGCTGATGCTCAGCCTCAGCGACGGCGCTGATCCCCACTTCCGCAAGGCCCGCTTTGATCCCACGCGCTGCCCCAGTGATTGCCCGAGGCCCTGCCAACGGGTCTGCCCAGCCCTGGCGATCGGCCCCAGCGGCGGTGTGTTGGCGGAGCGCTGCTATGGCTGCGGCCGCTGCCTGCCCGCCTGCCCCCTGGGGCTGATCGACGAGCAGCAGGTGCTGCTTAGCCCGGAAGTGGTGCCGCAACTGCTGGCGGCGGTGCAACCGGATGCCGTGGAGCTGCACACCCAGGCCGGCCGCCAGGAGGCCTTCGCCAAGCGCGTGCAGCAGGTGCAAGCCAGCGGGGTGCCCCTGCAGCGGCTGGCCGTGAGCTGCGGCCTGGAGCGTGGAGCCAGCGCCAAAGACAGCGGGAGCGCTCCAACAGCCGAAACGCCCCTGAGCGCCCGCGAACTGGCCCGCGAGCTCTGGCAACGCTTCGCCCTGGTGCGGCAGCACGGCCTCAAGCCGCTCTGGCAGCTCGATGGCAGGCCGATGAGCGGGGATGTGGGAGCCGGCACCGCCCGCTCCGCCGTGAAGCTGCTGGAGGCGCTGCGCCCCTGGGCGCCGCCGGGGCCGCTGCAGCTGGCTGGCGGCACCAACGCCAGCACCGCCGCGCTGTTGGGCCCGAGCAGTGGCGCGGCCGGCGTGGCCTTCGGCGGCATGGCCCGCAGCCTGCTGCAACCGTTGCTGCTTGAGGCTGAAGCGCGCGGCGGATCGCTGCGGGACTGCCCGGAGCTGCTGGAGCAGGCCCTGAACCTGGCCCAGGGCCTCCTGGCTCCCTGGCAGCGCCGCTGATGGCTAGAACGCCAGTTCAGGAATGCCGGCGCGTCTGCCGGATCCGCCCCCTGTGATGGTTTCCGCTCCGATCAACCCCCAGCGCATCACCGACGATCTCGATCGCCTGCTGGAGGTGTTGCCCGATGCCGTGCGGCAGGCGCTGGCACCACCGGAGGCGCGCGAGCAGCTGTTGGAAGTGGTGCTCGATCTGGGCCGCGTGCCGGAGGCCCGCTACCCCGGACGGGCGGTGAGCCTCGGGGAGGCGGTGGTGGAACGGGCCGACCTGGCCGCCGTGGTGGAGCAGCTGGGGGCCTTCGGTGGCGACAACCGCGCCGGCATCGAGCGCACCCTGCACCGCATCAGCGCCATCCGCAACCGCACCGGCACGATCGTGGGGCTCACATGCCGCGTGGGCCGGGCCGTGTTCGGCACGGTGGCGATGGTGCGGGATCTGATGGATTCCGGGCAGTCGCTGCTGCTGATGGGCCGCCCGGGCGTGGGCAAAACCACCGCGCTGCGCGAGATCGCTCGGGTGCTGGCCGATGAACTGGGCAAGCGGGTGGTGGTGATCGACACCAGCAACGAGATCGCCGGCGATGGCGACATCCCCCACCCCGCCATCGGCCGCGCCCGGCGCATGCAGGTGGCCCGGCCGGAGCTGCAGCACCAGGTGATGATCGAGGCGGTGGAAAACCACATGCCCGAGGTCATCGTGATCGATGAAATCGGCACCGAACTGGAGGCCCAGGCGGCCCGCACCATTGCCGAGCGCGGCGTGATGCTCGTGGCCACAGCCCACGGCAACGAGCTGGCCAACCTGGTGAAGAACCCCACCCTCAGCGACCTGGTGGGCGGCATCGAATCGGTGACCCTCGGCGATGAGGAGGCGCGGCGGCGGCGCAGCCAGAAAACCGTGCTGGAGCGTGCCGCCGAGCCCACCTTCCCGCTGGCGGTGGAGATGCACAGCCGCCACCGCTGGCTGGTGCATCGCGATGTAGCCCGCACCGTGGACCTGCTGCTGCGCGGTCAGCTGCCGCGGCCGCAGGTGCGCGAGCTCGATGGCGAGGGCCGGCTGCACCTGCAAGAGCCGAGCCCACCCCTGGCCCTCAGCCGGCCAGCCCCGCCTGTGCCGGAGCGTTCCTTGGCTCAACGCCGCCACCCCCACCTGGCGCCTGTTCCCCTGCCAGATCCGGTGGCCCCGGCCCAACCCGCCGCCAGCAGCGACGACGACGAGCGCACCACGGGCACCCCCCAAGGACCGCTGCTGCTCTTCGGGGTAGGTGTGAGTGGGCTGCTACTGGAGCAGGCGATCCGCAGCCGCCGGCTGCCGGTGCAATGCGTGGAATCGGTGGAGGAAGCCGATGTGGTGCTGGCCCTGCGCCAACAGCTGGGTCAACAGCCCGAGCTGCGGCGCCGAGCCCAGCAGGCCGGTGTGCCGATCCTGGTGATCAAGGCCGACACCCTGCCCCAGGTGCAACGGGGACTGGAGCGACTGCTGCAGCGGCGTGAACCCGCCGATCCCCCCCAGGCCGAACCCGCGCGCAGCGGCCCCGACGACGATCTGGCGGCCCTGGAGGAGTGCCGTTTAGCGGTGGAGCAACTGGTGCTGGCCAAGGGCCAACCGGTGGAGTTGCTGCCGCGCAGCGAACGGGTGCGGCGCCTTCAAGCGGAGCTGGCGGCGCACTACCAGCTGGCCTCGGCGGAGTTCGGCAGCGGCCGCCAACAGCGGCTGCGCATCTTTCCCCGCTGAGGGCACTGGCACGTTCGGGGGCTGAGATTGGCGGCCGACATTGACGAAGGTCGACCCGCTGTGGGTAACTATCTGGGTGCTCGCGCAGCAGCGCTTCGGCGACTGAACTGAGCGACTCGTTGGGCCGTCGCCAAGTGGTAAGGCAGCGGGTTTTGGTCCCGCCATTCCTAGGTTCGAATCCTAGCGGCCCAGTTTTGAAACACTCCCAGCCATGGCTGAAGCGCCGCTGCTGGTGTTCGATTTCGACGGCGTGCTGGTGGACGGTATTGCCGAGTACTGGTGGAGCGCCCGGCGGGCGGCTCTGGCCCTACGGCCGGAACGCGAACTCCCTAAGCAGGCGCCCGCGGGGTTCAGCCAACTGCGCCCGCTCATCCACAAGGGCTGGGAGATGGTGCTGTCGGCCCTGGAGCTCTCCAGGGC
>JAHUZV010000017.1 GCA_019264575.1 Vulcanococcus sp. | reverse complement strand
GGTGCGTCGCCGCACCGGCCGCTGCGCCCTGTTCGTCACGGTGGTGCCCGACGACTCGGCTGAGTTGCTGGAGAGCCTGGTGCAGATGGGGGTGACACTGCTGGGCCCCGATCAGCGCGCTGCCTTCAACAGCCCTGCCGGCCGCAAGGCCTTCGCCTTCTGGACTGATCTCTACCGCCGCGGTCTGCTGCCGCGCGAGGTGGTGAGCCAGGGCTACCGCCGCGCGATCGAGCTGTATCAGAGCGGTGAACTGGTCCAGGTGGGCAGTGGCGCCGAGTTTCTGCGCAGCATTCAGACCAATGCCCCGCAGATCGCGGCAGTCACCCGCCCCTACCCGCCGATCACCGGCGCTAGCGGCGAAGCGAACGTGGCTGTGATGACCCTGGCCATTCCCCGCCAGAGCAAGGTGGCGGGCAAGGCGGTGGAGTTCGCCCTGTTCCTCACCGATGCAGCGAATCAGCAGCGTTTCGCCGAGCAGGCTCGGGTGCTGCCTTCTTCCCCCGGGGCGTTGCAGCAGCTGCGCCGCAAGCTCGACGCGGAGCAGCCAGCCAGCCAGCCGGAGGCCCTGGTGCAGCAGGCCCGCCTGCTCTCGGCCGACACCCTCGCTCAGGCGCGGGTGCTGGTGCCTCCCAGCCCGGGGGTGAAGCGACTGCAGGCGATTGTGTACACGCAGCTGCAGCGGGCGATGCTCGGCCAGATCAGCAGTGATGCGGCCCTGGCGGAAGCAGAGCGGCAGTGGAATGCCTACGCCGTGGGCCGCTTCGCCAGACAGACCGGCCGTTAAATCCTGGGCCGGAAGAAATCCTTAAGAGTTCGTCGAATAGCCCTGTTTCCAGGGGTTTTGGGGCGCGTTCCGCACATCCTGAGATGTATCGTTGCGCTTCTTCATCACCTGTTGTGCGTATGGCCCTCCGCGACCAGCACCAACTCGGTGATGCGTCGGGAGCCGCGTCTGGGCCGGAGGGCCACCGCGCCACCTTGCTCGTGGTGGACGACGAGCCGGCGGTTCGCCGCGTGCTCGTGATGCGTCTGCAGCTGGCTGGCTATCGGGTGGTGTGCGCCGAAGACGGCGAAGAAGCGCTCACCCTCTTCCACCAAGAGCAGCCCGATCTCGTCGTGCTCGACGTGATGCTGCCCAAGCTCGATGGCTTCGCCGTGTGCCGGCGGCTGCGGGCTGAATCTTGCGTGCCGATCATTTTTCTCTCGGCCCTCGATGCCATTGCCGAGCGAGTGGCCGGCCTGGATCTCGGCGCCGACGACTACCTGCCCAAGCCGTTCAGCCCCAAGGAGCTCGAAGCCCGGATCGCCACGATCCTGCGCCGGGTGGGCCGCGGCTCTGCTGCTGCTGAACCGCGCGATGTGACGCCTGGCCAGGGGGTGTTGCGGGTGGGGGATCTGGTGGTGGACACCAACCGCCGCCAGGTGACCCGCGACGGTGAGCGCATCGGCCTCACCTACACCGAATTCAGCCTCCTCGAGCTGCTGTTCCGTGAGCCCGGCCGCGTGGTGCCCCGCGCCGAAATTCTCGAGCAGCTTTGGGGCTACCCGCCGCGCCGCGCCGCTGATCTGCGGGTGGTTGATGTGTACGTGGCTCGCCTGCGCGGCAAGCTTGAGCCCGATCCCCGCAATCCCGAGCTGATCCTCACGGTGCGCGGCACTGGCTACGCCTCCCAGCGCGTTGGTGAGCTGCCGGGAATGGCTGCTGCAGGCTGAGGCTGATCCGGGCTTCGGCTGCACCACGCTCCTGCAGGATGGCCGCACGCTGAGTTGCATCGGTCCTTTGTCTGAGCTGCGCGAGACCCGCCTCGAGAAAGGCAAGGCCCTGGCTGAGCTGGGCCAGGGGCCCTATGCGCTGCGCTTCGAGCCGAATCACCGCACCGCCGAGTTGCAGCAGGCCCATGCGGATCTCGCCAACGGCGAGGAGCGCGACGTGGCTGTGGCCGTGGCTGGCCGGGTGATGACCCGCCGCGTGATGGGCAAGCTCGCCTTTTTCACGCTGGCCGATGAAACGGGCCCGATCCAGCTATTCATCGAGAAGGCCACCCTGGCCGCTTCGATGCCAGACGACCCCGAGGCCTTCGCCCACATCACCTCACTGGTAGATGCCGGCGATCTGATCGGCGTGCACGGCACCCTGCGCCGCACCGACCGCGGCGAGCTCTCGGTGAAGGTGAAGCAGTGGCAGATGCTCAGCAAGAGCCTGCAGCCTCTGCCCGATAAGTGGCACGGCCTTGCCGATGTGGAGAAGCGCTACCGCCAGCGCTACCTCGATCTGATCGTGTCGCCCCACACGCGTGAAACCTTCCGCCGGCGGGCGGTGGCGGTGAGTGCGATTCGCCGTTGGCTGGATGAGCGCGGCTTCTTGGAGATCGAAACACCGGTGCTCCAGAGCGTGCCCGGTGGTGCTGATGCCCGGCCGTTTGAAACGCACCACAACGCCCTTGATCTTCCGCTCACCCTGCGCATCGCCACCGAGCTGCACCTGAAGCGGCTGGTGGTGGGTGGCTTTGAGCGGGTGTACGAGCTGGGCCGGATCTTCCGCAACGAGGGCATCAGCACCCGGCACAACCCGGAGTTCACCTCGATCGAGGTGTACCAGGCTTACGCCGACTACAACGACATGATGGATCTCACGGAGCAGCTGATTGCTCACGTGTGCCAGCAGGTGTGCGGCAGCACCGTGATCAGCTACCAGGGCACCGAGATCGATCTCACGCCCCCCTGGCGCCGGGTGACCATGCACGAGCTGGTGCAGGAGGCCACCGGCCTCGATTTCACGGCCTTTGGTGCACGCGCTGAGGCGGCCGCGGCGATGGAAGCCAAGGGCCTGCAAGCACCAGCCCTGGCCGATTCGGTGGGCCGCCTGCTGGTGGAGGCGTTTGAGCAAACGGTGGAAACCGATCTCATCCAGCCCACCTTCGTGATCGATTACCCGGTGGAAAACTCGCCCCTGGCTCGGGCACACCGCAGCAAGCCTGGCCTGGTGGAGCGCTTTGAGCTGTTCATCGTGGGCCGCGAAACCGCCAATGCCTTCAGCGAGTTGATCGATCCGGTGGATCAGCGCCAGCGCTTGGAGGCTCAGATGGCCCGCAAGGCCGCCGGCGACGACGAAGCCCAGCAGGTCGATGAAGACTTCATCCAGGCTCTGGAGGTGGGCATGCCCCCCACAGGCGGCCTGGGCATCGGCATCGATCGGCTGGTGATGCTGCTCACCGACAGCCCTTCGATCCGCGATGTGATCGCCTTCCCACTGCTGCGGCCCGAAACCCGCGCCGGCGCCGCTTCGTCCACCGAAGCCTGACTGGCCCTGCGACACGCAATGGGATAATCAACCCTAGTAGGCAATCTCCCCCAGACGGGGGCACGGGATCCCATGAGTGGTGAGCGCGTCGGTTTCCGCTTCAAGCACGCTGATGCGGTGGTGAAGCGCAACCCCCAGGGCCGCTCCCGTCGGGGTTGGGTGATGGAGCCGGTGGAGCAAACCACCAGCCGTGGCACCAAAATGCCTGCCTATCGCATCCGTTGGCGCGATAGCGAACGCCCGGAGATCGTGCTCCAGCACATGCTCATCGCCGACCCCGACCCCACTCCTCCGCCCGAAGGCGTGAGCCTGGTGCCTCCCGCGCCGAAGCAGTGAGCCTGAGGGTCAGGACCAACCCTTGAGCCGGTAGATCGCCAGCCCCAGATGCTCCTTGAGAGCCACGCTGCTCAGATGCAGCGCTTCGGCATCGGGCAACAGACTTTTCACCACTGATCCCGCTGTCGGCTCCCCGTAGGCGTTGCTGCTGGGCAGTAGGTAATCACAGGCCACAGGGATCACCGTCAGTCCGCTGCGCTGGCGAAAGGTGGAGAGCGAGCGCGGCATATGAAAGGCGCTGGTGACCAGCAGGATCTTCTTCCAGCCCCGCTGGCGTGCCAGAGCGCCGATATCGCGAGCTTCCTCCGCGGTGGTGCGGGAGCCGGGATTGATCAGGATCTTGCTAGCGGGGAGACCCAGCTCCACCGCCAGCTCCCGGGCGCTGATCGCCTCCGGTGGAGCTGGATCTGCCGCCGTGAAGCTGATGCTGCCCCCGCTGGTGATCAGCAGAGGAGCTTTGTTGTCGCGCATCAAGCGCAGGCCGGTGAGCAGCCTGTCGCCCCCTTCCGACACCTCCACACCCCGCCGCGGTGCCAGGGCCGGCTTGAGACCGCCCCCCAGCACCAGCACCGCATCGGTGTTGGGGATTGCCGCCGGCGTGAGGGCCGATGCGCGTTCCTCCAGTCCCCAGATCAGCTGCCGGCTGGTAAACGGCATGGCAAACAGCCAGATCAGCCCGATGCCAGCCCCACTCAGGCCCAGTCCCCAGCCCCGATGCCCGCGGGCAGCTGCGCCCAGTCCTGCCAGCTGCAGCAGCAGGCCCAGCCCCAGTGGATACACAAAGAGCGGCAGCAGCTTGGAGAGCAGAAAGCCCATGCGCACCTGACTCAATCAGTGGTTGTTAGCGGCTCCGCTGCTGCCGCCGCAGGGCTTCGAGCTCTTGTTCCAGTTCAAAGCGGGCCCAGGCTTGGTCGAGGGGGTCGTTCGCTGAGTTGGCAGGGCTTGTGTTGGCCGCTGCACTGGGTTGTGCGGCCGCAGCGGCCGCCGTGTTGTTTTGCACCTCCCGGCCCAGCTGCTCCAGCGCCTGCCAGCGCAGGCGGCCGCGCTCCATCAGTTGGGCCACCTGCCGGTCGGCTCGGGTGGCGAGGTCGGTGGCACCAGCATTGCGGGCCCGGTTGCTGCGGTCACGCCACTGGCGCACCTCCGCAGCGATCTGCAGCAGTTCGCTGCGGAGTGCTTGGGCTTGAAGTAGGAGCTGCTTCTGGCGTTGCTTGCGTTCCAGCCGTTCCTGCTCCTGCAGCAGGGCCTCCTGGGCCGGATTGGCCCGCAGGAAGGCTTCCAGCTGCTGCTCCAGTCGCGCCTCCAGCTGCTCAAGCCAGTCCGCCGCTGGGCTCATGGGGCCTCGCTGGCCTCAGGCTCAGGGGCCCTGGTGATCAGCGGTGCTTCGATCTCTTCCTGCAGCGGCGTGATCGCTGCTTCGCGCGAGCGCAGCAGCAGTTGGGTGAGCCGGGCGATGCCCCCCTCGCCCAGGTTCTGGCTGGCCAGCTTTTCGAAGGCGTTGCCGTAGAGCTCCTCCAGTTGGGCGATCAGGCTCTCGCGCAGTTCGCGCACAGCCCGGCGCTGCTCTTCCCTCGACATGCTCAGCCTCTCCGCTGGATTCAGTCTGCCTGCACCAGCAGGTGCAGCGATAAATCGCCGGCCGGGTCGCTCCAGCGCTCGGCCCCCTTCCAGCCGGCAGAGCCCGCCAGCTCCAGAAACGCTGTAGGGCTGTATTTGGCGCTGGTTTCGGTGATCAGCGCTTCGCCGGCTTCGAATGCCCATACCTGCCCGGCGAGCTCCACTTCTTGGGCCCGTTGGCTCACCAGCGCCATCTCAATGTGGCTGTGCTCCGGCTTCCAGACAGCCCGGTAGATAAAGGCCTCCAGATCGAAGTTGCCCGCAAGATCGCGGTTGAGCCTGCGCAGCAGATTGAGCGCAAATTCCGCCGACACCCCAGCTGCATCGTTGTAGGCCGCCTCCAGCCGCTCCACGGCCTTGGGCTGATCGATGCCGATCAAGAGCTTGCCGCCGGGGCCGAGCAGATGCCGGAACTGCGCCAGCAGTGTGCGGGCCGCCGCTGGCTCGAAGTTGCCCAGGGAGCTGCCCGGGAAAAAACCCAGATGCGCTGTGCCGTTGAGCAGTGGATGCTCCGGAAGCGCGTCCAGTTGGCTGTAGTCGCAGCACACGCCCAGGACCGGCACATCGGGGAATTGACCCTGCAGGCGGGTGCAGGCTGCTTCGAGATGTTCGGCGCTGATGTCGAGTGCCACATAGGCCGGCTGGGCCAGGGCCTGCAGCAGCGGCGCCACCTTGCGGGCGCTGCCGGCGCCGAATTCCACCAGGGTGCCTGGGCCCAGGGCTGCGGCGATCGCGGGGGCTTCCCGCTCGAGCACCACCGTTTCGGTGGCGGTGAGCGTGTATTCCGGCTGCTGGCAGATCAGGTCGAACAGGCGGGAGCCTTCGGCGTCGTAGAGGAACCAGGCCGGCAGTTGCTTGGGGCTGCGGCTGAGGCCTTCGATCACCAGCTGGCGCATGTCCGCCGGCGCGGGATGCAGATCCAAGATCGCTGCTGCCGCAATGCCTGTGGCGCCGCTGCCGCTCATGCCGCCACCTCGCGCACCAGCCGCACACCGCTCGCCATCCAGCGGCTCGCCGGTGGATAGAAGTTGCGGTAAGTGAGCCGCGCGTGGCCGGGCGGGGTGAGGAAGCAGCTGCCGCGCAGCACGAATTGCGAGGTCATGAACTTGCCGTTGTATTCCCCCACGGCGCCCGCCGCCGGTGCGAAGCCGGGGTAGGGGCGGTAAGGGCTGCCGGTCCACTGCCAGAGGCAGCCGTAGGCCTGGGGTAGATCGCCGCTAGCCGCCGCCAGCTCCCATTCCGCCTCGCTCGGGAGCCTCGCTCCGGCCCAGCGGGCGTAGGCATCGGCCTCAAACCAGCTGAGATGCCGCACCGGCGCCTCGGGCTGCCGAGGGCGTCGCCCCGCCAGGGTGAACTCCCAGTCGCCCCGCCAATAGCGCGGTGCTTGCCAGCCTCGCTGCTGCACCACCGCCCAGCCTTCGCTCATCCACAGCTCCGGTCGGCTGTAGCCCCCATCAGCGATGAAGGCGGCGAATTCAGCGTTGCTCACCAGACGGTTGGCGATCGCGAAGGGCTCCAGCCAGACGCGGTGGCGGGGCGCCTCGTTATCGAAATGGAAACCGCCCGGGGATGGGCCGGGGCCGCCGCTGCCCCCGGGGTGACCAATCTCCACCAGCCCTCCCGCAACTTCGATCCAGCTCGGCGTCGCCGGGGCCGCCTCGGCGCCAGCCTCATAGGCCTTCTCGGGCTCCACGCCACCGGCGCCGGTGGGATACGCCGCCGGCTCGAGCGGGTTGCGGCTGAAGCCATCGAGCAGGTCCATCAGCAGCAGCTCCTGGTGCTGTTGCTCGTGCTGCAGGCCGAGCTCCACCAGCGCTGGATCGAGGTGCTCGAGCTCCTGCTCGAGGGCTGTCGTCACCCGCTTGCGCCAGGTCAACACCTCGGCGATGGGCGGCCGGGTGAGCAATCCGCGTTGCGGCCGCGGATGCCGCTCTCCCACGGCTTCGTAATAGCTGTTGAACAGATAGCCCCAGCGGCTCTCGGCCGGTTCGTAGCCGGGCCGCTGCCGCAGCAGAAACTCCTCGAAAAACCAGCTGGTGTGCCCCAGGTGCCATTTGGCGGGGCTGGCATCGGCCATGCCCTGCAGGCAGAGGTCTTCCGGTTCAAGCCCCGCGATCAGCGCTTCGCTGGCCTGGCGGATCTGGCGCAGCCGGGGGAGCAGGGCTGTGGCCGCGCAAGGCGCCATGGAGCGTGGGCGTCTGCGCCGACCCTAGGTGTGGCAGCAAGACCCCTACGATCGCGCCACTGCAGAACGCGTGGTGGCGAGCGCATGGCGGCCAGCTCTCCGGGAATCACCTCCGGCTTCGTGGGGGCCGTCGGCAACACGCCGCTGATCCGTCTCCACGCCCTGAGCGAGGCCACCGGCTGCGAAATTCTCGGCAAGGCCGAATTCATGAACCCCGGCGGCTCGGTGAAAGACCGCGCCGCTCTGGGAATCCTGCTGGAAGCGGAAGAGCAAGGCCTGCTCCAGCCCGGCGGCACGGTGGTGGAGGGCACCGCTGGCAACACCGGCATCGGCCTTACGCACCTCTGCAACGCCCGGGGCTACAAGGCCCTGATCGTGATTCCAGAAACCCAGTCGGCAGAGAAGATCGGGCTGCTGCGCAGCCTTGGTGCTGAGGTGCGCACGGTGCCGGCGGTGCCCTACCGCGACCCCAACAATTACGTGCGCCTTTCGGGTCGCATCGCCGAGGAAACCCCCGGCGCCGTGTGGGCCAATCAGTTCGACAACCTGGCCAACCGCCGCGCCCACTTCAACAGCACGGGCCCTGAGATCTGGCAGCAGACCGGCGGCCAGGTGGATGCATGGGTGGCAGCCACCGGCACCGGCGGCACCTACGCCGGCGTGGCCCTCTACCTCAAGCAGCAGAACCCCAACGTCCGCTGCGTGTTGGCCGACCCCCACGGCAGCGCTCTCTACAGCTGGGCCACCAGTGGTGAGTTGGCCAGTGAGGGCAACTCGATCACCGAGGGCATCGGCAACAGCCGCGTGACCGCCAACCTCGAGGGTGCCCCCATCGACGATGCCGTGCGCATCCACGATCAGGACGCCCTCGAGACCATCTATCAGTTGCTCTGGAGAGAGGGGCTGTTTCTGGGCGGATCCGTGGGTATCAACGTGGCCGCGGCGGTGGAAACGGCTCGTCGCCTGGGCCCCGGCCACACGATCGTCACCGTGTTGTGTGACAGCGGCGATCGCTACCGGTCACGGCTTTATGACGGCGAGTGGCTGAGCAGTAAGGGATTGCAGCAACCTGTGCGCGCAGCCTGAGTTGCTCCGGCGTTGGACCTCTCTGCCACCACCGATCCCACTAACACCCATCCGAACGCCCCGCTGATCGCCGGTCGCTATCGGCTGGAGCTGCAGCTTTCGGCAACGGAGCGCAGCGAGCTCTGGCGGGCGGCCGATCAGCTGGCAGGTGATGCCTCCGTGGCGTTGCGGCGGGTTCCGGCGGAGCAGGAGCAGCTGCAACAGGCCTTCCGCAGCCTCTGGCCGCGGCTGCAGGGGGTGTTGCACCCCCAAGTGCCCCGTTTCGGGGAGCTGATCGAACAAGACGGAGCCCTTTGGCTGGCGTGCGAATGGCAGGAGGGCAGCAGCTACGCCGAGCTGCTCGCGAGCCGGCGTGAGCGGCAGCTGGTGTTTGGCGCCGGTGAGGTGTTGTTGCTGTTGCGGCAGCTGTTGCCGGCGCTGGCGGTGCTCCACAGCCAGGGGCTCTGCCATGGCGATCTGTGCCCCGCCAACCTGCTGCGCCGCGACCGCGACGGCCTGCCGGTGCTGCTCGATTTCGGCCCTGCTGGCGTTACCCCGGGCTACGCCCCGCCGGAGCGGGGCCGCGGTGAACCGCCGGTGGCCTGGATGGACCTCTACAGCCTGGCGGTGGTGGCCCTCGTGTTGCTCAGCGGCGAAGAGCCGGCCCAGTTGCTGGATCCGGCCACGCTGGCTTGGCGTTGGCCGGCCAGCCTCGATGCCGTGCCGGCGATGCAGGCGGTGTTGGAGCGGCTGCTCAGTGCGGAAGCCGAAGCCCGTTTCCCCTCCGCTTCGGCGGCCTTGCAGGCTCTGCAGCAGGTGCCGATGCCTGACAGCACCGGCCCTGTAGCCCGCGCGGATCGCACCGTGGTGTTGGTGCCTCCCCCCGTAGCCCCTCGGCCTCAGGGGGTTGCCCAACCTGCCCTGCCGGTGGTGGCTGCGCCGCAGGCGTCCTCTGCAACGGCAGGTCTGCCTCGCTCCCGCCAGGAGCTGAAAGAAGAGGCCGCCGAAGGGCGGCTGTGGCCAGTGGTGATTGCCCTGGTGGTGTCGGTGGTGCTGGGAACGGGCTTGGGCTGGCTGTTGTTGAGCCGTGGCCGGGTGGCTGGGCCCACGGCGGGGCCGAGCGTGCAGCTGCCCAGCAGCCTGCCGCCGGCTGAGGTGAATCAGCGCCAGCAGCTGCTCAACCGGCTGCGGGCTCTGCAGATCGATCGAGGTTGGTTCCTCAAGCTGGTGGACGCCAGCCTGCTGGCCCAATACCCCGAACGCGGTGGCCGCCTTCCTGGCGACAGCCTTGATGACGCGCCGCTGCGCAAGGTGTGGAACGAGCTGGCGGAAGACTGGCTGAGCCGGGTGGAGCAGCTGCCGCTGGAGCTGCGCACCCGGCTCGGACGCTTCACCGCCGGTGATTGGCGCCGCCGTCAGTCGGCCCTGGTGAGCCAGGGGCTGAGCGGCGCGGTGGTGGAACAACTGGTGTCGGGCAGCGCCCAGAACCTGCTGCCGGGGCGTTCGGCTGGTGACATCCCGCCCGAGCCCTTCCGCCAGCTCTGGTATGCCGCCGCTGAGCAGGGCCTGGCCGATGTGCGGATCGAGGCCATCCAGGCCCAGCTGGGTGAAACGCGCGTGGTTTCGGCGTCGGTGCCGGCCGGTGGCGCCCGCCTGTTCCCGATCCGCCTTCCGCCCCAGAGCCGCTTGGTGCTGGGGGTGAACGGGTCTCCCCTGATGCAGATGAGCGTCTTCGGTGCCGATGGGGCAGTGCTCGAGGCGCGCGGCCCCCTGCGGGTGGTGAACATTGGCGCTGTCCAGCGCAGCCCTGTGCAGCTGCTGGTCACCAACGAGGGCCTGGCCTTGGCGCTGATCACCCTGTCGTTGCGGGCTGATCCGCCGCAGCTGGCCATACCGGCGCCGGCGGCTCCATCACCGGTGCAGCCGCAGCCGCGCCCTGAGCCTGCACCCGGCTCAGAGCCTGGCCAGGCTGCGGCGGAGAGTCCGGCGAACTGAGCAAGCGGGCTGCACCTGCCGTGGGCCCAGGGTCAGTAGCGAGCGATGGCCGCCTTGGCGTCCTTGATGTCTTGCTTGCGGCGCTCTTCCTGGCGCTTGTCGTGCAGCTTGCGGCCCTTGCCCAGGCCAATGGTGGCCTTGATCCAGGAACCCTTGAGGTGCAGGTTGAGCGGGATCAGGGTGAGGCCCTTTTGATCGAGCGCAACGCGCAGCTTGTCGATCTCGCGGCGGTGGGCCAGCAGGGGCCGCATCCGCAGTGGGTCGTGGTTGAAGTAGGCGCCGGCGTGGCTGTGGGGGGAGATGTGCACGTTGTGCAGCTGCAGCTGGCCGTTGCGGATCAGGCAGAAGCCATCGCGGAGATTCACCTGGCCGGCCCGGATTGATTTCACCTCAGTGCCGAGTAGCTCGATGCCGCACTCCAGCGTTTCGAGGATCTCGTATTGATGGCGCGCGAAGCGGTTGTCTGCCAGCAGCTTGTTGGCGGCATCCCGCAGGGCCTTGGCACTCTTCTTGCCCCCGCCCTTCGCCATCACCCTGCCGTTGCTGCACCGACCCTAGAGATCTCCCGCCCCGCCGCCAGCGCCGGTACCCTCGAGCGATGGCGATCGTGTCCTCCGGATCGGCTTCGGCCGGCGCTGCCGCTCCGCGGGAGCCGCGCCGCCGGCTGGTGGATCCGGCGCCGCAGGATGTTGATGAGCAGGGTCGCTCAGCGGATCGGGGTGCTGCGGAAGGTCCGCTCCAGCGGGAGGATTCGCTCCGGCCCCGCCGTCTCGCTGATTACATCGGCCAGAGCGAGCTCAAGCAGGTGCTGGGTATCGCCGTGGAGGCCACCCGCGCCCGCGAAGAGGCGCTCGATCACGTGTTGCTCTACGGCCCACCGGGTCTGGGCAAAACCACCATGGCCCTGGTGCTGGCCGAAGAGCTCGGGGTGCGTTGCCGCATCACCAGTGCCCCAGCCCTGGAGCGCCCGCGCGACATCGTGGGTCTGCTGGTGAACCTCGAGCCGCGCGAGCTGCTGTTCATCGATGAGATCCACCGGCTCAACCGCGTGGCCGAAGAGATCCTCTACCCGGCGATGGAAGACTTTCGCCTCGATCTCACCGTGGGCAAGGGCACCACAGCCCGCACACGCAGCCTGCCGATTGCCCCCTTCACGCTCGTAGGAGCCACCACCCGCGCGGGCTCGCTCAGCTCACCTTTGCGGGATCGCTTTGGTTTGATCCAGCGGCTCGAGTTTTACGGCCTCGATGATCTGCAGGCGATCGTGCAGCGGGCGGCGGGCTTGCTCCAGATCGAGCTCGATGCTGCCGCCGCGCTGGAGGTGGCGCGCCGCTGCCGGGGCACCCCGCGCATCGCCAACCGTTTGCTGCGCCGCGTGCGCGATGTGGCCGCCGTGGGCGGCCACGGCCGGGTGGGGGCCGATTTGGTGCATGAAGCCCTCAGCCTGCACCGGGTGGATGGCCGCGGCCTCGATGCCAGCGACCGGCGCCTGTTGCATCTCCTTCAGCACGGCTACGGCGGCGGCCCTGTTGGGCTCGACACGCTGGCGGCTGGGCTGGGCGAAGACCCCGCGACTCTCGAAGCCGTGGTGGAGCCGTTCCTGTTGCAGCAGGGTTTGCTGCAGCGCACGCCCCGCGGCCGTGTGATCACAGAAGCCGGCCTCGCCCACCTGCAGGCCCACCCGGAGCCCAGCGCCGCATGAGCGTGATTGCTGTGATCCTCAGCCTGCAGCTGGTGCTGGCCACGGCCCTGCCGCAGCTGTTTGATCAGGCGCTCAGCGCCAGCCGTGATGGCGATTTCGGCAGAGCCCTGCCCCTGTGGGATCAGGTGCTCGAGCTGGCGCCGAACGACGCCGCCGCCTGGAGTAACCGCGGCAACGTGCAGCTGGCCCTGGGGAACCCCGAGGCGGCCATCGCGGACCAGACCCACGCCATGGAGCTGGATCCCGCCAGCGCCGATCCCCATCTCAACCGCGGCACCGCTGAGGAAGCCCTGCAGCGCTGGGATGCCGCCGAGGCCGACTATCGCTGGATCCTCGAGGCCAACGCGGCAGCCGGTGAACCCCCTGATGCCTCTGCCCTCTACAACCTCGGCAACGTGCAGGGCTCTTGGGGCAACTGGGCGGCGGCCCGCGCCAGTTTTGTAGAAGCGGCAGACGTGCGGCCCGGTTTTGCCATGGCCCGCTCCAGTGCTGCCCTAGCCGCGTTCCAGCTGCAAGATCTCGATCAGGCAGAAGCCGAGCTGCGCCGGTTGATTCGGCGCCATCCCCTCTTTGCCGATGCCAGGGCTGGCCTCACGGCGTTGCTCTGGCGGCGCGGTGCCCGTGGGGAGGCCGAGAGCCACTGGGCCTCCGCCTCTGGGCTCGATCCGCGCTATCGCCAGCCAGAATGGCTGCTGGAGATACGGCGCTGGCCCCCGGAGCCGGTGCAGGCTCTCAGCGATTTCCTCGCCCTCAGCAACGGATGAGCGCGGCCCCTGTGATCTCCACCCAGCTCACCACTTTGCTTTCTGCTGCGCAGCTCAAGGCGGCTGTGGCTGCCCAACTGCCGGAGCTGGTAGCGATCCGCCGCCACCTGCATGCCCATCCCGAGCTGAGTGGCAACGAGCATCAAACCGCGGCTCTGGTTGCCGGTGAATTGCGCAGCCTCGGCTGGCGGGTGCGAGAGGGCGTGGGCCGCACCGGTGTGCTGGCTGAGCTGGGCCCCTCCCAGAACCGGGATGGGAGCCACACACCGTTGGTGGCCCTGCGGGTGGATATGGATGCTCTGCCGGTGGAGGAGCGCAGCGGTGTGCCCTTCGCTTCGGTGCATCAGGGCCTGATGCACGCTTGCGGCCACGACATTCACACCACTGTGGGTCTTGGGGTGGCGCGCATCCTTGCGCCGCTGGCGGAACAGCTCACGGCTCGCGTGCGGTTGCTGTTTCAGCCCGCGGAGGAAACGGCCCAGGGCGCGGCCTGGATGCTGGCTGATGGTGCGATGGATGGAGTGGATGCCCTATTCGGCGTGCACGTGTTCCCGAGCCTTGCCGGGGGGAGCATCGGCGTACGTAGCGGCAGCCTCACAGCGGCGGCCGGGGAGCTGGAGGTGCAGGTGCTGGGCGAGGGCGGCCACGGTGCCCGCCCCCACCAGAGCACCGATGCCATCTGGATCGCGGCCCGGGTGGTGAGCGGCCTGCAGGAAGCGATCAGCCGCCGCCTCGATGCCTTGCATCCCGTGGTGGTCAGCTTCGGGCGGATCGAGGGCGGCAAAGCGTTCAATGTGATCGCTGACCACGTGCGCCTGCTGGGCACGGTGCGTTGTCTGGATCTCGAGCTGCATGCGCAGCTGCCCGGCTGGATCGAAGACACCGTGAAGGCGATTTGCGCCGGCTACGGCGGTGAAGCGCGCGTGCGCTACCGCTGCATTTCGCCGCCGGTGCACAACGATCCCGAGCTCACCCAGCTGGTGGCCGATACCGCCACCGAGCTCCTGGGCCTTCAGCAGGTGCATTGGCTGGAGCAACCCTCCCTGGGCGCCGAAGATTTCGCCGAACTGCAGCGCGATACGCCCGGCACGATGTTCCGCCTGGGGGTCGCTGGCCCCGAGGGCTGCACGCCCCTGCACAGCAGCACTTTCCGGCCTGATGAAGCCTGTCTGGCAGTGGGTGTGGAGGTGCTCAGCGCCAGCCTGTTGCGCTGGATCGAGAGCTGAGGTTGATGCCAGCCCGCTCCCGTTTCAGCCGCGATCTCCTGGCCTGGGCCACGCCGTTGCTGATCCTGCTGGGTCTGGTGGGGCTGCTGCTGCGGCAGGGTTCGGATCGGTTGCAGGCGGTGCCAGCCCTCGTAATCGGTGTGGCCCTGCTGCTGCAGAGTGCCTGGAGCCGTCGCCGGCGCCGGCGGGCTTTGCTCACGGCGCTGCAAGACCAGCGCGGTGAGTGCTGAACCAGACTGATCGCTTGCCCTCCGCAAGACCTTCGAGATGGATTTCGATGCCCTGCGGGAAGCGATCGCGTCGGATAACCCCGGTCGGGCCCGCCCAGCTCTCGCCAGCCTGGTGGAAGCCACTCCAGAGCAGGCGGAGCCTCTACTGCTGCTCGGCCTGCAGCAGAACGACATGCTGCTGCGCCAGCTGAGCTGTTCGGGTCTGGGGCACAAGCCCACCCCGGCGGGCTGGGAGCCGCTGGTGCACGCCCTTCAGAACGATCCCGAGGTGGCTGTGCGCGCCGAAGCCGCCAATGCCCTGGTGAGCCATGGCCTGGAGCGGGCTTGGCCCCTGCTGATCGAGGCGTTTGAGCGGGAGCAGGAGTGGCTGCTGCGTTGCAGCGTGCTCTCTGCCGTGGCGGAGCATCCCGATGTGCAGGCCGAGTCGTTGCTGCGGCTGGCCCAGCTGGCGATCGCCGATGCCGATGGCACGGTGCGCGTGGGAGGCGCGGAGATCTTGGGCCGCTTAGTGCGCGAAGCCGATCCCGCGTCTCCTTCGGCAGAACAAGCTCGCGCCGAACTGCGCCGCCTCCAGCAGGACGCTGACCATCGCGTGGTGGCTGCCGCCTTGAACGGTCTTCAGCACTGATCTGCACGAGGCAGCGAGCCGGACTCCGCCGTGACGGCCTTGCTAGGTTTCCACTGTCACTAGGGGTGCCCCTGCATTGGGGCTGAGATCACACCCTCCGAACCTGATCCGGGTCATGCCGGCGCAGGGAAGTGAGAAGAGAACCTCAGGCTGCGCCCCGTACTTGCCGGTTGATCCGGCCGTATCACCCTTCGCCGTAGCCCGTTATGCGCAGCGCCTGGATCGAGAAGCGCAAAGGCCAAGCCAACGTGAGCCAGATGCACTACGCCCGCCAGGGTGTGGTGACGGAAGAAATGGCCCACGTGGCCAATCGGGAGAACCTGCCTGAATCGCTGGTGATGGAGGAGGTGGCCCGGGGCCGCATGATCATTCCAGCCAACATCAACCACCCGAATCTGGAGCCGATGGCGATCGGCATCGCCAGCAAGTGCAAGGTGAATGCCAACATCGGCGCCTCGCCCAATGCCAGCGATGTGAGCGAAGAGCTCAAGAAGCTCGAGCTGGCGGTGAAATACGGCGCCGACACCGTGATGGATCTCTCCACCGGCGGCGTGAACCTCGATGAGGTGCGCACGGCGATCATCAATGCTTCGCCGGTGCCCATCGGCACCGTGCCCGTGTATCAGGCGCTCGAGAGCGTGCACGGCTCGATCGAGAAGCTTTCGGAAGACGACTTCCTGCACATCATCGAGAAGCACTGCCAGCAGGGCGTCGACTACCAGACCATCCACGCCGGTCTGCTGATCGAGCACCTGCCCAAGGTGAAAGGTCGCCTCACTGGCATAGTGAGCCGCGGCGGCGGCATCCTGGCCCAGTGGATGCTGTATCACCACAAGCAGAACCCGCTTTACACCCGTTTCGACGACATCTGCGAGATCTTCAAGCGCTACGACTGCACCTTCTCCCTGGGTGACTCACTGCGTCCCGGCTGCTTGCACGATGCGTCCGACGAAGCGCAGCTGGCCGAACTGAAGACCCTTGGCGAACTCACCCGCCGCGCCTGGAAGCACGATGTGCAGGTGATGGTGGAAGGTCCTGGCCACGTGCCGATGGATCAGATCGAGTTCAACGTGAAAAAGCAGATGGAGGAGTGCAGCGAAGCACCCTTCTATGTGCTCGGACCGCTCGTCACCGACATCGCCCCCGGCTACGACCACATCACCAGCGCCATCGGTGCGGCGATGGCCGGTTGGTATGGCACGGCAATGCTCTGCTACGTGACCCCCAAGGAGCACCTCGGTCTGCCCAACCCCGAAGACGTGCGCAATGGCCTGATCGCTTACAAGATCGCCGCCCACGCCGCCGATATCGCTCGCCACCGCCCCGGTGCTCGCGATCGCGACGACGAGCTGAGCCGCGCCCGCTACGCCTTCGATTGGAACAAGCAGTTCGAGCTTTCCCTCGACCCCGAGCGTGCCAAGGAGTATCACGACGAAACTCTTCCGGCCGACATCTACAAGCAGGCCGAGTTCTGCTCGATGTGCGGTCCCAAGCACTGCCCGATGCAAACCAAGATCACCGATAAGGATCTGGAAGGCTTGGAGCAGGTGCTGGCGGAGCAGAAGGCCGGTGAGCCAGCCGCTGTCTGATCAGTTCAATTCATTCGGTATTGATCAAGCCTGGGCCCTGTGCCCAGGCTTTTTTATGCCTGAGCACCAGTGCAATTCACCGGGTTAGATGACGCGCAAAAAAGCCCCGCCTTTAGGCGGGGCTGAGAAGCAAATGCAACTGAAACCCAACAGCTGGGTTTGTGCTGTGATCAGCCCAGGGCCTTCGCTTTGGCCACCACGTTGTCCACGGTGAAGCCGAACTTCTCCATCAGAAGCGGGCCGGGAGCGGAAGCACCGAAGCGGTCGATCGACACGGTGTCGCCTTCGAAGCCGGTGTACTTGTGCCAGCCGAAGCTGCTGGAGGCTTCCACCACCAGGCGCTTGCGGCAGGCCGCGGGCAGCACGCTCTCGCGGTAAGCGGCGTCCTGCTCTTCAAACAGCTCCACACAGGGCATCGACACCACGCGCACGTTCTTGCCTTCAGCGCGCAGCTGGGCGGCGGCCTTCACGCAGAGGTCGAGCTCGGTGCCGGTGCCGATCAGGATCAGATCGGGCGCACCGTTGCTGTCTTCCAGGATGTAACCACCCTTGGCCACGTGATCGGCATTGGAGTTGGCCTGGTTGGCCATCGCCTGGCGGCTGAGGAACATCACGGTGGGGCGGTGGCGGTTGGCCACGGCCACCTTGTAGGCACCGCTGGTTTCGTTGCCGTCGCCGGGGCGGATCACCAGCATGTTGGGGATCGAGCGCAGGCTGGCCAGGGTTTCAATCGGCTGGTGGGTGGGGCCGTCTTCACCCAGACCAATGGAGTCGTGGGTGAGCACGTAGATCACACCCAGCTCGCTCAGGGCCGAGAGGCGCATGGCACCGAGCATGTAGCCGGCGAACACGCAGAAGGTGCCGCCGTAGGGAACCAAGCCGCTGCCGTGATACGCAAGGCCATTGAGGATGGCGCCCATGGCGTGCTCGCGCACCCCGAAGTGCAGGTAGCGGTTGGCTTCGGCGCCCTTCTGGAAACCACCCTCGCCCTTGATGTCGGTGAGGTTGGAGTGGGTGAGGTCGGCGGAACCACCGATCAGCTCCGGCAGGTTGGGGCCGATCGCATTCAGGCAGTTGTAGGAGTGCTGGCGGGTGGCCAGGCCTTTGTCGTCGGCGCTGTAGCTGGGGAGGTTGGCATCCCAGCCCTGGGGCAGTTCACCGCGCAGCTGACGCTCAAACTCGGCAGCTTCGGTGGGGTACTTGGCCCGGTAGTCAGCCAGGGTGGCGTTCCATGCCGCCTCAGCAGCAGCGCCGCGTTCGATCGCCTGGCGCCACTGGTCGTACGACTCCTGGGGCACCTCGAATTCGCCGTACTCCCAGCCCAGGTTCTTGCGGGTGAGGGCGGCTTCATCAGCGCCCAGGGCAGCGCCGTGCACACCAGCGGTGTTGGCTTTGTTGGGGGAGCCGTAGCCGATGGTGGTGGTCACCTTGATCAGCGAGGGACGATCAGTGACGCTCTTCGCTTCCTCAATGGCGCGGGCGATACCAGCCAGGTCGGTGTTGCCGTCGGCGACGTGGACGGTGTGCCAGCCGTAGGCCTCGTAGCGCTTCAGCACATCTTCAGTGAAGGAAACGTTGGTGTTTCCGTCGATGGTGATGTGGTTGTCGTCGTAGAGGGCGATCAGCTTGCCCAGGCCGAGGTGACCGGCCAGGGAGGCGGCTTCACCGCTCACACCTTCCTGGTGGCAGCCATCGCCCATGATCACGTAGGTGGTGTGATCAACGAGCTTGCAATCGGGCTTGTTGAATTTGGCCGCCAGATGGGCTTCGGCCATAGCCAGACCCACAGCGTTGGCGATGCCCTGACCCAGAGGGCCGGTGGTCACTTCCACACCGGCGGTTTCGAAGGTTTCGGGGTGACCGGGTGTCTTGGAGCCCCACTGACGGAACTGCTTGATGTCGTCGATGGTCACCGAGTCGTAGCCGGTGAGGTGCAGCAGCGCGTAGAGCAGCATGCAGCCGTGGCCAGCCGACAGCACGAAGCGGTCGCGGTTGAACCACTTCGGGTTCTTGGGGTTGTGCTTGAGGAACTTGTCCCAAAGCGTGTAGGCCATGGGCGCGCAACCCATCGGCAGACCCGGGTGACCCGAGTTGCTCTTGTTGATCGCGTCGACCGCCAGGAAGCGGATGCTGTTGACGCAGAGGGTGTCGACGGAGGCGGGCGCGGCGACCATGGGATTACGGGTAGGGGAGAAGTGTGAGGAGCGGATTAACCGCGGTGAGCTGAGAAAGATCAGCTCATCCGGCGGAACGCCAGGCAGACGTTGTGGCCGCCGAATCCGAAGGAGTTGGACAGCACCACATCCAGTTTGTGTTCCCGGGCTTGGTTGGGAACGACATCCAGATCACAGGCAGGATCCGGATTTTGGTAATTGATCGTAGGTGGCACCACGTTGTGGCCTATCGCCAGAACAGCCGCCACGGCTTCAATGCCACCGCTGCCACCCAGCAGGTGACCAGTCATCGACTTGGTCGAACTCACCGGAATCTGCAGCGCGCGCTCCCCGAGGGAGGCCTTGATCGCCGAGGTTTCGTTGAGATCGTTGGCCGGGGTGCTGGTGCCGTGGGCATTCACGTAATCCACCGCACCCGGCTCAAGCCGTGCATCGCGCAGCGCCAGGCGCATCGCTTCGGCGCCGCCCACGCCACCGGGAGACGGTGAGGTGATGTGGTGGGCATCGCAGGTCATGCCGTAACCCACGATCTCCGCCAGGATCTCGGCGCCGCGGGCCTGAGCGTGGTCGAGGCTTTCGAGCACCAGCACACCGGCCCCTTCCCCGATCACGAAGCCATCGCGTTCGGCGTCAAAAGGCCGGCTGGCGGTGGCGGGGTCGTCGTTGCGGAACGACAGAGCCTTGGCGCTGGCGAAGCCGGCCACCCCCAGGGGAGTGATGGCTGATTCGGCGCCGCCGCACACCATCGCGTCGGCGTGGCCGAGCTGAATCAGGCGGAACGCATCACCGATGGCGTTGGAGCCGGCGGCGCAGGCCGTGGCCACGGCTGTGCTGGGGCCCTTGGCGCCAATCGCGATCGCCGTCAGGCCGGTGGCCATGTTCGGGATCATCATCGGCACGGTGAAGGGGCTCACCCGCGATGGACCCTTGTCGGCCAGCACATGAGCCTGGGTTTCCATCATCAACAGCCCGCCAACACCGGAGCCGATGGCAGTGCCCACGCGGTGGGCATTGCTGTCATCAATGGTGAGGCCGGCATGGGCCACGGCCTGTTTGGCCGCCACCACGCCGAATTGACAGAACCGGTCCCAGCGCTTGGCCTCTTTGGGCTCGATGTAGGCGGAGGGATTGAACTCCTTCACCTCAGCGGCAAAGCGGCAGGCATGAGCAGAGGCGTCGAACAGGGTGATGCCTGCCACCCCGTTGCGACCCGTGCTCAGGCCTTCCCAGTAGGAAGCAACATCGTTGCCGATCGGTGTGACCGCGCCGAGACCGGTGACGACGACGCGGCGGAGACCCTCCACCATCAGTTCCTCAGGCCTGCTTGTCCTGGATGTACTTGACGGCGTCGCCCACGGTGGCGATGCCCTCAGCGGCTTCGTCGGGGATCTCGATATCGAAGGCTTCTTCCAGCGCCATCACCAGCTCAACGGTGTCGAGCGAGTCAGCGCCCAGATCGTTCTGGAAGTTGGATTCGGGCTTCACTTCGCCGGCGTCAACGCTCAGCTGCTCGACAACGATCGAGCGGACTTTCTCGAAGATCGCTTCCTGGGACATGGCCGGTGTGGCGGACGCCGCATCCTACGGGGCGGGCCGAAACCGTCCTTTGGCTTATGAACAAGGGTGACGGAGCGGCAAAGGCTGCCGTTTGGCATGGGTACCTTGGGCGTCGCGTCCCGAGGCGACATGTCCCACGCCGTCAAGATCTACGACACCTGCATCGGTTGCACTCAGTGCGTGCGGGCTTGCCCCCTCGATGTGCTCGAGATGGTGCCCTGGGATGGTTGCAAGGCCGGCCAGATCGCCTCGTCGCCCCGCACCGAAGATTGCGTGGGTTGCAAGCGCTGTGAAACCGCCTGCCCCACCGACTTCCTCTCGATCCGCGTGTATCTCGGCGACGAGACCACTCGTTCGATGGGTCTCGCTTACTGAGGCTTTCGGCTTCTTCCCATAAGCTCAAGCCCGGCCCCTGCCGGGCTTTTTTTGTTGTTGGCAGCGCTATGTGCGGCATCGTTGCGGTGATCGGTTCGCGCGAAGCGGCCCCCCTGCTGCTGGAAGGTCTGCGCCAGCTGGAATACCGCGGCTACGACTCGGCCGGCATCGCCACGGTGAATGGAGAGCGGCAGCTGAGCTGCCTGCGGGCTGAGGGCAAGTTGGTGAACCTCACCCAGCGCTTTGAGGCCTCTGGTGCGCCGGGGCAGTGCGGCATCGGTCACACCCGCTGGGCCACGCACGGCAAACCGGAGGAACGCAACGCCCACCCCCACCTCGATGGGCCTGGCCGGGTGGCGGTGGTGCAGAACGGAATCATTGAGAACTACCGCACGCTGCGGGAAGAGCTGCAGGCGGAAGGAGTGGTGTTCCGCTCTGAGACGGATACGGAGGTGATCCCGCATCTGCTCAGCCGTGAGCTGGCTCGGTTGCAGGCTGGCGGTTCAGCACCCAGCGGTGCATTGCTGCTGCAGGCGTTGCAGGCTGTGCTGCCGCGGCTGCATGGGGCCTATGCGCTTGCTGTGGTCTGGGGGGAGCTGCCGGGAGCCTTGGTTGTGGCCCGTAAGGCTGCACCGCTGCTGATTGGCCTGGGGGAAGGGGAATTCCTGTGCGCCAGCGACACACCGGCCCTGGCTGGGTTCACCCGCACGATCCTGCCGCTGGAAGACGGTGAGGTGGCCCTGCTGACGCCCCTCGGCATTGAGCTGTATGACGCGGCTGGTGATCGGGTGCAGCGCACCCCGAGCCTCCTCAGCGGCACGGAGCACGTGGCCGATAAGCGCAGCTTCCGGCACTTCATGCTCAAGGAGATCCATGAGCAGCCGGAAACGGCGGCGCTGTGGGTGGCGCGGCATTTGCCGGAGGCTGAACCCGGCGCGGCTCCCCATGCCGGCTCACTGGTGGCACTCCCCCTCGATGAGAGCGTGTACGAGGGCGTGGAGCGCATCCAGATCCTGGCCTGCGGCACCAGCCGCCATGCGGCGCAGGTGGGTGCCTATTTGCTGGAGCAGCTGGCCGGGATTCCCACCAGCGTGTTTTATGCCAGCGAGTTTCGTTATGCGCCGCCGCCGCTGAGCGCTCACACACTCACGATCGGCGTGACTCAGTCGGGCGAAACGGCCGACACGCTGGCGGCGCTGGCGATGGAGCAGGAGCGGCGGCGGGCGGTGGCGGATCCTGCTTTTGCCCCAAGGCTGCTTGGGATCACTAACCGGCCGGAGAGCTCCCTGGGCCGCCTGGTAGACCAGATCCTCGACATCGGCGCCGGCATCGAGGTGGGCGTGGCGGCCACCAAGACGTTCCTGGGCCAGCTGCTGGCGTTTTATGGCCTGGCGCTGGCCTTTGCCGAGCGCCGCGGCGGTGGTGCTACCGGGCATGGCCCCGAGCAGCTGCGGCAGCTGGCCGCAGGATTGCGAGCCCTGCCTGAGCAGCTGCGGGCACTGGTGGACGACCACGACCGCCGCTGCGAGCAGCTGGCACATTTGTTCGCCGACACGCAGGACGTGATCTTCCTGGGCCGGGGCATCAACTACCCGATCGCGCTCGAGGGTGCGCTGAAACTGAAGGAGATCAGCTACATCCACGCGGAGGGCTATCCCGCCGGCGAGATGAAGCACGGCCCGATTGCGCTGCTGGATGCGCGGGTGCCGGTGGTGTCGATCGCGGTGCCGGGCACGGTGTTCGACAAGGTGCTCAGCAACGCCCAGGAAGCGAAGGCCCGCGATGCTCAGCTGATCGGTGTGGCACCGGAGTGCGCCGATGCGGAGCTGTTCGACACCTTGCTACCGGTGCCCGTGGTGGATGAACTGCTGAGCCCGCTGCTAACGGTGATCCCGATGCAGCTGCTGAGCTATCACATCGCTGCCCATCGCGGGCTCGATGTGGATCAGCCGCGCAACCTGGCGAAGAGCGTCACGGTGGAGTGAGGGCTCAGGCCGATAACGCCTTGGTGTCGCTGCGGCCGTAGCGGTCCTCGAACCGCACGATGTCGTCTTCGCCGAGATACGGGCCGCTCTGCACCTCAATCATTTCCACTGGGATCTTCCCGGGGTTGGAGAGGCGGTGCTTGCAGCCGAGAGGGATGTAGGTGCTCTGGTTCTCGCCCACCAATTGCTCGACGCCGTCTTTTTCCACCACGGCAGTGCCGCGCACCACGATCCAGTGCTCAGCGCGGTGGTGGTGCATCTGCAGCGAGAGGCTGGCGCCGGGGTTCACCACGATCTTCTTCACCTGCCAGCGCTCGCCCTCGGTGATGCCGTCGTAGCTCCCCCAGGGGCGGTAGATGCGGCGATGCGCCTTGCTTTCGGAGGCGCCTTCGCGTTCCAGAAGCCCGACGATCGTCTTCACGTCCTGAGCGCGGTCGCGGTGGGCGACGAGCACCACGTCGTCGGTTTCCACCACCACCAGGTTTTCCACCCCCAATCCCACCACCAGGCGGTGTTCGCTGCGCAAATAGCAGTTGTGGCTGGCTTCACTGATCACGCGGCCCCGCAGAACGTTGCCAGCCTCATCTTGCTCAGCGGTTTCCCAAAGAGCACTCCAGCTGCCCACATCGCTCCAGCCGGCGTTGAGCGGCAGCACGGCGCCGCGGTCTGTCCGTTCCATCACCGCCACGTCGATCGCCACGTTGGGGCAGCCGGCGAAGGCCTCGCGCTCGAGCCGCAGGAAATCAAGGTCTTCGCTGTCGTGCTCGAGAGCGGCGCGGCAGGCGCTCACCACCTCCGGTGCCAGCCGTTCCAGTTCCGCCAGGATCGCGCTGGCCTTGAACAGGAACATGCCGCTGTTCCAGGTGAAACGACCGCTGGCCAGGAACTGCTCGGCCGTGGCCCGGTCCGGCTTCTCAACGAAGCGGGCGATTGGCACGGGTTTGAAGCTCGCTTTAGCCGTCGGGCTGTGCTGGCCGAGTGCTTCGGCAGCTTCGATGTAGCCGTAGCCGGTTTCCGGTGCGGTGGGCACGATGCCGAAGGTCACCAATTGCCCAGCGCTTGCAGCGGCCATACCCGCTTCAACGGCCTGCCGGAAGCTGGCTGCTTCCCGAATCACGTGGTCTGCCGCTAATACCAGCAGTAAGGGGTCGTCCCCTTGCGCTGTGGCTTGGAGTGCAGCCACCGCCACGGCCGGCGCGGTGTTGCGGCCCATCGGCTCGAGCAGGATTGCCGCCGGCTCCACACCGATCTGGCGCATCTGCTCGGCCACGATGAAACGGTGGTCTTCGTTGCAGATCAGCAGCGGTGGCTGCAACCCCGCAATGCCCTCAAGCCGTTGATGGGTCTGCTGCAGCAGCGTGTCTTGGCCATCACCCGCCAGGGCCCAGTACTGCTTGGGGTAGGTGGCCCGTGAGAGCGGCCACAGCCTGGTGCCGGTGCCGCCGCAGAGGATCACTGGAACGAGAGCTGTCATGGGCGAGCTGGGCGCAGCGGTGGCGTCTGTGCGTTCGGCTATTCCAACCCAAGGCAGGCCAACGGCAACACCGACGCACTCAGGTTTGGTTCTCGTCATCGGTCTCATCCCTGGTTTGGCTGGTCTCGTGTCCCAGTTCCAGGAGCCCTGGCGGTGGTGTGATGCCGATCCAGCCGGCTTCCAGCTGCACCTCGGGAACGATCGCCTTCACGAAGGGGATCCAAAGCGGAGGGCCTCCTTCGGTGGGCTCCACCTCCAGTAGATCGTTGCCGGCGTGAATGAGGTCTTTCACGGTGCCAATGCAGCGGCCGTGGCGCTGGTCGGTGCTTGCCTCGCCGCTCTCCAGCAGCCGCACTTCAAGCCCCACCAGATCGAGCAGGTGGAATTCGCCCCGCGCCAACTTGGGGCGATCGGCCGCTGGCACCAGCAACTCCTGGCCCACCAGCGCTTCAGCGCTGTCGCGGTCGTTCACCCCTTCCAGGCGGATCACAAACAGCTCCTTGCCCGGCAGCTGACGGCCGCTGAGCAGTTCCACCTCGGCAGCAGGTGCTGTTTCGCCGCGGCGCCCCTGAGCAGGGCGGAGCCAGCGGCGGCCCGGGCGGGTGAAGCGTTCGGGAAAGTCGCTGAGCGGATTCACGCGCAGTTCGCCCCGTAGCCCCTGGGCGGCCACCACACGACCTACAACCAGCAGCTCTTGCTCCTCAGCCATCAACCCACGCCGCGCCGTCAGCCTCGATAATGGCCCCGCACCCGTGCTGCACCCATGGCTGAAACCCTGCCGATCCTGCCGGGCTCCACCGTGGTGGTGCGCGATGTCACCTCGATCTACAACGGCTATCAGGGCTTCGTGCAGCGCATCAGTGGCCGCAATGCCGCTGTGCTGTTTGAAGGCGGCAATTGGGACAAGCTGGTCACCATGCCCCTCAAGATCCTGGAGCAGGCCTGATCAGTTGGCCTGATGGAGCTGCTCAAGGGCGGCCCTTGCAGCCTGCTGCTCCGCTTCTCGTCTTGATCCGCCCTTGCCCTCGGCGGAGACCCAGCCCTTGAGGCTCACCCGGCAATGAAAGCGTTCAGGGTCTCCATGCCGCTGGCTGCGCTGCTCCGTGCTGTAACTCGGCAGCCCCAGCCCCTTGGCCTGGCTCCATTCCTGTAGGGCCGATTTGCTGTTGCCCCGGTGGGGATCACTGAGCACTTCGCGGCTGGTGCGTTCCCAGATCGGCGTGAGCCACTGGTGAATCGGTTCGAGAGAGCCGCAGGCTCGGTAGAGCGCGCCGATCAGCGCTTCAGTGGCCTCCGCCCGCAGGGTGGCTGCTGCAGTGGCATCGCCACCGGCCTTGTTGCCGATCCGCAGGGCGGCGCTGATCTCGATGGCCTGCCCCACCTCCGCCAGCCAACGATCGCTCACCAGATGGGAGCGCAGTGCCGAACGCTCACCCACCGCCAGAGCGGCGTGGTGGCGTTCGATGTATTCGCTGGCGGCCAGGCGCAACACCGCATCCCCCAGAAACTCCAACTGTTCGTGATTGCGCTGCAGGCCGGCTGAGGTGTGGCTCAGCGCTTCATCCACCAGAGCCAGCCCCGCCGGATCGATCCGATTGGGTTGTACGCCGATGCGCTTCAGCAACTGCTGCAGTTGCTCGACGCGGTGCGGCGATAGAGCCAGGGGCTGCGCCATGGGGTCAGCTCCTGGAGCAGAGCACGATCGAGGCGTTCGCGGAGCGGCAGTTCATTTGCGCGGCCTCTGCTTCGCGGCGCACACGCGCAACGCTGGGGCCCAGCTTGGTGCGGTCAACGCGCTTCAGCTTGCCGGCGATGTTGATCGGAATATCGGGTGCCGGCAGCACGATCCAGTCGTACTGATCCACGGCGCCGTAGCCCGGCTTCTCGATCTGTCTCACCATCTGCCGGCCTGCCATGTGAGCGGCATAGTTGGCAATGGTGAGCACGGAATCGTTTGGTTGGATGATGTGCTTCGCTGCTTGGAAATCCTGTGCTTCCTGAAGGCGCGGAAGGAGGCGGGACTGGTAGTAGCCCAAGCGGCCGTAACCCAACAAGGCCGCTGTTGAGAAGAGCAATGTGGCGTAAAGGATGGTTTTGGCGCGCTGCAGGGATGGAGGGTTCGCCTGGGCTAGGGCATCGATGCAACCGCCGATCAGGAAGGCGAGGATGCCGATCGAATAGTGATGATTCAGCTCCCGCTGAATGCTCGAGGCAGAAATGAGGTTGGTGAAGTAGATCGGCGTGCAACCCAGGAGGGCCTTCCACGACGCTCGTCCAAACAAAGCCAGAAATGGCAGAGATAGCCCCAGGCTGTAGAGCAGGATCGAATCCGGCGGCGCTTCGTTGAACACCACCCAGGGCCTGGTGATCAAGGTGGTGAGCATCTCCAATTTGGTGTCGCCGAGATAGCCCAGGCGAATGCCCACGTGATCACCACCAGCGGATGACATATGGGTGGCCAAGCTCCACCAGGTCATGGAGATCGCCAGGGTGATGGCGGCGCGGGCCCGCTGACCCTTGGCCAGGGCATAGAAGCTCAAGCCGATTCCGAACAGGGCTTGGGCGTTTTTGGCGAACAGGGTGAGCAGCAGGCAGGGGTAGTACAGCCACCGCCTGGGTTGATTAACCTCCCGGATGGCTAGCAACATCAGCGGCAGGGTGAGCACATCGGGATGGAAATCCCCGCGGTTCACCAGGAAGCTGTACGGGGAGAGCACGATCGCGATGGCCAGTGCCCAGATGAGCTCACGCTTCACCCCTTGGCGCCGGCAGAGATCGGCGGCTAGAGCCGGCATGCAGCCCAAGGCCAGCGATTGCAGCGCAAACAGCATGTAGGCGTTGGGCGAGAGCTTGTAAACCAGCGCAATCGGTAGAAGCAGCAGGGAGAAGTGATCCTGCAGGGGTGTGATGTTGCGCAGGCTGCTGATCGTGTTGATCTTCCCGTTGGCGATCAGCCAGTTGAATTGCTCGAAGATGCCCAGGTCCCACACCTGGGACCCCATCAAATAGTGCTGAACCGCCGTGGAGGTGAACAGCACAGAGCTGTACAGCACCGCCAGAATCACAAAGGGGCGCCTGGAGGGGTGGAGCAGGGAGGACAACACCGCAGGTTGTTCGCGTGGGCGGAAAAAGGGTGAAAGCAGGACGTAAGCCGGGTTCTGTTCGCCGGAGTGCCGGAGCGCTCCGGGGGGTGATCATCTGTCTGGGACCACCGTTACCGGTGGCCTCGAGCGGCGCGCGTTGAACGGGACGGGTGTCATGGCCAACCGTTGTCCCTGGGCCTTGCTCCTAGCCGGGGTTTACCGAGCCAGCACCTCTCGATGCTGCTGGTGCGCTCTTACCGCACCTTTGCACCCTTGCCTGATCCCCGAAGGGCCATCGGCGGTGTGTTTCTGTGGCACTCTCCTCACGGTCACCCGCACTGGGCGTTACCCAGCAAGCCTGGCCATTGGGGAGCCCGGACTTTCCTCAACCGACGCGGGCGCCGGTCGCGATCACCTCGCCTGCTTTCACATCCCATAATGCCGATGCGGGTTTATCCGCATGGGGCTGTAGCTCAGCCGGATAGAGCGACGGTTTCCTAAACCGTAGGTCGTGGGTTCGAGTCCCGCCAGCCCCGTGATCTGGATTCGCTACTCGGTATCCAGCACTACTGGTAGTGGGATGGCGGATTCGGCCACTGCCGCTAGCGTGGCTGCAGTCGCCACGACCCCATGGCACAGCTGCATGATCTTCGGCTGAGGCTGTTGGTGCAACAGGAAAGTGAGCAGATTGTTGAAAACCTGCCTGATGGCCTTGATCTTTCGGTGATCCAGGCCCGCTGTCTGTGCTGGCTAGCGCTGTTGGCTGAAGCCCATGAAGACAGCGCAAATGAAGCGGTCGCGGATGGCGATACCGATCAGGCCATGGCCTGGTTTGCCGATTCGATGCGCCTGAGGGATGTGATCCAGGTGGTGAGTTCGATCGAGATCCCGATTCCAGGTGCCAGCGACGATCCCGATCTCAGCAGCGACGATCTGCGCGCTGCTTGATGCCATGATGGGCTGTGAAACGCCAAGGGGACTGCGGTGCCGGAAGAGCCCTGCCAATGCCCTGACTGCCAGCGCTTCTACCGGGAGCACGACCGTCTCATTCGCGAGAACCCCACCCTGCGTCAGCAACAGGAGCTGAGCTGGGCCGCGTTGCAATCGTTCCGCACTCTGGCGGGGCGTGCCCTCGAGGAACTCCAGAAAACCCACGGCGATACTGATGCAGCACTGGCTCCTGCTGCCGCTGGTGCTCCGGCTGATGCCGGTGAGACCGATGCGATGCAACAGGCCATCGCCGATCTGGAGAACATCAACGCCCATCTGTTCTCGATCGAGGCCCTGATGGAGCGCATCTTTGATGTGCGCGTGCCCGATGCCGTGGAGCAGAAGTTCCGCGAACTGGCCGGCGAGTTGGCCCCCGATCCCCTCAATGCCGATCGTCTGCGGCTGAATCGCCTCCTACACCAGACGCCGGATCTGCCCGGCTAACCAAACGGGCGATCATCCCCTCCTCATCCGCTGCGATCCGTTGCCACTGGACGGGGCCCAGCCAAGCCATTGCGGCTTTGAGCTCTTCAAGGAGTGAGGAGTCGTTGGCGCCGATCCCGCCGCTGAGGGCGATCTGATCCACGCCACCCAAGCTGGCGGCCATCGCCCCGAGCTCACGCCGCAGCCGATGTAGAAACACACCCAGCGCCAGTTGGGCACCGCTGTGCCCTTCGGCCGCTGCAGAGCGCAGGTCGCGCCAGTCACTGCTGAGGCCGGAGAGTCCTAATAGGCCGCTGTGGCGGTTGAGCCCTTGATCAAGCGCATCGAGGCTCAGGCCCTGGCGCTGCAGATGCAGCAGTAGGCCGGGATCCACGCTGCCGCTGCGGCTGGCCATCACCAGCCCCTCCAGGGGCGTGAACCCCATGGTGGTGTCGATGCTGCGGCCATCCCGCACCGCCGCCAGGGAACAGCCCGCCCCGAGGTGGGCACTGATCAGCTGATGGCAGGGCACGGCTTCCGCTATGTGCTGGTGGTTGAGGCCGTGGAAGCCATAGCGGCGACAACCACGCTGCCGCCAGCTGGCTGGCAGGGCATAGGTGCTCGCCTCGGGCGGCAGGCTGGTGTGAAAGGCCGTGTCGAAACAGGCCCACTGGGGCAGGGTGGGCCGGAGCTGCTGGAGCCAGCGGATCGCCTCGAGGGCAGGCGGATTGTGCAACGGTGCCAGGGCCGACACAGCGTCGAGCTCCTCCAGCACCGTTGCGCCAATTCGCGTGGGGGCGGTGAAGTGCTCACCCCCATGCACCACGCGGTGGCCTGCGGCCTTGAGCTCGGGCCACCACCGCTCCAGCTGAGGTGCCAGCCAGTGGCTGAGTTGATCCTGCAGGGCACCCTGGCGCTCGGTTTCCGAGCGCCAGAGTTCTGTGGAGCTGGTTGCCGTGGCTTGCAGCACCGCAGCCTTGAGGCTGGAGCTGCCCACGTTCAGCACCAGCAACATGGGGCCTTAGGCGTCGAGGTTGCAGGTGATCGTGACTGGGAAGCTCTCGGCTTTCCAGATGCGCTGGGCGTACTCCCGGATCGAGCGATCCGAAGAGAAGAAGCCGGTGCGGGCGGTGTTGAGCAGCGACATGCGATTCCAGGCGGTGCGATCGCTCCAGGCCTGGCTCACCTGCTGCTGTACCCGCAGGTAGTCAGCGAAATCGGCCAGTACGAAGAAGGGATCGCGGCCGGTGAGGTTCTCCAGCAGGGGCCGGAATAGATCCCCGTCGCCGTTGCTGAAGTGGCCCTGCTCCACCAGCTTGAGCACCTCGCCCAGCTCGGGTTGCTGCGCAATCAGCTCCCAGGGGCGATAGCCCCTGGCGTGGAGGTCGGCCACCTCTGTTTCAGTCATGCCGAACAGGAAGAAGTTGTCGGCGCCCACCTGCTCGCGGATTTCCACATTTGCGCCATCGAGGGTGCCGATGGTGAGCGCACCATTCATGGCGAACTTCATGTTGCCGGTGCCCGAGGCCTCCAGGCCGGCGGTAGAGATCTGCTCGGAGAGATCCGAGGCCGGATACACCCGTTCGCCCAGCTTCACGTTGTAATCCGGCAGGAACACCACCCGCAGGCGGCCATCCATATCCGGATCGGCGTTCACTGTTTCGGCGATGCCGTTGAGGAAGCGGATGATCAGCTTGGCGAGGTAATAGCCCGGTGCGGCCTTGCCGCCAAAGATCACCGTGCGCGGTGCCAGGCCATCGGCCTGGCCGTTTTTGATGCGCATGTATTGCGCGATCACCTGCAGAGCGTTGAGGTGTTGGCGCTTGTATTCATGGATCCGCTTCACCTGCACGTCGAACAGCGACGCGGGATCCACCAGCAACCCGCTCTGGCGGTGGATGTAGTTGGCCAGATGGCGCTTGCTGGCCAGCTTGGTTTGCTCCCAGCGCTCCAGGAATCCGGAGTCATCCACAAAGCGCTCCAGCTGGCGCAGCTGATCGAGATCGGCCACCCAGCCTTCGCCGATGCTTTCGGCCAGCAGTTGGCGCAGGGCTGGATTGGCGAGGGCCACCCAGCGCCGGGGGGTGACGCCGTTGGTCACGTTGGTGAACTTCTCGGGCCAGAGAGCCGCGAATTCCGGCAGCAGCTTGGTGCGCACCAGTTCGCTGTGTAGGGCTGCCACGCCGTTCACGTGGTGGGAGGCCACGGTGGCGAGGTTGGCCATGCGCACGGCCTTGCTGCCCTCCTCATCGATGATCGACACCTTGCGCAGCAGCGCTTCGTTGCCCGGATACTTCAGGCGCACGGTTTGCAGGAAGCGGCGGTTGATCTCGTAGATCAGCTCCAGGTGGCGGGGCAGCAGCGAGCCGAAGAGGGGTAGGCCCCACTTCTCCAGGGCCTCGGGCAGCAGGGTGTGGTTGGTGTAAGCCAGCGAGCGGCTGGTGATATCCCAGGCCTGATCCCACTCCAGGTGTTTGTCGTCGATCAGTAGCCGCATCAGTTCGGCCACGGCGATCGCCGGGTGGGTGTCGTTGAGTTGCACCGCCCAGTGGTCTGGGAATTCCTGCACCGGGATGCCGCGCTGATCCAGGCTACGCAGCATGTCCTGCAACGAGCAGCTCACGAAGAAGTGCTGCTGCTTCAGGCGCAGGCGGCGGCCCTCATCGGTGCCGTCGTTGGGATACAGCACCTTGGAGAGGGTTTCGCTGCCCACCTTCTCCTCCACGGCGCCGTAGTAATCGCCGATGTTGAAGGCATAGAAATCGAAGCTCTCGCTGGCGTCGGCGCGCCACAGCCGCAGCCGGTCGCAGGTGTTCACCCGGTAGCCGAGCACCGGCACATCGTGGGGCACACCGATGGCGTGCTCCTCCGGGATCCAGCGCACGCGGTAGTGGCCGCGCTCATCTTTGTAGCTCTCGGTGCGGCCGCCGAAGCCCACGAAGCAGGCCTGATCGGGATGGGGGATCTCCCAGGGCCAGCCGCCCTTGAGCCATTTATCCGTGATCTCCACCTGCCAGCCGTCGCGGATCAGCTGATCAAAGATTCCGAACTCGTAGCGGATGCCGTAGCCCGTGGCCGGGATCTCGAGGCTGGCCAGCGATTCCATGAAGCAGGCCGCCAGGCGCCCGAGGCCGCCATTGCCGAGGCCGGGTTCCTCCTCCACTTCGAGGATCTCGTCCAGGCGTTCGATGCCAAAGCGCCGCAGGGCTTCTTCCGCGGCGTCCTGGATGCCGAGCATCAGCAGGTTGTTGCCCAGCTGCGGGCCGATCAGGAATTCAGCCGAGAGATAGGCCACCACACGGGTGGGGGTGGCGTTGATCGCTTCGATGCCCGCCAGATAGCGGGTCATTAGCCGGTCGCGCACGGCGTGGCTCAGGGCCAGGTAGAGGTCGTGGCGGCTTGCGGTGGGGGCGAGTTTGCCGAGTGTGTAAAAGAGGTGCTCGGCCATGCCGTCGAGCACGTCATCGGCCGTCAGGCCGCTGCGGTCGGGATCGGCGTAGCAACCGGGCGTGGGCAGTTGAAGGCGGCTGGGGGCTTGCTCGTGCATCAGTTCACCTCGCTGCCGGTGGCGGCTGTCCACTGCCAGTCGGTGATGGCGGGAGCGTCCATGCCGTGTTCATGGGCATAGGCGCGGTTGGCCAGGATCGCCTCCTTCATCTGCTCCTTCACGTGAGCGGCGCGCGACCCTAACCCCGGAACCCGGTCGATCACATCGATCACCAGATTGAAGCGATCGATCTGGTTGTTCATCGCCAGTTCCAGTGGGGTGTTGATGTTGCCTTGCTCCTTGTAGCCACGCACATGGAAGTTGGCGTGGTTGGTGCGGCGATAGGTGAGGCGGTGGATCAGCCAGGGGTAGCCGTGGAAGTTGAAGATCACGGGGCGATCGGTGGTGAACAGGCTGTCGAAATCGCGATCGCTGAGGCCATGCGGGTGTTCGCTCGGTTGGGTGAGGGCGAACAGCTTCACCACATTCAGCACGCGGATCTTGAGGCTGGGGATCTCGCGGCGCAGGATCTGCACGGCTGCCAGGGTTTCCTTGGTGGGGATATCGCCGGCGCAGGCCATCACCACATCCGGTTCATCGGGTTCATGGCCGATGTGATCGTTGCTGGCCCAGCTCCACAGGCCGATGCCTTTGGCCACATGGGCGCGGGCCTGCTCAAGCGAGAGGTACTGCAGGTGCTTCTGCTTGTCGCTCACGATGATGTTGCACACATTCGGCTCCACCAGCGCCTGCTCCGCTACCGCCAGCAGCGAATTGGCATCCGCGGGGAGGTAAACGCGCACCACTTCACCGCTCTTGTTGCCGGCCAGGTCGATGAAGCCGGGGTCTTGATGGGTGAAGCCGTTGTGGTCCTGCCGCCACACCGTGGAGGAGATCAGGCAGGTCCAAGGGCCGATCGGGGCGCGCCAGGGGGCGTGATGGAGGCAGCTCTCCAGCCACTTGGCGTGCTGGTTGAACATCGAGGCGATCACATGGGCGAAGGCCTCGTAGGTGTGGAACAGGCCGTAGCGGCCGGTGAGCAGATAACCCTCCATCATGCCCACCAGCGTGTGCTCGCTGAGCATCTCCACCACACGGCCGCTGCGGGAGAGCTCGCTGCCGTTGAGATCTTCCGGCAGCAGCTCTTCCATCCACACCTTCTTGCTCTGCTCGTAGATCGCCTGCAGGCGGTTGGAGGCCGTTTCATCGGGGCCGAACACCCGCAGTGCATCGGGGTTGAGCGCAATCGCATCGCGCAGCAGCTCTCCAAGCACCGCTGTGTTTTCGTGCTGCACGCGCCCCGGTTGCGATACGGCAACGGCGTAGTTGGCGATCGCCGGCAGCTGCAGCTTGTGGCGCAGCAGGCCGCCGTTGGCATGGGGGTTGGAGCCCATGCGGCGGTTCCCCTGGGGGGAGAGGGCCTGCAGCTCGGGCTTGAGGCTGCCGTGTTCATCGAAGAGCTCCCAGGGGCGGTAGCTCTTCAGCCAGCTCTCCAGCTGCTGCAGCTGGGCAGTGTCGTGGCGGGGATCGGGCAAGGGCACCTGGTGGGCCCGCCAGAAGCCTTCGAGCTTCTTGTCGCCTAAGGCCTGAGGCCCGGTCCAGCCTTTGGGGGAGCGCAGCACGATCATCGGCCAATAGGGCCGCTGTGCCTCGCCGCTGCGGCGCGCTTCCGCCTGGATCGCCCGGATGCGGCCGGTGGCCTCATCCATAGCTGCGGCCATCGCCTGGTGCATGGCCATCGGCTCGCTGCCCTCCACGAACAGCGGCTCCCAGCCGTAACCGCGCATCAGGCTCGCCAGCTCCTCTCGGGGGATGCGGGCCAGCAGGGTGGGGTTGGCGATCTTGTAGCCGTTCAGGTGCAGCACCGGCAGCACGGCGCCATCCGAGATCGGGTTGAGGAACTTGTTGATGTGCCAGCTCGTGGCGAGTGGGCCGGTTTCCGCCTCCCCATCGCCCACGCAGGCCAGGGCGATCAGATCGGGGTTGTCGAACACCGCGCCGCAGGCGTGGGAGAGCACGTAGCCGAGCTCGCCGCCCTCATGGATGGACCCGGGGGTCTCTGGAGTGCAGTGGCTGCCGATGTGGCCGGGGAAGGAGAACTGCTTGAAGAAGCGCTGCATCCCCGCAGCGTCCTGCGATTTGTCGGCATAGATCTCCGAATAGGAACCGTCGAGGTAGGTGGGACCCAGCACCCCTGGTGCCCCATGGCCTGGCCCCGACAGGAAAATCATGTCGAGGTTCTGCTCGTGGATCACCCGGTTGGCGTGGGCCCAGATGAAGGCTTGGCCAGGGCTTGAGCCCCAGTGCCCCAGCAGGCGGTTCTTGATGTGCTCGGGCCGCAGCGGCTCGCTGAGCAGCGGGTTGTCCTGCAGGTAGATCATCCCCACCGCCAGGTAGTTGGCGGCACGCCACCAGGCATCGATCTGCTCCAGCGCCGTACCGGCGAGCTGCGGGGCAGGGTTGGTTTGGCTCAGGGTCATGGGGACGCACCCTCAGGCTCTGGGCGGAACGTAGCCGTTGTCACAGGGGATGACCTGCCAGGGCGAGACTCTCGTGCGGAATTGCCCACGTCGTTGATGCCCGAGATCGGAGCCCACCAGCTCGAGGTGGCCGAAACCCTGATCGGGGTGGGCCGCTTTCTGGTGATTTTTGTGGCCGCCCGTCTGCTGGCGGAGCTGCTGGTGCGCTGGCAGCTGCCCACGATCCTGGGTGAGCTGATCGCCGGCGTGATCATCGGCGCCAGCGGCTTGCATCTGATCGTGCCGCCGGAAACCCAGGCCGCCCTCAGCCAGGGCTTGGTGCAGCTGGTGGGCTCGCTGGCGGATGTGCCGCCGGATGTGGTGAGCCACCTCTACGCCGAGAGTTTCCCTTCCCTTCAGGCGGTGGCCACCCTTGGCCTATTTGCGCTGTTGTTTCTCACCGGCCTGGAGAGCGATCTCGATGAACTGGTGGCCGTGGGCGGGCAGGCCACCACGGTGGCGGTGGCCGGTGTGGCGCTGCCCTTCGCCCTGGGCACCGCGGGCCTGATGGCCTTCTTCCATGTGGATGTGATATCGGCCGTGTTCGCCGGGGCCTCGATGACGGCCACGAGCATCGGCATCACCGCCAGTGTGTTCGGCGAGCTGAAGATGCTGCGCTCGCGCGAGGGGCAGATCGTGATCGGCGCCGCCGTGCTCGACGACATCCTCGGCATCGTGATCCTGGCGGTGGTGGTGAGTATCGCCGGCGGCGGCAGCCTGGAAATCGGCCCCATCGTCAAGCTGGTGGCCGCGGCGCTGGTGTTCGTGGTGGCGGCCATCGGCCTTAGCCGCAGCGCAGCCCCTGGCTTCGATTGGGTGATCGATCGGCTTAAGGCGCCTGGCGATGTGGCCGTGGCCTCATTTGTGGTGCTCACCCTCTGCTGCTTTGCCGCCACGGCCATCGGCCTGGAGGCTGCGCTGGGTGCCTTTGCCGCCGGCCTGATCCTGAGCAAGTCGAACCACAGCCACGCGATCGAAGCCGCCGTGAAGCCGGTGGTAGCCCTGTTCGCCACGATCTTTTTCGTGCTGATCGGCACTGGCATGGATCTATCGGTGCTCAACCCGCTCGATCCGGCTAACCGCCCTGGCCTGGTGGTGGCGGCGTTCCTGCTGGTGGTGGCGATCGCCGGCAAGGTGGCGGCGGGTTGGTGTTTCCTCTCCAACCAGCCCACCAAGCGCCTAGTGGTGGGCCTGGGGATGATGCCCCGCGGTGAGGTGGGCCTGATCTTCCTAGGCCTGGGCACCCAGGCCAAGCTGCTCAGCCCGGCCCTCGAGGCCGCCATTCTGTTGATGGTGATCGGCACCACCTTCTTGGCGCCGGTGCTGCTCAGACTGGTGCTGGCTGGCAAGAGCGATGGACCCGACCTCGACCCCCTCGCCGAAATCCCCACTTGAGGGTTGGCAGTTCAGCTGGGCCGGCTGGCTCGATAACCGCCACGGCGAGTGGTGGCTGCTGGCCCAGCTGCTGCTGATTGCGGCGCATCTGCTGCCGCCCTGGCCGGCTCCGGGCAGCTGGGGATTCGCCTGGCCCCTGCCGGTGGCCCTGGCTGGAGTTGTGTTGTTTGTGGTGGGGCTGCTATTGGCGGCCCAGGCCTTTTGGCGGTTGGGGCCCAGCCTCACGCCGCTGCCGGACCCCAAACCCGGGGCGGAGCTGGTGACCAGTGGCGCCTATGCCCGTTGCCGCCATCCCCTGTATCAGGCGGTGCTGCTCTGCTCGCTGGGGGTGGTGTTGGCCTTGGGCAGCCTGTTGCATCTGCTGCTGCTGGTGGGGCTGTGTGCGGTGCTTGGGGGGAAGGCCCGGCGCGAGGAGCGGATGCTGTTGAGGGTGCACCCCGATTACGCCAGCTACCGCGCCGTCACTCCCGCGATCATTCCAGGATTGCCGTGGCTCGACTGGCGTGGCTGAGGCTGCGGCTCAGCTGGTGCTTAGGCGCTGGGTTGTTAGCCCCTGGGGCACTCATGCCCGAGCGCCCAGGATTTCGTGCAGTCTGTACAGAATCCTGGACGGCTTCCGGTGTGTGGTGACAAGCGGCAGCTGGTTTGAGATGCGGGCCTGATCGACCGGCCTGGGGGCGTGACGGAGCCCTACTCGTTACGGCTGGCCGCAGCCAGGCCCCAAAACAGGCCGTAGAGCGCGGCCACCAGGCCAAGGCTGGTGCCCCAGCCCGGGCCCAACGCCCAGCCCAGCACCAGATTGACCACCACGCCGGCACCAAGGGCCAGCAGCAGGCTGCTCACCACCAGGGCCACCATTTGGCTGCCTTCATCGAGAGGTCCTGCGGCGAGGGCTTCCTCGAGGCGGGACAGCGGAGCGCTCAGGGGCAGGTAGAGGGCCAGGGCCCACAGTGCGCTGCCCGGCAGCAACAGTGCCCAGCTCTCGGGAATCCAGTCGGGCACGAGGGCAGAGGGCAGGTGTGTTCTCCCTAGCATCCACCACCCAGCCTGGTGTTGCCGGTGACCGTTGCAGCGGCGTGGACCTTTGAGGGCCATCCGATCCACAGCCTCAGCCGTGAGCCCGAGGGTGCGGCCAAGGGCCCGGCGATCCTGCTGGTGCACGGCTTCGGAGCTTCCACCGACCACTGGCGCTTCAACATCCCTGTGCTCGCCGAGCATTACGAGGTGCATGCCCTCGACCTGCTCGGGTTCGGGCGCAGTGCCAAGCCCGAGGGGCCCCGCTATGGCGGTGCGCTCTGGCGCGATCAGCTGGTGGCCTACGTGCGCGAGCGCATCGGCCGGCCCACGGTGCTCGTGGGCAATTCCCTCGGCGGCTATGCGGCCCTGGCGGCCGGTGCGGCCCTGGGTGATCAATGTGCCGGCGTGGTGCTGCTGAATGCGGCAGGGCCCTTCTCCGATGAGCAGGGTGAACCGAAGGGCTGGGGTGCCATCGCCCGCCGCACCATTGGCAGCGCCCTGCTCAAGAGTCCGATCCTGCAGCGGCTGCTCTTTGAGAACATGCGCCGCCCCGGCAATGTGCGCCGCACCCTCAAGCAGGTGTACATCGACCCCACCAACGTGGACGATGAGCTGGTGGAGTCGATCCTGCGACCCAGCCGCGACCCTGGCGCCTTCGGGGTGTTCCAAACGGTGTTCGACATTCCCCGCGGCCAACCGCTCGATGAGCTGTTCGCCCAGCTGCAGGCGCCGCTGCTGTTGCTCTGGGGCATCCGCGACCCGTGGATCAATGCCGCCGGCCGCCGCGGCGCCTTCCAGCGCCATGCCCCCGCCAACACCACCGAAGTGGTGCTGCAGGCCGGCCACTGCCCCCACGACGAGGTGCCGGATCAGGTGAACCGGGCCATGGTGGAGTGGCTGGCCACGCTGCAATGACCCTCACCCGCCAAGGCGCTCCCTTTCCCCACTGGCAGTTCACGGCGGCCAGCGGCGATCAGCTGCGGGTGGTGCCGGAGCGGGGCGGTCTGCTGGTGGGTTGGCGCTGCGGCGGCGAGGAGCGGCTTTATTTCGATGCTGAGCGGTTCGCTGATCCCAGCAAAAGCGTGCGTGGAGGCATTCCGGTGCTGTTTCCCGTGTGCGGGAACTTGCCGGATGGTGCTTTGGTGTTGCCCCAGGGCCGTTTCCCGATGGCTCAGCACGGCTTTGCGCGGGATCTGCCCTGGCAATTTGCGGCGCTGGACAGCGGCGACGGGATTCGCCTCACCCTCAGCGATAGCCCCGCCACCTACAGCGCTTATCCCTTCCAGTTTCAGCTGAGCCTCGACTATCAGCTCGAGCCCGATGCGCTGGCGATTCGAGCGGTGGTTGAGCACCGGGCTGGTGCGGCAGAAGCGGGGCCGATGCCATTTGCCCTAGGTCTGCATCCCTACCTGCAGGTGGCGAGCCTCGCTCAGGCCCGGGTGGATGGGTTGCCCGAGCGGTGTTGGGATCACCTCACAGCTGCCGAGGCCGCCACTGCCGACCAGCTGGCGCGGGTTGAGAAAGGGGTTGATCTGCGGGTGGAAGGGCTGGATGGGTCTGGCTTAGCGCCTCGGGTGTGTACGGGAACGGGTGCCGCTGTGGAGCTGCAGATGCAGCCCCCGTTTGCCCATGCGGTGTTGTGGAGCGATCCACCGCGGCCGATGCTCTGCCTGGAGCCTTGGAGTGCTCCACGCGGTGAGCTGGGCTTGCAGCTTCAGCCCGGTGAACGCTGCGAACTCCGCTGTCGTTATCGGATCACCGCGGCCTGAACCACCCCTTGTAGGCGCCCGCGGGCCAGTTGTTGCAGGGGATCAAATTCCCGTTTCAGTGCTTTGATCACGGCAGCAGCGGGGCTGGCCTCCCAGCAGGGCAGTGGGTTCGCGCTCGGTGGCTGTTGCAACACACTCAGCTGACCGCCCAGGGCACGGCAGCGCTGCCGCAGCTGCTCCACCCGGTAGCTGGGCAGGCTGCCGGCATCAGCCCAGGCCATGCCCAGGCCCACCCCCGCAGCCAGGTTGCAGGCCACACCGTCTAACGCAGGATCTGCCAGGAGCTCCGCGGCTTGAGCTGGCTTCACGCCCAGGTGCAGCAGCCAGTCGCTGCTGCCCTGGCGGCTGTGGCTCTCGAGCTCGAGCAAATGATCAGGATCCAGCGCTTCTGCTTCCAGTCCGAGGGCTGACGCGGCCTGGCTGTGTTGATCCAGCTGATCCGCGATGGCGGCGCTGCTCACACTGGCCAGGGCCAGCAGTAGGGCCGGTTGGTTGTTCCCGCTAAGTGCAGGGCTCCACCAGTCGAGCCGCTGGGGCATCAGCGGAGCCTGGAGGCAACGGCGCCGCAGCTGCTCAAGGTCTGCCAGAGGACCGTGCACCAGCAGGCCGCGGCGATGTCGCGGCAATGGGTAGGTGCGCAGGGTGAGCTCGGTGATCAGGCCGAGGCTGCCCCAGCTGCCGCAGAACAGGCGCATGAGGTCGTATCCCGCCACGTTCTTGACCACTTTTCCGCCCGCCTTGGCAGCCGTGCCGTCGGCTCGTAGCAGGCTGAGGCCGATCAGCTGATCGCGAACCCCCAGGTAGCGCTGGCGCAGACCCCCAGCCAGGCCCCGCGCCACCAAGCCACCCACGGTGCCGCTGTGTTCGCCGCCGGGCCCGCTGCCCCAGGGCCAGTCGACCGCCAGCCATTGGCCTGCTGCGGCTAATTCGTGTTGCAGGGTTTGCAGGGGCATGCCGGCTTGCACCGTCACCGTGAAATCGCCGGTGCAGTGCTCCACCAGTTGGTTGAGCTTGCTGGAGCTGAGCACGTGGGGTGTGCTCTCGCCACTGCCGGGCTGTACCGGCGCACCCCAGTGCAGCCGGCTGCCACTGCCGGCCGGTAGCCAGGGCAAAGCATGCCGGTGCCACTGCCGCACCAGCTCCTGCAGCTCGCTGGGCTCAGGGCAGATCACGGCACGATGGTGCCATGGCAGAGCGGCGCAAAGTCATCGTGATCGATGACGACCCCACCGGGTCGCAGACGGTTCACAGCGCACCGCTGCTGTTGCGCTGGGATCCCGACAGCTTGCGGCGGGGGTTGCGCCACCCATCACCACTGCTGTTTGTGTTGGCCAACACCCGGGCCCTGGAGCCCGAGGCGGCCCGGGAGCGGGTGCGGGAGATCTGCCGGGGGCTGCGGCTTGTGCTCGCGGAACTGGAGTCGGCGGGTGAGCTGGATCGTTGGCTGGTGGTGAGCCGGGGCGATTCCACCCTGCGGGGGCATTTCCCCCTCGAGGTGGATGTCATCAGTGAGGAGTTGGGCCCCTTCGATGCCACGTTGTTGGTGCCGGCCTTCTTGCCGGGAGGGCGGACCACCCGGGGTGGGGTGCACTACCTGCACGGCGAGCCGGTTCACACCACGGACTTTGCCCGGGATCGGCTGTTTGGTTTCAGCAGCAGCTTCTTGCCTGAGTGGGTGGCTGAGAAGACGGGGGGGGCTATCTCTCCCGATGCTGTGGAACGGCTGGATCTCGCAGAGCTTGATGGTCCCGCTGCAAACCTGCAGGCTCGCGTCGACAGCTTCAGCGCACAACGCGTCGTGGCGGTGGATGCGGAGCGGCCTGAGCAGTTGGCGGCGCTTGGGGAAGCGGTTTGGCGCAGCGAGCGGCGCCTGCTGTTCCAATCCGCCGCCAGCTTGATCAATGGCTTGGTGCCGCTGCCGCCTCAACCGCTTGATGCCGCAGGGCTAGCAATGCTGCGCCGGCGCGATTCAAGCGGTGAACCGCTGCCCGTGTTGGTGGTGGTGGGATCCCATGTACCGCTGGCGGATCAACAGCTCGAGGAGCTGTTGCGGGAGACCTCCTGCGAGGGGGTGGAGTTGACAGCCTCGAAACTCGCTCGGGTGTGGGAGGGTTCGGCAGGGCCCGAACTGCTTCAGGCTTTGGAGTTGAGCTGGCTTGACCAGCTGCGTGAAATTGCGCGCCAGGGGCGAACGCCGGTGCTGTTCAGCAGTAGGGGCGAGCTTGTGTTCGCCTCTGCCCAGGAGCGGCGCCGCTTCGGCCTTGAGCTGGCTGCGCTGATGGCGCGTTTGGTGGCTGCCCTGGCTCCAGAGCTGGGTTTGATCATCAGCAAGGGTGGCATCACCACTCACACCCTCATGGCTGATGGCTTGCTGCTGGATGGGGTTGAGCTACTGGGACAGCTGCTGCCGGGGTTGTCGCTGGTGCTCACGCCCAGCGATGCCATGGTGCCCGGGGTCCCTGTGATCACCTTCCCTGGCAATCTCGGCGATGCCGGCACCCTGCGAAAGGTTTGGGGGCTGGTTCAGGTGTGATTAGCTGCCGGCGCGTGCTCCGAAGGGCCAGAAAAATCGTCTGGCCTGGGGCCTGAACAGCTTTTCGAGGGTCTTGTGAGTGGCAGCGCGCAGATGGCCGAGACGCTCGGAATCGATTGGACAAAAATCCGAAACGCAGGTGAAGCTGTCAGGGAGCTCAACGATTGCTGGATTGTTGATCAGCGCTGGATCAATATCGGGGAAAGTCAGGCCTCTGCTTTGTAACCAAGCCAGATCTCGGCAGCGACTGATAATTCCCGCTGTGGCTTCTTCGGTGAGGTGGGGCCTGGAGTGACCGCCAATTTCGCTGTCAGCTTGACGAATGATGTCCACAACTTTTGAACGACGGGGCTCGTAGATGTCGTTTTTCAGAATGGGTTGGCTGCTTGCAAGTTCTTCGAGGATGATCAGAGCCTCATTTGATACGCTTGAGTTGGCTTGCTCCACGCCTTCTCGGTTGAGAGTGCTAGGAATTAACGATGAAGGAAGATGGTGTGCACAGAAGTCGTCGACGATGTCCCGATTGTGCAAGCGGCTTCGATCGAAAATACGCCAGCTGCACTCGTCGAACCCTGCCGACTCCCAGGCCTCGATTGAGCTGCGGTAGTAGCTTGAACGTGGTAGATAAACTTGGCGAAAATTCCTCAATTTCTGATTGATCATTGAGGTGAAGTAGGAGGCTGGGCTTTTCAAATAGCCTGCAACTTTGATCTTGCTTGCTAGTTCGTAAAGACTTTTCCTGAAAAAGACGACCTTCTCAGGCGATGCTTTGCGCATAATCCAGAAGCCTTCCGCGCTGAGAATTAGGTGTTCGGGCCTTTCTATTTTGATTTCACTTGTCAGCGACATCCAGTAATCGCGTGACAGGCTTTCGAGTTCTTCGTTTTTGCAGCGTCCGCGCCTTCGGATGGCTTCGTTCTCTAGTCCCAAAAGCCATGGTATCGCAAAGGCGTGTTTGTATTCCGTTGGAGTGGTTTTGGTTGGGTAGAGAATTGAGGTCTCTCTGAGTAGCTTTTCAGCGTTGGCTGATAAAACTGATTGCAGAGCTGTTGTGCCGGTCTTTGGGTGCCCAATGTGTAGGAGTAGGCGTGTCATCGGGCGTGTTCTGCTCGCGCTCGATTCAGGATACGGCTCACAGGCAGATGTTTCCCTGGCGTCGCTCGCGCCATCGTTCACCAGCGAGGCCCCCCAGTAGCACAAGGACGAGGGCCAGAAAACTGTCAGCGGTGTCGCTGATGAGGGCTCCGGTCAGAAAAGCCAGAGAGCCAGCCCCGACGACCCAGGGGGTGAAGGGATACCCCCAGCTCCGAAAAGGCCGCGGCAGGTTTGGTTGCTGACGGCGTAGCCAGATCTGTGCGGCGATCCCGCTAAGCGGTAGGCCGACGTACAGGAAGGCCCCCATGCCGAGTAGGTGATCAAACGAACCGGCCATTATCAGCAGTGCAGCGCAGCCGCTGGTCACGAGCAAGGCGGTCACGGGGGTGCCGCCGCTATTCACCTCGGCGAGAGCAGCCGGCACCAATTGATCCCGGCTAAGACCGTAGAGAATTCTCGGTGCCGCCATCACCACGGTGTTGATCAGCCCCAGCAGGGAGATCAGAGCTACCGCCGTAATTAGCTGTGCCCCCCGGTTGCCCAGAAGCCTGCGGGCGGCATCCGCAGCCGGCAGGTTGGCCTGGCTCAGTGTTTGCATCGGCAACACATGCAACAGCGCCCCATTGATCAGCAGATAAAGGGCCAGCACAGCCAGCACACCGCCGATCAGCGAACGGGGCAGATCACGGGCCGGTTCGCTGAATTCTTCGGCGAAATACACCGGTGAGGCCCAGCCATCAAAGGTGGTGATCACGGCCTGCAGGGCCAGTACGGCCCCAATCCAGAGCGTTGATCCCTCCGGGAGCACCACGGTTGGATCGCTGGTGGCCGCCTCTGGAGCAGCGCTGGGCAGCAGAAAGCTGGCGGCCGCCAGGCCCAGGAAGGCCACCGCCTTCATCAGGCTGAGCAGCTCCTGGCTGGCACCCCCAGCGCGCACCCCCAGCCACTGGATGGCGCTGAACAGAACCAGCACCGCCAGGGCGATCATCTGCCCCTCCCATGGGGCTGCGGCTTGCGCTGGGATCCACTCCACCAGCAGTTCGCCCACGGTGGTGGCCACCCAGGCCAGGCCGATGCAGTGGGCCAGCCAGTCGGTCCAGCCCACAAGCCAGCCGGCCCGGCGTCCGAAGGCCTGCTCGGCATACACATACCAGCCTCCCGCCCGCGGCAGGCTGGCCGCCAGCTCGGCGATGCAGATCGCGCCGAGCAGGGCGTAGAGCCCCCCGATCAACCAAGCAGCGAGCACGAGCGGTGCCGTGGCCAGCTGCGCTGCCACCAGCCCCGGTGTGCGCAGGATGCCCGCTCCGATCGTTCCTCCCACGGAGCCGGCCAGGCCGAAGGCCACGCCCAGCACCGATAGCAAGCCGCCGCTGCTCCGCTCCTCTGGCGGCGGCGGGCTGTTCAAGATCGCTGCGCCGCTGCCAGCAGTTGCAACGGGTGGGCCACGCGCGGGCCATCGCCGAGGTGCCGTCGCAGCTGCATCGAGCAGCCGATGTTGGCGCTGGCCACCACTTCAGCGCCGGTGCCACGGAGATCGGCGGCCTTGATCTCGCCCAGCGCCGCCGCTTCTTCCGGTTGCACCAGGTTGTAGATACCGGCGCTGCCGCAGCACACCCCGGCTTCTGTGGCCTCCCGCAGCTGCAGGTGCGGAATGGCGCGCAACAGTTGGCGCGGTTCGGCGCTGATGCCCTGGCCGTGGAGCATGTGGCAGGCATCGTGATAGGCCACCACCACCGGGTTGTCGGCGCTGGCGGGTTGGCCATCGCTGTGGGTCAGTGGCTGGAGCCGACCCTGGAAGGCATCGCTCAGCCCCAGCTCCGCCAGGAACTCGTGAACGTCCCGCACTTGGGACGCAAAGGCTGCGCCCTGATCGCTCCCCAGCAGCCGGTCGTAGTGCTTGAGGGTGTGACCGCAGCCGGAAGCGGCCACCACCACCGCGTCCAACGGTTCCGGTCCCGCAGCTTTGCCGGGACCCACCACGGCATGGAAGCTCTCGATCAGGGCGTTGGCCAGCTCCCGGGTCTGTTCCAGTTCGCCCTGGTGATGGGTCACAGCGCCGCAGCACCCCTGGGTCGGCGGAATCACCACCTCCACGCCGTTGGCCGTGAGCACGTCGAGCGTGGCGGCGTTCACCTCGGGATCAAACAGCCGTTGCACGCAGCCCAGCACCAGCCCCACCCGGGCGCGGCGTTCCCCCTGGGCGGGGATCACCAGCGGCAGGCCATCGCGGAAAGCTTCTGGTTGCAGGGGTGGCAGCAGCTGCTCCATCGCCTCGAGCTGCGGCCCCAGCAGTCGTGTGAGCCCACTCCAGCGGGCCAGGCGTTGCAGTGGCGTTCCCGCGTAAGCGCGCAGGGGCGTGAGCGCGGCCCTCAGCCGTTGTGGATAGGGCAGCAGCGCGAACAGCAGCTTGCGAAACGCCCGTTGGGCCGGGCTGCGCAGCTCAGGGGCATTGAGCTTCGGGCGGGTGGCCTCAATCAGTTCGTCGTAGCGCACGCCCGAGGGGCAGGCGCTCACACAGGCGAAGCAACCCAGGCAGCTGTCGAAATGGCTGGCGGTGGTGGCATCGAGCTCCAGCTCACCCGCTTCGATTGCCTTAAGGGCGTGGATCCGCCCCCGAGGCGAATCCATCTCCGTTCCCAGTACCCGGTAGCTGGCACACGTGGGCAGGCAGAAGCCGCAGTGCACGCACGGGTCTGTGGCGTTGGCGGCGGCTGCGGCGGTGCTCATGGAGGCCAGTGTCGCCTGATCAGCCCCCGAAGTGCTTGATCACGGCCTCAGCGAAACCGCTGCAGCTCACCGGTTCCACCCGCGGCTCCATCAGGCGCGCCAGGTCGTAGGTGACCTCTTTATTGGCGATGGCGGCGCTGAGGCCGGCGGTGATCAGGTCGGCAGCTTCCTGCCAGCCCATGTATTCGAGCATCATTACGCCGCTGAGGATCACCGAGCCGGGGTTGATCCGATCCAGGCCGGCGTGCTTCGGCGCGGTGCCGTGGGTGGCCTCGAAGATGGCGGCGTTGTCGCCGATGTTGGCGCCGGGGGCCATGCCCAGACCGCCCACCACAGCGGCCGCCGCATCGGAGATGTAATCGCCGTTGAGATTGAGGGTGGCCAGGATCGAATAGTCGGCCGGGCGGGTCTGGATCTGCTGGAAGATGCTGTCGGCGATGCGGTCGTCCACCATCACCATCTGCTTCCACTGGCCGTTGCCGTGGCTGGCGCCGATCGCATCGAGCACCCCCTTCACCTCGGCGCAGATCGCCTCCTTTTTCTCTGGAGTGAGTGCGTCGTAGCCGGGATCCACCATGCGGGCGTTGGCTTCGATGCTCAGGCCGGGGTTGCTGTCGGCGTTATCGAGGATCCAGCTCTCGCGCTCGGTCACGCAGTCAGCGCGGAATTCGGTGGTGGCTAGCTCGTAGCCCCAATCGCGGAAGGACCCCTCCGTGAATTTCATGATGTTGCCCTTGTGCACCAGGGTCACGTGGCGCTTGTCGCCTTCCAGGCGCAGCGCGTGCTGGATGGCCTTGCGGATGTGGCGCTGGCTGCCGTGCTTGCTCACCGGCTTGATGCCGATGCCTGAGCCAGCCGGGATCTGGCGCTTGCCGAGCTTGCCGTTGGCCGGGATCACCACCTCATTGAGGTGCTTGATCAGCTCGAGGCACACCGGGTCGCCCGCTTCCCACTCGATCCCCATATAGATGTCCTCGGTGTTTTCGCGATACACGATCACGTCGAGGTCTTGGGGGCGCTTGTGGGGGCTGGGGGTGCCTTCGTAGTAGCGGCAGGGACGCACGCAGCAATACAGATCAAAAATCTGGCGCAGCGCCACGTTCAGGGAGCGGATGCCACCACCGATCGGGGTGGTGAGCGGGCCCTTGATCGCCACGCCGTAGGTGCGGATCGCCTCGAGGGTGTCCTCGGGCAGATATTGATAGGTGCCGTAGAGATCGCAGGCTTCATCGCCCGCGTACACCTTGAACCACTCGATGCGGCGCTCACCGCCGTAGGCCTTGGCCACCGCTGCGTCCAGCACCTTTTGGGTGGCCGGCCAGATGTCCACGCCGGTGCCATCGCCGCGGATGAAGGGAATGATCGGGTCGTTGGGCACCACCGGTTGGCCGTTCTCGAAGCGGATGGCCGTGCCCTGGGCTGGGGCGGTGAGCTTCTCGTAAGTGGCCATGGGTGCTTGCTGACCGAGGGCGGCGTGAACAGTGGATCGAGCCTAGGTTTTGGGGATTCGCGGTTCTGCTGCAGGGGCAACGGCATGAATGCGTCCGACCAGGTCCGATCTGTGGAACTGGCGCAGCGCGTGGCTTCCGTGGCCGTGTTGTTCCGCCAGCACTTCCCGGATGCCCGCGCCAACCTCACCCCCTGGCGCGACGACCCCCAGACCCGCGCCCACGCCGAACAGGAGAGCCTCGATCTCTCCTTTCATCTGCCGGGCTGGAGCCCCCGCAGCCAGTGCCGCTCCTTTCTGGTGCAGCTGCGGCTCGAGCAGTCGCCCGCCGGCGGATCGGCCCGGCCGAGGCTGCTGGGCGTGACGATCCGCGGCCTCACCTACGAGTCAGAGCGTTGGCGCCTGGCGAGCGTGGGCGACTGGCAGCCCACCGGCAGCCATTTGCCACAGCCGGCCGTGGTGGAGGCCCTGCAGGGGTTTGTGCGCGAGGTGTTTGAACTGTTCGGGGCAGACGCCTCGGCCCGCGCCGCTTGAGCCACTGGGGTTCGGCCCAGCCGGCGCGTAACCCTTCGCAACCTTGCCGGCGCTGCCGTGGAGAGGGCCATTACGTTTGGCGATCTGCCCGTGAGCTCAACGCGGACCGCCGTTATGTCTGTCGCCCTTGCTGCCCAACTGCGTGAAGGGACCAAAAAGTCCCACACCATGGCCGAGAACACCGGCTTTGTGAGCTGCTTCCTCAAGGGCGTGGTCGACAAGGCCAGCTATCGCAAGCTCGTGGCTGATCTCTACTTCGTGTACGGCACGATGGAAGAGGAGATCACCCGGCTCAAGGATCACCCGGTGCTGGCACCGATCGCGTTCCCGCAGCTGAACCGCCGCGAGGCCCTCGAGCAGGATCTCTCCTTTTATTTCGGGGCCGACTGGAAGAACCAGATCCAGCCCTCACCGTCCGCGGCTGCCTACGTGGCCCGCATTCACCAGGTGGCTCAGGAATCGCCCGAGCTGCTGGTGGGTCACCACTACACCCGCTACCTCGGCGATCTCTCCGGCGGTCAGATCCTCAAAAACATCGCCCAGAAGGCGATGAACCTGGGCGACAGCGACGGCCTGCATTTCTACGAGTTCGCCTCCATCGACGACGAGAAGGCCTTTAAAGGCACCTATCGCGCCGCCATGGACACCCTGCCGATCGATCAGGCCACGGCCGATCGCATCGTGCAGGAGGCCAATGAAGCCTTCCACCTGAACATGAACATGTTCAAGGAGCTGGAAGGAAACCTCGTTGCCGCCATCGGCAAGGTGCTGTTTGGCTTCCTCACCCGCCGTCAGCGCGCCGGCAGCACGGAGCCTGTGGCAGCTTGAGCCAGAGTTGGCATTCAGGCCAGCTCCCTTTGCGCAGCATCCGCGTTCTTGTGCCCGGCACCACCGGCCGGTTCCGCTGTGGCGGGCTGCTGGTGGAGCTTCAGACCGCCCGCCTGCTGGAACAGTTCGCCCGTGTGCAGCTGGTGACTTACCGGCAGCGGGAGCCTGACCATCCCTTTCTCGCTGATCTGCTCCGGCTTGAACAACCCGGATGCGCGCCTGGCCAACCCCTCTGGCTGGTGAGCTGGGGGTTTGATGTGCCGCAGTTGCTCAGGCGTTTGCGGGGAAGAGCCACCGCTTATCACGCCCATAGCAGCGGCTATGGCTTTGATCTGCCGGCTGGTGTGCCTGTGTTGGCGGTCAGCCGCAACACGCTCGGGTATTGGGGTGATCGTGCGCCGCGCAATCCCCTGTTTTTGGTGCCTAACGCGCTCGAGCCGATGTGGCTGCAGCGCGGTGCACGGGGCTCCTCAGGGCCTCGCTCCATTGATGTGTTGGTGCAGCAGCGCAAGAGCAGCCGCTATGCGCTGGAGAGGCTGGTGCCGGCTCTTCGGGCCCGCGGCCTGCGGGTGGAAGTGCAGAGCGGTTGGGTGGATGACCTCGTCGATCTGTTCAATCGTTCGGCTGTTTACCTCTACGACTCCGCTCCCTACTGGCGTGGTCGCGGCGTGAGCGAGGGTTTTGGCTTGCCCCCGATCGAAGCCCTGGCCTGCGGCTGCGTGGTGTTCAGCAGCCTCAACCATGCTCTCGCCGACAACCTCGATCCAGGCGTGCTCGGCCATCAACTGGGCGCTGGCACCCTGGCGGCGGATCTCGATCGAATCAGCGCAGCTGTGCAGAACCCCCAGGCCTGGCAGCCCCAGCCCGAGGCGTTAGAGCAGTTGCTGGGCAACACCTCAGAGCAGGCGCTCGCCCAGCGTTGGCGCGCAACCCTTGAGCAGGTGAATCAGCACTGGGACCGCATCGCTGCAGGTGAACCTGCGTTGACCGACTGTCCTCGGGGCGGATTCGTTCGGCAGTGTCTCCGCCAGAGCCTCGCCAATCGGATTGCTGGCCTCGCCTTGGATTGGCAGCTGCGGCAGTGAAGCTCAAACCGATAATTTCCTTGCATGCGTAGTCAGACCCTGCATCAGCTGCGGCAGCTGTTCCGCTTGCTGCCGCCGCAGCGCCTCAGGGCTTTGCGGGTGCTGATGCCCCTGTCGTTACTGCCGGGTGCGCTGGATTTGGCGTGCGTCTGGTTGATCGCCAGGCTCACAGGATCCCTGGTGAGCAACGGCTTGGGCACTGTGATGCCGGGTGGCGGTTGGGCCGGGCAGGAGCCCTATCAGCAGAGCATCACGATGATGGCTCTGTTTGTCTTGTTCTGCTGGTTGGCATCGGCGGCGAAGCTTGGTCTGCGGTTTCGCCAGCAGAGGCTTTCGGCGCGGATTTGGCGAGATCTTTCGGATCTGATCTATGCCCGCCTCCTGCAGCAGCCCTGGGCGTTTCATCTCACTGAGAGTTCAGCTGAGCTGAGTTCCCGAGTGCTCGCCAACCTCAATCATCTGGCCGCCAATGTGATCACGCCGCTGTTGCAGCTGATCAGTGGTGTGGCATCGATTCTGTTGCTCTCACTGGGGATTGTTTGGATCGGCCGCTGGTTGTCGGTGGCCCTGGTGATTGGCCTGGTGATCGCCTACCTGATCGTGTCTGTGTCGGTGACGCCTCGCCTGCGTGCGGCTAGCAACACGCGCCTGGCCATGGAAGCTCGCTCATCGCAGCAGCTGCTCGAATCGATCCATGCCGTCCGCGACATTCAGCTCACCAGCAGTGAGCCCTATTTCTGCGCGCAGTTCGGCCGTGCCACCGAACAATCCCGCCAGAGCATCTGGATCGCGGAGTGGTTGCCCGAGCTGCCCCGCGGCTTGATCGAGCCCCTGGGGATCACGATGATCTTTGCGGTAGGCGCACTGCCGGCACTCCTCAGCAGCGATCCCACGCGGATTCAGGCGATCTTGCCGTTTCTGGCCACCATCTCGGTTGCGGCTCTCCGGCTGACGCCGCCGCTCCAGGATGCTTTCAGGGCTGTCACCCGGATCCGCGGCTCCCTGCCGCTGCTGGCGGATTCGGTGGCCTTGCTGCAACTCCCCAGCGATCGCCCCACGCTGCAATCTCCAGGCGTGCCATCCCCTGCCGGGGTAACTCCTCGGCATTTCATTCGGCTGCGCGATGTTTGGTATCGATACCCCAGTTCCCACGATTGGGTGCTCAAGGGTGTGAATCTCACGATCCCCGTGGGCTCTCGCGTTGCCTTGGTGGGCATCACAGGCAGTGGCAAGAGCACGATCGCCAACTTGCTGCTGGGGCTGCTCACACCGGGCGCCGGTGCCCTTGAGCTCGACGGCATCGCCGTGGATGCGCTCGAACTACCGGCCTGGCAGGCCAATTGCGCTCATGTGCCTCAGGCCATTCATCTCCTCAACGGCACCGTGCTGGCCAACGTGGCCTTTGGGGAACCGCCCGAGCAGGTGGATGAGCACCAGGTGTGGGAGGCCCTGGAAGCGGCCCAGCTGGATGAGTTGATCGCCCAGCTGCCGGACGGTCTGCAGACCCAGGTGGGCGAGAACGGTCTGCGGTTGTCGGGAGGTCAGCGCCAGCGTCTGGCGCTAGCCAGGGCTTTTTACCGGCGTTCGGGTTTCCTGGTGCTCGATGAGGCCACCAGTGCCCTGGACAACCGTACGGAGTCTGAGGTGATCGATGCCCTGGAGCTGGTGGGTCGCCGTTGCACCACCTTGGTAGTGGCCCATCGTTTGAGCACCGTGCGCCGTTGTGATCGGATCGTGGAGCTTGAAAACGGCGTTGTGAAGGCTTACGGCAGTTTCGAGGAGCTCCAGCATGAGTCGCTGGCCTTCGATGCCATGGCTCGGCTGGAAGGTGAGGCGCTCAGCCAGGCTTAGGGGCAATCGGTTGGCTGGCTGGCCCCGCAGCCTCTCCTGCACTCTTCGTTGCCACATACCTTGTGGGGAGTGAAGACCTGACCTTGCTGGATGGTGCAGTTGAGGAGCAGGACCTTTCAGCAGGTTGGCGATTTAGCTAGTCGGCTTCCGCCTCACTTGCGCCGCCGCATTTTGGTGCTCCTGCCCATTTCGGTGATTCCAGGGCTGCTCGATGCCGCATCTATTGCGGTTGTGGCCTGGATGATGTCGACTCTGTTGGGCACCAAGCTCAGGCAAGGCATTCCTGCGCTGCCATTCCTCAAGGGTGACCGGCTGGATCAAGCCTTATGGCTTATTGCTCTGTTTATTGCCTTCTCCTGGCTGCGTTCACTCTCGAAGCTTGCCGTTCTCGCCCTCCAGGAGCGAATGACAGGGCAATTGTGGCTGTGGCTGACAGAGAATATCTATGAGCGAATTCTGTCGCAATCGTACGAGTTTCATATCGGAAAAAATGATAAGAAGCTGGCAACTCAGCTGCTGACCAATGTCACCCATGTTGTGAAAGGGGTCTTTGCCCCCTTGCTGCAACTCCAGGCCTCGTTGTTTTCGGTGATTTTCCTGTTTGCAGGATTGCTGTATGTAGGTCGCTGGTACGCTCTGGCGTTGTTTGTTTGTCTAGTGATGGCGTATGGGGCTTTCTCCCTCTTATTGACCCCACATCTGCGCAAGGCTTCGGCTCAGAAGTTGCGTTTGGCATCGGCGATGAAGCAGGGCTTCTTTGAGTCGATGAATGTGATCCGCGAGATCCGCCTTTCGTCTGCTGAGCCCTTCTTTCGTCGCAGTTTCCGCCACGATTCGCGCAAGGCTAAGCGAGTAGAAGCGCTGAATAATTTTCTTCCGAATATTCCAAAGCAAATCATTGAGCCTGTTGGCATCACGCTGATTTTTTCCTTCGGTGCGTTGCCGGCTCTGCTCGGGAATGGCAACGTCTCAGATCTCAAACAGATCATTCCCTTCCTCGCCACCTTGGCGTTGGCGTCTCAGCGGATCACTCCCGCCATGAACGACTTGTTCAAGGCATTAACGCGTCTTCGAGCCTCTCTTCCCAATCTCACTAGCGTTTTGGAGTATCTCAATTTGCCTCAACCTCAAGGTCCAGCTCTTGGGCTTGTTGCGGGTGGGATCAGTCCTGAGGGTATGCGCCCAAGGCGCTCGATCCGTCTTCATGACGTCACTTATTCGTATCCAGGTCGTGATCAGCCGGTGATCACAGGCTTGAATCTCACGATCCCCGTGGGATCACGAATCGCTCTGGTTGGATCCACCGGTAGCGGCAAGAGCACCACGGCTCACCTGCTTCTCGGTTTGCTCAGGCCTCAGCAGGGTGCTCTTGAAATTGATGGCTTGGTTGTTGAAGAGGAGGATATGCGCTCCTGGCAATCCTGCTGTGCCTATGTACCTCAGATCGTCTCCTTTTTGAGGGGCAGTGTTCTGGAAAATATTGCCTTTGCTGAAGACCCTCTGAGAGTTGATCAAGATCGCGTGTGGGAGGCGCTGGAAGCTGCACAGCTGCAGGATGTGGTGGCCTCTCTCCCCTATGGCCTCTATACCCCCATAGGTAGAGATGGTTTGCATCTCTCTGGTGGACAGCGTCAGCGCCTTGCTCTGGCCAGGGCTTTTTACCGCAAAGCTGAATTTCTGCTCTTGGATGAGGCCACCAGTGCCCTCGATAATCGCACCGAATCTGAAGTCATTGCAGCTTTAGAGATCGTTGCTCGGCGATGCACCACGGTTGTCATTGCTCATCGCCTGTCCACGATTGAGCGCTGTGATCGGGTGTTTGAGTTTGAAGCGGGTCGCCTTAAAGCCTCAGGCACCTTCATGGAGCTGCGTGAACGTTCGGAGAGTTTTAAGGACCTCACTCAACTGGAGGGTCGTTATGCCATCCGGCCCGATTGAACCCATCTCCGCTGCTCTCAACACTCGAGATGTTGTGCTGTTAGCTACGGCCGATTGGGATCATCCATTCTGGACAAATAAGCAGCATGTTGCCCGCACCCTGGCCGAGCTGGGCAATCGTGTGTTGTATGTCGAATCTGTGGGACTGCGTGCTCCTCGTTTGGAGGGACAGGATGTGCTTCGGATCTGGCGCAGGCTGCGCCGTGGATTTCGGCCACCAAGGCGGGTCGCTCCACGTCTTTGGGTGTGGTCTCCTCTGCTGATTCCCGCAGCTCATGCGGGTTGGAAGCGGAAGCTGAATCAGATTTTGTTCTCCGGTGGCCTTTCTATCTGGAGGTGCTGGCTTGGATTGAGGGCAGATCTGTTCTGGACATATAACCCTCTGACAGGTCTTTTGCTGAAACTGCCCCTGAAGAACTATCGTCAGATTGTTTATCATTGTGTTGATGACCTGACGGCACAGCCTTGCATGCCGTCGGCTCTGATTGCTGCTGAAGAAGAAAAGCTCTGTAGGCTGAGCGATCAGATCTTTGTGACATCGCCTGAGCTTCTGCGTACCCGATCGGTCTATAACTCTTCGGTTTCTTATTATTCGAATGTGGCTGATGTGAGCCACTTTTCTTCAGCCCGTAACCATAACGGGCCCATCCCTCAGGATTTGGCACGGTTGCCCAGCGGACCTCGGCTTGGATTCATTGGAGCCATCAGTGGCTACAAGCTCGATCTCGACTTGCTCGCCGCGCTGGCTGATCATCGCTCGGATTGCCAGATTGTTTTGATTGGGCGTGTTGGCGAAGGGGATCCAGGCACAGTACTGGAGCCGCTGTTGCATTGTGCCAATGTGCATCACCTAGGTTCGAAGCCCTACAGCCAGCTGCCGGATTATTTAAGAGGAATGGATGTTGCTTTGTTGCCTTGTCCGTTAAACGCTTATACGCGTTCGATGTTTCCGATGAAGTTCTTTGAGTATCTGGCTGCTGGTGTGCCAGTGGTTGCCACTGATCTCCCCGCATTGAACGAGTATCAACACTTGGCGCGTCTCTGTGGCACAGCGAGTGATTTTCTTGCAGCCGTTGATGCAGTGCTACTGGCCAGGGAGCGCGGAGGACCTTCTTCTCATTGTGTTTCCCTGGATCAACTGCCGGAATGCTGTAGTTATCAAGCCAGGACCCGCGCCATGCTGCTTGAGCTACACGGCCGCTTCGTGCATACGGATTGCTTCTGAGGCCGCCGACTTTTTGTGATGTGTTGCGCTGACTGCTAGGATTTGAATATTCAAGTCATGAATTAAGGCCTCGGCCGATTCAGCATCGCCGATTGTGAGTTAGTTGATGCAGCGCACTGCAATTGTTCATATCGGCCTCGAGAAGACGGGCTCTACGGCTATTCAGAGGTGGCTTTCGGTCAATCGAGTGCTTTTGTGGGAGAACGGCATCTTGATGCCGTCGAGCATTGGCTTTCCCAACCACACCAAACTCGTGGCGGCATGTCTTGATGATGGCGCCATTGACAACATTAAGAGTTACCAGCTCTTTGCGACAGGCTATACAGAGAAGGCCTTCCGGCGGCACGTGTTTGGCGCGCTGCAGCATGAGATCCTTTCCGACCGCACCGACTGGCACACACTGCTGATTACCTCGGAGTTAATTTCCAGCCGGTTGTCAACGGCATCAGAGATTCAGCGACTGCTTGATCAAGTCCGGCCGCATGTTGATCGCGTTCGGGTGGTCGTTTTTCTGCGTCGTCAAGATCAACTCGCAGTGAGCCGTTTCAGTTCCATCCTTCGCTCTGGTCATTCAGGTTTTGATGACCTCTTTATTGATTACTCTCCTTCTAATTTTCGCCAGTTGCCTGATGGGCGTTTGGTGAGCGACGATCTCTTCTTCTATGACTTTGAGGAGATTCTCGGACGTTTTGAAAGTCTGCCAGCAACATCGATTAACGCCTATTTCTATGGTGCTTGCAATCCAATCCAGGTCTTCGCTGGCTTGCTTGAATTACCCTCTTCTACGAAGGTGAGTGCACAGGAGCGTCATAATCCGGCGCTCAGTGCCGAGGCGCAATATATTCTTTCTCGGTTGAATTCGCTCAAGACCGTCCAGTTTGCGTCTGGAATGCGAAATAGTGCTTACAGAAAGCTACAGCGCTCTGTTGAATCTGAAATGGTTGGCCCTCCGCGTGCTGTCTCGCGCCAATGTGCCGAGAGCTTCCTTCATCGCTATGCAGACATCAATCGTCGTATTTCTTCTCGCTATGGCCACTCAGGGCAATGTTTCTCTGACGACTTCAGTGCTTATCCCGAGTCTGTCGATTACTCTGGTCTTCCAGGTCAGGTTGCTGAACGTTTGTCCTTCTATCAACGTCAGGCGGAGCGGCTTCCCGATGTTGAGCCTTTGCCTTCCTTGCTTAGATATCGGCTGAAACGGATGAAAGTTTATCTCGGAGATTCTTTCCGTTTCGGTCGGGATAGAACCAGCGCCTATTCCCTTCACCCTAACGACGTTGCACAGGACGGTGCGCGCTAATGGTTTGGTTGCCCTACCGTCTGACCAAGCTTTTGCCAACGCGGTCGCGCCTCAGGAAAGCCTGGTTTGCATCCTTTGTTTTTCGTGGTCAGCGTGAGCTGAGGCGACGTTGGATTGTTGCATCCCAGAGATCTGTAGATTCAACGTTTTTAGGTCGTTTGCCTACCGTGACGCTTTGTCGCATCATTGGCAACGACCTGTTTCCGCGTCATCAGCGCGGGCAGGCACTCGCTAATCTTCGTACGATTCTTGAGGCCGAGTCAAATCCTTTCGGTTGGAGCAAGCTTTTTGTTCTCAATCGTATTGTTGACCCGAGCGTGGTTGAGCAGGCTGTCGAGCTGATCCTTGAAGCAGGTCATTCTGTCGAGGTGATTCCTTTCGAAGCCGAAACGTATCAATCCCTGCGCTACCGCCCCGATGCTTTTGGGGGTAATGCCTATTTTTCGTCTCAGCAATTTCTCTCTAAAGATCCGTTCTGTCAAGATCGAGAGCGAATCTGGGCATGCGGTGAAAAGATTCGCTACTTAATGAATATCAATGGTGCTCGTAACAGAGCTCTGGCGCTTGGACGTATGAGTTCTGACTGGACGATGGTTCTTGATGGAAGCTGCATTGTGCCTGATCGGGTGTTTCAGGCTCTTCAGCAGGAGATCACCAGCACTCCGTATGTTCCTTATCTGATCATCCCGATGCGGCGTTTGCCTGCAGGTGTAGACCTGGCAGCGGCTGACGTGACTCCCATCACAAAGGAGGAGCCGCAAATTGCCTTCCGCTCTGATGCTCTTGAGCAGTTTGATGAGGCTTATCTCTATGGGGTTCGTGATAAGACCAGCTTGTTGAATCGTCTTGGTGTGCCGGGTCCTTGGTGTGCATGGGCGCCGTTGGCATGGCATCCTGAGGAGGCAACCCGTTCTCCGGATCGGCACCGCTACAAGTTCGCCTCTGAATCTGTGCTGCGTCTGACTTCCGGGGTGGCGAACGGTTCGCTTGAGCTTCCTTCCGCACAGATGAAGCGTTACCGCTCACGGGTTACGGCCATCTTCTCCACGCTTCAGGCTATGGATCAGCAGTGTTCCGCGCCGGATGCCACGGATCTTGTTGCCATCGCGGGTTTCTTTGTTGATCCATCCGTTGAGGACACGTTGTCGTGATGTCGTCTGGTGCAATCCGCAAGCGACTGAAACGGTTGTTCGGCAAGGAACCACCGCCTTCGCTTCCACTCGCACAACGTCAGCTGGTTATTGGCCTTGGCGCGATGAAGTCAGGTACAACCTGGCTCTCTGATTATTTGGGTAGTCATCCTGCATTCTTTCATTCTCCGATCAAGGAGATGAATGCTTTTGCTGCTCTGTTTCCTGAGAATTCTTGCTACCCCGGATACATCTATAAGCCTGGTGAGGCTTATCGCCTCTGGCGGATGGAGCGGATTGTGTTGTCGTTTGGCCAACAGCCTCCACGCCTTGATCGATCGGATGCAGAGATCGAACGCTTTGATCGCTTGCGCGCCCTGGCGCAGCTTGGCAGGATCGCTTCGACTGACGATTACCTCCAATTTTTCCACGAGCGCATCGGCGACCAGAAGCACTTTGGTGAAATTTCGCCCTCGTATGCCCATCTACCTGCTGAGGCTTATGCCTGCATGGCTGCACTGTCGAGCGATGTCCGTTTCTTGTTTTTAATGCGTGATCCGACCGATCGTGCAGCTTCCCATTTGCGTCATGCAAGGCGGCGTGTTGAAAAGGACATCGAGCTTGACCAGTTGCTTGAGCGTGTGGACGAAACCAGTGCAGTCTTTATCCGCTCCGACTACCGCTACACGCTCAACACGCTCCGAGCTCTTGGCTTGGAAGAGCGGTCTAGGTTCCTGATTTATGAGGATTTGTTCTCGCAGGCCAGTGTGGACTCACTCTGTGACTGGCTGGGTATGGATCGCCATGAAGCCGTGTTGGACAAGCGTCTGAATCCCGGCGTTGGCGAGTCCCTGTCAGAGCGTCAGTTGTCGTGCCTGCGTCAGCGCTTGGCGCCGATCTACAACGATCTCCGTCATGATCCCGCAACCCAAGGTGCGTCGTCATGGCGTTGGTAGCTTGGTTGCAAGGTGATCGGTTGCGTTTCGGCGGGGACTGTTTCTGAGTGGCACAGGGGTTCCTGGCTGGATTAAACGATGCTCAGCGGCGCGCTGTTGATCATCACGTGGGCCCTCTGCTCGTTGTGGCAGGTGCCGGTAGTGGCAAGACGCGTGCCCTGACCCATCGCATCGCCCATCTGATCGGGCAGCACGGTGTGGATCCGGCTGAATTGTTGGCAGTGACCTTCACCAACAAGGCGGCTCGCGAGATGAAGGAGCGGCTTGAGCTGTTGCTGGCTCAGAAGTTGGCACAGAGTCAGTTTGGTCAGCCTTGGAGCACGCTGCCAGCTGTGGAGCAGCGACAGCTGCGATCCAGGATTTATCGCGAGGTGATCAAGGATCTTTGGATTGGCACCTTTCATGCCCTTTTTGCTCGCCTGCTCCGCTTCGATATTGACAAATTCCGTGACCCTGAAGGGCTCAGCTGGACGCGCCAGTTCTCGATCTACGACGAAGGTGATACCCAGAGCCTGGTTAAAGAAATTGTGACTCAGGAGCTTGGGCTTGATCCCAAGCGTTTTGAGCCCAAAAAGGTTCGCTGGGCGATCAGCAACGCCAAGAATCAGGGCTGGATGCCGGAACAGCTCGAAGCGGATGCGGGCGGACAACGAGGCAAGTTGATGGCAGAGACCTATCGGCGTTATCGACGCGCTCTTGCCGCCAACAATGCGCTTGATTTTGACGACCTGCTGCTGTTGCCTGTGCAGCTTTTGCGCCAGAACGAGCAGGTGCGCAACTACTGGCACCGCCGGTTTAAGCATGTGTTGGTGGATGAATATCAGGACACCAATCGCACCCAGTATGAACTGATCAAGCTTCTGGTGACGGATGGGCGCGATCCAGCCAGTTTTGATGATTGGCAGGGGCGCTCGGTGTTTGTGGTTGGTGATGCTGATCAAAGCATTTACAGCTTCCGGGCTGCTGACTTCACAATCCTGATGGGCTTTCAGGACGACTTTGGCGACGGAGCGACTGACGACGTCACCCGCACCATGGTGAAGCTGGAAGAAAACTATCGATCAACAGCCACGATCCTTGAGGCTGCCAATGCGTTGATTACTAACAACACCGAGCGGATCGACAAGGTGTTGCGGCCAACGCGCGGTGAGGGAGAGCTGATTGCTCTCACGCGTTGTGACGATGAGATCGCAGAAGCTGAGGCTGTGGTGCACCGGATGCGCATGCTCGAGGCGGCGAATCCTGACCTCGGCTGGCGTGATATGGCTGTGCTCTATCGCACCAATGCACAAAGCCGTGCGATGGAGGAATCGCTGGTGCGTTGGGGTATTCCTTATGTGGTGGTTGGCGGTTTGCGCTTTTACGATCGCCGTGAGATCAAGGATGTGTTGGGATATCTCAAATTGTTGGTGAATCCCGCTGACACGGTGAGTCTGCTCCGGGTTTTGAATACCCCCAAACGGGGTATCGGCAAGACCACGATTGAGCGGTTAAGCGATGCGGCGAATCAGCTCGGCATTCCGCTCTGGGATGTGGTGAGTGATCCAGAAGCTGTGCGTTCTCTTGGAGGGCGATCAGCCAAAGGATTGCTTCAGTTCAGCGAATTGATTCGAACCCTGCAGGCTCGAGCCGAATCGGCACCTCCTTCGGAATTGGTTCAGTTGGTGATGGAGCAGAGCGGTTATCTTGCCGAGCTGATTGCGGCAGGAACGGATGAGGCTGAAGATCGCCGCCGCAATCTCAATGAGTTGGTGAACGCGGCCCTGCAGTATCAGGAAGAAAACGAGGAAGGCTCCTTGGACGACTTCCTTGCGTCAGCCGCTCTCGCCAGTGACGCCGACACCAAAGACACCGAGCAAGATCGCGTCACGCTGATGACGCTCCATGCCAGCAAAGGTCTGGAGTTCCCTGTGGTGTTCTTGGTCGGCTTGGAACAAGGGCTTTTCCCCAGCTACCGCTCTCTGGAAGATCCCGCGGCCATGGAAGAGGAGCGCCGACTCTGTTATGTGGGCATCACCAGAGCCAAGGAGCGCCTGTTTCTGTCTCACGCCAGTGAGCGGCGTCTCTGGGGCGGGATGCGCGAACCGGCGATTCCTTCAGTGTTCCTATCGGAACTCCCCGAAGACCTGGTGCAGGGAGATCTGCCTCGTAGCGGCGGAGCAGCGCTTCGGCGGGAGAACCGCTTGGACCGGCTCACTCGCATTGATCGGCCTGACAGTGATCGCGTCCGCTCCGGCGGTGAAGCCGCGCAGCCTGCGAACGCGGTGCGGCGCCGTAGTGCCACTGGATCCGGAAAGGTCTGGGCCGTTGGTGATCGGCTGCTCCATAGCTCTTTCGGCGAGGGTCACGTCACCCACCTGTTTGGGAGTGGCGAAAAGATCTCCATCGCTGTGAAATTCGAGGGCATGGGTCCCAAGATTCTTGACCCACGCTTGGCACCGATTCAGCCCCTATGACCACACTGGTGCTGCATATCGGTTCTCCGAAGACGGGCTCTTCGGCGATTCAGGCTGCGATCAAGCCAACACGACTGCGCGCTCGATCCAGCGATTGGTGTGTGCTGCCCACCAACCCCTACCGCAAACCCGAGCCCGCCGGTTGCATTGCCGCGCTTTACGAGCCTCCCGAGGAGCTACCTCGCGTTTGGTCGCAACTGCACCGGGCTGATCCCCGGCGTTTCGCCCGCGATGTGGCCCGTTATCGGGCGTTGCTGCATCGGCGCCTCCAACCTCGGTGGGGCACCAGGCCGGATGCTCTGTTTTTGTCCAGCGAATATCTCTGGACCTTTCGTGTTGAGCTGATTGAGCAGCTTCGTCGTGACTGGAGTGACCTCGGCATCGACCGTTTTCAGGTGATCGCCTACGTGCGCTCGCCATCCTCGTTCTTTCGCTCAGCTCTGCAGCAACACGCCAGGTTGTCGACCAGCTTTCGGCGGTTTCGGCCGCATCGTTGGCGCTATCGCATCCGTCAACGCTTGGAGGCTTGGCAGCAAGTGTTTGGCGATGACCTCGTCGTGCGCCCATTCGATCGCACGCAGTTGCATCGGGGCTGTGTGGTTCGGGATCTACAGGAGACAGTTCAGCATGCACTGCCCGATCACTCCCCCCTTCCGGCTGCGCCCGTGCAAGCGGCTGTTAATGAATCGTTCAGCGCGGAAGAACTCTTGGCGATGCAGGAGTGGATGCTGCGCTTTCCAGCTCACTCTGCGGATGGAAGCCTTCGTCGTAGCAAGGCGCTTTGGCGTCAGTGGCAGCGCCTGAAGCGCTGCCGCGGCGATGGTCGTGGAACTCCAGTGAACCTGGATCCAGCGGTTGAGCACGTGATCCAGGCGCGCCATCAAGCTGATCTGGATTGGCTGGCATCCAGTTTTGCGGTGCACTTAGAGGGCTCTAATTCGGTCCAGTCCGAACCTGCTGAACGTCCCCCGCTGGATCGGTGGCCTGAGCCCATCGCGCTTGAAGATCTGCTCGATCTCCACCTCGACGAGCCCTGGCTGGAGACTTTGCGCGCTGAGTTGGCCCGCCGCTCCCTGCCCCGAGAGTGACGGTGTCATGGACATTCCCGACGTACCCGCTGAGTTGATGACGGCCCTGGCGGCAGCAGCCAATGGCCGTCGTCTCGCCTTGGTCGGTGGTGCTGTCCGGGATCTGCTGTTGCATCACCATCACCGGGATCCCTGGCGAGGTTTGCCAGATCTGGATCTCGTGTTCGAGGGGAATGCGCGAGAGCTGGTGGAACGCTTGCCGAGCCTCTTGCCCCCAGGTACGCGCTGCGCGTTTCGTGAACACGGCAGCTTTGGCACGGTGGCTGTGGAGGTTGGGCTGCCGCAGGCTGAGACCTGGTTGCTCGATGTGGCCTCGGCTCGCCAGGAGGCCTATCCCATTCCTGCCGAGAATCCATGCGTGTCGCCCGGGAGCCTCGATGACGACCTGGCCAGGCGCGATTTCAGTGTGAATGCCATCGCGTTGTTGTTGGATTCAGGCGGGGGCGGAGTCCAGCTGCTCGACCCCCACCATGGTCAAACGGATCTGGCGGCCCGTTGCCTGCGTTTTCTGCATGGGAACAGCCTTCTGGAGGATCCGACTCGGTTGTTGCGGGCGGCGCGTTACGCAGCCCGGCTCGGCTTTGAACTGGATGCGGCGTCGCGTGAGCAGGTGGAGGCGGTGTTGCAGCGCTGGCCCTGGGCCTGGAAGCTGGGCGACCTCCCGCAACAGGCTCCCCCGGCCCTGGGGACCAGGCTGCGGATGGAGCTTGAGCTGCTGCTTGAGCGCGAGCCCTGGGACAAGGCTTTGCAACGCTTGCAGCAGTGGGGTGGGCTGGCCCTGTTGGATCCAGGTCTGCAGCGCAGCCGCCATTGGCGGTTGGCCTTGCAACGCGCCACGCGCTGGCAATTGCCCTTGCTGCCGGTGTTGATGGCCTGCGCCGATGATCCGGTGGGGTTGGCAGCGCGTCTTCAGTTGCCCCATCGTCAGCAGCGCTGGCTGAAGTCTTTGGTGCAGCTCCGCCAGCAGGCGGCCCAGCTGACGCTCGAACAGTGCCAGGGGCGCACTCCCGCTGGGTGGACCGAGTGGATCGAGCGTCAGCCTGATCCTGAGCACGTGGTTCCGATGGCGCTGGCCTGTGGGGATCCGTTGCGCAGGCCACTGCTGCGCTGGTGGTTGCGCTGGCGCCATGTTCAGGCCGGAACGACGGCCCGGGAGCTGTTGGCCTCCGGTATGCGACCAGGTCCTGCCGTTGGGGCGCGTTTGCGGGAGTTGAGGGCTGAACGCTTGCGGGAGCTGGAGTGCCGCTGATGCCTGCCCGCGAGCTATTCCCTTCCGTTGGCGTTGTGATTCCTGTCTATAACGACTGGCAGCGGCTGCAGCGGTGCCTGGAAGCCCTGGCCTGCCAGAGCTATCCGCGAGAACGGCTGCAGGTGCGGGTGGTGGACAACGGCTCCAACGACTGGCCCTCTCAGCCCAGCTTTCCGCTGCCGTTGGAGGTGATCGTGCATCGCCACCCAGGCTCCTATGGAGCGCGCAATCGGGCTGCGTTGGGCTGGGCTGTGGATGTGCTGGCGTTCACCGATGCCGATTGCGAGCCGGATCCTGACTGGATCCAGGCTGGCGTGAAGGCGTTGCAGTGGACAGACCGGGATCGCCGAGTGGTGGCGGGGCGGATAGTTCTGGAGCCTCAAACGCTAGGGCAACCCTCGGGCGGGGAGCAGCTCGATCAGATCCTGGGCTTCGATCAGGCGCGCACGGTGCGGCGCGCTGGCTTCGGTGTGACGGCGAATCTGTTCGTGGCGCAGGCCTGCTTCCAAGAGCTGGGTGGCTTTCACCGCCGCACCCACTCCGGTGGCGATCGCGAGTTTTGCCATCGCGCCGTGTCGGCTGGGGCCCTACTGCTGTTCGAGGCCCAGGCCGTCGTGCGCCATCCCGCACGCGACTGGCCTGAACTAGTGCGCAAGCAGCGCCGCATTGTTGGTGGTCGCCTTTCGATCGCCGGTGATCAGCCATTGAAGCGTCTGCAGGTGCTCGGGCTCTCGATGCGGCCGTTGGTCTCTGAATGCGTGCGCGTTTGGCGGTTTGAGCCCCTGGATTGGCGGCGCCGTTGCTTGTTGCTCAGCCTTGTGGTGCGCTTGCGCCTGGCGGTGTTGCTGGAGTGGCTGCGTCTGCAGCGGAAGGGTCGCGATCCGTTGCGGTGAGGGCGGCGAGGCTGTAGCCCACGAGCACTTGGTTCAGGAGCAGTGAGTGCCAAGTTGCACCCATTGCCATGAGTACTAAGTAGATCGTGAGGGGTTTGGTGAAATGTTGTTCGACATTCGTTGAAGTTCCCCACGCTTGCCTCAACGCTTGAATGGTTAGGGCGGCGAAGAGGATCAGGCCGAGTAAACCTGTTTCCCCAAAGACTTGGACATACAGGTTGTGGGCATGGGCCAGAGGCTTTTCACGAGCAGTAAGTGCCTGCAACCGATCGGGTCCGCATTTCTTTTGGATGGATTTACCGTATCCATTCCCGAAGATCAGGCTTTCCCTTGTTTTGGATGTGTTCTGAATCCAGCAAACAATGGTGGTTACCCTGTTCGAATCGGCAATGCGATTTCCCTGGTTGGCTGGATTGGTGCCCCCGTACCAAAGCTGAAAAGCACCGCCGCAAAGAACACATGCTGCAATGCAAGTGATGATGGCTTGCTTCGGCCTCCAGCGGATTTTGCTGAGTTGATCGGCTGCGATGGCAATAACCGGCACTGCGATGGCTGCGCGGGATTGGGTCAGGATTGCCTCGATCGCTGCGGCTGCGAGCAGGAAACAAGCGCCAACTCGTTGATGAAGATCTTTCGTGCGCTGCGATAGGGCATAGGCGGCAATCGTGATCAATCCCGCCAAAAATCCGATCCTATTAATATTGAATCCCGTAAAAGAAACAGTGTTAAGCAAGATGAGCTGATCTCCTGCTGCGAGTGAAAACGCGAGTAGCGGGATGGCGCAGCTGGCGATCCAGGCGATGCTCCGTTGCCATTGTTTCGAATTGCGTTGGAGGCCTGCCGAGAAGCTGAGGGCTACTACGAGATAGTCGGAGGCGCCTCCAGGCTTGAGGTCGCGGTCTTCGATGATTAAGCCTGAATTGACTACTAATAGGCTGATTAAGATCCAGCGCCAAGGCTCTGCATCGCTGCGCTGTAGGAGGCGAACCAGCAGATAGACCGCTAGCAGGCTGTAGCCTGCCAAGTGCTGTTTGGAACAGATTAGTGCTGTCGCGACGGGAAAAGTAGAGTCCAGCCATGGATCGAGCATGGCGAGTTTCTCTTGTAGAAGCGGTTGAAGAGCCTTCATCGTGAGTAGCCCTTGGGGTTCGCCTGCTGCCAAGCCCATCCATCGCGGCAGATATCGTGGAGGTTGCGTTTGGTTTTCCAGCCAAGTCTTTGTTCTGCAAGCTGTGGATCAGCCACGGTGATTGCCGCGTCGCCATCTCGCCGGGAAGCAATTGTGTAGGGCACCGCCTTGCCACTGATGGCCCTAAAAGTGTTAATCACTTCCAAAACAGAGTATCCCCGGCCGCTGCCTAGGTTGAGAGTCAGCAGTTGTTCACCCGAAGTCAGGAGGGCATCCAGGGTTGCGAGATGGCCTTCGGCAAGATCCATCACATGGATGTAGTCGCGCACGCCGCTGCCATCGGCTGTTGGCCAATCACCACCGAAAACGTCTAAGCACGCGCGCCGGCCCACGGCTACTTGGCTGATGAACGGAAATAGGTTGTTGGGAATGCCATTGGGATCCTCGCCGATGCGTCCACTGGGGTGGGCTCCTACGGGATTGAAATAGCGCAGGCAGGCGATGCGCCAGCCGGGTTCGCTGGCCGCCAGATCCCCCAGCATGCGCTCCACGGCTGCCTTGGTGTGCCCATAAGGATTAATGGGACGAACCGGTGCGCTTTCCGGGATTGGCACTGTGTCGGGGTAGCCGTACAGCGTGGCGCTGCTGCTGAAGACCAAAGTCCGGCAATCATGAGCCGCCATTGCTGACAGCAGGCTGCGGCTGCCACCGACGTTCGTATCCCAGTAGCGCAGCGGTTGAGACATGGACTCTCCGACTGCCTTGAGTCCGGCGAAATGAAGGACCCCATCCACGGGGGCTACTTCGAAGGCCTGCTTCAGATCCTCATGGCTTCGTACATCCCCCCGAACCACCTCCAGACGCCTTCCGGCGCTTGGGCCGGCTAACTCCACCACCCGCCTCAAGGACTCGGGGGAACTGTTCGTGAAGTTGTCGAGGACCGCCAGACTGTGACCAGCCTCCAGCAGGACAAGGCAGGTATGGCTGCCAATGAAGCCGGCGCCGCCAGTGATCAGAAGATGCGCCACAGCTCGTCCGGCTTCGCGAAGCAGGTTAAGTGGGGGTGGACTGCGATCCCGCAAGATGGCAGCAGAGTGCCGTTGGGCTGTGGAAAAGTTGCAGAGCTTGAGGGGGATGGTTGATCTGCTGCCTCAGCAGACGCCCCTCTGGCAGCGTATTGAGAGCACCGCGCGCCGGCACTTCCAGCGGGCGGCCATCTCCGAGATCCGTACCCCGGTGCTTGAGTCCACCGAACTGTTCTCTCGTGGGATCGGTGAGGCGACTGATGTGGTTGGCAAGGAGATGTACACCTTTATGGATCGAGGGGACCGCAGCTGCACGTTGCGCCCGGAAGGCACGGCTTCCGTGGTGCGTGCTGCCATTCAGCATGGTCTTCTCAGCCAAGGTCCACAGCGCCTCTGGTACAGCGGCCCGATGTTCCGCTATGAACGGCCACAAGCCGGCAGGCAGAGGCAGTTTCATCAGATTGGCCTGGAGATGCTGGGCTTTTCTGACCCTCGTAGTGATGTAGAAGCGATTGCTGTCGCCTGGGATCTGCTAGCGGACCTTGGGGTAGAGGGCTTGGCCCTGGAACTCAATTCTCTGGGCAGCGGCGATGACCGAGCTCGTTATCGGAGCAAATTGGTCGGATGGTTGACCGAGCGCCGCGAACAGCTTGACCCTGACTCCCAGGAGCGCTTGCAACGCAATCCACTGCGGATCCTGGATTCCAAGATCCCTGCGACCCAGGCAATGCTGGCAGAGGCCCCCACGCTGATTGAAGAACTCAGTGATGAGAGCCGTTCACGCTTTGCTCGCGTGACCGACGGACTCCGACTACTTGGTATTCCATACACGCTGAATCCTCGTCTTGTGCGGGGACTCGATTACTACAGCCATACTGCTTTTGAGATCACTTCTACTCAGCTCGGTGCGCAGGCAACGGTTTGTGGCGGTGGTCGCTACGACGGTTTGGTGGAGCAGTTGGGAGGTCCTGTCACTCCGGCGATTGGCTGGGCCTTGGGTCTGGAGCGCCTCGCGATCCTGCTAGCGAAGGCCGAAGCTGCACCCATCGAGGCTGCACAGATTTATGTCGTAAGTCGAGGTGACCGGGGGGAGCTCCTGGCTCTTCAGGTCGCCCGACAGTTGCGACAGGTTGGATACACGATCGAGCTTGATCTCACGGGCGCTGCCTTTGGCAAGCAATTCAAGCGGGCTGATCGGTCAGGTGCTCGCTGGGCTCTTGTGATCGGTGATGATGAAGCTCGAGAGGGGCTGGTTCTGATGCGAGATCTCCGCGCTGGGCAGGCTGCTGGGGCTGAGGAACGTCTTACTGTGCAGCAACTTCTAGTCCACTTGTCCCAAGCCTCTTGAGTCTTTGATCATGAAATCGCAGATGAAAGCTCTCAATGGTCGTGTCGCCCTCATTACAGGCATTACTGGCCAGGATGGCAGCTACCTGGCCGAGTTGTTGCTGGAGAAAGGGTATGTCGTGCATGGCATTAAGCGTCGGGCAAGCAGCTTTAATACCGCGAGGATTGATCATCTCTATCAAGATCCACATGATCAGAGCCCTCGTCTGGTTCTTCACTATGGAGACCTCACTGACAGCTCGAATCTGATACGAATTATTGGATCTGTTAAGCCCGATGAGATTTATAATCTTGGTGCTCAAAGTCATGTGGCGGTCAGTTTTGAAGAGCCGGAATACACGGCGAACTGCGATGGCTTGGGCACACTGAGGATCCTAGAGGCAGTTCGTTTGCTAGGCCTTGCAAGCCATACGCGCATCTATCAAGCGAGCACTTCTGAGCTCTATGGTCTTGTGCAAGAGATTCCTCAGAGTGAGACGACGCCTTTTTATCCTCGCAGCCCCTATGCCGTCGCCAAGTTATATGGCTATTGGATTACGGTTAATTACCGCGAATCATATGGAATGTATGCTTGTAACGGCATACTTTTTAATCATGAGTCGCCTCGTCGGGGTGAAACATTCGTAACCCGCAAGGTCACGCGAGGATTGGCTCGAATTGATGCAGGCCTCGATGATTGCCTGTATATGGGCAACCTTGATGCTCTCCGAGATTGGGGTCATGCGCGCGATTATGTGGAAATGCAGTGGCTGATGCTTCAACAGGAGCAGCCAGAGGACTTCGTGATTGCTACGGGTCGTCAGGAAAGTGTGCGCCGTTTTATCGAGCTCAGCGCTTCTCAACTGGGTTGGGCCCCAAAGGGCCTACCAGCGATTCGCTGGGAAGGGGAAGGCTTGGAGGAGGTAGGTCGACGTGTTGATACCGGTGCAATTGTGGTCAGAATTGATCCTCGCTATTTTCGACCGGCTGAGGTAGAAACCCTCCTCGGTGACCCGGCCCGAGCCCATGCACGCCTTGGGTGGCAGCCAACGACCACGCTGGAGCAACTGGTAGAAGAAATGGTGGTTGCCGATCAGATTGAAGCGGCTAAGGAAGCCACGCTCAGGCGTGAGGGCTTTCCGGTCGTTGGTTCTATGGAGAACCCACCTGCCCACCCTGCTGCAATGGCGCCAGCGCGTTTGGGTGCGGCTGAACATTGATGTCTATGTTGATCGATCGTTCTGACCGAATTTTTGTAGCTGGCCATCGAGGTATGGCGGGTTCGGCCATCGTGCGTGCCTTGGTTGCTGCTGGTTATGGTTCTAAGGAGCATGGTGGTTCGATACTCACCGTGTCTCGGCAGGAGTTAGATCTCCTTGACGCTGCAGCGGTGGAGCATTGGTTCTCTATCAATCATCCCTCCGTTGTTGTTCTGGCTGCTGCCAAGGTCGGAGGGATTTATGCGAATGCTACGTATCCTGCTGATTTTCTGATCCAGAATCTGAAGATCCAGAATAATGTGATCGAGTCTGCCTGGCGGAGCGGTGTACGACGCCTCCTTTTCCTTGGTAGCAGTTGTATCTATCCCAAATTTGCAGAGCAGCCGATTCGCGAGGAGGCTTTGATGACTGGCGCTTTGGAGCCTACCAATGAGTGGTATGCGGTCGCCAAAATTGCTGGGATTCAACTCTGCCGTGCGTTGCGTATGCAGCATGGTTTCGATGCAATTAGTATAATGCCTACCAATCTTTATGGCCCTGGCGATAACTATCATCCAAATGATAGCCATGTGATGGCGGCTTTGCTCCGTCGATTTTCTCAGGCGGCACTACAGTCCATGTCGGTTGTGACGTGTTGGGGAACAGGATCTCCGCGACGCGAGTTCCTTCATGTTGATGATCTCGCATCTGCAGCTGTGTTCTGCTTGGAGAAGTGGGATCCCAGTTCAAGCGCTGCTCCCCGTGATGAAAGTGGCCTGCCTTTGCAATTCCTGAACGTTGGTACAGGCGTTGATCTCAGTATTCGCGAGCTGGCAGAGCTGGTTGCTGAGCAATGTGGTTACTCAGGATTAATCGATTGGGATTCTTCTCGGCCCGACGGAACCCCGCGAAAATTGTTGGATGTCAGTCGTCTGGCTAATTTGGGTTGGAAGGCATCGATCGACCTCCCAAGCGGAGTCCGACACACGGCTGACATGCTGAGAGATCAGCCTCAGCTCCTTCAGGCATAATTCCCATATCTGGAGGCTCCAATGGCCGGCTTGCGCAATCTGGTGACTGGCGGTGCTGGTTTTGTGGGCTCTCACCTGGTCGACCGTCTTATGGAAGCGGGTGAAGAGGTTATCTGCCTGGATAACTACTTTACGGGTCGCAAGGCTAATGTATCCCGCTGGCATGGACATCCCTGTTTTGAATTGATCCGCCACGATGTAACGGAGCCCATCCGCTTAGAAGTTGACCGGATCTGGCATCTAGCATGCCCTGCTTCGCCTGTTCACTATCAGCACAATCCCATTAAGACTGCCAAGACCAGCTTTTTGGGCACATATAACATGCTTGGTATGGCTCGCCGTGTTGGCGCGAGGCTACTTCTCGCTTCCACGAGTGAAGTGTATGGCGACCCTGAGGTTCACCCTCAGCCCGAATCCTATCGCGGCAGTGTTAACACGATTGGTGTTCGCAGTTGTTATGACGAGGGAAAGCGGATTGCTGAGACGCTCTGTTTTGACTACAACCGAATGCATGGAGTTGATATTCGTGTTGTCAGGATCTTCAATACATACGGTCCTCGCATGCTCCCCGATGACGGGCGTGTGGTTAGTAACTTTATTGTTCAGGCTCTGCGGGGTGAGCCACTCACGTTGTATGGCGACGGTTCACAAACGCGCAGCTTCTGTTATGTCGACGACCTCGTGAGCGGCATTATTAAGCTGATGAATGGCGGCCATGTAGGTCCTTTAAATATTGGCAATCCCTGTGAATTCACGATTTATCAGTTGGCTGAGTTAATCCGTCGAAAAATTAACCCTAGCTTGGAGTTTGTTTTTAAGCCGCTTCCTTCTGATGATCCTCTTCAGCGTCAGCCTGTGATTGATGCTGCGAGGAGTCTTCTCCAGTGGGAGCCGCAGATTCCTTTGGATCAAGGCTTGGATGCGACAATTAAGTACTTTCGCGAGGTTATGATCCGATGACTGAGTTCTCGTTGTTGCCGCCCATCCGATCTATTTGCTGCATTGGTGCGGGCTACGTTGGCGGACCAACGATGGCGGTGATTGCCGATCGTTGCCCAGAGATTCAGGTCACAGTTGTCGATCTCAATCAGTCTCGCATTGATGCCTGGAATGATTCTGATCTGTCACGTCTCCCTGTGTATGAGCCTGGCTTGGATGTAGTCGTTGCTCGTTGTCGTGGCCGCAACCTTCATTTTAGTACCCAAGTTGAGCTTGCAATCGCAGGTGCTGACGTTGTTTTTCTGTCTGTAAACACTCCAACCAAGACGCGTGGTGTTGGGGCGGGTCAGGCTAGTGACCTGCGCTGGATCGAGGCCTCGGCGCGTCAGGTTGCTGCCTGCGCGAAAGGGCACACAATCGTTGTTGAGAAAAGTACGCTCCCTGTCAGGACGGCCGCAACTGTTCAAGCGATTCTTGATGCGGCCCAAGGTGAGACACCTGATGGAGGCGCCAAAAGTTTTTCAGTGTTGTCGAATCCAGAATTCCTGGCCGAGGGCACCGCGATTCAAGATCTCGAGAACCCAGACAGGGTCCTCATCGGCGGAGACGATCTGCAGGCCATAGAGGTCTTGGCTTCGATCTACCAGCAATGGGTGCCGAATGATCGGATTCTTCGTACAAATCTCTGGAGCAGTGAGCTATCGAAGCTCACTGCGAATGCATTCCTCGCGCAGCGAATTAGCTCTATTAATTCGATTGCTGCCATTTGCGAGGCTACAGAGGCCAACGTTCAAGAGGTTTCCCGAGCCATTGGCTCCGACACTCGGATTGGCCCAAAATTCTTGCAGGCTGGTCCTGGTTTTGGTGGTAGTTGCTTTCAAAAAGATATTCTCAATCTTGTTTATTTGAGTCGTCATTACGGCCTTGAAGAGGTCGCTGCTTACTGGGAGTCTGTCGTGCAGCTCAACAGTTGGCAGCAGCATCGCATTGCCCGGCTCGTGGTTAATCGTTTGTTTGGCACTGTGACCGGCAAGCGCCTAGCCATTCTTGGTTTTGCCTTTAAAGCCGACACCAATGACACCCGTGAAGCGCCAGCCATCAGGATCTGTAGTGACTTGTTGGATGAAGGAGCGGCACTTGCCATCTACGACCCCAAGGTTCATAAAGCGCAGATTGCTAGCGATCTGGGTCAGTCAGCCGGCGAGACGATCAATGAGAGCGGCTCTTGGATGCCAGCATCCAATGTTTTCGAGTCAGTGAGTGGGGCCGATGCTGTTCTCATCTTGACTGAGTGGGCTGAGTTTTCTGCGCTGCCATGGGCGCAGATTGCGGTGTTGATGCGTAAACCCGCTTGGGTTTTCGATGCCCGCTCTTGCGTGGATCTCCCCGCTGCCCGCGGTGCTGGCCTCAATGTGTGGAGTATTGGCCAAGGCTAGAGGCTTCTTTTGTCACTAACGCGCCCCATCCTCGTCACCGGCGTTGCCGGCTTCATCGGCGCTGCGGTGACGCGGTTGCTGCTCGAGCGTGGCGACAGCGTTGTGGGTGTCGACAACCTGAACAGCTACTACAACCCTGCGCTGAAGCATGCGCGCCTAAAGCGCATTGAACAGATCCCCGGGGCAGCAGAACGGTTTCGCTTTGTACCGCTCGATGTGGAGAACGGCGCTGCGCTGGCTGAGTTATTTGCCCAGGAGCGTCCGAGCCGTGTGGTGCACTTGGCTGCCCAGGCGGGTGTGCGTTATTCGATCGAGAACCCGGCTGCCTACATCCAGAGCAACCTGGTGGGCTTTGGCCACATCCTTGAGGGCTGCCGTCATCACGGCGTGGAGCACCTCGTGTATGCCTCAAGCAGCTCGGTGTATGGCGGCAACCGTGCCATGCCCTTCTCTGAGCAGCACCCGGTGAATCATCCGGTGAGCCTCTATGCGGCCACCAAGAAGGCCAATGAGCTGATGGCGCACACCTACAGCCATCTCTACGGCTTGCCGGCCACGGGTCTTCGTTTCTTCACGGTGTATGGCCCGTGGGGCCGGCCTGATATGGCGCCGATGCTCTTCGCCCGGGCGATCCTGGCCGGTGAGCCGATCCGGGTGTTCAACCACGGCCGGATGCAGCGTGATTTCACCTACATCGACGATATTGTTCAGGGTGTGGTCCGCTGCTTGGACAAGCCGGCGACTGCTGATCCAGCCTTTGATCCCCTGCAGCCGAATCCCGCCACCGCGGCGGTGCCGCATCGACTGTTCAACATCGGCAATGCCCAGCCCACCGAGCTCCTGCGGTTCATCAGCGTGCTGGAGCAAGCACTCGGGCGTGAGGCGATCCAAGACCTGCAGCCGATGCAACCCGGTGATGTGGTTGCCACCGCCGCGGATACCTCAGCTCTGGAAGCCTGGGTGGGCTTCCGCCCATCCACGTCGATCGAGCAGGGCGTTGAGGCGTTTGCCCGCTGGTATCGCGATGTCTACGTGCCGATGGTGGCCTGAGCCCAGGGCAGTCGAGCAGGGGCAGACCTTCGGAGCCAACAAAAAAGGGACCTTTTCAGGCCCCAAGGGATGAATGGAGCTCTACCCCATGGTTGGTTGTGAGCCGATCAGGCGGAACCGACGCCGGTGTAGGAGCCGTAGAAGAACAGGCCCACTACGAAGATCACTGCCATGCCACCAGCGGTGGCGACCAGCCACAGGGGCAGGGTGCCTTCGGTCCAGCGGGAGCGCCAGGCCACGGCCGGGCGGCCATCAGGCAGACGATCAGGAATTCTTCCGTCAGGAAGACCGGATTTCTTGCCGCTCATCTCAGATCCTCCTGATCAGTTGAAGAAGTAGCTGGAGAACAGGATCCCGCAGGTGAACACGAACAGCAGGCCCAGGTACAGGCTGGTGCGGTTCAGTTCAACCGGCAGGTTGTTCGGGTTGGGATTGCGTTGCATGACGTCTGACCTCAGCGACGGATGAACTGCATGGCAGCCAGGGCACCCAGGAAGAACACCGTGGGAATGCCGAGGGCGTGCACCGCGAGCCACCGGACCGTGAAGATCGGGTAGTTGCGGGGAGTGGTGCTGGCGGGAACTTGGGTCATGGCTTATTTCAGGCGCTGGTCGAGGGAGGCCTTGGCGTCGTAGCGCTGGCTCACCACGGGAGCCTTCACGTCCTGCGTCTGGAAATAAGCATCCGGACGGGGCGTACCGAAGGCGTCGTAGGCCAGGCCGGTGGACACGAACAAGAAGCCCGCCAGGAAAATCGCCGGCAGGGTCACGGCGTGGATCACCCAGTAACGGATGCTCGTGATGATTTCGAAAAACGGGCGTTCACCCGTTGAGCCGGCGGCCATGAGCAGCGAGCATTCAGCTGGGTGATCCTAGGCCTGAGGAGGCGGCTGCCGGGATCGCGCTGCCGCCTTGGTTACAGAGCGTTGTTAGCCCACCCAGCGCAGCAGCGAGCCGCGTTCGCCCATCACGAAACCCTTGCCGTCGTCGAAGAAGGCGATGCGGGTGAAGTTGGTGGGTTGCTGGCTGCCCACGGGGTCTTTCTGCCAGGTTTTGCCGCCGTCGTTGCTCACCAGCAGGGTGCCGCTGCCGCCGCCCGTCCAGATCGAACCATTGGGATCCCAGGCCATATCGAGATAGCCGTAGCCGTTCACGATCGGCACCACCGGCTTGCTCCATTCATCGGGGCTGTCGGCATCGGGGCTGAAGCGCATCTGGGCGCCACGGGCCAGCATCCACAGCGCCCCATCGGGCTGGAAGCCCATCGATTGCAGGCGCTGGCTGCTCACGCGCTGGTGCGGTGTCCACACCGCATCGCCGGGGTTCCAGGTGGCGAAGAAGTTGCCGAGGCCACTCACGCTCACGTAGCGACCATCGGGGCTGCGGCGCAGATCGCGCACAGCGCCGGCGGCGTCTTCCACCTCGGCTTGCCAGGAGTTGCCCCCGTCCCCCGTGCGATACACGGCGCCCACGTTGGTGGCCAGCTCAGCGCGGCTGCGGCCCTGGGCTGTGACCAAGTAGGGCTCGCCGGGGAGCTTGGTGTCGAGGAAGAGACGACTCCAGTTCTGGCCGCCATCGGTGCTGTGGAGCAGCAGGCCGGGCTGGCCCACGATCCAGCCCTCATCGCCGGAGAAATCCACGCTGATCAGGCGGAAGTTTTCCTCTTCCGGCAGATCGAGCGCGCGCTCCTGCCAGGAGGCCCCGCCGTCGTTGGTTTCCAGGATCAGGCGGTTGCTGCCCACCAGGAAGCCATGGCGGCTGTCGGTGAAGGCCAAATCCAGGGGGTTGGATTTGGTATGGATATCGACGGGCTGCCAGGGGCTCTCGCCCGCACTGGCGAGCCCGGAACTGACGCAGCCGCTCAGGCCGAGGGAGAGCACCAGGGCGAGTGCCAGGGCGCTGAGGGAGGAGAGAAAACGCGACATGCCGTGCTCAGCGCAACGAATACAGAGAGAGGAAGAAGGCGATGGCCAGCGCGAAGCCACCAAAGATCAGCACATTCTTCTGGCCAGGGGTGAGCTGGTTCACCCCAAGGCCGTAGCCGAGGTTTTCCTCGAAGCCGCTCGGTTTGTTGCGAGGGCCGATGTCCTTGAACGCTTTGGTCTGGCTGCGGCAGACCGGGCAGCGGAAGCTGAGCGGATCGAGGGCGCTGAAGGGTGTGCCGGGTTCGATCGCCAGTTTTTTGATGCCTTCAGCCGGGTCGAACACGAAGCCGCAGCTGCGGCATTCGAAACGGTGGGTGTCCGGATCATCGAACGGAGCTTCGGGGGCTTCCGGAGCTTCCGGCGCGTCGACGGCATCCGCGTCTTGCGGGACGTCACTGGCGGGGGCCTGCTCCTGAACTGGGTCCTCGCTCACGGCATAGCGGTGATGGTGGTGGGAACTCTAGGAAGTGGCTTCCGCCCGGCGATCTGACCCAGGCCCGGGCCATGGATGCCAAACTGGCCCGACGGTTGGGCAGATAGCGCCCGTGTTCGTTCTCTCCGGCTACGACGCCTTTCTGGGCTTCCTGCTGATCGCAGCAGCGGTGCCCGTGTTGGCGCTCGTCACCAACAAGATCGTGTCGCCCAAGTCGCGCACGGGTGAACGGGATCTCACCTACGAATCGGGCATGGAGCCCATCGGCGGTGCCTGGATTCAGTTCAACATCCGCTACTACATGTTTGCGCTGGTCTTCGTGATCTTCGACGTGGAGACCGTGTTCCTCTATCCCTGGGCCGTGGCGTTCCATCGCCTCGGCCTGTTGGCCTTCATTGAGGCCCTGGTGTTCATCGCCATCCTGGTGGTAGCCCTGGCCTATGCCTGGCGCAAGGGCGCCCTCGAGTGGAGCTGATCTGAGATGACCCCCTCCTCCGCAACCTCCGCGATGGCCGAGGCCCTCTCCATTGCTGCCCTGCGCGATCAGCGCGATGCCAGCTGCAATCCGGTGGGAGCTCCGGCGGTCACCTCGGATCTCTCCGAGAACGTGATCCTCACCACCCTCGATGACCTGCACAACTGGGCTCGCCTCAGCAGCCTCTGGCCGCTGCTCTACGGCACCGCCTGCTGCTTCATCGAGTTTGCGGCGCTGATCGGCTCCCGTTTCGACTTTGACCGTTTCGGTCTGGTGCCCCGCTCCAGCCCGCGCCAGGCCGACCTTTTGATCGTGGCCGGCACGGTGACGATGAAGATGGCGCCCGCTCTGGTTCGCCTCTACGAGCAGATGCCGGAGCCCAAGTACGTGATCGCCATGGGCGCCTGCACGATCACCGGTGGCATGTTCTCGGCGGACTCCACCACCGCCGTGCGCGGCGTCGACAAGCTGATCCCTGTGGATCTCTACCTGCCGGGCTGCCCGCCCCGCCCCGAAGCGATCTTTGACGCGGTGATCAAGCTGCGCAAGAAGGTTGGCAATGAGGCCCTCTCAGAGCGCGGCAATCTGCTCCCCACCCATCGCTATTGCACGGTGGCCCACCAGATGAAGGCTGTGGAGCCGATCGTGGATGGCCGCTATCTCCGCGCCGAAACCCAGAAAGCGGCCTTGGCCGCTGCCGAAGGTCTGCCTGTGTCTGCTGCGGAAGGCCTGCCCGTGGCCGCCGCCAACCCCGCCATCAACCCTGCCTGAGCCATGCCTGAGGACACCGCTCAACCTGCGATCACGGCACCCGAGCCCGGCCCCGTGAGCCGCTGGCTCAGCAGCCAGGGGTTCGAGCATGAGCTGCTCGAGCCGGATCACCTCGGCGTGGAAGTGCTCGGTGTGGAGGCGCCCTTCCTGCCCTTGATCGCCACCGCTCTCAAGGCCTCGGGGTTCGATTACCTCCAGTGCCAGGGCGGCTATGACGAGGGCCCGGGTGGCCGCCTGGTGAGCTTCTATCACCTGGTGAAACTGGGCGCGCTAGCGGATCAATGCAGCCCCGGCCAGTCGCTTCCCTCGGACCTCAAACCCGAGGAGGTGCGCCTGAAGGTGTTCCTGCACCGCGACGGCGCACTGTTGATCCCCAGCCTCTATGGCCTGTTCCGCGGCGCGGATTGGCAGGAGCGCGAAACGTTCGACATGTTCGGCATCAGCTTCGAGGGCCATCCCCACCCGAAGCGCCTGCTGATGCCAGAAGACTGGCAGGGCTTCCCGCTGCGCAAGGACTACGTGCAGCCGGACTTCTACGAGATGCAGGACGCTTACTGAGCGTTCTGTTTCTGGCGTTTGAAAAAGCGCATCACCGCTACTCCCACACTGCGCGGGTCGTGGCGGAGCGTGGAGGATGGCCGGGCGCCTTGCATCGGCGCCAGCATCACGTCGTAGCCCTGGTTGCGCAGCCGCCGCACGTTGCAGCGCACCGGTTCAGCGCCGCGCTGGCGGTAGTGATGCACCAGGGGTGAGTCGCCCAGGTCTTCCTGCGCGAGAACGGCATTGAACAGCCGTTGCTGAATGCCCAGGCTGGCCAGTTGGGCCTCGATCGCCCGCAAATGGCCCTCCACATCCAGCCCGTCGGTTTCACCGGGCTGGGTCATCAGGTTGCAGATGTAGAGCCGGGGCGCCTTGCTGCGGCTGATCGCGCTCACCAATTCGGGCACCAGCAGATTGGGCAACAAGGAGGTGTAGAGGCTGCCCGGGCCGAGCACGATCAGATCAGCATTGGCAATCGCTTCGAGGGCGCGCGGCAGGGCTGGGGGGCGCTCCGGGGTGCAGCCCAGGCGCACGATCGGGCTGGAGGCATGGCCGATCTGCGACTCGCCTTCGATGCGGCGGCCGTCTTCCAGTTCAGCCCAGAGGCGCACATCGGCATTGGTGGCCGGCACCACGGTGCCCTGCACAGCGAGCACACGGCTGCTGGCGGTGATCGCCGATTCGAGGCTGCCCGTGATCGCGGTGAGGGCCGAGAGAAATAAGTTGCCGAAACTGTGCCCTTCCAGGCCCGTGCCGGCACGGAAGCGGTATTGGAATAGGCGGGTGAGCAGCGGCTCCTCGGTGGCCAAGGCCGCAAGGCAATTGCGGATGTCGCCGGGGGGCAGCACGCCGAGCTCCCGGCGCAGCACCCCGGAGCTGCCGCCGTCGTCCGCCACGGTGACGATGGCCGTGAGGTTGCTGCTGTAGCGCTTCAGGCCGCTGAGCAGGGTGGACAGGCCGGTGCCGCCGCCGATGGCCACGATCGCCGGGCCGCGGTTCAGCCGCCGCTTGGCGGCCAGGGCATCCACCAGGAGTGTGTCTTTTTCAGGGGCGAGCGCTTTTTGGATGGTGCCGAAACTGCGGCTCTGGCCCAGCCAGATCAGGCCGCCGCCCACCAGCAGCACCAGCGGCCCGGTGATCTCCCGCGGCAACACCTGGGTGACGTTCTGCAGTGACCAGCGGATCGACTGCAGCAACCAATAGATCGGTTGCAGATCAGCCCAGACAGCCGCACCGAGCAACGCCAGCAACAGGCCGATGCCTGAGGTGAGCATCCAGCGCTTCACCACTAGTCCTGGCTGCAGCCAGCGGGCCGCCCGCCGCGAGCGGCTCACCAGATCCTGCTGGCGCAGGTCGCCGCGACCAACCCAGCTGGGTCTGGGTTTGCTGCGCTGGCTGCTGCGTGGCATTCGAGCGCGCATCACCCCAGGAGAGTGCTGGAACTGTACGGAGAAACCGCCAAGATGGCCCGGTTGCCTGCGTGAGTGTCCGGTGCCTGCACCCGTGGTGGAGATGCGCGACGTGAGCGTGCGCTGGGGCAGCAAGAGTGTGCTCAGTGATGTGGATCTGCAGCTGCATCCGGGTGAGCGCCTGGCGGTGGTGGGCCCTTCCGGTGCCGGCAAATCCACGATCCTGCGCTTGTTGGCTGGCTTGCTCCTGCCCAGTAGTGGTGAGCTGAGCATCCACGGCATTCCGCAGACCTACCTCCGCTTGGATCAGCGCCATCCGCCGGATGTGCGGCTGGTGTTTCAGAACCCAGCCCTGCTGGCCTCGCTCACCGTGCGTGAAAACGTGGGCTTTTTGTTGGATCGCTTCAGCCGCATGAGCGAGCCGGAGATCCGCGAGCGGGTGGGTATCGCCCTTGATGCGGTGGGCCTGGCCGGCACCGAAGACCTCTACCCCGGCGAATTGAGCGGGGGGATGCAGAAGCGGGTGAGCTTTGCCCGGGCGGTGATCGATGACCCCAGCCAACCCGATGGCACGGTGCCGCTGCTGCTCTTCGATGAACCCACGGCGGGTTTGGATCCGGTGGCCTGCACCCGCATCGAGGATCTGATCGTGCAGACGACCAACCTGGCCCGCGGCACCTCGGTGGTGGTGAGCCATGTGATGAGCACGATTTTGCGCTCGGCGGATCGGGTGGTGCTCCTCTACGACGGCTTATTTCGCTGGGAGGGATCTGTGGCCGACTTTCAGACCACCACCAATCCCTATGTGCTGCAGTTCCGCACCGCTAGTCTCAGCGGACCGATGCAGCCGGCGGAGCTCTGAGATCCATGCGCCGCAGTGTGCGAGAAGCCATGGTGGGCTTCACCCTGATTGCGGCTTTTGCCGGCACGGGTCTGTTCTGGTTGTGGTTGCGAGGGGTGTCGCTGGCGAGCCGCACCTGGAGCTTTCAGGTGAATTTCGCCGACGCCTCCGGTCTGGCGGAGCGCTCGGCCGTCACCTACCGGGGTGTGTTGGTGGGCAACGTGAACAAGCTCACCACCACTTCTGGCGCTGTAGTGGCGGAACTGGAAATCGACGATCCATCCCTGCAGCTGCCCATGCCGCTGGTGGCGCAGGTTCGGGAAGCCTCTCTCCTGGGGGGGGATGCGGTGGTGGCATTGATTGCTCCTAGCCGTCAGCTGCCGGTTGGCACGCCCGGCCCCACAGCGGCCAACTGCAACCGCAGCCTCGTGGTGTGTGAAGGCGCCACCCTCAACGGCGTGAATGCGGCGAGCATCTCCAGCCTCACCGTGACCATGCAGAAACTGCTGGAGCAGGTGGATCGCGAGAACCTGGTGCCGGAACTGGTGAAGACCACCCGCAGCTTCGACATGACGGCGAAGGAAGCCACCAAGTTCATGGAGGACGGCCAGCAGCTGATCAAGGATCTGGAGGCTGCGGTAGAGAGCGCTCAGCCCACGATCGACAACCTCAACGCCGCCACGGCCAACGTGCGCAACATCACCCGCGCGCTGGACAACCCGAAAACCGTGTCGGAGCTCAAGGGCACGGTGACCAATGCCGAGAAGCTCACCGCCCGCTGGAACGAGGTAGGCGGCGATGTGGAAAAACTCACCGCCGACAAACGCTTTATGGACGGCCTGCGCAGCGTGGGGATCGGCCTGGGCAAGTTCTTTGATGAGCTCTACCCGGCTCAGACCGGTCGCGGCAGCAATCCCAACTAAGCCCGCCCGCTTCTAAACCCCGCTGATCGCCTCCATCGCAATCGCTGCGATCGCTTGATCGCTGGCTTTCGGCAGCTGCACGTATTTCCCGCCGGCGGCATCGGCGAGGTCTTTGCCCATGCCGCTGCCGATGAATTTGCGTTCGGTGTCGATCACCAGCAGCTTGATGCCGAGGGCGCGGTAGCGGCTGGCCACCTGCTTCACCTCTTCCTTGAGGTCCACGGGTTCCTCACCCTCCAGTTCGGGCTGGCCGAGGGAGCGGCCGAGGGGCACGTTGCCGCGGCCATCGGTGATCGCCACCACCACCACCTGGCCGAGATCGCCGGTGGCCAGCGCATTAGCGCCCACGCGGGCGGCCTGGGAGAGACCATGAGCCAGGGGTGAACCGCCGCCGCAGGGCATCGATTCCAGGCGCCGGCGTGCGGCGGTGATCGAGCGGGTGGGGGGCAGCAGCACCTCAGCCTGTTCACCGCGGAAGGGGATCAGGGCCACCTCGTCGCGGTTTTCGTAGGCCTCGGTGAGCAGGCGGATCACGGCGCCCTTGGCGCTCTGCATGCGGTTGAGCGCCATTGAGCCGCTGGCATCCACCAGGAAGATCACGAGAGCACCGGCCTTGCGCTGCAGCTGCTTGGCCCGCAGATCGCCGTCTTCCACCACCACCTTGCGGTGGGGCTCCCGCTCGCGGCGGGTTTTCTGATACGGCGCGGCGGCACGCAGGGTGGCGTCCACGGCGATGCGCTTCACCGGGCCGCGGGGGAGCATCGGCTTCACGTAGCGACCGCGCGAATCGCTGAACACCACGGCGCGGCTGCCGCTGCCGCCGCTCTTGGCCTTGCCGGCGTTGAACAGCAGGAGATCGGGATCGATGGCCGTGGCCTCGGGATCCAGCAGGAATTCCTCCGGGATCGAGGGCGGAGCCTGATCTTCGGGGGTGTCGTCCTCGTCTTCCTCGTTGTTGTCGTCTTCGGGCTCGTCGGGCTCCTGCTCGTTCTCAGGTTGCTCGGGTTCCTCCGGAGGCTGCTCGCCCTGCGGTGGGGGCGGCGGCGGGGGCTCCATCGGTTGATCGGGATCCGGCGGCGGCAGCTGCAGGGCGCGGGGGGCGATCACCAGGCGCACTGCCACCTGCAGATCTTCTGCTTCCACCCGGTCGCGGCCGCTCAAGGCCGCGTGGGCGCGGGCGACGCGTACGGCATAGAGCTCACTGCGATGGCCTTCCACGCCGCCCCGCAGGGCTTCGTTCACCAGGTAGGCGATCTGCTCGCGGCTGATCTGCACATCCGGCAGCCACTGGCGGGCCAGCAGCAGCTGGGTGGCCAGAGCGTCCGTGTCCTCCTGGAAGCGGGCCGCGAAGGCTTGCGTGGATTCGGCGTGGCCGATGGCGCTGCGGGCGATCTCCACCCGTTGATCCAGCTCCAGCACCTGGTTGGCCGAAAGGGCGATCGCAAAGCGATCGAGAAGGTGGTCGCGCACAGCCCCCTCTTCGGGGTTGTAGGTGGCGATCAGCAAGCAGCGGCAGGGGTGGCTGAGGCTCAGGCCTTCGCGCTCGATCCGGTTCTCGCCACTGCTCACCGCCGCCAGCAGCAGGTTGGTGATGTTGTCGTCGAGCAGGTTGAGCTCATCCACATAGAGCACACCCCGGTGCGCTTCCGCCAGCAGGCCCGGCTGAAACACGGCCTGGCCGCTGGCTAGCGACGCAGTCACGTCCACCGATCCGACCAGGCGGTCTTCGGTGATCCCCAGGGGCACCTGCACGAACGGCGCTGGGATCACCTTCGTGGGCAGCAGCGCGGCGGCATCGTTGCCACTGGGATCGCCGCCGAGTTCGGTGAGGCGGCGGCGGGTGGGCTCGTCCCAGTCGTCGGGGCGCTGGGGGTCGATGTTGAGGGCCGCCGGTGCGGGCTGCCCGGCAGGGGCCGTGCCGAGATCGAGGACGTCGATCGGTGGGAGCAGGGCGTGCAGGCCCCTGGCCAATACGGATTTACCGGTGCCGCGGCCGCCGGCGATCACCACGCCGCCCAGGCCTGGATCTACAGCGGCCAACAGCAGCGCCAGCTTCAGCGTGCCGTGGCCGGTGATGGCCGCCAGCGGGAAGGCCCGTTGAGCAGCGTCGTTGGCAGCCTCAGGACGGGCGCTTGCAAGCATGGGTGGGCGCACTGCACCGGTTGGTGGCGACAAGTCTCTCTGATCAGGTCGGCCGCGCGTGCCGCCATCCCCGAATTCGCCAGGGGCTGTTGCTGCTGGCGGCCGTGTCGCTGGTGGTGCTGTTCGCCGATTGTTTTGATACCAACGAAGCCGACAAGCTCCCGCTGGCGCTGCAGCGCCTTCAGCCCAACTGGTTGCCGGGGGATTGGTATCTCAATCAGGCCCAGCCCCATCAGTGGTTGTTTCTGGATCTGGCGGGGCGGGTGCTCAGCCAGCTGGGTTTTGTGGCGGGTTCGCTCGTGATCCGTCTCTCGGGCTACGCCCTCTGGTGTTGGGGGGTGCTCGTACTGGCGGCGGAGCTGGGTTTGGGTTTGCCCTGGTTGTTGGCGGCGCTGGCTCTGTGGCTGCCGCGCCAGGGAATGGTGGCCGGGGAGTGGATGCTGGGCTCAGCAGAACCCAAAACCTTCGCTTACGCCCTGGTCTTGATGGCTTTTGTCAGCTGGCGGAGAGGCCGATCGGGCTTGGCGGGTTTGCAGGCGGGGCTGGCCTGCTCCGCCCATGTGCTGGTGGGCGGCTATGGCGCTCTCACGCTCGCCGTTCTGGCCTGGCGCCGCGCATCCCAGCGGCGTTGTCGCGGCGGGCTGGCGCTTGCAGCGGCGCTGGTCGGAGCCTTTGCTCTCTACAAGCCCGTGTTAGCGCGAGTGGCTGAGCTGGCGATGCCTGAACCGGTCTTGCCGCAGGGCCTGAGCTTGGCCTGGCTCTACGTGGTGTTTCGCCATCCGCATCACCTGGTGCCTTCCAGTTGGGGCAAGGGCTGGTTGGTACTGATGGTGGTGTTGGCGGGCTGGAGTGTGTTGGGGGCCTGGCTGGCCCGCGGCACAGTCAAGCGTCTCCCTGGCCACCAAGCTCAGGCCTGCCGTGATCTGTGGCTCTGGTCTGCCCTGGCACTGGTGCCGTTCGGTGTGGGCTTGTTCGCCACCCTTGTGGATGCCGATGGAGTGCTGTTGCAGCTTTATCCCTTCCGTTTGGCCGACACCTTGGTGCCCCTAACGCTGGTGCTTCTGGGGGCAAGGGTCCTACAGATCCTGGTCGGATCGTGCGCTAGACACTCTCGGTTCAGGTCGAGCTTTCCCTTCGTTGTCCTACCGGCGTTAGTCCTGGTCTCAGCTTGGTTGACCAGCAGGGGCGCAGTGTTACGCCCTTCGCAGGCGTTCGCAGTCCCTGAAGAGAAAGCCCCGCTGTATCGCGCGTTGATGGCATCGACACCGCCAGGCAGCCGTGTGCTCACGCCACCTGGTGGCTTTTCTGATTTGGCGCTGCGCACTAGCCGCGCCCAGGTCGTGCAATTTCGCCAGGTGCCAGGGTCACTGAGGCTGTTAGACCCGTGGTCGCGGCGGTTGGTCGATCTGGCCGGAGCAGAGGCTGTTTGGACTGGGGGGCCCGGCGGAGCTGCCGCGGAGCGAAGACTGATGGCCGCCTACGCCAGTCTGAGCGTCTTGGACCTTGCAACTCTGGCCCGTCGTTACGACGTGTCGGCCGTGGTCACAGGTGAGGGCCAGAAAGGCCCACCCGGCTGGCAGCGCGCTCCGGTGGTATCGAGGTGGTGGCTATGGCTCCCTCCATCGGCACGATGAGGACGCACCTTCCTGAAGGTGAAGCTCTGGCTATTGGCTTGGGGGCCAATTTGACCAGCACTGTTGGAGGGCCTCTCGAGACCTTGGTCGCAGTGCGTCCTCGGCTCGAGCAGATGTTGTCCGACTGGGCTGGCCGTACCTGTCCGCTCCGCTGGTCGCCACTGTTCCGCACCGCGCCAGTGGGAGGGCCGCCCGGTCAGCCGGATTACCTGAATGCCGTTTTGGTGGCCGAAGTCGCTTTGTGGCCGAGTGTCCCCGAGGCCCTCAAGTTACTGGGCAGATTGCAACAACTTGAGCTTGCTTTTGGACGGCAGCGCCTCGAGCACTGGGGACCGCGCACGCTGGATCTCGATCTCCTCTGGTGGGGAGAGCTGCGTTGTAGTCAGTCGGGTTTGGAGCTCCCGCATCCTCGTTGGCATGAGCGCGCGTTTGTGTTGGCGCCGCTGCTGGCCATCGATCGGGATGGGGGGACCCCCTTGCCCCCGTTGAGACATTGCGTTGGCGCTGATCACTTGTTCGCGCAGGAGTTCGACTCCTCGGTGCAGCTGGTAACACCGTCGCCGATCGGATGGCGTTGAGCCTCGCTTTACTTCATTGGGGGGGTCTGGCAATCAGAAGTGAGAGGAATCGATCGGGAACGGTTCTGCGTACCAGGCAATGCTGACATCCTGAAAACGTTTGGAGAAGTCCTTACGTGTGTCAGACCATTCGATACTGCCTGTGCGTGGGTTGAAAGCTTGGTAAATCGGGATCAGCCCATCCGCGGAATCACGGGTTCGATAAACGCGGAAGTCTTTGCCTTCGTAGTTGTAGCGGCCCTTCTCTTTGGGCGAGAAGAGTTCCGTTTCGAAGCCCAGTCGGTCAATTGTCCAAAGGTGTCGGCCTGTCAGGGTGTCTTCGTAACGGTGGGTTGGTACTGAGCCGCGGCCTTTCAGGGCGCTTAGGAAAAGACCCTCTTGGCTGTTGTAGCCACTCTCGTCTTGTTGCAATCCAGTGATTTCATCTGGTAAAGCGCTCAGGTACTGGCCCTTGCTTTTTTCTTGGCGAAATGAGTAGACAGGTATGCCCACATTGTCTGTCGTCAATACGCTGACGGTGTCCTGCATCAGGCTGGTAAACCACATGTTCCCCTCGGGGCCCCGTGTGATGCGATGCATGACGCGCTGTCCGATCTCCGGTAGCGCGAAGCTTGTCTGTGATTGTCTGCCGTTCTGATCGATCGTTAGTTCTTCAAGGGACTTTTCTTGGTACTGAAACCAGATTGAATCTTTGGTGGCGCCAACAGCGCCGCCAGCGCCTTTGGATGTGCTCTGTTGATAGCCGATAAAGGTTTCTGTGATTGGGTCAAAGCGTGCGATGCCACCTTTGTTTGCCAGGCTGTCACTCGGGATGGATGCGTCATTGTTGCCTTCTACGGTCACCCAGATTTTCCCGTCCGGGCCTGGTATCACATTGATTGGGCGCGTGTTGTCGACAGATGCAAGGCCCGAGATCTCAAAAAACTTGATTGAGCCATCACCGCTGATGCGTCCAATCTCACTGGTTAAGAGATTGACAAACCATGCGTTGCCATTTTGGTCGATCTCGACATGGATCGGCCCGCTGGCATTGGACAGAATTCCGTGGGTAAAGTTCGCGCCAAAATTGGCGCGTGTTGGAAGGGTGAATCTTTTCTGCTCTCCATTGGCTGGGTTGACCCAGCCAATAACATCGGAAGATTTTCCTGTATACCAAAGTTTTCCTTCTTCATCAATGGCAAGGCCGTGAGGTCCTACAACGCCTTCGCTGCTTGGATCGTCAAAGCTGATATCAAATTCCTGCAGAATTGTTCCGTTGATGGGGTCAATTTCGGCGAGTTTGTCCTGGTATTCGAGGGTAATGAAGAGTCGGTTGTTTTGGTCGAGGCGAATTCCGTGAGGGTGAGAGCCTTCTGGCATCTCAAAGAGTTTGATGGCTCCATCGGGTCTGATATAGCCGGCGCGGTCGTGCTTCTGTTGGGTGAAGTAGATCAGGCCGTTGCGGCTTGCGTGAATCTCATGTGTGTCGTAAACGCCGGCCTCGTCTGTGCTGGTGCGGATCTGATAGTCAATGACGTCGCCTGTCTTTTGCTGTGAAGCTTGATTCAGGTAGCGGCGGAATGTTTTGGCTGACCACGTTCTTCCGTTATTGATTTGTGCTGGCGTGCGAGCGCCAACGGCCAAGCCGGCCGTGATGTCTTGAATGATCTCGCCGTGTCCTAGTCCCATCGCTTGTTCTTTGGCTTTGTTTGGTCATTTTGCCATCGGCTTTAACGTCCTGGTCTTTATTTTGGGATTATTTAAGGGCTTCAAGAGGGGTGCTTGAGTTCCGCGTTTGCTCTCCTCGGCTGGGAGGGGTTGCGCAAAACTGGTTCCAGTTCTGGATCGGTGGCTTGCCGATCGTTGTCGCCGATGGCTCCTCTTCCCGCCCCGGAACCTGCGCGCCATCTGGAAACCACGGCCAGCCTGGATGCCCGCAAGCTGCGCTTCGAGATCAACCGGGTCGAGCTGCCAATGGGGGTGGAGGGCAGCTTTGGGCTGATCAAGCACCCCGGCGCCTCCCTGGCGGTGCCGGTGCTTGCCGATGGCCGCGTGGTGGTGCTGCGCCAGTACCGCTTTGCCGTGGCCACGCGCCTGCTGGAGTTCCCCGCCGGCACGCTTGATCCGGGTGAAACGCCGCTCTCAACGATGCAGCGCGAGCTCCAAGAGGAGGCGGGCTACAGCGCCACTCGATGGGACGATCTCGGAGCGATGCTGCCCTGCCCGGGTTATTCCGATGAGGTGATTCACCTCTTCTTGGCCCGTGATCTCACGGAGCTGAGCGAACGCCCCGCCGGTGACGACGACGAAGACCTGGAGGTGGTACTGATGACCGCCGCCGAGCTCGATGCCGCCATCGCCAGTGGCAATGAGTATCTCGATGGCAAAAGCATCACCGCTTGGTTCCGTGCCAAGCAGCTGCTGGGGCTCTGATGGCGGCGGAACGCTGGATCTTCTGGCACCGGCGCGACCTGCGTCTGGCCGACAACCTGGGCCTGGCCACGGCCGTGGCAGCCACCCCGGCGGTAACGGGGGTGTTTGTGCTCGATCCCGCCATCCTTGGCGCAGCCGATATGGCGCCGGCTCGGGTGTGGTTCCTGCTCGAAAGCCTGCGGGAGCTGCAGCAGCGCTGGCGTGAAGCGGGTAGCCGCCTGCTCGTGCTCCAGGGAGATCCAGAGCTGCTGCTGCCGCAGCTGGCGGAAGCCCTGGCCGCATCGGTGGTGGCCTGGAACCGGGATGTGGAGCCCTATGGCCGATCCCGCGACCGGCGTGTTGCGGCGGCGTTGCAGGCGGCGGGGCGAAAGGTGCTGGTGGATTGGGATCAGGTGCTGGTGGCACCCGAGGCCCTCAAAACCGGCGGCGGCGATCCCTACCGGGTGTATGGCCCGTTTCTGCGCAACTGGCGCGGCCAGGTGGAGCGCAAAGCTGCAGCCGGATCTGCCCTCAGCGGTGGCCTCGAGCCCGTGGCGGCCCCCGCGGGCTTGGTGGATTTCGATCCGTCTGCGTTGCCGGAGCCGCGGGCGAGCCTGTGGGCAACCCTGCCGCTGCTAGCCAACCTGCCCAGCCTCGAGGAACTGGGGCAAGCGTTTGAGGGCGCTGAGCTCTGCCCCTGCCGGCCTGGGGAAGCCGCGGCGTTGGCGCAGCTGCAACGCTTCTGCGATGGCGAGCCCGGCGCTGGGCGCGGCATTCCGCTGCTCGGCTACGAACCGGGGCGCAACATGCCAGGCGAGGCCGGCACCTCGGGCCTGAGTGCGGCGCTGAAATTCGGCACCCTCAGCCCGCGCCAGGCCTGGGCGGCGGCCCAGCAGGCGCGCCAGGTGGCGGTGGCCCTGGGCGGCGCTGAGGAGGCGCTCACCTCGATTGGGGTATGGGAGCAGGAGCTGGCCTGGCGCGAGTTTTATCAACAGGCGCTGTTCCATTTCCCCGAACTGGCGGAGGGGCCCTACCGGCCGCAGTGGAAGCTCTTTCCCTGGGACAACCACCAGGGCCGCTACGAGGCCTGGTGCGAAGGGCTCACAGGCATGCCGATCATCGATGCGGCGATGCGCCAGCTCAACGAGAGCGGCTGGATGCACAACCGCTGCCGCATGATCGTGGCCTCCTATCTGGTGAAGGATCTGATCTGCGACTGGCGCTGGGGCGAAACCGCCTTCATGCAGCGCCTGGTGGATGGAGATCTGGCGGCTAACAACGGCGGCTGGCAGTGGAGTGCCAGCAGTGGCATGGATCCCAAGCCGCTGCGCATCTTCAATCCCGCCACCCAGGCCAGCAAGTTCGATCCCACCGGCGCCTACATCCGCCACTGGCTGCCGGAGCTGCGCCATGTGAACACCAAGGATCTGCTCAGCGGCGAAATCGCCCCGATGGAGCGGCGCGGCTACCCGGCCCAGCTGGTGAGCCACAAAAGCCAGCAAGCGCGCTTCAAGGCCCTGTATGCCGCCTTGCCCAAACCGGGCAGCGGCTGATCAGGCGGCGACGGCGGCGGTGGCGCGGCTGGCTGCGGCTCCGCAGAGGTTCTGCAGCACCTCAATCACCTGCTGCTGTTGCACGCTGCTCAGCTCCGGGAAGATCGGCAGGCTGAGCACTTCCGCGCAAAGCCGTTCGGTGACGGGAAGGGATCCCGGCGCGTAGCCCAAGTGGGCGTAGGCGGGCTGGCGGTGGATAGGGATCGGGTAGTAGATGATCGTGGTCACACCGGCTTCTTGGAGCTGCTGCTTGAGCCAGTCGCGGCAGCAGGCTTCCGGCAGGCCGAAGCTCGCGCTATCGGACGACGGGGTGCAGCTCTGGTTGCAGGCGGGTGCGGGGCTGCAGGCGGGCACGCGCACCACGAACTGATTCCAGCTGTGGCCGTCTGGGCCGGCTTCGGGCAGGTGGATCGTGTTGGCGGTGTCGAGTTGGCTGCGGTAGCGGGCGGCGATGCTGCGGCGCAGCTCAATCCAGCGCTCCAGGTGCGGCAGCTTCACGTTGAGCACCGCGGCCTGGATGGCATCGAGGCGGCTGTTGTAGCCGAGCTCGGTGTGCAGGTAGCGGCGCGGCATGCCGTGCACCGCCAGCTCGCGCATGCGCTGCGCCAGGGCGTCGTCGCGGCAGGTGACGGCGCCACCATCACCGGCGCCGCCGAGGTTTTTGGTGGGGAAGAAGCTGAAACAGCCCACATCGCCCCAGCTGCCCACGGGCCGGCCGGCCCAGCTGGCGCCGCTGGCCTGGGCGCAGTCTTCCACCACCTTGAGGCGATGGCGTTCGGCGATGGCGCAGACCTGCTCCATATCCACCGGGCGGCCGAACAGGTGCACCGGCAGCAGCACCTTGGTGGCCGGCGTGATTGCCGCCTCCAGCTGCTCGAGATTGATCAGATAGGAGCTCTCCTCCACATCCACGAACACCGGCGTGGCGCCCACGGCGCTGATCGCTTCGGCGGTGGCAAAGAAGCTGAACGAGCAGGTGATCACCTCATCGCCCGGCCCGATGCCCAGGCCGCGCAGGGCCAGGATCAAGGCATCGGTGCCGCTGTTACAGCCCACCGCGTGCGGGGTGCCCACCGCTTTGGCGAAGGCTTGTTCAAAGGCGGCGATCACGCCACCACCGATGTATTGGCCGCTGCGTAACACCTGCAGAACGGCGGCATCAAGCTGCTCGCCCAGCGCATCGAGCTGCTCGGTGAGGCTGAAAGGGGGCACCTGCATAAAGGCAACCTTAAGGCCCGTGTTCGGTTCTCCGATCCTCAGGCCCCCTCGGGATGCCACTTGATGTTGCAACCAATCGAGGGTTGCTGGTCGGCGCTGATGGGCTGACCGCTCAGGAGCGCCGCCATCGCTGCGCGCAGATCACGGCCGTCGAGCGGTTGGTCGTTGCCGGGGCGGCTGCCATCGAGTTGGCCGCGGTACACGAGCTGGTGTGCCGCATCAAAGAGATAGAGATCAGGAGTGCAAGCCGCGTGAAAGGTGCGCGCCACGGCTTGGCTCGCATCAAGCAGATAGGGGAAGCGCCAGCTGTTGCGCGCGGCCTGCTCTCGCAAGCCCTCAGGACCATCCTGCGGATGGGTGATTGTGCTGTTGCTGGAGATCGCCACGATCTGCACCTGGCTGCCGAAGTCGGCCTCCAGCCGGCTCAGCTCCGGTTCGATGTGCTTCACGAACGGGCAGTGGGCGCAGAGAAAGAGCACCAGCACCGGTTGCGCGCTCAGGCTTGTGCTGCTCCAAGCCGCGCCGTGCTCGCCAGTCCCAACGGCTCCGTTGGCTCCCCACACCTGCGCGAGCTCGAAGGCGGGCAGGGGCGTGCCAAGCGGCAGCATCGTGGACGGTGTGAGCACCATGGCAGCGGCTCCGGCTCAGGTGGGGCAGGATGCGGCGATTGTGTCTCAGCTGGCCTTGCTTCGATCTGTGCTGCGTTCCCCTTGCTGCTGGAGCGGCCTGTTGCTCGCTGCAGCTCTGGTGGGGTGTGTGCCGGCGCATCGCAGCGCCAGCTGGAGCCTCTATCCCCTGCAGCGCAACCAGCCCCACGACGGTCTGGCCGTGGTGAGCCAGCCCGACGGCTATGGCCTGCACATCTGGCTGGAAACCGACACCAGCCAGCAGGGGGTGTGCAAGCCCCGCTGGCTGGTGGATCCGGCCCGGTTGTTCAACGGCAACGGCAGCGCTCCCTTCAGCTCCGGCCTGGCCACCCGCGCCGAATTTTTTGAGGCGGTGGCTCGCAAGGATGTGCAGCGGGCGCTGAAGCGCGAGCTGGAGGCGCTGTGCAAAGCGCGGGCACCGCGGTCGCAGTGGCAGTGGAGCGAGCCACCGCGCAAGCCCGCCGATGTGAAGGTGCAGACCTTCCCCTTGGTGGAAGAGCAGGACCTGCTGCCCTCCCCCTATGAAGTGCGCCAGCAGGAAGAGGAGCTGATGAATGGGGCTCCACCGGCTTCCTGAGCGGCGGCGCACCTACTGCTCTGAGCTGGCGGCGGCCCAGACCTCCCGTTCGGCGCGGCGCCAGTAGCGGCTGAAGCGCCCCAGATCCACCCGTCCATCCAGCTCCACAAACGGCTCAGGCTCCAGCACCTCCACGGGCAGCTCCTGCTCGAGGGCCTTGCAGATCGCTTCCACCCGCGGGTCGCTGCCGGCGCTGGTGACGATGCCGTCGGCGCCATGGGCGCGGGCGAAAGCGAGCACCTCAGCCACTACATCCCCGTGGCGCAGGCTCACGGGCAGCTCCAGTAGGCATTCGTAAAGGAAGCCGATGCGTTTGAGGCTCACCGCCTGGGGCGCGGTGCCGGCGGGATCGCCGGTGGTGGGGCTGCGGCCCGCCAGTAGCTCGGCATCGAACACGAACACTGCGGGCTGGCCGGGATAGGCCTGCAGGGCGGGATTGGCAGGGCCGAGCGCCTCGCCGTGGATCCAGAGGATGGGGCGTTGCATGGGATCAGCGGCGGCGGGTGGGGCGGCTTAGGGCGGCGGACGGGCCAGATGACCGCGGGCCGGAGCGTTCGCGGCGACCCGACTCCACGCTGCGGACGCTGGGCAGGGGCTTGAAGAGTTCAGCCTCCAGCTGTTCGTAGCTGGCATCGAACGGGCAGCCCTGCTCGCTCAGCGGGCAGGTTCGGCAGAACGTGCCGCCGCTGTAGCGCTCCAGGTTGCCCCGATTGAAGAAGTAGGGCTTGTGGCTGAAGCTGCTGGCCACCCATTGCCAGCTGAGGTTGTTGCTGGCCGGATCGCCATCGAGCAGGTGGCGCAGGAACCACTGGGCGCCGGCCTGCCAGCGCACCCGGCGCCAGTGCACCAAGTAGGCCGCCATCCACATGCGGGCGTGGTTGTGCAGCCAGCCCGTCTCGTGGAGCTCGGCGATGAAGCCATCCATACAGGCCAGGCCCGTGCGGCCCTCGGCCACGTCGGCCGGGAGATCGGGGTTGTAAGCCCCGGGGTGATGGCCGGTTTTGAGCTCCTCTTGATCACGCCAGATGCCATCGCCCAGCTGCTGCCAGAGGCGCTGCCAGTAATCGCGCCAGCCCAGCTCATTGATCAGCTTTTCGCCGGCTTGCCTGCCGCCGCCGCCTGGGGCCTGCAGGCGGGCGAACACGGCATCACGCACCTCCGCCAGGATGAGTGCCCCGTGGCGGATGTAGGGCGATAGGCGCGTAACGGGCCCATCGAGGAAGTTGCGCCCCTTGGCGTAGCGCGCCGGCTGGACGCGGCTGAGCAGCGCTTCGGCCTGGCGGCGGCCGCCTCGGATCGGGCTGAGGTTGCCTTCAGCGGCTGGAAACAAGCGGCGTAGCTCCGCTTCCAGGGCTTGGCGGCTCTCGAATTGGCGGGGCAAGTCGCCCGGCTGATCAGCCCAGGCGAGTGCCACGCCGGCAAGGGAATCAGGGGCCACAGGGTGGAGCAATCCGAGTGCCGATCCTGCCGCCTGGGGCCGGTGGCCGTGGCTGGGGGAGAATCCCCCGATCGCAAGCGCCCCGGCGTCGTATCTCCCCATGCTCCTCGATCTGCGCGGCAAGAAGGCCCTGGTGACGGGCATCGCCAATAACAAGTCGATCGCCTGGGGCATTGCCCAGCAGCTGCATGCCGCCGGCGCCGAGCTGGGGGTGACGTACCTCCCCGACGAGAAGGGCCGCTTTGAGGGCAAGGTGCGCGACCTCACCGCACCGCTGGCGCCCACCCTGTTTGAGCCCCTGAATGTGCAGGATCCGGCTCAGATCGAGGCGGTGTTCGCCCGGGTGAAGGAGCAGTGGGGCTCGATCGATGTGCTCGTCCACTGCCTCGCTTACGCCGGTAAGGACGAGCTGGTGGGCGATTACTCCAACATTTCCCCTGAGGGTTTCGCTCGGGCTCTGGAAGTGAGTGCCTATTCCCTTGCACCGCTGTGCCGCCACGCCAAGCCCCTGTTCAACGAGGGTGCCAGCGTGATCACCCTCAGCTATCTGGGCGCTGAGCGTGCGATCCCCAACTACAACGTGATGGGCGTGGCCAAGGCGGCTTTGGAAGCCTCCGTGCGCTACCTGGCGGCTGAGCTGGGCGCTGAGAAGCAGGTGCGCGTGAACGCCATCAGCGCCGGCCCGATCCGCACCCTGGCCAGCTCCGCCATCGGCGGCATCCTCGACATGATCCACAACGTGGAAGAGAAGGCCCCGCTGCACCGCACCGTGACCCAGGAGGAAGTGGGCGGCACCGCTGCGTTCCTGGCCAGTCCGCTGGCTTCCGGCATCACCGGCCAGGTGATCTACGTGGACGCCGGCTACTGCATCACCGGTATGTGATCCCGGGGGCTCAGCCCCGCTGGTGGCGCGACAGGCTGGCGGCCGAGAACAGGAAGCCCTCCTCGCGGGCAATGGCCACCACAGCGCTCACATCGGCGGCGGCATCGATGCGCTGCTGGATGGCGGGGTTGGTTTCGGCCTTGGCCAGAAAAGCCATAAGTTGAGCTTTTGACATCGATCTGGCCGATAAGTTCACTTGAACCCTAGGTCGCCTTGGCGTGTTGCGCCCGGGCATGATCGAAATCTTCGACCCAGCGCTCCTTCTCCGGTGACCGACATGCGTAGCGGCGAGATCCACCGCGTCACCGGTGAAACCGATGTGCGCGTGCAGCTCAACCTTGATGGCACCGGTCGCTGCCAGGCCAGCACCGGTGTGCCGTTTCTCGATCACATGCTTCACCAGATCAGCAGCCACGGGCTGATCGATCTGGAGGTGAACGCGGTGGGCGATACCCACATCGACGATCACCACACCAATGAAGACGTGGGCATTGCCATCGGTCAGGCCCTGGCTCAGGCCCTGGGCGACCGCCGCGGCATTCACCGCTTTGGCCACTTCGTGGCGCCGCTCGATGAGGCACTGGTGCAGGTGGCGCTCGATTGCAGCGGCCGGCCGCACCTGAGCTTTGGTCTGCAGATCCCGGCGCAGAAGATCGGCAGCTACGACACCGAGCTGGTGAAGGAGTTCTTCGTGGCGGTGGTGAACAACTCCGGTCTCACGTTGCACATCCGCCAGCTGGATGGGGTGAATTCCCACCACATCGTGGAGGCCTGCTTCAAGGCCTTCGCCCGGGCGCTGCGCCTGGCCACCGAGATCGACCCGCGCCGCGCCGGTGCGGTGCCGAGCAGCAAGGGAGTGCTGGAGCGGGCGGGAGCCTGAGCCCAGCCGGGGAGTCGCCCGCCGCCTTAACAGTCCGTTACGCGATGATCGGGGTTCGCGCCTGCCGCTGCCCCGATGACCGTTGCTCCCGCTGCTGCCCCGGCCTACGACCGCGCTGATTGGGCCAGCGCGTTCCGCAACGTGGGCGTGGAGCTGGATGGGGTGGAGCTCACCGCTGCCCGTGGAGCCATCCCACCCGAGCTGGTGGGCACGCTCTATCGCAATGGCCCCGGCCGCTTAGAACGCGGCGGCCAGTGGGTGCATCACCCCTTTGATGGCGACGGCATGATCACGGCCCTGCGCTTTGCCGGCGGCAAGGCGGAGTTGCGCAACCGCTTCGTGCGCACCGAGGGCTGGCAGGCGGAAGAGCTGGCCGACAAGTTTCTCTATCGCGGCGTGTTCGGCACCCAGAAGCCTGGCGGTGCCGTGGCTAACGCCTTCGACTTACGCCTCAAGAACATCGCCAACACCCATGTGGTGCGTTTGGGTGATCAGCTGCTGGCCCTTTGGGAGGCGGCTGAGCCCCATGCCCTCGACCCCGACACCCTCGAAACCCGCGGCCTGAGCCTGCTCGATGGCGTGCTCAAGAAGGGCGAAGCCTTCAGCGCCCACCCCCGCTTCGATCCCGGGCACCACGGTGCACCGCGGATGGTGACCTTCGGCGTGAAGGCCGGCCCCCGCAGCACGATCCGGCTGATGGAGTTCTCCACTGGCGGCGAGCTCCTGGCTGATAGCCGCCACAGCTTCAAGGGCTTCGCCTTCTTGCACGACTTCGCCATCACTCCCAACTGGGCGGTGTTCCTCCAGAACGCTGTGGCGTTCAACCCCACCGGCTTCGTGCTGGGTCAGAAGGGCGCGGCGCAGTGTTTGTCGTCGAAGCCAGGCGAACAGGGCCAGTTCTGGCTGATTCCCCGCAGCGGCGAAGGCAAGCCGCTGCAGATCGCGGCGCCGGAAGGCTTTGTGTTCCACCACCTCAATGCCTTCGAGGACGGCGAGGAGCTGGTAGTGGATTCGATCTATTACGACGACTTCCCCTCCATCGGCCCGGACGTGGATTTCCGCCAGGTGGATTTCGAAACGATCCCCGCGGGTCAGCTGGTGCGCTGCCGCATCAATCTGAACACCGGTGCAGTGAGCAAGGAGTTGCTGGAGGAGCGCACCTGTGAGTTCGCGATGGTGAACCCTGAGCGCCAAGGGCTGGAGGCCCGCACCAGCTGGATGGCCGTGGCCGAGCGGGAGCGCGGTAACGATCCGCTGCAGGCGATCAAGAAGCTCGATCTGACCACCGGTGAGGGCCGGGTGTGGAGCGCTGCACCGCGGGGCTTCGTGAGCGAGCCGGTGATGGTGCCCCGGCCAGGCGCTAGCGCAGAAGACGACGGTTGGGTGCTCTGCCTGGTGTGGAACGGTGCGCGCTGCGCCAGTGATCTGCTGATCCTCGATGCGGCGTCACTGGATGAGGTGGCTGTGCTCGAGTTGCCGCTAGCGGTGCCCCACGGCCTACACGGCAGCTTCGCTCCGGCCTGAACAGCATGGGGGCTGCCCCCGCTCGCTTGCGGTGCCCTGGTTCGTGAAGCAGGAAACCTTCCTGCGCCCCTATGCCGCGATGAAACCCCACCTTGAAGCCCATCGGCTCTGGGTGGAGCAGTTGCGCCAGGAGGGTGTGGTGATCAGCAGCGGCTACCTGGTGGATGGAGCGGGGCAGCCTGGCGGTGGTGGGTTGCTGCTGATGGAAGTTGCGAGTTACGCCGAGGCGGAGGCACTCGTGCAGCGCGATCCGATGGTGCTCAGCGGTGGGGTGGACTGGCGGCTGACGCAATGGCGACCGGCTGTCGGCGATCTCGGCGTGCGCTGAGGTTCGGTGATCCGGAGCGACTCGGTTGCATCTGGTTGCACACCGGTTGGGGATTGGTTGCAGTTGCCTGCGGGGGCGCCGTTAGATCCTTAGCAACCACTCCAATTGCTATGCCCACCCTGCGTTCCGCTGCCGTTGCGTTCAGCTTGCTGCCGTTGGGCATGGGCCCGGCTTTGGCCTTGGTGGCACCAGCTGCATCACGGGCGCAGCCATTGCCCTGCAATGGCACGTTGCTGCAACTGCAAGTGCAGCAACAGGACACCACCAGCGTGGATCGCTTTCGTTTCAACCTCGGCCTGGAGGCGGAGGCCCCCACCAAGGCCGCGGCCCTCGACCAGCTCAATGCCCGCCTGGCGGCCGTGCGCAAGGCTGTGACGCCCCTGGCCCTGGGCAAGCTCACGATCCCTGCCCCCTCCACCTACCGCAGCGGCGGCGGCAGCGCCGGGCCGGTGCGCGAGCAGGCGAGCACGTCGGTGGCCGGTGAGGTGAGCAAAGCCAATTACAACGCCTTGATCCAGGCGGCGGGACGCCTGCCGGGAGTGACCCTGCGCGGGTTCACGGCGGAGGCGGCCAGTGGCAGCGCAGCCCAGCTGCAAACGCGCCTGTTGCGTGAGGCCCTGGCGGAGGGACAACGCCAGGCCCAGACCACGGCCGATGCCCTTGGCCTGCGGCGTGTGCAGCTGTTGCGCATCGATCAGCGCGGTGGTGGCCCAATCCGGCCGATGCCTTACGCGATGGCGGCCCGCAAAGGCTTTAATCCCGATGAGGCGCGGCAGCCAGAAGGTTCGATGATCTTGGATCTGGATTACTGCCTCTCGTAACGCGTGGTTTCAGAGCATCAGGTTGGCTGCGCTCAGCCTGATGCCGGAGTGCAGTTGAACAGAAAAGTCGGCAACGGCGTCGCCGTTCAGATCAGCTTGCAGGACTGATCGGCTCGCGCGCAGCTCACCGGCCACGCCATTGAAGGCTGCGTTGTTGATGAATCGGAAGGTCTGCTGGCCATCAAGGTTGAGGTTGGCGTCGATGGCACTCAGGTCAAAGCGATCGCGTTGCCCGAAGTGCACCCTGTCGCTCAGGCTCGGAGTGGAATCAGACACCTGCTCGAACGCATAGCGGTCGCGGCCAGCCCCGCCTCTGAGCGTGTCGGCGCCAGCTCCGCCCAGCAGTAGGTCGTGACCCAGGCCGCCACGCAAGAGGTCATTGCCGAGATCGCCGATCAGCGTGTCGTTGCCCTGCCGGCCGATCAGGGTATTGGCAAGAACATTGCCGATCAGTGCATCACTGGTTGCGCTGCCGCTGAACAACTGTTCTGCTGATGCAGCAAAACCCGGATCCTCGATGCTGCCGTTGGCAATGCCATCGCGATCCCAGCGCAGATCGCCATCGGTCAGGGTGAGTTCAATCGCGTCGACCAGCCCATCGCTGTTGCTGTCGATCAGTACATACAGCGGCTTGCCTTGGTCGTCGGTGTAGTCCTCGAATTGATTGGTGAGATAGTTGAAGCGGATGTAGGTATTGGGGTTCTCGCTCAGGCCACTGGGCAGGTGAATCGTGGCAGTAGTGGTGGCGCCGGTGGCAATGCCTGACACGGTGAATGACACGGCTCCGATGAAGTTGTTGCTTACGCCGTAGGGAAGAGCCGCCTCAACTGTGCCGCCATCGCGAGCGATCACACTCAAACCGCCGTCGTCTGATGGGATAATGCAATGGGTATCGCTCAGGATCACGCCACCGGAAACGGCAACGGCGCCATAGTCGGCACTGAAGGCACCATCTTCGATCAAACGAAGACCTGTCACTTGGGCTTGTTCCGCATCGGCGATTCCGTCGCGGTTGCCGTCGATGATGCGTCCATTCCTGTCGGTCACGGCTTCCCGCAGGCCGTCGCCATCGCTATCGATGGCTTGAACGGTTACTCCCTCAGGGGCGTTGTCTGCAGGTGTTTGGCTAACTTCAATCTTTGCGGCTCTTGTTGTTTCACTGCTCCCGGATGAGCGCTGGATGGTGGTGCGATTCAGGAGCAGGCTGATCGTGGATGAAGTGGCGCTCTCGTTTGTGATGGCAAGGTCAGGAAGGCCATTGCGATCGAAATCCGCACTGGCCATCCAAAAGGCGGCATCTCCAGCTGCAAAGACCTTGCGAGAGTTGAAGTTGCCATCTCCGCTTCCCACAAAGATGGAAACGTTATCCCCTGCAACCGAGCTCACTGCCAAATCTAGGTAGCCATCAGCATTGAAATCGGCGCTAATCACACCCCTGGGGGATGCTTCTACGCCCATTGAGAGGGTTGTCTGGGTTGAAAATCCACCAGAGCCGTTTCCTGATAAGATTCGTAAATTGTTGTCAGTAATGGTCTGCGACAGGGCTAGATCTTGCCTGCCATCCCGGTTGAAATCGCCCGCAGCGAAGTAGCGTGGCCGCGTGCCAACCGTTGTATTGAGAGCGGATTCAAACGTGCCGTTGCCGTTGCCGAGCAGGACCGAGATGCTTCCGTTGCCAGTCGAGGGGGAATTGGCTGCGATTAAATCCAGCTTCCCGTCCCCATTGAGATCGGTTGCAATTAGGCCGTAGGGGTTGTTGCCAATTGCGCCGGTGGCTGTGACGCTGCTGAAGGGTGTGGCTGTGCCGTTGTTGATCGCAATGCCAACGGTCCCAGCCACCTCGGTGCCGCTGACGTTGTCGTAGTCGTTTGTCCAGGCCAGATCCGCTTTGCCGTCGCCATTGAAGTCTCCGCTGGCGATGATGCGCGGACTCGGATTGGTTGTGTTGGTGGTAACTCCACCTATAGTCACAGCATAGGGAGTGCCGGCGTTAAAGGTTGATCCTGCAAGCAGGTTTCCGCTGCCGTCGCCCGACAGAATTGAAATCGTTCGGTCAGCATAATTCGCGACAGCTACATCGATCTTGTCGTCACTATTGAAGTCGTTGGCAGTGATTGAGCTGGGAAGGTTGCCAACTGTCTGCGAGCCGCCGGCTGTGAATCCTCCTGAGCCATTCCCGAGATAGATGCGCGCACGCGGGGCGCTGTCTTTGATGTCTGTGATGGCTAAATCAGCCAGTCCGTCATTGTTGAAATCGGCAGTCGTGATGCCTTCTGGGATGCTGTCGCCGCTGCCAACGGTGAGGGTTGAGCCCGTAAAATTCAGGGCGCTGTTGTTGGTAACGGTGGAGTTATTAGTCACAGCGTTGACGCTTAATGACGCGGCGTCATTTCCCGTTGCGTCCTGAATTGCCGCGTTTGTTGCAGATGCGTTGTTGGTTGGGGCTGTGTAGCTGACCGAAACGCTCTGTCCGGGAAGGATCGAGGCGGCAAGGCCGAGGCGAACATCGGTGCCGCTGGTGGTCGCCTGGGTTACCGAGGCTGCTGAGCCGTCGACGCTGACGTTGAAGGCTGTCGTTGGTGCCGTGAAGGCGTGCAGGGGCTCGCTGTACGTGAGCGTGACCTGGGCGCCGTCGCTGCTGGTGGCTGCGCTGACAAAGGTGGGCGCCGTGGTGTCAGACATTCACGAAGGGTCTGCCTGGCGACCCGTGCAATGACTGAGGTTAGTCCTTGTTATGCACAATCTGCATGTTCATGCTTTGGCTCTTCTGGGTGGTGGGATTTGCTTGAGGTTTCAGCGGACATCTGCGTTGGCCAGTAGCACCTGTAGCCGCGGCTTCAGCTCCGCAAACGCCCGGCCCCGATGCCCCAGTTCAGCCTTCTGGCTATGTGGCATCTCCGCAAAGGTGAGGCCGGCCTCTGGCACGAAGAACACGGGGTCGTAACCGAAGCCGCCCTCGCCTCGCGGGGCCTCGAGGATCAGCCCCGGGCAGAGGCCCTCCACCTCCAGCACCACCTCGCCTTGGGGATTCGCTAAGGCCAGCGCAGCGGTGAAACAGGCGCTGCGTGTTTCGTGGGCGTTAGCGCCCGCATCGCTCAATTCCCGCAGGAGCCGCTGAATTCGGGCGCTGTCGCTGTCGGCATAGCGGGCTGAGTGAACACCGGGAGCCCCACCGAGGGCATCGACGCTCAGGCCCGAGTCATCGGCCAGAGCCCAGTAGCCGGTGGCGCGGGCCACGGCTGCGGCCTTTAGGCGGGCATTGTCGGCAAACGTGCCGCCGGTCTCTTCCACTTCCAGCCCTTCAGGTTGCGCCTGGGTAGTGAGTCCCAGATCTGAGAGCAGAGCCCCGAACTCGCGCACCTTGCCGGCATTGCCGCTGGCGATCACCAAGGTGGTCATCAGATGCTCTCCGCTAGTTGGCGTGCCCAAGCCAACACCTCGGCCACGCGGGCCTCGCTGGGGGCTTCGCAGTAGAGCCGCAGCAGCGGTTCGGTGCCGGAGAAGCGCAGCATCAACCAGTGGCTTGGTCCGAGCCGCAGCTTCACGCCATCGGTGGTGATCACCTCCTGCACGGCTGCACCGGCCACCTCCTGAGGTGGGGTGGCGGCTAGGAACTGCTCCAGGCGCTGACGGGTGGCCATGTCGCGCAGGCGCAAATCGAGGCGGTCGTAGGCGGCGGCTCCGCCGCAGCGCTCCTGCAGTTCGCTCACGCGCTCGCCCAGGGGCTTTCCGCCCTCCACCAACGCCTCGATCAGCAGCAGAGCCGCGTAGAGCGCATCCCGTTCGGGCAGGTGGTTGCCGAAACCCACGCCCCCGGATTCTTCGCCGCCTACCAGCACGTCGCTCGCCAGCATCTCGGCCGCGATGTATTTGAAGCCCACCGCTTTCTCCAGCACCGGGCGGCCCAGGTTTTCGGCCACCAGCTGCATCAGATCGGAGCCGCTCACGGTTTTCACCACCGAGCCGCTCAGTCCTTTGGCGCGGGCCAGGTGGTCGATGAACAGCGGCATCAACAGCTGGGTGCTGCAGAAGTGCCCGTGTTCATCCACCGCCGCGATGCGGTCGCCATCGCCGTCGAACACGATCCCCACCGCCGGCCGGCCGGCCAGGGTGGAGGCGCGCACCTCGGCGATCAGTTCCTGGAGGTAGGGCGCCAGGGGCTCAGGCGGGTTGCCGCCGAACAGGGGATCGCGGTTGGAGCGGATCTCGCGCAGGTGGTCGCTGGCGGCGGCTCCCTCCAGCAGGCGGCTGAGGCCACCGGCGGCGGAGCCATGCATTGGATCCACGATCACCTGCAGGCCCAGCCGCTGCAGCCCTTCGCTCAGGGCAGTGGTGTTCACCTTGGCCTTCAGGCCCGCCAGGTAGGTGCCCATGGCATCGAAGCGCAGGGTTTCGCCAGGGATCGGCACCGTGATGCCGCCGGCCTCCAGCCGGGTTTCCACGCGCTTGGTGAAGTCTCCCTCCACCGAACCGCCGAAGGGTCCTTTGATCTTCAGACCGAGCCATTCCGGCGGATTGTGGCTGGCGGTGATCACCAACGCTCCGAGCGCTTGGCGTTCCACCACCGCCCAGCTCGCGGCGGGGGTGGGGATCGGTGCTTCGGCTAGTACGGGCACCAGATCAGCGCCGCGCACGGCGCTGCAGATCGCTTCAGCCAGCTCAGGCGCCAGGAATCGGCGGTCGTAGCCGATCACGATCTCGCGGCTGTTCAGCCCTTCCGGCGCTGAAAACTCCAGCTCCCGAGCTGCGGCTGCTGCCACGGGCAGCAAGCGCTCCACCGTGATGTCCACCCCGAGGATGCCGCGCCAGCCATCGGTGCCGAAGGCGATCGGGCTGGCCTCCAGGGGCAGGGGCGCGGATGCAGCCATCGGGGCAGAGGCACAGGGCGTACTGGTGGTGCTAGCAGCTGGCCTGCCCCCGTGCGGGTGCGCAGGTGCCGGCAGGCCAGACGGCCACCTAGCGTGAAGGCCGTGCCCACTGAGATCCCGCTCAACGACCGGCTGTTGCGCAGCTGGCTGCGCTGCAAGCGCCGCGCCTGGCTGGATCAGTTCGGCAACCCGGATCAACGGCTGTGGACAGCCCATCGCGAGCTGCAGCTCGATGAGCAGCGCCGCAGCTTCTCCACCCTGTTTCCGCAGAAGCCCCAGCGCGGCGAAGCGGCCGCCTCCTCAGGAGCACCCGCGGTGGTGGGTTTGCGGCTGCGAGGCCAGGCGGGAGGGCTTGCATTGGAGGCGCACCCCCCTTTGCTGCAGCGGGTTCAAGGCAGCAGCCGCTGGGGAGGTCATGCCTACCGGCCGGTGATGTTTCGCCAGGGACGCCGCACCACCCGCGAGCACCGGGTGGTGCTAGCGCTGTGGGGACGCTTACTGGCGGAGGAGCAACAGGCGCCGGTGGCCAATGGCTTGGTGCTCAGCGGTGCGGGCCGCGGCCTTGAGAAGGAAGCCCTGAACCTCACAGGCAGCCTGCCCCGCCAGCTCGATGAGGCGCTGGAGCGCCTGGCTGGTGATCTGGCTCGCTCTGCCCCGCCGCCGCTGGTGGCCGACCGCAAGAAATGCGTGCTTTGCAGCTGGCGCGGCGCCTGTGATCAGGTGGCCGTCGCCGAGGGGCATCTCAGTGAGGTGAGTGGCATCGGCGCCAAGCGGCGCGAGATGTTGCTGGAGCTCGGCGTGGATCGGCTCGAGCATCTGGCGGCAGCTGAGCCGGAGCAACTGGCCGAGGCCTTACTGGTGCACGGCGAGCAGCACGCGGAGGTGGCTGGGCAACTGGTGACCCAGGCGCGGGTGCAGCGAGACGGCGTGCCGCTGCGGCGTGATCCCAGCGCAGCCCTACCGGAGCTGGCCGCGGCACCAGGGGTGTTGATCTACGACATCGAATCCGACCCAGACGCCCGCGACGATTTCCTGCACGGTTTTGTGCGCTTGCCGCGGGATGCCGAAGGGCGCTGGCCCACTCCGGTGATGGCGGCCGAGGCGCCATATCACCCACTCCTGGCTTTGCAGGAGCACGGGGAGGCCCGGCTCTGGCAGCGGCTGCAGCGTTTGCTGGCTGCCTATCCCGATTGGCCGGTGCTCCACTACGGCGAAACCGAGCTGCTGGCCTTGGTGCGGCTGGCCCAGCGCCAGGGCGCCCAAGAGCGCCAGATCGCCCAGCTGCGCAGCCGGATGGTTGATGTGCACCTGCGGCTGAGGCGCCATTGGTGGATGCCCACCAACAGCTACGGCCTCAAGGCCACGGCCAGCTGGCTGGGTTTTCGCTGGCGGCAGCAGGGAGTGGATGGGGCGAGGGCCTTGCTCTGGTGGCGGCGTTGGCGCTTGGGCGGCGATGGGCCCGAGGGCCGTGGCTCACGCCAGAACCTGCGCCGGATTTTCCACTACAACCACGACGACGCCCTGGCCACTTGGGCCGTGGCCCACTGGCTGCTGGAGCAGGACGACGCTCCGGCGCCGCCCTAAACGTCAGCTCAGCCCACCCGCACCTACGGGAGGCGCCACGAAGCCTCCAGGCACGCTGATCTGAAGAGCCACGCCGGTATTTGCCGTGCCGTCGGCGCCGGCGGCAAACAGCTCCTCGGCCTCCAGTGCGCCTCGGCGCACCAGAGCCAGACCCTCCATCCCTTCAGCTCCGGCTAAAGCGGAGGTGATCACCCCGGCCCGCTCACCGCTCGCAGTGAACAAGGTGGTCCCGGGGGGGCAGGAGATGGCTGCTCCGCTGCGCCAATGGCGCAACTGCTGTTTCACGCCGTCGTAGGTGGCCAGCTTGGCCAGGGTTTCCTGGCCCACGTAGCAGCCCTTGTTGAGGCTCACCCAAGGGGCGAGACCGAGCTCGAAAGGATTGGTGTTGTCGTTGAGTTCTCCGGGTACGGCGGGGAAGCCCTGGCGCAGCCGCAGCAGCTCCACCGCCTCGTCGCTCAGTTCAGGCAGGGCCTCCAGCCAGGCCGGCAAGGGCTCACCCGGCAGCTGCAGCCAGGCCGGTTGTGCGGCGCCCGCTCCTAGATCCACTCCCGGGCTGAGCAACTCCGGCGCGTTCTCGCTGGCAACAGCGCCGATCCAGCGCACCAGCGTGACCGCCTCAATAGGCCCGAGCTTCACCCGATCGGCTGGGAACAGCACGCGATCGAGGGCCTGATGCACTGCAGCACCATCCCCGGCGATCACCAGCAGGTCAGCGCCGCTGTCGTCGGGCCGCACCAGCGCGAGGGCGCGCATGCGGCCGGTGGGGCTGATCAGGCAGGTGGGCAGGCAGGTGCCGTTGGCGGCCAGCTCGATCGCCTGACTGCTCTGTCCATGCAGGAAGCGGCGAGCATCCGCTCCCTCCAGCCGGATGCGGCTGATCGCGGTGCTCCAGCGGGCCGGGCCGGTGAGGCTCATGAGCGGCTCGCGGCGGATACGGCGGCAACCTCTTCCAAGAGGAACAGGCTCTGCAGCTCAAGGCCGGCGGCGGTCATGGCTTCCAGGCCGCCTTCCTGGCGATCCACGATCGTTACCACCCGATTCACGGTGTACCCCGCCTCGCGCAGTTGGTTCACCGCTTTGAGGGAGGAGCCACCGGTGGTGACCACGTCTTCCAGCACCGTGATGCAGCTGCCGGGTTCAGGTAGGGGGCCCTCCAGCCAGGCGCCGGTGCCATGGCCCTTTGCTTCTTTGCGCACGATCAGCGCATCGAGGGCGCGGCCGCTCAGGGCTGCGGCCACCGCCACGCCGCTCACCAGTGGATCCGCCCCGAGGGTGAGGCCGGCCACCGCCACGGCCTCGGGTTCCACCAGCTCAAGCATCTGGGCTGAGAGCAGGGCCAGCCCTTCGCCGCTGAGGCTCACTGGCTTGCAGTTCACGTAGTGATCGCTGGTGCGCCCCGACGCCAGCGTGAAGCTGCCGTGCCGGTAAGCCCGCTCCGCCAGAAGATGCAACAGCTGCTGGCGTTGCTCAGCGCTGGCCTGGGGAAGGGTTGGCAGCTGGGTCATGCCTCTGGCGTCAGGCGGTTGAGCTGCCTAGTTTGCGCCCAGCGTGTGTCGCGGGCGATTGATGGGCTGGCGTTGTTCGGTACTTAGGGCGCTTGCACCTGGGCTGCTGCTAGCCCAAGCCCTGCTGGCATTCGGCCCCGGTGCACGCCCCGCGGCGGCGGGCCCCGTGGTATGCACCACCACCCTGGAAGCACCGCTGGCTGGCTCAGGCCCTGGTGGCATGAACGCATCCGGCCCGGTGGAGGTCACGCGCTGCGGTCCGGTTGTCACCACCCCGCAGCTGGTGGAGCGCCGCTTCTACAGCTACACCTCGCCCTACGCCCGCGGCATCGACATCACCCACCAGATCACCGACATCCTCGGCATCGCCATGGGCGGCGGTGATGGCACCAAGGTGATGGGCTTCGGCTTCCCCGATCAAACGATCGTGTGGGACGGCTCGGCTCTGGAAAACACCTATCAAGTGTTGCTCGAACAGCAGAGCAACCCCATGCCCTGGCGCACTGCCGACGTGAACAACGGTTTCTGCCAGGGCTTGCCCCAAGGCAGCTGCAATGCCCAAAGCGCGCCGCCCACCTGGCCGCAACCGGGCTCGCGGGTGGTCCGGGGCCTGTGGTAGACACGCCCAGCGGCTTGCCGCACGGGGGTCTAGCAATCTGGTGAATGCAGCGGACTCATAATCCGCCTTAGGCGAGTTCGATCCTCGCGACCCCCATTGGCCTTGTGTGAGTCTCTTTCTTTAGTGTTGCCTGGTCAATGGCACAGGCTCTCGGCCTGATTGGGCAATGGCTGCAGGGGTTGAGATCAGTGTTCTCCGCTCTGCCAAGGGGGCGGTAGTGCGTGCTGGAGATGTACTTGGTGTGCTCTATTCCGGTTCGCTCGTGAACGGCAACGGGGCGCCATTCGATGCCAATTACGACTTCACGAGCTTCTCGGTGGTTCCGGCCCGGCAGCTGTTCACCTTCACCCTAGGCAGTGGTCAGGTGATTCAAGGGTGGGATCAGGCTCTTGTCGGTCGTCGGTTGGGAGAGGTGCTGGACCTCACCATCCCTGCAGAGTTGGCCTACGGGAGCGCTGGCGCTCCTCCTTCAATTCCGCCTGATTCCCCGCTTCGCTTTCGCGTGGAACTGGTCGGTGCGATTCCGTCTGGAACCTCTAGGGCGATTTACCCCTCGTATGGCGAGCTGGGATTGAGCAAGAAACTCACCGCACAGCTCGATGCGCTCAAGGTGAAGTTCGGCGGCAGCAAAATCGGTGCCGATCTGGATGACACGCTGAATGGAGGCTCGGCCAAAGATCTGCTGATCGGCCTTGCTGGGAATGATGTTGTGCAGGGCGGTGCCAGCGCTGATGTGTTGATCGGTGGCCCCGGCAGCAATCGATTTGTTTATTCCGATCTCAGTGATTCACCGGCTAAGCGTGGCAGGCAGGATCAGATCCTTGGCTTCCAGCGCGCCGGTGATGTGATTGATCTCTCGGCCTTGGGTGATTCACTCACCTATATCGACAAGAAAGCTTTTACCCGCGAGGCCGGAGAGATTCGTTTCGCTGGCGGCTCTCTTCAGCTCGATGCTGACGGCAATGGTCGTGCTGACTTGGAGATCCTCTTGCCGGGAGTCAACCGCTTCAGCGGCACCAGCCTGTTGCTTTGAGACACCGCTCGCCTGAAGCTGGTCTCGTGATCCTCATAGGCCCCATCTGAACCCGATGCGATTCCTGGCACCGGCGGCCCTGCTGCTCCTGCTGGCCTTCTTCGCTGCCTCGGAATTTGCGTTGATCCGGCTGCGGCCCACCCGGGTGCAGCTGCTCGAGGCAGATGGCGAGCGGGGTGCCACGGCGGTGGCGCGCCTTCAGCGCCGCCTGCGGCGGGCCCTGGTCACCACGCAACTGGGCATGACCCTGGCGTTGCTGGCTCTGGGCTGGACGGGTCGGGGCCTGGCGGAGCGCTGGGGCTCTGGGCCTGCCGGCGCCTGGCTGGGCCAGGCCTGGCTAGATGGGCTCCTGTTCTTGCTGCTGGTGGTGTTGGCCACGCTGCTCGGTGGCCTGGTGCCCAAGGCCTGGGTGCTGCACCGCCCGGAGGCTTCCGCTCTGCGCCTGGCGCCTGTGCTCGAGGCTGTGATGCGCAGCCTCGGCCCCTTGCTGGTGGTGTTGGAGCGGCTAGGTAATGGCTTGCTGCGCTTGCTTGGGCTGCCGCGCAACTGGGATGAGCTGGTGCCGGCGCTCTCGGCTGGGGAACTGGAAACCCTGATCGAATCCAACAGCGTGATCGGGTTGATGCCCGATGAGCGCGACATGCTCGAGGGTCTGTTCTCCCTGCGCGACACCCAGGTGCGTGAGGTGATGGTGCCCCGCTCCGGCATGGTCACCCTGCCGCTGGAGGTGCGCTTCGCTGAGTTGATGGAGGCGGTGCACAGCACCCACCACGCCCGCTTCCCAGTGATCGGCAGCTCTCTCGACGACGTGCGCGGCCTGCTCGACCTGCGTCGCCTGGCCGAACCGATCGCCAAGGGGCTATTGCGCAGCGATTCACCCCTGGCGCCCTACGTCACCCCCGTGACCAAGGTGCAGGAAACCACTCCCCTGGCGGAGCTGCTGCCAGTGATCCGCAGCGGCGAACCGTTGCTGGTGGTGGTGGATGAGCACGGCGGCACTGAAGGCCTCGTCACCATTTCCGACCTCACCAGCGAGATCGTGGGCGACGAGGAAGACCCCGAAAACCCGGAAGATGATCTCAAGCAGCTGCAGGAGCACAGCTGGCTTGTGGCTGGTGATCTGGAGATCTACGAGCTCAACCGCGAACTAGGCCTGCAGCTGCCGGAATCCGATGAGCACCACACCCTGGCCGGGTTTTTGCTGGAGCGCCTGCAGCACATCCCCGCTCCGGGCGAGAGCCTGCGCTGGAAGGGCCATCAGTTTTTGATCATGGCGATGGACGGGCCGCGCATCGAGCGGGTGGAGATCACACGCCGGGCGGTGGGTCCGGAGGCTGAGGAGAGTTGATCGGCTGAGGCCCGTGGTGGTGGCCGTTCATCGTCGATAATCTCTGCGTCAGATCGCCAGCGCCATGCAGCCGGTTCGCGTTGGAGTGATCGGAATCGGAAACATGGGCTGGCACCACGCCCGGGTGCTCAGCCTGCTGCGCGATGCCGAGCTGGTGGGGGTGGCGGATCCCGATCCCGCCCGCGGCCGGCTGGCCGTGGAGCAATTTGGCTGCCGCTGGTTCGCCAGTTACGAGGAGATGCTCAGCGAAGTGGAGGCGGTGTGCATCGCTGTGCCCACCCTGCTGCACCACCGCGTGGGTATGGCCTGCTTTAAGGCCGGTGTGCACGTGTTGATCGAGAAGCCGATCGCCGCCACTCAGGAGGAGGCCACCGAGCTCAGCGCCGCTGCCGAGCAGGCCGGACGCTTACTGCAGGTGGGCCACATCGAGCGCTTCAACCCCGCCTTCCGCGAGCTGGTGAAGGTGGTGGCCAATGAGGAGGTTGTGGTGCTGGAGGCGCGCCGCCACAGCCCCAATCCCGATCGCGCCAACGATGTGTCGGTGGTGCTCGATCTGATGATTCACGACATCGATCTGGTGCTGGAGCTGGCCGGCTCGAAGGTGGTGCGCCTCGCGGCGGCTGGTGGCCGCAGCGCCGAAGGCCCGATCGATTACGTGAACGCCACCCTCGGCTTCGCCAATGGCGTGGTGGCCAGCCTCACGGCCAGCAAGATGGCCCACCGCAAGATCCGCAGCCTCTCGGCCCACTGCCGCAGCGCGCTGGTGGAAACCGATTTCCTCAACCGCAGCCTGCAGATCCATCGCCGCACCCAGCTCTCCTTCTCGGCCGATCACGGCGAGCTGCTCTATCGCAACGACGGCTTCATCGAAGAGGTGAGCACCTCGCCCGTGGATCCGCTCGTGGCTGAGCTGGAGCACTTCCTCCAGTGCGTGCGCGGCCTGGAGCAGCCCGCGGTGGATGGCCCTCAGGCCTCACGCGCCCTGCTGCTCGCGGATCTGATCGAGCAGTGCGTGGAGCAGCCCACGCTCTGCATGACCCTCGCGGAACCGATCTAGGCCGGCTGCAGTTCCGCCAGCTCCTTGAGCGCCAGCAGCTGCCAGCGGCGGCATTGTGCCGGCGACGAGCGGTAGAAGCCATCCCAGGCTTCGGCTTTGTGGGCGGAGTAATCCTCGGCCGGCTGTTCGGGGTGCTGCTGCTGCCAGCCCACCCGTACGGCGTGGCCGATCACCACATCGAGGGCCAGATCGTCGTCGAAGCGCACTTGGGGGTTGGCATCCACAAACGCGATCAGGGTGATCAGCGTTTCGATGCAGAGCCGGCGGTATTCGGGCGCCTCGATCTTGCTGAGCAGGTGCTCCACGTGGGTGGCGAAGTTGCGCTCGCCCGGGGTTTTCTCTTTGAGCAGGGCGCTTTCGAGCCGGTTGCGGCGCTCGAGCTTGTCGCCGATCACCAGGCCGCGGCAGTGGTGGAGCAGTTCCCAGATGCCCGGGTGGAAATTGCGCGGCACGATCTGCAGCGCGCCCATGCGCTCGCGGTGCTTGAGCCAGCAACCGCTCTTGGGCAGCTCCTCCAGCGGATCGGGAGCTTCCCAGCGCACGCGGCCGCTCACATGCAGCTGCTCCTTGCGCTGCAGCGCCGCCTTCGCGTGCTCCACATCGCGCAGCACCTGCTGCAGGCGGCGGCGAATCGCGTGGGGCGGTTCATCGCAGAGGGCTTCAAACGCTTCGATCGGGCTGAGGTCTCGCTCGCCGGCCAATTCGCTGGTGAGCAACAGCAGCAGCTGACCCAGCTGCAGGGTGAGGCTGCCGCTGAGCAGGGCCGGCTCCTGCCGCGCCACGCCATCAAGGGCCAGGAGCAGCTCCTGCTGCAGCATCCATTCGCGGCCGTCTTCGCCGCTGAAGCGCTGGATCATCGCTGCGATCGCCAGGCTGCCGGTGGGCTGGCTGAGCAGCGATTCGGTGGTGTAGTTGCGGCCCACCACCACCTGCTTCTGGCGCACCAACAGATCGGTGAGGGCGTCCTCCAGCTGCGGGTGCACCAATCCGAGGGAGCCGGCGCAGCGGCGCACCACGTTCCAATTGGCATCGGCCAGGGCTCGCCGGTAGATCTCCTCCAGCAAGGCCTGGGGGGTGGCGCTCCCGCCGGGGCCGCTCAGCTCAGCCGCCAGGCCGAGGCGATGCACGAGCTGCTCGAGCAGTTCGGCCTGCTCCGGCAGGGATTGGCTCTGCCAGAGGCGCTCGGTGAGGGCGTCGAGACCCGACTCCTCCAGCTCCTGCTCCTCCTCGGCCGTGAGCGGTTGTTGTTCGGTGCTGGCCCGCAGCAGGGTGGGGGCCGGTTGGCTGCGCGGCTGCTCCAGCGGTTGGGCGTGCTCGGGCAGTTCGGCCCAGCTCGCCTGATCCATCAGCTCCTGGAGAGGAGCCAGCTGCACCGCCACCCCGTTCACCAGGCCGCTGCGCAGCCGCTCCCCCAGCCGCAGGAATGAATCGGGGCTGCGCTGGAAGGGTCCCTCCTCCACCGGGATCAGTAGCACCGGGGCACCGGCGCCGCGCCAGTGGCGTTGCAATTGGCTGATCTCGCTCTCTACCGCATCCACGAGCAGTTCTGGATCGTCGGAGAGGTAGTAGGTGCTCTCCTCGAGCACGGCCGGCAGGAAAGCGAGGGGCTGGCCGCCTTGGCGGTAGAGCCGGGCCGTCACCATCGTTTCCATGCGCAGCGGTGGGTGGCCGCTGAGCCCCAGGCGGGCGTTGGCGCCCACGGCACCCATGCGCTCACCCAGCTCGGCTGAGCTGGCGATGGCCACCTGACCCGGCCGGGTCACCGCCAGGCCGGCTTGCTCCAGAGCTGCGGCGATGTGCTCCCGCGCGGGCACGAAGCTCACCAGCACCTGATCCGCACCGAGCGAGCAGCTCAGGCGGCGGCCACTGGGGTCGAGATCGTCGGGTTTGAGCAGGCCCAGCAGCAGCAGATCCCCGAGCCAGGTGAGGCTCTGGGTCCAGAGCAGCGGCACGTTCTCATTCGGCAGGCGTTGCTGGCTGCCGGGGTTGATCCGTTCGGCCTCTACGGCTTCCTTGGGCACCACATAGAGCTCCGGCAGGAGCTCCACTCCATCCACCTGCATCGCCACGCGCTTGAGCCGATCGCGCCACTGCCAGGCTTCGCTCCAGCGCTCTTCGCAGCAGGCGGTGATCAGCTCATAGGCCAGAAACAGCGGCCATTCACATTCGATGTGCTCGAACTGGGCCAGCTCCTCGCGCTCGTAGTGCAAGCGGTTGTGGTCTTCCACCACGGTCTGGTGGCCGTCGCGGCGGAAGCGCTTGTAGCCGTAGGGACCGCCAAGCTCAGTGCGGATCTTGCTGCGGGTGCGCTCCACCAGCGAGGGATCTTCCACGGCCCAGGCCGGGTAGCCGATCACCGAGAGGCAGGCCGCATCCACTTCTTTGCTGGCGGATTCGCGCGGCAGCAGGCCGGTGAGGGCGCGGCGCAGGCGCACGATCGCGTCGTGGGGGATGTGCAGGCTGCACTGGCCGTTGCCGTGGGGGCCGTAGAGATCGAGGCCTTCGAGCGCTTCCAGCGCCGCCTTCACCAGACCGATCGAGCTGGCGTTGCGCTCCGGCAGGCCGTGGTTGCCCTTATCGCCCCGCTCCCAGATGCCGTAGTCGCGCACCCGGTAGGCCCGGGCCACGTAATACACGAGGTTTTGGATGAAGTCGCGCTCGTGGCTGGTCTGCACCACCACCAGGCCGGAGCGGGTGAGCTGCGCCAGCTGCAGCAGGAAGAGGGCCGTGGCATCGAGCTGCAGGTGGCCCCAGCCGTCGTCGGGCACCACTGGCTCGCCGCTGCCGGTGTCGTATTTGGCGTGCAGCGCATCCAGTGGTTCGAGGCTGTGCTTGAAGCGTTCCACCTTGTGGGCCTGGCGCAGCATGGCGTTGAGCAGGCCGCGCATCAGCTGCAGCACCCGCTGCTCGAGCTCGAACACCCGTGTGGTGGCGCCGCTCAGCCGGCGGTGTGCCAGGGCTAGGCCCCACACGCACTGGATCGAATACACGCAGTCGCGTACCCAGGCGTCGCCGTAGTTGCCGTGCACCGTGTTGGCGGTGCTGGCGGGCAACAGCCCGGTGATCGGGTGCTGACGCCGCAGCACCACCCGATCGATCTGCGCGTCAAGTTCCTGCAGCCGCTGCCAGGCTTCGGAGGCGCTGAGCTGCAACGGTGTCGCCGGGCTGGCCGTGGTTGCGCTGCTGAGCATCGTGGGCGCGGCGGAACCGGGCTGCAGCCATAGATTCTCTCGTGTGGCCCCTGCGCTCGATGGCATCAATGGCGACGGATGCGTCCCGCACTGGCTTTCGGGGCTCCACTGAGCCGCCCTCTTGGACAGTGACCTCCGTGCTCGGCGTGCAGGTGGCCGTGAGCAGCAACGTGTTTGCCGCTGCGCTCGAGCTCAAGCAACGCGGCGGCGGCCAGATCGTCACGCTCAACGCCGAAATGACCATGGCGGCCCGGGCGAACCCCGAGCTCGGTACCGCCATCGCCCAGGCCGATCTGGTGATTCCCGATGGAGCCGGTGTGGTGTGGGCTCTGGGCCGCCAGGGCTTTCGGGTGCGGCGCAGCCCTGGGATTGAGCTAGCCCGTCAGCTGCTGGTGTACGCGGCCGCCCATCGCTGGCGAGTGGCGCTCGTGGGGGCCAGCCCCGCTGTGATGGAGCGCTTGGTGGAGCGGCTCCAGGCGGAGATCCCTACGCTGGATCTGGCCTTCGCCATCCATGGCTATCAGGATCCGGAGCAATGGCCGGGCATTGAGCAGCAGTTGCTGGAGGCCAAGCCTGATCTCGTGTTGGCGGCTCTAGGGGTGCCTCGCCAGGAAACCTGGATTCAGCGCTTGCATCCCGGCCAGCCGGGTCTGTGGATGGGTGTGGGCGGCAGTTTTGACGTGTGGTCGGGCACCAAGCAGCGCGCACCCGAGTGGATGGGGCGGCTGCAGATCGAATGGCTCTACCGGTTGATTCAGGAGCCCAGCCGCTGGCGGCGCATGTTGGCGTTGCCGGCCTTCGCCTGGGAGGTGCTGCGCCGGGGCTAATCCCGGCTGGGCTGGGTCAATACCAAAAAGCGGCAGGAGTGAAACCCCTGCCGCTACAGCTGTTGAGTGGGCGTCGTCGCCGCTCACTCAAGGATTGAGGTTCAGCGGAAGCCCACCGACGCCTGCCAGACAAAGGCGAGCAACAGGAAGAAGAGGGGAATGATCGGCAGGATGTCCACCAGGGGACCAAAGGCCTGATAGGCCTCGGGCAGCTGGGCCAGGGTCTGCAGGGCGTAGGCGGCCATCCCGGAATGTTCGTTGGCTAGAGGCGGACGCTACCACGTGTGTGCGGCTGGGGAGTCGGGTTCCCAGGGAGCGAAATCCTCTGAAAAACAACCATCCCGAATCGCTTGCGCCATGGCGCTGCTGAAGCGCACCAGCTGGGTGATGTTGTGCAGGCTGAGCAAAATCTTGCCCAGCAGTTCATCGGTCTTGATCAGGTGGTGCAGGTAGGCGCGGCTGTGCACCGTGCAGGCCGGGCAGCTGCAGCTGGGATCGAGGGGGGTGTGGTCGTGGCGGAAGCGGGCGTTTTTGAGGTTCCAGCGTTCGCCCCCCACCAGCGCCGCCCCATGGCGACCCAGGCGCGTGGGCAGCACGCAATCAAAGAGGTCGAAGCCGTTGGCCACCGCGATCGCCATTTCCGGCAGCGTGCCCACACCCATTAGGTAGTGGGGTTTGTCGTCAGGCAGCAGCGGCCCCACCTGGCGCACGATGCGGTGCATCTCTTCAGCGGGCTCGCCCACGCTCACCCCGCCCACGGCGATGCCGGGTAGCCCCATGGAGCTCACCACCCGCGCCGACTCCTCGCGCAGATGCGGGAAGCAGCCCCCCTGCACGATGCCGAACAGGGCTTGATCGGCTTTGGTGTGGCTGGTGATGCAGCGCTCCAGCCAGGCATGGGTGCGGCGGCAGGCGGCGGCCACATCGGCTTCCGTGGCGGGGTAGGGCGGGCACTGGTCGAAGGCCATCGCCACATCGGCGCCCAGGGTCATCTGAATCGCCATCGAGCGCTCGGGGGTGAGGTCGATGCGGGCGCCATCGCGCGGGGAGCGAAACACCACGCCCCGGTCGTTGATCTTGTTGATCTCGCCCAGACTGAACACCTGGAAGCCGCCGGAATCGGTGAGCATCGGGCCGTCCCAGGCCATGAAGCGGTGCAGGCCGCCGCCATCGGCCACGATTAGCTCGCCTGGCTGCAGGTGCAGGTGGAAGGTGTTCGAGAGCACCATCTCGGCGCCGGTGGCCTTGAGCTGCGCCGGCGTGACCCCCTTCACCGTGGCCAGGGTGCCCACCGGCATGAACCGCGGTGTGTGCACCACGCCGTGGGGCGTGTGGAAGCAGCCGCAGCGGGCGCGGGTGTTCGGGCAGTGGGCCGTGATCTCGAACGCGAACACCAGCGAGGCAGCAGGATTGGCTGATCCCATCGTTGCTGGCCGTGGCCAAGGCCCCGCGTCAGGTCGCCTGGCTGGCGGATCTGGCCGGCGCCTGGATCTTCTACAGCGTGCTGCCGCTGCCGCCCGGGATCACACCGCGGTTTGAGCGCATCGCCCGTTTTGCCCCCTGGGTGGCGCTGGTGATTGGTGGGCTCGAGGCGGCGCTCTGGCAAGCGCTGGCCGGCGCTGGGCTTGTGGCGCAGCTGGCGTTGGTGCTCGCGCTGGGCACTGCCCTGAGTGGCGGTCTGCACCTCGATGGCGCCATGGATACGGCCGATGGCTTGGCGGCAGGGCCGCAGCGCCGCCTGGAGGCCATGGACGACAGCCGCGTGGGGGCCAGTGGCGTGCAGGCTCTGCTGGAGCTGGTGTTGGTGCGGATCGGCGGGTTGGCGTTGTTGGCCGCGGCGGCGCCCTGGGCGTTGGTGTGGGCCGCGGTATGGGGGCGGATCGCGCCGCTGGTGGCGATGCAGCTGTTCCCCTATCTGCGCGAACCCGGCAGCGGCACGGCCGCTTTCCACCGCCGCCATTGGCAGGGGTGGTGGGCTGAGCTGGCTCCTTCGCGGCTGCTGCTGGGGGCACTCACCGCCCTTGCCTTCGGCTTGGGGGCGGGGTCTTGGTGGTGGTTGGGTTGGTTGGGTCTGTTGCCGGCAGTGCTCGTGCCCCTGGATTTGGGGCGACGCCTCGGCGGCCACAGCGGCGATAGCTATGGCGCCTGCGTGGAATGGACCGTGAGTTGGAGCTTGCTGCTGATGGGCTTGCTCAGCTGGCGGCTGAGCGCGGCAGGCTGAGGCGGAACGCGTTGCCGGCGGCGGGCAGCTGCGGATCGAGGCTGCTCGCGGGCACCACCAGTTCCAGCTCGCCGCCCAGGCTGCGGGCCAGATCGCGGGCCAGGGCCAACCCCAAGCCGCTGCCTGGCAGGGCCGCACCACTGCTGCCCCGCACCCCCTTCGCAAAGATCTGCTCCCGCTCCTCCAGGGGCACCGCTGGGCCGCTGTCCCAGATGGTTAGCTCCAGGCGCTCGCTGCAGTGGCAGTGCAGGCCGATGGCGCCGCCGCTGCGGCTGTAGCGGAAGGCGTTTTCCAGCAGGTTGGCCACGATTTCACCGATGGCGCTGCCATCGCCCTGCCAGACGGGCAGAGCGGTGGGTTCCTGCCAGGGGCGCCCTTGCAGATTGGCGGTGGCGGCGGCCCGCTCCAGCAGCGGCCGCAGGATCTGCTCAAGGCTCTGCGGTTCGCTCTGGCTCAGCGCTGGCGGCAACAGCAGGCGCGTTCCCGTGTCGCTGCTCACCAGAGCCGGGGCTTCGGTGAGGTGATCGATCGCTTCCACGTAGCGGCTGATCTGGCGCTGCTCCCCCAGCAGGCTGTCCACCAGGGAGAGGTTGCGGGCGTCGCCATCGAGGCGCCGGCGCAGCAGTTGGCCAAAGGTGCGCAGCGCCGCCAGGGGATTGCGCAGTTGATGCACCAGCAGCCGCAGCTCGTCGTCGCGCTGGCTCAGCTCGCGGCCCAGCCGCTGCTGGTCCAGATCCAGCCGCAGCGCTTCGGTGAGGCAGCGGGCTGTGGCCTCTAGCCGCTCGCTCAGGCTGCCGGGCCAGGGCCAGCGATCCACATCCACCCGCAGGGCGCCGAGCAGCATCGTGTCGTCGCGCAGAGCCAGCCAGCGGCGGCCGCTTTCCACGCTGGCGTCGTTTTTCGCTGTGGTGCCCTCAGTGAGGGCCAGGGATTGGGGCCAGCGGCCGATCGCCACCAGCGAGGGTTGGCCGTTCGGTTCGGGCACGGCCACGTACACCACCAGGGCCAGGAGATCAGGCCGATCCGTGAATTGGGCCAGCTGCTGCTCGAGCAGCGCCAGAAACCGCTTGGAGACCTGCATCTGAGCGGGAACTGGTGTGGGACCGGGGCCGCTCAGCGCGCTAGCCCAGCAGAAATTTTCCCGATCGTGTTCGAAATCTGGGAAAAAGTCTTAAGATTCTCGGTATCGACCAATACCTCGCGGTCCGGGTTCGGGCGGCGCAGCGATCGGCCCATCCGGCTTTTGTTGCATCTCCGTGCAATCAAGGCTACAGCAGTGGAAGTTGCGTCCTCTGCTGATCGGAGCGGTGCCGTTGTGGCGCTCACCCGGCTTGCAGGTGTATGGGCGTTTCCGAGGCTTCCGGTCCTTGTGGCTGGTCCTCATCGTCCGACTCCATCCACCCTGCCCTCACGGGCTTAGCTCCATGTCCAAGAAGCGCAAGCGCATCAGTCGCCGCCGTTTGGCGGGTCAGCGGGTTCTGGCCCATGTGGCCACCCACAACCTGGAAACCGGCGAATACAAGCCCGTTACCGCGGCACGCCGTTACATCGCTGAAGGCGGCATCGTGCCCCCCGCGATCCTGAATGTGCGTCGCAACGAGCACACCACCGATCGCTTCTTCTGGGGCGAGAAGGGTCTGTTCAGCGCCCAGTACGCCGAAGAGAACCACTTCCTCTTCCCCTCCCTGCGCGAGATCGTGGATCGCATCGGTGAGGACACCCTGTTTGCCGGCCTGGAAGCGATGGCTGCAGACGATTGGGAAGAGATGGAGGAATACGAATACGCCTTCGTTTGAACGGAGACGCGTTTGCGCTTGTAGCCGGTCCCGAGGGACCGGCTTTTTTCATGGCTGCGTGTTCAGCTGCTGGCGCACAAAGGCGCTGATCTGCGGCAGCACTGCCCCGTCAATGGTGTGGCCGCCGTTGAAGGCGAGCAGTTCGGCGCTGTGGCCGGCGGCCAACAGCTGCTCCTGCACGGCTTCGCTGGCGGCGAAGGGCACCACCGGATCCTCACGGCCGTGGCTGAGCAGCACCGGCGCCACCGCGGCGCCCGGCTGCCAGCCCTCATGGGGATAGCCGCTGCAGGCCACGATGCCGGCCAACGGCAGGCTGCTGCCCACATCCAGGGCCATGGCGCCTCCCTGGGAGAAGCCGAGCAGCACCGTGCGCGCCAGGGGCACGCTGCCGGCCAGCTCCTCCAGCCGCAGCTTCAGAGCGGCCCGAGCGCCGGGCAACTGGCTCCAGTCGATCGGCTGCAGGCCGTACCACTGCCGGCCGGTGCCGTAGGGGTGGGGTTCCGGTGCCCGCAGCGCCACCACACTCACCTCAGGCCCCACCAACAGCGGGCCCAGATCCAAGAGGTCGTCGGCATCGGCGCCCCAACCGTGCAAGAGCACCAGGCGATGGGAGGCCTCAGCGGGGCCGAGATGGAGCTGATCGGAGAGGGAACCGGCCATCGGAGCGAAGCGCAGCTGCTGCGTAGGTTGGAACGCTTGCCCTCCACTCAACAGCCATGGCGCCCACGGCCCTGCTCAGCGTGTCGAACAAGGACGGCCTGGTGCCCCTGGCTGAAGGACTGCTGGCCGCTGGCTACCAGCTGATCTCCAGTGGCGGCACGGCCGCGGCGCTGGCGGCAGCTGGGCTGCCCGTGACCAAGGTGGCCGAACACACCGGTGCCCCGGAAATCCTGGGCGGCCGGGTGAAAACCCTGCACCCGCGCATCCACGGCGGCATCCTGGCGAAGCGCTCCGAGCCTTCCCACCAGGCTGATCTGGTGGCCCAGGGCATCGCCACCATCGATGTGGTGGTGGTGAACCTCTATCCCTTCCGCGAAACCATCGCCCGCCCCGATGTGAGCTGGGATCTGGCGATCGAGAACATCGACATCGGCGGCCCCGCCATGGTGCGCGCCGCTGCCAAGAATCACGCTGATGTGGCGGTGCTTACCAGCCCCAGCCAATACCCCGCCTTCCTGGAGGCCCTGGCCGCCGGCGCCCTGAGTGAGGCGCTGCGCCGCCAGCTGGCGCTGGAGGCCTACAGCCACACCGCCGAATACGACACCGCCATCAGCGCCTGGCTCGCCAGCCAGCTCAGCCAGGAGGAGGCCACGGCCGAGCAGCTCACGCTCAACCTGCCCGCGCGCCAGAGCCTGCGTTACGGCGAAAACCCTCACCAGAGCGCCACCTGGTACGCCCAGCCCGGCGCTGGCCTCGGCGCCGGTGAGCAGCTGCAGGGCAAAGAGCTCAGCTACAACAACATCCTCGATCTGGAAGCCGCCCTCGCCACGGTGCGGGAGTTCGGCTACGGCGGCCAGCCCGCCGGCGGCAACCCCTTCCAGCCGGCAGCGGTGGTGGTGAAGCACACCAACCCTTGTGGTGTGGCCACCGGCAGCAGCAGCGCCAACGCTCTGGAGAGGGCCCTCGATGCCGATCGCGTGTCGGCCTTCGGCGGCATCGTGGCGATCAATGGCCCAGTGGATGCCGCCACCGCCGGCCACCTCACCAGCCTGTTCCTGGAGTGTGTGGTGGCACCGGCGTTCGAGCCGGCGGCGCGGGAGCTGCTTTCGGCCAAGGCCAACCTGCGCCTGCTGGAGCTTGAGCCTGCGGCCATTGCGCGCGCCAGCCGCCAGCAGCTGCGCAGCGTGCTCGGTGGTGTGTTGGTGCAGGAGCTCGACGATCAGCCCGTGGATGAAAGCGTGTGGCAGGTGGTGAGCCAGCGCCAACCCACGGCTCAGGAGCTGGAGGACCTGCGCTTTGCCTGGCGTTTGGTGCGCCACGTGCGCTCCAACGCGATCACCGTGGCCAAAGGTGGCCAAAGCCTCGGCATCGGTGCCGGCCAGATGAACCGCGTGGGTTCAGCCCGCATTGCTCTTGAAACCGCCGGCGACAAGGCCAAGGGCGCAGTGCTCGCCAGTGATGGCTTCTTCCCCTTCGACGACACCGTGCGTTTGGCCGCCCAGCACGGCATCACGGCCGTGATTCAGCCCGGCGGCAGCGTGCGCGATGCCGATTCCATCGCCGCCTGCAATGAGCTCGGCCTGGCGATGGTGACCACTGGCCGCCGCCACTTCCTGCACTGAGGCTGACGCCTCTGCTCTAGCTTCGCCCCACTGCGCTGATCCCAGCTCGCTCCCATGCCCGAGAGCCTCGCTTTCAACCTCAACTTCCTGCACCCCCTGGCGATGTGGGCGCTGCTGGCCCTGAGTGGCTACGCGATGTTTCTGGGCATCAAGGCCAAGAAAACCCGCACCGCTGACGCCGAAACCCGCAAGACCCTGATCAAAGGGCAGTTCGCCAAGCGCCATTACCTCTTTGGCAGCGCGGTGCTTGCGGTGATGGTGCTCGGCACCTTCGGTGGCATGGCCGTCACCTACCTCAACAACGGCAAGTTGTTTGTGGGCCCTCACCTGCTGGTGGGCATTGCGATGAGCAGCATGCTCGTGGTGGCCGCCGCGCTCTCCCCCCTGATGCAGCAGGGCAACCTGATCGCCCGCAAGATCCACGTGGGTCTGAACATGGGCGTGTTCACGCTCTTCCTCTGGCAGGCCGTAACCGGCATGCAGATCGTGAACAAGATCTGGGAAAACCGCCCCGCCTGATCGGCGCAGCCCTCAGAACTGGGCCCGCCGCCGCGGCGGGCAATCCAGGTTGTGGGTGGCGTGAAAGTCTTCCTGCACCTTCCAGGTGAGCTTGCGGGAGATCTGGCGCACGATCTGGCGCAGCAGGTGATCACCACTGCTCTGCACCAGGGATTCCGGCAGCAGGCCGATCACCGATGGCAGCTTGATCCACACACTCAGATCGAGCTCCCAGCGCACTTCCGTGAGCGGCGCATCGGCGGATTGCTCCTCCAGCCGCAGTGCCGCGTTGAATTCCACGTCGTAGAGGTCGCGCAGACCGGGCTGGAACTGCTCGGGCGGCACCGTGCAGATCCGATACACGCCGGCGCTCTGCGGCAGCAGCTCCAGGCCGATCGTGGGCTCCACCTCAAAGCCGAAGTTGCCAAAGCGGCCGAGGGTGAGCACATAGCCATTCCGGCCAAGAGCATCCACCTGCATCGGTGCGGCGCAGCGGCGGAACCAGCCCTCGTGGCGATCCAGGTAAGCCCCCACGATGTGGGCCGGGGCCCGCATCTCCATCAAGTCGGCGAACTGGCTGCTGTAGCAACGCACCCGAGCATCCTCGCTGTGGCGCAGGGATGGCCGCAGCGTTTCGCTCAACTCAGGCAGGGGGTTGGTCACCGATGAGATCAACGCGGTCGGTTCTCCCCAGGCCTGAACCAGTGAATGTTGAAACAATGTAAAGCCCGGCTGCGGCCTGGATTGCAGTCGCTGTGACAGCCCGATCAGGCGTCGGCCAGATCAATCAGCCGGCTGATCACATCCTCCACCACCCGATCCGGCGTGGACGCGCCGGAGGTGATTCCCACCCGCAGCGTGCCCTCCGGCAGGAAGGGCTCCACCACCTCCAGTTCACCGTCGAGTGGTTTGTGCTCGATGCGGTTGCCAGGGCCGATCCGTTCGGGGGTATCGATGTGGAAGGAGCGGATGCCGCGGCTCACCGCGATCTCCTGCAGGTGGGTGGTGTTGGAGGAGTTGTAACCACCGATCACCACCATCAAATCGAGCGGCTCATCCACCAGGGCAAACATCGCGTCTTGCCGTTCCTGGGTGGCATCGCAGATGGTGTTGAAGGCCACGAAGTGGTCGTTCAGTTCGGTGGGGCCGAAGCGCTGCAGCATCGTGCGCTCGAACATCCTGCCGATCTCTTCGGTTTCGCTCTTGAGCATCGTGGTCTGGTTGGCCACGCCCACGCGCATCAGGTCGCGGTCGGGATCGAAGCCGGGGGAGCAGGCTTTGGCGAAGCGGGCCATGAAGGCCTCGCGATCGCCGTTGCCCAGGATGTAGTCGCACACCAGTTGCGCTTCAGCCAGATCGAGCACCACCAGGTAGGTGCCGGCAAAGGAGCTGGTGGCGAGCGTTTCCTCGTGCTTCACCTTGCCGTGAATGATCGAGGTGATCGCGTGCTTCTTGTGCTTTTCCACGGTGTTCCACACCTTGGAGACCCACGGACAGGTGGTGTCCACGATGTGGCAGCCCCGCTCATTGAGCAGCTGCATTTCCTGCACCGTGGCGCCGAAGGCCGGCAGGATCACCACATCGCCGCTGGCGACATTGGAGAAGTCCTTCACGCCGCCATCCACGGGGATGAACAGCACGTCCATCTCCCGGAGGTGATCGTTCACCGAGGGGTTATGGATGATCTCGTTGGTGATCCAGATCCGCTCGGTGGGGTAGTGGCGCCGGGTTTCGTAGGCCATGGCCACCGCTCGCTCCACGCCCCAGCAAAAGCCGAAGGCTTCAGCGAGCTTCACGCTCAGCCGTCCGTGCTGCAGCTGGTAGCCGTTCTCCCGCAGGCTGGCGATCAGGTTGCTCTGGTACGCCTGCTCAAGGCTGCCCGCCACCTCTTCGCCCAGGCCGAAGCCGCGGCGGTTGTAGCGATCCGAATGGTGCAGGGATCGCTTGAACGCGCGGGTATCCACGGCAGCGGGCACGGGGGAAGCCAACTCTATGGGGCACCCTCAGTGGCTGGGCTGCTGTGGCGCTGCACCGGCACCACCCCCAGCCAGCGCACGGCCTCAGGGCTGAAGTCGTAGCGGCAGGGCAGCACCTCCACGCCGGCATCGAGCGCCTGGCGGAACAGTTCGCCGTAGCGGGGATCGGCGCTATCGCCGGGTGCGAAGCGCGCCACATCAGCGCGGCTCAAGCAGGGCACCAGCACAGCGCGGGCATCTGGCAGCACGCCCATCAGTTCTTCGAGGTGCTTCTGGCCCCGCTCGGTCACGGTGTCGGGGAAGAGCGCGAGATCGCCATCGGTCCAGGTGGTGTTCTTCACCTCCACGTAGATCGGCCGCGGATCGGCGGCCCCTTCGGCGGGGGTGAGCAGCAGATCAATGCGGCTGCGGCGGTTGGCGCCGTAGGCCACCTCGGCGCGGATCGCGGCAATCGGGCCGAGCCAGGGCTCCAGGTAGCCGGCCTCGATCGTGGCGCGCACCAGGCGGTTGGGTAGTGCCGTGTTGATGCCCACCCACACCGGCTCGCCATCCGCACCGGGCACCTGCGCCTGCTCCCAGGTCCAGGCCAGCTTGCGGGTGGGGGAGGGGGCAAAGCGCAGCCGCACGCGCCCGCCAACGTGCAGAACCCCCGTCATCGGCCCGGTGTTGGCGCAGTGGGCCGTCACCACCTCGCCGGAATCGAGCTGCACATCGGCGAGGAAGCGTTTGTAGCGCTTGAGCAGCACCCCCTCCTGCAAGGGCTCCAGCGTCAACACAGGCTGGGCTTCGGGTGCGGCGGCAACCGGCATGACGGCGAGGCTTCTGCAGGCAAGAATCGCCCGAGTTGGGGCTAAGGCCGCACCGGATGAGCGAACCCCCGATCCAATCCGGAACGACCGGGCCCGCCACGACGCCCGCTCGCTCACTGCGCCGCATCGCTCTGATCGTGGCGGTGGCCACCGCCTTGAGCAAGTTGGCTGGCCTGGTGCGCCAGCAGGCGATCGCGGCGGCCTTCGGGGTGGGTGCCGCCTACGACGCCTACAACTACGCCTATGTGTTGCCGGGCTTTCTGCTGATCCTGCTCGGCGGGATCAATGGCCCCTTCCACAGCGCCATGGTGAGCGCGCTCTCGCGCCGGCCCCGTGAGGAAGGTGCCCATGTGCTCGCCGCCATCAACACCCTTGTGGGCGCCGCCCTGATCGGGGTGACGCTGCTGTTGTTTGTGGCGGCGGATCCCCTGATCGATTTGGTGGGTCCGGGGCTGGATGCCGAGCGCCACGCGATCGCGGTGCTGGAGCTGCGCTGGATGGCGCCGATGGCCTTGTTCGCTGGCCTGATCGGCCTGGGCTTTGGAGCGCTCAATGCCGCTGATGAGTTCTGGCTGCCTTCGGTGAGCCCGCTGCTCTCCAGCGTGGCGGTGATCGCCGGCCTGGGCCTCCTCTGGCTGCACCTGGGCTCCGACATTGCCCTGCCCCAGTACGCCTTCCTGGGCGGTGCCGTGCTGGCGGGCACCACATTGCTGGGGGCGGTGTTCCAGTGGCTGATTCAGCTGCCGGCCCTGGCCCGCCAGGGCTTGCACAAGTTCCAGCTGGTGTGGGATTGGAAGCACCCCGGCGTGCAGGAGGTGCTGCGGGTGATGGGCCCGGCCACCCTCTCCTCGGGCATGTTGCAGATCAATGTGTTCACCGATCTCTTCTTCGCCTCGGGAATCGTGGGGGCGGCGGCTGGATTGGGTTACGCCAACCTGCTGGTGCAAACGCCCCTGGGCCTGCTCTCCAACGCCCTGCTGGTGCCGCTGCTGCCGGTGTATGCCCGGCTCACCGCTCCGGGTGATCGGCCGGAGCTGATCAATCGCATCCGCCAGGGGCTGATGCTCTCCAACGCCTCGATGCTGCCGCTGGGGGCGTTGATGGTGGCCCTCGCGGGCCCGATCGTGGCCCTCATTTACGAGCGGGGAGCGTTCAATGCCAGTGCCGCAGCGCTGGTTGGCGGCTTGCTGATGGCCTACGGCGTGGGCATGCCCGCCTACCTCGGCCGGGATGTGTTGGTGCGCGTGTTTTATGCCCTGGGCGATGGCACCACCCCTTTTCGCTTCTCGATGGCGGGCATCGGCCTAAACGCCGTGTTCGATTGGCTGTTGGTGGGTGGCCCAACGCCCTGGGGCTTGCAGCTGCCGGCGCTGAATTTCGGTGCACCCGGCCTGGTGCTAGCCACCGTGGGCGTGAATCTGCTCACCTGCTTGGGGCTGTTACTGGCCTTGCAGCGCCGCTTGGGTGGGCTGCCCCTGGCGATCTGGGTGCGCGACAGCCTGCTGTTGCTGGTGGCTGCGGTGCTGGCTGGTGGGTTGAGCTTCGGCCTCTCGGTGCTGATCGCCTGGCCTTCTCACCTGGTGGGCCTGCTGCTGCAGTGCGGGATCTGCGCGGCCGCTGGTTTGCTCGTGTACGGGCTTGTGGCCAGCTGGGCCGGTGTGCCGGAAGCCACGCAGATCACCCGGCAATTCGGTGGTCAGATCACGCGGCGCCTGCCGTTGAAACGTTGAGGCGGCGTTGAGGCAGAGGGCTCAGCCTTCCACCACGCGCTCTTCGCGCACGTGGATCGGCACTTCCAGGTGGCTGCGGCCCACCATGGCGGGCCCATCCACCGAATAGATCCGCGCCTCGATCCCGAAATCGCGGAAGGCGGTTTCCATCTCCTGCATCAGCGCCTTTTCCACCTGCGCTTCAGCGTCCACCACCTTGCCGATCAGGCGGCTGCCCAGGGGACCGATGCGCTGGCGAACAACCTCTCGGGCGTTGGTGACCTCGATGACCAGCACAGGGCCGCAGCGGGATGCGCAACCCTAGCCGTGGTTGGCCAGTAGATCCTCGAGATCCTGCAGCTGGCCGGCCGGCACGAGCCGTGCCAGGGGCAGCTTGCTGCTGCCGCCACCGATGGGCACCTGCACTGCTTCGAGGGCCTGGCGCGCGCACACACCGGCGCCTTGATCGAGCCGTGCGGCGCATTCAATCGCCAGCGCTTCGGCCACGCCTGCATCGCCCAGATACAGGTGCCAGCCGCCGATTTGGATGTAGAGCCGGTCGGCGATCTCCAGTTGCAGATCGCGGATCTCGCTGGCGGAGAGGGGCATCGCGGCGCTGGCGGGTGTGATCTCAGGATGGCGTTTCCGGCCGCCGGGCGACCACGCTGATCAGCTGCACCACCAGCACAAGCGCCCAGGCTTCGGTGAGCCAGGCCAAGTGATTGAAGGGGTGGCGCATGTTCTGCACGAACCAAAGGCCGCTGTTCAGGGCGGCGAACACCATCGTGTGCAGCACCAGATTCACGATCCGGTTGAAGTGCCGGTAGGTGGGGTCTTCGGGATTGGCGGGTCCGTACCAGCGGATCGGCATCGGGGATGAAAGGAGGGGGTCTGTTGACGGGTGGGCCCTCGGTATGGGCACAATGTCAGGGCAGGCGAAGGCGCTTGTAGCTCAGCGGATTAGAGCATCTGACTACGGATCAGAGGGTCGGGAGTTCGAATCTCTCCAGGCGCGCCTTTCAAGAACAACCGCTTCTTCGGGAGCGGTTTTTTTGTGCCCAGATCGCGATGGCAGGGTTCGTTGGGAGAGGCGCTGAGTGCTGCGGTTTCTTACGATCAAAGCCACATCAACACCTTGATCTGCCATGGCGGAGTCCACCGGAGCAGCCGTGAACCAGTCGCTGGCGGCCGGTGATCCCGCAATCGCTGCCCTGATCGGCAAGGAGCTGAACCGTCAGCAGACGCACCTCGAGCTGATCGCCTCAGAGAACTTCGCCTCCCGCGCCGTGATGGAGGCCCAGGGTTCCGTGCTCACCAACAAGTACGCCGAGGGCTTGCCCTCGAAGCGTTACTACGGCGGTTGTGAGCACGTGGATGCGATCGAGGAGCTGGCGATCGAGCGCGCCAAGGAGCTCTTCGGTGCTGCCTGGGCGAATGTGCAGCCTCACAGCGGCGCTCAGGCCAACTTCGCCGTGTTCCTGGCGCTGCTGCAGCCCGGCGACACGATCATGGGCATGGATCTCAGCCACGGCGGCCACCTCACCCACGGCTCACCCGTGAACGTGAGCGGCAAGTGGTTCAAGGTGGTGCAGTACGGGGTGGATGAAGCCACCCATCAGCTCAATTTCGACACGATCCGCCAGTTGGCGCTAGAGCACAAGCCGAAGCTGATCGTGTGCGGCTACTCCGCTTATCCCCGCACCATCGATTTCCAGGCGTTCCGCGCCATCGCCGATGAGGTGGGCGCCTACCTGCTGGCCGACATGGCCCACATCGCTGGCCTGGTGGCCGCCGGTGTGCACCCCAACCCGGTGCCCGTGTGCGATGTGGTGACCACCACCACCCACAAAACCCTGCGCGGCCCCCGCGGCGGCCTGATCCTCTGCCGCGATGCCGAGTTCGCCAAACAGTTCGACAAAGCCGTGTTCCCCGGAAGCCAGGGCGGCCCGCTCGAGCACGTGATCGCCGCCAAGGCCGTGGCCTTTGGTGAGGCGCTGCAGCCGAGCTTCAAGGCCTACGCCAAGCAGGTGGTGGCCAACGCCCAGGCCCTCGCCGCCCGCATCCAGGAGCGCGGCATCGACGTGGTGAGCGGCGGCACCGACAACCACATCGTGCTGCTGGATCTCCGCGGCATCGGCATGACCGGCAAGGTGGCCGATCTGCTGGTGAGTGATGTGCACATCACCGCCAACAAGAACACCGTGCCCTTCGATCCCCAGTCGCCGTTTGTGACCAGCGGCCTGCGCCTGGGCACCGCCGCCTGCACCACCCGTGGCTTCGATGAAGCCGCCTTCCGCGAGGTGGCCGATGTGATCGCGGATCGCCTGCTCAACCCGGAAGACGCTGCGATCGAGCAGCGCTGCCGCGAGCGTGTGGCCGCCCTGTGTGAGCGCTTCCCGCTGTACGCCGAGGCCCGCGCACTGCAGCCCGCTTGAGCGACTGGCCCGCAGCGGTCCTCTTGTGATCGCCGCGGGGCTGGGCCCTGCTTAAGCTGCGCCCGGTAGGGCCCATCTGGGTCTCGATTCCGACCGCGCACCGCCCCCGATGATCTCCAGCCGGCCGGATCTCGCCGCTGTTCTGGCGTTCGGCATCGCGGCCCTGTGCACAGCGCTGCTGGTGCCGATCGTGCGCCGCGCCGGTTTGCGCTGGGGCCTGATCGATCAGCCCGATTCCCGCAAGCAACACACCACGCCGATGGTGCGCCTGGGCGGCGTGGGCATCGTGGGCGGTTTTGTGATCGCGCTGGCCTTGATCTGGCTGATGGGTGGCTTCGTGGAGCTGCCGCCCCAGCGCGATAGCCAGATCTGGACCACCATCGCTGGCGCTCTCTGTTTCTTTGTGATCGGCCTGGCCGATGACCTGTTCGCGTTGCCACCGCTGCCCCGCTTGGGCGGCCAGGTGCTGGTGGCGATGGCGGTGTGGAGCCAGGGCGTGCAGATCGGGGCGATCGATCTCCCCTTTCACCTCTTTGGTGGGCCGCCCGGAGCGATCCCGCTGCCGGATGGTCTGAGCCTGATCGCCACGGTGATCTGGCTGGTTGGCATCACCAATGCGATCAACTGGCTGGATGGTTTGGATGGCCTGGCCGCTGGTGTGAGCGGTATCGCCGCCGTGGGTTTGCTGTCGGTGAGTTACAGCCTCAATCAGCCAGCCCCGGGGCTGTTGGCTGCGGCGCTTGCGGGTAGCTGTCTCGGCTTCCTGCGCCACAACTTCAACCCCGCCCGCATCTTCATGGGGGATGGCGGTTCCTACTTCCTCGGTTTTGCCCTGGCGGCGATCAGCATCGTGGGCCCAGCCAAAGGGCTCACCAGCGTGAGCCTGCTGCTGCCGCTGCTGATCCTGTCGCTGCCCCTGGCCGACATGTCGGCCGTGATCATGGGGCGCCTCAGCCAGGGCCACTCGCCCTTCTATCCAGACCGGCGCCATCTGCATCACCGCCTGCTGCGCGCTGGTTTCAGCCATCGCCGCACCGTGGTGCTGATCTATGCCTTCACCCAGTGGCTGGCCGCTCTGGCACTGGTGCTCGCCAACGCGGAACTGCGTTTTCTCTGGCTGGGGCTGGCCACGGCGGTGCTGATTGTGGTGGTGATCGCCGCTCGCCGCAGCCTCAACCGCGAGCTGGCCGGCGATGAGCGCTGAAATTCTCTGCATCGGCACCGAGCTGCTGCTGGGCAACATCACCAACGGCAACGCCCGCTGGATTGCTGAGCAGCTCGCCGCTCTGGGCATTCCCCACCACCGCCAGCTCGTGGTGGGCGATAACCGTGAGCGCCTGATCGCTGAGCTGCAGGCCGCGGCCTCGCGCTGCCGCGTGTTGATCACCACCGGCGGCCTAGGCCCCACCCCCGACGACCTCACCACCGAGGCGATTGCCGCTGCCTTCGGGGCTCCCCTGGTGGAGCATCGCCAGGTATGGGCCGAGATTCAGGCCCGCCTGGCCGCCCGCGGCCGCCCTTGCGCCGCCAGCAACCGCCGCCAGGCCTTCCTGCCGGAGGGGGCCGCGCTGCTGCCCAATCCCACCGGCACGGCTCCCGGCATGATCTGGAGCCCGCGCCCGGATTTCACGATCCTCACCTTCCCGGGGGTGCCCAGCGAGATGCGGGCGATGTGGGAGGCCACGGCTGCCCCCTGGCTGCGGGCGGCCGGCTTGGCAGAAGGGGTCTTCGCCAGCCGGATGCTGCATTTCTGGGGCGTAGGCGAATCCAACCTGGCCGAGCAGATGGCTGATCTGCTGGAGGGCACCAATCCCACCGTGGCGCCCTATGCAGGCTCCGGTGAGGTGAAGCTGCGGATCACGGCGCGCGCGGCCACAGCCGAGGCGGCTGTGCAGCTGCTTGAACCGGTGGAGGCTGAGATCCGCGCCCGTACCGGTGCGCTCTGCTTCGGGGTGGATGAGGCTTCGTTGGCGTCGGTGCTGTTGGAGCAACTGCGCAGTCGCGGCCAGACCCTGGCGGTGGCCGAAAGCTGCACCGGCGGTGGCCTTGGGGCTGCCCTGGCGGCGGTGCCCGGAGCTTCTGATGTGTTGCTGGGCGGTGTGATCGCCTACGCCAACAGCGTGAAGCAAGGGCTGTTGGGGGTGTCCGCCGCGCTGCTGGAGGCCCATGGCGCTGTGAGTGATCCGGTGGCGCGCGCCATGGCCGAAGGAGCCCGTCGCGCCACCGGCGCCGATTGGGCTCTGGCGATCACCGGTGTGGCCGGCCCCGGCGGCGGCAGCGCCGAGAAGCCTGTGGGGTTGGTGCACATCGCCGTGGCGGGCCCTGCGGGTTGCAGCAGTGAGGGTGTGCGCTTCGGCGCTAGCCGCGGCCGTAGCTGGATTCAGACCCTCGCCGCTGGCGAAGCCCTCAACCGGTTGCGACTGGCGTTGCTGGAGTGATCACGGCGATCGCCGCCTTAGGCTCGACCGTTCCGCTGCTAGCGCCGCCGTGAGCTCCGGCACCCTTTACGACAAGGTCTGGGATCTGCATCAGGTAGCCCAGCTGCCCGGCGGCTCCACCCAGCTGTTCATTGGTCTGCACCTCATCCATGAGGTGACCAGCCCCCAGGCGTTTGCGGCCCTGCGCGATCTCGGCCTGAGCGTGCGCCATCCCGAGCGCACCGTGGCCACGGTGGATCACATCGTGCCCACCACCAGCCAGGCGCGGCCCTTCGCCGATCCGCTGGCGGAGGAGATGCTGGCCACGCTCGAGGCCAACTGCGCTGAGCACGGCATCACCCTGCACGGCATCGGTAGCGGCCGCCAGGGGATCGTGCACGTGATCGCCCCCGAGCTGGGCCTCACCCAGCCAGGCATGACCGTGGCCTGCGGCGACTCCCACACCTCCACCCACGGCGCCTTCGGCGCCATTGCCTTCGGCATCGGCACCAGCCAGGTGCGCGATGTGCTCGCCAGCCAGAGCCTGGCGATGGGCAAGCTCAAAGTGCGGCGCATCTGGGTGGATGGCCAGCTGCAGAGCGGCGTGTACGCCAAGGATCTGGTGCTGCACGTGATCCGCACGCTCGGCGTGAAGGGCGGCGTGGGTTACGCCTACGAATTCGCCGGCCCGGCGATCGCGGCGCTCTCGATGGAGGAGCGCATGACCCTCTGCAACATGGCGATCGAGGGCGGTGCCCGCTGCGGTTACGTGAATCCTGATCAGGTCACCTTCGACTACCTGAAGGGCCGGCCCTTTGCCCCCAGTGGCGACGCCTGGGATCAGGCGGTGGCTTGGTGGAGCTCCCTGGCCAGCGGCGCCGATGCCGTGTTCGACGACGAGGTGCGCTTCGATGCCGCGAGCATCGCCCCCACCATCACCTGGGGCATCACGCCAGGCCAGGGAATTGGCGTGGATGAAACGGTGCCCACCCTCGAGCAAACCGAGCCCGACGAGCGGCCCCTGGCGGAGGAGGCTTACCGCTACATGGATCTGCAGCCCGGCACCCCGATCGCCGGCACCCCCGTGGATGTGTGCTTCATCGGCAGTTGCACCAACGGGCGCCTGAGCGATCTGCAGGCGGCGGCCGCTGTGGCCAAAGGCCGCAAGGTGGCGCCTGGCATCAAGGCCTTTGTGGTGCCCGGCAGCGAGCAGGTGGCTGCCGCCGCCGAAGCGGAAGGCCTCGACAAGGTGTTTGTGGAGGCCGGCTTTGAGTGGCGCGAGCCCGGTTGCTCGATGTGCCTGGCGATGAACCCCGATCGCCTGGAGGGCCGCCAGATCAGCGCCAGCTCCAGCAACCGCAACTTCAAGGGCCGCCAGGGTTCCGCCAGCGGCCGCACCCTGCTGATGAGCCCGGCGATGGTGGCCGCGGCGGCCATCGCTGGTCGGGTGAGCGATGTGCGCGAGCTGCTCAACGCCTGATCGATCGTCTTTCTCCGTCAACCCGTCGAACGCAGCCGGCCCATCCCATGACCACCGCCACACCCTTCCCCTCTGGTTCGATCCGCAGCGTCAGCGGCACCACCGTGGTGGTGCGCGGCGATGACATCGACACCGATCGGATCATCCCGGCGCGCTTCCTCAAGTGCGTCACCTTCGAGGCGCTGGGCCCGGCCGCTTTTGCCGATGACCGGGCTGAGCTGGCGAATAACCCGGCTGGCCCCCACCCGTTTGATCGGCCTGAGCACCAGGGTGCCTCGATCCTGCTGGTGAACCGCAACTTCGGTTGTGGTTCCAGCCGCGAGCATGCGCCGCAGGCGCTGATGCGCTGGGGCATCCGCGCGGTGGTGGGCGAGAGCTTTGCTGAGATCTTCTATGGCAACTGCCTGGCGCTGGGCATTCCCTGCCTGGTGGCCGACCACGACACGATGCTCGCGATCCAGGCCGCGGCGGAGGCCGATTCGGCTGCAAGCTTTGAGGTGGATGTGGCGGAGGCGCGGCTGAGCTGCGGCGCCCAGAGCTGGCAGCTCGACCTGGCGGCTGGCCCGCGCCAGATGCTGGCCACGGGTCAGTGGGATGCCACCGGTCAGCTGCTGGCCCATGGCGATGCGCTGCAGGCCACAGCTGCGCGCTTGCCGTATTTGAACGGTTTCAGCGCCGCTTGAGCTTGGCGGCCGCTCGCGCAAGTGTCTATCAAGGAGAGAGGACGGTTCGTGGCCGATGCGCTTCCTCTCTTCTCTCAAGCCGGCCTTGGCGGCTCTGCTTCTGATCGCACCGGCGGCAGTCTCCGCGGCTCAGCCCCTACCCGTTGAGCCCTACCGCCCCCCGGCAGCGCAGGCCTCGCCACCCTGGCCGCAGTGCCGAGGCTGCGACCTGCGCGGCGCCAACCTGAGCGGCTTGCTGCTCAATGGCATCGATCTGCGGGAGGCGGATCTGCGCGGTGCCGATTTGCGCGGCAGCAATCTGGAGGGGGCGGATCTCAGTGGAGCCGATCTGCGCGGCGCGCTGCTGCAGCAGAGCTGGCTGAGTAACGCCGATCTCAGCGATGTGGATCTGCGCCAGGCCAACCTGCGCGACGCCGTGTTGATTCAGGCCCTCACGCCTGGGGTGCAAGTGGAGGGAGCTGTGTTGATCGGTGCCGACTTCACCGGCAGCGATCTGATGATTGGCGGTGAAGAGCCGGGCCCCGATCCGCTTCCCCCGCTGCGCCCCTAGAAGCCCCGGCGTTGGATGGCCTGATCATGCGCCAGGCCAGGCGGTGTGTACGGCACGAAGGGCACACCGGTGCCGCGGAAGTTGAAGTCGTTCAGCTTCACCCGCACACCGCCGATGCCTTGATACGGGCTGTAGTACACCGCCAGCTCATAGGCACGGCGCTGCCAGCGCAGTTCCACGTAGGAATCCACCACGTCGCCGAAGAACTCGGAGTTGGGGTCGGTGTTCACACCGATGCCGCCGCTCAACATCAGCGGCCCCACCAGTTGCTGCGTGAGGCCCAGGCCGATGGTGCTGAGGTCCACGATCCGATCAAAGCTGAAGGGGCTGACGCCCTGGCGAAGTGTGCCGCCACCGGTCACGGTGAACTGGGTGTAGTCGAAGAAGTTTTTCTGCAGGTGCCCCAGCGTGAGGGTGGGGCCGCCGCTGATGCTGAAGGCCTGCTGACTGGTGCCATCGCCGTAATAGGCGAGGTTCAGGTTGAGGTTGGTGTTGAGAGCGAGGCCGGGCACGACTGGCGTGGGGCTGAAACGGGTGGCCAGCTCCGTCCCGGGATTCAGGGGTTTGCCGGTCCAGAGCGGCAGCCGGCTGTTGATTGAGCCGTACACATTGGCTCGCCACAGCTCTGCCAGGTTCACGGTGTTGAACTCCGTGCCCTGGAAATTGCCGAAGCCGGCGCGCCAGAACATGCGGTTGGTGATCTTGCCCAGGTTGGGTAGATCACGGGTTTGCTCCAGCGAGGCGCCGAGGGCGGAGTACACGTCCTGCTCACCGAGGGAGCCGTTCCACACCCGATAGCGATACGCAGCGAAACCGCGGGCGGTGGTGCGGCCGATCAGCGGCATCTGGAAAGACCGGCTGATGTCGCCCAAGCTGCGGGTGCCGTTGGCGAAGTTGCTGGGATCAAAGGTGGAGAAATCGCCCACAACGTCGATATTCAGCCCGAGAACGCGCGTGTCGAAGCGCGCCAACAGGCCAAACAGATCGCCGATGCGGGTGGGTTGGCTCTGTGGCGAGCTGCCGATCGGTTTGCCCGGCAACACATAGCTGCTGGTGGTGCCATCGAGGGCCCGGCGCACCATGAACTGGGGCTGCAGATTGAGAGTTCCGCGCTTACCCACCTCCAGGGGTTTGAGGTTGTAGCCGAGGTAGAAACCATCGCGATCTTCGGAATCCACCGCCATCACCCAGCGGTTTTCCACCTCGCGGTCTTTCTCGAAGCGCTGGTTGCGTTGCAGAGGTATCGGCAGGCGATCTTCCAGGATCAGTTGATTGCTCTTGGCCTGAATCACCAGATCACCATTGGCTTCCTGGTAGGCCACCACGCCGCTGGCATCCACCCACGATTGCGCCGGGGTGTAAGGATCGTTGGTGAAAGCGGCGCGATCCGCTTGCCAGCCTTTGGGCGTGACTGTCAGTCGGTTGGCCTGCATCCGCCAACGGCTGATGGTGCCGCTTACGAACTTGCGGTTTTCTTGGGTGGTGAGGGGGTTGAGCTGCCAGGGCCGCACGGTGCCGTAGGTCACCTCACGGCCCGAGATGTTCGTGTCTTCGTTGGTGTTGCCTGCCTGGCGTTGCACCTTCAGGCTTTGCTGGAACTGCAGGTTGCTCACCCGCTGATCCACCGCCGCTGCAATCGCCTTGCGCCGCAGCGCCTCCTGCTGGCCCAGGCTCAGCCCGCTGCCGGGGGCACTGGGATTCCCTGCAGGCGCAGCTGGTGTGCCTGTGGCCTGCTGGGCTGAGCCAAGCGCCACCTGATTGAGCTGTTCGCTCAGCGGTTTGGGTTGTGGCTGTCCGCCACCCGGGCAACCATCCGGTGGACCCATAGCCACACGGAAGTTTGGTGCTGGGCTGCTGCCGAAGCGGTAGCGCATGCCCACCAAGTAGGCGTTGCTGCCTTCACTCACACCGCTGTAGGTGCCGTAGGCGCCGGAGCGGTGGTGGATGCGCCCCACCAGCGACCATTCCGGCTTGATCAGTGCCTCCACCTCGAAGCCGAGGTAGTTGAGAAAGGTGGTGTAGTTCTCGCGGAACGTCTTCTCGTAGTTGCTGACGTTGGTGTTGAGGCTCACGCCCTCAAAGAACGCCAGGCTCAGCCAGGGCTGCAGCCAGGCCCGAACACCAAAGCTCCAGGTGAATTCGCCGAAGGTTTGGGCTGGTGTGTTGGCGTAGGGAACCTTTTGGTTGAATTCGCCGCCCTGTTGTTCGTAGGCGTGGTGCAACAGGGCATTGGAATCAAATTCCAGGGCCAAGGGGCCGGCACGCAGCAGGCGCTTGTTCAGGCCGACGCCCCAGAGGTATTCCGGCCGCAGACGGCCATTGAACAGAAAGGTGTCGCCGAAGTTGGCATCAATCATCTGTCCGCCCCACACCGTGGCGGCCCAGGGGTAGGGGCGCCAGTCGGGCACGGGCGGCAGCGGCGGCGGGCAGGCCATGGTCTGCGCCGCGGGGGACAGCGCCACCGGAGGCATCTGCCAGGCATCAGCCGGAATGGCTTCCGGTAGGCCGGAGGGGAGATTGAGCGCTGCCGCTTCCGCGTTGAGCGGTGCTGCACTCAGCTCGTCCGCGACCTGGGCATCGAGATCCGGCAGCGGCTCAACGTCGAGGCTCACATCGGCATCGAACGGTGGCAGCGCCGCCGACCAGTAGCTCAGCGGCAGGAGCGGGGCCGAGGGTGTCTCGCTGGGATTGAGATCGAGGGCAGCGCTGTCGAGATCGAGAACGCCATACACCTCATCGATTTCTCCGCTGTTTTCGATCAGGCTGTAGCGGAGCTTGCTGGCCTGCAGGTATTGATTGCCGCGTTGGAAGCGAACCCGGCCGCTGGCATAGATCGTGCGGGTGGCGCTTTCGTATTCGATTCGATCCGCCAGCAAGCGTCCGCCGGCAAGGATCACCTTCACGTTGCCTACAGCGACAAACCGATTGGCCAAGAGGTCGAAACCCTGGTCGTCGGCGCTGAGCTCGATGTCGATGGGTGGCTTCTGTGCCGGAGTGGCCTCGATCAGGCCGGCAGCCGGAGAAGCTCCAGGGGGTCCTAGTTGGCCGGAGGCCGCGGGCGCAGCAGAGGCTGACGGCTGCTCAGCCGCAACTGCGTGGCCACCGATCAGAACCGATGCCGATCCCAGCACCGCAATCAAACGGCGGACGCGTTGCGGGACAGGCACCGAGGGGAATGAAGAGGGCGTGATCCTGACACGCCTCAGGGCTTAGCGCCGAATCACTCCTCGAGGTCTTTGCGGCTGGGGGTACGGCTGGGATCGCTGGCCAGGAAGCCGAACACGAAGATCCCGATAAAGAAAAAGACGACGGAGTAAACCGAGATCTTGAGGGCGAGCATTGGTTCTGTCCGGCGGTGACAGGGAGTGACGGGCGCCAAGTGGGCCCTGAATGACCCTGCGGCAGCGGCATCATCCTATGGGTCGTGATCGCGTTGACCGATGCCGGAGGGCCCAGACAGCGCTGTTCGCTCCTGGATTGAAACGTTTCAGGCCCAATCCAGGCTGGATCTCAGGCCGCTCTGGCGGCGCGCAACCCCATCGGGCGCGGGCGATCTCGCGCTGTTGGATCCCTGGGGAGCCCGTTGCCGCCCCGACTGGCATGCCCGCGGTCTGGTGATCTGGCCCCGCGGTGGGCGGTGGCTGCAGCTGCAATTGGAGCTGGTGTGCCCACCGGCCTGGCAGCAGCGCCAGCAGGGCGATCGCCTGGCGCGTCTGGTGCTGCGCTGGTGGGCCGATGCGGTGGAGCTGCGGGTGGATGGGCAGCTGGTTCATCAGGGCGATCTGTTCGACACCGCCTGCCGTTGGCCTCTGCCGGCGGCCTGGTGGAGCGGTCAGCCCCTGCAGCTGGACTTGCGCTTGCGCTCCCCTCTCCATGACGACGGCGCTCTGGTCGCCAGTGCGGTGGAGCAGGAACCCCTCGATCCGGCAGACCCCACAGGTGTGCTGGTGGCCCCGCGCTTGGCCCTCGCAGCCCAGCGCCTGCCGGCTGAAGAGCAGCCGGCACTACTGAATCAGCTCCAGGCTTGGGATCCTGCCGATCCCTCTGTCGCTCCCGCACTCGAGCCCTGGCTGCAGGAGCAGGTGCTGCTGCACCCGCCCGCTCCGGTGCAGGTGTTGGGTCATGCCCACCTCGATCTGGCCTGGCTCTGGCCAGTGGCGGATACCTGGCAGGCGGCGGTGCGCACCTTTGAATCGGCCTTGGCGCTGATGGAGCGCTTCCCCCAACTCCATTTCGCCCACTCCACCCCCGCGCTCTACGCCTGGATCGAGCGGCACCGGCCAGCACTCTTCGCTCGGCTACGGGCGGCGATGCAGGCCGGGCGCTTTGAGCCGATCAATGGCCCCTGGGTGGAGAGCGATTGCGTGCTGATCGGCACCGCCTCGCTGCTGCAGCAATTTGCCTTGGGCCAGGCTTACAGCCGCTCCCGCTTCCCCGAGTGGCAGCACAACCTCTGCTGGCTCCCCGACAGCTTTGGCTTCAGCGCCGGCCTGCCGGCGGTGGCCCGCAGCACCGGGGTGGAGTGGTTCTGCACCCACAAGCTCGCCTGGAATAGCGGTCAGCCCTTCCCCCACCGGCTGTTCCGCTGGCGCAGCCGCTGCGGCAGCGAGCTGTTGGCTTTTGCCACCGCACCGATCGGCACCGACGGCGATCCCCTGGCGATCGACAGCTATAGCCGCGCCTGGCAGGCCGCCACAGGGGTGGAGCAGGCCCTGTGGTTGCCGGGCGTGGGGGATCACGGCGGCGGGCCCACCGCCGAGATGCTCGAGCAGCTGCAGCTTTGGCAGCAGCAACCCCTGGCTTGCCCTCAGACCCACGGCAGTCTGCGCCAATACCTGGCGGGCTTGGAGCCGTTGGCACTGCAGCTGCCGGTGTGGCGCGATGAGCTCTATCTGGAGTTGCACCGCGGCTGTGCCACCAGCCGGCCGGATCAGAAGCGCCACAACCGCAGCCTCGAGCGATTGCTGCGGGAGGCGGATCTGGCTTTGGCCCTGCAGCACCTGTTCGCTGCGCAGGGGGCACCGGCGGAACCCGCCGATTGGCGGCCTCTCCTGTTTCAGCAGTTTCACGACATCCTTCCCGGCACCTCGATCCCGGAGGTGTTTGAGCAGGCCGAACCCCAGTGGCGTGCCGCCCGGCGGCAGGCGCGACGTAGCCGCGATCAGGCGCTGCAAGCTCTGCTGCCGCGCCACAACGGCTGGTGGTTGGCCCAATTGCAGCAGCAGGCTGCCGGGCCTTGCACCCTGCGCTTGCCGGCGGGGGCCTGGCGCCTGAGCGGAGCCGAGACGGCTCTGCCGCAGCAGCCGGCCCCAGGTGGCGGCACCTGGGTTCAGCTCGCTCTGCCGGCGGGTGTGGCGGCGGTGCCCTTGGAGCGCGGCCCCAGCGAGGCGGTGCCGGCGCTCGAGCCAGCTGAGCTGCAGCATCCGGTGGCCCTTCAAACCAGCGCGCAGGGTTGGCAGCTCAGCAACGGGCTCGTGCGTGCCCAGTTCGGCCCTATCGGCCTGGAGCAGCTCTGGGGAGCGGACGGTGTGCCGCAGCTGGCAGGGCCCTTGGCCTGGTGCCGCTGGAAGGATCACGGTGAGTTTTGGGATGCCTGGGATCTCGCCGCGGATTACCGCCAGCACCCCTTGCCGCTGCAGTGGCAGAGCGGCCCTGAATTGGCGGAGCAGGGGCCGCTGTGTTCGCGGCTGGTCTGGCGCGGCCGTTGCGGCAGCACCCCCCTGCGGCTCGATGTGCAGTTGCGCGCGGCCTCGCCGTGGCTGGAGCTCGTGCTGCAGGTGGATTGGCGTCAGCGCCATGAGCTCCTGCGCCTGGAGCTGCCCCTGGCGCAGGCTGCTTGCCGCTATGCGGCTGATACGCCCGGCGGCGTGATCGAGCGCCCCGCTGCCGCCGTTAACGGCCGCGAGCAGGCCCGCTGGGAAGTGCCCGCGATCAGCTGGATCGCTTCTCAGGCGCAGGCCGGTGGTGGCCTGGCTGTGCTGCTGGATGGGCCCCAGGGGGTTTCGGCGGAGCCAGGGCGCCTGGGGGTTTCGCTGCTGCGCGCACCCACCTGGCCTGATCCTTCCGCGGATCAGGGCCTGCAGCGACTGCGGTTCGCCCTTTCGCCCTGCGCCCAGGGTTGGCGTCAGCAGGCCGTGCCCCAGCAGGCCCAGCGTTTCCGTGAGCCCCTCTGGTTGCGTCCTGCTGCCGGTGGGGGCGCGGCCCGGGGCTGGCCAACCCTTGATTTGGGGTCAGAGGCGCTGCAGATCGTGGGACTGCAAGCGCTCGAGCAACCCGGCACAGCGCGGCTGACGCTGCAAAACCTCAGCCCTCAGCGCCAGCAGCTCCGCTGGCCTGAGGGCTGGAGTGCTCGCCGCGAGGTCACGGCCGGGACGGAGGCCGCCTGCGCTTCGGCGGGAACGGGCGATCTGCTGCTGCCTTGGCAGCTCGGCAGTTGGCTGGTGTGCAGCAGCGGGAGCCCCGTTAGTCAGTCGTCGTGATCGTCGAAGGGATCAGTCAGGCCCTTCGACGGCGGACCGAAGGCGGTGTAGATCCCAAAGCCGGTGAGGCCCAGCAGCACAGCCAACACGGCCAGTGCCACCGACATGGCTGGGGACGACGTTTCCATCACAACTCTCGACAGGCACAGCCGCGGCGGCTGCCGCGGCCCTTACAGTAACGAGACTGACCCTTGCCAGAGAGCACAGCCCGTCATGGCTCAACGCACCCGCCTGGGAGATCTGCTGCGTCCCCTCAACTCCGAGTACGGCAAGGTTGTTCCCGGTTGGGGCACCACCCCGGTGATGGGCGTGTTCATGGCCCTGTTCCTGGTATTCCTGCTGGTGATCCTGCAGCTGTACAACAAGTCGCTGCTGCTCGACGGCATCACCGTCAACTGGAACGGCGTCGGCTGATCGGATGAACGTCTTCGGAGTCGGACTGCCGGAGCTGGCGGTCATCGCGGCCATCGGTCTTCTGGTGTTCGGCCCGAAGCGCTTGCCCGAGCTGGGCAAAACCCTCGGACGCACCTTGAAAGGTTTTCAGAGTGCGTCCAGCGAGTTCGAGAAAGAGTTCCGCAAGGCGGTCGACACGGTCGAGGCGGAAGTCACCGCCACCAGCGTGCTTCCTGCTGAGCAGGCTCAAGCGGCTGCCCCAGAACCTTCGGCACAGCCGCAAGCTTCCAGCGCTGTCCCAGAGCATTCCCCAGAGGCTTGAGCTGAGCCGCTGAGCATTGATGGCAGGCCCTGAAGGCACCGCTCCCCTGCAGCTGCTGGTGGGCCTTGGTAACCCTGGCGATAAATACGCCGGTACACGCCACAACGTGGGCTTCATGGCGCTGGAGCGCCTCGCAGCCCAGTCCGGTGGCAGCTTTAAGCAGCAGAACAAGCTGCACGGACTGCTGGCTGAGGTGGGCGTCGGGGCCAAGCGTCTACGGCTGCTGATGCCGCAGACCTTCATGAACGACAGCGGCCGCTCGATTCGCGCCGCCCTCGACTGGTTTGATCTCGAACCAGCCCAGATGCTTGTGCTGGTCGACGACATGGATCTGCCCTTAGGCCGTTTGCGGCTGCGCCTCAGTGGCGGTGCCGGCGGCCACAACGGTTTGCGCAGCACCATTGCCCATCTGGGCGGGCAGGAGTTTCCGCGCCTGCGCATCGGCATCGGCGCGCCGGCGCTCAATCCCGTGGAGCGCAAGCAGCGCACGGTGGGGCACGTGTTGGGCCGGTTTGCTCCCGCTGATCAGCCGGTGCTTGAGGAGGTGCTCGAGGAGGTGCTCCAGGGCGTCGACCTGATTCAGCGGCTTGGTTTTGAGCGTGCCGGTAACCGATTGAACGGGTTTGTGGCGCCGGCTGCGGTCAAGCTGGCGGAAGCCCCGCTTGGTTGAGGAGCGCCGCCGTGAGTCGTCTACCCACCACCACGGCCCAGCTCCGGGTGCTGCACCAGAGCTTCAGCCAGCGCCTGCTGGAAGGGGAGGTGAGCGCTGGAGGCTTCCAGTGGACCTTCAGCTGGTTCTTCGATCGCGGTGAGCTGCAGGTAGAGCCCTCCCTCGGCCGCGCCTTGATTCAAGACGCACTGCTGCGGTTTCTGCTCAAGGCCGATTACCAGCTCGAACCCGGCGGTGATTACGCCTTCACGGTGCGGGCCAAGTTTTAAGGCTCATTGGCTGAGCAGGCGCAGCGTGCCTGGGCGCTGCAACAGCGTGCCCAGGTGGCGTTCCAACAGGAGTTGTGCCACCACATCGTCCACATCGCGGGGAGGGAGGCGCAAACCGCGCGGCAACCAGCGCCGCCAGCCACGGGCGGGCTCCAGCTGCCAGTAGCGCTCCCGCGCAGCGAGGGTGGTGCCCGCTTCCTCGATCAGCAGCACGGGCAATTGATGGGCGCTGAGCCACTGGCGCCAGGGCTGGCTGCCGGTGCCATCCCCCAGCAACACCGTGCTGCAACCCGGGCTGCGGCTCCACTCCAGCAGCAGCTCCTGACAGCGCTGCGGCGGCAGCACCCCCGCCGCCAGCACCTCACGGCGGCTGCTATCCGCCAGCACAAGGCCACATTTGCTGCGCCCGGGGTCGATCGCCGCCAGCTGGCTCAACGCGGCACCGCCCGCAGTTCCACCGCCACCGGATCCACCAGATCGCCGTTGCGTAACGACACCGCTTGCAGTTGCACCACCTGCCCAGGAGGCCGGTTGGTGAGGGCGTTGCTGAGCTGATTCACGCTGGCAGCATCGAACTGCAGGCCGCTGGCCAGACTGCCGGCCCGCTGAACGGTGTTGTAAGCCGAGGCCAGCAGCACATTCAGGCGGCTGCGCACCTGCTCGGCGCTGCGCTCATCGCCCTCCAGCACGGTGGTGGCCAGTTGCTCGCCTGCCTTCACCACCTGCCGGTTGCGGCGCACATCGGGGAAGGCCACCACCTGGCGTTCGCCCTTGAGCACGTTGGCGGCTGAGATCAGGCTCACCACCCAATCACCGCGTTTGCTGAGGATGCCCTCCAGCTTGGTGATGTCGCTGCGGGGCACCAGCAGAATCTGGCGGTTGGGTGTCTGCCCGGGCAGCACCCGCTGAAACACGTTGATGTTGGTCTGGCGCAGCAGTGCTTCGATCACCACCTTGGCCTGCTCGGGTTTTTCGATACGCACCTTGGCGATCTCCAGGGGCTGGCCGCTGCTGATCACCACATCGCCGCGGCGCAGGGCAATCAGGTTGGTTTCCAGCTGCTGCAGCTCCTTGGCAGAGGTGCCGATGCGGTTGTTCAGCCGTGCCAGTTCCTGGCGGTTGCGCTGGATGTCGGCATCCTTGGCGCCGATCTCGCGGCTGAGCTGATCGCGTTCTTGCTCGAGCAATCGGCGCTGTTGCAGCAGCGGTGCCAGCTCCTTGCGCAGCGAGGCGGCCTGCGCTTCCACCATGCTCAGCTGGCTGCGGGCCTGCTGGCGTCCCTGTTCGGCTGCGGTGAGTTCGCTCTGGCTGCGTTGCAGAGCTTCGCGCCCCTCACGCAGGCGCCGCTCGAGCTGGTCGAGCTCAAACAGGCCGGTGCGCAGCCGATCGCTCACCAGCAGCATCAAGCCGAGCGAGATGGCGCTGATCAGGCTGCCGGTGAGCACCGTGATCACCACCGCCGTGCGGCGCGGCCGCATCCCCAGCAGGCTGAGGCGGGCCTTGCCCACCTTGGAACCGAGCCGATCGCCGAGGGTGGAGAGCACTCCACCCAGCAGCAGCAGCGCCAGGATCAGCAGCCAGCCCGACACAACCTTGCGCGACGACGCTCAGTATCGGTGGGAAGCGTTCAGCTGAACCGCTTGGCCAGCGCTAGCGGATCAAACACGGTGATTTTTTTGCGATCAATCTGCACGAGGCCCGCATTGCGCAAATCGCCCAACAGCCGGGTGATCGTGACGCGGGTGGAGCCGATCGCTTCGGCGATCGCCTGATGCGATAGGCGTAGATCGATCGTGATCCCCTCGCTGGTGGGCACGCCGAAATCGCGGCAGAGCACCAGCAGGAAGCTCACCAGCCGCGACGACATGTCGCGGTGGGTGAGTGTTTCGATCATGGTTTCGGTCTGCAGGATCCGAGACGAGAGGCCCTGCAGCATCAGCAGCCCCACGCTGGCATCGAGCTCAATCGCTTTGCGCACCGAGGCCGCCGGCGCGGTGACCATCTCAACCCGGGTGAACGCCACCGCGTGATAAAAGCGATCGCTGCGCTGGCCGGTGAGCAGCGACAGCACCCCGAACAGGCTGTTCTCCCGCAGCAGCGCCACGGTGATTTCTTCGCCGGATTCGTAGACCCGAGAGAGTCGCACTGCGCCCCGGCGCAGCAAATACACCTTCTCGGCCGGATCGCCGGGGAAGAAGATCGTTTTGCCGCGCTCCACTGTTTCGGTGGTGCTGCCGCTGAGGCCGCGGATCACATCCAACAGGGTGGCGTTGGATGGCGCAGGCGAACCCGCCACCGGAGAGAGCCCTGCGGCGCCGGTCGTGGGGCTTGGGGAGTAGCGGCTGAAGCCTGGTTGGGCGCCGACCATAACGGCGGGGCAAGGTGAGGCGGACCCTACGGATCACCCCTGCGGGCTCTTGTAGTGATTGACACTATTTCGGGGCTTGCTCCAGCGCCTCCCGCTGACTGTGCCGAAGCTGCTGCAATCCCTCATCCGCCAGATCGAGCAGCGCATTCAGCTGTTGGCGCGAGAAGGGAGCGCCTTCGGCGGTGCCTTGCACCTCCAGCAGCTGCGCCTGGCTGTTCATCACCACATTGAGATCCACCTCGGCGCGGCTGTCCTCGCTGTAGTCGAGATCGAGCAGGCCAGCTCCATCCACCAGCCCCACCGACACGGCGGCCACCTGCTCCAGCAGGGGTGAGCGGCTGAGAACGCCCTGGGCTTCCAGGCGCCGCAGCCCCAGAGCCAGGGCCGCCCAGGCGCCGGTGATCGAGGCGGTGCGGGTGCCGGCGTCGGCTTGCAGCACATCGCAGTCGATGTGGAGGCTGCGCTCGCCCAGGGCTTCGAGGTCGAGGCAGGCCCGCAGGCTGCGGGCGATCAGGCGCTGGATCTCCTGGGTGCGGCCTGAGAGTTTCATCAGCTCCCGCGGCTGCCGGCTGGGCGTGCTGGCGGGCAGCAGCCGGTAATCGGCGCTCAGCCAACCTTTGCCAGAGCCCTTGCGCCATTTCGGCACGCCTTCTTCCAGGCACACACTGCAGATCACGGCGGTGCGGCCGGTGTGCACGGTGACGGAGCTGAGGGCGAAGCCCATCGGATCCCAGCTGAAGCGCGTGGGGCGGAGCTCGTTGGCGCGCCGGCCGTCGCTGCGGGAGGGGTCTGCGGGCATGGGCTGGGCCTGGGTCAGCGTGATCTCGATGGTACGGGTGTTTGCACTACCGGTAGTGGCAGATGCTTGCTCACCGCTCTGACGCCGCTACATTCAGGTACCAGCGCGGCGGCACCAGCGGAGATGACGGCGAGCATTGCAGCCCTTCCCGGCAGTGGTTCCAGCGGCCCGTTTCGCCCTGGCCATCGGGCTTCCGGTGGCCGGGCCCTCGGCTCGGCGCCATCGGCGGCTGGCCGCAGCCTGCGGCTGGTGGCCCAACAGGAAGGCCTGCTGCAGGTGCACACGGCCCCGTTCCGCGGCAGCTTCAGTGGGGTGTTCAGTCAGGCCCTGCGCAGTGCCGGTCTGGGTAGCCGCGTGTTGATCAGTCAGTTCCTCAAAGGTGGGGTCGACCAGGGGCTAGAGCGCAGCGTGTGGTTGTGTGGCCGGCTGCAGTGGCTGCGTCCCGCCGTGGCCAGCTGCCTGGCGGAGCCTGCGGCGGCGGATCAAGCCGGTGTGGAGGCCTGCGAAGCCGTGCGGGCGGTGTGGACCTTCACCCGTGAGCAGATGCTGGCTGGCCAGCTGGATCAACTGGTGCTCGATGAGCTGGGCCTGGCGGTGGAGCTGGGATATCTCGAGGAAGCGGAAGTGCTGACGGCCCTCGAGCAGCGGCCCTCCCATCTGGATGTGATCCTGACGGGACCCTCCATGCCCAGCTCCCTGCTGGCGATGGCGGATCAGGTCACCCAGCTGCGCCGAGGTTTCTGATGCTCAAAAACGACCTCTGGATCAATGAGCAAGCCGCAGCCGGCATGCTCGAGCCCTTCCAGCCCAAGTTGGTGCGCCACCTCGATCCCGAGAACGGTGCTCAACCGGTGCTCAGCTTCGGTTGCTCCTCCTACGGCTACGACCTGCGCCTCTCGCCTCAGGAATTTCTGATCTTCAAGCACGTGCCGGGCACGGTGATGAACCCCAAGCGGTTCAATCCGGCCAACCTCGAGCCCGCACCCCTGCACCGCGACGACGACGGCGACTACTTCATCCTTCCGGCCCATTCCTACGGGCTCGGTGTGGCCCTGGAGAAGATGAAGGTGCCGGCCAACATCACCGTGATTTGCCTCGGCAAGAGCACCTATGCGCGCCTGGGGATCATCGTGAACACCACCCCGGCGGAAGCGAGCTGGGAAGGGCATCTCACCCTGGAGTTCAGCAACTCCTCGGGAGCCGATTGCCGCATCTACGCCAACGAAGGCATCTGTCAGCTGCTCTTCTTTGAAGGCGATCCCTGCGAAACCACCTACCAGGACCGCGCTGGCAAATACCAGCACCAGCCGGAGCGGGTCACTCTCGCCAAGGTTTAACGCTCAGGGTGCGAGCCGTGCCTTGTGTAGCCGGCTCTTCTCATACCAGGCGGCAATTTCCGGAGCCCAGGCCTGCATGTGCGGCCACATCAGATCGCACAGCACCCGGATCTCCTCCTGGGCGTCGAGCTTGGCCCGCAGGTCCATGAAATGCAGGAAGGCCCGCAGCGAGAAGCTCACCACAAAGTGCTGCCGGTAGTCGAAGGGCAGGATGCCGCGGGCGTGCTCCTCGGCGAAGCCGGCGGCGAGCATGTCGCGGTAGCGCTCAGCGGCCAGCCGGCAGAGCTCGAGATCTTTGCTGCGCTCCTCGGCGGTGTAGGCGTATTTCTTGCCCTGGCGATCGCTGTAGTTGCCTTCGGGGCGCAGATAGAACACCTCCTCCAGCTCGAGCTCGCCATTGGCGGCCCGGCAGATGCGATCGCCCGTGTAGCGCATCGACTGGACATCGAAGCTCACCCCCACGCGGTGGGTGCGGGCCTGTTGCATCACGGAGTGGGGGAACCAGCCCACATTGAGCACGATCTGCGCGTGCTCCAGCGGGCCGTAGTGGCCGCGCTCTCCGGCCAGTAGCCGCTTCACGCAGATCTCACCGGCTTTGGTTTCGTCGGGCCATTCGGCGCGATCGGCGGCCACGAACCCCTCGCTGTAGTCCTGGTGCATCGCGGCGTAGATGCACTGCTGCGGGTTCGGGGTAGCGGCGATCAGCTCAACCCGGAAGCGGTTCATGGGGACGTTGCCGGCGCTTGCAGGGTAGGCGGGGTTGCAGGGATCAGCCGTGGCTGCGTGGACCAGCCATCGGCGTTGCCGCCAATGTGGGCTGCAGGGTGCTCTGGGTGGCCAGACCCGCTAGTTGCGGCAGAGGGGTTTCAGCGATCAGGGCCGTGGTGAGGGCCTCGAGCTCGGGTTTGCTGCGGGCGCCGAGGGCTCGGCCGATGGCGGTGCCGGAGGCGTTGAACAGTTCCAGCTGCGGAATGCCGTTCACCTCATAGCGATCGATCTCCGGTTGCCAACGCGGGTTATCGACATTGAGAAGCACCACGTCGAGCTGGCCGTGGTGTTGTTGTTCGATCGTTTCCATCGCTGGTGCCATGGCCTGGCAGGCCTCACACCAGTCGGCGTAAAACTCCACCAGGGTGGGGCGCCCGTCTCCCAGAGCCACGGAGAGATCGAGGGATTGGCGCGCCAGTTTCTCCAGGGGTGCGGCCGGTTGTAGGCCGCCCCGCAGGGCAAAGAGGGCCAGCGCCAGCACGGCGCCAAGGGCGGCCAGCAGCATGCGGGCGCGGCGTCCCAGCAGGGGTTGGGCCGGGGAGTCGGGCGTGGGTGCGCTCACGGCGAGGCGGCGGGGGTGGAGCCTGATGGCGGACCCACAATCTGCCAGTTTTCTGGCTCTGGTTAGCCTGTGCGCCGGCGGGCCAGACCGCGTGAAGCGCCGCATCACCCTCCATTTCCCCCGCGAGGCGGTGCACCAGCCGATTGCGTATCGGTTGGCGGTGGAATTCGACATCGCCGCCAAGATTCTTCGGGCTCAGATCGCGCCGAATCAGAGCGGCACCATGGTGGTGGAGCTCTCCGGCGATATCGATGATCTCGCCGCCGCGGAGCACTGGCTGGAAAGCCAGGGGCTCGGCATCAACCGCGCCTCGGGCCAGATTCGGGTGGACGCGGAGCGCTGCGTGGATTGCGGCATTTGCACCAGCGTTTGCCCAAGCGGCGCCTTGAGCAGCAGCGCTCCCTCTTGGCAGTTGCAGTTCGACGCGCAACGCTGCCTGGTGTGCGAACAATGCATTCCCACGTGCCCGTTCGAGGCCATCGCCCTGGTGCTGGAGCCATCCCTGTGAAAGCTGTGTTTGGTCTGCTGCTGCTGCCGCTGCGGGCACCGATGTTGTTGGTGCTGCTGCTGGTGAGCGGCTACATGGGGCTGCATTGGGCGGAGGTGGCTCCCTTGCTGCTCACCCGAGCTGAAACCCCCCTGCAGCTGGAGCTGGCCGGGCCCCTGTTCTGGCCGCTGCAATGCCTGCAGGCTCTGGTGGTGGTGGTGTTCTGCGCCATGCCCGATCTGCTGCTGCGGGAGCTGTCGCAACTGATGGCGGCCAGCAAGGCCCTCACCCTGGTGGTGACGCTGCTGATCGTGATCACGGGGGGCCTTTACCTGCTGCACCTGGCGGTGTTGGCTGAGGTGCTGGTGTTGGCGTCGTCGGTGCTGCTGGCCCGCCTGGATCTGAGCCGCCTGCGCTTCGCGCCCGCTCCGCTGATGGGAGCCCTCGGCCTCAGTGTGTGGGTGCTGGTGGGGATCAGCCTGGGGGCACTGGCGCACGATCGGCTTGCCCCGCTGCTCGCTTAGTTGCGCGGGCAGATCTGAGCTGGATCCCCCTGCAGCAGCTGGTAGCTCCATAGGTTCCCCAGCACTTTTTTCACGTACAAGCGGGTTTCGGGGTAGGGAATGGCTTCGCTCCACAGCTCTGGCTCCTGCTTGGGATCCGGTAGAGCTGGAGTCAGCCAGCTCGCCACGGCGCCAGGCCCAGCGTTGTAGCTGGCCACGGTGAGGAAGGGTTGGTTGGGCCAGAGCTGCTGCAGGCGCTGCAGGTAGCGGGCACCCAAACGCGCGTTGAGGGCTGGGTTCTGCAATTCCTCGCTGCTCACCCCTCGGCTAGCCAGTTCAGCGGCGGTCTCGGGCATCAGTTGCAGCAGCCCCACGGCACCCACCGGCGAACTCACGCCTGGGCTGAAGCGTGATTCCTGCCGCGCCACGGCCCAGAGCAGCTCCTGATCCACACCCTCCTCGCGGGAGGCCTGGCTCAGCTCCGCCTGGAAGCGCCGCGGGTGCTGCTGCTGGGCCCGCTGCCACTGCTGGCGGCAATCGGTTTGGGGCAGGCGCAGGTTGGCGAACTCCAGTTGGCCCAGGCCGGTCCAGTCGTCGCCGATGCTGGTGCGCAGGCGCCCCTCGAGCAGCAGTTGGGTCGGCCCCTGGGGCGGGCGGCCACCACGCTGATGCCGCCAGCTCTCCCAGGCTTCCAGGGCCTGCCCTGTGCGCCACAGCTCATCGAGGCGCGGGTTGCCGCTGCCCAGAGGCTGCCAAGTGAGTTCGGGTTGAAGGCTGCCGGTTGCTAGCGGCGCGGCGGCGGGCAGCGGCTGCTCGAGCCGCATCATCGCCCGCCAGCTGTAGTAGCCCACGGGTTGGATGCGCAGCAGCGTCTGCCAGAGCTCCTTGGCCCGGGAGCTCTGGCCTTGTTTCTGGGCGATGTAGCCCTGCCAGAACAGTTGCCGCGCCGCCAACACGGCTGGCAGCTTGCTGCTCGAGATGGCCCCCAGGATCTGATCGGCCTCCGCCCAGCGCCGTTGGAGCAGGGCCTTGCGCGCTAATTGCCACTGCAGCTCCCAGCTGCTCGGCTCTTCCGGCCAGTGCTGCAACACCGGTTGCCAGGGGATGCGCTGCTCCAGTGCCAGCCGCGCCTGCACAGCTGGCCCGTTGCGCAGGCTGGCCGGCAGTTGCTCCAGCAGCTTGAGCGCCTCAGCGCCGGGCTCTTCGGCCAACAGGGCGGTGGCTTCTGTGCCCAAGGGGCTGCTGGGCTGCTGCACGGCGAGCTTCAGCAGCAGCTGCTGGCCTCGCGCTTGATCGGCGCTGCTGCCCCGCAGCAGGCTGCGCCCGAGGCTCAGGGCCAGCTCCGGCGATGGTGGCTCCCCCGCCAGACAGCGTTCGGCAGGCTCCCCTTGCCCCAACTGCAGCAGCCCGCTGGCCAGCTGCTGCCGTTGCTCGGGGGTGAGGGGTTGTTTGGGCTTTTGGCAGGAGCGCAGCAGCAGCGCTTCAGCGCCGGGCCAGCGAGCCCCCCAGCGGGCCAGATGCAGGCTGTCGCCAGCTTCCAGCGCAGCGGCCAAGGCAGCCGGATGGGCAGGAAAGCGACGCAGCAGCAGCTGGCGCTGGCCCAGGGCGTAGAGCGCATCGGCGCTGGCGGGTTCCTGCGGGAAGCGGCGCAGCAAGGTTTGCCACAGGCCCTGAGCCCGCTGCTGTTGGCCCAGGGCTGCTGCGCTCTGGGCGGATTGCTTCAACACCACAGCGGCCAGGGGCCCGTGGCCCCAGCCTTGGCCCTGGAGCAGCTGTTGACGCTCTTTGGCCGTGAGCCCGGGCTGGGCGCTCAGCAGCAGCGCCGCATCGCGCCGGCGCTCTGGATCGAGACTGTGCCAGCGGGCCGCCTGCAGGGCGGCTGTGCTGCTGGCGGGGTTGAGCGGAGGTGCCAGCCGCACGAGAGCCTGGCGTGCCGCGGCCAATGCGATCCCGCTGCCCAGGCAGGTGGCACCGATCAGCAGAACGGCGGAGGGGCGCAGCTGGGGCAACGCGGTGCAACAGGTGTTGGCATTCTTGGGGAGATCTCCTCCCCAGGCCATGGGCCGGCTGCGTCTGCCTTCGCTTCCGCCGAGCCTCACGGTGTTGCCGGGGTGGCGGCAACGGCGGCGGGTGTTGCAGGTTTGGGCCCTGGCGGGTGCGCTGATGCTGCTGCGCCCGCTGTGGCCGCTGCAGCTGCTGCCCGGCTGGCTGGTGGGCGGCGTGCTGCTCTGGGCGGTTGTGGAGCTGGTGCTCTGGGCCTGGTGGCCCCGGAGGTGGCGCTGAGGCCTCGGCCTAGCCTGCAGGCCGCCTCAGGTGCGTTGGTGTGATGGCCGAGTCGGCTGCGTTTTCCCTGGCTGCGTTCCCGCTGGGAACCCCCTTGCCCCAGGGCACAGCCGCCTTCGGCACCGATGGCATCCGCGGCCGGGTGGGCCAGCAGATCACTCCGGTGCTGGCGTTGCAGCTGGGTTATTGGTGCGGCCAGGTGCTGCCGCAGGGTGGGCCGATCCTGCTGGGCAGCGATTCGCGCAGCAGTGGGCCGATGTTGGTGGCGGCATTGGCCGCCGGCCTCACCGCGGCGGGGCGCGAGGTGCTCGATCTGGGGCTGTGCCCCACCCCTGCCGTGCCGGGGGCGATCCGCCAGCTGGGCGGCAGCGGCGGCTTGATGGTGAGTGCCAGCCACAACCCCCCCCACGACAACGGCATCAAGGTGTTCGGCGCCTGCGGCGCCAAGCTCGGCAAGGAGCAGCAGGCGGCGATCGAAGCCGGCCTGCATGGCGCTGTTGATGGCTCCTGCGGCAACGGTTTTTGCGGCACTGGCCGGTTGCAGCAGCGCCCCGACCTGCTGGAGGCGTACCAGCAGCGCCTGCTGGAGAGCGTGGCCGGTGCTCGGTTGGATGGCTGCCGCATCGTGCTCGACCTCTGCTGGGGTTCAGCCAGCAGCTGCGGTGAAGCGCTCTTCCGCGCCCTCGGGGCCGATCTCACCGTGCTGCACGGCGAGCCCGATGGCCGCCGCATCAACCAGAACTGCGGCAGCACCCATCTCGAGCCGCTGCGGGCCGCCGTGTTGGAGCGGGGCGCCGCGATGGGGTTTGCCTTTGATGGCGACGCCGATCGGATGCTGGCGGTGGATGGCCGCGGCCGGGTGGTGGATGGCGATCAGATCTTGTACCTCTGGGGCCAGGCCCTGATGGCCGAGGGCGCCCTGCCCGAGAACCGGATTGTGGCCACGGTGATGAGCAACCTCGGTTTCGAGCGGGCCTGGCAGGCCTCAGGCGGGTTGCTGGAACGCACCGCTGTGGGCGATCAATACGTGCATGCCGCCATGGAAGAGCTCGGAGCGGCGTTGGGGGGTGAGCAGTCGGGCCACATCCTCTCGGCCCGCCATGGCATGAGCGGCGACGGCCTGCTCACCGCTCTGCAGGTGGCCACCTTGATTCAGGCGCGGGGTGGCTCCCTCGCCGATTGGATGGACAGCAGCTTCCACCCCTACCCCCAGCGCCTGGTGAATGTGACCGTGCCCGACAAAGGGCGCCGCACCGGCTGGCAGAGCTGCACTCCGCTCAGCGAGGCGGTGCAGCAGGCGGAGGAAGCCATGCACGGCTCAGGTCGCGTGTTGGTGCGTGCCAGCGGCACCGAGCCTCTGCTTCGCGTGATGGTGGAAGCCGCTGAGCAGGGGGATGTGGACCATTGGAGTGAGCATCTGGCCGCGCTGGCGGACCAGTACCTCAACGCGGCTTGATCGCCGCCTGAGCGGCAAGGCTGAGCGCTCCGCTGCAGGCATCACCGGCGGGATCTTGCAGCGTGGCCGCCGGGAGATGCTGCTGCAGTGCGGCCCGGAAACCCTGCTGGAGCTGCTGCAGGTGGTGCAGGGCACCGCCAACGCCGCAAACCGCTGGCTGCGCCAGGTGCAGGTGCTCGGCCACGCCGTGCACCATCAGCGCCAGGGCCTCGGCAGACCGCGTGATCACCGCCTGGGCGTGGCTGTCGCCGGCCTGGGCCAGCCCATCCACCACCGGGGCGAGGCGGGCAAAGCCCGCGGCACCGAAGCCCGGCGCCACCACGGCCGCCTTCACCGCCTGGGCTGAATCGGCGCCCAGCGCCTGCCAGAGCGCGGGTCGCAATGCGCTATCCGCCGAGCGTCCATCGGCCATTTGCACGCTCACGGCGAGGCCATCGCGGCCGATGTCCATGGCGGAGCCGGCCCCATCCAGCAGCCAGCCCCAGCCGCCGCAGCGATGCATCTGCCCCTGGCCGTTGCTGCCCACAGCGATGCAGCCGGTGCCGCTGATCACCAGGATGCCGGCGCCACCGCCAAAGGCACCGGCCAGCGCAGTGCGCTCATCGCCCACCACCACGGCGTGCTCGCTGGCGAGCTGGAGCACTTGGGCAACCAGGGCCGTGGCCTCGCGTTGCACAGGGCTGCCCGCTTCGATGCCGCTGGCGCCGATGCCGGCAGCCTTCAGGCTCGTTTCTGGGTGGAGTTGTGCCGCAGCCAGGGCGGCCGTCAGGCTGCTGCGCAGCGCCTGTTGAAAGCGCTCGGCGCCACCGGCTGCTGCCAGGTGGGTCACACCGCTGCCCTGGCCCTCAGCGAGGGTCTGCCACGAGCCATCGCTGCGCAGGGTCGCCAGCCGGCAGGTGGTGTGGGTCTGGCCGGCATCGAAGCCGGCGATCAGGGGTGGCTGGGCCTCAGGCATCGCCGCTGGCCTGGGCGCTGCGGCTCACGCTGAGGGTGGCCAGGCAGAACCAGCCGGTGAGCTGCACTTCGGGGCGGAAAAAGATCGTGTCGGTGATGCCTTGCATGCACAACCCGGCGATCGCCGCCAGGGCCGCCAGGGCCGGCAGCGCCCAGGCCGATTCGCCTTTGAGCTGCGCCCAGCCGGCGCGGATGCTCGCCGCCAGCAGGCCAAGGCCAGCCAGCAGGTTGGGGATGCCGCCCTCCACCAGCAGCTCCAGCGGAACCGAATAGGCGCTCAGCGCGTTGAACTTGGGCTGTTGATACAGCGGATAGATCAGGTTGAAGGCGCTGTTGCCGGGGCCGATGCCCAGCCAAGGCCGGTCTTGGAACATCTCGATCGCCGCCAGCCACACGTTGATCCGGAAGTTGTTGGAGCTGTCTTGCCGGCCGGCCACCAGGCTCATCACCCGGATGCGCAGCGGTTCGATCTGGGTGACGGCGACCACCAGCACCGCCACGGCCGCGCTGATCAGCAGCAGCGGAAACAGCCGGCGCCACAGCGTGGGCCACTGGCGGGTTTGCCGCAGCACCAGAAGCAGCACAACCGCGCCCAGGGCTGCGAGCATCCCCAGCCAGCCGCCGCGGCTGTAGCTCAGAAACAGCGCCGCGCTGCCGGTGAGCAGCGAGGCCGCGGCAAACAGCCGCTGCGGCCACGAGCGCCAGCGCAGCAGTGCCACCAGGGCGATCGGCAGGATCGGGATCAGATATCCCGCCAGCAGGTTGGGGTTTTCGAGCGGGCCATAAACGCGGATCGTGCCGTCGGCCACGGAGTTGGGGTCGGCCCAGCGGGCCAGCTCCGTGGTGTCGCCATAGAGCTGACGAATCGCCATCACAGCGCTCACCAGTTCACCGGCCAGCAGGGCTGCCACGATCCGGTTCCACCACTGCGGCGCTCGCGCGAGTAGTTCGCGCATCAAGGCGTAGACGCCCAGGTAGCTGATCAGTTTCAGCAGCCCTTTGAACGCCGCCATCGGCACCGGCGAGAAGCCCGTGGCCAACACGGCAATGCCGAGCATCAGGAGCAACCAGCCGCTGATGCCGCCGATGCGCCCTGCTGGGGTGCAGAGCGCCCACAGCAACCAGAGCAGCCCCGCCGCCAGGATCAGCAGGCTCAAACCGCCACGGGTCACAAGCGGCAGCCCGGCCATCAGCGCGCAGAGCACATTCCCCGCCAGCAGACTGAAGCGTGAACTGATTGGGCCGGAGGCGGCCCCGGCCAGCAGGCCTCGCCAGCGCAGTAGCCAGGGGGTGGTTGGCGCCGGGGCCAGGCTCATGCCGTGGGGACTGCGGATTCGAGCGGATTATCGGTGGGTTCGGGGGTGGCTTCCAGCCATTGCTCCAGCACGGCCAGCTCCGGCAGCGGTGCTTCGTTGCGTTCGTAGAGCACGCGATACACCGGCAGCTCTTGCCCCAGTACATAGGTTTCCCGCTCCGTGGGCACCGGCAGGGGGTTGTCGGCTCGCCAGGGGCGCGCATCGGCTGCCGGTCGGCTGAAGCACCCACTCGCTTCGGTGAGGCCCACCATCGGCTCGATCACGGCGAGGACATCGCTCTGCATGAACAGGCGTTTGCCCGGTGCCAGGGCCGATGCGATTGCCAGCAGCAGTTCTGGCTGCAGCACCCGCCGTTTGTGGTGCTTTTTCTTGAACCACGGATCCGGAAACTGGATCGACACCAGATCGAGCTGGCCCGCCGGCAGCGCCGCCATCCAGGCCTGCAGGCTCACATTGGCGTTGCAGAACAGGTAGTGGAGGTTGCCCAGGGCGAGGGCTTGGCGGTCGGCTTCAGCGGCCTGCACCAGCGCCCGCCGGATCTCCACGCCGAGGTGATTCACAGCGGGTTGCTGCTGCGCCAAGGCCAGCAGGAAGCGGCCGCGGGCACAGCCGATGTCGAGGTGGATCGGCTGTTGCGGATCGGCAAAGAGCTCGGCCGGCGCGGGCAGTTCCAGCGGCAGCTGGAAGAAGCGGCTGAGGGGGTTGACGTGCTGGCGCACCATGCGGCTCAGGAGGCAGGGCTGTCTGCGGGGGGATGGTTGGGCACCAGGAAGCCCCAGCTCGCGGTGTAGCCGTGCAGGTGGGTGGCGCCAGCCACCGGTCCGATCTCGCCATTGCAGAAGGCGCCGGCCACTGGCACATGCTCAAACTGCTCGCGGCAGGCGCTCACGTCTCCATCGGGTTGGCCGTAGAGCCCCTCGCCGCGGCCGAGGCAGGCAAACAACAGAGCGGCGAGCGGCTCCGGCTGCTGGCGGCGTTGGCGGCTGAGCAGCTGCCGCTGCTCCTGGCGTGAGGCGTTGGCATCCCGCAGCTGGAACTGCACCCGTTGGCCCACGCGCAGCCGTTCGCCCACCGCCACCGAGCCGGTGCGGGGATCGACGCCGATCAAATTGCGCACCAGGAAGGCGGCGTCATCGGGCGTGTCGTTGCTGCTCAGCTGAAAGCTGCTTTTGGCCACGCCCAGAAACAAGGAATGGCGAACCAGCTCGCGCTCCTCAGGATTGAGCTGCTCGAGGATCGCCTGTAGGCATGCCACAGGGGTGCCCTGGTGATCGCCATCGCTGAGCCGCTGCACCACATTGCGCTCGGCCTTCTCCACCTCAAATACCGGGCCGATCGGGCGGCAGCCCTGGGCCACCACCGGATCGATCCGCCAGGCACCGCTGATCAGGCAGCCCACGGCACCCTCCACTACTTGATCGTCGAGCAGTAGGGAGCCGTGGCTGGCGTTGTGCTGCCCAGCAATGCCGCCCACCTTGGCCGCCTCGGGATAGGCGTAATCGAGGCCGCTGATCAGGTCGTTGATCGCCGGGCAGCCCGGATCGATGAACAGCAACATCGAGTGGGCTCCTTCCGGTTGAGCGCCCACCCAGTCCACCCATTGCTGGCTGGGGCCATCGAGATCCGGCAGGCCCCCGGCCTCCAGATGAAACAGCTGCAGCTCGGATCCCGGCAGCTGCAACAGGCTCACGCTGATGCCGGGCTGATGCTCCAGTTCATGGGGTTGGCCCTGGGCATCGGTGCCCACCACCCCGCCGCCGGCACAGCCGATCCAATGCCGGCTGGGAATGGCTTCACGCAAGAGCGGCAGCAGGCGCTGCAGATCAGTGGCGTAGGCGGTGGAGCAGAACACCAGGGCGAGATCCGCCGTGCCGCTTAAGCCACTGGCGCGGAGTTGCTTGCTCAGATCTGCCACCGCCGCTTCCAGGGCGGGTTGATTGCTTAGGGCCGTGCAGCAGCGGGCTTGCCGGCGGTTGCGGCGCCGCAGCAGCGGGCCGATCCTGGACTGCAGCGAATGGGGGAGGCGAAACGTCCGAGCCATGGCTGGACCCTACTGCTGCTGGCTGCAGCGTTAGGCCCGGGATAATGACGGCTTGCCGCCCCCCTCTGCGTGCCAGACCTGCTGCTCTATCGCACTCTTGTCTGGCTGGACTATCGCCTGGCTGCAGTCTTTGCCGTGGGGCTGCCGCTGGTGCTGTTGGTGTGGGCGGCCTGGAAGCGCGAGCAGGCCTTAGTGCGCTTGATGGGCATCTATTGGAAGGTGGCGAGCCTGCTGTTGATCACGGTGCTGCTGCTCACCGACAACAGGCCCCTCGGCTACCTGCTGGCGTTTTTGGCTCAGCTGCTGGTGGTGGTGAGCGTGTGGTTCTGGGTGGATCTCAACGAGGAGCTCGACGACCTGCCCCCCTGGCGTCCGTTGCCGTTTGCGGTGCGCGCCTGGCGCTGGGGCTTGACGGTGTTTGGGGGGGTGGGTGCTCTGCTCAGTGCACGAGCCCTGGACTGCGTGCGCGGCGGCGTGACCCGCCCGGTGTGCCGGGTGTGGCTGGAGGCCCCAGATGATCTGCACGGCGGTGCGGCCAGCTTCTTCAACTTCGTGTTTGGTGGCAGCTGGACCGGTACCATCGCGGCCTTCGTGGGCTACGTGGCCCTGGTGGCCTACGCGGTGGGTGCCTTGCAGTGGTTGCTGGTGAGGCTGCCGAAGCAGGGGCGGGTGGCCGGTGGTTTCTGAGTTGCTGGCGCAGCTGGAAGAACTCAGCCGCAGCCGCCCGGATCGCGTGCTGCGGCTCACCGGTGAGCTGCCGGGTGAGGCCGGCGCGATGGAACCTTTTGAACTGCTGATCTTCCGCGGCTTCTCTAGCAGCGTCAGCCATCCCACGGCGTTTGATCCCGATCAGCCCGCTTTGCCGGAATCGGCACGCCTGATGAGCGCGGAGCTGTTGCAGGGCCCGCTCAATCCGGCTGCTGAACAGCGTGTGGCTGGCCCGATGGATCCAGCGCTGTTTCTGGAGCCTGCTCGCTGGGATTGAGCCTTCAGCTCTGGCTGCAGAACCGCCGCCAGTCGCCGCAGAGCTCAGTGAGCGCGGCATCGTGGGCAGCGAGCTGATCGGGGGTGGCCAGCTCGAAATCGGCGAAATCGAAGCCAGGAGCCACAGTGCAGCTCACCAGGCTCCAGGCGCCGCCGCTGGCCGGTTCGGCCGCAAACCAGTGGCCGGCGGGCACCACGTGTTGGGGGTGTTCGCCGCGGCTGAGCTCCATCCCCAATCGCGTGGTTTGGGCCACACCGCTGGGGCTGAGCTCGTGCACCAAAAGTCCACCACCGGCATGGGAATGCCACGCCTCGTCGGAGTGGAGGCGATGCCAGTGGGAGCGCTCACCGGCTTGCAGCAGAAACAAGATGGCTGTGCTGGCCGGCCGGGGGCCGCGCGGTGTGGGCACCGTTTGGCTGGCCCGGTAGGTTTCGCGGAAGTGGCCTCCCTCCGTATGCGGGGAGAGCTGCAGTTGCTCGATCAGGTGCACGCTGTGATCAGTCGAGCACGGCCACGCAGCGGCCGCAGAGGCTGGGGTGGGCGCTGTGCTGGCCGATGTCGGTTTCGTAGTGCCAGCAGCGCTCGCACTTCTCACCGGCGGCCTTGGCGATGCGCACCGTGATGCCGGCTTCGCTGGCTTCGGCCAGCACGTCGGCCGGTGCGCTGCCGCCCTGTTGCAGGGCCGACACCAGCAGCCAGTCGGCCAGGTTGTCGACGTTGGGATGCGTGGTTGATTCCAGCCAGCTCAAAGCTGCGCGGGTGGCTTCGGCACCATCGCCCAGCTCTAGCTGCACCTGGGCTTCGAGGGAAGCGCCCAGCTGGCCGCCGGATCTGCAGCTCTCTAGCTGGCGGTTCACCAGGGCCCGCAGTTCGAGGATCTGAGCCATCGGCGTTTCGAGTTCCGGCTGGCGCCATTCGGTCGGTGCCGTGGGCCAGCCCCGCTCGAAGACCGAGCGCTCGCTTACCGAGTAGGGCAGGTTCTGCCAGATGTCTTCCGCCATGTGGCACAGCACCGGCGCGATCAGCCCCGCCAGACGCTCCACCACCAGGGCCAGCACAGTTTGACAGCTGCGGCGGCGGAACTCCTGGGCACCGCTCACGTAGAGCCTGTCCTTGGCGATGTCGAGGTAGACGTTGGAGAGATCCACCACGCAGAAGTTCTGCAGCGCCTGGAAGAAGCGGTAGAACTCGAAACGCTCGAAGTCTCCGCTCACGCTGTCGATCAGGGCGGCGGTGCGCTGCAGCATCCACTGATCGAGCAGCGGCAGCTCGGCATAGGGCACGGCATCGCGAGCCGGATCGAAGTCGTGCAGGTTGCCCAGCAGGTAGCGGGCGGTGTTGCGCACCTTCCGGTACACATCCGCCAGCTGCTTCACGATCCCCGGGCCCAGCGGCACATCGGCGGAGTAGTCGACGGAGCTCACCCAGAGACGCAACACATCGGCTCCATAGGCCGGTTCTTGCTTTTCGTTCTTGCCGCCTTCCACCAGCACCGCGGGGTCGACCACGTTGCCGAGGGATTTGCTCATCTTGCGGCCCTTCTCATCAAGGGTGAAGCCGTGGGTGAGCACCCGTTTGTAGGGGGCGTGGCCGTTCACGGCCACGGAGGTGAGCAGGCTGCTCTGGAACCAGCCGCGGTGCTGATCGCTGCCTTCGAGGTAGAGGTCGGCGGGGTAGTGGAGTTCAGGGGCACGGCTCTCACCGCCCGCGATACCGCCCAGCACGCCAGCCCAGGAAGAGCCGGAATCGAACCACACGTCCATCGTGTCGGTGCCCTTGCGCCATTGCGCGGCCTCGGCGGCGTAGTCCGCGGGCAGTAGGCCGGCTTCATCGCGCTCCCACCACACATCGGCGCCGTGCTCGGCGATCAGGGCCTGGATGTGATCGAGCGTGGCCTGGTTGAGCAGCACCTCACCGGTTTCGCGGTGATAAAAAACAGGGATCGGCACACCCCAGGTGCGCTGGCGGCTGATGCACCAGTCGCCCCGCTCGCTCACCATCGCCTCAATGCGGTTGCGGCCGCTGGCCGGCAGCCACTCCACCTGCGCAATCGCCTCCAGGGCGGCGGCGCGGAAGCCTTCCACTGAGGCGAACCACTGTTCGGTGGCACGGAAGATCGTGGGCTTCTTGGTGCGCCAGTCGTAGGGGTAGCGGTGCTCGTAGCGCTCCTGCTTCAGCAGCAGGCCGGTGCCTTCCAGCGCCTCGATGATCGTGGGGTTGGCGTCTTTGAGCACGTTGGTGCCGGCGAAGGGGCCGGCTTCGGCGGTGAGGTTGCCGGCCTCATCCACCGGGCAGAGCACTGGCAGGCCGTATTTCTTGCCGGTGTTGAAGTCGTCCACACCGTGGCCGGGGGCGGTGTGCACCAGGCCAGTACCGGCTTCGGTGGTGATGTAGTCGCCGCCGATCACCACGGCGCTGGTGCGCTCCAGCAGCGGATGGCGGTAGACGATCCCTTCGAGATCGGCGCCCTTCACGCTGAGCAGGGGCTGGAGCTCCAGCCCCAGGCTGGCTTCGAGGCTCTCGCGCAGCTCTGCTGCCACCACCAGATGGCTGGCGGCGGGTGCAGTGTTCTCGCCCCGGGGGCTCACGGCGCAGATGGCGTAGTCGAGCCGCTCATTCACCGACACCGCCAGGTTGGCGGGCAGGGTCCAGGGGGTCGTCGTCCAGATCGCTACGGCGAGCCCGCCTTCGGCGATCGCGGCTTCAGGCTTGAGGCCAGCAGCGCTGAGCTGTGTGGCCAGCCCCTCGGGCAGCTGCACTGCCGGGAAGGCCACGAAGACGCTCGGGGAGGTGTGGCCGTCTGGGTATTCGAGTTCAGCCTCCGCCAGGGCGGTGCGGGAGCTGGGGCTCCAGTGCACCGGTTTGAGGCCCCGGTAGATGTGGCCGGCCAGCACCATCGCCCCGAACACGCCGATCTGGGCGGCCTCGTAGCTCTTCTGCAGGGTGAGGTAGGGCTGATCCCAATCGGCCCAGATGCCCCAGCGCCGGAAGCCGGCTTTCTGGCCCTCCACCTGTTCGAGCGCATAGGCATGGGCCTTCTGGCGCAGGCTCACCGGCGTGAGCTCAGCGCGCTCGCTGCTCTTGAGGCCCTGGAGCACCTTCAGCTCGATCGGCAGGCCATGGCAGTCCCAACCGGGAATGAAGCGAGCCTTCTTGCCCTGCAACAGGGCCGTTTTATTGATGATGTCCTTGAGGATCTTGTTGAGGGCGTGTCCCACGTGCAAGGCCCCGTTGGCGTAGGGGGGGCCGTCGTGCAGGGTGAAGCTCTCGCCGGGGTTCTGCTGGCTTAAGCGTTCATAGAGCTGCAGCTCTGCCCAGAAGGCCTGGATCTCCGGTTCGCGCACCTTGGCGTTCGCCCGCATCGAGAAGGGCGTTTGCAGCAGGTTGAGCGTGTCCTTGTAGGAGGTCGCGGGCGCAGAGCTGGCGGTCACGGCGCCGGGGGCAGCAAAGGCCGATTATCCCGCTTGGCTGACGGCGCTCTGGAGCAGCTGATCGATTTCAGCGAACGAGTGCACCACGGGCGTGGGCTCGCTGGGCTTGGGGGCAGGCTCCCCGCTGGCCTGGGGATATTTGGATTCGGCGGCGTCGGAACGCACCCAGCGTTTGCCGCTGCTGCCCTTACTGCCGCCACCGCGTTGCAGGGCGGCCAGCACCGTGCCAGAAGCAGCGCTCACCACAGCGACGCCCCGGGCCACGCTCACCATCAGCTCACTCAGGCTGGTTTGCCAGCGCTCCAGCGAGAGCAGGCGTTGCTGCTCTTCGCTGGTGAGTGCCCGCCAGCGCAGCTGCAGCACCTCAAGCCCCAGACGGCCAATCAGCAGACCGCCGCAGAGCACGGCGAGCATCGGCGAACCCGTGAGCCGGTCGGCGCTGGTGACCAGGGTGAGCCCCAGCAGGAGAACCACAGCGCCCCACATGGCATCGCGGGGACGCGAGAGCTCGCTCGCCAGCAGGGGCAGCAGCAGGACGGCCAAGCCCACCACCAGGGCAAGCGTTCCGCTGAGGCTGGCAACCATGACCGGATCGAGATTGACCGCATTCTCGGTGCATCCGTACAGTCGCGCCATGCCCACCTGGCGGAATTGGTAGACGCGCTGGGTTTAGGTTCCAGTGGCTTCGGCTGTGGGGGTTCAAGTCCCCCGGTGGGCATCGGGGTGAAGGCCTCAACTTCCTAAGGTGGCCTGAACGTTGGCCGGTGCAGCCCAGGGAATGACGCAAGCTCTGGTTCAGTCACCGGAGATGGAGGGGTCCCCTCGGGAGCTACGCGCCTCGGTGAGTGCCGTGCCGCGTGAGTTCCTCGACCCCCCTTCGGCCTGGAATCCCACGGTGGCTCTGTTCCTGGGCGGCTACGTGTTGGCCGGGATCACGATTGCGGGCTGGTTTGCCTGGCAGTGGCCGCTGCTGCCGCTGCTGGCCACCGGTTTTCTGGCCCTCCACCTCGAGGGCACGGTGATTCATGACGCCTGCCATAACGCAGCGCATCCCAATCGCTTCTGGAATGCCTTCATGGGGCATGGCGCTGCCCTGCTCCTGGGCTTCAGCTTTCCCGTGTTCACGCGGGTGCACTTGCAGCACCACGCCCATGTGAACGATCCGAAGAACGATCCGGATCACATCGTGAGCACCTTCGGCCCGCTGTGGCTGATTGCTCCGCGCTTCTTCTATCACGAATATTTCTTCTTCCAGCGCCGCCTCTGGCGCCGCTATGAGCTGCTCGAGTGGGGGCTCGGCCGCGGCATCTTCTTCGCGATTGTGGCTGCGGGGATCAAATACGGCTTCATCGACTTCATCTTCAACTGCTGGTTTGCACCGGCGCTGATGGTGGGCGTGACCCTCGGCTTGTTCTTTGATTACCTGCCCCACCGGCCTTTTCTGTCGCGCAACCGTTGGCACAACGCCCGCATCTACCCCGGGCGGTTGATGAATTGGTTGATCATGGGTCAGAACTATCACCTGGTTCATCACCTCTGGCCGTCGATTCCCTGGTTTGAATACAAACCGGCTTATGAGGCCACCAAACCGATCCTGGATGCGAAAGGCTCGCCGCAGCGGCTTGGCTTGTTTGAGAGCAAGGGCGATTTCACCAATTTCATCTACGACATTCTTCTGGGCGTGCGCAGCCACAAGCGCCGCCGCAGCAAGCTGAGGCCGATTGCTGGGCTGCTGCCCAGCTTTAAAGCGCGGCGTCATGTGGTGGCGCTGCTGCACCGCACCGCTGTTTCACCGAAGCGTTGATGCGTAGCCGGGCCTTGGCCCGGCTTTTTGATGGCTCAGTCGGCCAGGATCTTGGGTACGCGGAAGAAGTCGCCTTCGCGCTGGGGTGCTTCATCCAGCAGCTGTTCGCGCACCTCGGTCGGCACCACCACGTCGTCGCGGGTCACGTTCACCACTTCCACGGCGCGGGTGGTGGGGGGAACGCCTTCGGTGTCCACGGCCTGGAGGTGATCCACGTAGTCGAGGATCCGCTCCAGCTGGGTGGTGTAAGTGGCGATCTTGTCGTCCGGCAGCTCGAGGCGGGCCAGCTTGGCCACCTTGCGGACGTCGTCGGCGCTGATGTTGCTCATGGGCAGAACCTAGCTGGAGGGCTCCTCGAGGAAGCGTTGCAGATCGGCGCTGAGGGCTGTGGCCGCCACATCCAAGAAGCGATGGCCGTGGTCGGCGGTGGCGAGCGATGGGTCAGAACCCATGCGTCCATCGGGGTGGCGGCGCCGGAAATCATCGGGGCCGTGAATCGGACCGGCCGGCGCTGGCTCCGGCAGAGGCCGCTGCTTGCTCTGCAGGGTTGGCTCCAGCGCCAGGGTGATCGCGATCTCGCTCGGTGTGGCGTGGTGCCCTTCCTTGTCGCCGTAGAGCTCCCGCGCCAGCCCCATCGCTTCCGGCGCCATGAACCAGTTGGCGAGCTTGCAGCGCAGGTTGGCGGCGCTGGCCAGGCCGCGGCTGGCGGCGGTGCCATAGGCCTGGGCGAAGGCGGCCTTGGTGGTGGCGATGTTGCCGCCGTGTCCATTGATCACATAGATGCGCTCGAAGCCATGGCGAGCCAGGGAGAGCACCAGGTCGTGCATCACCGCCAGCAGCGTGGAGGGCTGGAGGCTCATCGTGCCGGCAAAGCCCAGGTGGTGTTCGGCCATGCCGAAGGCCTGGGCGGGGGTGACGAGCACACCGCTGCGGCGCCCCACTTCCAGGGCCACGGCTTCGGCGGTGAGGGCATCGGTGCCGATGGCGCCGGTGGGACCATGCTGCTCGGTGGAGCCGAGCGGCACGATCACACCCTTGCAGCGCTGCAGATAGGCCTCCACCTCCGGCCAGCTGCGCAGTTGCAGCCGGATCTCTTCAGCACTGGTGGCAACCACGACGGCAGATCAGCTCAGATCGGCTCAGTATCCCTAGGATCGAGCTCAGGTGGTTCCTGAGGGCACCCCATGCTGCAGCGCAAGCTTTATCGCTTCCAGTGCGAGCAACGGCCCATTTGGGTGTTTCTGCGCGATCAGCAGCGCTGGATCGAAGAAGCGCTGGTGGTTGAGCTGGAGGGCGATCTCGTCACCCTTCGCTATGACGCCGAAGACGACGACGAACTCCACAGCTGGGAGGAGTGCGTGCGCCTCGATTCGATCGGAGCGGTGAGCACGCGGCTGGCCTACTTCAGCCGCTCCGCCCTGCCGGAAGACATTGAAGTCACAGGCGATTGCCCTGAGTCTGAACAGCTACCGAGTCAGGGCTGAAGCTGGGCTCAGTGGGCGGTGCCGTTGCCGTCGTATTGATCGGTGTCGTAGTAGCCGCCCTTGGTGCCAAAGAACAGCGTGGCGAGCACGAACAGGCCGCTGCCGCCGATCAGCACGGTGGCCAGGGTGAAGCCGGAGCTGTGATCCATTGATCGGTTGCCGTGATGTGGCCAGTCTGCTGGAGTTTCCTCGTGGCGGGGAGCGGTTGTGTTGGCGTGTGATCAAGAGCAAAGGCATTTGTGGCCGGCAGCCCTCCCTCAATCCTTCTTCGCCCGCTCCGCTGAGGTCGTCGCCCCCGAGCTGATCGGTTGCCTGCTGGTGAAACGCCAAGAAGGTGGCGAGCTGCTGTGGGGCGTGATTGTGGAAACCGAGGCGTATTCCCAAGACGACCCTGCCTGCCACGGCTACCGCCGCCGCTCACCCAGCAACGAAACCCTCTTTGGAGAGCCTGGGCGTTTCTATGTGTATGTGAGCTATGGCATTCACCACTGTGTGAACGTGGTGACGCACCGTGCGGATTGGGCCAACGGGGTATTGCTCAGGGCTTTGGCTCTGCCCGATGAGCCTGAGCGGGTGGCGGCAGGTCCGGCGTTGTTGGCACGGCGCTTCGGCATCGATGGCCGCCGCGATGCTCAGCCTGTGGATCCAGAGGCAGGCCTGTGGCTGGCCGCCAGACTTCCGGGCTGGGCGGCGATCGGCCCCGGCGATCTGATGCAGACCACCCGCATCGGCATCAGCCAGGGGCAAAACCTCCCCTGGCGCTGGTATCTGCGCGCCAGCCGCAGCGTGAGCAAGCGGGCTCGGGGGGATCGCACGCCGGCCAGGGCGGACGCTCTCGGCGTGGCCGCGTTGCCGATTGGCTTCTAGCCTGAGGTTGTCTCTCGCAGCCCACCTTGAGCGACTGGACCCACCGCCATGTGTTGGATCTGGCGGCCTTCTCGCTCGATGATTACGCCACGGTTCTGGAGTTGGCCCAGCGCTTCCGCGTGATGCCGAGTTCCGGCGCCCGCAAGCTGCCGGCGCTGCAGGGCCGCCTGGTCACCACCCTGTTTTTTGAGCCCAGCACCCGCACCCGCAGCAGTTTTGAGCTGGCGGCCAAGCGGTTGTCGGCGGATGTGCAGAGCTTTTCGCCGTCGTCGAGCTCACTGAGCAAAGGCGAAAGCCTGCTCGACACGGTGCGCACCTATGTGGCCATGGGCGCCGATCTGCTGGTGGTGCGTCACCGCTGCACCGGCGTGCCCGCGGCTCTGGCCCGGGATCTCGATGCCAGCGGTGATCGGGTGGCCGTGCTCAACGGCGGCGATGGTCTGCACAGCCATCCCAGCCAGGGGCTGCTCGATCTGTTCACCCTGGCGCGCCATTTCGCTCCCGAGGCCCCCACGCCGGAGGCCCTCCGCGGCCGGCGCATCGCGATCGTGGGCGACATTCTTCATTCCCGCGTAGCACGCTCCAACCTCTGGGCGCTCACGGCCTGCGGAGCGGAAGTGGTGCTCTGCGGGCCGCCCACGCTGCTGCCCGAGGCCTTTTCGCAGTTCGTGGCAGCGCCACCCCCCGGCCAGGCGGTGGACCCAGTGGGCCAACGTTCGGCCATCCGCGTGGAACGCGACCTGAACCGTGCGCTCGATGGCGCCGATGCGGTGATGACCCTGCGGCTCCAGCAGGAGCGCATGAACCAGAACCTGCTCACCAGCCTGGAGAGCTACCACCGGGCCTATGGCATTACCCATGAGCGCTTACAAATGTGCGCTCCTGGAGTACCTGTGCTGCATCCAGGCCCGGTGAACCGAGGCGTGGAGATGAGCGGTGCGCTGCTCGATGATCTGCAGCGTTCGCTGGTGGAACAGCAAGTAACCAACGGCATCGCCGTGCGGATGGCCCTGTTGTATTTGATGGCAGCTAGCTGAGGCGGGCTCTGCCCTTCAGAGCAGCTTGAAGCCTTCGAGCAGCAGCCCGTAGCAGAAGCCGATGCGCGTCATATCGAGCAGCTGCAGGCCCAACCGGTCGCCCGGGAGGCGCAACAGCGGTTTGCGGGCGCGGATGGCGATTTCGATCAGCACCACGCAGATCAGTGCCGCCGGCGGATCCAGGAACGCCCGCGCGCCAATGATCGTGCCCACCGCGTTGCCAAGAAAAAACGTGCTAAGGAGCACGATCAGCAGCAAAGAAAGCCGCCGCCAAGGGTTCCGGGCCCACTGCTCCAGCCTGGGCCAGGCTCCACCGAGGCTCTGCTGAAGCCGGGTGCGCTGCAGTGGGCGGGAGCTGCTCAATCAGCGCTCAGCCGTCGGAATCCTTCTTGCGGGAGCCTTTGCCTTCAAGCAGCTCGAGTAGGGCTTCCATCTGGGCCATCACACCGCGCACCTCACCGGCTTCCGGCAGCAGGCCGTCGTCCATCACACCCTGGTGCATCTCGCGCAGTTCCTGGCGGATGTAGCGCAGATGGCTCACCACCTGCTCGCGCTTCGACTGCGACATGCGTTCGACCGGGGACGGACTGATGTGTCCCTTTTACCGCATCGCCCCTCTAGCAGAGACCAGGCCATGGTCAGCGCCTCGAATCCCACAACGATTCAGCCGCTGCCCGCCAAGCCTTACTTCTGGCCGAACTGCGCTTTGGCCTCTTCATAAAAGGCTAGATCGATCGCATCGCGGCCGGCCTCGCCAGCCAGGGATTCGATGCGCTTGCGCACAGCCGGGCGCACAAAAAACGGAATTTCCTTGAGCTTGGCTTCAGCGTCAGGGCTCCAGTTCATCGCTGCCGCTGCCAGGCCTCTTGAGGTGGATGGAGAATAGGGGACTCGAACCCCTGACCTCTGCGGTGCGATCGCAGCGCTCTACCAGCTGAGCTAATTCCCCTTGCAGGCCCCGCTGGGGGCTGTGGCGAGAACTTATCAGTCTTTGCAGGTGGCGTTGCCGCCCTGTTCCCCTCCCCCCATGACCCAGAGCGCTGCCATCACGCCCGAGCTGCTTGCCTCCCTCGATGAGGAGGCGGTGGCGGCGCTGGCTCGGCGTCTCGAGGAGGACGACTACCCCAGCCCCTTCGCAGGGCTGCAGGACTGGCACCTGCTGCGCGCCGTGGCGATCCATCGCCCCGAGCTGGCGCGGCCCTACGTGCATTTGGTGGATCAGGAACCCTTCGATGAAGACTGAGCAGCCCGCTCCGGCTGTTGCATTGGATCCACTGGCGGGCCGCCGCATCTTGGTGGGCATCAGCGGCAGCATCGCGGCGGTGAAGCTGCCGCTGCTGGTGAGCGCCCTGGCCAAACGCGGCGCTCACGTGCGCTGCGTGCTCACACCCAGCGCGGCCCAACTAGTGAGCCCGGTGGCGCTGGCCAGCCTCAGCCGTGAGCGTTGCTTTCTCGACGCCGACCAATGGAGCCACACCGCTCCGCGGCCGCTGCATGTGGAGTTGGCGGAGTGGGCGGAACTGGTGCTCCTGGCGCCGCTGAGTGCAACCACCCTGGGGCGCTGGGTGCATGGCCTTGGCGACACCCTCCTGGCCTCCACGTTGCTGGCCACCGAAGCGCCGGTGCTGGCCGCAGCCGCGATGAACACGGCGATGTGGGGTGCGCCCGGTGTGCGGGCTAACTGGGTGCAGTTGCAGGCGTTTGAGCGGGTGTTGCCCTTGGGCCCGGCGGAGGGGTTGCTGGCCTGTGATCGCCAGGGCTCAGGGCGGATGGCGGAGCCGGAGCTGTTGCTGTTGGCGCTGGAAAGCCTCGCCAGCTGGGGGTGGCGGCGCGATTGGCAGGGCCGCCGCTTGCTGGTGAGTGCGGGCCCGACCCGCGAATGGCTCGATCCAGCCCGCTGCATCAGCAATCCCAGTACGGGCCGGATGGGGGTGCTGCTGGCTCAAGCGGCCCGCTTGCGTGGCGCGCAGGTGGATCTGGTGCATGGGCCACTCCAGCTCGATCCCGCCTGGCTGGAGGGCCTGAACTGCCATTCCATTGACACGGGAGCTGAGCTCCAGCAGCTGTTGCAGCAGCTGCAGCCTCAGATGGATGCCATCGCCATGGCTGCGGCCGTGGCTGATCATCGGCCGGCTGTCAGCCTTAGCCACAAACCCGAGAAGTCGGCCTCCATGGCCGCGGCTTGGGAGCCGGTGCCCGATCTATTGGTGGAGTTGGTGAGCCGCCGGCCGGCGGGCCAGCGCATCCTTGGTTTCGCCGCCCAGAGCGGCGATGTGTTGCCCCAAGCGCAAGCGAAATTCGCGCGCAAGGGTTGCGATCTCCTCTTTGCCAATCCAATCGATCAGGCCGATGCCGGCTTTGGCAGCGCCACCAATCAGGGTTGGTTGGTCGGGCCTGGTGATGCTGTGGAACGGTTGGAGCCGATGGGCAAGTTGCCTCTTGCTCACCGGCTGCTCACAGCCCTTGGCGGTTTGATCTAGGCGGCCAGGGCTGAGCCGGATTCGCCGTTCTGCAGCAGATCCATAAACGTGCGCAGCTGCAGCCTGGGGATGTAGGGCCAGCCGCCGCTCTTTTCCATGCCCTGCAGCAGATTGAACAAGGCGCCGCGGTCGGCAGGAAGGCTGGCGCGGAAGGGACCGTCCTGAATGGAGCGGTGCAGTTCCTCGAGGCGGCGCAGCAGCAACAGCAGCGCCTCAGGCTCGCCATCCACTTCATCCGCCAGGGCCTGGAGGCTCATCAGCTCAGCGCTGAGCCGCGCTTCCCAGTCGCCAGCCGCAAGGCTGCGGGTGGAATCAGTGGTGCTGCCGTCGTTCATTCGGTCTGGATCCGCGGCTCTCGCATACAGGTTGTTGAGAGCCGCGACATGGTACGCGGAATGGGCTTTTTGCACCGGTAGTATCCGCAGCGGGCGCACCCCATCCAGAGGTTTTCCCCTGTCAGACCGGCTTCTCCCCATGCGTTTCCGTCCTCTGCTGGCCCTTGTGCTGGCGCTCTGTCTCACCCTCGTGACCGCCTGCAGCGGCGGCGCCAAGGCTGTTGATCGGGCCAACCTCACCTACGACGACATCCACAACACCGGTCTGGCCAACGACTGCCCGACCCTGCCGGATTCGGCCCGTGGTTCGATCAGCCTGGATGTGGGTACGAAGTACCAGCTGCGTGAGATCTGCATGCACCCCTCTGAGGTGTATGTGAAGGGCGAGCCCGCCAACAAGCGCCAGGAAGCGCAGTTTGTGGAGTCGAAGATCCTCACCCGTTTCACCACCAGCCTCGATCAGGTGTATGGCGACCTGGCGGTGACCGGTAACGGCATCAACTTCCAGGAGCAGGGCGGGATCGACTTCCAGATCGTGACCGTGCTGCTGCCTGGTGGCGAAGAAGTGCCCTTCACCTTCTCCAGCAAGGAGCTGAATGCCACGGCTGATGGCGCCGCCATCACCACCAGCACCGATCTGAACGGCAGCTACCGCGTGCCCAGCTACCGCACCTCCAACTTCCTTGATCCCAAGGGTCGCGCTCTCACCACCGGTGTGCAGTACGCCCAGGGTCTGGTTGCTCTCAACGGCCAGGACGACGAACTGGCTCGTGAAAACGCCAAGCGCTACATCGATGGCACTGGTGAGATGAACCTCTCCATCACCAAGGTGGATGCCTCCACCGGTGAATTCGCCGGCGTGTTCACCGCTGTGCAGCCCTCCGATACCGACATGGGCAGCCATGACCCCGTGGACGTGAAGATCACCGGCCAGCTCTACGGCCGCCTGGAAAAGGCCTGATTCGCGCCTTGAGCACCGTCTGATCCCAAGGGGCCTCAGGGCCCCTTTTTTTGTGCCCGTCCTCGGCTGGAGTTTCCCCTCCGGCGCGCTCTGGGAGAATCGCCCGCAACGCTGAATCTCCCGCCGCCATGACGAGCACCGTCGCCTCCTCCAAAGGCCTGATTGCACCCCATGGCGGCAGCCTGGTGGATCTGCGGGTGCCGGCGGAGCAGCGCGAAGCGGTGAAGGCCGGTGTGGATCACGTGGTGGAGTGCTCCGATCGCAACGCCTGCGATGTGGAGCTGCTGATGGTGGGCGGCTTCTCGCCACTGCGCGGCTTCATGCACCAGGAGGACTATCAATCGGTGGTGGAGAGCAACCGCACCACCAGCGGCCTGCTGTTCGGGCTGCCGATCGTGATGGACACCCAGCGCGATGACATCGCGGTGGGCCACAAGCTCCTGCTCACTTACCGCGGCCAGGAGCTGGCGGTGATGACCGTGGAGAGCAAGTGGGAGCCCGATAAAGCCCGCGAGGCCGTGGGTTGCTACGGCACCTCTTCGCTCGAGCACCCCGCCGTGAAGATGATCGCCACCGAGCGCGGTCGCTACTACCTCGGTGGTGCCATCCAGGGTCTGGAGTTGCCCAAGCGTGTGTTCCCCTGCAAGACCCCGGCTGAGGTGCGCGCCACCCTGCCCGAGGGGCAGGACGTGGTGGCCTTCCAGTGCCGCAACCCCATTCACCGCGCTCATTACGAGCTGTTCACCCGCGCCCTCGACGCCAGCAACGTGAGCGATCAGGGCGTGGTGTTGGTGCACCCCACCTGCGGTCCCACCCAGGACGACGACATTTCCGGTGAGGTGCGCTTCCAGACCTACGAGCGCCTGGCTGCCGAGGTGAACAACCCCCGTATCCGTTGGGCCTACCTGCCCTATTCGATGCACATGGCTGGCCCGCGCGAGGCGCTGCAGCACATGATCATCCGTAAGAACTACGGCTGCACCCACTTCATCATTGGCCGCGACATGGCGGGCTGTAAGTCTTCGATCAGTGGCGACGACTTCTACGGCCCCTACCAGGCGCAGGATTTTGCCCGCGACAACGCCCCTGAGCTCGGCATGGAAACCGTGCCGTCGCTCAACCTCGTGTACACCGAGGAGGAGGGCTACGTGACCGCCGAGCACGCCGATGCCCGCGGCCTGCACGTGAAGAAGCTCAGCGGCACCCAGTTCCGCAAGATGCTGCGCAGCGGCGAGGAGATCCCGGAGTGGTTCGCCTTCCGTAGCGTGGTCGAGGTTCTGCGGGCCGCCGCCTGAGAGCGGTTAACATTCCTTAATCACAGCGGAGATCCAAGTGAAGAAGCGCTGGCGTAATGCGGGCCTCTACGTGCTCCTAGCCGTGGTGGTGATCGCCGTGGGTACGGCCTTCCTCGACCGCCCCGATCCGGCCAATGCGCCGCGCACGCTTCGCTACAGCGATTTCGTGGAGGCCGTTGAGGGCAATGAGGTGTCGCGGGTGCTGATCGCTCCCGATCGCGGCACCGCTCAGGTGGTGGAGAACAACGGCCAGCGCGCCGTAGTGAACCTCGCTCCCGACAAAGACCTGCTCAAGCTGCTGGAAGACCACAAGGTCGACATTGCCGTGGAGCCCTCCCGTCAGGCCCAGCCCTGGCAGCAGGCGATCGGCTCGTTGATTTTCCCCCTGCTTTTGCTGGGTGGTTTGTTCTTCTTGCTGCGCCGCGCCCAGGGCGGCGGCGGCAACCCCGCCATGAACTTCGGAAAGAGCAAGGCGCGGGTGCAGATGGAGCCCCAAACCCAGGTCACCTTTGGTGATGTGGCTGGCATCGAGGGCGCCAAGCTCGAGCTCACCGAAGTCGTCGACTTCCTCAAGAACCCCGATCGCTTCACCGCCGTCGGCGCCAAGATCCCTAAGGGAGTGCTGCTAGTGGGCCCTCCGGGCACCGGTAAAACCCTGCTCGCCAAGGCTGTGGCCGGTGAGGCGGGTGTGCCGTTCTTCTCGATCTCTGGTTCGGAGTTCGTGGAGATGTTCGTGGGTGTGGGCGCCAGCCGCGTGCGCGACTTGTTCGAACAGGCCAAGAAGAACGCTCCCTGCATCGTCTTCATCGACGAAATCGATGCAGTGGGCCGTCAGCGTGGCGCTGGCCTCGGCGGCGGCAACGACGAGCGCGAGCAGACCCTCAACCAGCTGCTCACCGAGATGGACGGCTTCGAGGGCAACACCGGCATCATCATCGTGGCGGCCACCAACCGCCCCGACGTGCTGGATGCGGCACTGATGCGTCCCGGCCGTTTCGATCGCCAGGTGGTGGTGGATCGCCCGGATTACGCCGGTCGTCTCCAGATTCTCGGCGTGCACGCCCGCGGCAAGACCCTCGCCAAAGACGTCGACCTCGACAAGATCGCCCGCCGTACCCCCGGCTACACCGGCGCTGATCTGGCCAACCTTCTCAACGAGGCCGCCATCCTTGCGGCTCGCCGTGAGCTCACCGAAATCTCCATGGATGAGGTGAACGACGCGATCGAGCGTGTGATGGCGGGTCCGGAGAAGAAAGACCGCGTGATGAGCGAGAAGCGCAAGCGTCTCGTGGCGTATCACGAGGCCGGCCATGCCCTGGTGGGTGCGCTGATGCCCGACTACGACCCGGTGCAGAAGATCTCGATCATTCCCCGCGGCAACGCCGGCGGTCTCACCTTCTTCACCCCCAGTGAAGAGCGGATGGAATCGGGCCTCTATTCCCGCGCCTATCTCCAAAACCAGATGGCCGTCGCCCTTGGCGGCCGGGTGGCTGAGGAGATCGTCTACGGCGAAGACGAAGTCACCACCGGTGCTTCCAACGACCTGCAGCAGGTGGCCCGTGTGGCGCGCCAGATGGTCACCCGTTTCGGGATGAGCGATCGCCTCGGCCCTGTGGCCCTCGGCCGCAGCCAGGGCGGCATGTTCCTCGGCCGCGACATCGCTGCTGAGCGTGACTTCTCCGAAGACACCGCTGCCGCCATCGACGAAGAGGTAAGCCAACTGGTGGCTGAGGCCTACAAGCGCGCCACCGCCGTGCTCAACGGCAACCGCAAGGTGCTCGATGAGCTGGCCGAGATGCTGGTGGAGCGGGAAACCGTTGACGCGGAGGACCTGCAGGAGCTGCTGATCCGCAGCGACGTGCGGGTGGCTGAGTACGTCTGATCCCTCCGGCTTGATCAGCAGCCTGCACCGCCAGCCTCTGCTGGCGGTGCTCAGGCCTTCATCCATGCAACAGGCCCGCCTGCAGCTCGAGCAGCTGCACCAAGCGGGCCTTTGTCATGCCGAGTTGGCGGTGGAGGCCACGTGCGCGTGGGTCGCCATGGCCCAGGAGCTGGTGGCTGATTTCCCTGCGCTGCGGCTGGGGGCGGCTTCGGTGCGGTCTGCAGCGGGCCTGGAAGCCGCCTTGGCCGCGGGGCTTGGCTACGCGGTGTCGCCGATTCTCGATCGCACTCTGCTGGAGCAGGCGGCGGCGGCGGCCATCACCCTGGTGCCGGGTGTGTTCAGTCCGACGGAGATCGCGGCGGCGGTGCAGTGGGGAGCGCCGGCCGTGAAGCTGTATCCAGCGGCGAGCCTGGGGCCTGGCTACTGGCGTTCGTTGGCGGGGCCTTTGGGGCCGTTGCCGTTTTGCATCGCGGCTGGAGGCCTTGCGGTTGCTGATGCCACCGCTTGGTACGGGGCGGGTGTGGACGCCATTGCTTTGGGCGGCGTCCTGTTCAGCGGCGATCGGCTCGATCCGGCGTTGCATCAACTTGTTGTCAGCTTGAGATCCAAGTGCTACCCCTGAGATAGACGATGCTGTCTGTATGTCTCAGCTCACGATCAAGCTCAGCGACAAGGCCGACGCCCTGATCGCTCAGCTCCAAAAGGAGATCTTCAACCGCCGCCGCAAGAAGGTTTCTGCCGCTGGTGTGGTGGAGACCCTGGTGGAGAGCGGCGCCAAATCCCAATCCGACAAGCGCTTCGCCACCTCCTGGAAGAACCTGATCAGCGACATCGAGAAGGCCGCAAAGCTGGCCAATGCCCACGGCAGCAAGCCCACCAACCTCAGCGATGCCGAATGGGCGTTGGTGCTCAGTCACCGCGCTCGCTCCGGATCCGCAACACCCAGAGCGAAGGCTCCGGCCAAGCCGGCTGCCAAAACCGCGCGCCGCACGGCTGCTGCCAAGCCGGCCGCGAAAGCCGCTGCGAAGCCAGCCGCCAAGGCGGCAGCGAAGCCTGCTGCGAAGGCCAAGCCCAAACCGGCTAAAGCAGCCCGCAATCCCGTGAAGAAGACGGCGGTGAAGGCACCGGCGAAAGCCAAGGCCTCGGCGAGCAGCGCGGCAGGTTCTTCAGCCGCACGCCGCATGGCGAAGGCGGTGAGCCGTTTGAGTGCAGCAGCCCCGGTACTGGCCAGCAGCAATGGCGTTGCTCAGCTCAGTGGCGTGAGCTGAGGCCTGCAAGCCGCGCACGGCTGATCACCACAGGCTGCACTGCCCCTGTTGGCGCAGCAGGTGATCAGCCAGCACCAACGCCACCATTGCTTCCACCATCGGCACTGCCCGCGGCAGCACGCAGGGGTCGTGCCGACCTTTGGCTTCGAGTGTGGTGGCTTCACCCTTGGCGTTGATCGTTTGCTGGGCCTTGCGAATCGTGGCCGTGGGTTTGAACGCCACCCGGATCACAATCGGCTCGCCATTGCTGATGCCCCCCTGAATCCCACCGGAGTTGTTGGTGGCCGTGTGGAGCGATCCATCGCCAGTGGGGAGAAAAGCATCGTTGTGCTCGCTGCCTTTCTGCAGCGTGCCCTCAAAGCCTGATCCGATCTCAAAGCCCTTGGTGGCGGGGAGCGACATCACCGCCTTGGCCAGATCGGCTTCGAGCTTGTCGAACACCGGCATGCCGAGGCCGATCGGCGCCTGACGCACCACACACTCGATCACGCCGCCGCAGGAATCGCCCTCGCGGCCGATCGCCTCGATGCGCTCGATCATCTGCTCCGCCATGGCGGCATCCGGGCAGCGCACGATGTTGCGCTCCACATCCTCCAATCGCACCGTGGCTGGATCGATGTTGGCCTCGAGGGTGTGAATGCGTTTCACCCAGGCGATCACCTCGGTGCCATGGGCTTTCGCCAGCAGTTGTTTGGCGATGGCTCCGGCGGCTACCCGCCCGATCGTTTCGCGGGCTGAGGCGCGCCCGCCGCCGCTGCGGGCCTGGATGCCGTACTTGGCTTGGTAGGTGGCATCGGCATGGGAGGGGCGGAAGGCCACCTCCATTTCCTTGTAGTCCTGCGGGCGTTGATCCTTGTTGCGCACCACCATCGCGATGGGAGTGCCCAGGGTCACGCCATCAAGAAGGCCGCTCAGAATTTCAACGCGGTCGTCTTCCTTGCGGGGGGTGGTGATCTTGCTCTGACCGGGTTTGCGCCGATCCAGCTCGGCCTGAATCGCTTCGAGATCCAGTTCCAGCCGCGGCGGGCAGCCATCCACGATCACACCCACCCCACCGCCGTGGGACTCACCGAAGGTGCTGATGCGGAAGAGATCGCCGAAGCTGCTGCCCATGGGCTGAATGCGCTGCAGCGAGCCTACAAACTGGGCCTTGAGAGAAGTCTGATGCGCCGGTGAGGAAAGAGGAGCGGGCCGCCTTGATCATGCAGCGGCTGGAGCAGCACTACCCCACAACACCGGTGCCTCTCGATCACAGCGATGCCTTCACCTTGTTGATTGCGGTGTTGCTCAGTGCCCAGTGCACCGACAAGAAGGTGAATGAGGTGTCGCCAGCTCTCTTTGCAGCCGGCCCAACGCCGCAGGCGATGGCTGCATTGCCGGAAGCCACCATCTTGGGGCACATCCGTCAGCTGGGGCTAGCCAAAACCAAGGCCCGCAATGTGAAACGCCTCGCGGAGTTGTTGCTCGAGCGCCACAACGGTGAGGTGCCGGCCAGTTTTCAGGCCTTGGAAGCTCTGCCTGGGGTGGGTCACAAAACCGCTTCCGTGGTGATGGCTCAGGCATTTGGCGTGCCGGCGTTCCCCGTGGATACCCACATCCATCGTTTGGCGCAGCGCTGGGGCCTGAGCAGCGGTGTGAGCGTGACGCGCACCGAAACCGATCTCAAGCGCCTGTTCCCTAAACACGCGTGGAACAAGTTGCACTTGCAGATCATCTTTTACGGCCGCGAGTTCTGCACTGCTCGCGGCTGTGATGGCACCATTTGCCCGCTGTGCCGCGAGCTCTATCCGAAGCGCCGCAAACCGGTGGCCTGGATCAAGGCCTGATCCGCCCACAACAAAAAGCCCCCGCTTGCGCGGGGGCCTTCCGATTCAACCGAGATTGAACCGTTGTGAGGATCAACCTCAGCCGATGGCGGGGGCAGTCAGAGCCACGGGGGTGGCTTCTGCAGCAGCCAGGTCGAGGGGGAAGTTGTGAGCGTTGCGCTCGTGCATCACTTCCATGCCCAGACCAGCGCGGTTCAGCACGTCAGCCCAGGTGTTCAGAACACGACCCTGGGAATCCAGGATGGACTGGTTGAAGTTGAAACCGTTC
>JAHUZV010000016.1 GCA_019264575.1 Vulcanococcus sp. | reverse complement strand
CCCCCGCGGGGGCTTTTCGCTGGGGCGGGGGATGAAAGTGGAGAATGCGATCAACTCCGCCTTGGGCTTGATTCCGGATGTTCGCCAGCTCCGACACCCTTCTGAATGCACTGCAGTGGCGCTACGCCACCAAGGCCTTTGATGCAGAGCGCCAGATCGATGCCGCCACGTGGGCCAGCCTTGAGCAAGCCCTGGTGCTCACAGCCTCCAGCTACGGCCTGCAGCCCTGGAAGTTTCTGGTGATCACCGATGCGGCCATTCGCGCCGAGCTGCGGCCCCACTCCTGGAACCAGAGCCAGATCACCGATTGCTCCCATCTGGTGGTGCTGCTGAAGAAGCGCACGATCACCGCCGCCGATGCCGACCGTTTGATCCACACCATCGCCACAACGCGCGGCATCGAAACCAGCGTGCTGGATGGCTACCGCCAGATGATCCAGGTGGATCTGATCGATGGCCCCCGCAGCCAGATCATTGGTCAGTGGGCCGCCAATCAGGTGTACATCGCCCTGGGCAACCTGCTCACCAGTGCCGCCCTGCTCGGGGTCGACACCTGCGCCATCGAAGGCTTCAGCCCCGCCGACTACGACCGCATCCTTGGCCTGGAATCAGGCGACTACCAGAGCTGTGTGGTGTGCGCCTGCGGCTACCGCAGCACAGGCGACAAGTACGCCAGCCTCGCCAAGGTGCGCTACACGGCGAACGATCTGACCGAGCACCGCTGATCCCCCACCAACGCCCCCATCGCACAGCTCTGATGGCAAAAACCACCAAACCCAAGCCAACCAAGCAGGCGGCGCAGCCGATGGGCGCCATCCGCAAAGGGCTCACCATCAAGCTGCAGATCGCCGCTGGTGTGTTTGTGCCGATGTTGGCGCTGGGCCTCTGGCTCAACAGCAAGGGCTTCTTCGGCTGAAGCCCCCTACGGCATCAGCCTCAGCAGCAACTTGCAGCGGCTGAGGCTGATGTTGTGAGCGTGCGATCGAACGGAATCGCACTGCCGCAGCCTTCAAACAAGCCGTAATGGCGATCAAAGTCGCCGATGAAGCTGAAGTGCGGCGCAAAGCGCGTTTGCTGCAGCATGCGGAAAGTATTGCCACACACGGTGAACACCTTGCCGGCTTCGATGCTGTGGTGCTTGTCGAACTCCAAGCGAGTTGGAAGCTCCGCAATCGAGCCGCGATAGATCACGGCCTGGCCGTGGTCTTCGCAGGCATCTTCCAATTCGGCGATGTTGAACAGGCGATAGGTGGCGGAGAAGAAGCGCGCCTCACCCACCAGCGCAGCCAGTTCGGGCTCCGTGATCTCGAGGGGGCGATCGCTCACCAAGCGGGGGTCGGCAAAACCAGCAGCGCGAGCCATGCGCAGAAAGTCGTTCCAATACAGAGCCCCGCCGAGGCACTCGCCGTAGAGCACCGGATGACTCTGCACCGCTTCCGGTAGGCGGCGATCCACATACACATCGGAGAAATAGAACTCCCCACCGGGCTTCAGCAGCCGCTGCGCTCCCCGCAGCACCGCCGGCTTATCGGTGGAGAGATTGAGCACGCAATTGCTCACGATCACATCGAAGCTGCCGGGCTCCAGATCCAGCTCCTCGAGCCGCTCGATCTGCCCCTCAAGGAAACGCACATTGGCGAATCCAAATTGCTCGGCATGAAAAGCCTGATGCTCACGGGCCACCGCCAATTGCTCGGCGGTCATGTCGACACCCACCACCTCACCGCGCTCACCCACCAGCTGCGCCAGCAGATACACATCGCGGCCACTGCCGCTGCCGAGATCGAGGATGCGGCATCCCTCCAGCAGTGGCGGACAAACCAGGCCGCAGCCGTAGTAGCGGCTGCTCACCTCGGGATGCACCCGAGCCAGCAGCGGTTTGAGCCAAGCCGGCACCGCATCGGCATCACAGCAGGCGCTGGTCTTGAGGTCGGCGCTGCTCTGCAACTCCTGGCCGTAGTAGGCCTGCACCAGCTCCTGCATCGATCTGTGGGGCGTTCAGTTGCTCTGCAGGAACCGTAGGCAAGGGCCCCAGGGGTGACGCGGAGCCTCAGCCGGGCTCGCGCTCACTTTCCATTGCAGGACCAAAAGAGCGTCCGCCAGCGGCCGGCTGGAACACACCCTGCAGGGACGGATCCGGCGCCAGCCAGGCTGGCAGACGCTCACCCGCCTGCAGCACCGGCAGCGGGGCCGGGCCCGCCCAGCCCGAGGGGCGACTGGGGGGCAGGGGGTAGCTCAAGGTGATCGCATCCCCGGCCCGGAGGCGAGCAGCGGCCGGCTGGCGTTTCACCTCGAGCACCTGGGCCTGCACGCGGAGCTGCTCGGGTTCCGCGCCGGCCGCGGTGGTGTGAACACTGCGCACGAGCAGCTCCAGCACGTAGGGAGCCTGGCGCTGCTCCTGGCCGTAAACCCAGGGGGGCAATTCAGCGCGCACAGCCGGTACCCAGCCCAGCGTGATCGCGCTGAGGGCAAGGGAGCTCAAAGCCGGCAGCAGCGGCAAGCGAGAAGCGTTCATCCCCTCACGCTCGCGGCGCTGGAGTGGGCTTCCTTAGATTCCTCAGCCTGTGAACACAGTTCTTCATGTTCGACGCCTTCACCAAGGTTGTTGCACAGGCTGATGCCCGTGGCGAATTCCTGAACGCTGGTCAAATCGATGCCCTCGCCGCCATGGTGGCCGAGAGCAACAAGCGCATGGACGCGGTGAACCGCATCACCTCCAACGCTTCCAAGATCGTTACGGGCGCTGCTCGCGACCTGTTCGATCAGCAGCCTGCGCTGATCGCCCCCGGTGGTAACGCCTACACCCACCGCCGCATGGCTGCCTGCCTGCGCGACATGGAGATCATCCTCCGCTACGTGACCTACGCCTTGTTCACCGGCGACGCTTCCGTGCTGGAGGACCGCTGCCTGAACGGTCTGCGTGAGACCTACCTGGCCCTGGGCGTGCCAGGTGCTTCCGTGGCTGAAGGTGTGCGCAATATGAAGGACGCCGCCATCGCGATCGCCAACGACCGCAACGGCATCACCCCCGGCGATTGCTCCGCTCTGATGAGCGAGATCGGCACCTACTTCGATCGCGCTGCCGCTGCTGTTGCCTGAGGCAACGCTGCTGCTGATTGATCCACCCTCAGGCCTGCCGGAGTCCCGTTTGATCGGGATCCTCCGGCAGGCCTTTCCATTGCAGAGCGATGCGCCGCGCCCAGAGCAGCAAGGGATATAGCTGCCGGGCCCGGGGCGGCGCGGCAAACACCTGCCGCAACAAGGCCAACAGCGGGTCGCTTGGCTTCAGGCGCCCGCAGAGCTCGGCGATCGCGGCAGCCCCATGCCAAGCCTTATCCCCCTCCAGCAGCACCGCACCGCGCGCCAGATCCAAACCACGAGCCTTCAGTTGGGCCCGTAGCTGGTGGTCGGAGCGTCCATCGCGGATCTCGAGATCCGGCAGACCACCCACAAGCTCACTGCGTAGAGCGAAATGGCGGCAGAACGGGCAGCCGCCGTCGTACACGAGCACTAACGCCATTGCGCCATCCTGGCGATCAACGCTGCCCCGTTGTGAACCGCCGTTCGCTGAGCTGCTTTCTGGCGCTGGTAATCACCACACTGCTGCCGCTGGGGTGGCTGATCCACCCAGCTGCGACGTGGGCCGCCATGGCCAATGCCCAGGATCCGCCCCCAGCGCACTTCCTCTGCGAGGGCGAACCTCTGATCGCTGAGGTGCACATCGGCGCCGTGGATGCTCCAGGCATTCCCAACACCGCAGCGGGCACCGTGCCCGGCGCGTTCATCGTGCTGCAGTGGCGCGGCGTGAGCCTGCAGCTGCCTCGCACCAACAACGCCGGCATCCCCAGCTACAGCGATGGGCGCTGGTGGTGGCAGGCCCTCGATCCCGTCCACCCAGATTTTGCCCAGCGGCGCGGCGACTGGGAGAACTACAGCTGTGAGGCGCAGCCGTGAACGAGAACCTTCCTCCCTGGCGGCCGTTGCTGCGCGGCGCCCGCCAGCGGGAGGGGCGATCCCCCCAGGCGCGCTGGCTGCAGCTGGCCACATTGGGGAGCGATGGCGCGCCGCGGGTGCGCACGCTCGTGTTCCGCGGTTGGGGCGGACCAGCGCTGCTGGATCTGCTCACCGATCGCCGTAGCAGTAAGGCCAGCGAACTGCAGCAGGAACCGCGGGTGGAGCTGTGTTGGCTATTGCCGAAAGCTCGCTCGCAGTTTCGGCTGCGCGGCCACCGCCTGGCGCTGCCGCCGGAGCTGGATCTGGAGGCACGCCAGCATCACTGGCAGCAACTCAACCCCGGGGCCCGTGCCCTCTGGGGTTGGCCAGAACCTGGAGCACCGTTGGACCGGGAAGCCGCCTTCCCCTCGGAACTCGCCGATGGCACGGCCCTGCCCAGCAGCTTCGTGCTGGTGCGCATCGAGGTGCAGGCGGTGGAGCTGCTGGAGCTCACGGGCCATCCACACCAACGGCGGCGCTGGACCGCCGATCAACACTGGGCCGAGGAGCAGCTGAACCCCTGAACTGCAGCGCCAGAGATCCGACCTTGACTCTCCAGTAACTGGAGTAGCCACACTGAAGAGATCCCCTGCCTGCCTGGGCTGTGAAAGCCACACCCACCCTTCGTGCTGTTCGGCTCTACCGGATGGATCTTCCGGAGAACCCCTGCCCATGGGGCTTGCGCGCCGTGCGGTTGCTCGAGCAGCAGCAGATTCCCTTTGAAGACCATCGCCTCACCAGCACGGAGGAGGTGGAAGCCTTCAAATCAGCCCATGGCGTGGCCACCACGCCACAGGTGTTCGCCGGCGATGAGCGGATCGGTGGCTACAGCGATCTGGCCGCGCGACTGGGGGTGCGCGCGGAATCCGCCGAGGTGTCGTACGCGCCGGTGGTGGCGGTGTTCCTCACTGCCGGTTTGATGGCCGCCGTGCTGGATGCGGGGATCAGCGGCTTCATGGGGATCTCCATCAGCCTTTTGGCCATGCTCAAGCTGATGGATGTGGACGCGTTCGCCACCAGCTTCCGCAAATACGACCTGCTCAGCCAGCGCTGGCGAGGCTGGGCGCGTCTCTATCCGGGCATCGAACTCCTGGTGGGGCTTGGCGTGCTGCAACAACCCGAGGCCAGCGCTGCCGCCCAACTGGTGGGAGCGCTGGCTCTGGTGCTCGGTGCGATGGGGATGGTGTCAGTGGGGAAAGCGGTGTTTGTGGATCACCTGGCGCTGAACTGCGCCTGCGTGGGCGGCAACTCCAAAACGCCGTTGGGCGTGGTGAGCTTCGCCGAAAACCTTCTGATGACTGGGATGGGCGTGGTGATGCTCGCCGGCCGCTGAGTGCGCACTTAGCCGGGCGCGCGGCCTCTGGGCAGGAGCAGCGTGGCCCCAGAGGCGATCACCACCAGGGTGAGTACACCCAGGAGCACTGAGTAATAGGGCTGCAGATTGATCGGCCCGAATCGCCCGGTGTGGATCTTGATCAGCCAGAAGGCATCAATGCCGCGCTCCAGGAGCAAGCTGTAGAGAGAGCCGCTGGCTGCGGTGAGCAGCAGTGGTGCGGCGGCCACGGGCACCAGCACACGGTGCAGCGTTCGTAATCGGGTGCTGAGGGGGCGAGGCATCGCAGTTACTCCTGGCGCAGTTCCTGGTGCAACGCCGCTTCGTAGGCGCAGGGCATCCATAGCCCGTTGTTTTGATGCGTTCCCTTGCAACCGAGCTGTTTAGCCCGCTTCTCCGCTTCGGCTTCCGTTTTGTAGAGGCCCTTGGCGTGGGCCAGAGCCTGACTGGGCAGCTGCAGCGCGCAGAACAGCGCCACAACGGCCCACGCCAGGCGTTGATCAAAGCGTGAACAAAGCATCGAACTGGTAGTACTCCGGTTTGTTGAGTCCGTCGTGCTGGAGCATGCGGCGCAGCTCAAGGATTTCTCGGCGTTGCGCCACGATGATCTGGCGGGCCAGGCGCCGGATCGTGGGATTGCTGCTCTTGCTCAGAGCATCGTGGGCCATCACCAAGGCACCGCCGTGGTGGGCAATCATCCCCTCCAAAAACCAGGTCACCCGGTTCTCGCGGGTGGGCGTGGAGCCCATCATCTGCATGGCCTGGATCTGAGCGGTGCTCATGCGCGTGAGATCTGCCATCGCATCGGGATTACCGCCCGACTTGAGAACGACCGGATACACCGGGGCATCGGGATACCAGGCTTTGCGCCACTGCCCCATCGCCTTGATCTCCTGAGCCTGATCGCGCCAGATCTCCTTGCCGAGGGATCCCACCCCCGGCACACCGATATCGAACACAAATTCGCTCATGCGCAGGGCACCCGTGTGGTGCTGCACCATTCCATCGAGCCAGCGCAGGTCGTAGGTGCGGCCAGCGGGGCCGACGTCGTGGCTGTGGGCGCTGTGATCGGCCTGCGGTGAGCTGGTGGTGGGCGCCTCCAGCATCAGGTGATGGTGGTGGTGCTGATGATCAGCCTGCTGAGCCTGGGCTGCCGGGGCGAGCAGGCTGATCACCGCTAAACAGGCCAGGGCGCGGCGCATGAACGCAGAGACGACGTCTACCTACGATGACTTCTCCCCTTGCAGGAGAGTCAAGTGGTAGCGGCAGGGCTCCTCAAAATCGGTGATGTGGCCGCCCGATCCGGCCTCACGGTGAAAACCATCCGCTTCTACTGCGATGAGGGGCTGATCCATCCGGCCAGCCGCAGCGACGGCGGCTTTCGCTTGTTTAGCCCTGATGTGTTCGAAGAGCTCACGTTCATCCGCACGCTGCGGGCTTTGGAGATCACCCTTCCAGACGTGATGAAAATCCTCGAGTCGCGGCGCTCTGGGATCTGCACCTGCACGTCGTTGCAGAGCACGATCCGCAGCAAGGCCGGTGAAATCGAAGAGAAGATCAGCGCACTGCGCGCCATGCACATTGAGCTGATGGACTTACTCAACGACTGGCAAGACTGCGGCGGCCAGAAACCCTGAGCGCCAAGCCCGTGCCGTTAAGGAAGCTGCTGACGCAGCTCCGCCAGCCGCTGCGCATTCACGCCCAGATCGGAATCCCCCAACCGCGACACTGAGCGCGCCTGAAGCACACCACCAGAGGGATCGGCGTAGAGCTCTAGATCATCCACAAAGCCGAACAAGGCACTCGTGGCGGTGGCATGCAGGTAGCCATCGCCCTGCTCCAGCACCTCCGTGCGCGGCGTGGCCTCGATCACCGGCACCAGTGCCGCCAGGGCTGCAGCGGGATCGGCCACTGACCAATCGGCTCGGGCGCAATGGGCGGGGCTGGGGCAGGGAGAGAGGGCGCCGTTGTGCACGCCCAGATCAGCGGGCACAGGCCCCACCAGATGGAACAGCGCCAGGGTCATGGTGAGCAACAGGTGGATCATGGCTGGGTGGGGGCTGTGGGGGCAGGTGCGGAAGCAGGAGCCGAGTCGGGAGCGATCGACTCCTCCATGCCCAGATCAATTTCGCCAATCCAGAGCACCAAGCCGGCGATGCAGGCGATGGCGGCCAGAAGCAGCAGCCAATGACGGCGATCCATCCAACCAACCCAACGACAACAGTGGGCCATTGCAGCTCACCGTTGCCATCTTGATCCCAGGTGCTGCAGCGTTTCCAGAGATGGCCTTCCACGCGCTTGAGTCGCTCCCACCTGCAGCCATCACGGCACTGGCCCAGGCCTGCGAGGCCCTGGTGAGTGCTGAAGGCCAGATCTCCCCCAGCGCGCAGGAGCGCCAGCAGCTGCAGGAGCTCTTCCCCGCTCTGGTGGGCACGGCCTGGCCCGCCGATGTAGTTCCGCAACTGCCAGTGGGACTGTCGGGCCTGATCACACAGAAACTCCAGCGCCAGGAGGTGATGCAACTATTCACCCTGCTGACCTTTCTGGAGCCCCAGCTCGAAGCCCAAAAGATCGACGTGTTCAGGCGCCTGGCGGATGACCTGGGGATTGAAGCCGGTGTGGTGGACGATCTCGAGCAAGTGTGCCGCGGCCATGTGCTCAAGGCCTTTGGGGATCTCTACCGGCGCACCTTCCACGATCTCAACAACGACGGAATGGTGAAGGGCTTCAGCCGCTTCATCCTGCCGATGCTGGGTATCGGCATCGACACAACCCATCAGGCCCGCTACGCAGCCCTGCCCGCCTCATCGCCCGGCAGCTTGGGAGCCGCGCTGCACGCCTATTACCAACACAATGGCTTTCCTTACCCCGGCAGTCGCAAAGGACTTCCGTACGACTACGTGGCCACTCACGATGTCCATCACGTGATCGGCGACTACGCCACCGATCCCGATGGTGAACTGCAGGTGTTGGCCTTCAGCATGGGGCTCTTCCCAGAACATGCCTTGCTGATCGCCATCCCACCGCTGATGCAGTTCCAAGTGGGCATTACCGATCCCCTCGCCGGGAGCGTGGCGCCGAAACTGAAAGATCAGCTCCGCGCACCTGCCTTTGCAGCTGCCCTTGATCGCGGCTCCAACGTGGTGGGACCGATTAAAGACATGCACTGGGACTTCTGGACCTGGATCGATCGGCCGCTTGAGGATGTACGCCGCGATCTCAACCTGCGCTGATGCAAGCCCCCACCCCGCTGCTGCAACGCCTTCAATCAACAGCCGGCATGGAAGGCGGGCGCCGGCTGGTGCTGCTGCTCAGCCAGCTCGGCGACTTCGACTCGATGGAGTACGCCCAGGCTCTGGCACCAGCGCTACCAAAGCTGGAAGCAGCTGGTATCAAAACCCTGGCCATCGCCATTGGCGACGACGCCGGGGCCGAGCGGTTCTGCCGCCACACAGGCTTTCCCCGCACCGCCTTGGAGGTGGATGCCGAGCCCACGCTCCATCGAGACCTAGGGCTCTACGAAGGCCTGCAAACCCCTGGCGGTCCCTGGCCTGGGCTGCTGTTGATGTGCGCCGGCATCGGCTCCCCCGGCACCTTGGCGGAGGTGTTGCGCGGCTACACCGGGGATCGCAGCGCCCCACAGCGGATCGACAGCCCCCTGTTCCGCCTGGCAGGCGGCGAGGGATTCCAACGCCCGTTTGAACTGGCCACCGTGCGGCTCCGCAACATGACTGAGGTGCTCAGCAACTGGCGTACCTATGTGCCGAGCGACGCCTTCATCACCCAACGGGGCGGCACCTTCTTGATCGATGGCGATGGCACCCTGCTCTACAGACATCGCGACCAGGGAATCCTGGGCTTCTCCGCCACGATGAACCAGCCGCTCAGCTTCCTTGAGCCCTACCTCACCACCACGGCGGGCTGAGAAACTGGGCCACCCGCATCGGTGTGATGTCGCTTGATCAGCTGAAAGCCTTCCTGGCCCGCATGCAGGACGATGCCGCTCTGAAGAGCGAGGTGCTGGGTGCTGCCACCGCCGACGATGTGGCCCAGATCGCCCTGAAGCTGGGCTTTGAGTTCTCCGGCGATGAGCTGCTGCGCGTGTCGGGCAAGAAATTCGACCGAGTCACCGTTCGCAAAAACGACATCCCGGGCGAATACAACTGATCGTTGAAGCAGTTACGCCAGGCGGCGATAAGCCAGCGGCTCGCGGGGCTCCATGTTCAGGCTCCACACCCCAGCCCCCAGTGCAGCGATCCCCTTCACCAGAGCAGCCGTGTCTCCACTGTTGAGCCACTGCGCCTTGAGGGCTGGCAGATCCTCCTGCAGTGCCTCGATCGGCACCGCCACAACAAGCAGGCTCTGATCGCCAGCGGCACGGCTCAGCGCCCCTTGATCGCTGCGCTGCCACACCCGCACCAGCAGCTCAAGCGCCTGCTGGCGGCCCACCTCGCCGGGATCCCCATCGGCCGGAAGCGGCTCCCGCAACGACTTGCCCTGCAGCGGCATCGCCCGCTCGCCGTTCTGCTCCAGCAGGGCCAGGGCGATCAGATAAGGAGCGTCGGCCATGGGTGTTAGAGCAACGAATGCCAGTGACACAGTGGGCCTTGCCCAGCCCCGATGGCTAGCCCTTTGGCCAAACCGTTGCGCACAAAATCCTTGGCGGTTTGCACGGCTTCCAACAACGCTTGGCCCTTGGCGAGCTCAGCGGTGATCGCGGCCCCGAGCGTGCAGCCACTGCCATGGCTGTGGGGGGTGTCCACCGGCGCGTGCGTCAGCCATTGGCCGGTGCCACTGCGCTGCAGCAGGTAATCGCGGCCGCGCAGCTCTGCCAAGCCGCCGCCCTTGATTAGCACCGCCTGCGGCCCCAGCTCCAGCAAACGCTCAGCGGCGCGCTCCACATCAGCGGCACCCTCCACCGCTTCACCGCTGAGCAAGCGCGCTTCATGGATGTTGGGCGTGGTCAGCGCCGCCAGGGGCAGCAGCCGCTGGCGGTAGGCCTCGATCGCCTCCGGCTCCAGCAGCACCGAGCCCGCGCGCGACACCATCACCGGATCGATCAGGCGCGGAACCGCGAGGGGCGCCAAGGCCTGAGCCGTGGCCTCGATCAGAGCGCTGTTCAACAGCATCCCTGTTTTGAGGGCCGCCACGGGCAGGTCGCTCAGCACCGCCTCGATCTGAGCGGTGAGCGCCTCAGGCGGCAGCGCATCCACTCGGCTCACGCCACAGGTGTTTTGAGCTGTCACGCAGGTGATGGCACTGCATCCATGCACCTGCAGAGCCAGGAAGGTTTTCAGATCGGCCTGGATGCCGGCGCCACCACCGGAATCACTGCCACCGATCGTGAGGGCGATCGCCGGAACCATGGGGGATCAGGGGCTGCCGTGATCCTGAATCAACCGCCGCCAGGGCTGCGGCGCTCACTACCAAAGCCAGCAGCCACCAACGCCAACGGCCTCGGCTTGGCAAGGCAGGCAGCAATCGCTTTCCCGTTCCCCCACGCTTCACCCCCTGCAAGGGCGTGCCGCAGCGGCCGCACACCATCCGTCCGCCCAGGCTGCAGTCGGCCCGGACGGACCAGCTGCCGCAGCGCGGACAGGCCATGGCTACACAGGCGAGCTATGGCGTCCATGTTGGCGAATCCAAAGGCCGTTGATGGACGATGCGAAACAGACGCTCGCTCCGATCGCGCGACCAGGTGTACAACGCCAGATGCTCCAGCCGCAGCGATTGGGAGGGAAGCGGCGCTGTTGCCATCCAGGCCTGCATGGGCTGCATCCATTGCGCGGACTCCCGCCGTTTGGGCCGCAGGAGAGTGACATGGGGCAGCGGCGGCCGTCGGGAGGCCGCGCAACCTGCCGCCTCCAGGGCAACGGCGCCCCAGTGCGCCAAGAGCCGCTCCAGTTCCACCCGCCCCTGATCGAGCAGCAGGCCATAGGCGGAAGGTTGCTGAGCAGGCCCCAAGGCGCGCCAGGAGCCGGCACTCACGCTGGGAGCAGCGCAGGCGTGTGGAGCCAGAGCAAGCCAGGCGGCCTCGGCTCGGGCGGCCCCGCAGGGCCCCAAAAAGGCCACGGTGAGATGCCGATCGGCGGAATGAAAGCGCCGCAGCGCAGGCGGCGCCGAACGCGAAGCCTGGTGCCAATCCGCCTGGCTCGGCAGCGGCAGGGCGATGAACCAGTTGGGCCTGCTCACCCAGCTGGAGCCAGCGTCCACACAGCAAGGCCACCGCCGCGGCCACGGGCCGCCAGCCAGCCACTTGGATCACGGGCGATCAGCGCAAAGAACGGCATGCGTTTTGGTGCCGGTGCCGGAAGCTCCCGTTGGATCAACACCCGGCCGTCCAGGCTCACCTGCAACTGCTGGAAGCTGAACTGCAGCAGCGGCCTGCGGCCCAGCAGCTGGCCAACGCCGCGGAAGCGCAATTCCAGGGGCCCCAGATTCACGGCGTTGCTCAGCGCCAACCCCTCGGCATCGGTGCTGATCTCCAGGCGAGCCGACAGCCCCCGCAGCAACCAGCCACTAAAGGCCGATGGTCTGCGGCTGCCCTTGGGCCACACCAGCTCCAGCTGCCAACAGCCCTGAAGGGCCGGCGCATCCAGCCCTGTGCCCTGCTCGCGCGCCTGGCGCTCCAGGGTCAGCAGCTGCTCAGCGCTGGGCGTGGCGATGGCCTGAACACTCATGACGCTTTGGTGGCGATCACGGAGAAGAACGGATCACCCTTGCCACCCACCAGCCCTTTCCAGCCCACGGCGCGGGTTTCCTCCGCCACGATCTCGGGCTTGGGCCAACCCTGAGCCATCAACACCTCTGCCACGTAGGTGAGGTGATCACGATCGCTGCCATCGGCCCACACCTGCGGCGCCTTGGTGAAAAACATGCGATTGGAGAACGACACGATCAGCTGGCCGCCGGGCCGGGTGATGCGCAGCAGTTCCGATGCAATCGCTTCGGGGTATTGCAGGTACTGCCAGCCCGCCACGATCAGCACCGCATCCACGCTCTCACTTTTGAGCGGGATCTCCTGATTGAGGTTGAGGTTCTGCAGCCAATGGCTATCGAGCCGCTTGTTGGCCGCCAACTCCTTCTCATTGAGGCCATGGCCGATCACCCGCTCGTAGATCACGTCATCCGGCAGATGCGACACCCAGCTCGACATCAAATCGAGCACCACGGCCTTCGCTGGGATGCGCTCGCGATACAGCGCGGTAAGACGGGCGCGGAAGGCCTCATCGAGATGCTGCACAAAGCGCGGCTCGGCGTAGAACAGCTGGTCGTCGCTGCTATCCCACTTGCGGCGCTGGGCCTCGCTAAGCACCTGAACCGCCACCCATCCACCTGCAAATCGGTGGGGACGCTAACGGTGCCGATCCAGCTCTGAGCGCCCACACTGCAGGTAGCCGCAGCACCTGTATGCCACGCCCTTGGGCCCTCCTGGCTGCCGCCTCTGCACTCCCTCTGGCGCTGATCCAGCCAGCCCTGGCCCAGCCCGCCGATTGCAGTGAAGCCAGCAGCACTGTGGATATGGCGCGCTGCGTGCGAACAGCCCTGGAGGCCAAAGACAAAGCGTTGAAACAAGTCATGCAGGCCATCGCCAGCGAGGCGGCAGCAGTGCCCAGCGAGGCCTTCCTGCCCCTCTGGCGAGACATGCTCACCGGCACCTTCAACAGCAGCGCCGATCCAGCTGTGCAAGTCGAACAGTTCCGCGCAGCCCGCTCGAAGGCCTGCGTGTTCATGAACTCCCTGGCCTTTCAAGGAACCGGCTTCGGGATCTTCGTGACCAACTGCGAGATCAAGCTCACCGACGTGCTCCTGGAGAAACTTGGCAACTGATCTGACCGTGATCGGCGCCGGCACCGCCGGCTGCGCCCTGGCTGCCGCCCTACGGCTCAGGGGCTGGAGTGGCTCGATCACGCTGCTGGAGATCGGGCGGGGGCCAGGTGGGCGCACCGCCACGCGGCGATCCCGCTGCGATCCGAGCTTCGCCCTCAACCACGGCGCTCCGCTGTTCAACATCAGCGCCTTCCCCGAGCCAAGGCTGCTGAAACCGCTGCGCCAGGGCGGCTGGATCGCACCCTTCAACGGTGCGCTCGCCAGCCTGGATGGTGAGGGGCGCATTGGCGCGGCCCAACCAGATCCGCTCAGCAGTGGCGCGCTCTGGCAAGGGGCGCCTCAGATGGATGGCCTCTGCCGCGGCCTGCTGGCCCTCGCGCAGCAGCACGGGCCCACAAACCTGCAAAGCGGCACGTTGGTGCGGGCGCTGGAACCACGCTCCGATGGCCAGGGCTGGAAGCTCCACGGAAGCGAGGGGCAACCGCTGCTGGAGTGCTCCTGGCTGGTGCTGAGTGGCACCCTGCTGGCCCACCCCCGCTGCCAGACGGTGTTCGGCTGGCCGGACGTTCCGCTGCAGCAGGCCGCTACCCAGCTCAGAGCACCGCAGCTGTGTGCGGCGGCGACCGCCCTGAGCCAGATCGAATCCACCGCCAGTAGCAACCTGCTGCTCAGCCTCAGCGAGGCCAGCGCCGCGGCCTGGAGGCTGCAACCCTGGCGCCTGCTGCAGTTCACCCCTGAGGCCCAGGAACGCTGGGGCATCCGGCGGGTGTCGCTGCAGGCGATGCCAGCCGGGCGCTGGGGTGTGGTGGTGGAATCCAGCGCCGCCTTCGCCGCGCGACATCTGCAGGTGTACGGCTCGCGCTCTTCAGCCGCTCAGGTGCTGGGCGCGGCGCCACAGCCCCAGGCCGAAGCGCAGGTGATCGAAGCCCTGGATCGAGCCCTGCAGGATGCGCTCAACCTGAGCACTGCCGGCAGCGAGCGTCAGCTGATGCGCTGGGGTGCGGCCTTTCCCAAGCCCCCCGGCCTCGCCGCTGAGCTCACGCTCTGCCCGGACAGCCGTATCGGATTCTGCGGCGACGCGATCGCAGGCCTCGGGTTCGGGCGGGTGGAAGGCGCGATGCGTAGCGCCGAGGCTCTGGCGAAGCGGCTCGTGCCGCTCCTCGATGCCGCCGCCTAAAGCCCCAGCTCCTGCAGCAGGGCCTTTTGCTTCGCCGCCGGCACAAAGCTGTGGGCCGCCATGGCACCGCTCACGGCCACCGGCGGCACACCGATCCCGGGGAACACACCGGCACCGCAGAGCTGTAGACCCTCGATCGGCGTGCTGCCGCCGGGGAATGGCGAACGATCGGCGCCGATGGCCGGTCCATAGCTCCCCTGATGCACCCGCAGGTAGCGGCGATGCGTGTGGGGGGTGCCCTGAAGTTCCAGCACGATGCGATCGGCCAGATCGGGCACCAGCTGGCTGAACACCTCGCGAAAAATCGCGCAACGTTCCGCCTTCAGCGCTTCATAGGCCGCACTGCCAGGCTCCAGATCGCGCCAGAGCTCCCAGGGCTCATTGGCCGGGCTGTAGGCATGCAGCACCTGATGGCCCTCCGGCGCCAGCTGCGGATCGAGCCGCGATGGCATCGAGAACACGAGCATGTTGCGCTCAGCGCCAATGCCGCGCTCCCAATCGCCCACCCACACGTGATGGATCGGCAAGGCGTCGACGCCCTCACCACCGCGCAGGCCAACATGCCAGTGCAGAAAGCTGGCGCAGGCCGGTGTGGCGGCGGTCTGCCGGCGCCAGCGCCGCGGCAGACCGTCCTCGGGCAGCAGATCGAGCGTGTCCCAGGGGCTGGCATTGCTCACCACCCCGAGCCGTGCATCGAGTTGCTCGCCGTTCTCCAGCTCCACACCGATGGCGCGGTTGCCATCGAGGCGGATCTGGCGCACTGGGGCCTTGCAGCGCAGCTCACCGCCATGGCGCCGCAAACCGCGCACCAGCGCCTCAGCCACGGCGGCGCTGCCCCCGATGGGGTAGTCGAGACTGGCGTTCGGCTCAAACCATTCGCCGAACAGGGTGGCCATCGCAGCGGCGCTGGTCTGATCCATCGACAGGCCGGAGATCAGGAAACAGAGCATCTCCACCCAATGGAGCAGGAAGGGATCGCGCAGATGCCGCCGCGCCATCGGCCCGAAGGCTCCGCCTAGAGCCGCCAGCCGCGGGGCTTGGCGCAGCAGCGTGGCTGAACCGCGCGCGCCCAACACACCTGCCATGCCCAGACCTGGCCGCATGGCAAGCAGCGGCAGCGATCCGGCAGCGCGGCAATAGGGCTCCAGCCAGGCCATGAACGCGCGCCACTCCTCAACGGCCGCCGCCCCCCTCAGCTGGCGCACCGCCTCGAGAAACGGCTCAGCCCCCACACCAATTCGCAACTGCCCTTCCGGCAGCAGCAGCCCCCACTCCTCGTAGCTCACCACCTGCACCGCTTCCCCCACCGCCCGCAGCACCTGGGCCAGGGGATTGGCGGAGGGCCAGCGCCCCAGGCCGCTCCAAAGCGAGGGCCCGGATTCGAACTGAAAGCCGCGGCGCTCAAAGCCATGGGCCGCCCCACCGGGGCGATCGTGGGCCTCGAGCACCAGCACGTCCAGGCCATGGCGCGCGGCGAGGGCTCCGCAGCAGAGACCCCCCAGGCCACTGCCCACAACGATCAGATCCGGATGCTGCTGGGCGTTCAGGGCAGATGGTTCGCGCTGCCCTTCAGTGTGCAACCCGGCGCCAGAGACCGATCCATTCGTTGTCACGCGGTTGGCTGTCGGGTCCGGGAGCGGAGTTGGTGGCCGGCTCCCACAGCTCCCTCACAAAGCCGGCCGCACTGAAATCCCGCACCAGCTGTTCAGCGTCACTGCCGTAAGGGGGCCCACCAGGACGGCCGTGGCACCAGAACAGTCCGAGAAACCAACCTTCGGGCTGCAGCAGCCGGGCCACGGCTTGCCGGTAGCGCGGCCGCAAGGCTGGATCGATGGCGCAATAACAGGTGTGCTCCAGCACGCCAACGCAACTGGCAGGGCCCAGACCAGCCGCTTCCAGGGCTTCCGCATCCAACAGATCCGCCTGCAGCCAGGTGAGCCGCCCGGCCTCTTCGCCATGGAGGCGGCGGGCTTCCCGCACGGCTTCGCCGCTGAAATCCAGGCCCACCACCTCAAACCGCAACGAGGCCAACAGCGCTGCTTCGTGGCCACGGCCGCAGCCCGGCACCAGCACGCGGCCCGGGGGTTTCGGAGCCTGGCCATGCTCCCGAAGGAACTGCTGCAACGGCGGGGCCGGCGTACCGAGCTCCCAGCGATCACTGCCTTCGCGGTAGCGCTGATCCCACCAGGAGCCGGTGTCAGGGGCAGGAATGGTCATGAAGCCAAGGCTGGCAGGCCTCAGAACGCGAGGCAACGCCCTCCAAAAGCGCGACTGCCAAACGCCATCCATAGCGCCCGCATCATTAAATACATGCAGATCTGGCGTCTGCCTCCTAATTTTGCCGAGGCATCAGCGGATCCATGCGCCAACTGCTTCAGACCCTCGCTGCACCCCTGGCTGAGGGCGTGAGCCCGGGCGGCCCGTTTGTGTATGTGACGGCGATTCACTCGACGGCAGGACTGACCCGTTCGATGGCGGGCATCACCCTGATCTCACGCGAAATGGGCTTTGAGCGCGAGGCAGAGACCCTCTATTCCGGCGATGCCCAGAGCGCCACGTTTCACGCCCTGCATCGCGACAAAAGCACTTCGCTCGCCGTTGAGGTATGCCCTCCCAGGCAAACCGTTTCGATTGCCGTGGCCGGCGATGACGACAGCACGACCTATCAACTCTTCCTCGAAGCCGACCACCGCCTGTTCGGCCGCTGCTGAATCCCTGATCAGGCGGTCTGCAGCTGCTGCAGCTGGGTTTCGAGGCGCTGCTTCAGGCGAGATTGCACCAAGTGGCAGAGCTCATCGACCAGATCACCTTCTGCCTGCCAAATGGTGCGGGCACCATCACGGTCACAACGCACTAATCCAGCGCGCTGCAGCTGACCAAGCTGGCGGCTGATGTGCGACTGGGAAAAACCGGTGGCATCAATCAAGGTGGCCACATCGGTGGGCCCCTGCTTGAGGTAACAGAGCAACTGCAGCCGGGCTGGCTCACTCAAAAGCCGAAAAAACTGGCTGTACTCCTCAAGCAATTGGGGAGACGGCATGGAGCCAGAGGCACCCATGACAACAACGTATGACGATAGAAGCATTATGCCTGAGATTGCCGCGCCGCACCCGAGCCAGCCCCAGCCAGAGCGACCCATTGCGCAAATGGGGTTATGCGTGTATCGTCATACCAGTGTGTGATCGTTACCCCATGAGCGCGACCACAGCCACCGCCCCATCCATCTCCCTGGCGGCGGCAGCCGGTGGAGGAAACCTGCTGTTTCGCCAGCTGTTTGACGCGGCCACCGGCACCTTCACCTACCTGCTGGCGGATGTACCGAGCCGCCAGGGCGTGCTGATCGATCCGGTCTTCGAGCAACACAGTCGTGATCTGTCGTTGATCCACGAACTGGGGATCGAGCTGGTGGCCTCCATCGACACCCACGCCCATGCCGACCATGTGACCGGCAGCTGGCTGATGCAGGAAGCCACGGGTTGTGCCATCGGACTGGCCGCTGTCGCTCGGGCCGAGAACGTGACCCAGCCGTTGCATCACGGGGATCGGGTGAGCTTTGGCCAGCGCTACCTGGAGGTTCGCAGCACACCCGGCCACACCGATGGCTGCATCAGCTTCGTTCTGGACAACCATTCGATGGCCTTCACCGGCGATGCACTCCTGGTGCGCGGCTGCGGCCGCTGCGACTTCCAGCAAGGCAACGCCCACACCCTCTGGGCCTCGATCACCGAACAGATCTTCAGCCTTCCCGATTCCTGCCTCCTTTATCCCGGCCATGACTACACCGGCCGCACGGTGTCGTCGGTGGTGGAAGAGAAGGCTTTCAACGCGCGCCTCGGCGGCGGCGCCACCGAACGGGACTTCGTGGGCCACATGGAGAACATGAAGCTCCCCCACCCCCACAAGATCGCCGAGGCCCTACCAGGCAACATGCGCTCCGGCAAACCGCGGGAGGCGCAGGCGCGCCCGGCCTGGGCGCCGGTGCAGCGCAGCTACGCCGGCCTGCCTGAGCTCGCCCCGGCCTGGGTGTCAGCCCACCAGCAAGAGCTCACGATCCTGGATGTGCGTGGGCCCGAAGAGCTGGAAGGCCCCGATGGCCACATCAGCGGAAGCCTGAACATCCCCCTGCCGGAACTGGACCAACGCCACCAGGAGATCCCCACCGGCAAACCGGTGGTGGTGGTGTGTCATTCCGGCAGTCGCTCGGCCCTCGCCACCCAACAGCTGCTCAAAGCAGGCCTCAGCCAGGTGGCCAACCTGCGCGGCGGCCTCAGCCGCTGGAACGCCGAGGGCTACCCCCTCACCGGCGCCACAGCCCTCTGATCTGCAGCTCTCCAGTTCCAACCTCCCTGAAGCCATGACCTCCACCCAAAGCATTTCCGCCCACGACCTCGCCGATCAACTGGCCAGCAAGCAGATCACCGTGATCGATGTGCGCGAGCCGATGGAATACGCCAGCGGCCACATCGCCGGCAGCCTCAACGTGCCCCTCAGCCGATTGCATCAGGCCGACCTCCCCCAAGGCCCCCTGGTGCTGGTGTGCCAGAGCGGCAATCGCAGTGCCCAGGGCCTCAACCGCCTGCTCGATCGCGGCCATCCCCATCCCCTGGCTGATCTGTCCGGCGGGCTGCCCAACTGGCAACAGGCGGGCTACCCGATGCGCAAGCTCAAGAACGCTCCGCTGCCCCTGATGCGCCAGGTGCAGATCGCCGCCGGCTCCCTGATCCTTCTGGGACTGATCCTCAGCAACACCGTGGCCCCCGGCTGGATTGCCATCACCTGGTTCGTGGGCGCCGGTCTCACCTTCGCCGGGGTGAGCGGCTTCTGCGGCATGGCCCGGCTTCTGGCCGTGATGCCCTGGAACCGGGTGTCGATCTGATGGCGTTCAGCGCTCTGTTGCTGCTGGGCCTCGGAGGCGGCGTGATCGGCTTTCTGCTCTCGGTGCTGGGTGCTGGTGGCTCGATCCTGCTGCTTCCCTTGCTGGTGAGCGGCGCGGCCCTGCCCACCCGTGAGGCGGTGCCCCTCTCACTGCTGGTGGTGATGCTGCTGGCCCTGGCCAACCTGGGGCCCTACATCCGCCGCGGCCAGTTCGCCCTGCGCCCCGCCCTGATTCTTGGCGTTCCCGCCCTGGCTGGCAGCTGGCTTGGCGGCAGCTGGGTGAAGGCCGGGCTGATTCCCGAAGCCGTGCAGCTGGGGGTATTCAGCGCAGCGGCGCTGGTGGCCTCCTGGCTGCTCACCCGCGGCGAAAGCCGTGGGAGCGCCGCAAAGTCACGCCCGGTGCTGCTGGCGATCCAGGGGATTTTGGTGGGTCTGCTCACCGGCATCGCCGGCGTGGGCGGTGGTTTCGCGATCGTGCCGGCCCTGGTGCTGCTGGCAGGCCTACCGATGCAACTGGCCAGCGGCACCAGCCTGCTGCTGATCGCCGTGAACGCCCTGATGGCCTTCGGTGCCCTCGGCCATTGGCCTGCTCAGCACCTGCCGCTGATGCTGCCGTTGCTCGCCGGCGGAGCCGTGGGTGCTGTTGTGGGGCAACGGCTGGCTCCCCATCTCAGCGATCGCCGCCTGCGTCAGGGTTTTTCGATCCTGCTGATCGGTTCAGCGCTGATGATCGGTTTGGAAGCGTGGCAACGGCAACCCAAAGAGCTGCGCGATGAACAGGCCCACCGCGAGGCCCCAACGCTGGTGAGCAGAACCCACTCCCACCGGTCTTGATGGCTGGAGTGGCTGAAGCCAACGAGAATTGAGGTGATCCGCTGCTGATCAGCCCGTGCCTGAACCCACTACGCAGCCCATCGAGCATTGCCCGCGCTTTCCTGAGCACTGCTCGCTGGAGTGCATGGAGCGCATGCGAGCGGAGTTCGGCAGCTACGCCCTCAGTGAGCCCCCCTTCGAAGAATAGTGCCCGATGGCGAAGGCGCTGCGGCGGCAGGAGGAGGACCGGCGGCGCTTCGAGGCCGAGCAGCTCAAGGCCTTGCACCGCCGGGAGTTCCCGGATGACCCTGCCGATTAGCCCTCAGGCCGCCGCCAGCGGAGCAGATTCCACCAGAGCCGGAGCCAGGCGCAGGCAGGTGTCGCCGGCGGGAACCTCGATCAACTTGGCCTGACGGATTTTGGAGATCATCCGGGTGGTGGTCACCCGGGTGGCGCCGATCAGCTCACCGATGCGCTCGTGAGTGAGGCGGAACGGCAGATCACACCAGTCGCCGCATCGGCGCCCCATGCGGCGCACCAACAGGCTGAGCAGGGCATGCAGGCGCTGCTCGGCGTTGCCGAGGTGGCGGATGCGCAGCAGCTGCAGGGTCCACTCATTCACGGGGTCGAAGCCACCCTCAGCCGCAGGCACCGCTTCGGTGCTGAACAGCAGCGGCGTGAGGGCCTCCACGCACACCCCTTCACTGCAGAGCCGATCAGTGCGCAGCTGATCACCGGGCTGGAGGAACGCCAGGGTCATCCCCTCGGTTTCCTCGCAGGGGCAATACACACGGGCCATCCCCTCCAGCACTTCAATGCAGCTGCCCTCAGGGCGCAGGGCGGGATCGAGCAGCACGGTCTGGCCAACCGGCATGCGCACAGCGTTGACAGGGGACTCGGGGAGGAAACGGAAGCTCATGGACCCAGCCAAAGCAGGGACTAATTGCGAATGCGTCGCAATGTAGAGAAGCGCGGCGCTTTTTGCAAGCGATTCTCAATAACAACTAGCAACTGCGAAGGGGCGGCTGTCAGCAGGCACAAAAAAGCCGCCTCGAGCGGGCGGCCCAGGCGGCGTGTGCCGTGCTGAGCGGGCGCAAGCCCGCCTACAGCGCGGGGAATTACTTCCAGCCGTTGCGCGCCATCAGCTGCACAGCAGCCTTGTTCTTGGCGCCCATCTGCTCGGCCGACACGCTGTCGGCCTTGAACGTGCCGAAGCGCTTAAGGATCGGGTTATTGCCGTAGCCCTTCAGCGGGTATTCGTTGTTCGCTTCGGCGTAGCCGCGGCCGCCGGTGGGGGAGGCCAGGAACTCAATCAGCTTCAGCGCCGCCTGGGCGTTTTTCGAGGTTTTCACCACCCCAGCCCCTGAGATGTTCACGTGAGCTGGATTGGTGAACACCACCTTCACCTTGCCCGCCATCGCTTTGTCGGCAGCGCCGTTGTCACCCGAGAGCATCCGAGCCAAGTAATAGGTATTCACCAGGCCCACACCACACTCGCCATTGGCCACGGCACGAATCAAAGGCGTATCGGAGGTGAAGTAGGGCTTGGTCACATTGACGGTCATCCCCTTCACCCACTTCGCCGTGGCGGCATCGCCCCGCAGGATCATCTGATCCGCCACGAGCGACTGGTTGTACACGCTCTTGCTGTCGCGCAGGCAGAGCTTCCCCTTCAGGGCCGGATTAGCCAGGTCGGCGTAGGTGCGGATGCTGGCTGGGTTCACCAGCTTGGGGTTCACCACCGGCACCCGCACCCGACGGGTGAGGCCATACCAACGGCCCTTGCTGTCGCGCAGATTCAGCGGCACATCCCGCATCAGCATGGCGGAGGGGCTGGGGCGGAACAGGCCCATGTCGGAAGCCTTGTCGAGCCGCGCTGCATCCACGAGCACCAGCACATCGGCCGGGCTGTTCTTGCCTTCAGTGCGCACACGTTCAATCAACGCGTCGTCTTTGCCCTCCAGCAACTTCACCTTGATGCCGGTGCGGGCGGTGAACTGGCGGTAGAGCTCTTTATCGGTGTTGTAGTGACGCCCGGAGTACACGCCGATCTCCTGGCTCTGGGCCTGGGCTGTCTCCACACCGAGTGCCGCAATGGCTGCACCAGTGGCACTCACCGCCAACAGAGCAAGGGCACCCAGGGATTCGGGTTGGCGCAGGGATCGCAACGAGGGGAATTTCAAGGTGAGCAAATCGTGCTTGCGAGCACTATGGCCAGCAGAAAGTGCCCTCCTGAGGGGTAGCGATCATTGCCCACCCGCGGGTGTGACAAATGTCACACCAAAGCGTGCAAAACCTTGGCCCCGTAGGCTTTTTGCCCATGGTTCCTCCCTCCGCAAAGGCCACATCACGGAGCCCCCAGCGCAGCCTGCTGGCGGTGGGCGTTTTGCTGCTGTGCGCCCTGGCCCTTGCACCGGTGTTGAGCCTGGGTTGGTTTGCCTTCGATGCCGGTGAAGGCTCCCGATTCGACCTCGGCTATGGCGGCACCGAGCAGGTGCTAAACACCCTGGCCCTGGTGGCCCTGGTGGGGCTGCTTACCGCCGTCTTGGGCACGGCCACCGGCTGGCTCACAGCGCGATGCGCCTTCCCAGGCCGGCGCTGGCTGCGCATCGCCCAGCTCTTGCCGCTGGCCACCCCCAGCTATCTGCTGGCCGCCACCTGGATCGATCTCGGCAGCCGCTACGGCCTGCGGGTGCATGGCTTCACCCCCACGCTGATCGTGATGGTGCTGAGCACCTACAGCTATGTGTTCCTGCTCTCCACCGAGAGCTTCTCGGTGAGCGGGCGCCGCCAGCTGGAGGCCTGCCGCAGCCTTGGGGTTGGCCCCTGGGGAAGCTTCTGGCGCGTAGCCCTGCCAATGGCCCTGCCGGCCATCGGCGCTGGGGTGGCCTTGGGCGGCATGGAGGTGGTGAACGAGCTCGGTGCCGTGCAGCTGCTCGGTGTGCCAACGCTTTCCACCGGCATCCTCAACCGCTGGCAACAAGATGGCGACCCTCAAGGAGCCGTAGCCCTGGCCCTGATGGCGCTAGTGATCGTGGCGCTGCTCGTAGGGGCGGAGCGCAACCTGCGCCAGCGCAGGCGGTGCTGGAATCTCGGCAACGATGGCGATGCCGACCCCCAATGGCGCCTTGTGGGGCAACGGCGGTGGCTGAGCCAGGCCCTGTGCCTGCTGCCGCCGCTGATCACCCTGGGGCTACCGGTGATCTGGGCTGGACTCAGCTGGGATCAGATGCGCGCAGAAGACACCACCGAGCTGCTGGCTCTTGGAAGCCGCAGCTTCGGGCTAGCGCTTCTCGCTGCGGCCCTCACCGTGGGCGGCGGCCTGCTGCTCGCCATCGCCAAGCGTTGGATTCCCAATGCCGTGCTGCAGCGGCTCACCTTTATCTCTGGCCTCGGCTACGCCATCCCCGGCACCGTGCTGGCCCTGGCCCTGATGCTCATCGGTGGCCCCCTGGCGCTGGCACCGCTGCTGCTGCTGGTGTGGGGCTACAGCGATCGGTTCCTTGCCGTATCGAAAGGCGGACTCGACGCCGCCCTCGAGCGAATTCCGCCCAGCGTGGATGAAGCAGCCACATCCCTGGGCAACAGTTGGCTGGGCGTGTTGCAGCGGGTGCACCTACCCCTGCTGCGCGGTCCGCTGCTGGTGGGCGGGCTGCTGGTGTTCGTGGACACGGTGAAGGAGCTACCGCTCACCTTTTCCTTGCGGCCGTTTGATTTCGACACCCTGGCTGTGCGCGTGTATCAGTACGCCAGCGATGAACGGGTGGGTGCAGCTCTGGTGCCGGCCCTGTTGATCCTGGCCCTGGGCATCCTGGCGGCCATCGCGCTGATCCCGAACCTGGAGCGGCTGGAGCGCAACTGAACACAGGATTGTCGCTTTTGCTGCTTCAGCCTGCAGCCATCGCTCTGCAGAACTGGGCGCTCAGCGAGAAGCTGCCAGCAGAGAATCGATTGCGATGTTGCGACTGCATGGCGACCGCCAAAGCTGGATGGCAGCCCTAATGGCTCACTGGGCCGACCAACAGCTCGGCCTCAGCCCCGCCACCACTGCTGCACCACCTCAGGAGTGCCATACCAACGGGCGCCAAAGGCACCCCCATGAGCCACGCCCGGCAGGGTGATCAGCTCGGCACCGCGCAACAGGGCCGACTGAACCGGCACCAAGCCGTCCCCCTCCAGATCACGGCGGCCAGCGATGGCCTGATAGGAGCCGGGAGCCATGCGCTGACTGAGGGCCGAGCCATCCGCTTCCGCCAGCGCCCCAGCCACCGAGATGTAGTGCACCTGATCGGCGAAACAGGCGCCGGGGTAGCGGCGATCCACCATCTGCCGCAGCGGTGTGGCCCGCACGGCGGTGTGGGGACTGCCCAAGGTGTAGAGCCGATCCGCCCAGCGCTTGCCGTTGTAAGTGCGGCCAGCGAACGCCTCATCGGCAAGGAAGAGGCGCAGCATCACGCCGCCGGAGCTATGGCCGATCAGCGTCACCTTGCCGGTGGCTGAACGGGCCGCCAGCGCTTCTGCCTGCGCTGCCGCCCGATCCAACAGGCGCCGCCAACCCCAAGCCCAGGAGGTGAGCAGCCAATCAAAACGGTTGGCTGGCACCAGCTCAACCGGTTGCTGCGTCTGCTGCCTCAGCCAGCTGCACATCGGCTGATAGGCCTCTTCGGTGATCAGAAATCCCCCCAAGATCAGCACGGGTTGAGCAGGCACGTGTGGCGCTGGCAGTTGACAGGGTCTATGGTGATGGGGTGAACCGATCGGCGAGCACCAACGCGCCGCATCCCTTCACGCCTGATCCGCTCTTCCTGACAAGGGAGTTTGAACGGCATCCGTTCTCAAGACAGCCGTGTTCACGGTTGTGATCGAGGCAAAGCGACAGATAACTCAACGCGCAACAGAACCATGACGATTCACACACCCACGCACAAACCTCAAACCACGGCTCATCGCCCCAAACCGCAGCACCAGCATCCATTGCCCAACCAACCCACCACCTGGGAGGAGTTGCTCGGTCGGCGCTAAATCCGCTCGCCTGCAGCCCACAGAACCAATCGCTTGAATGGCGACTGGTTGATCAGTCCCATGGATCCTCACTGGTTGAAACTGCGTTGGCCCATCACCGTGTTGGCGCTCGGCGCCATGGTGATGGGCCTTTTAATGCGCAGCAGCCAGCACCCGATCCAACTGCGGCTGGTGCTCAGCTTCGCTGAACCGCTCACGCTGTCCGGACAGGTGAAAGGCCTGCTCTCCATGCCAGACCCAGTGGAAATGCGCCATGGCGGTGGTGTGAAGGTTCAGGTCACCGAGCAGGCACCGGTGAAGCTGAGCGTGAACAACCCCAAACCCATCCAGGTTGAGGTCAATAATCCCAATCCCATTCAGGTCAACATGGGTGAACAGCAACCGATGCAAGTGGATGTGCAGCCCAAAGCACCGGTGAAGGTGAAGATCGGCCTGTGAACCCAGCCAACTCTCGTTAGCGTGCGGCCAGCGCTATACGCACTGATGGCTCCGGAGCGGTTCTTCCTCGAACTCACACCACCCACTGAACTGCTCCGAAACGCTCCCCATGTGGTGATTGTGGGTGGTGGCTTCGCCGGACTCAAAGCAGCCCATGCCCTCGCGGGCAAGACCGTGCGGGTCACCCTGATCGACAAGCGCAACTTCAACCTGTTCCAGCCCCTGCTGTATCAGGTGGCCTCAGGCCTGGTGTCGCAAACGGATGTGGCCTCACCGCTGCGGATCATGTTGGGGCAGGCTCCCAATGTGCAGATCCTGATGGGAGAGGTGGACGACATCAACACCTCCGCCCAGGAGGTGATCTTCAACGATCGTCGACTCCACTACGACCATCTGATCGTGGCGGCCGGCGCCACCAGCAGCTACTTCGGCCATGACGAATGGGCGCAGTTCGCCACGCCGATGAAATCGCTCGAAGATGCCTATGGCATTCGCAAGCGGGTGCTGGGCGCCCTCGAGGAGGCTGAGCAAACGCCCGATCCCACTAAAAGGCGCCTGCTGCAATCGGTGGTGGTGGTAGGCGGCGGCCCCACCGGCTGCGAGCTGGCGGCCTCCCTCAACGACCTGATGCGCCACACCCTGGAGCGGGATTTCAAACAAATCGATCCCAGCCTCTGCAAGGTGACGCTGGTGGATCCAGGCGATCGCGTGCTGCGGGCCATGGATCCCCAGCTCTCCAAGGCGGCTGGCGATCACCTCAAGCGCTGCGGTGTGGAGATGCTGCTGGGGGGTCGTGTCAAAACGATTGAAGAAAACAAGCTGGTGGTCACCACCAGCGATGGTGAGGTGACCCTGGAGGCCGGCACGATCTGCTGGACCGCCGGAGTGGCGGCCTCACCTCTAGGCAAGCTCCTGGCCGAGCGCACTGGCTGCAGCGTGGATCGCGGTGGCCGCCTCCCGGTGGAGCCTGATTTCTCGATCCCCGGGCATCCCGAGATCCGTGTGGTTGGCGATCTCTGCAGCTACAGCCACACCAAGAACGGCAAACCACTACCCGGCATGGCCGGCCCGGCCGTGCAGATGGGTGGCTGGGTCGCCAAAGACATCCTCGCCAAGCTGCAGAACCAGAGCCATGCGCCGTTCGTGTTCACCGATTTCGGCAGCATGGCGGTGGTGGGCCCGCTGTTCGCTGTTGCCGATCTGCGTGGTTTCAAGGTGAGTGGTGCCCTGGGCTGGCTGCTCTGGGGATTAGCTCACCTGGCATTCATCCCCGACAACGAAAACCGCCTCACCCTGCTCACCAAGTGGTTGTGGATGATCATCACGCGCGAGCGCTCAGCCCTGGTGATCACCGAAGCGCCCTCATGAGGCCGGGGCCATCGGCTCATCGCCAATGTCTTTGAGGGCGTGATAAACGGGCTTATCGACCAGCAAACGGCTCACGTAGGCCGCGATCACAGAGGCCAAGAGCAAACCTGGCAACAGTTGCTGATCGCCGGCCATGCGCACGGCGAACAGCACTGCCATCACCGGCAGCTGCGTGGCGCCGGCCAAGCCCGCCACCATGCCAAAAGCCAAGCCCATCTGGGGCACCATCCCGGCATCGCCCAAGCTCTGACCGAGCACAGCCCCGAATGCAAACGACGGATCGATCAGACCGCCGGGGATGCCAGCGCCCAGCGCGAGCACAGGACCAATCACGCGCAGCACCAGGGTGAACAGATCACCGAGCACGCCAGGCAGCAGGGCATTGGTGGGTGATCCTCCCTCAATCATGTGGCGCATGAGCAACTCGCCATCGCACCCGGAGGCGCCGCCACTGAGGAGCAGAAACACGCTCAGGCACACCCCCAGCAGCAGACCCAGCCGCAGCGGTTGACGCTGCAGCAGCGCGCGGAAACGGCGCGTGACCTGCAACAGGGTGCGTGCGAACACAGCACCGAGAGCTCCCGCCAACACACCGATGGGCAACGCCCAGCCGAGCTGGATCAGTTCAACGGGACCCACACCCACCATGCCAAGCGCAAATTCCGGCTCACCCACCGCACTGCTCACCGCCGCAGCCAAGGCACTGATCACCAGCGCAGGCCAGATCAGCCGCATTGAGAACGTTCCTAGAAACTCCTCGGCTACAAACACCACGCCCATCAACGGCGTGTTGAAGCCACCAGCCAGGCCCGCACCCCCAGCCACTGCCATCAGATCAGAGTGGCTTAGATCCGCCAGCCAACGGGGGAAGCGACGGCGCAGCCAGTAGGCGGCCGAGGCGCCAATCTGCACCACTGGGCCCTCACGACCCAGCGGCATCAAGCTCAGGCTGGCGAGGGTCCACAAGAGCAGACGCTGCAGGCTGGGAACGAGGCCGAGCAGCACACCCGCTTGCTCCGGGTCCTCCAGGCTGGTCATGGTTTGAGGGATGCCAGACCCCTTGCCGCGGCTGAAGACGCCGCTCTGCAACAGCATCAACAGCGGGAAGATCACCACCGGCGAACAGGCCAGCAGCACCGTGAGAGGCCGCCAGCTGGAGCCACTGAAGGCCGGCAACAGTCCCAGCAGCTGATCGCCCCAACGATCCACCAGGTTGAACGGCCAGCACAGCAGACCCACAAACAATCCCAGCAAACCGAGCTGGACCAGCCGCCGGATCAGCTCGTTCAAGGCCTTCATCGTTGCTGCCGTCAGGAGAGCCGTTTCTGAACGCGCCCAAGAATCAGCGCAATCAAGATCGCTACGTATAGCTGACCAGCAATGGTGATCACGTTGGCAATCACTTGAACGGTGACATTGCTGGACGTGAGCACGGATGTTCCAACGGTGGTGAGCAAGCCAAAGGAGGCAGCCATCAGCGCCGGAGCCACAGCCACGCTGGCCACGGCATTCGCGGACAGGGCCGGCAGCGCCGAAGCCACGAACGCCGATGGCTGCAACACCCACGTGGCGGTAAGCAGCACCCCCCCGGCAATGCCGACGGTGAGATATCCCGAAGCCGCACCGAGCACCACCGATGTGGTGACGAAGGGTTCACGGATCAGCGACTTCACCTTGCGCACCACCGCCACCAGCAGGAACAGCACCCACACCACCACGTGGGGCGTGGTGAGAGCCCGCCCAAGGGACGGACTCCAGAACAGGGCTGCATGCCAGATCACCTCCATCGCGATGGCCGTGCAGCCCAGGCCGTACATCAGTGGCCTGGTGCGGCGGAGCGCTGAATAGCGGCTCACAAACACCATGAACACGGTGGCCTGGCCGATCAGCAGCAGTGACAACAGCAACGAAACCTGCTGGGCCACCGGCAACAGCAGCAACAGCAGCAACTCGTAGACGAGCGTGATGCGATAACCGAAATGGCGGCGCCGGATGCGCTGCAGCTGTTCGCGACTGATCCTCAACGACGCCTCACAGGCCGGGGCTGCTCTGCATGATGCCGCCGTCGGCAAAGATGCTGGTGGCGGTGATGTAGCTGGCAGCGTCGCTGGCCAGGAAAGCCACCACCTTGGCGATCTCATCGGGCTGAGCCATGCGCCCCATCGGGATGGCGGCGTTGAGCTTGGCCAGCAGCTCCGGGTTGTTCATCGTGGAATCGTTGATCGGTGTGGCCACGGCACCGGGGCCCACGTTCACGATCGACACGCCTTTGGAGGCCAGCTCAACACCAGCGGTGCGGGTGAGCATGCGCACGCCGCCCTTGGCGACGCAGTAGGGGGTGTTGTTTGGCATCGGCCAGTCCTCGTGCACCGAGGAGATGTTGATGATGCGGCCACCGCTGCCCTGGGCAATCATTTGTTTGGCGGCGTACTGCGTGGCGAAAAACACACCGCGCAGGTTCACGTTCAGCACCTTGTCGAAATCCTCGGGGGTGGTGTCGAGGATGGAGGTGCGGGTTTCGATGCCGGCGTTGTTCACCATCACATCGAGCCGGCCGTAGCGATTCACCGCTTCCTGCACCAGGCGCTGCAGGTCATCGAGCTTGCCCACATCGGCTTGAACGCCGAAACAGGTGCCGCCCAGTTCACCAATTTCCTGCTCGATCGCTTGGGTTGCCTCAGGGTGGGAGCGGTAGTCGATCACCACGCGGGCGCCGAGGCGGGCCACCACCTCCACGATCGATTTACCAATCCCGCTGTTGCCCCCGGTGACGATGATCACCTTGCCCTTGAGCAGGTTGGAGAGGGTCTCGAGGGCGTAGGGGTTGGTTGAGGTCATGACGAAGGCAGCCGCCTGGGGCGGAGAACTGGGTGGACGCTAGGAGGTGCGCGCCATCCTGCCTGCGATCTGCAACACCCGATGTGTGCTCAGCAGCTCACATGACAGAGCAGTGACATTCCGGGCAGGTTCTCTACGGTGAAGTCACCGTTCTGAGCCGCTTGTCGATGTCCACCAGTGTGATCCGCAGAGCTATTCACAGCGACCGTTTTCCCAAGCCCGTGGCGTCGTACAGCCAGGGCTTCCAGATGGGCAACATACTGTTCATCACAGGACAGCTGCCGGTGGATCCCGCCACCAATCTCAAGGTGGGCGACGGCGACATCACCCTGGAATCGCGGCAGGTGATGCGGAACATGCAGGCGGTGCTGGAGGAAGCCGGTTTCGGCTTCGAGCACCTGGTCAGCGCCACTGTTTATCTCACCGACATCGACACGCTCGACACCTTTGATGCCGTGTGGCAGGAGTATTTCCCCGACCCCATGGCCTACCCCTCCCGAGCCGTGGTGGAGGTCTCCGCTCTGGTGCTGGGCATCCAGCTCGAGATCTCCGCCATCGCCATCAAAGACTGAGCCAGCCAGCCATGAGCGATCCCTTCAGCCTGGCTCCCCAGCCGGAGACCTATTGGCATCTCTGGACAGGTGATGACGGCATCAGCCGCCAACAGCAGTGCAGCATCAGCGCGTTCCAACTCGGGCAGCTGGGCCCCGGCGATTCCCCCCAGTTCTCAAGGCCCCTGTTTGATCAGGGCAATGCCTTCGTCACCTACCTGCCGGTGGGATGGACGGCCGATTGGCACGAAAACCACGTGCCCAAATGGATCTATGTGCTGCGCGGCGCCTGGTCGGTGCAGAGCATGGACGGGCAGATCGCGATCATGCGCGCCGGCGAGTACTCCTTCGGTGGCGATCAGGGCTGCATCGCCACGCCGGAAGGGCACAAGGGGCATCTCTCCGCCCAGGTGGGCGATGAGCCCTGCGTGCAGCTGATCATCCAGCGCAACGACGATGCCTGGAAGCAGGCCCCACCGGGCTTCTTCCAATGAGCCAACCCTCCAGCTGCACCGAGAGCTACGACCCGCGCTTCGAGGCCTTGGTGTTGTTCAACGCCGAGCTGGAACAGCTGGCGGAGGGCTTTCGCTGGCTTGAGGGGCCCGTGTGGTTTGGCGATCAGCGCTGCCTGCTCTTTAGCGACATCCCGGGTAATCGCACCCTGCGCTGGAGCGAACAGCACGGCGTGAGCACCTTTCTGGAGCCTTCCGAGTTCGCCAACGGCCAGACGCGCGATCGCGAAGGCCGGCTGATCCAATGCCATCACCGCAGCCGTTGCCTCACGCGCCTGGAGCACAACGGCAGCATCACCACGCTGGTGTCGCAGGCCAATGGCCATCGCCTCAACGCTCCCAACGATGTGGTGGTGAAGAGCGACGGCTCGATCTGGTTCAGCGATCCCCTCTATGGCCTGCTGAACGACTACGAGGGCGGCCGCCAACGCTCAGAACAACCGCCGGCCCTCTACCGCCTGGATCCCAGCAGCGGCGAGATCAAGGCCGTTGCCACCGATTTCGACGGCCCCAACGGCCTGGCCTTCTCCCCGGATGAACAGCTGTTGTATGTGGCCGAATCCGGTGCCCCAGGCGTGCCTGAGCCGCGGCAGTACATCCGCCGCTTCCAGGTGAACGGCGATGGCCGCAGCCTCAGCGGCGGTGAGATCTTCCACAAGATCAGCCCGGGCTGGGCCGATGGCTTCCGTGTGGATGAGCACGGCAACCTCTGGTGTGGCGCAGCCGATGGCGTGCACGTGATCGCGCCGGATGGCGTTTTGATCGGCAAGGTGCTGGTGCCCAAGCGCGTGTCGAACCTCTGTTTCGGCGACCGCTACGGCAGCCGCCTGTTTATGTGTGCCTCCACCGCGATCTACAGCATGTTCACCGCCACCCGGGGCGCCACCTGGCCGCAGTGAAGTTCCAGCCCAATCCAACTCAACTCAACCCAACCCATGGCCACCCCACAACTTGAAACCTTCCTCAAGCAGGTGAAAGGCGATCCAGCCCTGCTGGAGCGTTTCAGCGCCTGCCCCAACCTCAATGCCATTGCCGCCCTGGGCGCTGAGCAGGGCTTCAGCTTCAGCGGTGTGGACCTGGTGAAGCACCAGGCCGAAGCCACCCTGCGGCTCAGCGAGAGCGATCTCGAAGCGGCCGCCGCCGGGGTGGAGCTGGAGGGGCACCTCTGGCTGATGAAGATTGTGTGGGGCTGAGCCAACGATGCGCACCGTTGCCGCTCTTGAACTCGCCGACTGCCGCCATATCGCCGCCGCCGCGGAGGCGATGGCCGCGCAACACCAGGCCACAGTGAGCCTGGCCATCTGCGATGCCGGGGGCCATCCCCTGCTGGTGGTGCGGCTCGATGGCGCCAGCCCCTCCAGCACAGCCGTGGCCACAGCCAAAGCGCGGATGGCTGCGCTGAACGGCAAACCCACCGCTGATCAGGAAGCCGCCATCAACGGCGAGCGGCCGGCCCTGCTGCAACTGGCCGGTGTGTTCAAGGAGTCAGCGGTGGCCATGGGCGGCGGGCTGCCGCTGCTGCATAACGGCACCTGCATCGGAGCCGTGGGTGTGTCGGGGATGACGCCCGATCTCGATGGCGCCATTGCCGCCGCGGCAGCGGCGGCGTTCCAAAGCAACCCTGGCTGAGATCCACCGATGAGCACGCCCCACATCCGCAGCATCGGCTTCACCTGCCGCGATGCCGAGGCCCTGGCCGGCTTCTATACAAGCCATCTGGGCTGCCGCCGCCAGGAGTGCTTCGAGCTCGAGCCCTGCTCCTACGCCGAGCTGATCGGCCTCCCAGGCAGCCGCCTCAAGCTGCTTCGGCTGCAGCTGGGCGCCGAACAGCTCGAACTGCTGGAGGTGCTCGAGCTGGGAGCGGGCTTGCGCCCCGGGCGTTCCATTCCCGCCGATTCCCGCAGCAACGACCTCTGGTTCCAACACATCTGCGTTGTGGTGGCCGACATGGCCGCCGCTGCCGGACCTGTGAAGCACCTGATCCAACAAGGCCAGCTGCAAAGCATCTCGAGCGCCCCTCAAACCCTGCCCAGCTGGAACCAAGCGGCTGCGGGGATCCAGGCCTTCAAGTTCCACGACCCTGAGGGCCATTGCCTGGAGCTGCTGCAATTTCCACAAGACAAGGGCGAACCGCGCTGGCATCAAGCCCCTGAGGGATCACCGTTTCTAGGGATCGACCACAGCGCCATTGCCAATGCCGACACACCACGCAGCTGCCGTTTCTATGAAGAGCTACTGGGATTGCGGCTCGGCGGCGATGGTGTGAACAGCGGCATCGAGCAGGACCATCTCGATGGCCTGAGCGAAACCGAAGTGCGGATCACGGGGCACCGCTGCCCAGAAGGCCCCGGCATCGAATGCCTCAACTACCTGAAACCTGGGGGCGGGCGGCCCCTACCGGCCGACCAGAACAGCGCTGACAGTGCCCATTGGCAGATCCGCCTTGCGGTGAGCGATCTCGAGGCCATCGCCTCCCAACTGGAGAGCACTGGCGGCAGCTGGGTGAGCCCCGGCATCGTGGAGCTCTCCGGTAATCAAGCCACCGCCGTCGGCTTCAGCAGAGCCCTGCAGATCCGCGATCCCGACGGCCATCAACTGCAAATCGTGTGCAGCTGATCACAGCTGTGCTGCGCTTCTGCACCACCCTTCTACCTTTCACCCAACCCTCTCAAACCCATGGACATCACCGTTGTGGAGCTGCTGGTGCCAGCGGCACCCTCCCCCTTCGCCCAGGCGGCTTTACTGCTGCTGCGGGTGTTCATGGGCATTTGCTTCATCCGCCACGGTTGGCCGAAGCTGCGCAACCTGCAGACCTGGGCTCAGATGCTGAACACGCCGGCCTGGCTTTGCTTTGTTTCTGCCGGATCGATGTGGGCTGGCGGCATTGCTCTCATCGTGGGATTTCTGACCCCACTGGCATCCTTCGCGATTCTGGTGTCGATGGCCTACGCGATGGTGCTGGAAATAAAAGGTGGTTTCCCCTTCATCGCCGCTGACCCTTATCTGATTCCTGAAGGCGACTACGCCGGCCCGATGGGTGTGGGTGAACCGCCCAGCTGGGAGAAAGCCGCCATGTATGTGGTGATGTGCCTGGTGCTGATCTTCTGCGGAGGCGGGATGCTCTCGCTCGACACCCTGCTGATTGAAGACCTGCTTCGGGTTTGGCTGGGGATCTGATCGATCCCCAACCTCTTCATCGGCTCGTCAGGACACCGCAAGACGTTCCTTGAGGTGATGGCCCACGCGGATGGCATTGGCGATAGCGGTGAGTGAAGGATTCACCGCGCCGATGCTGGGGAAGAAACTCGTGTCCACCACGTAGAGGTTGTCGAGCTCGTGGGCCTTGCAGTTCACGTCAAGCACGGACGTGGCAGGATCTGTGCCAAAGCGGCAGGTGCCGGCCTGGTGACCCACGGCAGCGATGCCCATCGGGTTCTTGACGTAGATCTGGCGCTCAATCAGATGCTTCTTCAGATAGAGCTTGTCGAGCATTCCCTGCAGCCGCCCCCAAAGCCGATTGGCTGAGGTTTGGTTGTTCACCGTGTAGTTGAGGTGAATATGACCAGCCGAGTCAATCGTGACACGGTTGTTCGGATCAGGCAGATCTTCCGTGGTAAGCCAGAAGTCGAGGGCGTGCTCCGCAATCTGGTCCATCGACCAGTTGGGCATCAAGAAGGTTTCCAGCGGCGCATAGCCCTTCATGATGGCCCCACGGGTTTTGCCCGTCATCTGGATGTTGCCCATGGGGTAGTCGTAATCGGCGTCGCCGAAATACCAGTCGTTGATCGAAATCGTCTTCTGGAAGATGGTGGGATTGGGCTCATGGGAGAGAGCGACAGCCGCCTTGCTGTTGTGGAACATGTAGTTGCGGCCCACCTGGTCGGAACCATTGGCCAAGCCGCGCGGATGCTTGTCATTCGCCGACATCAAGAGCAGGCGGGCCGTGTTGGCCGCACCACAGCTCACCACCACAAGGTCAGCCGAGTAGCTCAGCTTTTCGCCATCGTGAACCAACTCCACCCCCGTCACCGTGGTGCCGGCTTCATCGGTCACCAAGCGCTTCACCTCGGAGCGGGTGAGCAGTGACACATTGCCGCTGGCAGCCAGAGCAGGGCGCACGCCACACACCTCGGCATCCCCTTTGGCATGCACCAAACAGGGGAAACCATCGCAGTTGTTGCAACGCCGGCAACGGCTATAGGGCATGTTGCTCTCATCGAGCATCACACCGCTGGGCGCATGGAAGGGATGCAGACCGGCGCTGCGCAAATCATCCGCAAGTTTCTTGATCCTCGGCTCGTGGGAGATCGGCGGATGGGGATAGGGCGCTGAACTGGGCGGGTCGGTGGGGTCTTCACCACGGAGGCCGTGCACGTGATACATCGCCTCGGCCTGTTGATACCAGGGCTCGAAATCGCTGTAGCGCAGAGGCCAGGCCGGCGAGATGCCGTCGTGATGCTCCAGAGCCTCAAAGTCGCGCTGACGCAACCGGAAATGGTGGGCCCCGTACATCTTCGTGGCACCACCCACGAAGTAATGGCTACCAGGCTGAAAGGGATTGCCCTTCCCGTCGTACCAGATGTCTTTGCTGAGATAACGCCCCTTCTGGAACACCTCCTCGGCATCCCAGTTCTGCGCCTCCTGTGGCAACCAGTCACCACGCTCGAGGATCAGGATGCGAATGCCGGTGGGGGCCAAGACGCGGGCCAGGGTTCCGCCACCCGCACCACTGCCGATGATGATCAGATCGAAGTGACTGACATCGGGCTTCTGCAGCTGACCGAGCGACTGAAGTAGATCCACGGAACCATGATCACTACCTGCAAGGTAGAAGCTGGTGATGGCTCTGTCTCCGCTTTGTCACGAGCCTTTGGCAGGGCTGGGGTAACGGTTGAGCTGATTGATCATTTTGCAAACCATGGCCGTCCAACCCGTTTGATGACTGGCACCCACACCACTGCCGTGATCACCGTGGAAATACTCGTTGAACAGAATCAAATCACGCCAGTGGGGATCGTTCTGGAAGAGGTCAACGTCTCCATTGAACGGCCGCCGGCCATCCGAACCCCGCCGGAACAGATTCACAAGGCGGTGCTCAAGAAGGAGTGAGGCATCCCAAAGACTGATCCAGTTGCCTGAACGGGTGGGGAACTCCACCTGGAAGGAATCGCCGTAATAGTGGCCAAACTTCTGCAGGGCCTCAATCAGCAAGAAGTTAATCGGCATCCAAACGGGCCCACGCCAGTTGGAGTTACCACCAAACATGGCGACAGGGCTATCGGCTGGGCTGTAGGCGAGGGTCTGGGAGTCACTACCCTCGGTGAAGGTGTAGGGATGGTCTCCATACACCTTGGAGAGGGCGCGAATGCCATAGGGAGACAGGAACTCGTCCTCATCAAAGAGGCGCTCACAGATCCGGCGCAGACGCTCCTCCGGCACGAGGGAAAACAGCAAGCGGTCGTTCCGCCACTCGGTGAAGTTGTCAACAAACCACTGGGGCCGGGCACGTTCGTGCAACATCCACTTCATGCTGCTGGCCACATCAAGCACCGGAAGCCGCTTCACGGTGTCCACATCAAAACTGGTCACCGCAAGCAGCGGAACAAGCCCTGACACCGATCGAGTACGCAGGAACGTACTGCTGCCGTCTGTACGCTTGATCACGTCGTAGTAGAAGCCATCCTCTTCATCCCAGTTCACATAGCCCCGACTGCCCGGCGTATTGAGGGTGAGAGCCAGGGAGAGATAGTCGTAAACAAAGCGCTCACACATATCGGCGTATTCCGGCTCCTCGCGGCTGAGCTCAACACTGATATTGAGCAGATTGAGACTGAGCGAAGCCATCCAGGCGGTGCCATCACACTGCTCAATGCGGCTGCCATCGGCGAGAGGATAACGGCGATCAAAAACGGCAATGTTGTCGAGGCCAAGAAAACCACCTTCAAACACATTGTCACCAGAACGATCGTTGCGGTTAGCCCACCAGCCGTATTCAAGAATCAACTTGCGCAACGCCGCGCGAAGAAAGCTGAAATCAGGCTCTTCGGTGCTCTTACGATCAATCTGGAAAACCCGCATCGCGGCCCAGGCGCCGATCGGGGGATTGGGATCGGAGAGCGCCCACTCGTAGGCCGGGGTCTGAGCATTGGGAGCCGTGTAGTGCGGCGAGCGCAGCAACATGCACTGCTGCTTGGCGGTAGCGGGGTCGAACACAGTGAAAGCCACCGCGTGGAACATCAGATCCCATTGGCAGAAATAGGGGTATTCCCATGCATCGGGCATGGAGATCACATCGTGAGCATGCAGCCGCTGCCACGATGCGTTTTGGGTGTGCCAACGCTGAGGCGGAGGCTCCGGTGACGTGGGATCACCATCAAGCCAACGCTGGACACTCCAGCCGTAATACTTTTTGCACCACAACAAACCAGCAGCCGCGCTGCTATGGATCAAGCGATCTTCATCGCTGAGGTGCGGAACTCGGCTGTCGAAAAACTCACGCCATTCCTTCTCACGTGCCCGGAACAGCAGGTCAGCATCAGTATTCGAAGACTGAGGATCAGAAGAACTGGCAGGACCGCTAAGTCGCAGGTCCACCTGCCACTCCTCACCGGGTTGGAGAGTGCGCTGCAGATGGCGAGCCACCTTGGTGCCACGCTGAGCCGGATTGATCGCATCCCGCTCGCCGTCGATCAGATAACGGTGGAAACCATCTTTCTGGAACGGGCGGGCGTTGGGCTGCTGGAAGAGGCGTTCCGTATTGGTCTCGTTGTCGGTGAACAGCCAGGCGCCCTGTTCATGACAGGTGAGCCGGTAGCCACCAACACCACCACCGACGGTGGCCTGCACGACATCGCCATCAAGCTGCATCGGGTGCTCGTGCTCATCGGGGTAGCCCCAGCTCCACGTGTTGCGCAACCACAGCGTGGGCAACAAGGTGAGCGGTGCCGGATCTGGACCGCGGTTGATGGCGCGGATCCGAATGGCGATGTCATCGGGTGACGCCTTTGCGTATTCGATGAACACATCGAAGTAGCGGCTCTCATCAAAAATGCCGGTGTCGACCAGCTCGAATTCGGGCTGATCGCGGCCGCGGCGACGGTTCTCCTGGAGCAGCTGCTCGTAGGGAAAACGCTGATGCGGGTATTTGTAGAGCCCACGCATGAAGCTGTGGGTGGGGGTGTTGGCGATATGGAAGTAGTAGTCCTTGATGTCCTCGCCGTGGTTGCCTTCTTCATTGGCGAGGCCAAAAGGTCGCTCTTTGAGGATCGAATCCACCCCGTTCCACAGGGCTACGGAAAAACAGAGCCGGCACTGGTTGTCGCAGATACCCAGGAGGCCGTCTTCACCCCAGCGGTAAACCCGTGAGCGGGCGTGATCGTGAGGAAATGAATTCCAGGCGTTGCCATCGGCGGAGTAGTCCTCGCGGACCGTTCCCCACTGACGCTCTGGCAGATAGCTGCCCCAGAGATCCCAACGCACACCTTCACGGTCGCGCTCGGCCATCCGCCGCAGTTCAGATCCTTCCGGCGATGCCCCGCTGGGAGATGTCATAGGGCTTGCAACACCTGATCGCCAACGCGCAGCGCGTTGGCGATCACCGTGAGGCCAATGCCAATACCAGGGCAGCTGGGAAACACGCTGGCATCGGCGATGTAGAGGTTGGTGAGTTCGTGGGCGCGGCCGTTGAGATCCACCACGGACGTGGCTGGATTGGAGCCCATGCGGCAAGTACCGCAAACGATGCCCATCACAGTGAGCGGAGCCTCACCGCGCGGATGGGTGGGAGCAGGCTTCACCACATGGCACTCGGGATCACTTTCCACCAACTTGAGGGTGTCGATCCAGCGATACACGAGGCGGTCATGGGCCTCGCGATTGTTAGGGAGATAGTGGATCTGGATGTGATTCCCGCGCAGCGTTAAGCGGTTATGGGGATCGGGAAGAACGGCACTCGTGGCCCACCACACCACCGAGCGAGCCGCCAATTGCTCAAGCCCGAAATTGGGCATCAGCTTGGTCACCAGCGATAGGACCGGTGGAGATTCAGCAAACAAGGCGTCTTGCAGAACGCCACCGCCAGTGGCAATGGAGCCGAGCGGGAAGCTGACGTTCTGATCGCCCCAGTAGTAGTCGTTGACGCCCAAACTGCGGCCATAGCGGCCGGAGTTTGGTTCGGCAGCAAGCTGAATGATCGAGGTGAGCTGTGGCTTCATCAGGTTGCGGCCGACCTGATCGGAGCCATTGGCCAAGCCACGGCTGTGATGCTCGGTAGCCGAGCGCAACAGGATCTCGGCGCTGTTGATGGCGCCCGCCGCCAACACCACCACATGAGCCGTGAACAACCAGGCTTGGCCATCAATCTCAGCCTCAACCCCGCGCACCTCAGTTCCCGAAGGATTCACATGCAAGCGCCGCACCCGAGCGCGTTCACGCACCTGCACCGAGGCCTGAGCCCGGGCTGGATCGACACCAAACAATTCGGCATCGCCGGTGGGATCCTGGGCTGACTCCGACCAGCTTTGGGGCAGGTGATAAGGGTGAACGCCTTGCCGTTCCAGCGACAGGCGCAGTTCCTGCATGAACGGTTCAATCGGTTTCGGCTCAAACGGGAAACCGGATTGACGCGGAGGCTCACTGGGATCAACACCCTGTTCACCGTGCACGCGGTAGAGCTGCTCGGCACGGTCGTAGAACGGAGCGAAGTTGCTGTAGCTCAGCTCCCAGGACGGGGCAGCTCCCTCCTGCAGCTGGATCCCTGCAAACTCCTTCTCCCGCATCCGCTCGAGCACACCGCCCCAGATCTTGGTGTTGCCGCCAAGGGCGTAGATAGTTTGCGGTGAAAAGGGATCTCCGTCCGTTCCGAACCACTGCTCACCAGGGTGGTAGCGATCTTTGCGGAACAGATCGACGTCCGCCACGTTCTGATCAGCCAGTGGCATCGCACCACCGCGTTCCAGAACAAGGACACGCTTGCCGGATTGGGAGAGCTGACCAGCAAGGGTGCCTCCAGCGGCCCCGCTGCCGATCACGATGACGTCGTAATGGGTGTCGTCGATGATCATGATGAACCTCCTATTGCCACACGTAGATCAGTAGGAAAAGGATGATCCAAATCACATCCACGAAGTGCCAGAACAGCGACGTGGCCTGCACGCCCTGTTCACCACCGCTGTAGTTGCCTGGGATGAAAGATTTGATCAACATCAGGCCCATCAACAGAATTCCCGTGGCCACGTGCAGACCATGGAATCCCGTGAGCAGATAGAACGTGCCGCCGAAGGTTCCCGAGGTGAAGCCGAACTGCAGACCACTCCACTCCACCGCCTGGCCATAGAGGAAGTAAGCCCCCATCGCCATACTCATCAGCCAGAACCCGCGGAAGAGCAGCATGTTCTCGCGGTTCTTGAAATGCTCTGCCAACGCAATGGTGCCCGAGCTGGACACCAGCACAATCGTGTTAACCAGTGGCGTCTTCCACTCCAACCCATCCACGCCCTGGGGTAACCAGTTGAGGGCTGAGGTCTTCAACAGGGCATAACCGCTGAAGAAGGCTAGGAAAATCACACTTTCTGAGCACAGAAAGATGATGAAGCCGGTGAGGTTGTGCTTGGGCTGCTCCTCGTGTTCGGCGGGAGCCCCTGGTTGTTGCAGTGTGGTGGTGGTCATGCGGATGCCTCCTGCAGTTCGAGCTTGCGTTCAATCTCGTCTTGGTGTTCCACCAGAGGTTTGCCCAACCCGTAGCCGTAGGGGCGGCTGATCACGGTGGGTACGTCCTCGCCAAAGTTGTCTTCCGGGGGCGGGGAAGGCAAGAGCCATTCCAGACCGATGGCATTCCAAGGGTTATGGGTGGCCTTGGGGCCGCGGATCCAGGCACTCAACATGTTGAGGAGGAAAGGAATGATTGAGACGCCCAGCAAGAAGGCTCCAAGACTGGCCACCACATTCCAGAAGGTGAATTCAGGGTCGTAACTCGAGACGCGCCTAGGCATCCCCATCAATCCCAGAGGGTGCATCGGCAGGAAGTTGAGGTTGGCGCCGATGAAGGTGAGCAGGAAATGAAGTTTGCCAAGCCCCTCGTAGGGCATCCGGCCGATGAACTTGGGGAACCAGTGGTAGATGGCCGCAAAGATGCCCATCACCGCAGCGCCATAGATAACGTAGTGGAAGTGGCCCACCACGAAGTAGGTGTTGGAAACGTGGATATCAACCGGAACCGTGGCGAGCATGATGCCGGTGATGCCGGCAAACACAAAGTTGAACAGACCGCCCAGGCAAAACAGCATGGGGGTGGTGAGGCGCAATTTGCCGCCCCACAGGGTTCCAAGCCAGGCAAACACTTTCACCCCGGTTGGCACCGCAATCAACATCGTGGTGACCATGAACAGATTACGCATCCACTGGGCCACACCACTGGGGAACATGTGGTGCACCCAAACGATCAAACCGAGCCCCACGATAATGAAAGACGCCAAAGCCACATAGACATAACCAAATAGGGGCTTCCGCGAATAAACTGGAAAAAGCTCAGAGAAAATCCCGAACACCGGCAGGATGATTACATACACGGCCGGATGCGAATAAAACCAGAAAAAGTGCTGGTATAGAACTGGATCACCGCCACCTTCAGCGCGATAGAAACTGGTGCCAAAGGTGAGATCCATCAGGAGCATGATCGCTCCACCGGTGAGTGCAGGCAGTCCGATCAGCTGAAGGCTCTGAGCCGCCAGAGCCGTCCAGCAGAACACTGGCATGCGAAAGAAAGTCATCCCCGGAGCGCGCATCCGCAGGATGGTGGTGACGAAATTGATCGCTCCCATGATCGATGACACACCAGAGAGGGCCACCGCCGTGATCCACATCCCCTGGCCGTTGATCAAGTTACCAGCAGGATTCTGAATACTCACTGGCGGATAACTCCACCAACCCGAGTAAGCCGGCCCACCCGGCACAAAGAAGCTGGCGATCAGCAGAAAGCCGAAGATAGGCACCAACCAGAAAGCAACCGCATTCAGCCTGGGAAACGCCATATCTGGCGCACCAATCATGGTTGGAATCAAGAGGTTATTCAGGCCATTCAGCACCGGGAAGGTGAACAGGAACAACATGATGGTTCCGTGCATCGTGTAGATGCCGTTGTACACGGCCCGGTCCACAAGATCGCTCTGCGGGGTGATCAGCTCACCGCGGATCACCATGGCCAACAGGCCACCGATCAAGAAGAAGAAGAACGCAGTAACGATGTACTGAATGCCAATCACCTTGGCGTCGGTGCAGAAGCCGAAATAACGGCCCCACCCCTGTTCGGGCTTTGGCTCTGGCGGGAAGGTGGCGATGGTCATCAGGCTTGGTGGGGCTGCGAGGGAGATCCGGGAACGTTCACCTGTGGTGGGTGTGCAGGCGGCACCGTCGCCCAACCAGGATTGGAGCGGGCCTGGCGCGTGGCGTATTCAGAGATCGCGAGGCTCAGGCCAGGCTGTAGGGGTGAGCGTGCTGCCTGCTCAAGCCAGGCCTGGTGCTCCTCAGCGCTCTCCACCACCACATCGGATTGATTGGCAGCAAACCAGGTGCCACTGAATTGCGAGTCGCGCAGGCGGTATACGCCTTCGCGGGTGGGAGTGACGTTGAAATCGATCGCACGACCAGGGATCACATCCTGCTTAACCCGGAACGCAGGGATGTAGAAGCCGTGCAACACATCCTCGGAAACCAAACGGAAGGTGACCGGTTCATTCACCGCCAAATGGAGCTCCGTGGAGGAGACATTGGAGCCGGGATAACGGAACTCCCACGACCACTGACGTGCAATCACCTCCACCTGCTCAGCCGGCAAACGATCACCGGGATAGCCGCCGACCTCTTCAACCGAGTTGCGGAGATGGATGTGTTCCATCGGCCCGAGGGTTCCAAGCTGCTCGGATGCGCGGATCGTCCAGAAGGCAATCCCCATCACCAACACGAAGGGAATGGCCGTCCAGATCACCTCCAAACGCGTGTTGCCCTCGATCGGGAAGGCGTCGGTGTCGTCGTATTTCTCGGCGCGGTTGAACAGCATCACCCACACCATCACAGAAACCACCCCGAGAAACACAAAGGTGCCGATGGCGGTTTCGAAACTGAACAGGTCGTCGACCAGCGGAGCAGCGGTGGAGGCCTGAACCGGGAGCCAGCGATGGGCTTGCTCACCCATCCAGTGACTGATGAACACCATCACCCCAACCCAGAGGCTGAGGCCGGCGACAGCCGTGGCGTTGATCGAGCGCGTTGAGGAACTTGTCATGGCAGATCTGTCCTCAAGGCAGGGCGGTATGAAGATCAGCCCCTGCCTGCAGGAGCTGATCGGCAGCGATGTGAATGCCGAACTCAGCAGCCATCTGGGCGCCAAGGGTGCCGTGCAACCCGATCACGGCGAACATCAAGACGCCAACAGCCAGATAAAGCCACTGGACCTGACGGCCCATGTCGCGGCGCCAGGCAAAGCGCTGGAAGCCACGCCAGACCGTCATGCCGACGATCACGGCGAGCACCAGCACACCACCCACGCCATGCAAGAGCATGGTGGTCATGCCACCGAGGCCGAAGGTGCTTTTCACACCTGGCAGTGGCACGGCGGTAAGCATCTCGTAAAAGCCCGCCGCGACAGTGAAAAAGCTCACCACGCAGCAAACGAGCAGGTTGTACCAACCCACATCGTGAAACCCACCGCGCGTGATCGGCAGAGCCAGGAAGCGGAACACCCGCTTCTCCAGCGGATAAAGGGCCCCCACCACGTCGAAGGCGATCGCAATCACGAACAACCCAATGGTGAGGTGTACCAGGTTGGGATGAATGGGAAGGCTGTAAGGCAGCCCATTGGCTCCGAGTTCAGAGGCGATCTGATCGATCGACGGCTGCTCAGGGCTGTAAGCAAGGGCGAAGAGCATCAGATCAACCCCTCGCGCATGGCGGCAACCACCTTCACGGTGTGCAGGCCGTAAGTCCAGATCAGCTTGTCGCCGAGAACGATCTGAACGCAGATCAGGGCGCTAACCACCGTTCCAGCGCCAATGAAGGACACAGGCAGGATCTGTGGATCACGGCTGCGAAGCACGTATCGCCAGCCAGCCAGCAACGACAAGACACCAGCAAGGGACCAGCCAATGGTGGTGTGGATGTCGAGGATCTGACGTGCTGCCCCGTAAGGAGCCGCGAGGCCGGCCTCGACCTGACCAAAAATGATGGCGACGAAGATGGCTCCTGTTGCGAAGAGCAAATTCCAGAAGCTCACCTCAAACAGGGCGGGCTTACGCCAGACGACGCCGATGACATCAAAGACGTAGGCGATCAATGCCATCGCGATCACGAAGTGAACGACGATTGGATGGATCGTGTCCATCCAGGGCAGGTTGTGATCGTTGAGCGGCGGCAGCAGCTCAAGCATGGGATGCCAATGGCTCCCGCCACGTTGGCGAAGACACGTGGACCGCGCACCGGATTGTTGCGGTTCGCCAACTACCGGGTGGATCTGCGTCCCAGTTGGACCGAACCAGATAGTGGGAGCAGGGGGACTTGAACCCCCACAACGTTGCCGTCTGCGGATTTTAAGTCCGCTGCGTCTACCAATTCCGCCATGCTCCCGGGCGCCGGGTGCAAACCCTGCGGCCAGGCTTCCATCCTAGATTTGTGCTGCAACCGCCTTGCCGCCGTGCCCCTGCCTGGGTTTCTCAGCTCACTGTCGAGCGAAACGCTGCTGGTGATCGGGGCCTACCTGGCTCTCGGCGGTGCCTACCTGCTTGTGGTTCCAGCGGCACTGATGGCCTGGATGACCAAGCGCTGGACCGTGATGGGCAAGATCGAGCGCACAGCCGTCTACGGGCTGGTGTTTCTGTTCTTCCCTGGCTTGATCGTGTTGGCTCCCTTCGTGAATCTGCGCTTGCAGGGTCAAGGGCAGGTTTGATGGGTTCTGGCATCACCCGCGGCAAGGCTCTGCTGGCGGGCTTTGTGATTTTTGCGCTCGGGGGCCTGGGCTACTGGGGCTTCCAAGCGGCTGGCTTCGAAGGGTTCTCTGCTGGCATCGCCGCTCAGGGCGTGTTGGTGGCGGTGGTGCTGGTGTGGACCGGCTCCTATCTGTTTCGGGTGGTGACCGGAAACATGACCTACATGGAGCAGCGACGCCGCTATCGCTCGGCCTATGAGGCCGCCACCGACGAAGAGCTGCAACAACGCTTCGACGCCCTGAGCCCGGAAGAGCAGGAGAAGCTGCTGCGGGAACTGGGGCAGCTCGAGGAGAGCAGCACCAGCGAAGAGCCAGCCCCTCCGACCCCATAGGCTCACGGGCAGATCCTGCGCTGCCGTGACCACCACCACCCCGATCCAGCAGCGTTTCAGCCAGCTGCAGCAGCAGGGTCGTTGTGCCCTGATGCCGTTTTTGATGGCCGGGGATCCAGATCTCGCCAGCACCCGCTCATCCCTGCTGGCGCTGCAGGCCGCCGGCGCCGACATGATCGAGCTGGGCATCCCCTACAGCGATCCGCTGGCCGATGGCCCTGTGATTCAGGCCGCCGCTAGCCGTGCCCTCGATTCAGCCACCACCCCCGGCCGTGTGCTGGAGATGCTCACAAGCCTCAAAGGGGAGCTGCAGATCCCGGTGATCCTGTTCACCTACAGCAACCCTCTGCTCAACCGCGGCATGGAGGCGTTCTGCCGCGATGCGGCTGCCGCCGGTGCCGCCGGCCTCGTGGTGCCTGATCTACCCCTGGAGGAAGCCGAAAAGCTCTCCGCCATCGCCGCTGAACAAGCTCTCGATCTCGTGCTTCTGGTGGCCCCCACCACACCGAGCGACCGCATGCAGCGCATCGCCGCGGCCAGCCGGGGCTTTACCTACTTAGTGAGCGTCACCGGTGTGACGGGCGTGCGCACCAACCTCGAAAGCCGGGTGGCGGGTCTGGTGCAGCAGCTCAAAGGCATGGGCCCTACCCCTGTGGCCGTGGGCTTCGGGATCTCCGGGCCCGAGCAAGCCCGCCAGGTGCGGGACTGGGGCGCCGATGGCGCGATCGTGGGCAGCGCCCTGGTGAAGGTGATGGCGGAAGCCCATTGCCAGCAGGGCGATGTGGCCGCCGCCGCCGGCAGGTTCTGCGGCCAGCTGCGAGCGGCCCTTGATGCCTAAGCCCGCTGGATGAGCGATCAGCCCAGCGATCAGGCGGCCGCGCTGTTCGGCGCCGTGTCTCAGGCCTACGCCGCCCATCGCCCCACTTACCCGGAGCGCTTCTTCGCCGACTTTGCGGCGCGCTGCCCCGGCCATCAGCGGGTGTGGGACTGCGGCTGCGGCAGCGGCCAGGCCTCGTTGGCGCTCGCTGAGCACTTTGAGCAGGTGGTGGCCAGCGACGCCAGCAGCGAGCAGCTGCAGCTCGCACCCCAACATCCCCGCATCCGCTGGTTGCAGGCCCAGGCCGACTCTGTGCCGCTTGAGCCGGCCAGCGTGGATGGCGTGCTGGTGGCGGCAGCGGTGCACTGGTTCGCCGGTGAGGCCTTCAACGCTGAAGTGCAGCGCGTGGCGCGGCCGGGCGCTGTGATGGCCTGGATCGGGTATTTGCCCCTGCAGCTCCAGCAGCCTGATTTGCAACGGCAGCTCGATCGCTTTTACGGAACCACGCTCGAACCCTGGTGGCCGTCCCAACGGCGCTGGGTGGATCAGAGCTACGCCGGTCTGCCGTTCCCGGGCGAGGAGTGGCCCTTCCCCACCGATCAGTGGATCGAGCGCCATTGGAGCCTCAGCGATCTGCTGGGGTATCTGGCCAGTTGGTCAGCCGTGTCGAATGCGCGGCGCAGCGGGGTCGATCCACTCCAAGCGTTGGAACTGGAGCTGCGGCGCGACTGGCCTGGTGATGGCGCAGAGGTGCTGCAGGTTCGCTGGCCGTTTATGGGCCGCTGGGGCGTGATCAACGCCTGAACCTTGCAGGAGCCGTCAGAATCAACGCGCGCGATTCGTTTTTGGCTGCCGCGATGGCTCACCGCTCCCTGCTCACCACCGGCCTGCTGCTGGGTGGCCTCGCTCTGGCACCCACGGCAGCGCAAGCCGGTTGGAGCAACTACACCTCCTCCATCTCCGAAGTGGATGCCTGCAACCAGGCTCAATACCTGATGCCGGAGAAGGCGGTGGTGCAGGAGTTCCGCTACCGCGTGAACAGCACCAAGAACGGCAACAGCTTCATCTGCAGCGTGCGCTGGAGCGACAAGGCCTCCGCACAGCCCACCGATCGACCGATCCTGTTCCCCTCCCGCATCCGTCAGCCGATCTTCGCGGCAGGCTGGCTGTAAGTTGCCGCCCAGAAGCCTGTTGCAACCATGCGTTTCGTGCTCTGGGGCACCTACTGCGAGAACGCCCTCGAGAAGCGTGCTCCGTATCGCGAAGAGCACTTGGCCGGGCTGCAGCAGCAGAAAGACTCCGGTGTGTTGATCACCCTCGGTCCCACCGAGGGCAGCACCCATGTGTTTGGCATCTATGAGGCCCAGAGCCAGGAGCAGGTGGAAGCCCTGCTCCATAACGACGTCTACTGGCGCAACGGCATCTGGACCGAGCTGAAGGTGTACCCCTGGATTCAGGCGTTCTGAGCTCAGGCTTTGGGCCAGCCGGCCAGCGCCTGCTGCCACACCCAGGCCGCCACCTCAGCGGTGCCCTGCTCACCCAGCACAGTGCCGTAACCACTCATCTGACCAACGCCTGCGGCGGCAATGGCGGCAATGGCCTCCTCCGAGGCCCGGTTCTCACGCTCGAGGGCAGCCAGCTTGAGCGTTTTGCCGCGGCGAATGATGTTGCCGCCGTTCACATGGCAGCCGGCGCAATGCTGCTCAAACAACTGAGCGCCATCGGCCAGGGCTGCCCCAGGCCAGAGCATCAGGGCAACCAGACCAGCCAGCAGCCCGGCGCCCAGCCGGCGCCAACAGGCAATCAAAAACGGCACGCAGGGCTTGGTGAGAGTGGAATCAGTCTGCAGACCAGACGGACACGCTGAAATGGTGGCAGCGCAGCCTCCGTGCATGCTCACCTTTCTGCACAGCGCCGACTGGCAGATCGGCAAGCCCTACGCCCGCGTGCACGATCCCGACAAACGGGCCCGCCTGCGCCAGGCCCGCATCGATGCCATCGCCCGGATCGGGGCCTTGATCCCTCGCTATCAGCCGGCGTTTTTGGTGGTGGCCGGTGATCTGTTCGACGCACCCACACCCACCAGCAGCGACGTCGCCGCCGTGTGTCAGGCGATCGGCAAGCTGGCGATTCCTGTGTTGGTGATCCCCGGCAACCACGACCACGGTGCGCCGGGCAGCGTGTGGCAGTCGCCCTTCTTCGTGAGCGAACAACAGCGGCGGGCGCCGAATCTGCATGTGCTGCTCGAGCGCCAACCGCTGGAGCTGGAGGGTGCGGTGGTGCTGCCCTGCCCACTGCTGCGCCGCAGCGACAACAGCGACCCCACCGACTGGGTGCGGCAGCTGGCATGGCACGAGCTGCCGGCCCACAAGCCGCGCATCCTGCTGGCCCACGGCTCGGTGCATGGATTCGCAGCAGCCGATCTCGATGCCGACGACGACAACCCCACTAGCGCCAACAACCGCCTCCATCTCGATGCTGCGTTGCTGGATCAGCTCGACTACGTCGCGCTGGGGGACTGGCACGGCCTCAAACAGATCAATGCCCGCACCTGGTACAGCGGAACGCCGGAGCCGGATCGCTTTCCCCGCAGCGACGACTACGAGGGCGGGCAGGTGCTGGTGGTGCAGGCGCAGCGCGGCGCCAAACCCGCGGTGGAAGCGGCATCCACCGCTGCTCTGGAGTGGCTGCAGCTCAGGGCCCATCTCACCTCGCCCGATGATCTGCAACGGCTGGAGCGGCAGCTGGAGCCCCTGCTGGAGGGCGAACCTGGCCAGCAGCTGTTGCTGCTCGAGCAGAGCGGCAGTCTTGGCCTCGAAGCGCACCAGCGCTACGAGCAGCTGCTGGAGCGCCTGGAGGCCCAGCTGCTGCGGTTGAAGCGACGGGGGCGCATCGAGCAGCAAGCCGATGCTGAGGAACTGGAGCTGTTGTTGCAACGGGCCGAAGACCCTCTGATTGCCAACGTGGCCGGCGGCATCCAGGCGGAACTGGCCCAAGCCGCGCTCACCGGCGACGACGCCCAGCGGCAGCTGCTGCTGCAGCTGGCGCTGGCGGAGCTGCACCGCGCAGCAGGAGCAGCTGGATGCGCCTAATCGCCTGCAGGCTGCAGAACGTGCGGCGCCACCGCGACCTGGAGCTGCGCTTCGGCAGGGAGCTCACCCTGATCGCCGGAGCCAATGAAACCGGCAAAAGCACCCTGGTGGAGGCGTTGCACAAGACCCTCTTCCTGCGCGCCACCGCCACGGGCCGCGGAGTGGAGGAGCTGCGCTCGCGCCTGCACCCCGGACTGCCGGACGTAGAGATCCGCTTTGAAGCCGACGCCGAAACCTGGCGGCTGCGCAAACGCTTTGCTGGCGCCAGCGGCACCTGCCAGCTCAGCAATGGCAGCGGCGTGGCCCTCAACGGCCCCCAAGCCGAAGAGCAGCTGGCTCGGCTGCTGGGCTACGAGGCGCCGGTGGAAGGGCGCCGCATCGCCCAACTCCCCGAGCGCTGGGCCCACCTCTGGGTGCGCCAGGGCGACGCCGGCCTCAACCCCTTCAGCGGCAGCCAGGAGTGCTACGACCACCAGCGCCTGGTGGCGCAGCTGCAACAGCAGAGCAGCCAGAGCCCCCTGCAATCCAGCACCGACAGGCTGGTGATGGAGCAGATCCAGCAGCAGGTGAGCACGCTTTACACCGCCACCGGCAAGGTGAAGGCCGGCTCCCCCCTGGCTGGAGCGCAGCAACGCAGCCAAGAAGCTGCCACCGCGCTCGCCCTGGCCGAGCAACAGGTGGCGGATCTCGAAGCCGCCATGGAGCAATGGCGCAGCATCAACGAACGGTTGGAGACGATCGAGCAGCAACAGCGACCCGCCCTGCAACGGGAGCTGCAGCTCCAGCAACAAACCCAGCTGCTGCAGGCCCAGCTGGAGCCGCTGCTGCAGCGGCAACGCGAACACCAGCAGCTGCTGAAGCAACAGCGCCAGGAGCAACAGGAGCTGCTGCTGGCGCAACAGCAACTGGACACAGCGCTTAAGCAACAGCAACAGGAGCAAACGCAACGGCAACAGCTCCAGGAGCAGATCAACCAGGCGGGTGCCGCCCTTCAGCAGCTGACGCAGCGCCAGGAGCAGGTGCAACGGCTGCTGGATCTGCAGCAGCTGGACGAGGAAGTGAGGCAGTTGCGCGAGCACCAGCAGCAACTGCAGCGGCTGCAGGAGCAGGCCGAAGGCCTGAAAGAGCAACTAGCTGAGCTGCCGGAGATCACCGCCGAGCAGGTGCGGCAGCTCCGGCAGGCCGAACAGGCCCTAGCCCAAGCCACCGCCCGTTGCGAAGCGATGGCAGCAGGGATCGAGGTGCTGGCTGCCGATCAACCCATCCAGCTGAATGGAGAAGCGCTGGTCAGCGGGGAACGGCGCCGCATTGAAGCAGCAGCCGAACTCACGGTGGGCAGCGGCGTGCGCCTGCAGATCAGCCCGGGCGGCGGCCAGGCTTTACCGCAAGCCCTCGAGCAGCAGCGGCAGTGTTGCCAGCAGCTCGAGCAGCTGCAGCAGCAGATCAAGCTCAACAGCAGCGATCAGGCGGAAACGATCGAGCGGCAGCGCACCGCTCTGGAGCGCGAACTCAACAACCTGCGCCAAGCCGCCAAAGCGATTCCCTGGTCGGGCCTGCAACAACGGCTGGAGCAGCTCGAACCCAGGCGCCAGCAGCTGGCCGCTGCACTGGGTGGCAGCGAGGTTGCCCCTCCTGATCCTGAAGAGCTACGCAGCGAGCAACAGAGCCTGCGCCAGCGCAGCGGCGAACTTAGCAGAAGCCAGGAGCACAGCAACCAACAGCTGCGGGAGCTGGAGCACAACCAACGCAGCCGCCAAGCAGCCCAGGAGCAACTGCGGGGGCGCTGCGGCCAGCTGGAAGGTTCCTTGCAGGTGCTGGGCGAACGGGTGCAGCACCTGAACAGCGCCGCAACAGCATCTGGTGCGCTGGACGCTCAGCAGCAACAGCTCGGCGCCCTGCGCGCCGAACTCGAACACCTGCAGAAGGCACGGAAGCACAGCGGCTCGGCCAACCCGGCCGCCGATGCCGCGGAACAGCTGGAGGCACTCGAGCAGGAGAAGGATCGCCTGCTCAGCCAGCTGGGGCAGGCCCAGCAGCGCACCCAGAGCCTGGGGGCCGCCAACCCCCTGGCCGAGCTGGAGCAACGGCAGGTGGCCTGGGAGGAAGCTGAGGCGGAGCGAGCAGCCCTGGAGCAACGCGGCATGGCTCTGCGGCTGTTGTTGGAGCGCTTTCACCGGGCCCAGAGCACTCTGGCCAACCGCTACAGCGAACCACTGCGCGCCGCGATCACTCCCTATCTGGCCGAACTGGCTAGCCAACCGCATCAACCACTGCTGGCCTTTGATCCGCAGCAGGGCTTCCACGATCTTCAATTGCGGCAAGGCGAAGAAGCCTTCGCCTTCGAGCGCTTGAGCGGAGGCATGCGCGAACAATTGGGGGCCACGGTGCGGCTGGCGATGGCCGAAGTGCTCAAGCCGGCCTACGCCGATGCCTTGCCGCTGGTGTTCGACGATGCCTTCACCAACAGCGATCGTGAACGCCTGGTTGGCCTGCGCAGGATGCTCGAGCGCGGCATCCAGCAGGGGATCCAAATCGTGCTGCTCACTTGCCACGCCGACGACTACACCGCACTGCTGCCCAACAACGCCTCGAGCGAACCTGCGCAACAGCACGAACAAAAAAATCCCCCCGACGGCATCGGGGGGACAGCAGAGAGACGGGAGTGGAGTGAAGATCGGGTGATCGTGAAGCTGGATTGAACCCAGCGGTTTCGATCAGCTCAGATCGTTCTGCTCTCGATCACTCCTCGTCTTCGTCGGTGCCACCAACGGGAATCAGGCGGATCTGCTTGCGGCCCAGCTTGATTTCAAACTCATCGCCGGGCTGAAGATCGAGCATGGCGGTGTAGGCCTTACCGATCAGCAGGTTGCCGTTGCCCTGAACGGTGGCCACATAGCTCAGCTTGCGGCCGCCCTTGCCGACCTTGCTGGCGCCGCCGAGTTCGACACCCTTAGCCTCGAGCAGAGCCTCGTAGAAGGCGGTGAAATTCAGCCGCTCACCACCATCTTTCTTGGTGGAGACATAACCGCAGGCGCGGACGATCTCAGACTTACCCACATCGCCGAGCTCCTTGACTTTAGCCAGCAGGTCCGATCCGGTGAGCATTGTAAGGAGATGCGCTGAAGAAGACATTAATAACCTACAACATCGAGACCGGCGTTGCCATGCGTTCAACAACCAACATCCCAGCGAGCAGCGAACCACAATGAAGATGTGATTCGGCCCTGCTCCAGACATGCCCCATCAGGTTCGACGCCTGAATAGCAACGATCACGATGCACTGGTAGAGATCTATCGCCAAGCGGTGCTGGGCTCCACCGCACAGCTTTACAGCGAAGCGCAGCAATGGGCCTGGGCCGAGCAGAGCAACGCGCTGCGATCGCTCTTGCCAGCGGGCGAAGGATGGGTGATCAGCAATCAACGCGATGAGCCGATCGCCTTCAGCCTGCGCTACCCAACCGATCGCCTTGCCCTGCTCTACTGCCATCCGCGCGCCCAGCGCCAGGGCTGCGGAAGGCTCATGATCAACACCATCGAACAAGCCGCCGAAGCGGACGCGGTAACAGCTCTGCGCACAGAGGCGAGTTTGATCTCCAAACCCTTGTTCGAGCGGCTTGGCTGGCAGGTGAGCTGGCGGGAGGAGCTGCGCATTGGCGGCGTGCCCTTCCAACGCTTTCGCATGCACAAGCTGCTGGGCCAGAGATACTGACCCCATGGCCGAAGCCCAGCTGCAGCAATTCCTCGAGAAGGTGCGCCAACTCAATGCCTTTGTGGCCTTGAGCGAAAGCCAACCCGCCCTGCGGGATGCCCTACGGGCCTGCGATCAACACCATGAAGTGGTGGCCCTGGCCGCGCAGCATGGCTTTGACATCGGGCGACGCTGGGGCGACAGCCAGGCAGCACCAGCGCAACCCAAGGAGCGCCCCAGCGACCAGATCAATCTGTTCTCAAGCCTCTGCCCGGCTGCAGGTGAAGAACGCGTGGATCGCTTAATCGAAGGCCCAGGCTGGCGTTTGGAGCGCATTCACTCCTGCCTGGCCAGCAGCCCGGAAGGCTTCTGGTACGACCAGACTGAGACCGAATGGGTTTTGGTACTGAGAGGCAGCGCACAACTGCGGTTTGAGGATGAACAACACTCGCGCGATCTCTGCGTGGGAGACAGTCTGCTGATCGACCCCCACCGCAGACATCGTGTTGTTACGACTGATCCGGATCCAGGGACCCTGTGGCTCGCTCTCTTCTGCTCGGCAGACGCTTGAAGTGGGACTCGCGCACGAGCCAATAGGCACCCGCCAGTGACAGCACGGCAGCACCCAGTCCGATCAGATCGGCGGGGTTCTTCTGCACTCCAGGCGGCATCACGATCACCTTTCGGGCAACAGCCGTGAGCGCCGTGACCAGCACCAACTCAATCTGCACCACATGCTCCCGCATGTAGGCCGTGAGGTTCTGCAGCACCTCCAGAGCGATCAGGATCACAAGAACTTGATCGAGCAGCCGGATCAAGCCCTCGCCAGTCCAGTTAACGCTCAGATCGAGTAGATCGCTGCCGAGGAAGATCAGGAGCTGAAGTGCTGACACCACAAGAACGGCGGTCAGCACAACGGACAGCACCTTGGCAAGAGCGCGCTCAAAGGCCGTGATCGCCCGCAAAAAGGAAAGGTCGTCAAACATGGGATCGAGCGGAGCTCAGTAGCTAAAAGGCTTGTATTGCGGCTTAGCCGGCGTATCACCAGGAGGATTCACCACCTTGGTATCGCAGGTGATGCTGCCGTCGGCGGCGGTGACGCAGTTTTGAGGCTCAATCTTGGTTTCCGGGCCCACGTTGCTGCCCGGCCCCCAGAGGAAGCTCTCCACCTGAGCCAGAGCCGGCAGCTCCAGACCAGCCACCACCATCCCGGCACACAGCTTCAGGCCAAAGGCGGCCGGGGAAACAAACAGGCGATGCAACGGCATGGCAGCGGCGGAGCGTGCCCCCACTTTGACGTGTCCGCGTTGCCCCGTCAGGCCTCGCCGACGTCGAGCCGGATTTCCTGGAGCAGCAGATCCAGCTGACCGAGCGAGTCGTCGAGGGAAATCGGAGCCTGATCGTCGCCATCAATCCCCTGATCTTCTCCCTGCCAGAGCGATTCGATCTCGCAGAGGCGTTGAGCCAGACCCGTGAGCCCGTCACGGCTGTGCACCCGCGCTAGTTCTTCGAGCAGCACGGGCATGCGAATCGAGCTGGCCCGCAGGGCCCGGCGCAGATCAGCTTGGGTGCGCCCGCAGTGGCGCAACCAATCCTTCAGGAACGCCTGAAGATCATCCAGCTGCTCGGCGGTGAGCGTGGCCATCAGCGCCCCAGGGGAAACCAGCGATCCAGTTTGCGCTGCGCCCGCAAGCGAATCTCGTCGTTCATGTGGGTGGTGCAGAGACCGAGGAGTGCGGTGAGAGCCACCAGATCGTCGCTGAAGCCGGCCGCCGGAATGAAATCCGGAATCAAATCCATCGGCAACAACAGATACGTGAGGGCCGCCAGCATGGTGAGCCTCACCTGAGGTGGGGTTTTGGCATCCAGCAGCAGCTCCAGGCATTCGAGCGCTGGGCGAGCCAAGGTGCGACCCGCGCGCCGCAGCAAACGCCGCAGCGCACCCTCATCCACTTCAGTGCTGCCCAGAACATCGGCATCGACGGTTTCGGTGTAGCCGGTGTTGGCCACGGGCGAAGCCTCACTCAGTCGTTGAATCCATCATGAACCGGCAGGCCAGCGGCTGAACGATCAGCAGCCCACCTCCACCAGACCAGCCTGAATACCGGCCTTGCGCAATTTGCGCAGGGCCCGTTGCACCACCTGGCGGCAATACTCGCGGCTGCAGCCCAGCAGGCGAGCCACCTCGGCCAGGGTGCGCCATTCGTGGCTTCCATCCAGACCGAAACGCAGCATCACCACGGTGCGTTCCTTGGGGGTGAGGTTGGACTGATCCAACAACTTCCACACCGCTGCATTGCGCTCAGCCAATTCGCAGCGCTCCATCGGCGGCAGATCCTCACTGGGCAGCACATCCACCAGTTCGGTGGGATCTGACTTCGACTTCACCACCCCCTGCAGGCTCACCGTGACGCTGCGCAGCTCGCAGCCCAGCAGGTCTTCCACTTCAGCGAGGGGAAGATCCATCGCCGCCGATAGCTGCTCGGCGGACGGTTGCATGCCATGGCGTTGCAGCAGCCGCGCCTTGGCCGCCCGCAGACGGGTGAGCTTCTCATTCACATTCACGGGAATGCGAATGGTGCGGCTCTGCGTGGAGAGCGCCCGATTCAGACCCTGGCGAATCCACCAGTAGGCATACGTACTGAAGCGATGCCCGCGGGTGGGGTCGTATTTCTCCACCGCTCGGGTCAACCCGAGGGTGCCCTCCTGGATCAGATCGAGGAGATCAAGCCCCTTGCCCTGGTAGCGCTTGGCGAGGTTGACCACCAGGCGCAAATTGGCGGTGATCATCTGATCTTTGGCTCGCTCTCCCACGCGCAGGGTGCGTTTCTCGATGTCGTTGTAGGCGCAGGCTTCACCCACACCACCAGCGCTGTTGCAGCGATCGTGCAGCGCCACCATGGCTTGCACCTTGCGACCCAGCATCAACTCCTGCTCAGGAGTGAGTAACTGATGGCGGCCGATTTCACCCAAAAAGGCACTCAGAGAGCTGGCCATGCAGGAGTCCATCCACTGAATTGAACCTAGAAGCTTTTTCGCTCAACGAGGAAAGCAACCAAAAGGCTTCCAGGTTTCAACTTTGCTTCCCAATTGTTCAACCTCGCTCGACACAGATCCACATCAGAACTGGAAGCTTTCTGGTGCAAACAACGCATCTTGCTGTTTTCAAGGTCACCATGAGCGCCACAACGGACACCCCCTAGGCGCGGACGAGCCCGCTACGGTCGTGCCTTCGTGCCTGCCCTGCGCCATGCCCGCTTTTGCGGCCCTGCTCGCCGACCTTCCCAGCGATGTGCTGCCTCGCGCTGGGGTGGCCTACGTCCACTACCTGAGCTTCATGCTCTGCTTTGGGGCCCTGGTGCTGGAGCGGCGTTTGATTCGCCCCAACCCCAGCAAGCAGGACGCCACCTTGATGGTGATCACCGATGTGGTGTACGGCTTGGCGGCTCTGGCCCTGCTGGTGAGCGGCATCCTGCGGGTGATGTACTTCGGCCAGGGCGGCAGCTTCTACACCGAAAACCCTCTCTTCTGGTGGAAAGTAGGCCTCTATTTGAGTGTGGGGGGCCTGTCGCTGTATCCCACGATCACCTACATCCTGTGGGCAATTCCGCTCCGCAAAGGTGAGCTGCCTCAGGTGAGTGAAGCCCTGGCCAACCGCCTGGCATGGATCCTCAACATCGAGCTGGTGGGCTTTGCCTTGATCCCCCTGCTGGCCACCTTGATGGCCCGTGGCGTGGGCCTGCCCGGCACCTTGGGCGCCTGATCGGCGGTTGCGTTGTGGAGTTACCGCCTCCAGCAACGGGCTCCTGCGGGAGTGCCACCGAGATCCGCCCTTGGACCGCGCCTCAGGAGCGCACCCAAGGGGCCATCTCCACGGCGCACAACCCCGAGCTCCACACCGCTCAAGCAGCAGCCAGCGATTACCGCCATCAGCTCAAGCCCACTCCCGCTGGCTGGCCGATCCGCTCCCACTGGTGTGTGTGGGTGGAACCGGTTCGTGACGGCGGACCAACGGGCATCTGGGAGCAGCGCTGGCACCAAGCCGTGATGGCTGCGCTGGCCACCTGGCAACGGCATCTACCGATCACGCTGGTGCAGGAGCCGGAGCGGGCCCAGGTGCTGGTGGAACGCCGGCGGCCACCGCGGCTCAACAACCGCGCCAGCCATGGCCGTGCCGTGCTGCAGCTGCTGGAGGTGCGGCGCCAGCAAACCTGGCAGCTCGAGCCCCGGGTGACCGTGCTGATCAGCCCCGGCCAGGCCCAGCCGGCGATCCAGGCCACGGCGTTGCATGAACTGGGCCATGCCTTCGGGCTCTGGGGCCACAGCGATCAACCCGGCGACGCGATGACCGCCAAACCAGGACCCACCCCCATCCTCGAGCTGAGTGAGCGCGACCAGCGCACCCTGCGCTGGCTGCAGCAGCAGCCCGGGCTGAGCCCATCTCCCAATCCATGAGCCCTCCCAAGCGCACGATCTCGGATCTGTTCCTGCGGCGGCCGGTGCTGAGCCTGGTGCTCACCGCGCTGCTACTGCTGCTGGGGGCCCTGAGCCTGGTGCAACTGCAGGTGGAGAACCTGCCCCCGATCGCGCCGGGGCGCGTGAGTGTGAGCAGCACCTATCCCGGCGGCAGCCCCGAGGTGGTGGAACAGGGAGTCACAGCGCTGCTGGAGCGGCAACTGAATGGCCTGGAGCGGCTCGACACCATCCGCTCCACCAGCACCTCAGGCAGCAGCAGCATCAACCTCAGCTTCCGCGGCGGTGCTCCTGAGCTCAATCAGGTGAACGCCCAGAACGAAGTGAGCCAGGTGCTGCGCCAGCTGCCGGCCCAGGTGGCGCGGCTGGGGGTTCAGGTGCGCCGCAGCTCCGACGATCTGCTGATGGTGCTCAGCTTCAGCGCTGAAAAAGGCCGCTACAGCGATCTGTTCCTCAGCGGCTGGGTGAACCAGGTGGTGAAAGAGCGCCTGCAGCGCGTGGATGGTGTGGGCAACGTGACGCTGTTTGGCGGCAGCCCCCTGGCCTTCCGCCTCTGGCTCAACCCAGCAGCGCTGCTGGAGCGGCAACTCACTATCAGTGATGTGCGCCAGGCCCTGGAAGCGCAGAACGTTTTGGCCGCCTTAGGCCAGGTGGGTGAGGAACCCGTTCCGCCCGGGCAGGCCACCTCGCTGCCGCTGCAGATGGAAGGCCGGCTGCGCAGCCCTGAAGAACTCGAGCAACTGGTAGTGGGCCGCGGCCCGGATGGCGGAGTGGTGCTGCTGCGCGATATCGGCCGCGTGAGCCTCGGGAGCGAGAACTACGGCAACGTGGCCACCAACCTCAAGGGTGATCCCACCGTGGCCCTGGGGGTGTTCCAGCGCGATGGCAGCAACGCTCTGAAGGTGAGTGAAGCGGTGGAGCGCGCCCTGGCGGAGCTGGAACCGCGTTTCCCGCCCGGGGTGGATCTGCAGCTGATCGTGAATGAAGCCGACACCGTGCGCCAGAGCATCGGCGAAGCGGCGGGCAGCTTGCGGGATGCCGTGCTGCTGGTGTTCCTGGCTCTGTTGCTGGGGCTGGGCAACAGCCGCCTGGCCCTGATCAGCGCCCTGGCGGTGCCGGTGTCTCTGCTGGGGTCGCTCACCCTGATCAACCTCAGCGGCACCTCGATCAACACCCTCAGCCTGTTCGGCATGGTGCTCGCCTCTGGCCTGGTGGTGGACGACGCCATCGTGGTGAGCGAAGACATCGGGCGCCGGCTGGAGCAGGGAGCCTCGCCGCTGAAGGCAGCGCGCGAGGCGATGGCCGAGCTGGGTGGCGCCGTGGTGGCCACCTCGCTGGTGCTGCTGGTGGTGTTCATCCCCGTGCTCGGTATGCAGGGCAGCGTGGGCCGGCTCTACGCCCCCATTGCGATCACCATCGGCGCCACGATCGTGGTGTCGACGTTCAATGCGATCAGCTTCACGCCGGTGGCGGCGAGCCGGATCCTGCATGCGGAGCAGCGTGAACCTGCCTGGCTATTGCGCTGGATTGATCCACCGCGCCGCTGGCTGGAATCGCTGGAGAAGCCCTACGGCCGCTGGCTCGACCGGAGCCTGCAGCACCGGGGCCGCCTGCTGATCGCCCTGGCCCTTGGCCTCCTGCTCACCGCCGTGGGGCTCAGCCTGCGGCCCAGCGCCTTCATCCCCCAGGAAGACAACGGCCAGCTGCGCGGCGTGGTGGTGCTGCCCGAGGGCTCCGCGCTGCAGCGCACCCAGGTGGTGATGGAGCAGGTGCGCAGCACCCTGGCGGCAGAGCCGGCGCTGCGCAGCGCCAACTTCTATGCCGGCCGCTCCTTTGGCGACAGCAGCGCCAACAAAGGCATTTTCTTCGTGCGGCTCCAGCCGATCGGCCAGCGCGGCGACGGCCAACCCTCAACCGCCGCGGTGGCCCAACGGCTCAACCGCCAGCTGATGCAGCGGGTGAAAGGAGCGGTGGTGATGCTGAGCGAAGCCCCCACCGTGCGTGGCTTCAGCAGTGAAGGGGGGCTGGAGCTGGAACTGCTCGACACCAGCAATGGCCAGCTCAACATTCAGCAGTTCGCCCAGCAGGCCCAGCGCTTCATCCAGGCCGCCAATGCCAGCGGACGCTTCACGCGGGTCTCCACCCGTTTCAATGCCGATTCACCGGTGTTGCGGCTCGAACCGGATCGCCTGCAGCTGGCCTCCTTGGGCGTTGATCTCGATGAGCTGGTGGCCACCCTGCAGGCCAGCTTCGGCAGCACCTATGTGAACGACAGCTTTGAAGGCGATCAGGTGCGGCGCGTGATCGTGCAGTTGGAAGGCCAGGGGCGCCGCGATGTGAACGATGTGCTCGCCTTGCAAGTGCGGAACCGCAACGGCCAGCTGATCCCCATCGGCCAGGTGGTGCAGGTGGTGCCCTCCACCGGGCCCAGCGTGATCAACCACAGCCGCCTGGTGCGCTCGATCACGATTCAGGCCCTGCCAGCCCCGGGCGTGAGCACTGGTGAGGCGATGGCCGCGCTTGAGCAGATCCAGCGCCAGCATGGCAGCAGCAATGTGGAGCTGGAGTGGGCTGGCCTCGCCCGCGAGGAGCGGCAGGCCGGCGGCGGCAGCATCCGGGCCTTTGCCCTGGCGGTGCTGGTGATGGGCCTGCTGCTCGGCGCCCTCTACGAAAACCTGCTCGATCCGCTGATCATCCTGATCACGGTGCCGCTCGCTCTCTTGGGCGCCGTGGTGGGTCTGATCCTGCGAGGCCTGCCGCTCGATGTGTACGGCCAGATGGGGCTGCTGGTGCTCGTGGCCCTGGCCGCCAAGAACGGCATCTTGATCGTGGAATTTGCCAATCAACTGCTGCGGGAAGGCCTGCCGCTGGATGCCGCCATCCGAGAAGCCTCGATCAGCCGTCTGCGGCCGATCCTGCTCACCGCTATCTCGTCTCTGGCAGGGTTCCTGCCGTTGCTGCTGGCCAGTGGTACGAGCGCCAGCAGCCGGATCAGCATCGGCACCGTGGTGTTCTCCGGGCTGCTGGTAGCCACGGTGCTGAGCCTGTTTGTGGTGCCGGGGGTCTACCGCCTGATCAAGGGCTGGGAGCTGGCACGGCCCCAGCGCCGCCTGCATGGAGGGCAGCATGGCTGAACCCCAGAGCCTCGCGATGCCAAGCGGCTTGAAACTCGCCATCAGTACGGCCGCACTGGCCAGCCTGGTGGCCGGTTGCAGCCAGCCGGGAGCCAGGCCGCCGATGACGGTGCAGGCAGAGCGCCCGCGCCAGGAAGCCTTCGTGCGCAGCCTCGACACGGTGAGCACCCTCGAAGCCACGAAGGAGATCGAGCTGGCAGCTCAAGCCGGCGGGCGGGTACAGCAGGTGCTGGTGCAAGGCGGCGACAGCGTGAGTGCCGGGCAGCTGCTGGTGGTGTTGGATCAAACCCAGCTCAGAGCAGACGTGGCGGCCCTGCGGGCCACCGCCGAAACCGATGCCCTCGCTTACCAGCGCTACGCGGGGCTGGTGAGCCAGGGGGCCGCCACCGCGCTGCAACGCGATGAGGTGCGGGCCAAGGCGATCGGCTCCCAGCAGGCCCTTCGGGCCAAGCAGGCCGATCTGGCCTACAAAGACGTGCGCGCCCCGATCAACGGGGTGATGGGCGATGTGACGATCAAGCCCGGCGATGTGGTGCAGGCCGGCACGCCCTTCAGCCGCATCATCCGCAACAACCAGCTGCAGGCCCGCATCGACATCCCCGCCAACCAGGCCAATGCGGTGGCCAAAGGCCAGCGGGTGCAGCTCCTCGATGGCATCAACCCGCGGCCCCTGGCCGAAGGGCGGATCAACCTGATCGATCCCGGCGTGAACAACGCCAGCCAAACGCTGCTGGCCAAGGCCACCATCGCCAACCCGCAGGGGCTGCTGCGCAATGGCCAACGCCTGCGCACCCGCGTGATCCTCGGGGCCGAACGCCAATGGGCCGTGCCCTTTGCGGCGGTGACCCGCAGCTTCGGCCAGAACTTCGTGTTCGTGTTGGGCACCCTCGAGGAGCTGGAGCGGGATCCCGGCAAGGCCGATCTCGCCGCCCTACGCCGCCTGCCGAAAGGAACCCTGCTGGCCCTGCAGAAACCGGTGAACCTGGGGCCGCTGCAGGGCGAGATCTACCCGGTGCTCTCTGGCATCAACGCCAACGACCGTGTGATCCTCAGCGGGAACCTGGGGCTTCGCCATGGCAGCCCGGTGCGCCTGCAACCCTGAGATCACGGCTCACTCGCGCCGGGGAGCTCCGCGCCGCTGGGCCAGCACCTGCTGCACCTCACGCCAGCTCACGCCGTGGTGGGCCAGTGCCACCTGCAGGTGAAACACGATGTCGGCCGCTTCGCCAGCGATCTCGGCGGCGTTGTTGTCTTTGCAGGCCATCACGAATTCGGCGCTCTCCTCGCCGATCTTTTTGAGAATGCGGTTGTCACCACCCTCCAACAGCTTGTTGGTGTAGCTGCCGGGCTCGGGATGATCGCGGCGCCCTTCAATCACGCGCATCAGCTCCGTGCACACATCCGCCGGTGGCGGGGCAGCAGCAGCCCCCCCGCTGCTGGGGGCGGGGCCGTCGTCGTAGAAGCAGCTGCGGGCGCCGGTGTGGCAAGCCACATCGCCGCGCTGCTCGATCGTGAGCAACAGCACATCGGCATCGCAGTCGTAGCGCAGGCCCCGCAGGCTCTGGGTGTGGCCGCTGGTGGCACCTTTGTGCCAGAGCTCCTGGCGCGAGCGGCTCCAGTAGTGCACCTCGCCGGTGGCCAGGGTGCGCTCGATCGCCTCGCGGTTCATCCAGGCCACCATCAGCACGGCGCCATCGAGCCAGTCCTGCGCCACCGCGGGGATCAGACCGGCCTCGTTAAAACGCAGCGAACCGATCAGGGCGGGATCTGGGAGCTGAAATGATGCCTGCAAGGGCTGCCGATCCATCTCCACCGATCCTCCCGCAACACCGACCACCCCCACCCCAGGCCTGGGAATGAGCGCCGCCTTCACCTGCTCGAAGACCTTCAGCGGCTACCCCTGCTGCCATCGCCAGTGGCGCCACCCCGGCCACTGCCGCTTCGTGCACGGCTACAGCCGCAGCTTCACCCTCTGGTTCCAGGCCAGGGAGCTGGATGTGCACGGCTTCGTGGTGGATTTCTCCAGCCTGGCCGCCCTGCAGGAGCACCTGGCTCACCAGTTCGACCACACCTTCCTGGTGAATGCCGATGATCCCCTGCTGGAGCAATGGCAGGCCCTACACGAACAAGGCGCCCTCGACCTACGGGTGATGGACAACGTGGGGATGGAGGCCAGCGCCAAGCTGGTGTGGCAGTGGGCCAATCAGCTGCTGGAACAGCGCGAAGGCGGACGCAGCTGCTGCTGGAAGGTGGAAGCGCGCGAAAATGAGAAAAACGCCGCCTGCTTTGAAACGGTGCCGCGGTGGTTCAAGGCGCAGGCTTGATGGTGCGGATCTCGCGCACATCGAAACCAGAATCCCGGATTGCCTTGCGGATCTGCTGATCATCGATCACCGCACCTGGCTTCACGCTGATCGTGACCCGATGCTGCTTGAGATCCACCGATACAGCCTCGGTGAGAGACAGACGACGCAGGTTTCGCTCGATGCCCTGAGCGCAGAAGGAGCACACCATGCCATTCACGGTGACTTCAACGCGGGCACCCTGGGCAGCCGACCAAGCCGGGCCCATCAGTGCAGCTGAGGTGACAAAGGCCAGCGAAATCAAGGCACGGCGCAGATCAGCAGCGAACATGACCATGATTCGGGCGGAGCCCTTCCTGCATAGCATCGCCTTACGTCATTGATGCAGCCCTTTCGCTCACCGTTGCTGACAGCACCACGTCGTCTTGCCGCCTTCGCCCTGGTGCTCTGCTCCAGCACACTGGTGTGCTGCGCCCTGCCGGCGTTCCTCGTGCTGCTCGGGGCCGGTTCCGTGCTCGCAACGGCGTTAAGCTGGTGGCCAGGGTTGGCCCTTCTCTCTGAACAGAAAGTGGTTGTCTTTGGCCTGGCGGCGGCGGCCTTGGTGATCGCGGGCCTGGCCCTCTGGCAAAGCGCTCGCCTGCCCTGCCCGACCAATCCGCTGCAGGCGCAACGGTGCCGCCACCAGCGCCGCCAGGCCCAGGTCCTCTACGCCCTCTCCTGCAGCCTATTCGCGATCGGCAGCCTGGCTGCTTTCGTGCTTCCGCTGCTGGCCTGGCGATGAAAGCCGCCGCTGCCGTTGCTGCCCTCGCCTGTCAAGCGGTCCTTCCCCTGATCGCGGCCAACTCCAGCTTGGCGTTGCCGATGAGCTACGAAGGCAGCACCACAGCTGGAGTGGAGCTTGATCACATCTGGTCGAGCGCGTGGTTCAGCCATGCCGTGCAGCGCCAGCTGGGCGTGGGGATCTCAGCCCAGCTGATTCCTGGCTCGAGCGACCACGGCAGCAGCCATCAAGGCCACCAGGGCCACCAGAACCACGGCAACAGCGGGCTCAACGCCACGGAAAGTTTCCTGCTGCTGGACAGCACCCATCTGCTGAAGCGCTGGAATATGAATCGCGCTCAAAGCAATTTGTGGCTGTTTGCAGGCGTTGGCACCTACCAGAGCTGGGACAAGGAGCGCGTTAACGCAACGCGAATTGCAGCACGCCCTGGTCTGCAGTTCGACATTGAAAATACACGACTCCGCTTTGAAGCCAAAGGGCAGCTCTTTCTGGCTGAGGGTGTCGAAAGGTCCATGCTCAGTGCCACCACCGGCGTCGGGCTGACGCCACCGCGCTATCAAGGAGTTCAACCCTGGCTGGAACTGCAGGTTCGCGCGATGCCTGGCGTGATCGACGAGGTGGAAATCATTCCCAAACTGCGACTGCTCCACCGCAAAGTTGTGCTCGACGTGGGATACAGCAGTCTGGGCGCCGTCACCGGTGGCATTACAACGACGTTCTGAGAGCGCTTGCAGTCAATAGGGCTTCATTCAAGATGGCTTCACGCCGCCACAATCCTTCCATGAACCGAGCAGACCGGACAGCTCATTGCGCATTAAATCGAGCTCAACCATCCTTGCATTGATCGATTCGATCCGATCTTGAATACTCATTTTCAAAGCCGAGCAATTACAAAAACCGGAGCGGCGTACATCGAGAATTCGCTTCAGTTCCGGCAGCGGCACATCCATCGCACGCATCGAACGGATCAAAGCCAACTCGTCGAGAACCGCAGGATGAAACAAGCGGTAGCCACCTTGGGTGCGCGACACGGTTGCGATCAGACCTTCATCGCAATAAAAGCGAACCGTTTTCACTGACAAACCCGACGCCTCGGCCACTTGACCAATGCGCAATGCCGGAGCATCCACGAGCAGCGTTCCAGATGCAACAATTTGCTCCAACACTAGCCAGCCCGACGGAACCTTGATTCCGTGACATCAAGCCTCCAGTACTCACACAAAACTAGAGCTTTGAACTAACCTGCGCTCACGGTCATTTCAGCCACATCCGTGCCCGACGCCCGCCTTCAGCACCTGGCCGCCTCCCTCGCAGGAGCGCTTAGCGTTGCCACCTGCACAACCCTTGGCAACTACGCCCAGACCAACAGTGGCGGCGTACCTGCGATGTATGCCACCAAGGCAGAAGCCGAGGCCGCTGCGAAGAAGCACTTCAACTGCACCGGCGCCCACCCAATGGGCAATCAGTGGATGCCCTGCGCCACCCACGGGCAATCCAGCGGCACCACCCAGCACAACCACTGAGATCCATCATGGGAAGCTGCGGTGAACCGCCCAAACTGATTGCCATGGGCATTGCCCCTCTGGGCATCATTTCCATCGGCGTGGTGCCCATGGGCGTGGTGAGCATCGGCGTCGTGCCAATGGGAGCAGTCAGCATCGGCGTGGTGGGCATGGGCGTGGTGAATGCCTGCGTCGTGGGCATGGGCGTAGTGGTGGCCGGCTTCAATGCCATGGGGATCTGGTCGATCAGCCCTGGCAACAGACATCAACACCACAACAGTGGCGCTGCCCAAGAGACGTTGATGGCCTACCCGAGCAAGCAGATAGCACTCGAGAAAGCACGCACACTGGGCTGCGAGGGCGTGCATGCCATGGGCGATCTCTGGATGCCCTGCTCAGAACATCCCAGCCAACCGTCCACACACCACTAATTCGATGAACACCCATCGCCGCTTCAGATTGGCCCTGGTTGCCATCCTGCTGAGCACAACGTCATCTGCCTGGGCCTGCGAACAACATCAAAGCCCCCAACAATCAAACACGCAGCAAGGATCAACACATTCCCCGAGCCAACCTCAGCAAAACCAACGCTGACCTCGACAGCCACACCTCGATCCCCCAGCAGAAAACGCCCAAAACGAAAGAGAACCTGAAACAGGAACACAAATCTTGATTATTCAACCAAGTCTCCTTAAGCGGACGCAAACTGGAGACTTGTTCCGCACCGCGTCATGCGCAACCTTGCGTCTGCCCCAATCCTGAACTCTTCTCGTCACTCAGGCGAAGACCACCAAAGCAGCGAGCACAAGGGCAAGCGCCTCAACCAGGCCAACCCCACAGGCACGCGATTTAAAGACATCTTGATCGGAGTCGAAGCTTCAGATGTCGTCACCGGATTAGGCGGCAGCGATGTCCTAAAAGGCATGGGCGGCAACGACACCCTGATTGGCGTGAATGCTGTTGGCAAAAATCCTGGCCGCAATGAGATCGATGTGCTGTACGGGGACGCAGGATCGGACACCTTTGTGCTGGGCGATTTCGATGGCGGTGTGTACTACCTGGATAAGGGCAACAAAGGCGGAGGCAAGAAAAGCTATGCCGGCATACAAGACTTTGAAGACGGCGACAAAATCACCCTGCGCTGCTATGAAATGGGCGAATACGAGCTCGACAAGAACTACCGTGTTGGAAACACAATTGCCACGGCTATTTACTACAACAAAGATGGCCAAGCCGGAATCAGCAGAGGCGACGACACAGTTGCTGTTGTGCAAGGCAGTGGCGCAGCTTCTCTTGACCTGATGAACAACAATCAATTTAATTGGATCATCTGAAGAACTGAGCAGGGGCATTTTGGTGTGCCCCTTCCTGTTCACCTCAGGCCATCCACCCAAGTCCTCCTCGAACCACCACTGATTCCATGAAGGTCCTGCGCAGCATCAGCCTGGCACTGGCTGCCATCTTGCTAACCACAACGTCATCCGCCATGGCCTGCGGCGGCGGTGGTTCGGGTAGTTATCGCAAACCCGCACGCCCTGGCCAACAGCATCAGAGCACGCACACGCCCGCTTCCCAACAGGGATCGGCAGCGCCTCAGAACGCCCCTCAGTAGGGGCGCCTGAGAGCTGCCGATCGCTTGATTCACCGGCGAGCTTCCGATCAGAACCGGAAGCTCGTCTTCACCAGGCCACCGAACTGACTGAAGCTCTCACCCGCTGGTGTTTGCTGACCAAGCGGACGGCTCAGATAGATCAGAGCCGGCGTGACACTGATCTTGTCAGTCACCTGAAACTTATACCACCACTCCCACACGTAGTTGCCGTCGTTGGGCGTGACGCCGCCGGTGAGCGCTGTGGCAAACACGGGCTGAGCAACAGCGAAGCCAAAGTCATTCCCTTTCTGGAACACATCGGTCCACTGCAGGCCCAACATCCAGGACTGACTGGTGCTCAGGCTGCCTGCAGGCTGAGGAATGCTGTAGCTCGTGCTGTTAATGCCCCAGCCAATGCTTACCGAAGGCCACCAGCCACTCTGCAGCGGTTGCCAGTAGGCACTCAAACCCAGTGCATTGGTTTTGGCACTGAGGTTGTGATCAATGGCGCCATGAATGAACGGCGTGGTGCCAGGAACAAACTGGGTCTCAGGTTGCACATAACTCCAGATGGCTGCCAGGCCCCACTGTTCCTGCTGATAGGCCAGCTGCACACTGCCTGTCGCGCCGGAAAACTTGTTGCCGATGCCGCCACCACCCTCTCCCTCGGGCACTGAGGGATTGCCCGACTGACCATTCGATGCCACATAGTTGGCACTGATGCTGAAGCCACCCTGTTGCCACCAGGCACCGGCGCCGGCACCGAGGTTCTTGCTGTAAGCGGCAGGGGCACCATTCACCGTCATCACGTTGAGGATGGTGTCGGCGGGATACACACTTGGCCAAAGGGCCAGCATGTCTTCCTGGCCAACACGACCACCCAGGGTGAAGGTGAACTGGCCCACAGGGAATTGATAGAAGAGCTTGTCGATGGCCACGATGTTGGGGCCTGCATCTTCTTCAAAGGCGATTTCCAGCTCAGAGAGGCCTAGTGCATGGGGCTCGCCGCCGAACACGCTGCTGCCGAAGTTGCCTGCCCGCAGATTGGTGCGCAACAGATCCCGACCCGTGAAGCTGGTATCGAACGTCAGCTGAACGTCGTAATTAAACGTGGTGGCATTGGGCAGCACAAAGGTTGGTGAATACGTGCTGTTGCGATTGGCGGTATTGGCACCGCGGTTGATGGCTGAGCCCGAGAAGGTATTGGCACCCACCACAAAGGTGGCCAGACCTGAGAGCTTGGTGGTGGTGGAGAACTGAGTGGCTTCCAGCTCACCCACTTTGGCCTCGAGGCCATCCACGCGGCCCTTCAGCACGGCGAGTTCCTTTTCGAACTCGGCCATCAGGCGCTTCAGCTCGTCGGTCACTTCGGTGATCCGGTCGAGGCAGGCGTTCAGCAGGGCGGCCGCTTCAAAGCGGGTCATCGCACGGCTGCCGCGGTAGGTGCCGTTGGGGTAGCCGGCCACACAGCCGTAGCGCTCGATCAGGTTGCTCAGTGCCTGATAAGCCCAGTCAGTGGGCTGCACATCGGAGAACTGGGTGATCGAGGTCACCTGGTCGGCGCTGGCGCCGTACTGGTCAACACCCGCGAGGTTGAGGTTGCCGCGCTCAGCGGCAGAAACCCCAAGGCTGCAGCCCAGGGCAGCAGGAACGAGCAGTGCAGCGGCTGCAGAGAACGGAGAACGAATCAAGCGCATGAGTTGCTGAGCACAGGCGCCACGACGGCGCCATTGGCGCAGATAATCCCCTTTTCTCCAGCAGATTGCACAAGCTGGAGACTCTGTGTCATGAATTCCACGCCGAGGACGACCCCTGGGCACCCCTCGGCGCCTCCTGACGGCGCGCAACCGAGCAGCGAGCCGGTCGCATAGACAACAGACAGGTCCAGCGCGTCGCAACTTAAGATTTGCTTCCAATTTGCATCGCGGACGTTCATCCCGCGGAAGCCTGTTGCCCATCGCCCTTCTTCTGCCTGCTCTGCAGCTGCTCCACCCCATGCCCGGGGTGATCACCCAAGGAGTGCGAGAGGGCCATCCCGCCATCGACATCGCCTGCATCACGGGCACGCCGGTGCGCGCCGCCCACGACGGCCACGGCTCCGTGCGGCGCAGCCGCACCCACGGCACCACCTTTGAGCTGCGGGGAGCCGATGGACTGGAAACCAGCTACAGCCACCTGCACACGGTGATGCCCGCCGGCCACTACCAACGGGGCGATCAGATCGGCACCTGCGGCAACACCGGCATCTGGAGCAGCGGGCCTCACCTCCACTTCGAAAGCAACCGCCCCGAGCTGCTGGGCTCCCTACTCGTGGAAGAGGCACCCACCACGCTGCCGATCGCTCAACCCCAGCTGCCCTACGCCATTGGCGGCTCGCCAGATGCCCTGAAGACCCGGCCATGATGCGCGCCTGATCCCCGGCTACCCGGCGTGGCTGAACCCGATTGAGCAGGCTGGCCACCATCTGGGCCATCTTTCAAGGGCTACTGCTTGAGGCGCTTCCGTTTCTGCTGATCGGCGTGCTGATCGCAGGGCTGGCCCGCTGGATCGCCCCAGGAGGCCGCTGGCTGCAGCGTTTACCGAGCCAGCCACTGCTGGCTCCGCTCACCGGTGCTGCGCTGGGCTTTGCTTTGCCGGCCTGCGAGTGCGGCAATGTGCCGGTGGCGCGGCGGTTGTTGGCCGGTGGCGCACCGCTGGGCTCCGCATTGGGATTCCTCTTTGCCGCACCGGTGCTCAACCCGATCGTGCTGGCGAGCACATGGGCCGCCTTTCCGGATCAACCCTGGCTGCTGGCGGCGCGGCCCCTGGCGGCTCTACTGCTGGCCCTCGCCCTGTCTGCCCTGTTGCAGCAATGGCCGGAAGGCCAACTGCTTGAGCCGGCACTGCTGGAGGAACGGCGCCTGAGCCAACCCCTGGCTGAGGTGGGGCTGCTGGAGCGTCGCAGTGGCCTGGTGGGGGCCGCGCCATCCGCACCGCCGCCGCCGCCGGAGCGGCCGAGCCTGGGCACGGTGCTGGAGCACAGCAGCCGGGAATTTCTCGATCTGGCCGGCCTGCTAGTGCTGGGCAGTGCCCTGGCTGCGGTGGTGCAAACCCTGGTGCCGCGAACCTGGTTGCTGGCGGTGGGCGGGGCTCCCACCATCTCCGTGCTCAGCCTGATGCTGATGGCGGTGGTGGTGTCGGTGTGCTCCAGCGTGGATGCCTTCCTCGCGTTGGGCTTTGCCGCTCAGATCACCCCCGGCGCCCTCTTGGCCTTTCTGGTGCTGGGGCCCGTGGTGGATCTGAAGCTGCTGGGCTTGTTTGGTGTGGTGCTGAAGCCGCGAGCCATTGCGCTCACGGCGGCTAGTGCCTCTGTGGTGGTGCTGCTGATTGGGCAATGGGTGAATCTCTGGCTGCTTTGATCCGCCCGCTGGCCCTGGCTCTCTGGGGGGCCGTGCTGCTGGTGAGCACCCTCACAGGCCGGCTGGAAATGCTGCTGCGCGGGGTGTTTCATCCACTGGTGGGGCTCAGCGGCGTGGTGCTGCTGGCGATCGCCATGCAACAGGCGGTGCAGGGCCGGCGCGAACGGCGCTGGAACCGCAGCTGGGCCTTGAGCGGCCTGCTCGCGATCGCTGTGCTGCTGGTGCCGCCCAACCCCTCCTTCAGTGATCTGGCTTCGAACCGCAACAGTGATCTGGGCAGCGAAGTGGAGCTGGATTTCATGCTGCCGCCGGGCCAGCGCAGCCTCACCGACTGGGTGCGCCTGCTGCGCAGCCAGCCCGACCCACTGCTTTACGAAGGCGACCCTGTGCGCATCAGCGGTTTTGTGCTCACGCAGCCCGATGGCCAGCCCCAGCTGGGGCGCTTGCTGGTGCGCTGCTGCCTGGCCGATGCCACACCGATTGGGCTGCCTGTGGGCTGGCCGAAGGGCTTCAGCCCAAAGGCCGACCAATGGCTGGCGATCGAGGGCCGCATGGGCGTGGAGAACGAGGCGGGGCAGCAGCGCAGCGTGGTGCTGCCAGAGCGCATCCGCACGATTCCGCGGCCCGCCAGACCGCTCGAACCATGAACAAACCAGCCCTGCTGCTGGCCGCTGGCGGACTCTTGGCCCTGGTGCAGCAGCAGCTGTTGCTGCAACGTCCACCCAGGCTGCTGGAGCTGCACTCGAGCACCGCCAGCTCAGGGCCGGCAGCCCTGTCGCTGCGCTTCAGCCGCCCGATGGATCGCGCCAGCCTGGCGGCGCGCAGCCAGCTGCAGCCAGCCCTGCCCCATCAATGGCTGGGGGCGACCAACCCTTTACGACTGCTGCTCGCCGCCAATCAACCGATCACCGGAGCGATCCAGCTGTTGATCAGCGGCGTGGATCAACGGGGCCTGGCGCTGCGGCCGCCGCGCGGGAGCTGGGGCCCCCGGCCGCGCCGGCTAGCGGTGGTG
>JAHUZV010000018.1 GCA_019264575.1 Vulcanococcus sp. | reverse complement strand
GGCTGCGACACCGCGGGCATGGGGGGCGGCGCCACGGCTGGCGCCGCTCCACTGGCGGAATCGAGGGGCAAACCCTGCAGGTCAGGTCCAGCGGTGCTGGCGGTGGGCACCAGCTCGAAGCGCACCCAAGTGCTCTTCAGGCCGAGGCGAGACCGCAGCTGGGCACCCGTGAGCGAAAGCTGCCCGCTGGGACCAACCACCCGCGCCTGACGCACCCGGCCGGTGGGCGTGGTGGCGACCACATCAATGCCCAGTGCCCCGCCCAGCTCCGGAAACGCTTGCTGCAGGCGGGTGCGATCGAGGGGCTGACGCCAGTCGCGCACCGGTGAGGCCTGATCGAAATCGGGCACGCTCACCAAATAGGGCAGTTGCCGCGGCCAGAGGTCGCCGCTGCTCTCGGTGCTGCCGCCGCTGCTGCTGTGAAACACCGCATCAATCAGGGCGTTGTTGTAGGTGAGCACCTGGCCCCGCGTCGCCGCCACCGCCGACAGGGTGGATGGGGTCTCGGCCTCCACACCCTTGTAAACCTGGCTGGCGGTGGTGGCCTGCACATCGAAGGGCGCCGAGGGCTTGCGCGCCTTGAGGGCATAGGTGCGGGCAGCCACCGCCTGAGCCTTCAGCGCCTGCAGGGGCCAGCTCGCCGGCATTTCGCTGCCCACCACGCTGGGCAAGTAGGTCTCCAGCGGCACATGGTTCACCACCTGCAGCTGAGCGGCCTGGGTCAACAGCTGCAGCCGTCCTCGATAGCGGCGCTGCCCAACCCACAGGCCCGGATCCCGTTCTTCGGAGCCAGCCAAGGCCTCGAGCCACGCCTCCCGCAGCTGCCACTGCTCGCTCTCGGATCCATCGGCCCGCACCAACCGCAGCCAGCCGCCATCAGGGGCCGCCTGCAGCACCACCTGCCCGCCGAGCTCCGCCAGCACCCGCCCCTGGCCATCTCGCAGGCGCAGCCCAGCCGCCGACAAGGCCGGCCGCAGCCGCGCTTCCTGACCCTGCAGCACCAGCACCCGCAGCAGCGGTTCGTTCAGCGCAGAGGCCTGGGCGACCTGAGGCTGAGCGGATCGCGCCAACACGCTCGGGGCGGCCAACAAAGAAGCCGTTAGAGCGAACACTCCCAGCGGTAGGCGTCTCAGGCGAGCCATCGCAGGCCACAGCAGCACGGCAGGTCATTGTGACGAGCAGCTGACCATCCCGCCAGGGCCCAGCGGCGGCGCCATGGCACGATCAGATCAGTCACACCGGGGAGCCTCCGGCCGGCCGTGCAGGTCACCTTCCTCGGCACCAGTTCCGGCGTGCCCACCCGCGGCCGCAACGTGTCGGCGGTGGCACTGCGCCTGCCGCAGCGCGCCGAGCTGTGGCTGTTCGACTGCGGTGAAGGCACCCAGCACCAGTTCCTGCGCAGCGAACTGCGGGTGAGCCAGCTGCGGCGCATCTTCATCACCCATATGCATGGGGATCACGTGTTCGGCCTGCCGGGGCTCCTGGCCAGCCTGGGGCTGGCTGGCACGTGCAGCGGCATCGACCTCTACGGCCCCGACCCTCTGCGCGACTACCTCGAGGGCGTGCTGCGCACCTCCTCAACCCGGATTGGCTACCCGCTGCGCAGCCACCGGGTGAAGGATGCCGCGGCCAGCGGCGCAGTGCTGCTCGACGACGACGACATCACGGTGCGCTGCACCAAGCTCATCCACCGGGTGCCCGCCTACGCCTACCGCGTGGATCAAAAGCCCCGCGCCGGCCGCTTTGATGTGGAGCAGGCCCGCGCCCTCCGCATCCCAGCCGGACCGATCTACGCCGAGCTCAAAGCCGGGCGCGAGGTAGTACTCGACGACGGCCGCATCATCAACGGCGCCAGCCTCTGCGGCCCGGAGCGGCCGGGTTGCAGCGTTGTGTACTGCACCGACACGGTGTTCAGCGAGGCGGCCGTGGAGCTGGCCCAGGGGGCCGATCTGCTGATCCACGAGAGCACCTTTTCCCACGCCGAAGCGGAGATGGCCTTTGCCCGCCAGCACTCCACCAGCACCATGGCGGCACAGACGGCCCTGGCTGCCGGCGTGAAACAGCTGATGCTCACCCACCTCAGCCCGCGCTACGTGCCGGGCAACCCGGTGACGCCCGACGATCTACTCAACGAAGCGCGGGCCATCTTCCCCAACACCGAACTGGCCAAAGACTTCCTCAGCGTTGAGGTAGCCGCAGACGAGAGCTGAGGCTGCAACAGTTCGTGAGTGGCTGGGGCTTGGGCAACCGGCAGGCCCATTGGCCGTGATACAAGGGCTCTGGCGCGGTTTCCACCGCCACCTTGCCGGCTTTTTCGATGGCCTCTTCTTTCTCCTCTGCCCTCCGGACCCTGGCCCGGGTGCTGGTTCTGCCCCTGGCCCTCCTGGTGGGTCTGGCCGGCCCCGCCCAGGCTGCTCAGTGGACCGCTGACCAGCTCACCGTTCCCGCCAATGCCGATGGCGTGTCGGTGACCTTCAGCGAACAGGAGATCAAAGCGGGCCGCAAGATCTTCAACAGCAGCTGCGGTGAGTGCCACGCCGGCGGCATCACCAAGACGAACCAAAACGTGGGCCTCGACCCTGAGACCCTGGCCCTGGCCACCCCTGCCCGGGACAACGTGGACGCCCTGGTGGACTACATGAAGGATCCCACCAGCTACGACGGCGAGTACAGCATCGCCGACGTGCACCCCAGCATCCGCAGCAGCGACGTGTTCGTGAAGATGCGCGATCTGAACGACGAAGACCTGCGCCTGATGGCCGGCTTCATCCTGGTGGCCCCCAAGGTTCAGGGTTCTGCCTGGGGCGGCGGCAAGATCTACTTCTGATCTCCACCAAACCCTCAAAACACTCAGCCTCTGCCCAATCGGCAGGGGCTTTTCTGTGCCTTGCGTTGCCCCTGGCTATACAGCGCCCTCCGGGCGTGGCGGAGCGATGTTTTCGGCTTCAAATGAAGCGGGCTGCTTGCTGTACCACCACTCCTGCAGGGGGGAGCTGAGCCGCAGGGAGAAGAGCGTGAGCACGGTCACCGTGGGGCGGGAGCCTGGCTGCAACAGCTCCACCGCATAGGAGGGGCAGCGCCGCGCCGCTAGATCAGCCACGAAGCGGCGGCCCACCCGCCGCCAGCTGGGCTCTTTGCTGCGCCAGGCTATGCGGCAGCAGGGCCAGGGAAGCTCCTCGCGGTCGAACAGGCGGCAGCAGGGCCCCAGCACCCGAAAGCTGTATTGGCCGCCAAGGCTGGTGTGCTCGCTGCCATGGGCGTAGAGCTCGGCCACCTGAGGAGGCGTGGATGCCGAGGCGGAGGCGGCGGGCACGGCGAGAGCGGTGTGGGGAGGGGTGGATGGAAACAAAAAAACCACCCCGAAGGGTGGTTGGGGAAATCAAGCTGCCGGGGCGTGAACAGGCACGACCCGAGCAGGAGCTCAATAGAGCTCTTCTTCGGCGTGGGTCTTGATGGTGCAGTCGCTGGTGGGGTAAGCCACGCAGGTCAGAACGAAGCCAGCTTCGATCTGGTCGTCGTCGAGGAAGCTCTGGTCCGACTGGTCCACGGTGCCAGCGGTGATCTTGCCGGCGCAGGTGCTGCAAGCACCAGCACGGCAGGAGTAGGGGAGGTCGATGCCCTGCTCTTCAGCGGCGTCGAGGATGTACTGGTCGTCGGGAACCTCGATGGTCTTGTTGAGGCCCTCTGCCTCGCTGATGAGGGTGACCTTGTAGGAAGCCATGGAAGGGATTGGGGCTCACAGGCTCCTGGGAAAGTTCCCGGGCCCGTAGGACGGACCCTTCCTACATCCGCCGGGGCATGGTTCTGGGGTTCTGAGGGCATCTGGCCGTGAAGCCCAATCAGAACGCAGGGCACAGATCAGCGTGCCTTATGCAACATCAGCAGATCCGGCGCGCTGTTTTTCAGGCGCGCCGGGTGGCCGTTCAGGCACGCCGAATGGTCATCAGCCCCCACTGGCTCTGCTGCGCGGTGAGCTCCGCGCGCCAGCCCTGCTCAGCCAAGGCTTGCTCCAACCGCGGCGCCTGGTCCACCAGCAGGCCACTGAGCAGGCCCAGACCATCGGGTGCGAGCACCGAATGGAAGGCCGGACAGAGCGCCTCGATCACCGGCGCCAGGATGTTGCAGAGCAACAGATCAGCCGGCTTGCCCTCCAGGAGCTCTGCGAGCTGCTCCACCGAACCCAGCTCAACAGTGAGGCGATCAGCGAAGCCACTCACCACGGCGTTGTCGCGCGTGGCGCGCACAGCCAGGGAATCGGTATCCGCTGCCACGACCGTGGTTGCGCCCTGAAGCAGGGCGGCAATCCCAAGGATGCCGCTGCCGCAGCCCAGATCCGCCACCCGGATCGGACCGAGGTCAGGGCGTTCAGCACTGCCCCGCTGCTCCGCGAGCTGTTCGATCGCTTCGAGGCAGAGGCGTGTGGTGGGATGGCTACCGGTGCCAAAGGCACTGCCCGGATCCATGCGGATCACCAGGCGATCAGCGTGCTCCGGCGGCAGCTCCAGCCAGGCCGGCAGGATCAGCAACCGCGCCCCAACCGGGTCGGCCTGCCAGTGCTGTTTCCAGCTGAGGCTCCAATCCTCATCGTCTTGCTGCTCCCAGCTGATGGGGGGCAGGGTGAGGCCAAAGGTGTCGGCCAGCGGAGCCATCGCCTGCTCGAGCTGCAGCCGCTCAGGCTCGGGCCAGTCGGCTTCCGGCAACCAGGCCACCAGCTGGCGCTGATCCGGAGCTTCCGGGCGATGGCGCACGGCCACCCTCGGAATTCCAAGGGTGTTCAGCTTCCAGATCAGGGATTCCTCGAGCTCAGGCAGCGAAGCCAGCTCCAGCCGCCACCAGGAAAGCGTCATCAGTGAGGGGCCTTTGGATTCAGAGGGTCACCGGATGGGCTTCCTGGATCCCCTCAATCGCATGGATGGTGGCCAGCAGGCTGGCCGGCAGGGGATCGTCGAGGCTGAGCACCATCACGGCATCGCCACGCACGATGCGGCGACCCACCTGCATCGAGGCGATGTTCACGTTGTGCTCGCCCAGCACCGAACCGAGGTTGCCGATGATGCCCGGCATATCGCGGTGACGGGTGAAGAGCATGTGGCGGCTGGGGGCCACGTTCACCGGGAACTCATCAATGGTGGTGATGCGCAGTTCGCCATCGGCGAACACAGCACCGGTCACGGTGTGATTGCCATTGGCGCCTTTGGAGCTCAGCTGCAGGGAGCCGCCTGCGAAATCGCGGGCTGCGTCGTCCTTCACCTCGAGCACGTGGATGCCGCGCTCCTTGGCCTCGAGGCCGGCATTCACGTAGTTGATCGAATCGCCCAGGGCGGTGGAGAGCAGGCCCTTGAGGGCTGCAATCACCAGGGGCTGAGCGGGATGGCTGGCGAATTCACCCTGCAGCCGCACCTCCATCTCGCTGATCTGGCCGCCGGCCAGCTGGCTGAGCAGCTGACCCAGGGTTTCCGCCAGCTGCAAATGGGGCTTGAGCTGTTCCATCACCTCGGCGTTGAGGCCCGGGATGTTCACAGCGCTGCGGGCCGGCAGGCCCAGCAGCACATCGCGGATCTGTTCGGCCACATCGATGGCCACGTTCTCCTGGGCTTCCTCCGTGGAGGCACCGAGGTGCGGGGTGAGGATCAGGCGCTCGCTCACGCTGCGCAGGGCTGAATCGGCCTCGAGCGGCTCCTTGGCGTACACGTCGAGGGCGGCGCCGGCGATCACACCTTTCTCCACCGCCTCGGCGATGGCCGCCTCATCGATGATGCCGCCGCGGGCGCAGTTCACAATCCGGGCTGTGGGCTTCATCGTGCGCAGCAGCTCGGCGTTCACCAGGTTTTCGGTGTCCGGCGTGCGGGGCAGGTGCAGGCTCACGTAGTCAGCCTCGGCGAACAGCTCAGCCAGCGGCAGCAGCTTCACCTGCATCTGCTGGGCGCGCTCGGGCGACACAAATGGGTCGTAGGCCAGCAGTTCCATGCCCATGGCCTTGGCCACGCGGGCCACGTGGGAGCCGATCTTGCCCAGGCCCACCACACCGAGCTTCTTCTTATAGAGCTCGTTGCCCACATATTTCTTGCGATCCCAGCCGCCGGCCATGGTGCTCACGTGGGCGTGGGGCACGTGGCGCGACAGCGACAGCATCAGCGCCAGGGCGTGCTCCGCCGCAGCGATGGTGTTGCCCTCGGGCGAGTTCACCACAATCACGCCGCGCTTGGTAGCCGCCGGCACGTCGACGTTGTCGACCCCCACACCGGCGCGGCCAATGATCCGGAGCTTGTCTGCGGCTTCGATGATGTCGGCCGTCACCGTGGTGCCGGAACGAATCATCAGCGCGTCGTACTCGCCGATGATTGCCTTGAGCTGCTCGTGCGGCAGGCCCGTGCGCACATCCACCTGAGCCACCTGCGACAGGATATCGATCCCTGTCTGATCGATGGGATCGGAAACCAGAACCTTTGTCATGACCCGGCGGGGTGGGGGCGGCCGGAGGTGAAGTGTAGAGAGGTGGGTCTCACGCACCCCGCCGCAGGCTCAAGCCGTGGAGAATCAGGCCATCTGAGAGCGGGATGTTCGTGGGCAGCAGCGTGGTGGTGGTGGTGGCGGAGCGCAAACGCTTGCGGCAACTGAGCGAGCACCTGAGCGAACTCACCCCGGCGCCGCAGCGGCTGGTGGCCATCGGCCAGGGCGAAACCGACATCGCCGAGGTGGCAGAGCTCAACCCCGCCCTGGCGCGGCGCATTCGGCAACGGCGCATGTCCACCTGGCTGATCCCCTTTGGATTTTTCGCCGGTCTCACCTTCACCTTCATCACCGATCTCGACACCTTTGCTTTTGCCGGCCCGATCGGCTCCCATCTGATCGGTGGCCTGCTGGGGCTGGGATCCGGGTGGATGGGCAGCTTCGCCGCAGCCGCCAGCGTGAGCTCCGATGTGGACGATCGGGTGCGCGCCCTGCGCAACCGCCTCGATGAAGGCAACTGGCTTTTGCTGGTGGAGATGCCCAACGGCATCGAAGTGCCCTGGACACGGCTGCAGGAAGCCCGCCCCAAAGCGGTGGTGCGGCTCAACGACAACTGAGGGCGGGCGATGCTGCCGCGCGACACGCTGCTCAAGGGAAGCCGCTGCCCGCAAGAGCTAGCGGCACTGATCGATCTGGCGGAGGAGGCCCTGCGCACCTGGGAACCGCGCTGGAGCGGGTTCGTGGATGCCGAGCTGAAAGAAGAGGCCGAAGCGCGGCTGGGCGCTCTGAGTGAGGTGAGCCTTCTGGCCGATGGCGGCTGGCCCCAGGCCGAGCGCTGCCGCCTGCTGATCCGCCGGGCCGACCTGGCTGGTGACAGCGAGGCCCCAGCTCCAGCCGCCGCCGTGTGCGGACTGGTGGTGAGCGGCAACTTTCTGTTCGACCCCGCCGAACCGGCCGATGTGCGCCAGGGGTTGCTGCAAGCGGGTCTGCAGGCCGCTGATCTGGGTGATCTGTGGATGCGCGGCGATCGGGGCGCCCAGGCTGTCATCCGCCAGGAGGCTGCACCCCTCGCCGACAACCTTGAAGCCCTGGTGCGCAGCGTGCCGGTGCGGCTGCAGGTGGTGCCGCTCGAGCAGGTGCAATGGCCCGCCCTTCGCGCACCGAAGCAGCTCAGCAGCGTGGAGGCCTCCCTCCGGCTGGATGCAGTGGGCTCGGCCGGGCTCGGCCTTTCGCGCAGCCGCATGGCTGAGCTGATCCGCCAGGGAGCGGTGCGGGTGAACTGGCAGGTGGTCACCAGCCCGAGCAAGGAACTGCGCTGCGGCGATCGGGTCAGGCTCGATGGACGCGGTGAGCTCGAAATCCTGGAGATTCAGCCCACCAAGCGCGATCGCTGGCGGCTGGTGATGCAGCGGCGCTGAGGATCCCGGCTGCTAGGTTCCTGAGGCCGCAAGGCTCTGAGGGCGATTAGCTCAGAGGTAGAGCACTACCTTGACACGGTAGGAGTCACTGGTTCGATTCCAGTATCGCCCACTTGTTTTGATGCCCACGCCGATGGCGCTGCAGGTAGTGCTGGGCCTAGGGCGCTCGGGAATCGGGGCGGCACGGCTACTGCATCAGCGCGGTGTCCCGGTGCTGGTACTGGAGAGCGGCGACAGCCCCACCCTGCAGCAGCGGGCAGATGCCCTGCGCGCCGAGGGCATTGATGTGCGGCTTGGCGTTCCGCTCGAACCCGCCAGTTTCACGGCGTTACCCAGTCGGCCCGAGCGGGTGATCGTGAGCCCCGGCATCCGCTGGGATCACCCCACCCTGGAAGCCCTGCGCCAAGGCGGCATCCGCACCGACGGCGAGATCACCACCGCCTGGGAAGCCCGAGGGGCGGTGCCCTGGATTGGCATTACCGGAACCAACGGCAAAACAACGGTCACTCATCTGATCGCTCACCTGCTCCAGCAGGCCGGCCTCGATGCACCGATGTGCGGCAACGTGGGCTTCTCCGCGGCCGAGTTGGCGCTGGAGCGTGGCAACGGGCAGCCGCCAGCCTGGCTGGTGGTGGAGCTCAGCAGCTACCAGATCGAATCGGCGCCGGCCCTGGCACCGCGCATCGGTGTGTGGACCACGCTCACCCCCGATCACCTCGAGCGCCACGGCACCCTCGACAACTACCGGGCGATCAAGCGCAGCCTGCTGGAGCGCTCCGCGGTGCGCATCCTCAACGGCGACGATCCCGACCTGCGCAGCCGCGCCGCAAGCTGGGATCAGGCCCGCTGGGTGACAGCCGGCAGCCGCGAGCAGGCCCGAGCCGCAGGCTTCGAACCCCACCTGTGGATCGAAGCCAACCAGGTGTGTCAAGCCAGCGGCTCGCTGCTACCCGCCGATGCCCTGGCGATGCCTGGTGATCACAACCGCCAGAACATGTTGATGGCCGTGGCGGTAGGCCTCGAGGTGGGGCTGGACGCGTCTGCCATGCACGAGGCGCTGCGCTCGTTTCCGGGTGTGCCCCACCGGCTCGAGCTGATTCGCCAGCTGGATGGCGTGGCCTGGTTCAACGACAGCAAGGCCACCAATTACGACGCCGCTGAAGTGGCGCTCAAGGCACTGCCCGGCCCCCTGGTGGTGCTCGCCGGCGGCGAGGCCAAACAAGGCGACGCCGCAGGCTGGCTGGCCGGCTTGCAACGCGAAGCCCGGGCGGTGGTGGTGTTCGGCGCCGCCCGGGAAGCCTTTCAGCAACTGCTGCAAACCAGCCAGTACGACGGAGCTATTCACGTGGTGGAGGGGCTGAACGAAGCGGTTCCCCTGGCGCGCCGGATCGCCGCTGAACGCCACTGCCAAGCGGTGTTGCTCTCGCCGGCCTGCGCCAGCTTTGATCAATACCGGGATTTCGAAGCGCGCGGCGAGCATTTCCGCCAGCTGGTGCAGAGGCTCTGACCCTGCGGGGTGCCAGCGCAGCAGCACCGCTAGCCTCGCGGCACCGCACGCAGCAGCGATGGCCCATTGGCTGATGAAAAGCGAGCCCGATGTGTACGGGATCGAGCATCTTCAGCGGGAAGGCACAACGCTCTGGGATGGGATCCGCAACTATCAGGCCCGCAATTTCATGCGGTCGATGCAGATCGGCGACCGCGCTTTCTTCTATCACTCCAACGCCAAACCACCGGGCATCGTGGGGCTGATGGAGGTGGTGGAAACGGGCCTTGTTGACCCCAGCCAGTTTGATCCCGCCAACAAATACTTTGATCCCAAATCCAGCCCAGACAACCCCCGCTGGGATTGCGTGCGGCTGCGCTACGTGGGCACCTTTCGCGAGCTGCTGAGCCTCGATGCGTTGCGCGAGCAGTTCAGCGTTGAAGAACTACCGGTGGTGCGCAACGGCAACAGGCTCTCGATCCTGCCCGTGCCGGATGCCAGCGCCCAGCGCATGCTGGAGCTGTTGGGGCCTCTGTGAGCCTTGTGCGGCTGAACAGCTGGGGGGCCTTCCAGCAAAGCTGGGCTGGCCTCAGCTGTCAGCCGCTGCTGCTGGCGTTCAGCCTGTGCGCCCTGGGCACGCACCTGCTGGGCTGGGCTCTGTTCGCCGCCGCCGAACAGGTGGACAGCGGGGTGCTTGCAGCCCTGCTTCACCTAAGCGGCATTGGGCTGTATGGCGGCAGCTTGATCTGGATGATCGAGGGCTTCACGCTGGCTGGCCTAGCCATCGCCCGCGGGCAGCGCATTCATTGGCATGAACTCAGCCCCGCTGAGTGCCGCCACAGCGGGAGGCTGTGCCTGTATTTGTTGTTGCTGGCTGCTGCGCTGGCCGGTGTCGCCCTGATCACAGGCGTGGTGTGGTCGCTGGCGCTGCTGCTACTACCGAGCTTGAGCGCTGTTCCAGCCCTGATCGGGCTGCTTGCCGCCGCGGCTGTGGTGATCAGTCAATTGTTCGGGCCATGCCTGGTGCTGGATACCCGGCTGAAGGGCGTCGGCCTGTTTCGCCAGGGGGTGTGGCTGCTGGAGCATCACGGGCCCGGGCTGCTGCTGCTCTGCAGCGGCCTCACCGCACTGCTGATCATCCCCGTGCTGATCGGACTCCTCGCGGAAGGCTTGGTGTCAGGCCTCGGCCCGTTAGCCACAGCGCTGGCCTTGGTGGTGGTGCTGCCGCTTCTCACCACCACCGTGACGGGCGCCTACGTGCAGCTACGCCCCGAACTTCAACACAACACCGCCAACCTGCACGCCCACTTCAAACGATCGGATCGGTGAAGCGGCTCTGCTGGGGAAACAAGTTGGCCAGATAACAGCGGGTGATCTCACGTGTCTGCACACCGTTCTGCACCAGAAAGCCGGCCAGGGCCGCTTGAAACAGGCGGTACTGATCCCAGTTGGGGTGCGCCTCGATGAAACCCTGCATCGACTGCAGCAGGGGCTCAGGCACCTCGGCGCGCATGCTCACCGTGCCAGCACTGTCCATCCAGATCTCCGCTCAACGCCCACCAGTTCCCCACAGGGTTGAGCCCCGGTCAACCGGCTTCAAACGGGCCTGTTCGCAGCCGCTCTCAGGGCAAGAACCCACCTCCCGCAAGGCCTCTGACGCTTCCAGCCACAGCCCGCCCCAGCGTGCTGGCAAGCGAGGCTGCCGCTGTCAACGGGAAAGCGCAGAAGAGCCCCGTTCTCCCCAGAGACGCTCACCTGCAGGGCGCCGGCCGCGAGGAGCTGTGGAAAAAGCGGGCAAAAACCTGGGGAAGAACGCCACACCGTTGGGAGAACAGCAGCAATCAGCAGTGCTGATCAACGGCCCGATCTCAGCGACGATCTCACGCGGGCAGCTCAGGCAAGCTGAGATCCATGACCATTGCTCTGCTTGGAACAGGCCTGCTCGGCAGCGCCATCGCCACCCGGCTGCTGGCATGCGGCCACAGCCTCAGCGTGTGGAACCGCCATCCCGAACGCTGCCAGCCCCTGCTGGAGCTCGGCGCCAGGCAAGCCCCCAGCCCGGCTGCGGCAGCGGCTGAAGCCGAGTGGCTCCTCACCGTGCTCAGCGACGGACCAACCACCCACACCGTGCTGATCGATCAGGTGGCTGAGGAGCTCCGGGGGCGCCGCGTGCTTCAGATCGGCACCATTGGCCCCGCCGAAAGCAGGCAGCTGAGTGAGGCGGTGACGGCCCTAGGCGGCTCCTATCTCGAGGCACCGGTTCTCGGCAGCCAGCCGGAAGCCCTCAACGGCACGCTGCAGCTGATGACCGGTGGGCCAGCTGAATTGATGCAGGAGGCCCTACCCCTGCTCCAGCAGCTCAGCCAAGACCCCGTGCATCTCGGGCCGGTGGGCAGTGCCATGACGGCCAAGCTGGCCCTCAACCAGCTGATCGCCAGCCTCACCCATGCCTTCAGCCTGTCGCTGCACCTGGTGCAGCAGGGCGGTGTGGAGGTGGAGCCGTTCATGGCACTGCTGCGCAGCAGTGCCCTGTACGCCCCCACCTTCGACAAGAAGCTGCAACGCGAGCTCAGCGGCGACTACGCCAACCCCAACTTCCCCACGGCCCACCTGCGCAAAGACCTCGATCTGTTCATCACGGCAGCCCAACAGGCTGGGCTCAACAGCGAAGGGCTCTCTGGGCTCGCAGCCCTGCTGCAGCGCTCCAGCGCCGCGGGCCTGGATGACCTCGACTACTGCGCCGTGCACCAGCTCACGGCTGGCCAAACAACTGCTGCAACGCCTGACTGAACGGTCTGGCCGCCTGCGTAGACCAGCTGCCTTCCAGCGCCCGCTGCCCCGGCGCAGGCGTGAGCACCACCCGCAACGACCAGTGGCGACGATCGCCTTCAATCGCCAGCCACCAGGGATCACGCTCGAGTTCCAGCTCGATCGCCTCCTCCTCCATCAGCTGATCCACCAGCCCCTGGTGCTGGGCCACCAGATCAGCCACGGCCTCGCGCAGGGCCTCGGCCTCAGGCTCCGTGAGCTCAGCAGCCCAGCCCTCGCCGGCCATCAACACTGAAAAGGGTTGGCGGCTGCCATCCCAGGCCAACCGCCAACCCTCTCCTTCGCGCTCAATCACGGCAGCGCCGCTGCTCAGCCGGGCAGCAAATCGGGCTGATCTTGTTCGTCGCTGAGCTCGATGATGGCGCGCTGCACAGGCTTCACCATCGAATCTTCCAGCAGGCCATCGAAATCATCGAAGCGGCGCTGCTTGGCGCGGAAGGCAATCCGCACGGTGGTGAGGTAACGGTTGCTGGAGTGCCGAACCAGGCTCTCGGCGCGTTGAGCGAGCTCTTTGGGGCTGACGTTGACGCCGAGATACATGAACTAATCGCCAATCGACTCATCGTAGGTCAGCAGGCTGCTGGGCAACGGCACACTCACCGGGAACACCAAGGGCTCAGCACCCGGAGCCAGCAAGCGGATCTCCCGCACCAACGCCAGGGCTTCCAGCGGCGGCCGCAACAGCTCCACCACGCGGCAGACCACAGCCCGGTGGGCGCAGTCGCGGCATTCGATCCGCAGGCCGCTCCAACCGCGAGACACCCGGCAGGCCCGCAGCGGATCCAGGCGCCGCAAGAGCTCGGGATCCTCTCGATAGAACGACAACACGGCCTGGATCACACGCTCCATCGCCCCTTCCGCCTCCCGGAGACCCACTGGTCTCACCATGCAGGCGAAGACTGCGCCACGCTCAGGGGCGTTGTGATCCCTTCAGCTTTCATCCGTGGCCGGCACCCTTGCCATCGACCTGGGCAGCACCACCACCGTGGTGGCCTACCAAGGCAGTGGCGATGCCGCCCCCACGCTGCTCGATCTCACGCCGATCAGCACCAGCGACCCCAGCGTGGTGCCCAGCCTGATCTGGCTGCAGCAAGCCAGCTCAAGCCAGCCGCTGATCGGCCGGCAGGTGATTGAGGCCGGCCTGCTTGAGCAGGGTGGAGCCGGCCTGCACCGCGACTTCAAACGCCGCATCGGCGCCGAACCAGGCACAGAGCCGGACACGGAGCCTGATACCGGCTGGCTCAGCCCGGAGCAGAGCGGCCAGCTGTTGCTGGAGCAGATCTGGCAGCGCCTGCCGGAGCAGCTGCAGCCCCAGCGGCTCGTGCTCACCGCCCCGATCGACAGCTACCGGGGCTACCGCCAATGGCTGCTGGAGGCCACCAGCCAGCTGGACGTGCCGGAGATCGCCCTGGTGGATGAACCCACGGCAGCGGCGATTGGAGCGGGGCTGCCGCCGGGCAGCCGGGTGCTGGTGATTGATGTGGGCGGCGGCACCACGGATCTGTCGCTGGTGGCTCTGGAAGGTGGCGAGGGCAAAGCGGCGCCGATTGCCCAGTTGCTGCGGTTCGGCGGCCGCGATCTCAGTGCCAGCCGCCAGAGCCTGCGCACCGCCCGGGTGCTCGGCAAGGCAGGCCTGGCCGTGGGAGGGCGGGATCTCGATCGCTGGATTGCGGCCGATCAGGTGGAGCGCGGCGGCGCCCTGCGGGGCGTGGATCCCACCACCGCCTCCCTGCTGCACTGCTGCGAGCGGCTGAAGTGCGAACTCAGCGATGCCGAGGAGGCACTGGTTCTGTGGAGCCCAGGCCCTGGTGAGCGGCCCCTCGAACTGCGCCTCAGCCGCCGCGAGCTGGAGGAGCTGTTGCGGGAGCGGCAGCTGGTGGCGCTGCTCGATGACCTGCTGGAGCAGGTGCTGGCCGCCGCCAGGAGCTGCGGCGTGGAGCCCGAGCAGATCGATGCCGTGCTGCCCGTGGGAGGCAGCAGCCGGCTGCCGCTGATCCGGGCCTGGCTGCAGGAGCGGTTGCCCCAGGTGCCGCTGCGGCTCGAGCGCCCCGTGGAGGCGGTGGCCCTCGGGGCGCTGCGGCTCACCCCGGGCGTCACGGTGAAAGATGTGCTGCAGCGCGGGGTGTCGCTGCGCTGCTGGGATCAGCGCAGCGCCGAGCACCGCTGGCATCCGCTGTTTCTGCCCGGTCAACCCTGGCCCAGCGAACAGCCCCTCACCCTGCGCATCGGCTGCAGCCGCCCCCAGCAAACCGAGCTGGAGCTCGTGCTGGGTGAACCCCAGGCTGAAGAGCGCAGTGAGGTGGTGTTTGTGAACGGTCTGCCGGTGCTGCGGCGCCAGAGCGCCGGCACGGCAGCGGTGGAAGCCTGGCCCCAGCAGCCCGCTCCGATTCCGCTCACACCGGCCGGCGAACCGGGCAGCGATCGGCTGGAGCTGCGCTTTGCCATCAACAGCCGCGGCGATCTCACTGTGGAGGGGCGTGATCTGAGCAGCGATCAGCCCGTTCCGCAGCAACGGCTGGGCAGCGTGCGCTGACGTGACGGCTGCAGGGCTGCACCCGATCGAGTGATCCAGGCAGCATCGATCCATAGAACGGATGGATTGATCGGGCTTCCCCTTGGCCATCCGCCGGCACCGGCTCCCGCGTTTCTGGCTGGTGCTCACCCTTGGCCTGGTGGCTGCTGGCGTGGGCTCCGCCTACTGGTGGGAGAAGCAGCTGCCGGAGCGCCTCGAGCAGGCCGCTGCCCAAGGCCGCCTCGACGACTGCCTGAGCTACGGCGAACAACTGGCCGCGCTGCGCTGGCTGGGGGGCAAGGCGCCGCTGGAGCAGGGCCGCTGCCGGCGCCTCAAGGCTGAAGAGCTCTGGCGCAAGGGCGCCTGGGCCGAAGCCCTGAAATTGCAGCTGCAACTGGTGAATTCAGGCACCAGCACCCCCGCCGATCAGCAGCAGCTGCTCAGCTGGCAGCAACAGCTCGAAACCCGGGCGCTGAATCTTTATCGCGAGGGCCGGCTGGAGGAAGCCCTGAAACTGCTCACTGCTCTCAATGCCGCCCACAACGCCGGCGGCACTGCCCTGGGCGATCAGCTCAGCGAAGACTGGAACCGCCAGAAATTCCTCAAGCAGCGGGCGGAGCAGCTGATCCCGCAGAAGCGCTGGTGGGAAGCCCTCGACGCGCTCAACCGGATCGAACACCCCTGGTGGAAGCAGCAATCAGCGCCGTTGCGCCGCCAGGTGGAACAGGGCATCGAAGGACTGCGCAGCGGCGAGCAACGCGAGCACGATGTGCACGGCGGCTCCTTGAGCTCAAACGTGCCGGCTGAACGGCTCAACGACCTGATCACCCAGAAGCTGGCCCAGGGCATGGACGACTGGCAGGCCTTCAGCGCGGCCTGCCGTGAGTTGGGCGGGCGCGTGGTGGAGGCTGGCCCGGAAACCGCCTGTCGCCGCTGATCACGCGTGACAGGATGGTGCACCCATCGCCATCGCCCTCGATGCAGGCAGGAGATCAGGTCAAGGTGAGCCAGAGCGTGGTGGTCTTCCACCATCCCGAGCATCGCGGCCAGGCCTTCGATCTCAAGGGCCAGCAGGGTGAGGTGTTCCAGGTGCTCAACGACTACAAGGGCCGCACCATCAGCCCCACCATGCCGGTGATCGTGGCGTTCGGCCGTTTTCGCGCCCACTTCCGCCCCGACGAGCTCGAGCCTGCAGCCTGATCCCAGGCCCAGCCGGCGTGCGTTCAGCCGGCTTCCTTGATCAGAAACACGCCCTCCTCCTGATCGATCGTCTGGAGGCACAGGGCAATCACCTCCTGACGACTGGTGGGGACCACCCGTCCGCAGAAATCAGGCTGGATCGGCAGCTCGCGATGGCCGCGATCCACCATCACCAGCAGCCGCACCCGCCGGGGCCGCCCCCAGGCCTGTAACGCCTCGAGGGCCGCGCGCACGGTGCGGCCGGTAAAGATCACGTCATCCACCAGAACCAGATCGCGCCCCTCCAGATCGGCAGGCAGCTGGGTGGGGGTTGCCAGCCGGGTACCGATGCGCGCGAGATCGTCGCGATGGAAGGTGGGATCGAGGCTGCCGCAGGCAATCGGATGGCCGCACAGGGCCTCAAGCCGTTGGGCCAACACCTCCGCCAGGGCCACCCCACGCGTGGGAATGCCAACCAGCACCAGCTGCTGACTGTCGGCCACGCTCTCCAGCACCTGGGAGGCGAGGCGATTGAGCGTCCGCCCCAGCTCGTCGGCCGAGAGGATCTCCATGCGATCGGCGGACATACAGGCTCCGGCGGGCGCCGATGGTACCGGGATCAGCGGGTGTGGCCAAAAGCTGACGCAGGCGGGATCACAACTGGATCGGCCCTAGGCGCAGGGTAGGTTGGACTGAGAAGGCGTTGCGGAGAGGCAGGGTTCCCCGGGTGACAGCTTCACCGTCGACCGATCAAGAGCAACCGACGAACGGTTACGGAGGCGCGTCACAACTCGGCAGTGTTGCGCCGGTTGTGTTGTGCATCCTTGATGGTTGGGGCTACCGCCACGACGACGCTCATAACGCCATCCGGGCTGCAGACACCCCGGTGATGGATGCCCTCTGGCACGCCTACCCCCACACCTTGATTGAGGCCAGTGGCGCGGATGTGGGCCTGCCCGACGATCAAATGGGTAACTCGGAGGTAGGGCACCTCACCATCGGCGCCGGACGTGTGATCCGCCAGGAGCTGGTACGGATCAGTCAGGCCGTTCGCGACGGCAGCATCAACGACAACCCAGAGCTCAACGCCCTCGCTGATCGCCTTGTGGCCAGCGGCAAGACGCTCCACCTCATCGGCCTCTGCTCCGATGGCGGCGTTCACAGCCATATCGATCATCTCGGCGGCTTGCTCCAGTGGGCCGCTGGGCGCGGCCTCAAGCAGGTGTGCGTGCATGTGATCACCGATGGTCGCGACACCCCCACCCAGAGCGCACCGGGCTACCTGAACACGATCGAAGCCCAGATCCGCAAGGCCGGCGTTGGCAGCATCAGCACCATCTGTGGCCGCTACTGGGCCATGGACCGCGACAACCGCTGGGATCGCACCGAAAAGGCTTACCGCCTGCTTTGCAACGACGGCCCCGCTGAGGCTCAATCCGCTCTCGAGGTGCTCGAGAGCGCTTACGCCAATGGCATCACCGATGAGTTCATCGAGCCCACACGGCTCAACCCGGGCTGCATCGCCCCGGGCGATGGTGTGGTGTGCTTCAACTTCCGGCCCGATCGGGTTCGCCAGATCATCCGTGCGCTGGTGCTGAGCGAGTTCAACGACTTCCAGCGCGATCCCATCGACGACCTAGCCGTCGTCACCTTCACCCAATACGAAGCCGGGCTACCGGTGGCAGTGGCTTTCCCGCCGGAATCCCTCGATGGCCTGCTCGGCCAGGTGGTGTCGGAGTCAGGCTTGCGCCAGTTCCGCACCGCCGAAACCGAGAAGTATCCGCACGTCACCTATTTCATGAACGGTGGCATCGAGCAGCCCTATCCCGGTGAAGACCGCCACCTGGTGCCCTCTCCCCGCGTGGCCACCTACGACCAAGCCCCGGCGATGTCGGCCGAGCAGCTCACCGACCACTGCATTGCTGCCATCAACAAGGGCATCTACGCCTTGGTGGTGATCAACTACGCCAACCCCGACATGGTGGGCCACACCGGCGAGATGAACGCCACGATCGACGCCATCCACACGGTTGATCAAAGCGTGGGCCGCCTGCTGGAAGCCACGAACCGCATGGGCGGCACGCTGCTGGTAACAGCCGACCATGGCAACGCCGAATTGATGGAAGGCCCGGATGGCCGGCCCTGGACCGCCCACACCACCAATCCGGTGCCGGTGATCCTGGTGGAAGGCGAAAAGCGCAAACTGCCCGGCCATGGCAATGCCGTGGAGCTGCGCAGCGGCGGTGGCCTCGCCGATATCGCCCCCACGCTGCTCGAAATTCTGGGCTTGCCCCAACCAGCCCGCATGACCGGCACCTCTCTGGTGGTGCCGTTGGGCAGCCCGGCGGTACCCAATCGGATTCCTCAGACGCTGGGAGTCTGATCCGGCCCTTTAGGCTTCCGCCATGCTCCAAACCGTTTTCACCTGGATCTGGCTGGCCAGCGGCGTGCTGCTGATGATCAGCGTGTTGTTGCACAGCCCCAAGGGCGATGGCATGGGCGGCCTGGCCTCCAGCGGCAGCTCGATGTTCAGCAGCGCCCGCAGTGCCGAGGCCACGCTGAACCGCATCACCTGGACCCTGCTCGCGGTGTTTCTTGGTCTGGCCACAGCCCTGAGCGCCGGCTGGTTCAAGCTCTGATCAAATCCCTGGTCACACCACAGCTCTACCGATCCGCACCTTGACAATGCCCCGCCGCAGCTTTCTGGCGAGCCTCACGGCTCTGTTCAGCCCGATGCTGGGCGCCAGCGCGGCTGAAGCAGCCTCTGAGGCGGCTGACCCGAAATGGAACCTCAGCGATGCGGAGTGGAAGCGACGCCTGAGCCCAGCCGCTTACCAAGTGCTGCGCAAGGAAGGCACCGAGCGGCCCTTCAGCAGCCCGCTCAATAACGAAAAGCGCGCCGGCACCTTCCACTGCGCAGGCTGTGATCTGCCCCTGTTCAGCTCCAAAGCCAAATACGACAGCGGCACCGGCTGGCCCAGCTTCTGGCAGCCCCTGCCAAAAGCGATCGGCACCAAGATCGATTTCAAGCTGATCGTGCCGCGCACCGAATACCACTGCAAACGCTGCGGCGGCCATCAGGGGCACGTGTTTGATGACGGCCCCAAACCCACCGGCAAGCGCTACTGCAACAACGGCGTTGCGCTCACCTTCAAACCTCAGGCCGGCTGACGCCGGCCTCGTGGATGGTCAGAACAGCTGAGGAGAGCCGACGCGCTCGGCATACGCTTCTTCGCCGTGTTCAGCCACATCCACCCCGAGGTTTTCTGCGTTTTCGCTCACCCGGAAACGAACACCCATGCCGCGCAACACAGCGGCGATCAGCAACGTGCCCAGGCCCGCTAAGCCGTAAGCCACCAGAACCGCCTGCAGCTGACCGAGCACCAACGCGGCACGCCCTTGTTGGGCCAACACTTCACCCGCAGGGTGGGCGGCGATCAGCTCGGCGTTGGCAAACACACCCGTGAGCAGCGCACCGGCGGTGCCGCCCACCCCATGCACGGCATAGGTGTCGAGGGAATCATCGAAGCGCAGTTTCACCTTGACCTGCACGGAGATGAAGCACAGCAGGCTGGTGAGCGCGCCGATGGCCAGGGCCGATCCCACGGTGACAAAGCCTGCAGCGGGAGTGATCCCCACCAACCCGCCCACCGCACCGGTGGCCATGCCCACCGCCGTGGGTTTACCATCGCGCCAGGTTTCCAGCAGCGACCACGCCACCAGCCCGGCCGCCGCCGCCACATGGGTGGTAGTGAACGGCAGCTCGGCGCCAGCCACCGTGAGCTGACTGCCGCCGTTGAAGCCAAACCAGCCGAACCACAACAGGCCGGTGCCCAGCAGGATCTGTGTCACGTCGTGGGGCGGACGCACGGAGGCCGGCCACTGCCGGCGGGCGCCGATCAACGCCGCCAGCACCAGGGCAGACACACCGGAACTGATGTGCACCACCGTGCCACCGGCGAAATCGAGATCTTTGCCGAGCAATCCTCCGCCCCACACCATGTGAGCCAGAGGTGCGTAGACCAGCAGCAGCCAGATCGGGGTAAACAGGCACCAGAACCGGAAACTGATCCGCTCCACCAGAGCGCCGGAGATCAAGGCCGGCGTGATGATCGCGAACATGCCCTGGAACAACGCAAAGCTGAGGCCTGGAATGGCTAGCGGCTCCCAGCTGGGCGGCAGGTTCTCCAGCAGGGCATAGCGGAGGGGATTGCCCAGCACGGCCTGCCAGGCCCCGCCATCGGCAAAGGCCAGGCTGAACCCAAAAGTGGCCCAAACCACCGTGGCGATGCCCATCATCACGAAGCTCATCGCCATCGTGTTGAGCACATTGCGGCCCTGCACAAAGCCGCCGTAGAAGAACGCCAACCCTGGCGTCATCAACAACACCAGCGCCGATGACATCAGCACCAAGGTGTTATCGGCTGGATTCAGCGCCGCGGCATCAGCTGCATGGGCTGGCAGCAGGCTGCCGATCGCCAGCTGCAGGGCAGGCACCGTCAGGGCAGCGATCAGCAGCCGCTGCGGCCTCGATCGAAACAACACGGGAAAACTTCCGTAGCGATCGCCACACTTTCAGAGCGCCAACCCCGGAACTGTTCAGATTGAACAGATTGGCCCACTTGGCAGGTGGCCTCCATGGCCTGCCTCCACCCCCCAGCAAGGCACAAAAAAAAGGAGGGCCGAAGCCCTCCTGATGCATCTCAGCTGAGCGCTGGATCAATAGTCGAAGTCGCCGCCCATGCCGCCGCCGGCAGGAGCTGCTTCCTTCTTCTCGGGCATGTCAGCCACGATGCACTCGGTGGTGAGCACCATGCCGGCGATGGAGGCGGCATTCTGCAGACCGGAGCGGGTCACCTTGGCGGGGTCAACGATGCCGGCAGCCAGCATGTCGACGTACTCGCCGGTGGCGGCGTTGTAGCCCTCGTTGAAGGGCTTGTTCTTCACGTGCTCGGCCACCACGGAGCCGTTCACACCAGCGTTCTCAGCGATGCGCTTGAGGGGAGCAGTGAGGGATGAAGCCACGATGGTGGCGCCGATCAGCTCTTCGCCGGAGAGGTTGGCTGCAGCCCACTGCTCGAGAGCAGGAGCCAGGTGGGCCAGGGTGGTGCCACCGCCAGGAACGATGCCCTCTTCAACAGCCGCCTTGGTGGCGTTGATGGCGTCTTCCAGGCGCAGCTTCTTGTCCTTCATCTCGGTCTCGGTGGCGGCACCCACCTTGACCACGGCCACACCGCCGCTCAGCTTGGCCAGACGCTCCTGCAGCTTCTCCTTGTCGTAGGAGGAGTCGGTTTCATCCATCTGCTTGCGGATCTGCTCGCAGCGGGCCTTCACAGCCACCTCGTTGCCTTCGGCCACGATGGTGGTGGTGTCCTTGTTGATGGTGATGCGGCGGGCGGTGCCCAGCATCTCCAGCTTGGCGTTCTCCAGCTTGAGGCCGGCGTCTTCGGTGATCAGCTGACCGTTGGTGAGAACGGCGATGTCCTCGAGCATGGCCTTACGGCGATCGCCGAAGCCAGGAGCCTTCACAGCGGCCACGTTGAGCACGCCGCGCAGGCGGTTCACCACCAGAGTGGCGAGGGCTTCCTTCTCAATGTCCTCGGCGATGATCAGCAGAGGCTTGCCGGTGCGGGCGATCTGCTCGAGCACGGGCACGAGATCCTGCACCAGGCCGATCTTCTTGTCGGTGAGGAGGATGTATGGGTCCTCGAGCACCGCTTCCATGCGCTCGGTGTCGGTGGCGAAGTAGGGCGAGATGTAGCCCTTGTCGAAGCGCATGCCTTCGGTGACCTCCAGTTCGGTGGTCATCGACTTGCCTTCCTCGAGGGAGATCACACCCTCTTTGCCGACCTTGTCCATGGCGTCGGCAATCATGCGACCCACCTCTTCGTCGTTGCCGGCGGAGATGGTGCCCACCTGGGCGATGGCGTTGGAGTCGCTGATCGGCTTGGCGTGCTCCTTGATCTTCTCGACCAGGAACTCAGCAGCCTTATCGATGCCCTTCTTCAGGGTGATGGCGTTGGCGCCAGCGGCCACGTTGCGCAGACCAGCCTTCACCATGGCGTGAGCCAGCACGGTGGCGGTGGTGGTGCCGTCACCAGCAGCGTCATTGGTCTTGGAGGCGGCCTGACGGATCAGGGCCACACCGGTGTTCTCAATGTGATCCTCGAGTTCGATCTCCTTGGCGATGGTGACGCCGTCGTTGATGATCTGAGGAGCGCCGAACTTCTTCTCCAGCACCACGTTGCGTCCCTTGGGACCAAGGGTCACAGCAACGGACTCAGCCAGGATGTCGATGCCTTTCTCGAGGGCGCGGCGGGCCTGCTCGTTGTAAATAATGCGCTTAGCCATGGAAGGCGGATCTCGCTGTTGAAACGGTTAAGAGTGAATCGGAATCGCGGTGCGCGATCGCTCAGCTGACGACAGCCAGGATGTCCTTCTCGGACAGCAGCACGTATTCATCGGTGCCGAGCTTGATGTCGGTACCGGCGTACTTGCTGTAGAGCACCTTGTCGCCGATGCTCACTTCAGGGGCCTGACGGGAGCCGTCGTCGTTGCGCTTACCGGGGCCCACCTGCACCACTTCGCCCACCTGGGGCTTTTCCTTGGCGGTGTCAGGCAGAAGGATGCCGCCGGCGGTTTTCTCCTCAGACTCCGACACCTTGATGAAGATGCGGTCGCCGAGGGGCTTGACGGTGGAAACGCTGAGAGAAACAGCAGCCATGGATGGAATGCGATGAAGAAGGCGAAACCATTGGCATGGCGCCAGAGACGCTGCCAGGGTCGCGGCGTCGAGACGCCCGGCGGAGGGAGTTAGCACTCGCCTGCCGTGAGTGCCAAGCTATGGGGGCGGCCCACCGCGGTTCAACCGTCCACGGGGGCGGTTGACCGAACAGCTGATGTCGCCCTACCCAACCGATCGGGGGGATGGCACGCAGTGGTAAGGTTGCGCCGCTTCGGAGCGGGTCTAGTCCCGCTGCGCGTCCCCAGCGACTTCTCCCATAAATGGCTGCTGCTACTGCCACCGGCACCAAAGGCATCATCCGGCAGGTGATCGGCCCGGTGATCGACGTTGAATTCCCGGCCGGCAAGCTGCCCAAGATCTATAACGCCCTCCGCGTGACGGGCAAAAACTCGGCCGGTCAAGACGTGGCTCTGACCGCCGAGGTGCAACAGCTCCTGGGTGACCACCGTGTGCGCGCCGTGGCCATGAGCAGCACCGATGGTCTGGTGCGCGGCATGGAAGCTGTCGACACCGGTGCTTCGATCTCCGTACCCGTGGGTGAAGCCACCCTGGGCCGCATCTTCAACGTTCTCGGCGAGCCCGTGGATGAGAAGGGCCCCGTGAGCACCACCACCACCGCCCCGATTCACCGCGAAGCTCCCAAGCTCACCGATCTCGAAACCAAGCCCAAGGTGTTCGAGACCGGCATCAAGGTGATCGACCTGCTGGCTCCCTACCGCCAGGGCGGCAAGGTGGGTCTGTTCGGTGGTGCCGGTGTGGGCAAAACCGTGCTGATCCAGGAGCTCATCAACAACATCGCCAAAGAGCACGGTGGTGTGTCGGTGTTCGCCGGCGTGGGTGAGCGCACCCGTGAAGGCAACGACCTCTACGAGGAATTCAAGGAGTCGGGCGTGATCAACGCCGACGACCTCTCCAAGTCGAAGGTGGCCCTCTGCTACGGCCAGATGAACGAGCCGCCCGGCGCTCGCATGCGCGTGGGTCTCTCGGCTCTGACCATGGCTGAGCACTTCCGCGACGTGAACAAGCAGGACGTGCTGCTGTTCGTGGACAACATCTTCCGTTTCGTGCAGGCCGGTTCGGAAGTGTCGGCTCTGCTGGGCCGCATGCCTTCGGCTGTGGGCTACCAGCCCACCCTCGGCACCGACGTGGGCGCCCTTCAGGAGCGCATCACCTCCACCCTGGAAGGTTCGATCACGTCGATCCAGGCCGTGTACGTGCCTGCGGACGACCTGACCGACCCCGCACCGGCCACCACCTTCGCCCACCTGGACGCCACCACCGTGCTCAGCCGCGGCCTGGCCTCCAAGGGCATCTACCCCGCTGTGGATCCCCTGGATTCCACAAGCACCATGCTCCAGCCCGCCGTTGTGGGTGACGAGCACTACCGCACCGCCCGTGCTGTGCAGTCCACCCTGCAGCGCTACAAGGAGCTCCAGGACATCATCGCGATTCTCGGTCTGGACGAACTGTCCGAAGACGACCGTCGCACCGTGGATCGGGCCCGCAAGATCGAGAAGTTCCTCTCCCAGCCCTTCTTCGTGGCTGAGATCTTCACCGGCATGTCCGGCAAGTACGTGAAGCTCGAGGAAACCATCAAGGGCTTCAACATGATCCTGGCTGGTGAGCTGGATCACCTCCCCGAAGCTGCCTTCTACCTGGTGGGCAACATCGATGAAGTGAAGGCCAAGGCCGCCAAGATCCAGGCTGAAGCCAAAGGCTGATCCGGAGTCTTAACTGATGTCTCTCACCCTCCGCGTTCTGGCACCTGACCAGAGCGTCTTCGACGGCAACGCCGACGAAGTGATCCTGCCCAGTACCACCGGTCAGCTCGGCATTCTTCCCGGACACGTTTCCCTGCTCACCGCCCTCGATTTCGGTGTGCTGCGGGTTCGTGAGGGCAATGGCTGGAAGGCCATCGCCCTCCAGGGTGGTTTTGCCGAAGTCGATGCCGACGAGGTGACGGTGTTGGTCAATGCTGCCGAGCTCGGCAGCAGCATCAACGCCGAAGCTGCCAGCAAGGAGCTGGACGCTGCAACCGCGGCCCTGGCCAAGTTCGAAGGCCAGCCCTCCAGCACCGACAAGATCAAGGCTCAGCAGGAACTGGCTCGTGCCCGCGCCCGCGTGCAAGCCAGCAAGGCCTGATCAGCTCCACGCTTCATGATCGACAGCGCCCCCGCCGGGGCGCTTTTTTGTTGTTGCCTGCGGAATGCGACCCATGGGTGTTGGCCACGACCTGGGCGAGCAGCTGAACCGTTGGCTGGCGGCGGATCCCGCCAGCCTGCGCCAATCGCGGGCGCTCAGCAACCGGCTGATGGATGCGCTCGGGGCCAACGACGGCCTGCGCGGTCCCGTCCGCGATTTAGCCAGCCAACCCCTGCTGCTTCAGGTGCTCCACAGCCGAGGCGCCGAACAGCAATCGGCCCTGGCCAGCCTCACCGCGCAGCTGCGTGCCACCTATGCACCAGCGGTGCTGCAGGAACTGTTGGACCTGCTGCACACCGCCACCGGACAACTGCCGCCGCCCGATCGAGCCGCCGCCGATCGCCCTGCAGCAGCTCCAGCGACACCGGTCGAACCCAGTCCGGACACGACGACTGGCGTTCCCCAACAGCCCATCCGCCTGCGACTTCAGCTTGAACGCTTTGGCCCTGGCTTGGCCCTCTCGGCTGCTGGCGCGCTGGTGTTTGCCTGGGTTGGAGCCGAACTGGATCGCGCGCTCTTCGAGGGATGGGGCTGGAGCGGCGGGGTTGTGCTGGTGCTCGTGCTCGCCCTGCTGCAGTCCTTCAGCCTCGGACCGCTCAAAGGGCTCAAGCGGCAGTGGCCGCTCACCAGCGCAGAGGCCGAGCAACCGCGGCAGGCCTGGCAATGGCTGAGCCAGGCCTGGATTCATGCCAATGGCCTCGAAGCAATCCTCAACCTGATCGTGCTGCTGATCCTGCTGGGGGATTCGCCATTGCAGCTGGGGTCGGTGGTGCTCCGCTACTGCCTCACGGCCTTGGCCTGCCTGGGGCTGGCCGCCCTCTGCGCCGCGCGATGGCAAATCACACGCCGCTGGAGTGGTGCTTCCGGCGCCATCAGTGCCTTGATTGCCCTGGCGGCTGGCCTGAGCCTGCTGCACTGGCGCGTCTTCCGTTTCAGCAGCGCCGGCCTGGAGATCCCCGCCTGGGTGTTGCTACTGGTGTACGGGGCACTGCAACTGGGTTGGCAGCTGCCGCGCCAGAACCCGGATGAGCGCAGCACTGCGCTGCAGCGGATGCTGAGCAGCAGCTGGGGTTGGGGTCTGCTGCTGGGGCTCAGCTGGGCCGTGATCACCCGGATCCGGGAACTGCTGTAGCCGCCTGCTGCATGTAGCGGCCCCACAGCTCCGCCACCAGCGCTCCACTGGCGGCCTGGGCCGGGGTGTTGTCGTCATTGCCCATCCAGATGGCGGTGAGCAGCTTGCTGGCCGGCGAGTACCCCACAAACAGCACATCCACGCCGTTGTTCGTGGTGCCCGTTTTGCCGCGCGCATCGGGCACCAGTCCTGCCGCCCGGCCGGTGCCGCCCTGCACCACCCCGGCCAGCAGCTGATCCATCGTGGCGGCAAGCTCCGGCGACAGCAGCTGGCGGCTCTGCTCGCCGATCGGCACGGTGATGCCCCGCTCCGGACATTGCTCAAGGCTCTTGATCGAACCGCAGATGCCGAGGTCGTAGATGCGGCTCACACCATGCATCGGCACAGAACGGCCGCCATTCGCCACCACGGCATAGGCGCGGGCCAGCTCGTAGAGATAGGTTTCGCGGCCGCCCAGCATCGTGTTGTAGTCCGCGTCGAGCGGGGTGGAGATGCCAAGGCGGCGGGCCAGCTTCAGCACCGCCGGCAGCCCCGCTCGCTCCGCCAAACGCAGCGCAACCACGTTCTCGGAACGGGCGAATCCCTCCGCCACGCTGGTGCTGCCGCCACCGCTGCGGCACCCCGCCACGTAATCCAGCGGCGCGCACGACACCGCATCAGCCGGATTCACGCCGGCGGCGAGGGCCGCCAAAAAGGGGAACAGCTTGAACGTGGAGCCGGGCTGACGCAGCGCCTGCACGCGATCAAAGCTGGAGCGGCCGTAGTCGCCACCGCCCACGTAGGCCAGGATGTCGCCGGTGGCGGTGTTCACCGTGATGAGGGCCCCCTGGCTGAGCCCTGCCGCCGCGGCCGGCCCCTCGAGAAAACGCTTGAGCTGTTCCTGCGCCAGCTGCTGCAGCTTGGGGTTGATCGTGCTGATCACGGCGTAGTTGCCATCCGCATCAGCGCTGCTCAGGTCGAGGCCGAAGCGGGTGCCTTCCAACTCCCCCAGCACGTAGTCGCTGAAGAAGGGATAGCTGCTGAAGGTGGATTCGCGGCAGGCCGATGGATCGATGTTGAGCGGGCGGCGCTGGGCATCGATCAAGGCCTGATCGCTGAGCCAGCCCTGCTCGTGCATCAGCTTGAGCACGAGGTTGCGCCGCTCCAGCCCCGCTCCAGGATCCTCGAGATTGCAGGGGCTGTAGCCATTCGGGCTGGGCAGCAGGCCCACCAGGAAAGCCGCCTGCCCCACATCGAGCTCGCTGGCCGATTTGCGGAAATACAGCTGGGAGGCCTGCTCGAAACCTTCGGTGCCCAGGCCCAGATAGGCCCGATCGAGATAGAGCTTGAGGATGCGGTTCTTGCTGAAACCCACCTCCAGCTGCAGCGCCACCCACAGCTCCCGGAGCTTGCGGGTGAGGCTCACATCGCGGCCCACCTCCGGGTACACCATGCGAGCCACCTGCTGGGTGAGCCCGCTGCCGCCACCGGTGCCCAGCAGGGCCGAGCGCAGGGTGCCGAACAGGTCGATACCGCTGTTCCAACCGAAGCGCGCCTCCTCGGAGGCCATCAACGCCTGGCGCAGATGCAGCGGGTACGACTGCAACGACGGCAAGGCGGTGGACGATCCCTCGCGGGCATCGATCTGGCGGCCATCGGCCGAGAAGATCTTCACCGGCCCGGAGATGGAGCGGATCTTCGAGCCGCCGCCAATGCTGGCGGCCACGAGCATACCGCTCACCAGCAGGGTGGAGCCGGCCAGGGCCGCGACTCCCAGCAGCAGCGCCGCCTGTTCAAGCGGACTGCGGGGATGGTGGTAGCGCAGCTCCGGCGCTTCTCCCTTGAGCGGTGAACCCAGGCGCACGGCATCGCCATCGCGCAGCTGAATCCAGCGAATGCGGCGATCCCGGTGAAACAGCCCATTGGCGGAGTTGAAATCCTCGAGAGCGAACTCGCGATCGCTCGGGCGCTGCTTTTCGAGGATGGCGTGCACCCGGCTGAGCCCCGGCTCCGCCAGGGGGAGCTCACAGGCAGGATCGCGGCCCAGGCGATAGCGCTGGTTCTCAAGCACCAGCTCGCTCAGCTGGCGTCCACCCGCCCAGAGCTCCACACGGGCCTGATGGGCGCGCAGCAACGGCCAAACCCTGGCGATTGCCGCTGGGCGGTCCCGCCACGGCCCCACACAAGCGGCGCGCGCCAACTCAAGCCAGGCACGCCGGACCGGCACAGGCGCCAGGCGCTCTTTCAACGAAGCCAGATGCGATGCGGTGGCCAGGCGGGTGTTGCAGCCCGGCCATAGGCTACGGCCAGCCTTCACGCCGATCGTTGCAGCGCCAACGGGACCCCTGGGAACCCTTCCGGCTGTGGCTGGCGTTCACGATCGGGCTGTACGCGATTCGCGCCTTCTTCGCCGCCACCTGGGTGGGAGCGATCCCCGGCTGGATGCTGCTGGTGATGGTGTTGATCGCCCTGGCCCTGGCCAGCAAGGCCCTGCTCTTTCCTGGCCGCGTTGTGCCTTACCGCGAGGGCGACGGCGGCTGGTGGAACGACCTGCGCGACGACTGGCAGCTGTGGTGGCGCCGCCGGCGCGGGCAACCATGAGCACCCCTGCTGCACGGCTGGTGCTGGCGGCGGATCGCCGCAAGGTGGCACCACTGGATCCCGCCAAACCGCTCACGATCGGGCGCGCAGCCAGCAACAGCCTTTGCCTGGCCAATCAGGAGGGGGTTTCGGAGCACCATGCCGTGGTGCGCTTCTCCCGCAGCCAGGGATGGCTGGTGTGCAACTGGCAAAGCAGCGACGGCACGTTTCTGGAGGGCCGCCAGGTGCATCAATGCAAGCGCTTGGAGCACGGCGATGAAATCCGCCTCGGCCGCAGTGGCCCGGTGCTTGTGTTCGAGTCCGTCACAGCCGTCGAGGCGGCAACTCCACCTGCACCAGCTGTGGCGACGGCAAAACCACCTGTTGCGCCTGCCGCCACCGCACCACCTGCCGCACCTTCTGCCGCACCGCCGCGCAGCATCAGCGTTGGCGAGCAACAGGTGGCCGTCGCAGATATCCGCTCGGCGGCCGTGCAGAGCCTGCCGCTGCACCCCCACATCTTCAGCTGGTGGCTGCTGTTGTGCCTGGGCGGGCTACTGCTGTTGCCGTTTCCCTTGGTGTTCTGGCCGCTGCAGGCCGGGGCGCTGGCTGGCTGGATCCTGCTGGGTTCGCGCAAGCAGCACGCATTGGTGCTAGTGCTGCGCGATGGGCGAGCCGTGCGCCACGGTTTCGCCAACCGCCGCACGGCCTTGGCTCACCGCAACGGCATCCGCCAGGCCATCGGCCAGGACCCAGCCCCCGCATGAACTGGTTGCTGCCCGAAGGCGCCAGCCTGCCTTTTGAAGGATTGGAGCAGCCGCTGCTGATTGAGCGGGGGCTGGGGGGAGGCAGCCAGGGACAGGTGTTTGCCGTGCAGCTCGGCGGGGAGCGCCTAGCGCTGAAGTGGTACTTCCCGGCTTGCATCGCCAGGGATCCGCAACTGCGGGAGCGGCTGCAGCAGAGCATCCGGCTCGGCGCCCCCAACCGTGATTTCCTCTGGCCCCTGGCGCTATTGGATCCCGCCCCCGGAAGCCTGGGGCGCTTCCCCGCTGCCGCCGTCGGCTTCGGCTACCTGATGGGCCTGCGCCCGGAGGCATTTGTTGGTGCCCACCGACATGCCGGCGGCGATCTGGCCATCAGCCTTCAGTGCGTGCTCAAGGCCTGCTTTCACCTGGCGGAGGCCTTCCACCAGCTGCACCTCAAGGGCCTTTGTTACAAGGACGTTTCCCTGGGCAACCTGTTTCTGGAGCCCAGCAGCGGCGGAATCCTCATCTGCGACAACGACAACGTGGATGTGGATGGCCAGAGCAGCGGCAGCGTGCTCGGAACACCTGGATTCATGGCGCCGGAAGTCTTGCTGGGCCAGGCCAAACCAAGCGCGCGCAGCGATCTCTTCTCCCTGGCGGTGCTGCTGTTCCGGCTGCTGACGCGGCATGACCCCTTCCGCGGCCAGCGAGAGCTTGAGATCCGCTGCCTGGACGAGCCAGCCCGTCGCCGGCTCTATGGCGAGGAGGCACTTTTCATCTTTGATCCCAGCGATCCCCGCAACAGGCCCGATGCGATCGAGCACAGCGCCGCTCTGATCACCTGGCCCATCTATCCAGCCAGCCTGCAACGCCTGTTTGAGCAGAGCTTTGGCCCCGGCCTGCGCCAGAGCGAACAGCGCACGCTCACGGGCCAGTGGAAGCAGGCGATCAGCCTCTGCCTGGATCAACGCCAGCTGTGCAGCCATTGCGGCCAGGAAACCTTCCCCGCTGCCGGTGCTCCAAGCACCTGCTGGAGCTGCGGAACCCCCCTGCCTGCTCCGCTGCGCCTGGAGATGCCCCATGGCCTGGTGAGCGCCGCGGCCGGCAACGAACTGCAGCCCCATCACTTCGATCCCCTGGTGGGCGAATCCATCCGTGAACCCCTGGCCCGGCTGGTGGCCCACCCCAGCGACCCCACCCTGCTGGGCCTGCAGAACCTGAGCACCAGCCGCTGGAGTGGACGCACCACCACAGGGCAAAGCATCGAGCTGGACCCCGGCAAAACCTGTAATCTCGCGGCCCTGCAGCAGCTCAACAGCAGCGCCGGAGCGATCCTGGTGCAACGCCCCTAAGCCATGCCCTTCCCCAACGTTCGGCTCAGCAACCGGCCGCTGCACTTCATCTACCTCTGCGATTGCAGCGGCTCAATGGCCGCCCAGGGCAAGATGCAGGCCCTCAACCAGGCCATCCGCCAATCCCTGCCAGGCATGGCCGAGGTGGCCCGCGAAAACCCGGAAGCGCGGGTGCTGGTGCGGGCCGTGCGCTTTGCCGATCAGGCGGCCTGGCACCTGGCCGAACCCACCCCCGTGCAGCAGCTGCAGTGGCGCGACCTGGAGGCCGGCGGCATCACGGCGATGGGCGATGCCCTCAATCTGGTGGCCGATGCGCTGCAGTCACCGCCGATGGAGGAGCGGGCACTGCCTCCAGTGCTGGTGCTGATCTCCGACGGCCAGCCCACCGATGATTTCGATGCAGGGCTGGCCAATCTGATGCGGCGGCCTTGGGCCCAAAAAGCAGTGCGCCTGGCAATTGCCATGGGCCATGACGCTGATCTGGAGGTGCTGCAGCAGTTCATCGGTCCTGAGCCCTCGGGACGCGGCAAGTCGCCGCGGCGGCCGCTGCAGGCGAGCAACGCCACCACCCTGGCCCAGTACATCCAATGGGCCTCCACCGCCGTGGTTGGGGCCGCCTCGATGCCCGCCAGTCGCGTGGCTGCAGCCGATGCGGGCACAGCAGCCAACAGCCCGGCCAACATCCCCCTGCCGGATCTGCCCCCCACGCTGCTGGATCCCAGCGACGACGTGGGCCCCCTGGTGTGGTGAACCCGCGCTGGCAGCACCTGCAGGCCTGCAGCGTGATTGGCGCCGCCCATCGCCGCCAGCAAAAACCCTGCCAAGACGCCAGCCTGAGCGTGGAGCTCAAGGGCCGCGGCGGCAGCCTGCAGCTGCTGGTGGTGGCCGATGGCCACGGCGGAAGTCGCTACCGGCTCAGCCACCGAGGCAGTGCATTGGCCTGCCAGGTGAGCCAGGAGGCGGTGGAGCAGTGGCTGAGCAGCACTCCGCTGACGGAACCCGAGCGCTGGCGGCAACTGCTGGAGCAGGAGCTCCCCGCCGCGATTCATCAGCGCTGGCTGGCGGCGATCACTGCCGACTGGGCGTTGCGACCAGGCGCCGAGCACGAGCCCTTCTCACCGCTGCTCTACGGCAGCACCCTGGGGCTGGTGCTGCTGGCGCCGCAGTGGTGGGGCTGCACCGGCATCGGCGACTGGGATCTGAGCGCCATCGATCAACAGGGCCAAGCTGCCCTACTCAGCGAGGAACGCGAACACAGCGGCAGCGAGGCCACCGGCAGCCTCTGCCAGACCTTCGTGCAGCAGCTCTGGCGCGAGCGCACCCAGCTGCATCCACTGGAACCACACACCGATCTCCAGGCTCTGGTGCTCAGCACCGATGGCGTACGCAAATCCTGCGCCACCGACGCCGACTATCTGCAGCTCTGCGCCGCTCTGCTGGATGTGCGCGATCGCCAGGAGCTGGAGCAGGGGCTGGCTCACATCACCCAGGCCGGCAGCGGCGATGACGTGTCGCTGGCGATCGCCCACCGTGCCTCAAAGCCGAAGCGGAGCAGCGTGCTGCCGCGGGGATGGCGCTGGCTCCTGCTGCTGTTGGCGGCGTCTGGCGTTGGCCTAGCGGCGTGGCTGGTCACACGGCAGGAGACGCCGCTGCAGGCCGAGGCACGCCAACTCTGCGCCAACCCCGAGCAGATCCAGGCCACCCTCAACCAGCGCCGGGCCCAGTTCAAGGCCCTGCTCAATCAGCCCCAGCTCGCCAGCCAGCTGCAACAACTGGCCAGCACTGATCCCCTGGGCGCCTTGATCGCCGCTAGCCAGAGCGGTCCGATCCCCGGCTGCACGGCGCTGAACGCTGAGCTGAACCGCCAATGGCAGCGGGCCCGCGCCACGGCCGTGCCGGCAAAGGGCAAGATGCCTGCAGCTGCACCGCCTGCCGCGGCGCCCAGGAACCCGTGAACGATTACGCGCTTGGAGCCAATCTGCGCCGCCAGATCCTCAGCGATCTGGAGCGGGGCCTTCCCCTCGATGGACGCCGGCTGCAGGCCCTGGTGGGTGATTTCTGCGGCCAAAGCCAACTGGCCTTGCTGCCAGCCCTGAAATACCTGGTGCTCGCACCAGGGTTCAGCAGCGCCGCCAGCCAGCAACCACCCCTGCCCGCCGATGCACGGCTGCAGCTGCGGCTGCAGCAGGAACTGAATGAGGTGTTCGCCGCTCCGATCTGCGCGCGCATGGATGCGGTACTGCGCGGGCTGCTGGGCCTGCAAGAGGCCAACGCGCCCGCGCAGCCGGCCTCTCCCTTGACGAGCCAAACAGCTCCCACCCCTCCGCAAGAGCAGCCGCCGCTGGAGGAAGAGGTTGCAGAGGAGTACGACGGGGAGCTGGAACCTGCTGCGGGCCGCAGCGGCAGCAATGGCCTGGTGGCCGTGCTGAGCTTCATGGCCGGTGTGCTGGTGGTGGGTGTGGGCGGCGGGCTGGCCTGGCTGCTCTTGCAAACCACCCTGCCCAGCACCAACCCCGCAGATGGTCAGCGGCCTGGGCTGCCCGGTGAACTCACCACCCCCAGCCCTGACACCACCACCGCTGAGGCCCCACTGGCGCCGGATCTGAGCCAGCAAGCCAGCAGCGATGCAGCCGCCACGCAGGCGATCGCCAGCGTGGAGCAGCTCTACAACGAACTCTCCCTGGGCAATGTCCAGGCGGCACGCCAACGCTTCAGCGGTGAGGTGGCGGATCAATTCGATCCAGCCTTCTTCCGCCAGTTTCAACGGGTCAGCGTGGATCAGCTGCGGACCATCGGCATCAATGGTTCACAGGTGAGCCTCGAAGGCGTGGTCACGTTTGTGTACCCGGATGGCACCAGCCAGAGCGAGTCGCGCCAATTCACGGTGGACACCAGCACCGATCCAGCACTCATCACGGGCAGCAGCTTCGGCCAGGTGACCCGCGGCCGGCAGTGATCTGGACCTCATACAACCAGCCATGAAAAAGCCCCCTTGCGGGGGCTTTACCGAAGCGTCGTGCGGAACGATCAGGCGGTACCGCAGAAGGTGACATCGGGGAACTTGAGCTTGGCCTCTTCGAGGCTCTTGCCCTTGCCCTCTTCCTGCCAATAGTTGATCACCTCGGTGGCTTTGTTCAGGATCTCAACGCGCTCGTTATCGGTGATCCAGCTCTTGCCCTCGAGTTCGGTCTTGAGGGTTTCCCAGGCATCCTCACGGGGCCAGAAGAAGTAAGAGGTGAGGGGGCTGGGGCCGCCACCCACGATCTGATCCACAGCCAGAGCCACGTTGTCGGGCAGCCACAGGATCTTCACCAAGAAGCGACCCTCATCCGCCTTGGGGGTGCGGCCGGAGGGGACGCCGTTCTCGTCGATGGTGGCGGCAGCCAGCACAGCACTGGCACCACGCAGCACGGGACGGCCTTCGGTGGTGTCCTCCGAGGAAACCTCAGCGGCGGCTGTCGCCACGGCGCTTTCAGCGCTCTCTGTGCTCATGGTGTCAGCGCTCAAGGCTTAATCACAAACAACTAACCTACCAGCCGCCGTTTCCCAGCCCCCTGAACCCACGCGCCGTCCTGCTGTTCGACATCGACGGGGTGATCCGGGATGTGAGTGGCAGCTACCGCAGGGCAATCGTGGAAACGGTGCACCACTACAGCGGTGCGCGGCCGGACGCAGCGGCGATTGATGCGCTCAAAGGCGAAGGCTGCTGGAACAACGACTGGGAGGCCTCTCTGGAGCTGCTGCGGCGTGGCGGCCTGGCCGAACTCCCGGCCTACGCAGCGCTGGTGGAGGTGTTCAACAGCTTCTATTTCGGCGGCGATCCCAACGGTGATCCCAGTGCGTGGCAAGGCTTCATCGGCAGCGAGCCGCTGCTGGTGGAACGCCACTTCTTTGAGGCCCTGAGTGACGCCGGAGTGACCTGGGGCTTCGTGAGCGGCGCTGAGCCACCATCGGCCCGCTTTGTGCTCGAGCAGCGCCTAGGCCTGAGCAACCCACCGCTGATCGCCATGGGCGATGCGCCTGACAAACCCGATCCCACGGGCTTCTTACGCCTCGCCGCTGAGCTGAGTGGCGGCCTGGGCTCAGGCTGCCTACCTGTGGCCTATCTGGGAGACACCGTGGCCGATGTGCTCACCGTGCAACGCGCCCGCCAGCAGCGGAGCGAACAGGCCTTCCTCAGCCTGGCGGTGGCACCGCCTCACCTACAAGCGCCGGAGGCGGCTGAGCGCCGCAGCGTCTATGAGGCCCAACTGATCGATGCCGGCGCCGATGCCGTGATCCCCTGCACCACAAGCGTTCTAACGGCGCTCGAGCAGGCGCTGGCCTAGCGCTCCAACGCCACCGGCGCCTTCAGTGCCGCGGCGGTGAGGTTCTCGTGGCCGTGCTCGCTCACCGCCACGTCGTCTTCGATGCGGATGCCGATGCCCTTCCAGCGCTCCTCAATCGCGGGTTGCCCCTCCGGCACCGGCAGGCGATCGCTCACATAGAGCCCCGGCTCCACGGTGAGCACCATGCCGGGCTCGAGCTCCACGTGGTGCTCACCCAGGCGGTAAGCCCCCACATCGTGCACATCGAGGCCAAGCCAGTGGCCGGTGCGGTGCATGTAGAGGTGGCGGTACGCGCCCTGCTCGATGATTCCGTCGGCCTCCCCGGCCAGCAGGCCTAGATCCAGCAGGCCCTCCACCAGCACACGCACCGCGGTGCCATGCACGCCCTCGGCGGTTTGCCCCGGTGCCACAGCAGCCACCGCCGCTTCCTGAGCTGCCAGCACCAACTCGTAGAGCACCCGCTGCTCACCGCTGAAGCGGCCGTTGATCGGGAAGGTGCGGGTGATGTCTCCGTTGTAGTAGTCGCTGAGGGAACAGCCGGCGTCGATCAGGAGGAGGTCTCCGTCGCGCAGCTCGGCGTTGTTGGCGGTGTAGTGCAGCACGCAGGCGTTGTCGCCGCCAGCCACGATCGAGTTGTAGGCCGGTCCGCGGGCGCCCTGCTCGAGGAAGTGCTGCTCGATCACGGCCTGCACCTGGCGCTCATTCAGCCCCGGCCGAGCAACCTGGCGGGCCAGCTCGTGGGCTTCGGCCGAAATGCGGGCCGCCTCACGCATCCGCGCCAGCTCCTCGGGTGCTTTGCGCAGCCGCAGGCTGTGCAGCAGCGGGCAGGGTGCCACCAGGCCCAGGGCCGCAGCGCCGCTGCGGGGGGCCCGGTCCAACTGGCCCGCCCAGGCCTGCAGCACCAGTGGCTCCACCTCGGGGTGTTTGCCCACGCGGAAGGCGATGCCCTCAGCGCCGCTCAGATACTCCGGCAGCCGCTGGGCGAGCTCACTGCGGGGATGGGCCAGGTCTGCGCCGAACTGGGTCACCGCTCCCTCGCAGCCCCAACGGAAGCCGTTCCACACCTCAGCGCTCGGCTCCTTGGGATTCACAAACAGCACGAAGCGCTCGCCTTCGGGCTTGTGCGGCAGGAACAGCGCCACCGCATCGGGCTCATCGAAACCGGTGAGATACCAGAAGTCGCTGTTCTGGCGGAACGGCCACTCGCAATCGGCGTGGTGGGTCACCAGCGGAGCAGCCGGGATCACGGCGGCGGCTCCACCGAGGGCCTGGAAGAAGCGGGCGCGGCGCTCGGCGTACACGGCTGGGCTGATCAGCATGGAAGCGAGCGGGGCTGAGCGCGACGATGGCACAACCGCTTCAATTCATGGCGTTCCCGCCGCCGCCCTTGCACCCTCCCTCCACGGCCGAGCGCTGCGAGCTGCTCCTGGCGGAGTGGCGCAGTGGCCTGCGGCTGAGCGATCGGGAGCGCAGCGCCCTCGGCCCCGAACTGCAAGCCCTCGACCAACAGCTGCTGGCGTTGAAGCAGCGGCGCTTGCGGGTGGCTGTGTTCGGCCGGGTGGGGGTGGGCAAATCCAGCCTCCTCAATGCCCTGCTCGAGCAGCCGGCCTTCGCCACCGATGTGGCCCACGGTTGCACCCGCCATCAGCAGCGCCGCCCCTGGGGCGTGACCATCCCAGGGCTGGCAGGGGTGGATCTGGTGGACACCCCCGGCATTGATGAAATCGCTGCCCGGGCCCGCCAACGCCTGGCGGCGCGGGTAGCCCTGAGCGCTGATCTAGTGCTGCTGGTGCTCGACAGCGACCTCACCACGCCGGAAGCCGAGGCACTGGAGCAGCTGCTGGCCGCCGGCAAACCGGTGCTCCTCGTGCTCAACCGCATCGACTGCTGGCCAGAGGAGGAGCGCGCAGCGTTGACCAGCAGCATCCGGCGCCGGCTGCCAGCGGCCCAGCGCGATCTGGAGCTGCTGGCGGTGGCCTCAGCGCCGAGGCGCGCCACGGTGCTGCCCGATGGCCGGGTGCGCAGTGAGCCGATGCCGCCCCAGGTGGCGCCGCTGCGCCACGCCCTGATCGATCTGCTCAGCCAGCACGGTGCGCTGCTGCTGGGGCTGAACGGGCTGCGGGCCGCCGATCGCTTCAGCCAGCGCCTGCACCAATGGCGGCTACGCCGCGGCCGGGAGGGGGCCCAGGCCCTGATCGGCCGCTACGCCGCCCTCAAAGCCACCGGCGTAGCGGCCAATCCGCTGCTCCTGCTGGATCTGGCCGGTGGCATCGCCCTCGATACCGCTCTGGTGGTGCAGCTCTGCGAGCTGTACGGCCTGGAGCTTGGCAGTGGCGGAGCCCGCGCGCTACTCACGCGCCTCTCCGCTCAAAACGCCCTGCTGGGCGGCACCCAGCTGGGGATCCAACTGCTGCTGGGGGGGCTGCGCCAGGTGCTGCTGCTGGCGGCACCTCTGAGCGGCGGCCTCAGCCTGGCGCCCGCGGCGCCGGTGGCGCTGGCCCAGGCCGCCCTGGCCGTGCACACCACCCGGCTCACCGGCCGTCTGGCGGCCGCCGAACTGCTGCGCAGCGCGGAACAGGGGCGCTTGCGGCCGGCCTCTTTGCTGAGGCGCCTGGCCCGCCAAGACCCCCAGGCCAGGGCCTGGCTGCAGCAATGGCACAACCAGAGCAGCCAACCCGCAGCCCTACTGCCGCTGCTGCCATGAGCGAGCTGCCCAGCCTGGCGTTGCTCGGCACGAGCGCCGACCCCCCCACCGAAGGCCACCGCGCCCTGCTGGAAGGACTGGCCGATCACTACGGCCAGGTGGCCACCTGGGCCAGCGACAACCCGTTTAAACAGCACGGTGCCCCGCTGGAGCTCAGAGCCCGGCTGCTGGGAGCTCTGGTGGAAGCGATCGGCGATCCCCGCATTGCGCATGAGCAAGCGCTAAGCAGTCCGCGGGCGCTGATCACGCTGGAGCGCGCGGCTGAGCGTTGGCCCGGCCACTCACTGGTGTTTGTGGTGGGTGGGGATCTGGCCACGCAGGTGCCTACCTGGTGGAAAGCGGCTGAGCTACTGCAGCGCTGCCGGCTGACAGTGGTGCCAAGGCAGGGCTTCAGCCTCGATCCAGCGGCGCTGGAGGCAATCCGCAACCTGGGCGGGCAGCCAGAGCTGCTGCACCTGCCGGTGCCGGCCACAGCGAGCTCCTCGATCCGCCGGCATCCCAGCCCCGAGCAGGTGCCAGCAGCACTGTGGGCGGAACTGGTTCGTCACAATCTCTACGGACTGGGGCAGCAGCCCTCCCACTCCCCCCGCTGATGCGCCTCGCCCTCGCCCAGATCAACCCGCTGGTGGGCGACCTGGCCGGCAATGGCGAGCAGTTGCTGGAGGCCTGCCGCAGCGCCGCGTCGGCCGGCGCTGATCTGGTGGTGGCGCCGGAGCTAGCGCTGTGGGGCTATCCACCACGCGATCTGTTGCTGCGCCCGGCCCTGCGCCAGCAGCAACAGATCGCGCTGGACCGGCTTGCCGCCGAACTCCCCCAGGGGCTTGCCCTGATGCTGGGGGTGAGCGAGCCCACGCCCGATCGGCAGACCCCTGATCTGTTCAACGCCGCTGCTCTGGTGGAGCCCGGCAGCTGGCGGGTGGTGGCCCGCAAGCGCCTGCTGCCCAGCTACGACGTATTCGATGAGCGGCGCTATTTCCGCCCGGCCGACCAAGCATGCCTGCTCGAGCTGGAACGCCATGGCCGCCTCTGGCGCCTCGGCATCACCATCTGCGAAGACCTGTGGGTGGAAGACGAGCTGCACCAGCAGCGGCTGCTCGGGGCTGACCCGGTTGCAGATCTGCAGGCACTGCAACCTGATCTGCTGCTCAACCTCTCGGCCTCACCCTTCGGCACTGGCAAAGCACAACTGCGGCGCGAGCTAGCGGCCGCGGCGGCCCGCCGGCTGCAGTGCCCGGTGGTGTACGTGAACCAAGTGGGCGGCAACGACGAGCTGGTGTTCGACGGCGGCAGCTTCGTGACCGGCGCCGATGGCACGGTGCTGCATCAGCTCAGCTTTGCCGAGGCGGATCTCGGCCTCTGGGATGCCCGTGATGCAGCTCCCCCGGAGGGGCTTCTCGCCGCGCTGCCCGCAACCGACGACCTGCTGCTGCGCGCCCTGGTGCTGGGGGTGCGCGACTACGCCCGCAAGTGCGGTTTCAGCAAGGCGCTGCTGGGGCTGAGCGGCGGCATCGATTCAGCCCTGGTGGCGGTGATTGCCGCCGCGGCCCTGGGCGCGGAGAACGTGCAGGCGCTGTTGATGCCCTCACCCTGGAGCTCGGAGGGGTCGATCCACGACTCCCTCGCCCTCGCCGATCGCCTGGGCATCGCCACACAAACGGTGCCGATCGCACCCTTGATGGCGAGTTTTGATGCGGCTCTCAGCCCACCACTCGGTGGCGCGCCCGCGGGGTTAACTGCCGAAAACCTTCAATCGCGCATCCGCGGCACCCTGCTGATGGCCGTGGCCAACCAGCAGGAGCAGTTGCTGCTTTCCACCGGCAACAAAAGCGAACTGGCCGTTGGTTACTGCACCCTCTACGGCGATATGAACGGCGGGCTGGCCGTGATTGGCGACCTCTACAAAACCAGCGTGTTCCGCCTCTGCGCCTGGATCGATTCAGAGGCATCAGCCCACTGCCGGGCTGCGCTCGGCCTACCGGCAACCGGCGAGCTGGTGGGTGCCGCCATCCGCGAGAAAGCCCCCAGCGCTGAACTGCGCCCCGACCAACGCGACAGCGACTCGCTGCCGGATTACGCGCTGCTCGATCCGCTGCTGCAGGCTCTGCTGGAAGAGCATCAAAGCCCCGAAGATCTGATCGCCCGCGGCGTTGATGCGGCCCTAGCCCAACGGGTGATGGGCTTACTGCGCCGCGCCGAATTCAAACGCCGCCAGGCACCGCCCGTGCTCAAGCTCAGCCAACGCTCCTTTGGCAGCGGCTGGAGGATGCCGATCGCTGCGGCCTAGAGCCGCGGCAATCAAGTGGTCAATCCCTGCCAGCGGCGCCAAGCTGAAGGGCGATCCGCCACCGCGATCGCGCCATGGCCGCCACCATCGCTTCGATCGCCAGCATCGGCGTGCCGCGGGAGATCAAGTCCGACGAACGCCGAGTAGCGCTCACGCCCGATGCGGTGCGCGAGCTGGTGAGCCATGGCCTGCAGGTGCGCATCGAACAAGGTGCGGGCGAGGGCGCCGGCATCAGCGATGCGGCCTTTGAAGCAGCCGGAGCGGCCCTGGTGGATCAAACAGAGGCCTGGGCCGCCCATTTGGTGGTGAAGGTGAAGGAACCGCAGCCCGAGGAGTTCGCCTTCCTGCGGCCCGATCTGGTGCTGTTCACCTACCTGCACCTGGCGGCCTACCCCGCGGTGGGCCGGGCCTTGCTGCAGGCGGGCACCACCGCCATCGCTTACGAAACGGTGCAACTCGCCGATGGCAGCCTGCCTCTGCTGGCGCCGATGAGTGAGATCGCCGGCCGCCTGGCAGCCCAGGTGGGGGCGCGCCTGCTCGAGAAACCCCAGGGCGGGCGGGGCGTATTGATCGGGGGCTGCACCGGGGTGCGGCCCGCCCGGGTGGTGGTGCTGGGTGCCGGCAGCGTGGGGTGGAATGCGGCTCGGCTGGCCGCCGCCATGGATGCGGAAGTGTTCCTGCTCGATCTCTCCCCTGAGCGGCTGCGGCGACTGGAAAGCCAGCGGCAGGGGCGCCTGGTGAGCCTGGTGAGCAGCCGTGGGCTGCTGGAGCGGCTCGTGCCCTCCGCCGATCTGCTGATTGGCGCGGTACTGCTGCCGGGCGACCGGGCTCCCACCCTGGTGGAGGAAGCGCTGGTGGCGCAGATGCAGCCGGGGTCAGTGATCGTGGATGTGGCGATCGATCAGGGAGGCTGCATCGCCACCAGCCGCGAAACCACCCACACCGATCCCGTGATCAGCGTGCATGGGGTGCAGCACTACGCCGTGGGCAACATGCCCGGTGCCGTGCCGTTCACCTCCACCGAAGCGCTGGTGAGCGTCACCCTTCCCTACATCGCTGCCGTGGCTGGCCGCGGACTGGTGGAGGCGGTCACCGATCGGCCTGAGCTGGTGTCTGGCTTGAACACAGTGGCCGGATCGGTGTGCCATCCCGGCGTGGCCAAGGCCCTGGGGCTGCCCACGCGCCATCCGATGGCCTGCCTGAGCTGAAGCACCGGAGTGGAAAACATTCTGAGCAGGCGGGGAACCCCGAGCCGCGCCATCCATACGTTGAGTTCAGCCGTTGCAACCACGGCCTTATCGATGCCATGGCCTACTGCCGCGCCCTCGTTCCCTTCCACGGCTCCCGCTCCCCGGGTGAGTTGCTGCGCCCCCTGCTGGAGCAGCTCGGCCTTGAGGTGGAGCAGCCCGATCACCGCACCTTGATGGCCTTCGAGCGGCCCTGCTCCGGCCGTCGCGTGAACGACTACGTGCGCGTGTGGGCCGACTGGAGCGACATCGCCAGCACCGGCGAGCTGTGGCTGGAAACCCTCAGCGGTGAATGCATGGCCCGATCAAGCACCCGCTGCGCATCGGTGCTCGATCGGATCTGCACAGGCCTCAACCACTGAGCTCGATCGCCTCGAGATAGAGCCAGGCGCCATCGGGGCGACCACCCTCCCGGCCAAAGCGTGAGCACTCCCGCAGGATCCCCCGCTCCGCACCGGCGCTGTAGTGGGCAAGGAAGGTCACGGTGCCCTCGAGATCATCGGGGCCTCCGGCCTCCATGGCCACGATCTCCAAACCCCGCCAGCGCAGCTTCCGGGAGCTGGCCTCGAGCGAACGGCGCCTGGCCTGCTCGGGCTCCTCCGAGGGTTGCGTGCGCAGCAGGTGATCGATCTCGGCGAGGGCAAAGGCGCTGTAGCGCGAGCGCATCAGCTGCTCAGCCGTGGCGGCGGCTCGCTCCTGCCGGTGCAGCGGGCGGCAACAACTGGCGTAGCTGGCACCCTCGCTGCCGCCACCGCAGGGGCACGGCTGCTGTGGGTCAGGCCCTTTGGCACCAAAGCCCGCCATTAGCCCGGCAGCCGCAAGGGAGGCAACGGCCGGCGCAGCGCTGCAGGCGCAATGCCCTCCCGCAGCGCCAGCACCAGCCCCGCCGCCTCGCTATAGCTGGAGGCCGCCATCACTTCGAGCCCCAGCGCCTCAGCCGTGACCTCCAGCAGGCAGGGGTTATCCACCGCAATCACGGGAATGCCGCGTTCCGCGCAAGCGAGCACCGCGGCGCCACCGAGCGCGCCCGCTGGGGCGATCACTGCTCCCACTGCATCAATCCCCAGCGCCCGGGCACTCGCTCCGCCCACCACGGGAGGGTTTACAGCAGGCAGTAGATCCGGTGCCCGGCTCAGGCCCACCAACACGCAAGGCAGGAAGGTGAAGCCCAGCTCCTCGCCCGCAGCACGGGGGTCGAGATCGGGATCGAGCGGCAGCGGGCTGAGGGCCGGGGCATGGGCACAGGGCAACCCCAACTCACGGCTGAGCAGGTGGCTGATCACGGCTTCAGCGCCGGCCAGCGCATCCACGCCACTGCCCTGGCGGTAGGCCGCGAGGGCTTCACTGTCTGGGTCGTCGGGGAAGCGGGCCACCACGGCGATAGCCGTGGCTCCAGAGGCTTTGAGCTGCCGGCCAGCCCGCAGCAGCGACTCCGTCTGGCCCAGTTGGCCCCAACTCACGCCACTGGCCCCAAGGCTGAGGCTCACCTCCAAAGGCCGATCGGTGATCACCACCGGGCCAATCTCCAGTCCGAGGGTGGCGCGACAACCATCGGCCACCTGCAGATGGCGCTGCCGCAACTCCGGCTCAATGCCGGCATCGAGCAACAACCCCACCCGCTGCTGGCGAACCGGCTGCAGCAGCAGCTCCCCCGCCGCGAAGTGATCGAGGCTGGATCCCTCCACGTAGTGGATCCGCGGATCACTCCAATAGAGCGCCGCCCCGTTCATCACATTGGGATGAGTGATCAGGCAGCCGCTGGCCGCCGCTAACAATCGCGCCGCCGGCAAGGCGTCACCGGCATAGCCGCCCACAGCACAGCCGATGCCGGTGGGGATCACCAACAGGGTGGGCAGAGCTGGAGCGGTACTGATCACGCGTCAGCCGCCTCCGCAACGGCGCCGTTGAGCACCACCGCCTCGATCTGGAGCAACGGCGGCTGCTCAGGGCGGTGCTGAACAGCAGTGATCGCCCAGCGCAGTGGCGTGCCATGGGCACCAACCGCTGCTTCCACCTGCTCCCGCAGGGAGCCGGGCTGGCGTTCAAGCTGCAGCAGCACGGGGAGCAGCTGCGCGCTGCTCACTTCTGGTACTGACCGAACTGGGCTTCGTAGAGAGCGTCTTCCTGTCCGGCGGTGAGCTTGAGATCGCTGCGCGGGAAGGCCACGCACAGCAGCGCATAGCCCTGCTCCTGCAGCTCGGCCTTCACGCCCATGGCATCGGGTTGATGCACGCTGCCTTCATGGATGCGCGCGGCGCAGGTGGTGCACACCCCTGAGCAACAGGAGCTCGGCAACTCCACACCGGCGGCCTCCGCAGCGGCCAGCACGGTTTGCTCAGCGCTGCAGCTGAAGCTGTGGCTGGTGCCGTTGATCTCACAGACAACGGTGAAGGTGTCGCTCATGGGGCGCAGCGGCAGCTGGTGCTGGTGGCCGTTCATTGTCCCGGATCGCCGAACCGCTACGCGGGCCCAGCCACCTCACTCCACTGGGCTGGATGGGGGGCCAGGTACTCCGGCGGGGCTGGATCATCAGCGGATGCCAGAGGGGCCGTTAGGGCCAGGTCAAAGGCCAGGGAAAGCCGCAAGTCATCGCTGTCGTTGTTGGTGGTGACGGCGTGATCCGTGCGAGCCGGGAACAGCACCAGCAGCCCAGCCTGGGGCGCCACATCCACCCAAGGGGCGTTCCAGCGCTGCCCGCCACTGGAGTGCTGATCAATCGGACCCCCATGGCCCACTGCCAGCCCAGGCACCAATTCATTGCTGGTTTGCGGCGGAAACAGGCGCAAACAACCGCTGCGGCCACTGCCATCGCCATTGAGATAAAGCACCGCACTGAGATGGGCGTTGGGATGGTGATGGCGCCCCACCACCTGCCCCTCCTCACTCACCACCGGCCAGGCCCGCTGCACATGCAACGCCACGCTGCCGGCCCGAAAACCGAGCTCCTCCAAATACAACCAGGCCTGCCGCTGCACCTCGGCCGTAATGGCCGCAAACGCCTCAAGCCGATGCAGCTGCCAGATCCCATTGATATCCCCCGTCCAAGCGCAACCAGGCTCCGGATTCCCCTCAGCCTCTCCCCGCAGCGCCAACACCTCCTGCATCAACAACGCCAAATCCCACGGATCCAGCCGCAGCTGAACCCGCGCCAACGCCAACGGAAACAACCCCTCCAGTTCCATGGCTCACTCACCTCTCGCTGCGTTCATCCTCCCCGCCACCAAGCCCCCACGCCCAGCCAGCAAAAAACCTCGCCGGGAAGGTCGTATCCGCAAAGCGGCGACGACCGACCGACGAGGCTTTTTGCTGGCTGCGAGAGCTCAGGCCATGGCAGCCGCACCACCCACCACTTCCAGGATTTCCTGGGTAATGGCGGCCTGGCGAGCCTTGTTGTAGTCGAGGGTAAGGGTCTTGGCGAGCGCCTTGGCGTTGTCGCTGGCGTTGTTCATGGCCGTCATCCGGCTGGCCAGCTCAGAAGCGGCAGCTTCCTGGAGGGAGCGCAGCAGCTGGTTTTGCAGATAGAGCGGCAGCAGAGCGTTGAGCAGTTGCTCAGGGGTCTGCTCAAACACCAGATCGGAAGGCAGAGCCGGCTGCTCGTTCGCAACCTTGCCTGTCTCCACACCCAGCTGACCATCGCGGGTGGTGAGACGGAAGATCTCATCATCCGGGCTGGCGATGCCCTGGGGATCCAGGGGCAGCAGGGTTTGCGACACCGGCTTGGAGCTCACCAGGTTGATGAACTTGGTGAAGATGATCTCCACGCGATCGGTGCTGCCGGAGAGAAACTCAGCCAGCACTTCTTCAGCAATCTTGCCCGCTTCAGAAGCATTGGGCACCTGCTCGAGCCCCATGAAGGTGGCGCGAATGGAGTACTTGCTGGCGCGGTTCTGGAAGTAGGTGGCCACTTTGCGGCCAATCAGCACCAGATCCACCTTGTAGCCCTGAGCGGTGAGCTCAGCGTGTCGCTGCTCGGTGCGCTTGATGATGTTGGCGTTATAGCCACCACACAGTCCGCGGTCGCCGGTGACGGCGAGCAGGGTGATGGTGCTCACATCGCGGCTCTCCAGCAGGGGAGCATCCACCGATTCGAACTGCATGCGGGTCTGGAGGTTCTCCAGGATCCGTGCCAGCCGGTCGGCAAACGGCCGGCTGCGCAGCACTTGCTCCTGGGCGCGACGCACTTTGGCGGCGGCCACCAGGCGCATGGCCTCGGTGATCTTGCGGGTGTTCTTAACCGAACTGATCCTGTCGCGGATCTCCTTGAGGTTGGCCATGGAAGAGGTTCTCCGGGGTAACCGTCAGGATCAGGCCGCAGCCAGCATCGACGACTTCACTTCGTTGATGGCGTCCTTGAGCATGGCTTCAGCTTCATCGCTGAGCTGCTTCTCGGTCTGCACCTTGTTGATGAACTCGGCTTTGTTGGTCTTGAGGTATTCGCGGAGTTCGCGGCAGAACTGAACGACCGACTCCACGGGCACCTCGTCGATCATGCCCTTCACACCGGCGTACACCACAGCAACCTGCTCGGCCAGGATGAGGGGGCTGAACTGGGGCTGCTTGAGGATCTCGCGCAGACGCTTACCGCGGGCCAGCTGCTGCTGGGTGGCGGCGTCGAGGTCGGAAGCGAACTGGGAGAAGGCGGCCAGTTCGTCGAACTGAGCCAGCTCCAGCTTCAGGGTGCCAGCAATCTTCTTGATGGCCTTGGTCTGGGCGGCGCCGCCCACACGGCTCACCGAGATACCCACGTTGATGGCGGGGCGCAGACCGGAGTTGAACAGGTCGGAGCTCAGGAACACCTGACCATCGGTGATCGAAATCACGTTGGTGGGGATGTAGGCCGACACGTCGCCGGCCTGGGTTTCGATGATCGGCAGAGCGGTCATCGAGCCCTTGCCCATGGCGTCGCTCAGCTTGGCTGCACGCTCGAGCAGACGGCTGTGGCAGTAGAAAACGTCGCCGGGGTAGGCCTCACGACCGGGGGGACGACGCAGCAGCAGCGACATCTGGCGGTAAGCCTGAGCCTGCTTGGTGAGGTCGTCGTAGATCACCAGGGTGGCCTTGCCCTTGTACATGAAGGACTCAGCGATGGCGGCGCCGGTGTAAGGGGCCAGGTACTGCAGCGCAGCTGACTCAGAGGCGTTGGCGGCCACCACGATGGTGTAGTCGAGGGCGCCTTTCTCGCGCAGCACTTCCACCACGTTGGCAACGGAAGCAGCCTTCTGGCCCACAGCCACGTAGACGCAAACGACGTCTTCGCCCTTCTGGTTGATGATCGTGTCGATCGCGATCGCGGTCTTGCCGGTCTGGCGGTCGCCGATGATCAGCTCGCGCTGACCGCGGCCGATGGGGATCATCGCGTCGATGGCGGTGATGCCGGTCTGCATGGGCTCATGCACCGACTTGCGCTGGATGATGCCAGGCGCCATCGACTCGATCAGACGGGTCTCGCTGGTGGCGATATCGCCCTTGCCATCGATCGGCAGACCCAAGGGATTCACCACACGGCCGAGCATCGCGTCGCCCACGGGCACCGAGGCGATCTTGCCGGTGGCCTTCACGGTGCTGCCTTCCTGGATGCCCCGGCCCTCACCCATCAGCACAGCGCCGACGTTGTCGTCCTCGAGGTTCAGAGCAATGCCCTCGGTGCCGTCTTCGAACTGCACCAGCTCACCGGCCATCACCTGATCAAGGCCGTAGACGCGGGCGATACCGTCGCCGATCTGCAGCACGGTGCCGACGTTGCTGACGGAAACCGACTTGTCGTAATCAGCGATCTGCTGCTTGAGGATCGCGCTGATCTCGTCGGGGCGGATGGAAACCATGGGAGGCGAGAAAGATTGAGGACGGGGTGTGAGGAAGATTCGGGTGCGGGCTAGCCCACCTTGGCCAGCGCCAGTCCGAGGCGACGCACCTGACCCGCGAGGCTGGCGTCAATCACCTTGGAGCCAACCTTCACGACGAAACCGCCGATCAGATCAGGATCCACAGAGAGGTTGATCTCCAGATTGTCGGTACCGGCCACGGCCTGAACCTTCTTGCTGAGCTCGGCCTGCTGCTCTTCGGTGAGAGCGGTGGCTGAGGTCACCTTGGCGAGAGCGATGTTGCGCTGATCGCGGTAGAGCTCGAGCATGCGTTCGAGCACGGCATCGAGCACGCCGATGCGCTGACGATCCGCGAGCAGCTTCAGCAGATTGAGGAAGGAAGGCGTGAGCTGATCGCTGAACAGCTTTTCGAGAGCAGCCTTCTTGGCATCCACCTCAAGAACAGGCGAGGCCATGGCCTGGCGCAGTTCGGGGGATTCGTGCCACAGAGCGAGAACGGCCTTGGCCTGATCCACCACCTGATCCACTTCCTGGCGGCTCTCAGCCACCTGTAGGAAAGCTTCGGCGTAAGGGGTGGTGATCGTGTTGAGCAGCGGCATCAGGCGTTCCCCAGAGTTTTGATGGACTGGCTGACCAGCTGAGCCTGAGCTTCAGGGCTGAGCTTGCCGGGGAGCGTGGCCAGAGCTTTTTCAATCGCCAGGCGGGCAGCCTCGCGGCGCAACTGGTTGCTCACGCGAGCGGCCTCGGCATCCATATCGGCTGCAGCGCCCTGCTTGAGACGAGCCATCTCATCGATGGTGCGCTTCTCGCTTTCGAAGCGGATGGCTTCGGCACGGGCTTTGCCGTCGGCACGAATCTGATCGGCCTTCTGCTGAGCCTCGGCCAGATCCTTCTGGGCCTGAGCGAGTTGGGTTGTGGCACTGGCCAGACGCTCCTCGGCGTCTTTGAGGTCGGCCAGGATGATCGCCCGACGCCGCTCCAGGATGCCGCCCAGGAAATTGGGCAGAAACTTGTAGAGGGCGAAGATGACGATCGCCAGGTTGATGATGTTGGTCTCGAACAGGTTGAGGTTCAGACCAAAGCCACCGTGGTTGGCGAAAAGGCTTGGGAAAGTCATTTGGCGGCCAGCAGACGGTCGACGATCAGGTCACCGAGCTTCTCGGCGTCGCCCTTGAGCTGGCCAAGGGCTGATTCCCGCTGGGCATCGATCTCACGACGCGCCGCTTCGCGGGAGGCATTCGCTTCAGCCGTGGCGGTGGCCAACGCTTCGCGATAAAGCTTTTCGGAATCCTGTTCCGCTTCCTGAATCAGCTGTTGGGTGGCCTTGCGGGCCTCCTTGAGCTGCTCACGCAGATCCGCCTCCAGACGCTCCACCTGAGCCAGCTTTTGCTTGGCCTCGGCACGGCTGGTGGTGATGTAGCCCTCGCGCTCCTCCACAACCCGGCCAACGGGGCGGAAGAACAGGGCATTGAGAATGAAGGTGAGGAGAACCACCTGCACCGCCATCAGCGGCAGGGTGGCATCGAGGTCAAACAGACCTCCCTCCGTTGCACCAAGCAGTAGCCAGCTGGTCATGAGGCGGGGGTGCGGGCGGATGAAAGCGGTCGCGTGCGGATGCAGTGAGGTGAAATGAGTGCGGGAACCCAGCGGCAGCCAGGCCCCCGCTCACCTCAAGCGCGATCAGCCGGCGAAGGGGTTGGCGAACAGCAGCACCAGTGCGACCACGAGGCCGTAGATGGTGAGAGCTTCCATGAAGGCCAGCGAGAGCAGCAGGGTGCCGCGGATCTTGCCGTCGGCCTCGGGCTGACGAGCGATGCCTTCAACAGCGGAACCAGCTGCGGTGCCCTGACCGATACCAGGGCCGATGGCGCCGAGGCCGACAGCCAGACCAGCCGCGATAACAGACGCAGCGGAGGTGATGGAATCCATGGTGGAACGAAGGATGTAGGGCGCTGGGAGAGCGCGGACGGGGACCGGGACGTTATCCCTGCGCCTGGGACATCTCGGATTGACTCGAGATGGGCCCGGATCGTGCCGGACCTGCGCGCAAGGAGTTTGCCAGAGAGGGTGTCCCGCTCTGGCGGGGTTGAGGACGAGCCTCAGTGGTGTTCTTCGTGCACCGCTTCACCGATGTAGTTACCGGCGAGGGTGGCGAAAATCAAAGCCTGGATGGCACTGGTGAACAGGCCGAGGAACATGGCCGGCAGGGGCACCAGCAGAGGAACCAGGAAAGCCAGCACGGCCACCACCAATTCGTCAGCCAGGATGTTTCCGAACAGACGGAACGACAGCGACAGAGGCTTGGTGAAGTCTTCGATGATCTTGAACGGGAGCATGATCGGCGTCGGCTCCACGTAGTACTCGAAGTACCGGAATCCTTTGCGGCTCAGGCCTGCATAGAAGTAGGCCAGCGACACCAGCAAGGCCAGAGCCACGGTGGTGTTGATATCGGCGGTGGGAGCGCCGAGCTCACCTTCGGGAAGATGAATCAGCTTCCAAGGCACCAGGGCGCCGCCCCAGTTGCACACAAAGATGAACAGGAACAGGGTGCCGATGAAGGGCAGCCAATCGCGGTAAGCCTTCTCGCCGATCTGCTCACGGGCGAGATCACGGATGTAATCCCACAGAAACTCGAGCAGGTTCTGCATGCCGCGCGGATCGCGCTCCATCTTGCGGCTGCCCACCAGCACAAAGGCCAGAAGAGCGCCAATCACCACCCAGGAGCTGAGAAACACCTGGCCGTGGATCTTGAGATTGCCCAGCTGCCAATAGAGGTGCTGACCCACCTCCAGTTCGGCAAAGGGAAGAGCGAGTGGCAAGAAACCCATCGGGTTGTGCGTTCGGTGTCGCCGGAGCGACGGTTCAGGGAGAGGTCAGCTCAGGAATCGAGCAGAACCTGAAGAATCAAGGCCGGTTTGTAGAGCAGGAAGCCGAGCAGCGCCGGCAGGAGCTCCAGCTGGGGGAGGCGGGCCGAGGCCAACACCAACACCACGGGCACAAGCAGCTGCGTCTTGCCCACCTTCTTGGCACCGTTGCCGAGCTTGCCAACGCTGCGAGCTAAAAGCCGCAGATAGAGCAAACCGCCCAGTGCACCCACCAGCAGGGAGCCGGCGATGTGAAGGTTGAAGGCCAGGGCCGTGATCAGCACCGCAATCGCGGAAACGATCAAGGTGGCCAGGAGCAGACGCCGCTGGAGGCGCAGGTAGTCGTCGGAGGGAGCTTCCGCAGCCTCGGGGGCTGGATCAGCTGCCACCTCTGGCAGAACCTCGCCCTCACCGTGCACCGCTTCGGTTGAAGCGCTGTCGTTGTGAGGGAGCGGGGGGGTTGCCAGCAAGGGCTCCTGCGCTCTGAAAAGGCGCGCGGAATCTATCACGCAGCGCTGCCCGCACCAGGCAGAAGCAGGAGCACGCGCTGCGCCAGCAACTCCCTTGCCACAGCAGCGATCTGCCCCTCAGGCCAGCCCAGAGGCAACCGTCCGATCGGCGTCTGAGCCGGTGCCAACTCCAGAGCCTGCATCAAGGCCAATCCATCAGCGCTCAAATCCAGCGGCGCCATATCGGAATCGAGCAGCGCCGCCCCCGGCCAGCCCCAGAGGCAGGGATTGCGCTGACCAGCTGCTGCGAGCAGAGCCGCGTCGTCATCCCAGCTCCAACGGCGCAGCGGGGGCTTGGCGAGGAAGAACTCGAAATGGCTGATGTCGGGGTCGAGGTCTTCGATCAGCTGCCACTGCTGCAAAGGCGGCAGGGCCTGAGCCCGCTCCAGCAGTTCACCCTGCAGCAGCCTGCCTGGATCCCACACCTGGGGATTGGAGAAGCCGGCGAACTCCAGATCGGCAGAGGCCACAAAGGCCATCAGCCGCTCGAGGTTGTAGCTGGTCTCCTGGGGATGCAGATACATATCGGCGAAGTTGGCGTCCGCCGCGCAATCGATCGCCCAGCGCTGCTCGTGGTGCCGGCGCAGCCGGTTGTGCTCCGGCAGTTCAGCCAGCAGCTGGCGCCCGAGCCGCAGCCCCTCCTCGCCAGTGCCCACGCCCATGGCCGTGAGCGCCCGCTGGGTGCGGTGGATCTCCCAGCGCCCGCCATCGGCATAAAGAAAGAGATGGAGCAGCGCCCCGGGCTTCAGCAGCGCCGCCAGAGCCTTGAGCCCGGCTTCTGGCTGCCGCAGGTGGTGGAGCACCCCAACGGAATTGATGTAGTCAAAGGGGCCTTCACCCTCCAGCTCCAGCAGGCTGCGGTTTTGGATCCGCACCTGGGCTTGGTCATGGCCTCCGGAGCGGCGCAGGCGCTCCCGCGCCACCTCGAGCGTGCCCGGCGAAATATCCACGGCCAGGATCTCGGCGCCCGGATTGAGATGGGCCAGGTAATCGGTGCTCACTCCAGTGCCGCAGCCGGCATCCAGCACCTTCAAGGGCTCCGCCTCAGCGGGCCTTGGAGCCACAGCGCCCGTGCAGGCGGCATAGGCCGCATCCACGCACCAGCGCCAGTTGTATCCCGGCGGTGGGCCGTCTTGCAGGGGGTCACCGGGATAGGGGAATCGGTCGTAAAAGGCGCTCACCACTGGGGTGGCGGCATCAGCCGGGGCCTGGGTCATGGCGCAGGAACAGCTCCGCAACCGAGCGAGCTTTTCATGGCTCGGGGGGCCGAGAGGCCGGGGCTTGGGCCCGGCTGCAAACATTTGTTCATTGGCCGCCGGGAGGCCAGAGGGCCAGCCGTAACGTGCCTTGGCCTGGTTCGCTCTCCTCCATGACTGTGACCGCCAGCAGCGGCAGCAGCAGGGTTGCTCCTCAGCGCTACGACACCCTGCCGCTCTCCAGCGTCCGCGAGGCGGAACAGCAGGACCGCTTCCTCGATGGCGGTGAGCTGAACACCCTGGTGACCTTCTTCCAGAGCGGTCAGCTGCGGGTGGAAGCCGCCCGTCGGGTTTCTGCCAACGCCGAGTCGATCGTGGCCCGCGCCGCCAGCCGGATCTTTGCCGGTGGCACGCCGCTCTCCTATCTCGACGCTCCCCTCAGCCCCGCGGCTGATGCCGGAGCCACACCCCTGGCCACCGATCAAGCCGCCTTCCAGCGCTCGGTGCAAACCTTCGCAGGCGCCAGCGGCGCCAGCAAGCGCGGCAATGCGCTCACCCGCCTGCTGGAAGGTGCCGGGGGCGACGCCGATGTGCGGGTGGTGCTGCCCACTGGCTTCAGCCCGATTTCGGTGGCCCGCTACGGCACCGAGCGGATGAAGAAATCGATCCGCGACCTAGCCTGGTTCCTGCGCTACGTGGGCTATGCCGTGGTGGCCGGTGATCCCAGCATCCTGCGGGTGAACACCCGCGGCCTGCGCGACGTGCTCGAGAAGGGCTGCTCCCTGGCGGCCACCAACGTGGCCCTGCAGGAGATGCGCGCCGGTGCTGCCGAGCTGCTCAAGGATCTCCCCGAAGCTCGCCAGCTCCTGATCGACAGCTTCAACGTGCTGCTCGAAGAGCTGGCTGTTCCTACCCCCTCGCCCCGTCAGCGCCTGGGCAGCCCTGAAAACCAGGGCCTGCAGCTGCCGGCCATCTACGCCCTCGCCGCCCAAGGCAAGGCGCAGCGCTTCAACATGAAGCCCGGCATGAGCGGCGCCCAGAAAGCCGAAGTGGTGCGCGCCGCCTACCGCCAAGTGTTTGAGCGCGACATCGCCAAGGCCTACAGCCAGGTGCCCTGCCCGGTGGAAGCCACCCAGGTGCGCCAGGGCGACATCTCGATGCGGGAGTTCATCCGCTCCCTGGGCCACAGCAAGGAGTATCAACAACAGTTCTATGGCCGCTTTGTGAACAGCCGTGTGGTGGAACTCGCCTTCCGCCATTTCCTCGGCCGTGGCATCAGCTCCCGCGAAGAGTTCACCCGCTATTTCGACATCGTGTCCGCCCAGGGCATCAAGGGCCTGGTTGACGCCCTGATCAACACGATGGAGTACGCCCAGGTGTTCGGGGAGGAAACCGTTCCCTACCTGCGCGACATCGGCGAAGAGGCGCAGGAAAGCGCCGGCTGGGGATCCAACCGCAAGCTCTTCCGCTTCAGCGCACCGTTTGAAGGGGCGCCGCAGTACGTCACCCTCTACGCCAGCTATCGGCAGCCTTACGCCGACCAGCACCCCTATGGCGGCGGCAACGATCCGCTGGGCCTGAACTACGGCGCGATCTTCCCCTCTGGCACAGCCAGTGTGGGCACCCGTCCGGCTCCGATCCGTTACGACACCCGCCGGATCCTGGTGGGCAACGGCATGCGCCAGCCCGGGCAAATGAACAGCCCGCAGTTCCGCGCCTCCACTCCGCGCAAGGCCGGCCCCAAGGTGGTTCGCCTTCAGCAGATCGCCACTGGTGGTAATTCGGTGCCCCGCCGCGGCGGTCAACCGAGCATCCGCAATACCGAGGCAAGCACCCAGGCGGTGATCCGTGCCGTGTATGTGCAGGTGCTTGGCAACACCGGTTACGCCGGCGAGCAGAACAAGGTTGAGGAAATCAAGCTCGAGAACGGCGACCTGAGCCTGCGCGAATTCGTGCGCCAGGTTGCGCGTAGCGATGCCTTCCGCCGCCGTTACTGGAGTGGCCTCTACATCTGCAAGGCGATCGAGGTGATGCACCGGCGCCTGCTGGGCCGCCCCACCTTCGGCCGCTGGGAGATCGACGCCTACTTCGACGTGGCGGCTCGCAAGGGCTTCTACGGCGTCGTCGACGCCATGCTCAACAGCGCTGAATACAGCGAGAGCTTCGGTGAGGACACTGTTCCTTACGAGCGATTCATCACCCCGAATGATCTGAGTACCCGCCGAGCTCCGGCCCTCAAGCGTCCCTTCAACGCTGCCGACTACCCTGACCTCAGCCTCCGAGCTCGTCCGGTGGTCACCCCGCCGGCAGATTTCCGAGACAGCGGCAGCCTCACCCCTCGCAACCTCACAAACCGCAACGTTTTTGTCCGGGGCGGCTGGAGTGCAACCCTCACCGGCGGCGAGAAGCTTGCACCCAGGACGTCAAACACAAGTGGCCCGGGCTCGATCCAGGCGGCACCTGCGCCGGATCGCAGCTGGAGTTCTCCCCGCTGGCAACCCGGAGGCGGTACCTCCCCTACCTGGAGCACCCGAACCGCGATAACCGCAACCCAAGCGGCCAACGTCAACACCGGTGCGAGCGCCCAACAGCCTGCAGATGCCATGGCGAAGGCGCTCCTGCCGGGCAAATTGCAGGGCTTCGGCAAGCGCAACAGCCTGGGAACAGTGGTTAAGCTTTCAAAACGACCTAGCGCCACCGAGGTTCAGGAGGCGATCGAGGCTGTCTATCGCCAGCTGATCGGTCGCCAGCCACTGGCCTCAGAAGCCCTCGGCCAAGCCGAGTCCCAGTTCCGCATGGGTTCGTTCAGTGTGTCTGAATTTGTGGCATCCGTTTCAGGCAGCGATCTGTTCTCGAGTCGCCTGAACCGGATGAAGCCCTTTGAAGCAGCTGCGGCCGCCTATCTAGCGCTGCTCGGCCGGGGTGCACAGCCAGCCGAAACAAGCACCTTCTTGGCCATCCGCGGTGAAAACGGTCTGCAGAGTGCCATCGATACCTTGATCAATTCCAGCGAGTACGCAAGCAGCTTCGGCCGCGACACGGTGCCCTACCTCAAAGGGATGGCCACCAGCGATGGAATTCCTCTGATCACAGTGAATCGGACTGCCGCCCTCTACGGTGGCAACGCAGGTCTCAACCCCGTGGGCAACTGAGCTTCCGAGGGCTCTCACGAGCTCCACGAGGCCAAACCGGTGAACACAACTAAACCCCGGCCCTGAAAAGCCGGGGTTTTTCCATGGCCAGAGTTCTTGTTAAGAAACCAACGGATTACCCAACACGGCAGACAATCAAGCGAGCACACAACAGCATTTGACTGTTAACAATCACCTCAGATCAAGCTTATTCTCCACAGGAGCTAAAGCCAGTCAAGGCAAGGCTTTTCGGCGATCCAGATCGCCGTGAAGAACTGTTACCGGGGGCCGGGGAGCCGCGGGGCTCTGCCTCAGAATGAATCGGCGGACAGCAACCCTGCCGCGCCCTTTAAGCCTTGCGCCTGTCGCAGTTCACTGCGACAGGCGCAAGGCTTAAAGACTCCCCCTTACCCACCGGATATCGGTCACCGTTCAGGCGACCGCTTGTTTCGAGGCAGAACTGCATGAGCATCGTCTCCAACTCGATCATCAACGCGGACGCCGAAGCCCGCTACCTCAGCCCTGGCGAACTCGACCAGATCAAGGCTTTCGTGAGCGGCGGTCAGCGTCGTCTTCGCGTCGCCCAGGTCCTGGCCGAGAGCCGCGAGCGCATTGTTAAGACCGCTGGCGGTGCTCTGTTCCAGAAGCGCCCCGACGTGATTTCCCCCGGCGGCAACGCCTACGGTGAGGAAATGACCGCGTCGTGCCTGCGGGACATGGATTACTACCTGCGCCTGGTGACCTACGGCATCATCGCTGGTGATGTGACCCCGATCGAAGAGATCGGCATCATCGGCGCCAAGGAGATGTATCGCTCCCTGGGCACCCCCCTCGAAGCCATGGCTGAAGCCGTGCGCGAGATGAAGAACGCCGCCATGGGTCTGCTCACCGGCGCTGATGCCGAAGAGGCTGGCTTCTACTTCGACTACGTCGTCGGCGCCCTCTCCTGAGGATCTTTCTTCTCTAACCACCGCCTCTTCCATCAGGTTCCATGCAAGACGCCATCACCAACGTCATCAACCAGGCCGACGTCCAGGGCCTCTACCTGGACACCTCCTCCATGGGGCGCCTGGAGCAGTACTTCGCCAGCGGTGAGCTCCGCGTTCGTGCCGCTGCCACCATCAGCGCCAACGCTTCCGCGATCATCAAAGAAGCCGTTGCTAAAGCGCTGCTGTACTCGGACATCACCCGTCCCGGCGGCAACATGTACACCACTCGTCGCTATGCAGCTTGCATCCGCGACCTCGACTACTACCTGCGCTACGCCACCTACGCCATGCTGGCTGGCGACACCTCGATCCTCGACGAGCGTGTGCTGAACGGCCTCAAGGAGACCTACAACTCCCTGGGCGTGCCCATCGGCGCCACCGTGCAGTCGATCCAAGCCATGAAGGAAGTGACCGCCTCCCTGGTGGGCCCCGATGCCGGCCGCGAAATGGGTGTGTACTTCGACTACATCAGCTCCGGCCTGGGTAACTGATCCACGCCTTCGGCACACTTCGAGGATCCCCCATGCGCCTGTTCAAAATCACAGCCTGCATCCCTAGCCCTGAAAAGGCCCGTTCCCAGCGCGAGCTGCAGAACACCTTCTTCACCAAGTGGGTGCCTTATGAAAGCTGGTTCGCTGAGCAGCAGCGGATCATGAAGCAAGGCGGCAAGATCCTGAAGGTTGAACTGGTCTCCGGTCGCCGTCAGGTGAACGTGGGCAACTGATCTTCAGAGCCATTCCGACCGATTCGCGTCTCTCAAAAGCCCGGCAGTGCCGGGCTTTTTTATTGCGCGCGTGTTGGCAAGGCCGCCGCAAGTACGGGATAGTCGGAACCTCAGTTCTGCGCAGCATTGGCCCGTTCCGGCAACTCATCCGCTCTGCTGCCTGTGCCCTTTCAGCACTGGCCTGCGGAAGCGCGCCTGCTGCTGGGCATGGTGGCCTTGTGGAGCGTGCTGGGCCTGGTGGTGCTCGGCTCTGCCAGCTGGTGGGTGGCTGCCCGCGAGATGGGAGATCCCACCTACTACCTCAGGCGCCAGGCCATCTGGATGGTGGCCAGCTGGGGCCTCCTCTATCTAGGGGTGAAGATCAACCTGCGGCGGTGGCTGCGCATGGCCGGCCCTGCCCTGCTGGTGGGCATGGTGCTCGTGGCCCTCACCCTGGTGATCGGCAGCACAGTGAACGGCGCTAGCCGCTGGCTGGTGATCGGGCCGATTCAGATCCAGCCCACCGAGTTGATCAAACCCTTCCTGGTGCTGCAGGGTGCTGCTCTGTTCTCCCACTGGAGCCGCATCGCTCCGGATCAGAAGCTCACCTGGCTTGGGGTGTTCGCCGTCACCCTCGGGTTGATCCTCAAGCAGCCCAACCTGAGCACGGCAGCCCTTTGCGGGATCCTGCTCTGGCTGATGGCACTGGCATCGGGCCTACCGCTATGGGCGATGCTCGGCAGCGCGGGCGTCGGCCTCAGCGTGGCAATCGGAAGCATCTCGATCAACGAGTACCAACGCATCCGGGTGACCTCCTTCCTCAACCCTTGGAAGGATGCCCAGGGTGATGGCTATCAGCTGGTGCAGAGCCTGCTGGCCATCGGCTCGGGCGGTGTGTGGGGTGAAGGCTTCGGCCTTTCAACCCAGAAGCTGCAATACCTGCCGATCCAGAGCACCGATTTCATCTTTGCCGTGTTTGCCGAGGAATTCGGCTACGTGGGCTCGGTGGTGCTGCTGCTGTTTCTGTTGCTCTTCGGCTTTGTAGGGCTGCGGGTGGCCCTGAGCTGCCGCAGCAACCAACAACGGCTTGTGGCGATCGGCTGCACCAGCCTCTTGGTGGGGCAATCGATCCTCAACATCGCTGTGGCCAGCGGCGCCATGCCCACCACCGGCCTGCCGCTGCCGATGATCAGCTACGGCGGCAATTCCCTGCTCTCCAGCCTGCTCACCGCCGGCCTACTGCTGCGCTGCGCCCTGGAAGGCGCCGGGCTCGAGCCCGGGCGGCCGCGCCGCCGCGAAGAGCGCCAGCGGGAAGGCTCAGCGCGCGGAACCCTCTCGATAGGCTGACCCCACTGCCGACTCAAGAACCGCGATGGTGGCTCCGGCCCTGGCCGACTGGGCCCGCAGCGGAGAGCAGCTGCTCAGCACCTCTCTGGCCCATCCCGGTGCCCTGACGCTGCTGTTGGTGTTCGCCGGTGGCCTGCTCACCAGCCTCGGCCCCTGCTCCCTGTCGCTGCTGCCGATCACCCTGGCCTACCTGGCCGGTTTTGACGACCAGCAGGAGCGCCCTTGGCAGCGCAGCCTCAGCTTTTGCGGCGGCATCGTGGCGTCGCTGGTGCTGCTGGGCCTGGCCAGCGGTGCCCTGGGCCGCATCTACGGCCAGGTGCCTGGCTTGATTCCCACCGTGGTTGCCGTGCTGGCGGTGCTGATGGGCCTCAACCTGCTCGGTCTGCTGCCCCTGCAGTTGCCGAGCGGGCCCGATCCCGAGCAATGGCGTCAGCGGGTGCCCAAGGCGCTGGCACCGCTGGCGGCTGGCCTGGCCTTCGGGCTGGCCGCTTCCCCATGCACCACACCTGTGTTAGCCGTGTTGCTGGCCTGGATCGCCCAGGCTGGCGATCCGCTAGCGGGCGTGGTGTTGCTCACCGCGTTTGCCGCCGGACAAGTGATGCCATTGCTACTCGCGGGCACAGCTGCCGCCTGGGTGCCGCGGCTGTTGGCCCTACGTGCCCTGGGCCAGTGGGTTCCCCCTATCAGCGGCGTGGTGCTGCTGGCTACAGGCACACTCACCCTTCTGGCCCGCTGGGGCTGAGATCTCCCCGCATTGTTGATGAAACGCCTGATCGCCTGGATCTCCGACCTGCGCTTGGCCATCGGGCTATTGATCCTGATCGCCATCGCCAGCGGCCTGGGCACGCTGGTGCCGCAGCAGGAGAGCGCAGAGCTCTACCACCGCGTCTACGACGGCCAGCCTTGGCTGGGGCTGCTCAACGGCGATGCGATTCTGCGCCTGCAGCTCGATCACGTGTATTCGAGCAACTGGTTTCTGGCCCTTCTGGCCTGGTTGGGGTTATCGCTAATCCTCTGCAGCTGGCGCCGCCAGTGGCCGGCCCTGCAGGCCGCCCTGCGCTGGATCGACTACAGCAGCCCGCGGCAGCTGAGCAAGCTCACCCTGGCGGAAACCCTCAGCAGCCCCAATGCCGAAAGCCAACTGGGCCAACTGCAGGCGCTGCTTCAACAGCGCGGCTGGCAGGTGCAACCCCACCCCCATCGCCTGGCAGCCCGGCGAGGCGTGAGCGGCCGGGTGGGCCCGCTGCTGGTGCACGCCGGCCTTGTGGTGCTGATGGTGGGAGCAGCCTGGGGTGCCCTGGCCGGTCAGCGGCTCGAGCGCTTCCTCGCCCCCGGCAATGAGCTGGAGCTGCTCAACCGCCGCGGCGAAACCCAGCTCACCGTGACGCTCGAGGACTTCGGCATCGAACGCGACCCGGCCGGACGGCCCGAGCAATTCCGCTCCCAGCTGCGTCTGCAGCCCGGTGATCCCACTGCAGCGGAGCCGATGAGCGCCACCAACCGCGAAATCAGCGTGAACCACCCCCTGCGCTTCCAGGGGATGACGGTGTACCAGGCCGACTGGGCCCTGGCCGCCATCCAGGTGCAGCTGGGCAAGAGCCCGATCCTGGAACTGCCGCTGCAGAGCTTCCCGCAGCTAGGGGATCAGGTGTGGGGCATCGTGCTGCCCACACGCCCCGATGGCAGCAACCCGGTGCTCGTGTCGCTCTCCAGCGAACAGGGCCCTGTGACGGTGTATTCCGCCGAAGCCGAGGTGCTGGGCACGTTGGTGCCCGGCGGGGGGCCGGCGGAGATCGCTGGTATCCCGTTGCGTATCGCCGGGGTGGTGCCCGCCAGTGGTCTGCTGCTCAAGCGTGACCCCGGGGTGCCTCTGGTGTACGCCGGCTTTGCCATCGCGCTGGCGGGCGGCGCCTTAAGCCTGATCGCCACCCGCCAGCTCTGGGCCATCGCCGAGCCCGAACAGCAGAAGCTGCACGTGGCGGGGCTGTGCAACCGCAACCTGGCGGCCTTCTCGCGGGAGCTGCCCGCGCTGCTGGTGGATCTTCAGCAGGGCTGACGGGTGCCGTGGCTGGCGCGGATCACGGTGTGCACGTTGCCGCGGGGATTGAAATCGGCCTCGAGCTCCATCCATACCGGTGCGCAGGCGGCCACGAAGTCGTCGAGGATGCGGTTGGTGACCTCCTCATGGGAGATGGAGCGATCCCGGTAGCTGTTCACGTAGAGCTTGATCGCCTTGAGCTCCATCACGCGGGGGCCTGGCTGATAGGTGAGGCGCAGGGTGGCGAAGTCGGGATAGCCCGAGAAGGGGCACTTGCAGGTGAATTCCGGCAGGGTGATCGACACCTCGTAGGCCCGGCCCGGACGCGGATTATCGAAACAAATCAGCTCCGCTTCGGCGATGGCCCGCTCTCCATAGAGGGGGGTGCGGGTCTGATCGGCGCTCATCGGCAGGGATGGTCTCAGGCCGGATGCTAGGCAGCCGCCCCCGGGCAACCGCTGCGGTAGCAATCGCAACACCCTCGCCCCGAAAGCTGCGGCCTAATGGGGTTACCGGGGCCCAGCTCCCCGCGTGTCTTTCCAGAATTCCTGAGAGACTGTCTCCGACAGAGCGTTCCCAGCCACTCCCGCAGCCATGAAAAAAGTTGAGGCCATCATTCGCCCGTTCAAGCTTGAAGACGTGAAGCTGGCGCTGGTGAATGCCGGCATCGTCGGCATGACCGTGAGCGAAGTTCGTGGCTTCGGTCGCCAAAAGGGCCAGGTGGAGCGCTACCGCGGCTCTGAATTCACCGTGGAATTTCTGCAGAAGCTGAAGCTCGAGATCGTGGTCGACGACGCCCAGGTGGACACCGTGGTGGGCGCCATTCAGGAAGCCGCCCGCACCGGCGAGATCGGCGACGGCAAGATCTTCATCAGCCCCGTGGATTCCGTGATCCGCATCCGCACCGGCGACCGCGACAGCAGCGCCATCTGAGCCTGCCGCCGCACGCCACACGACCTGCAGGCGCCGTTCAGGCCCCCAGTGTTTCGGCCACCAAACGCCGGATCGCCTCTGCTTCAGGGGCGACTCCGGCGCTTTTTTGTGGCGCCGCAGCCTCGGCGGCAGGCACGCTCGACAGAGGCAGCTCAGGCCAGGTGCCGCTTCGTAGCCAAAGCAAATACTCGTGATTACCAGCAGGCCCCGTGATGGGGGAGGCCGTCACCCCGCAGGCGCTCCATCCCTCCGCCGCGGCCGCCGCGATCACCCCTTCGATCGCATCCACATGGGCCGCCGGGTCGCGCACCACGCCGCCCTTACCCACGCGCTCTTTGCCCACCTCGAACTGCGGCTTCACCAACAGCAGCGCCTCGCGCCGCTCCGGCCGTAGAAGCCGACCAATCGCCGGCAGCACCAGCGCCAGGCGAATGAACGACACATCCGCCACCGCCAGATCCGGCCAGGGATCCTCGTCGCCGTACAGGTCAGCCGGCTCCAGATGCCGCAGGTTGGTGCGCTCCTTGAGCACCAGGCGCGGATCGGTGCGCAGGCTCCAGGCCGTTTGCCCGTAACCCACATCCACGCCATACACCCGGCTGGCGCCGTGCTGGAGCAGGCAGTCGGTGAAGCCGCCGGTGGAGATGCCGCCATCGAGGCACACCCGCCCGGCGAGCTCGATCGGGAAAGCCTCCAAGGCGCCGAGGAGCTTTTCACCGCCGCGCGAGACAAACCGCGGCGGTTGCTCCACCTGCAAGGGCAGATCGGGCAGAACATCCAGCCCAGGCTTATCGAGCACGCGATCGCCGCTGCGCACCTTGCCGGCCCGGATCAACTGCTGGGCCTGCTGGCGGCTGGTGGCCAAACCGAGCTCCACCAGCTGCAGATCCAGGCGTTGCTTGCGGCCCATCAACAGCGGAGTGCTGGCGTGCTGTCACAAAAGCACAGGGGAAACCGAACAAAAACGGGGGCTGGAGCGGCAAAACGGGGAACACTCCGGAGGATGACCCTCAGCACAGGGGATCCCCCATGCCGCGCCAACAATCCAACGTGGTCGAACTCCTCCAACCGGGCAGCTTCGTGAAACTGCGCAACCAGCCCGACGACCTCCCCCCCTTCCAACTGATTCAGTGCCGCGGCGGCCGCTGCTGGGTGCGCCAACAGGCCTGGGGGAGGCTGGTGCAGTGGGAAGTGGAGCACCGCAAGCTCACGGCAGTGGCCTGATCGCGCTGAAGGCCGCCCCATACATTGGTTTGGATGTGAGCCCGCGGCGGCCTTGATCGAGCGTTACACCCTGCCCGAGATGGGCGCCATCTGGAGCGAGCAGGCGAAGTTCCAGAGCTGGCTGGATGTGGAGATTGCCGCCACCGAAGCCAACTGCGAGCTGGGCCGCGTGCCCGCCGAGGCCGTGGCCACGATCAAGGAGAAAGCCAGCTTCAGCGTGGAGCGCATCCTCGAGATCGAAGCCGAGGTGCGTCACGACGTGATCGCCTTCCTTACCAACGTGAACGAGCACGTGGGGGATGCCGGCCGCTACATCCACGTGGGCATGACCAGCTCGGATGTGCTCGACACCGGCGTGGCCCTGCAGATGAAGGCCTCGGTGCAGCTGCTGCGCACCGAACTCGACAAGCTGGCCGATGCTCTGCGCGAGCTGGCCCGCGCCCACAAGGGCACCGTGATGATCGGCCGCTCCCACGCCATCCACGGTGAGCCGATCACCTTCGGCTTCAAGGTGGCCGGCTGGCTGGCCGAAGTGGTGCGTAACCAGGAGCGGCTCGAGCGGCTCGAACAGGCCGTGAGCGTGGGCCAGATCTCTGGCGCCATGGGCACCTACGCCAACACCGATCCGCGGGTGGAGGAGATCGCCTGCGCCAAGCTCGGCCTGGTGCCCGACACCGCCAGCACCCAGGTGATCTCCCGCGATCGCCACGCCGAATACATCCAAACCCTCGCCCTGGTGGGCGCCGCCCTGGAGCGCTTCTCCACCGAGATCCGCAACATGCAGCGCACCGATGTGCTCGAGGTGGAGGAGAACTTCGCCAAGGGCCAGAAGGGCAGCTCTGCCATGCCCCACAAGCGCAACCCGATCCGCAGCGAGCGCATCAGCGGCTTAGCCCGCGTGCTGCGCAGTTATGTGGTGGCCGCGCTGGAAAACTGCGCCCTCTGGCATGAGCGCGACATCAGCCACAGCTCGGTGGAGCGGATGATGCTGCCCGACTGCTCGGTGACTCTGCACTTCATGCTGCGGGAGATGACCGATGTGGTGAAGGGGCTGGGCGTGTACCCCGACAACATGGCCCGCAACATGAATGTGTATGGCGGCGTGGTGTTCAGCCAGCGGGTGCTGCTGGCGCTTGTGGAGAGCGGCATCAACCGCGAAGACGCTTACCGCATCGTGCAACGCAACGCCCACACCGCCTGGAACACCGAAGGCGGCAACTTCCGCGCCAACCTCGAAGCCGATGCCGAGGTGACCTCACGCCTCAGCCCCGAGCAACTGGCCGAGTGCTTCGCCACCGAACTGCACCAGGCCAATCTCGGTGTGATCTGGGAGCGTCTGGGCATCTAAAGGCCAGCAAGCGAGCTCGCAGACGCACACATCACTTGTGATACGGCCCGCCCTGCTGAATGGTGAGCGCCCGATACAGCTGCTCCAGCAGCAGTAGCCGGGCCAACTCATGCGGGAAGGTCATCGGAGAGAGGCTGAGCTTCCAGCGGGCGCGGGCTTTGAGCGCCGGGGCAATGCCTTCGGCGCCGCCGATCACCAAGGCCAATCGCTCGGAACCCGAGCCCTCCAGCCGCTGGGCAAAGGCCGGAGAATCAAAGGTCTGCCCCTCCTCCGCCAGCACCACAAGCTGCTCATCGGGGCGCAAGGCCGCCAGGATCGCTTCCGCCTCGCGCTCTTTGCCGGCATCACGCAGCTCAACCACCTGCAGCCCAGGCAGGCGCTTGAGATAGGTGGCGATGCCTTCCAGCACCCAGCCCTTGCGCACCTTGCCGACCGCCAGGATGCGGATGCGGGAGGGATTGATCACGGCAACCCATCTCTTCCGCGCACGTTACCCACGGCCCATGCCACCAACCCTGGCCCTGTTCTGGACGCCCTACGCCGACTGGATCTACACAGCGGTGAGCACCACCGGGCTGCTGCTGATCGTGTGGCTGGTGCTCAGGCCGAAGGCGTAGCCGTGGGCGTTGTTGTTCGCTCCGTCGCCGGGTTGAGGCCAGCTCCGCCCGCCAGCAGATCGATCGGTTCGCACACCGGGAAGCGGTTGATCGCCTTGAGGGCAGCGCGGGCATTGGTGCGCAGCTGCTCGCTGATCGCCTCGCAGTAGGGCACCTGGGCCAGCAGATCCACGGTGCGGCGCATGATCCGCACCACATCGCCCTCATCGAGCGAGGTGTTGGCGATCAGATCGTTCCAGCTCACGCCCTTGGCCCAGGCGTGCACCAGGCCCATCAGCTCCGGCTCAAACCACAGCGGCATCACCACCGAAGCCCGCTCCTGCTGGCGCTGCAGCTCACGCCGGATGCCCCGCAGATCATGCAGCGCCTCCTCTGATGCCGGCGACGGCGGGAAGCCGCTCCACAGATCCGGGCGGTTCACCTCGGTGGAGATCGCCTCAAACACCGCCGCCAGATCAGCCGGCTCGAGTTCATCGAGGTGGCCGCTCATCAGCGCCAGCCCCAACCAGAGCTCGTTATCACCCCGCAGCGCCCCCACGGTGCGGCCGATCTCGGTGGGCTCCAGCCCCTCCTCGCCGGCCAGGCAGCCGAAATGGCGCAGGATCTCGATCAACGCCAGGAAGGTGTCCCAATGGCGGTTGGCGCGGAAATGCAGGATGCGCTGCCGCTCCTCGATCTCCGCCTCCAGCTCCTCAATGCGGAAGCGCTGCTTGCGCAGCTTCTTGCGATCGCCGGCGCGGTGGGCTGGATGCAGCTCCAGGGCCAGCTCCAGCTCCCGCACCAGATGGGCCTGGCCCTGCACCTCGCCCGCCAGGTCGTACTGCGGGGTGGTCATGTCGTGGCGGCGGGCCATGTGAGCCACCGCCAAAGCCAGGCCGCCGCTGGCCTGATCGCCATGGCGCAGCTCACCGGAGCGGTGCAGCTCCGGTGCCGTGATCTCCTTCACCTGCAGGCAGCTGAGCTCGGCGTGCAGGCTCACCACCGCTGTGCAGGGCACGAGCACCCACACGTTCTCGTCGGTGAGGCAGAGCAGCAGCGGGAACTGCCCAGGCCCATCCACCTTCTCCACGATCACAGCCGGCGTAACGCGGCCGCGCAGCACCGGCGCCTTCAGGCTCACCAGGGCGCCTTCGCTGGCAAAGCGGAGCGCCAGGGTGAGTTCGTGAGCCAGGGTTTCCTCGGCCTGCTGCTGCAGGATCCGCAGCAAGCGGCGCTCTTCCCGCAAGCGGCCGCGCTGCTTCTCGTAATCCTCAAAGTCGTCCCAAGCCACCTCCACGGCTTCATCGCTGAGGTGGCTGAGCTGCTCGCGCAGTTCAGCGATGCGCGCTTCGTCGTCGGCCAGATCGAGGGTGGCCAGGTAGCGGCCGAAGCTGCGCTCCACCAACTCCTTGGCCTTGGTGAGGTCGTAGCGCTGCAGCAGGTTCAGCACCATGCCGTAGCTGGGGGTGAACTGGCTCACCAGCGGATCGGAGGGCGCGGTAGCCAGCTGCCCCGCTTCCCGCACCCCTTCAAAGCGGCTTTGCACCGTGACTACGTAGCCCTGGGTGTCGAGGCCCCGGCGGCCGGCCCGGCCGGCCATCTGCAGAAACTCACTGCCCATGAGCGGTCGGTGGCCCCGCTCGGTTCGCTTGGAGAGCGCTGAGATCACGGTGCTGCGGGCCGGCATGTTGATGCCCGCCGCCAGGGTTTCGGTGGCGAACACCACCTTCACCAGCCCCTGCTGGAACAACTCTTCGATCAGCTCCTTCCAGGCGGGCAGCACCCCAGCGTGGTGGGCGGCGATGCCCCGCAGCAGGGCCTCGTCGTGGCCGCCATCGCGCACAGCTTCCGGGGTGGCCGCCACGAACGCTTCCAGCCGCGCCCGGATGCGGGTCTGCTCTTCAGGGCTCACCAGGCACACCTTGCCCAGATCCCGCACCGCCTTGTCGCAGCCGCGGCGGCTGAAGATGAAATAGATGGCCGGGAGCATCTCCCGCTCGGCCATCTGCGCCACCACAAAGCCCAGAGGCGGCGCTTCCGGCTGGGGCGGCTTCGGGGTTTTCGGGCCCTTGCGCTTGTTGCCCTTGGGGGCGCGCCACACCTTGCAATTGGGGTGCAGGTCGGTGCCCTCATCGTTCAGCAGTGGATGCAGCCCCTTGGCGCTGCAGAAGCTGAAAGCGAGCGGCACGGGCCGGAAGTCGCTCATCACTAGCTGGGTGGGGCCATGCACCCGCTCGATCCAATCGGTGAGCTGCCCGGCATTGGCCACCGTGGCCGAGAGCGCCACCAGCTGCACCACCGGCGGGCAGTGAATGATCGACTCCTCCCAGACGGTGCCGCGCTGGGAATCGTTCATGTAGTGGCACTCATCGAGCACCACGGCTTCCACATCCTCGAGCGGGTCGTCGCCCTGATCGGCTTCCGCGTAGAGCATGTTGCGGAAGATCTCGGTGGTCATCACCACCACCGAAGCCTCACGGTTCACCGTGAGATCGCCGGTCATCAAGCCCACCCGCTCGGCACCGAACTGCTCGCGGAAATCACGCAGCTTCTGGTTGGAGAGCGCTTTGAGCGGCGTTGTGTAAAACACCTTGCGCCCGTGGGCCAGGGCGCGATGGATGGCGTATTCGCCCACCAGCGTTTTGCCCGAGCCGGTGGGGGCACTCACCACTACCGAATGGCCTTGATTGAGGGCATCGATCGCCTCCAGTTGGAAGCCATCGAGCGGGAAGGGAAAGAGTGTTTCGAGTAGCGGAACAACCCCAGATCCGGCGCCGGGGGACGCCGCGGCGTCAGAGGCCTGGGTGCTGCTTGCCATTAGCAGATCCTATGGGCACCAGCACAGCGGCAGACTGAGCACACCACAGCGCAGCAGCGGGCTTGGCCCAGGCTCACGCCACCGGCTCAGAGATGTCCTGGCGTGCGCCTTTGGCGGACGATCTCGAGCAGCTCCCCGCCGACCGGCGCCGCCAGCCGCGCAGCTGGCGGCCCTCCGGCGAGGCTGGCCTGCAAAGCACAGCCCCAGGCAGCCCGCCCCTGCTGGATCTGGCCAGCAACGATTACCTGGGCCTGGCCTCGCACCCCTCCCTGGTGGAGGCCGCCAGCCAGGCGATGCAGCGCGAAGGCGTGGGTGCCGGTGCATCGCGCCTGGTGAGCGGTGGGCGAAGCGTGCACGAGCAGCTCGAAACCGCGCTGGGAGCCTGGCTTGGGCGCGAGCGGGTGTTGCTGTTTCCCAGCGGCTTTCAGGCCAACCTGGCGGCGGTTCAGGCCCTGGCCGATCGCCACAGCCTGGTGCTCGCCGATCGGCTGATCCATCACTCGTTGCTGGTGGGCGTTCGCGCCAGCGGCGCGCGGCTGCAGCGCTTCGCCCACAACCAGCTCGATGCGCTGGAGCCGCGCCTGCAGCAGGCCCGCCGCGATCAACCCCAGCGCCGGCTGCTGGTGATCAGCGAAAGCCTGTTTTCGATGGAGGGCACCTCCCCCGATGCGGCTCGGCTCAGTGCGCTGTGCCAGCGCTACGACGCTGCCCTGCTGCTGGATGAAGCCCACGCCCTGGGGGTACTGGGCCCGGGCGGCCGCGGCCTGGGCACCGGCCTAGCTGGTGTGAGCCTGATCAGCGGCACCTTCGGCAAAGCCTTTGGCAGCGGCGGTGCCTTTCTGGCGGGGGAGACGCTGGTGGGGGAGTGGCTGCTGCAGCACTCCGGCCCCTACCGCTACACCACAGCCCTGGCACCGCCCCTGGCCGCAGCGGCGCTGGCGGCCCTGGGGCAAATCCAGGAGCAGCCTGAGCGGGCCCGCCAACTGCTCGATCGCGCCGAGCGCTGGCGCAACCGGTTGGAGGCGGCTGGCTGGCCGCGGCCACCCGGGCAAGGCCCGATCCTGCCGCTGCTGGTGGGCGACAACCAGCGCGCCCTGGCGCTGCAGCAGCAACTGGAGCAAGCCGGATTGCTCAGCGTGGCGATCCGCCCCCCCACCGTGCCGGCGGGCACGGCCCGGCTGCGGCTGGTGCTGCGCCACGATCAACCGCCGGGCAGCCTGGAGCGGCTGATCAACGCCTTGGGATCGCCATGAGCCAGGCGACCTGCTCCACCCAGCTGATCGCGCTGCATGGCTGGGCGGGCGACAGCCGCGCTTGGCAGCCCTGGGCCGAGCTTGCCGCCGCCCGCGGCTGGCTCTTCAGCGCCGCTGAACGCGGCTACGGCAACTTGCCCCCCGAGCAGCCCAGCTGGGATCCGCAGGCCCAGCAGCGCGTGGTGATCGGCCATTCGATGGGGCCGCATCTGCTGCCGGCTGAGCTGTGGCAGCAGGCCACAACGGCGGTTTGGCTGGCCAGCTTCGCGGCGTTTGTCCCCCCAGGGCGGCAAGGGCGCAGCATCCGCGCAGCACTGCAGGCCATGGGCCAACGGATCGCAAGCGGCGACACCACAGCGCTGCTTCGGGATTTCTTCCGGGAAGCGGCAGCGCCATTCCCGCCTTCAGCCCTGCCGATGGGGCCGCTGGAGCACGGCATCACAGCCAGCGGGCGCGAACGCTTGCTAATAGATCTGGAGCGGCTTGAGAACAGCGCCGGGCTTCCGCCTGGCTACCCAGAAGGGGCCCGGGCCTTGATCGTGGAAGCGGCCGACGACCGGATCGTGCACCCAGCCAGCCGAACAGCCCTGCGGGAGCAGCTGCCCCAGGCCGAGGTGTGGAGCCTTGAACCAGCTGGCCACTGCCTGCTCAATCCCGCGCTGGCGGCCCGGGTGATGGATTGGATCGCTGATGAACAACCCTGAGCCGCCCTTCAGCACGCGGGTGGAGCGCTGCTTCAGGGGCGGAGCAGCCATCTACCAGAGCAACGCCAGCCTTCAGGCCGCCGTGGCCGCCCGCTTGGCCCGCCTGGCGCGGCCGCTGACATCCGCGTTGCCGCCGGGGCCGCGCGCCGATCTCGGCGCCGGAAGTGGGCTGCTCGCCCGCGCCATCGAAGCCCAGCTGGGCGGTCCCTCGCTGCTGCGCCTGGATGCCTGTGGGCCCCTCCTGGAGCAGGAGCAGCCGCCGGAGCAGGGGCTGCAACGCCTATGGAACCTCAACCAGGGCCTACCCGAGGAGCTGAAGGGTGCGGCGCTACTGGCCTCCAGCTTTGCGCTGCAGTGGCTGGAGCAGCCCGAGCAGCAGCTGCACCACTGGTGCGAGGCCCTCCGGCCCGGCGGAGCCCTGCTGCTGGCGGTGCCCTGCCGCGGCAGTTTCCACGTCTGGCATCAGGCCGCCGACGCCGCTGGCGTGCCCTGCACAGCCCTGCCCCTGCCGGATGCCCTGGAACTCCAGGAACGCGCCGCGGGCGCTCTGCAGCTCTACCACAGCCAGCTGCTGCGCTTCAGCCGCCCCAACCGCGGCGCCAGGGCCTTCTTGCATCAGATCAAAGCGATTGGCGCCCAGGCCAGCCCCGCTGCCCGCTTGAAACCGGGTGCGCTGCGGCGACTGATCCACCACTGGCCCGGTCCGACGCACGCCATCGTGTGGCACGTGCTCGTGTTGGTGGGGCAAAAGCGATGACCAACCGCCTGGTGGTGTGCGGCACCGACACCGAGGTGGGCAAAACCGTGGTGAGCGCCCTGCTGGTGCAGGGGCTCGGGGCCCACTACTGGAAGCCTGTGCAATGCGGCCTCGAGGATGGCGAAGGCGATCGCGACCGGGTGCAGCGCTGGCTGGGCCTACCGGCTGAGCGGATCATCCCGGAGGCCTACCGGCTGGCGGCGCCGGTCTCCCCCCACTGGGCCAGCGCCCTGGAGAGCGGTGATCCTGAGCAACCCGGCCCGCCGCTGGATCCCGATCGGCTGCAGCTGCCGCCGCACGAGGGGCCCCTGGTGGTGGAGACCGCGGGTGGCTTGCTGGTGCCCCTGCGCCTCGATCTGCTGCAGATCGAGCAGATCCAGCGCTGGCAGCTCCCGGTGCTGCTGGTGGCGCGCAGTGGCCTGGGCACCCTCAACCACACACTGCTGTCGCTGGAGGCGCTGCGGCAGCGGCAGATCCCGGTGGTGGGGGTGCTGCTCAATGGCCCGGCCCATCCCAACAACCTGAGCACCCTCGAGCAGCTGGGTGGCGTGCCGATGCTCGGCTGTCTCCCCCCCCTGGAGGCGATCAACCCCAAGAGCCTGCGTGAGCAATGGCAGGAGCTGGAGCTCTCCCATAAGCTCCAGGCATGACACGCCCCGGCGCATGAAAGGCTCTCACGTTGCAATCAGCGCGGCCGTTGCCGCTCTTTGCGCCGGCATCCTCGTGCTGTTCACCGACATCGAAGTGTCGATGGTGCGCTGGTTCAGCTGCGGCCCCTTCTCCACGCAGAGTGAAGAGCGCAGCGAAGTGTGCAAGCGCAAGCTCTAAAGCTCACCGGGTCACATCAATGCAAGCGGCGCGCCTTGATCGGGCAGTGACCGCTGAGCACCGCCACATTATTTTCAGCCAGCGCCAACGGCCAGCCCTGCCGCAGCTGATCGTGAATCTGCTCGATCTGCAGCGCATTCCAGCCCCGCGCTTCGAGCTGCACCCGCACGCTCTGCCACTGCCCTTCGGCAAACACCTCGGTGAGGCTCCAGGCGCGGCCAGCCTGGGGCGCCGCGAGCTGCTCGGGCTGCAGGAAGCGGTTCGAAACCTGCGGCTGGCGGTGGGAGGTGCTGTCCATCAGGCCCCGCGATCGTTGCCCCATGCTGGCGGCGATCAGCGCTCCTGTCAGGAGGGCGTCAGGGTCCGGCGAGAATCGCCGCTTCCACATCAGCGCGGCTGAAGCCATAGGGGAAGTGGCGCTCCACCGGCGCCTCAGCGGCGTTCCAGCGGATGCTCAGCTCCTCCACCTCCAGCTCGATCTGAGCGCTCCAGCCCCCCAGCTCCAAATCCCAGAGACAGGAATGGGGCCCGTGCTGCACGGCTCCCAGATCCCTCAGCCACTGCTCAAGCGCCGGCAGCGGATGGTTGTACAGCGGCGCCTGAGGGGGCGGCAGGGACGACATCCGCAGCAGTGGAGGGCTGAAAGGTCTGAGCAGTCTGCTCGCCGCCCGGCCACCAGCTGGGCTCCCGCAACAACTCGGTGCCACGGGCCCAGGCCAGACCCACCCCCAGCACCAGGCTGAACGCCACCGCCAGGCCCAGCAGCAGCAGCGCAAACCATTCACCGCCAGACAGCGCCCGCCGCACCGGCGCCGGTTGGGGCACGGCCAGGCGCACCGGCCGCACAGGAGCGGGTGCGGGCTTGATCAGGCTGTCGTCGTAAACCCGGCGCCGCTCCGGATCGCTCAAGGTGAGATAGGCCAGCTGCAGCTGGCGGAACGCCTCCTCGGCTTGCCCTGCCGGCAGCTCAGTGGTGTCGGGGTGGTAGCGCTTGCTCAGCCGGCGGAAGGCCTGGCGCAGCTCCTGCGGCGACGCATCCTGGGCGATCTGCAGCAGCTCGTAGTGATTGGCAGCTGCCACCAGCGGGGCACCGGGTGTGGGGGATCCTAGAGAGCAGGAGACAACGACGCCCGAGGGGATGCCCGCTGCCACACCCGACACCGCCCTCTGGCAGGAGCTGGGCTGGCAGCCGAGCCCAGAGCAGCTGCGACAGCTGCTGCAGCTGCAGGAAGAACTGCGCAGCTGGAACAGCCGCGTGAACCTCACCCGCCTGGTGGAGGGCGACGACTTCTGGATTGCCCAGGTGTTCGACAGCCTCTGGCCGCTGCGGCAGCTGCTGCATGAACAAGCCCAGGCACCGCTGCGCTGCATCGATGTGGGCACGGGCGGAGGCTTCCCGGGGCTGGCGGTGGCGATTGCCCTGCCGCAGGCTCAGCTCACCCTGGTGGATTCGGTGGGGCGCAAAACCCAGGCCGTGCAGGCGATGGCCGCGGCCCTGGGATTGGCGGATCGGGTGCACCTGCGCTGCGAGCGGGTGGAACTCACCGGCCGCCATGGCCAATGCCGCGGCCAGTTCGATCTAGCGATGGCGCGCGCCGTGGCCGCCGCACCGGTGGTAGCCGAATACCTGGTGCCCCTGCTGAAGCCCGGCGGCCAGGCCCTGCTTTACCGAGGCCAGTGGTCGGCAGACGACCAAAGCGACCTGGAGCGTGCCCTGCAGCTGCTGCGGGCTGAGATGCTGCGCAGCGAACAGCGGGAACTGCCCGCCGGCCGTGGCCAGCGCACCGCCCTGTTCGTTGCCGCCAACGCCGCCTGCCCCAAGGGCTACCCCCGCGCCGTGGGCATCCCCAGCAAATTTCCCCTCGGCCAGAGCGGCGGGACGGCTTGAGCCGGATTCAGCTGGCCATCAGCCGGCGCGTTGCCGTGCCGCCCACCCGCTCGCGCAGATCCCGGAGCAACTGGGGGATCTGATCCGCCCAGGGGCTGGCGACGAGCACCTGCTTCAGCTCGGCTTCGCTCACGCTGTGATCGAGGGCATCGGCATTCGCACCGGGGAACCAATGGCTACCGGCCCCCAGCAACCCGTAGCGGGCTTTGGCGTAGCCCTCCAGACCCCAGGCCTCCACCAGGTTGTGCAACCACAGCAGAGTGGGCAGATTGATCTGGCCCGGAGTGTCTTGCCAGGCGGGCAAACCCTGCTTCCAGCTGGCCAGCCAGGCTTCGCCCAGCACCTCGCGGCGCACCTGCTCCAGCCGCGCCACGATCGGGGGCACCAACTCCGCTGCCTGGGGGAGCAGCTGCACCGCCTGCAGATGCAACTCCAGATCCTGCGGCCGCGCCGCGCCCACGCTGATGGTGTGAATGCCTGGAGAGCTGAGGCAAAAGAGGTCGTTGAACACGATCGGATGCAGCGGCGAGCACAGCTCACGCAGCAGCGGTGATGGTGTGTGCAGGTGGCCGCCCTTATCGGTGGGGCTGATCACGAACACGCCCATGTCCTGGGCGATCGCCGCCTCAATCGCCGGGCGATTGTCCTGGCGGATGAAATACCAATGGAGGTTCACGTAATCAAACGCGCCGCTGTTGATCGCTTCCTCGATCAGCGGCAGCGGGGCATGGGTGGAGAAGCCGACCGAACCCACGCGGCCCTCCTCCTGCCAGCGCCGCACCACCTCCAAACAGCCCCCGGGCCGCAGCGTCTGCTCGAGATGCTCTGGCAGGTTGAGGCCATGGATGGCGAGCAAATCAACCCGCTGCACCCCCAGCCGCTCAAAGCTCAGGCGCAGTTCGGCTTCAAAAGCTGCGGGATCCTCCTGGGGCGGCACCTTGGTTTGCAGGATGCGGCCGGGATCGGGCACCTGGGGCAGCAACCAGCCCAGCTGGCGCTCAGAGCTGCCGTAGTGCCGCGCGGTTTCCACATGCCGAAATCCCGCCGCCACCGCCGCCTCCAGGGTGGCGCGCAGGTTGGCCTGGCTCTCGGCTCTGATCTGATCGGCCGGTAGATCGTTCCAGCTCTGCTGAAAGCGCATTCCCCCGAGGGAGAGCACGGGCATCGGCAGATCGGTGCGGCCGAAGCGGCGAACCGGCAGCATCAGGGGTGGGCGCGGGGCAGGGTGCGCCGCGGCCGCGAGGGCGTGGGCAGCCCCAGCGGCTGCAACTCCTGATGGCGGGTCTGCTCCTCGAGGGCCGGCAACTCCTCGTAGCTCACCCAATGGATGCAATCCACCGGGCAGGTGTCGATCGCCTCCTGGATCCGCTCGGTGCTGTCGCCGTCCTGGCGGATGGCCCTGGAGCGGCCCCAGTCTTCCTCCACCAGGAAGGTGTTGGCCGCCACATGGGTGCAGTAGCGGCAGCCGATGCACACCGCTTCATCCACCCAAACAGCTTTTTGGCGCAGGGCACCACCCAGCACGGGCTCGCGGCCTGAAACAACGGCCGCCGGCGCTGCAGCGGCTGCAAAGGCAACCGCAGGATCGACGCTCACTCCCAGCGGGTGACCACCAGTTCGATCGAGCCATCGGCGGCCTGGCTCTGCTCGCTCACCTGGAAACCTTCAGCACTCGAGGCAGCCAGGATGCTGCGCAGGGCGTAGCGCTGGGTGAGCTTGGCGAGGAAACGCTCCACCGGAATGGGCTGGCGCCAGAGGTCGAGGTCGGTCACCAGCTCATAGCTACCGCTGGCTTCGCTCCAACGGAACCCGATGTCACCGCCCTCTTCACCCAGCACCGCCAGGTCTGCCTGCACGGTCTGGCCGCGGTAGCCGCGCACCGAGCGCTCACCTTCGCTGGGATCATGGCCGAGGTCGCGCAGGGCGTCGATCAGGGCTGCGCGATCACGCAATTCCGTTTTAACGGTGCTGAAGTGCGACATCAGGAGACCGGCGAAGAAAGGGTCTGGGTCTGCTCGGGCGTCACCGCGGCAGTGGAAGCCTGGAAAGCCTCAGAGGTGGCCTGGCGCTGCTGAACGCTGCCAAGCCGGGCCTCGATCCGCTCGGTGAGCTGCTCGCAACCACTACCCGTGATGCCTTCCACCAGCTCTTCAACCCGGCCATCAGGTCGGATCCGAAAGCGGATGGTGTGTTGAGCCATTCCCGGGCAGGGGCGTGGGTCTGCGGATGCTAGCCGCGTTGCCCAGGGGCTGGCGGCCCCGTGCAACAGAAGTGGGGCTCAGCTCAACAGCCCCTCATTCACGAGGGTCTGCAGCCGCTCCAGCACCAGCGGATCTTCCAGCTGCTCGAGTGCCAGGCGGGCTTCATCCCGCACCGCCAGATCAGCGTCGTGGAGCATGGCGCCCAGCAGCGATTCCACCACCTCCAGCTGGCGCGGCTCCACCAGATCGCCATAGAGGCGTCCGAGCGACCAGGCACTGTTGCTGCGCACCGCCGCCTCGCTATCGATGCGCAGGGCCTGCAGCAGCTGACCCGCCGCCTGATCGGCTTTGGCCAGCCCGGTGGAGCCGGCATCAGCCAGGGAGCTGGCCGCCCAGAGGCGCACGGCCGCGATGTCGGTTTGCAGCGCGCGGATCAGGGGGTTCATCACCGGCGCATCCGGGTAGCTGCTCAAGCTCCAGGCCACCGCCTTGCGCACATAACCGTTGCTGTCGTTCTGCAGCAGGGCGAGCAGCGGGGTCACAGCCTGCAGATCCGGGTTGCGGCCAAGGGCATACACCGCGCTCATCCGCAGGATTGGGCAGCTGGCCTCGAGCAATGGCACCAGCAGGGCCGGGGCGCGGGGATCGCGGTGTTCGCAGAAGATACGCAGCCCATGCATGCGCTCTTCATGGCCGCCGCGCAGCAGTTCCAGGCCCAGATCACACTCCGCCGCCACATCCGCCAGGGCAACGGCGGGATCGTCGAGTTCGTCGAGCGGATCGCCTAAGAGCTCTTGGGCCAGTTCCCGCGCGAGCAGTTCCGGATCCAGCGCCAAATCCGCCGGACTCTGGGAAAACTCGGGGAACGGACCTGTCATGCCGGGGATCGTAAGGGCCAGGCCCGTCGCGATCTGCTCAGTTGATGGGGGCCGGAGCGAGCATGTCGCCCGGCAGCCAGATGCGCGCACTCACCGCAAACAGCGCCAGGCCAAAGAGCAGCACGATCGCCGCCGGTAACAGGGTGGAACGCAGGAACTGCACAGATCAAAGCCGATGTGCAGTCATTCTCCTCGCCGAAAGCCACCCCTAAGGTGCCGCCAACCTGCAGAACGCCGCATGGGTGCGTCGGATTCAGCGCTGCCCCCCTCCGGCGGCACCCTCCGGCGGCTGATCGCCGTGAGTGCTGAAGGGGTCGCCAGCGGCGCACCGTTGATGGTGGGCAGCCGGCTGCTGCAGGGGTGGCTCGCCGCCAGCGGTGTTCCGCTCACGCTGATCGGCCTGATCCCGCTGGCGGAACTGCCCTACACCCTCAAGTTGTTCTGGGCGCCACTGCTGGATCGCTGGCCGATCCCGTGGCCGGATCGGCGGCGGGGCTGGCTGCTGCTGATGCAACTGCTGCTGGTGGCCGTGATCGCCGCCATGGCCCTGCTGCGGCCGAGCAGCAACCCCAGCCAACTCACCGCCGTCGGCCTGGCGGCGCTGGTACTGGCGATCTGCAGCGCCACCCAAGACATCGCTGTGGATGCCTACCGCACCGATCTGCTGCCGGAGGCGGAGCGGGGGCCCGGTGCAGCGGCGGCGGCCCTCGGCTATCGCGCCGCCATGCTCGGCGTGGGAGCCGGCGGATTCCTGCTGGCGGATCGCTTCGGCTGGCCCGCCGCGTTTCTCAGTGCCGCAGCCCTGGTGGCCGCGATGGTGCCATTCACGCTCAGCGCCCCGAAGCTGCCGCCGGTGGAGCACGCCGTTACCAGCCTGCGGCAGGCGGTGCTCGGACCAGCCCGGGAATTTGTGCATCGCGCAGGCCCCAACCGCACCTGGCAGCTGCTGCTGCTCGTGTTGCTCTATCGCTGGCCCGATGGTCTGCTCAATGCCATGGCCATCCCCTTCCTCAAGCTGCAGGGGTTCAGCGAAGCCGATATTGGCCTGGTGCAGGGGGGCTGGGCGATCGGCGCCACGATGCTGGGCACCGTGATCGGCGGCAGCCTGTTCGCCTGGCTGGGCATGAACCGCTCGCTCTGGCTGTTTGCCATCACCGGCGTGATCGGCAACCTCAGTTATTGGGCCCTGGCCCGCTTCGGCGGCGGCTTAAGCGGCCTAATCACCGCCGTGAGCCTCGAGAACATCAGCGGCGGAATGGTGGGCGCGGTGTTCGTGGCCTTGCTGATGAGCCTGTGCAACCCGCGATTCTCCGCCACCCAGTACGCCCTGCTCTCTGGGATTTATGCCTTGAGCCGCTCGATCCTGGCGGCACCGGCCGGTGTGGTGGCAGAGCGTGCCGGCTGGCCTGGTTTCTTCCTGTTCACCGTGGCGGCGGCGCTCCCGGCGTTCCTGCTGCTCTGGCGGATCGCCCCATGGAGTGCGCAGGAAGCGCGGGGGGCCTTCGACCCCAGCCGCGATCCCACCTAGCGGGCCAGCACAGGCTCCAGGCTGCCTTCAAGGCGCCGCCGCAACTGACCGCAGGCGGCATCGGCATCGAGCCCGCGGCTGGCGCGCACACTCACTGCCACGTGCCTGTCCTGCAGAGCCCGGCGGAAGCCATCCACCGCAGCGGGGGTGGGGCGCTGGAACTCCTCTTCGGCAATCGGGTTGTAGGGGATCAGATTCACGTGGCTCTGAAAGCCGCGCAGCAACTGGGCCAGCGCTACGGCATGCCGCGGCTGATCGTTGAGCCCGCCCAGCAGGATGTATTCGAAGCTCACCCGACGGCCGGTGATCGCCACATAGCGACGGCAATCCTCCAGCAGATCCTCGATCGGATAGGCGTGGGCGGTGGGGATCAGCTCCTCGCGCAGGCGCTGATCGGGAGCGTGCAGGCTCACCGCCAGAGTGAACTGCGCGCGGCCCAACCGCTCCAGGGCCAACTCCGCCAAGCGCGGCAGGGTTCGCGGCACACCCACCGTGCTCACCGTGATCTGGCGCTGGGCCATGCCCAGATCGGTGCAGAGGCAGTCGATCGCGGCCAGCACGGCCTCGATGTTGAGGAGCGGCTCGCCCATGCCCATGAACACCACGTGGCTGGGGCGCTGCTCCATCACCTCCCGCACGCTCAGCACCTGATCCACGATCTCGTGCACGGCGAGCGAGCGCTGCAAGCCTCCCTTGCCCGTGGCGCAGAACCGGCAGGCCATCGGGCAGCCCACCTGGGAGCTCACGCACACCGTGAGCCGGCCTTCCGCCGGAATCCCCACGGTTTCGATGCTCAGGCCATCGTGGGTGCCGAGCAGCAGCTTGGTGGTTCCATCACGCGCCACGCTGCGGTGCAGCTCGCGGGAGCGGCCCATCCAATCGAGGGCACCTTCCGGCGGCTGGGCCGCCATCTGCTCACGGAAGCCCTTGGGCAGCACCGACACATCGGCCAACTGGCGTGCACCTTTGGCGTAGAGCCAATCGTGCAGTTGTCGGCCGCGAAAGGCGGCCTGTCCATGCTCTTGCGCCCAGGCCTCAAGTGCCTTGAGCCCTAATCCGAGCAGGGGCTGGCTCACCAAACCAGCAGGCCATGGCCGAGCTGAGCTTCCACCACCAGCAGGGCAATGAAGCCGAGCATCGCCATCCGGCCATTCAGCCGCTCGGTATGGGTGTGGAAGCCGTAGCGGGGGAGACGCCGCTGAGGCACGAGCTTGGGCTGAATCATGGCCGGGGTGGAGTGGGCTGGTGAGGCAACCGATGGATCAGATCGATCCATCGGCACGATCAGTCATCAGTCGTCGGTGAGCAGGCCTTCTTCCTGCAGACCCTCGAGGGCAGCGGGATCGGCGATCAGCTCCTCTTCCAGGCCTTCTTCCACCGTGGGGCGGGTGAAGGCAGCCATGGTGCTGGCCGAAGCCTCGATGCCATGGCGGCTGCGGGTGGCTTCCAGATCCTCATCGGAAGGATCGTCGAGCAGAGCACCGGCGCTACCGGGAGCAGGAGCGGCCGGCATCTCCACCGTGTAATCGGGGCGGAGATTCTGCATGCGGCGGTAGTTCATCGCATCCTCATCGAGGATGTCGGGGTGAGGACCAGCCTCGGCGCGCAGCTCCTCTTCGAAGCCGCTGAAGCCGGTACCCGCCGGGATCAGGCGACCAATGATCACGTTCTCTTTGAGACCGCGCAGCCAGTCGCTCTTGCCTTCGATGGCCGCTTCGGTGAGCACGCGGGTGGTCTCCTGGAAGGAGGCCGCCGAGATAAAGCTGTCGGTGTTGAGCGAGGCCTTGGTGATACCCAGCAGCACCGGGGTGAACTCGGCGGGGGCACCGCCGGTAATCGCCATGGCGCTGTTCACCTGCTCCACCTGACGCAGCTCGATCAGCTCACCGGGCAGCAGGGTGGTGTCACCCGCGTCCTCGATGCGCACCTTGCTGGTCATCTGGCGCACGATCACTTCGATGTGCTTGTCATCGATGGTGACGCCCTGCGACTTGTAGACGTTCTGCACTTCCTGCACCAGGCGGAACTGCAGCTTGGAGATGGCCTCCATGGCCGCCTCGAGGGTGGGCTTACGGCTGCGCAGGTCTTCGAAGAAGCACTCCAGCAGTTCGTGGGGGTTGATCGGACCATCGGTGAGCAGCTCACCGGCGGTGACCTGCTGACCGTCGCTCACCATCACGTTGCGGCCGAGCAGAATCGGGTACTCGGTGATGGCGTCGTCGCCTTCGATCACGGTGACGGCGATGGAGTCGTCGTCTTCGCCCTGCTTGATCTCCACGGTGCCGGCCTTACGGCAGAGCACCGCCGATTCCCGCGGACGACGAGCTTCGAGCAGCTCCTCAATACGAGGCAGACCCTGCACGATGTCACCGGTCTTCTGGCGTTCAAACACCAGCAGGGCCAGGGAGTCACCGCGCTGCACCAGTTCGCCGTCGCGCACGTGCAGCACCGAGTCGGGCGACACCATGTAGGGGCGACCCATGCGAATGGTGATGGTGTTACCGCTCACCGCCTCCACCTGACCGCAGCAGGGAGCTTCCACGCCCTTGGCCAGCAGGTCGCCATCCACCAGGCGCTGGCCCACCTCCACCTCGGGCTTGGCGGAACCCAGGTCGATGGTGCGGGTGTCGCTGGAGCGTTCCACGATCAGACGACGGATCGGCTCACCATCGACGTTGTCCGGCAGGGCCAGCACACCGTCTTCCTTGCAGAGAATCTGGGTGGTGGCCACCACATCACCGGCCTTCACGGTGTCGCCGTCGTTGACGGAGAGCTCGGTGTGGGTGGAGCCGTGGCTGGCGTCCGAGAGGGTGTCGCGGCGCACGAGCAGGCTCTCGAGGATCACCAGCTGCAGACGATCGATCGTCTTGGCGCGCTTGTCAGGAACCGACTCCACATCCACCGTCATCTGGGGAGTGGTGTCGAAGGTTTCGAGGATCAGCTGCGTCTTGAGCAGCTCAACACCCTCCACGCTCTTGATCAGCTCGCCGTCCTTGAAGGCGAGACGCTGGGTGGCCTTGAGGCCGAGGCTCGGACCGTTCTTCTGCACAACGGTGCCCTGTTCAGGCAGGTGAGCCTCATCGGGAATGCGGTATTCCTCCACGGGGCGCAGCAGCAGGGCGCCGCCGTCGGCGGTGTCGACCGCCTCCACGAACACCATGGCTTCGGCCTTGAGACCCTTGGCGATCTCTTCGCCGGGGTTGACCATCTTGCCTTCGCTGTAGCGGCTGATCGCCTTGGCGTCGGAGACGTGGTGCAGGGTGCCGGAGCGAACGATGATCTCGCGGAGAATGTCGTTCTTCTGGGTCACCGTCACGATGCCGGCGGTCTGGCTGAAGATGTCCTTCACCACCTCGGTGCCGGCCTCGATCCACTGGCCGTCCTCGATCATCAACAAGGAAATGTCCTTGTTGATCTCGTGGGTTTCTTGCGGGATCCAGAGCAGGGTGCCGCCCTTGCTCACCTCGTAGCCGTTCTTGGCGCTGCGGGCCTTCTTGATCGCCAAGCCGGGGGCGAACTTCACGATGCCGCCGGTCTGGGTGCGGAAGCGATCGTCGGCCAATTCGGCGATCACTTCACCGCTGGCGATCTTGGTGCCGGGGTGGGTGTTGAGGCGATAGCGAATGCTGTCCTTGCCCTCGAGGTGCCAGAGCTCACCGGAGTGGGTGGATTCACCCACGAGCTTGCAATCCTTGAGGGTGAGGCTGGTGGTAACGATCTGCACTTCGCGCGAATCACCAGCGCTCTCGCGCAGGCGCACGGCACCGCCGTACTCGCTCACCAGGCGGCTTTCGGCAAGCACTTCACCGGTGGTGACGGGTCGCTGACCATGCACAACGGGCTGAGCGTTGGGCGGCAGGTTGTAAACGTCGCCGCTGTACACCCACATCCGACCCAGACGCTGGGCCTTGAGGGTGATGTTGCCCTGGCGGTCGGTGACCTCCTTGGGCTGAATCACATCTTCAAAGCGCACCTGACCGGCCAGGTCACAGATCACATCTTTGGTGGCCTTCTCCACGCTCTTCTTCACGGCGGCACCGGAAGAGATCTGGGCCAGCATCACGTCGGCAGCGGTTTCGGCGCCGGCCTCCACGAACAGGATCGAGCCGGAGGTGATGCCGAGCTTCTGGGCTTTGCCGCTGCCGCTGGGCTTCACGGTGAGGGTGAAGTCCGTCTCGGCAATCTGGGCTTCCACACCGTGGGGGGTGCGGTAAGGACGCACGCGCGCCTTGCTGTCGAATTCGATCGTGCCGGCCACGAGGGAGCGCACCACGCCTGTTTCGGCGGTGGACACACCACCGGTGTGGAACGTCCGCATGGTGAGCTGGGTCCCAGGCTCACCGATCGACTGGGCGGCCACGATGCCGACGGCCTCACCGAGGTCGACCAGTTCGTTGTGGGCCAGGGCCCAGCCGTAGCACTTGCGGCACACCGAACGGGCGGCTTCGCAGGTGAGGGGCGAGCGCACGACCACGGTCTTCACGCCAGCCGCTTCGATGCGGGCGGTGGTGGGGGCGTCGATTTCGCCGTCGCGATCGACGATCACGGTGCCGTCTCCATCGAGCACGGGCTCAGCGGCCAGACGGCCCACGAGCTTGGCGGCGTAGCGGCCCTTGTCATCGGCGTCGATGGGAATGCCGCGGGTGGTGCCGCAGTCGTCCTCGCGCACGATCACGTCCTGGGCCACGTCCACCAGACGGCGGGTGAGGTAACCCGAGTCGGCGGTGCGCAGGGCGGTATCCACCAGACCCTTGCGGGCGCCGTAGGAGGAGATCACGTACTCGGTGACCGTCAGACCCTCCCGGAAGTTGGTGCGGATCGGAAGGTCGATGATTTCGCCCTGGGGGTTGGCCATCAGGCCGCGCATGCCCACCAGCTGACGCACCTGGGACATGTTTCCCCGGGCGCCGGAGTTGGCCATCATCCACACCGAGTTGAGTGGATCGTTCTCGTTGAAGTTCTTTTTGACCTCTTCAACCAGACGCTCGTTGGTTTCCGTCCAGGTGTCGATCACCTTGGTGTGACGTTCCACCTCGGTGATTTCACCGAGGCGATAACGCTCTTCGGTGTCGGTGATCTGCTGCTCGGCTTCCTCCAGCAGACGCGCCTTCTCTCCCGGAATGCGCAGGTCGTCGACGGAGATCGACACGGCGGCCTGGGTGGCGTAGTGGAAACCCAGATCCTTCAGCTCATCGGCCAGAGCAGCGGTGGAAGCGGTGCCGTGGTTCTTGTAGGCCCACGCCATCAAATTCCGCAGCTGCTTCTTGTCGATGGTGCGGTTGCGGAACACCGGAGCGGCCTTGCTTAGAGGAGCGGAGGCGCCGAGCACGGGTGCCGGAGCTTCAGCTGCGGCCTTCTTGCTGGTCTTCTTGGTCTTCTTGGAGGGAGTGGCGGTCATGGCTGCGCGCGAAGAGGAATAAGGAAGGGGGGAAACGTCCGGGATCTCAGGCGGCGGCCACCGCGTCGATGATCGTGCTGTTCATCACCACACGGCCGACGGTGGTGAGTAGGTAGCGGCTGATCAGAGCGCCGTCTTCATCCAAACGATCGCGGCGATAGTTCCACTGCTCGATGCGGGTGCCATCGCTCAGGGTTTCTTCCTTCACCGGCTCCTTGGCTTCGTCTTCGCTGTCCACTTCGCCGTTGAAGCGCACCCACACCCAGTCGTGCATGGTGAGGTGCTTCTCATCGAAGGCCGCGAGCACGTCGCGCAGACCAGCAAAGGTGCGGCTGCGATCACCGAACTCAGGCTTCACGCCGTCGGGCTGTACAGCGGTGAGGTAGTAGGAACCGAGCACCATGTCCTGGGAGGGCGTGATGATCGGTTCGCCTGTTGCGGGCGAGAGGATGTTGTTGCTGGCCAGCATCAACATGCGCGCCTCGGTCTGCGCTTCGATTGCCAGGGGCACGTGCACGGCCATCTGGTCGCCGTCGAAGTCAGCGTTGAAGGCGGGGCACACCAGCGGGTGCAACTGAATAGCGCGGCCATCCACCAGCTTGGGCTCAAACGCCTGAATACCGAGGCGGTGGAGCGTCGGAGCACGGTTGAGCAGGATCGGGTGCCCTTCGATCACCTCTTGCAGCACCTGCATCACCTCATCATCGGCGCGCTGAATCAGCTTCTTGGCGGCCTTGATGTTGTTAACGATGTTCTGGCGGATCAGGCGGTGAATCACGAACGGCTGGAACAGCTCGATCGCCATCTCCTTGGGCAGACCGCACTGGTGCATCTTCAGCTTCGGACCCACCACGATCACGGAACGACCGGAATAGTCGACGCGCTTACCGAGCAGGTTCTGACGGAAGCGACCCTGCTTACCTTCGATGATGTCGCTCAGTGACTTGAGCGGGCGGTTGTTAGCGCCCACCACCGTGCGGCCGCGGCGGCCGTTGTCGATCAGAGCATCGACGGCCTCCTGCAGCATCCGCTTCTCGTTGCGGACGATGATTTCAGGGGCGAGGATCTCCTGAAGACGCGCCAACCGGTTGTTCCGGTTGATGACGCGGCGATAGAGGTCGTTGAGATCGGAGGTGGCGAAGCGGCCACCATCGAGCTGCACCATCGGGCGCAGATCGGGCGGAATCACGGGGATCACATCGAGCACCATCCACTCAGGGCGGGCGCCGGTGGCGATGAAGTTGTCGATCACGCGCAGGCGCTTGATCAGCTTGGCGCGCTTCTGACCCTTGGAGCCTGCGATCTCCTCACGCAGCTGCTCAGCCACCACGGGCAGATCAAGATCCTCCAGCAGTTGCTTCAGCGCCTCAGCGCCGATGCCCACGGTGGGCTCGTTCTCGATCTCCGAATCTTCGGCGTAGATCTCGTCTTCAATCTCCAGCCACTCGTCTTCGGTGAGCAGCTGCTTGTAAGTGAGGTCTTTGTGGTCGCCCGCATCGAGCACCACGTAGCAGTTGAAGTAAACGATCTGCTCCACATCCCGCAGGGGCATGTCGAGCAGGATCGCCACATAGCTGGGGATGCCCTTCAGGTACCAAACGTGCGACACGGGGGCCGCCAGCTTGATGAAGCCCATGCGGTGCCGGCGCACGCGGCTCTCGGTCACCTCCACACCACAGCGCTCGCAGACGATGCCGCGGTGACGCACCCGCTTGTACTTACCGCAGTGGCACTCCCAATCCTTGGAAGGGCCAAAGATCTTTTCGCAGAACAAGCCGTCCATTTCCGGCTTGAGCGTGCGGTAGTTGATGGTTTCGGGCTTGGTCACCTCGCCCACCACCTGACCGTTCGGCAGCGTGCGCTGCCCCCACTGCATCACCCGCTCCGGCGAAGCGAGGGTGATCTTGACGTAGTCGAAGTGGTTCTCGGTGCGGAGATTGCTGTTGGTCATGGCCGTGAAGCGCGCGGAGGTCGAAGGAAACAGAAGGGATCAGACGGTCACCCGAACGGGTGGTCCGGATCGATCAGCAATCAGTCGTCGTCGTAATCCGCGACGCCGAGGGATTCGTAGGTGGGCCGGTTGGGGGTGCTGCGGCGGGGGTTGATGTCCTGCATCAGGTCCACTTCCTCGCCGGCGTCGGTGTACACCGCGATGTCGAGACCGAGGGACTGCAGCTCGCGCATCAGCACCTTGAACGACTCGGGAGTACCAGGGCGGGGGATGGGCTTGCCCTTCACAATCGCGTTGAGCGCTTCGTTGCGGCCCTGCATGTCGTCGGACTTGACGGTGAGCAGTTCCTGCAGGGTGTAGGCGGCGCCGTAGGCCTCGAGGGCCCACACTTCCATCTCACCCAGACGCTGGCCGCCCTGCTGGGCTTTACCGCCGAGGGGCTGTTGGGTCACCAGCGAGTAGGGGCCGGTGGAGCGGGCGTGGATCTTGTCGTCGACAAGGTGCACCAACTTGAGGATGTGGGCGTAGCCCACGGTCACCGGTTGGTCGAAGGGTTCGCCGGTGCGGCCATCGATCAGTTGGATCTTGCCGGGGTTCTCGGGGTCGTACACCCAGTCTTTACCGGGTTGCGACTTGGCCGCTTCCAGGTAGGCCTGCACGGTGTTCTTCGAGGTTTCAGGGCCGTGCATTTCATCGAACGGCACCACCTTCACCCGGCAATCCAGGTGTGAGGCGGCCCAGCCCATCAGGCACTCGAACACCTGACCCACGTTCATGCGGCTCGGCACACCCAGGGGGTTGAGCACGATGTCGATGGGGCTGCCATCAGGCAGGTAGGGCATGTCTTCCAGGGGAAGAATGCGGCTGATGATGCCCTTGTTGCCGTGGCGGCCGGCCATCTTGTCGCCCACCTGGATCTTGCGGCGCTGCGCCACATAGACCCGCACCACCATGTTCGCGCCCGGCGGCAGCTCATCACCCTGTTCGCGGGTGTAGATGCGCACGTCCACGACGCGGCCGCGTTCAGTGCTGGGAACGCGCAGGGAGTTGTCGCGCACATCGCGAGCCTTCTCGCCGAAGATCGCGCGCAGCAGCTTCTCTTCGGGAGGCTGATCGGATTCGCCCTTCGGCGTCACCTTGCCCACCAGGATGTCGCCGCTCTCCACGTAGGCGCCCACGCGGATGATGCCCATCTCATCGAGGTTGCCCAGGCTCTCCTCAGCAACGTTCGGTATCTCGCGGGTGATCTCCTCAGGACCAAGCTTGGTCTGACGGGCTTCGATCTCGTACTTCTCGATGTGCACCGAGGTGTAGAGGTCGTCGCGCACCAGGCGCTCAGACACCAGGATCGCGTCCTCGTAGTTGTAGCCCTCCCAGGGCATGTAGGCGATCAGAACGTTCTGGCCGAGGGCGATCTCGCCGCCTTCGCAGGCCGAGCCGTTGGCCAGCACCTGACCGGCGATCACCGGGTCGCCGAGCTTCACGATCGGGCGGTGATTCAGGCAGGTGTCCTGGTTGGAGCGCTGATACTTCTGCAGGTAGTGGGTGTGGTCGTTGCCGTCTTCATCGCGGATCACGATGGCGGTGGCATCCACATAGGCCACCGTGCCGTTCACGGTGGTGATCGGCACCATGCCGGAGTCGCGGGCCACCTGGGTTTCCAGGCCGGTGCCCACCAGTGGACGCTCAGGGCGCAGCAGCGGCACAGCCTGACGCTGCATGTTCGAGCCCATCAGGGCGCGGTTGGCGTCGTCGTGCTCGAGGAAGGGAATCAGCGAGGTGGCCACGGAGATCACCTGCACCGGTGAGAGCTGCACGTAATCCACCTGCTCCGGCGGCACGGTCTCAAAGTCCTGGCGGTAACGCACCGGCACCAGATCAGCCTTGATGCGGCCGTCGGCGTCAGTGGCCACGTCGCCCGGGGCAACGCGGCACTCGTCTTCGAGGTCAGCCGAGAGATAGATCGGATCGCCCTGCTTGAGCACGATCCCGTTCTCCACCTTCCAGAAGGGGGTCTCGATGAAGCCGTACTCGTTCACGCGGGCGTGGGTGGCCAGCGAACCGATCAGACCGGCGTTGGGGCCTTCCGGCGTTTCGATCGGGCAGATCCGGCCGTAGTGAGACGGGTGGATGTCGCGCACGGCAAAGCCGGCGCGCTCACGGGTGAGACCACCTGGGCCCAGGGCGCTGATGCGGCGCTTGTGGGTGAGCTCAGCCAGGGGGTTGGTCTGATCCATGAACTGGCTCAGCTGGCTGGAGCCGAAGAACTCCTTGATCGCCGCCACCAGGGGCTTGGGGTTCACCAGCTGGGCCGGGGTGAGGCTCTCGGTCTCACCAACGGTCATGCGTTCCTTGATGATCCGCTCGAGGCGGTTCAGGCCCACGCGCACCTGGTTCTGCAGCAGTTCGCCCACGGAGCGAACGCGGCGGTTGCCGAGGTGGTCGATGTCATCGAGGGTGGCGCCGCCCACATCGAGCTCGAGGTTGATCAGGTAATCGATCGTGCTCAGCACGTCCTCAGGGGTGAGGGTGCGGGTGGCGTCGGGGATGGTGAGACGCAGCTTCTTGTTGATCTTGTAGCGACCAACGCGGCCCAGGTCGTAGCGCTTGGGATCGAAGAAGCGGCTGTGCAGCAGGGTCTGACCACCGCTCACCGAGGGCGGTTCACCCGGACGCAGCTTCTTGTAGAGCTCAAGCAGAGCCTGGTCTTCCGAAGCGATGCCTTCGTCGTTGGCCGCTTCGATCGACTTCTGGTAGTACTCAGGGTGCCGCAGCTTGTCGAGCACGTCGTTGTCCGACAGGCCGATGGCCCGCATCAACACGTGGGCGTTGATCTTGCGGGTCTTGTCGACGCGAACGTGCAGCAGATCGTTCTTGTCGGTTTCGAACTTCAGCCAGGCGCCGCGGTTGGGGATCAGGCTGGCGTTGAAGGTCTTGCGGCCGTTCTTGTCCTGCTCGTCTTTGAAATAGACGCCGGGTGAACGCACGATCTGGTTCACGATCACGCGCTCGGCGCCGTTGATGATGAACGTGCCGCGCTCGGTCATCAGGGGCAGTTCCCCGATGAACACTTCCTGCTCCTTGATTTCGCCTGTTTCCTTGTTGACCAGGCGGCAGGTCACATACATCTGCGACGCGAAGGTCGCATCACGACGCTTCGCCTCTTCCACATCGTGGCGGGGGCGCTTCAGGCGGTACTCGCTACCGATGAAGTGCAGCTCAAGCTTGCCGGTGTAATCGGTGATCGGCGAGAAGCTCTCAAGCTCCTCGATCAGGCCCTTCTCCAGAAACCATTTGAAGCTCGCGCGCTGTACCTCCACCAGATCGGGCAGGTAAGTGGCGGTCTTGGCGACCTGGATCGCGCTGCTCATGCGGGGAACCTGCAGGAACGGGTGGGGGACGACGGGGGCCTGAACAAGCGGGGCCTGATGGGCGGTGAAGGGAGCGATGGGCCTGGACCGGCGCGCTCAGCGCCGACTGGCATCACGAATGGCACGAGAGACGACACAGCCAGCCCCTCCGTGCGGGGAGGCTGGCCAGCCGGCAGACCTATTCAGCTCGCTTCAACCCAGGAGACAACGACAACTCGAACCGGAAAGACAACAGCACCAGGGGGACGGGCAGGCGCGCCAGAACACTGGCGTGCGCTTTCAGGCTGCAGAGGGCTCGGATAAACCACAACCCGCTGCCAGGCCAATGAAACATCATACATTGTGAAGCCCAGCCCCAAACAGGGCACAGGCGTTCGCCGTGCTCTGGCGAGCCACAGCCTGGAGGGTCTCGCCGCGCAGCTCAGCCACCCGCTCGGCCACGGCTGCCACAAACGCGGGCTCGTTGCGCTTGCCGCGACGAGGCACCGGCGCCAGGAACGGGCAATCGGTTTCCACCAGGTAGCGATCGGCTGGCACCTGCTGGGCGCAGGCGTGGGTATCGGTCGCCTTGGGGAAGGTGACGTTGCCGCTGAAGCTGATGAACAGGCCCAGCTCCAGGAAGCCGGCCATCTCGTCTGGAGTGCCGCTCCAGCAATGCATCACACCGCGGGGGCAAGAGCCGCGGCTCTTGCGCTCCCGCAATTCGGCGAGCATCGGCTCGGCCGCATCGCGGCAATGGATGATCACCGGCAGATCGAGCTCAACAGACAGATCCAGCTGGGGGCGCAGCATCGCCAGCTGGTGATCAAGGTTTTTGTCGCGAAAGAGATCAAGGCCCAGCTCACCGATGGCCACCACACGGCTGTCATCGAGGGCAGCGGCTTTGAGCACCGCTGGCGTATCGCTCTGCCAGTGCTCGGGATCGAGCGGATGCACGCCCACCGCGTAGCGCAGCTCAGGGAAGCGATCCGCCAGGGCCCGGATCGCCGGGATTTCCGAGGGCTCCACACACGCGTGAAGGAGGCGACCCACACCGGCATCGCGCCAGCGCTGGGCCACCTCCTCCAAGTCGTCGTCGAAATTTCGGAAGACGATGTGGCAGTGACTGTCGATCAGGGGAGCATCCAGGCTCTCGAGGGCGACGGCCGCAGCCATAACAAAGGGTTCAGGCGAAGCCCGAACCCTAGACAACGCAGCAACCGAGGGCCGATCAGGCCTTGGCAGCGGGCTCGACAGCCTTCTTCACAGCAGCGTTCAGGCGCGACTTCTGGTGGGCGCCGTTGTTGCGGTGCAGCACACCCACTTTCACAGCTTTATCGATCTTGCTGAAGGCAGCGTTCAGCGTGGTTTGAACGGTGGCCTTGGCGGCATCACCGGGCTCCTGGCTGTAGGCCACGCAGGCGGCGAAGCAGCGCTTCATCAGGGTGCGCACCGCAGACTTATAGGTGCGGTTGTGCAGGCGATTGCGCTCGGCGATCAGAACGCGCTTCTTCGACGACTTGTTATTGGCCACAGGCTGTACTGCACTGGCACGGCAAACAAAGACTCTACTCCCAGGCCTGACCGAGCCAGGCAACCCGGGCCACTAGCTTGAGCCAAGAACGCCCGAGGCCATGAGCGCCACCGCTGCCAGCGCCGCCGCACCAGCACCGACCAGCGGCGACCTTGCACCGCTGCAGATCCAGCTGCTGCATGACGTGGAAACCGCCGGGCACCGCTTGGAAGCGATCGCCGAGCGCACCGGCAGCGGCCAGAGCCGCGAGGCTGCCGAGCGGGTGGACGCCATCCTCGAGCAGGTGCGCAGCCAGGGCGACGCCGCCTTGATGGAGCTCACCGAACGCTTCGATGGCGTGCGGCCCGATCCCCTGCGGGTGCCCGCCGCTGAACTCGCCGCAGCCTGGGCCGCCACCCCCACCGATCTGCAGGAAGCCCTGCAGCTGGCCCACCGGCGCATCGTGGATTTCCACCAACGCCAAAAACCTGCCGATCTGCAGGTGACAGGCGTGCATGGCGAGCGGCTGGGGCGCCGCTGGAGGCCCGTGGAACGGGCTGGGCTCTACGTGCCTGGAGGGCGCGCCAGCTACCCGAGCACTGTGCTGATGAATGCGGTGCCTGCCCGCGTGGCCGGCGTGCAGCGCCTGGTGATGGTGACCCCGCCGGGGCCGGATGGCCGCGTGAACCAAACCGTGCTGGCCGCCGCCCATCTGGCGGGCGTTGAAGAGATCTACCGCGTGGGTGGCGCCCAGGCGATCGCCGCCCTGGCCTACAGCACCGAATCGATCCCGCGGGTGGATGTGATCACCGGCCCCGGCAACCTTTACGTGACCCTGGCCAAAAAGGCGGTGTACGGGCGGGTGTCGATCGATTCGCTGGCTGGTCCGAGCGAAGTGCTGGTGATCGCCGACCACAGCGCCAACGCCGAGCACGTCGCCGCTGATCTGTTGGCCCAGGCGGAGCACGACCCGCTCGCTGCGGCGATCCTGCTCACCACCAGCGCCGAGCTAGCCGCAGCGGTGCCGGCTGCGATCGAAGCGCAGCTGGCTGGTCACCCCCGCGCCGCCATCACCCGCCAGGCTCTCAACGACTGGGGCCTGATCGTGGTATGCGACAGCCTGGATCAAGCAGCTCGGCTCAGTGATCGCTTCGCACCCGAGCACCTGGAGCTGCAGGTGGAGCGGCCCGAACCGCTGGCCGAACAGATCCAGCACGCCGGCGCCATCTTCATGGGGGCCTGGACCCCGGAAGCCGTGGGCGATTACCTGGCTGGGCCCAACCACACCTTGCCCACCTCAGGCACGGCCCGCTTCGCCGGTGCGCTGTGCGTGGAAACCTTCCTGCGCCACACCAGCCTGATTCAGTTCAACCGCAAGGCCCTGGAGGCCACCGGCGGCGCCGTAGCCACCCTCGCCGATAGCGAAGGGCTGCACAGCCACGGCGAATCGGTGCGGTTGCGGCTGGGCTAAGCCCCGGCCGGTTCAGCGCTTCACCAGATCACGCACGCCAGCCACGCCGTCGTGGATCTCACCCACCAGCACCTGGTCGGTGATGTTCACGAACAGCCCGTTCTCCAAAACGCCGGGCAGGTTGTTGATGTCGCGCTCGAGGGCCACCGGATCGGTGATGCCACCGGCGAATTTCACATCGAGCACCAGGTTGCCCTGATCGGTCACCACGGGGCCGGCTTTCTTCACCGCCATCCGCAGCTGGGCCTCGCCGCCCATGTCCTTGAGCTGAGCCTGCACCTGGCGCCAGGCGCCAGGGAGCACCTCCACCGGCAGCAGGAAGCCCAGATTCAGCGTGTCGACGAGCTTGGTGGAATCCACCACCACCACAAACCGCTCAGCCCGCACGGCCACGAGCTTTTCCTGCACGTGGCAGGCGCCGCCGCCTTTGATCAGCTGGAAAGCGGGATCCACTTCATCGGCACCATCGATCGCCAGATCGATGCGGCTGACGGCATTGAGGCTTTGGAGGGGAATGCCGAGCTCAGCCGCCAGCACTTCACCCTGAAACGAGGTGGTGACGCCCACGATGTCGGTGAGCTCGCCGCTCTTGAGCTTGGCGCCGAGGGCCTGGATCATCAGAGCCGCGGTGGAACCGGAGCCCAGGCCCACCACCATGCCGCTCCGAATTTGTTCGGTGGCAGCAGCGGCCACCGCCTGCTTCATCTGATCCTGAAGGTCCGCCATCACGCCGTTCTTTCTGGCCCGTGACCGTAGCTCAGGCGCTGGGGAGCGCCTCCGGCCGGATCGACAGCTGCAACTCCTGCTCACCGCGCAACACCGTGAGCGGCAGCGCCTCACCCACCGTGGAGCCTTCCACCACGCGCAACAGGGTGCCGGGATCGGGGACTGTTTGATCGGCGGCGGCCACCACCAGATCGCCGCGGCGCAGGCCGGCCTTCTCGGCCGGGCTCTGCGGCAGCACCCGCTGCACCAGGGCACCATCGCGCTCCGGCAGTTGCACCAGGGCATTGGGATCGCGGTTGTTGTCGCGGGCCAGGCGCGCGTTGAGGGGCACCAGCTGCAGCCCCAGATAGGGGTGCACCACCGAGCCACCGTTGCCCAACTGGGCCGCCACACCCTTGGCCAGGTTGATCGGGATGGCAAAACCGAGCCCCGCGCCGGGGCCGGAGCGCACCAGCGTGTTGATCCCCACCACCTCGCCATCCGCGTTGATCAGGGGACCGCCGGAGTTGCCGGGGTTGATGGCGGCGTCCGTTTGGATCAGCTCGAGCCGCTTATCCGAGAAGCCAAGGCTGGTGATGTTGCGGTGCAGGCTGCTCACGATGCCAAGGGTCACCGTGCGCTCCAGGCCATAGGGCGTTCCCAGGGCAATCGCCCAATCACCCACTTCCAGCGCCTCGGAATCGCCAAGCGGGGCGGCCTTCAGGCCAGAGCCGGAAGGAATGCTCACCACCGCCAGATCCGTGATCGGATCCGCCCCGAGCACGCGCCCCTCCAGCTCGCGGCCGTCGGGCAGGCTCACCTCCACCCGATCGGCCCCATCCACCACGTGGGCATTGGTGAGCACCAGGCCCTTGGCATCGATCACAATCCCGGAGCCCTGACCGCGCTCGCGGGTGCTGGGCATCTGATCACCGAACAGCTCCCGCAGCAGCGGGTCGTTGAAGGAAGGATCCAGGCCGATGCGGGGCACGCTGCGCTCGGTGTCGATCCGCACCACCGCAGGCGCCACCCGCTTCACCGCTGCAGCCACAAAGCTGTTGCCGGATCCCGAACGATCAGCCCAGGCCGGTGCCGCCAACCACAAGCTCACCAGCACGAGCAGCGGCAGGGCAAGAAGGCGGCGCACGTCAGATCAGACGGTTGGCGTGCAGGCTAGGCAGCCTGGGCGGGCGGCCAACGCAGCAAGCGGGTGGTGACACCCCCATCGGCGCCGAGCAGAAGCAACCGAGCGCCGGGCCAATCGGCGTGGTTGAGCGGGCAGGGCTGCACGGCCTTGAAGGCCGCCAGGGTGGAGGGGCAGGCCCAGAGCGGCAGGGCGGCTCCGCTGCTGCGTTGCAGCGTGCCCTGCCAGTGCTGGTGCACATGGCCAAACACCACTCCGGCCACTCGAGGGCTGGCCACAAGGGTCTGCAACAGCTGTTCGGGCTCCTGCAGAGCGATGCGATCGAGCTCCGCGCTGCCGATCGGCACCGGTGGATGGTGCAGCGCCACGAGCACCGGGCACCGGCCCGTCTGGAGCTGATGCCGCAACCAGGCGAGCTGAGCAGGTTCAAGCCAGCCAGCCACCGACCCGGGGCGATGGCTGTTCAACAGGATCAGCTGCCAACCGGCGAGCGGCACCACCGCCGGCGCGATCCAGGCCCGACGCCCCAGGGCTGCCCGCAGTAAGCCGGGGTTGTCGTGGTTGCCGCTCAGCAGAGCAGTGGGCACAGCCCACCGCTCCAGCAGCTCGCGCAGCCGCACGTAACCGCCCAGGCTTTCGTCTTGGCAGAGGTCGCCGCTGATCAGCAACAAATCCGGCGGCTGGCCAAGCTGCAGCAGCGCCTGGCACCAGGCCAGCTCGAGGGCCTCGAGGGCCACCACGCCGCGGCAGCGCCCACGGGGATCAGCAAGCAGATGGGGATCACTGAGCTGAAGAACGCGCAGCACAAGCCGGCCCTCCTGGCGATGGGCCTAAGTTGCCCGTTCTGCACTTGGCTGGCATGGCTGCAATCCCTCCAGGCACCCGTCAACGCTGCTCGCTCTGCCAGGTGGAGATCCAGGGCATGGCCGGCGGCGTGGATCTCGTGCACTTCAGCCAGGGCGGCCCTTCCACCCGCTCCAAGCTCTATGCCCGCGTGTGCCAGTACCTGCGCACCGATGAGCAGAAGGCCCAGTGCCTCAATCAAGACCCAGCGCTGCGGGGCGAGCAGAAGCCCGGCGACGCCTACATGGAGCCGCCGGCAATGGACCTCAACGGCTTGGGCGGCTGAAGCCCCGGGAGAGCCCTTCACCCTGATCCTTTAGGGTCGTTGTGTGCCCGGCGGGCACCCCTTGCTGCTCGTGCGTCCTCGGAACGGCTCCCGCTCCGAAGCCAACGGCCAGTCAGGTTGCAGATCACTGCAGGTGCCGGACGGGTTGCCCGTCCCCCGACCAGCGATCCGGCTTGCCGCATCCCCTCATCCCCGACATCGAACGCCTGGCCAGCCAGGTGGCCGCCGACGCCGGATTTCAGGTATGCGGCGTCCAGCTGCTCACCCATCGCATCCCGATGACGCTGCAGGTGCAGCTGCGTTTGGCCGATGGCGGCGACGTGAGCCTCGATAACTGCGCCAGCTTCAGCGGCGTACTGGGCGAGGCGCTGGAGGCAGTCAGCCTGATCGAGGAGGCCTATGTTCTGGAAATCAGCAGCCCAGGCATCCCTGAAACGCTGAACGAGGATCGCGATTTCCGCAGTTTTCGCGGTTTTCCGGTGTGCGTTCGCTATCGCGATGCCAAAACCGGTGCCGAGGCCGAACGGGAAGGCCTCCTGCTGGAACGCACCGATGACAGCGTGCTGATCAACGTGCGCGGCCGGTCGGTTCGCCTGCCCCGCGCCGATGTGATCAGCGTGCGCCTCACCACGCCCACCGAGGGCTAAGCGCCAGCCGCTCTCAACCCCACCCCGAAGACCACCCGTTTCTCCCTCCACCCATGGCCCTGGTTCTCCTCCCCGGTCTGTCGAACCTGATCGAGGACATCAGCGAAGAGAAGAAGCTGCCCGCCCAGGTGGTGGAATCGGCGCTGCGCGAGGCCCTGCTCAAGGGCTACGAGCGCTATCGCCGCACCCTCTATCTCGGCATCAGCGAAGACCCCTTCGAGGAGGACTACTTCTCCAACTTCGATGTGGCGCTCGACCTCGATGAAGAGGGTTACCGCGTGCTCGCCTCCAAGATCATCGTGGAGGAGGTGGAAAGCGAAGACCACCAGATCGCCCTGGCCGAGGTGATGCAGGTGGCGGAAGACGCCCAGATCGGCGACACCGTGGTGCTCGATGTCACCCCGGAGAAAGAAGATTTCGGCCGTATGGCCGCCGCCACCACCAAGCAGGTGCTGGCCCAAAAGCTGCGCGATCAACAGCGCCGCATGATCCAGGAGGAGTTCGCGGATCTCGAAGATCCCGTGCTCACCGCTCGGGTGATCCGCTTCGAGCGCCAGAGCGTGATCATGGCCGTGAGCAGCGGCCTGGGCCGCCCTGAAGTGGAGGCCGAGCTACCCCGCCGCGATCAGCTGCCCAACGACAACTACCGCGCCAACGCCACCTTCAAGGTGTTCCTGAAGGAAGTGAGCGAGGTGCCGCGCCGCGGGCCGCAGCTGTTCGTGAGCCGCGCTAACGCCGGCCTGGTGGTGTATCTGTTTGAAAACGAAGTGCCCGAGATCCAGGAAGGATCTGTGCGCATCGTGGCCGTGGCCCGTGAAGCCAATCCCCCCAGCCGCTCGGTAGGCCCCCGCACCAAGGTGGCCGTGGATTCAGTCGAGCGCGAGGTGGATCCGGTGGGTGCCTGCATCGGCGCCCGCGGCTCCCGCATTCAGCAGGTGGTGAACGAGCTGCGCGGCGAAAAGATCGACGTGATCCGCTGGTCGCAAGACCCCGGCCAGTACATCGCCAACTCCCTCAGCCCCGCCCGCGTGGAAGCGGTGCGCCTGGTGGATCCCGAGGGCCAGCACGCCCACGTGCTCGTGCCGCCCGATCAGCTGAGCCTGGCCATCGGCCGCGAAGGCCAAAACGTGCGCCTGGCTGCCCGCCTCACCGGCTGGAAGATCGACATCAAGAACAGCACCGAATACGACCAGAGCTCGGAAGACGAGAAGGTGGCTGAGCTGATCGCCCAGCGCCAGGAAGAGGAAGCCCTGCAGGCCGAGGCCGAAGCGCGGCTCGAGGCCGAGCAGGCCCTGCGCGCAGAAGAAGATGCCCGTCTGCGCGAGCTGTATCCCCTGCCGGAGGATGAAGAGGAGTACGGCGAGGAAGCGGCTTACGACGAGGCGGCCTACGAGGAGCCTGCAGCTGAAGCCGCCACCGAAGAGGTGGTTGAAGAAACGGCTGACGAGGATGGAGCCCGGTGAGTGAGCGCAGCGTCCTCAGGCGCTGTGTGACCTGCCGTGAGTTGCTGGATCGCCGGCAGCTCTGGCGGGTCATCCGCCTGGCGGATGGAGGCATCGCGCTAGATCAGGGAATGGGCCGCTCGGCCTACCTCTGCCCAAGCCGCGACTGCCTGGAAGAAGCCCGACGCCGCAAGAAGCTGCAGAAAGGCCTGCGTTGTCAGGTTGCAGATTCCATCTACGCGGCACTGGAGCAGCGCCTGCACGCCACCTCTTCTGCAGGCTCTGAGGCAAGATGAATGTTGGCCTCACCGTGTGTGGAGGCCCGGTGGCACCCGTGGCACCGACCCTTTGGAGCACTGAATGACCAGCAGCGGCAAAGTCAGGATTTACGAGCTGTCCAAGGACTTGGGCCTTGAGAACAAGGACGTGCTCGATGCCGCCGAGAAGCTCTCGATCGCCGCGAAGAGCCACAGCAGCTCCATCAGTGACGACGAGGCAGCTCGCATTCGCAGCCTGATCAAGACCGGCGGAAACGGCTCCAAGGCCGCCGCCGCACCAGCCCCGGCTGCGCCGCCCCAGAAAGCCATTCTCTCGGTGAAGAAAGCACCAACTGCCCCGGCGCCTGCCGCTCCTCAGGCACCGAAACCGGCAGCTAGCGCCCCTGCCGCCCCGGTGAAGCCAGCACCTGTGCAACCGCCTGCCGCCGCAAAGCCGGCCGCTGCCAAACCGGTTGCCGCCAAGCCGCCCGTCACGGCACCGGCCCGCCCTGCGGCGCCCGCACCGGCTGCTGCCAAACCCGCTGCTCCCGCTCCCCGGCCGGCAGCCCCGGCTCCGCAAGCGGCCAAACCCGTCGCGCCGCCCGCACGGCCTGCCGCTCCGGTCGCACCGCCGGCGCGCCCTGCAGCCGCCAAACCGGCTGGTGCCCCAGCTCGCCCCGGCGCTCCGGCCCCCGGCCGCCCCGCTCCGGCGATCGTGTCGAAAGCGCCTGCCGGTGCTCCCCCAGCCAGGAAGCCAGCGCCCCCCAGCGCCGCCACACCAGCGCGCCCCGTGGCTCCGCCGCAGCGACCTGCGGCAGCGCCCCCACGGCCCGGTGCACCGGCGCCCAGCCGGCCTGCAGCCGGCGGCGGCGGTGGCAACAAGCCCCAACTCGTTGGCCGTCCCCAGAGCGGTCAGGGCGGCAGCCGCCCCGCTCCTCCGTCGGGTCGCCCGTCCCTAAGCCAACGGCCGGGCATGCCCACCCGTCCTGGCGCGCCTGCACCGGTACGCGCTGCCAAGCCCGGCACTCCACCACCGCGCCCCCAGGTGGAATTGGTTGGCAAGCCGATCCGCCGCGACACCAACGCGCCCAGTGGCGGCAACCGCCCGGCGCCGCCGACACGGCCTGGCATGCCCGGCATGCGGAAACCCGTGGCCCCCGGCGAGCTGATGCAGCTTCAGAAGCCGGGTGCGCGGCCTGCCGCGGCACCGCCGCGTCGTCCTGGCGGCCCCGGAGCACCCACGCCTGCGGGCGTCGGTGCCCCAGGCGGTGATGAAGCCGTTCGTCCCACGGCAACGCCACCTTCGGCACCCCGCCGTCCCAACTTCCGTGCTCCCCAGCCCCCCGCCGGTGGTCGCCCTCGCCGCCCCGATTGGGACGACAGCGCCAAGCTGGAAGCCCTGCGCAGCCGCTCGCCGCAGAAACAGCGCCAGAAGGTGCACATCATTGGCGAGAACGACGATGCGCTAACGGCCGAAACCGGCGGCTTTGCCGGTGAACAGGAAGCGGTGGTGCTGCAGGCCTCCCTGGCCCGCCCCGCCAAGCCGAAGGCAGCCGCCACCGCCCAGCGCAAGCCCACGGCTGTTACCCGCAAGCGCAAGAAGGAAACCACCCGCCAGCGTCAGCGCCGCCGTGCCATGGAGCTGCGGGCTGCCCGCGAGGCCAAGCAACAGCGGCCCGAAATGCTTGTGGTGCCGGAGGGCAACCTCACGGTGCAGGAGCTGGCCGACCGCTTGGGCGTGGACAGCTCCGAGATCATCAAGAGCCTGTTCTTCAAGGGCATCATTGCCACCGTCACCCAGACCCTCGATCTCTCCGCGATCGAGACGGTGTCGGACGAGTTCGGTGTGCCCGTGCTCGAAGACGACGTGGAGGCCGCCGCCGCCAAGACGGTGGAAATGATCGAGGAGAGCGACCTCGCTCACCTGATCCGCCGCCCACCCGTGGTGACCGTGATGGGCCACGTGGACCACGGCAAAACGAGCCTGCTCGATTCGATCCGCAAAACCCGGGTCACAGCCGGCGAAGCGGGGGGCATCACCCAGCACATCGGTGCTTACCAGGTGGAAGTGCCCCACGCCGGCGAGCAGCGCAAGATCACCTTCCTCGACACCCCGGGCCACGAGGCGTTCACCGCCATGCGTGCCCGCGGCACCAAGGTGACCGACGTGGCCGTGCTGGTGGTCGCCGCCGATGACGGCGTGCGTCCCCAGACGCTGGAAGCGATTAGCCACGCCCGCGCTGCCAAGGTGCCGATCCTGGTGGCGATCAACAAGATCGATAAGGAAGGCGCCTCACCGGATCGGGTAAAGCAGGAGCTCTCCTCCCACGAACTCGTGGCTGAGGACTGGGGCGGCAACACCGTGATGGTGCCGGTGAGCGCCATCAAGGGCGAGAACATCGACAAGCTGCTCGAGATGATCCTGCTGGTCTCCGAAGTGGAAGACCTGCAGGCCAACCCCGACCGGATGGCGAAGGGCACCGTGATCGAGGCACACCTCGACAAGGCCAAGGGCCCTGTGGCCACCCTGCTCATCCAGAACGGCACCCTGCGCACCGGCGATGTGCTGGCGGCGGGCCCGATCCTGGGCAAGGTGCGCGCCATGGTCGACGACAACGGCAAGCGCGTGAAGGAAGCCGGCCCCTCCTATGCGGTGGAGGCCCTGGGCTTCAGCGAAGTGCCCACCGCCGGCGACGAGTTCGAGGTGTACCCCGACGAGAAAGCCGCCCGCGCTGTGGTGGGCGATCGCGCCACCGAAGCCCGCGCCACCCGTCTGGCTCAGCAGATGGCCTCCCGCCGGGTGTCGCTGGCCTCGATGTCGGGCCAGGCGAGCGAGGGCGAGCTCAAGGAGCTCAACCTGATCCTCAAGGCCGACGTACAGGGTTCTGTGGAAGCCATCCTCGGCTCCCTCGAACAACTGCCCCGCGAAGAGGTGCAGGTGCGCGTGCTGCTCTCGGCACCGGGCGAGATCACCGAAACCGACGTGGATCTGGCTGCCGCTTCCGGCGCTGTGATCGTGGGCTTCAACACCTCGATGGCACCGGGCGCCAAGCGCGCCGCCGATGCCACCGGCGTGGATGTGCGCGATTACGACGTGATCTACAAGCTGCTCGAGGACATCCAGATGGCCATGGAAGGCCTGCTGGAACCCGAGCTGGTGGAGGAGAGCCTCGGCGAAGCCGAAGTTCGGGCTGTGTTCACGATCGGCAAGAGCGCCGTGGCGGGCTGTTATGTCACCAACGGCAAGCTGCAGCGCAACTGCAAGGTGCGCGTCTGGCGCGGCAAGGAAAAGGTCTACGAGGGCGACCTCGACTCCCTGCGCCGCGGCAAGGACGACCAGAAGGAAGTGGCCACCGGCTTCGAATGCGGCATCGGCTGCGATCGCTTCGCCAACTGGCAGGAAGGCGACCGCGTTGAGGCCTACAAACTGGTCACCCAACGCCGCACACTGAGCACCTGATCCCGCGCTGCAGCACCCCGTGAATCCGGCAAGACGCGAACCCCTGCTGTGGCTCCAGCTCCTGGGGCTCGCGGCCTTGCCACTCGAGGCGCTGCTCCTGCTGCTGGTGCTCGCCGGCGCGGATCCCGGCCCGCTGCCGGGCTTTGAGCGCGTGCTGGCCTGGGCCTTGGGAGCCCTCGCGCCGGCGGTGTTGTTTTGGCAACTCCCGCCCGACCTCTGGTCGCTGCTGCTGCTGCAAGTGCCCCTGCGCGGACGCCGGCCTGAGCAACTGCGGCTGAGCGCGCTGCAAACAGCCCTACCCCTCAAGCTGCTCGCGGCTTCTGGCGCCGCCTTGCTGCTGCCGCTCGTGTGGCTGATGGATGCCAAAGCGGGCCTGGCCTGGGCCTGGTCGCCCCTGTCGGCTAGTCCGCGCTTGGTGGTGCTGCTAGTGAGCCTTCCGCTGCTCGCGCTGATGCAATGGCACTGGCACCAGCTGATGCAGACCCTGTGGCTGTTCACCCGGCCCGAGGCCGAGGTGGAGCAAACCCTGCCGCTCACCCAAGCCCAAGCCGCCGATGACCGCCTGAACCTGGGGCTGCCCTTGCTGCTATTACCGCCGCTGGAGATGGCAACGCCAGCCCCTCAACCCGAACCCACCACGAAAGCCGAGCCGGCCCCGGAACCAACCCTTCAGCCGGAACCAGAGCCCCAGCAGGCTCCGGAAGCATCAACCGAACCCGTTGCGGTTAAGAGCGAAAAGCCCGCCGAGCAGACCACTCCCGAGCCGATCGACTCAGCTACTGAAGCGGTTCCGGAAGAACCGGTTGAAGATCCCGACTCAGGCGACCTCGTCATCGATGCTGGGGTTGCGGTCGCGCCAGAGGAGACCGCCAAAGAGCACGAGAGCTCCAAGCTGGATTCCGAGGTCGCTGAGAGCGACGGTCTCACCAGCTGAGGCGCGCATGGTCATCGTGGCGAGGCCGACGGCAGCCGACGCGGTGAAGGCCAACCAAAGCCCTCGCCTAAGCCCTCGCCAAGGCGTTTTAGCTTCCTGCAGCAAACGCGCCCGCAGGGCAGGATCGAGGGGCTCACGGGACTGTGGTGCCATAACGCGAGCCCAAAGGGCGCAACAGCCTGAATGCTAATTTGATGCGGCTGCCGGTGTAGCTCAGTGGTAGAGCAACTGATTCGTAATCAGTAGGTCGCAGGTTCAAATCCAGTCACCGGCTTTTTCAAAGAGTTCACGCGAGGCCAAGTGCCCGCTGATCAAAGGGGGCAGAGCTTTTCCGCGACGTCTTGCGAGCTCTACTTCTTGCATCAATTAAACATTCAGAGGAAACTTTCTTCAATAAGAAAAGCCTCTCTTTGCAGCTGAGCGGAATCGCGCTCCACATGAATCTGTGGGTGATCGTTGCAAGAGAGCAGTGAAGAAACACCTCCTGCGTGCATCTCCGGAACAGCTCATCAGAATCAGGCCATGGCTGATCTGTTTACCCCCCTTCGCCTAGGCGAGCTGGAGCTGCCTAACCGCATCTGGATGGCACCGCTCACCCGTTGCCGAGCTGAAGCCGGCCATGGACCCAGCCCACTGATGGCTGAGTACTACAGCCAACGCGCCAGTGCCGGACTGATCGTGGCAGAGGCCACGATGGTGATGGAAGGGCATTCAGCCTTCTGGCATGAGCCCGGCATCTACAACGAAGCTCAGGTTGAAGGCTGGCGCCTCACCACAGAGGCCGTGCATCGAGCCGGTGGTCGCATCGTGCTTCAGATCTGGCATGGCGGACGCGCCTGCCATCCCTTGCTGAATGGGGGGCAACAGCCCGTGGGCCCCAGCCCCCTGGCGATCACAGGCGATGAGGTGCATACGCCGGAAGGCAAGAAGCCCTATGTGACGCCGCGGGAACTCACCGATCAAGAACTCCCGCTGATCGTGGAAGGCTTTCGCCACGCTGCGCAGCGGGCCATGCGGGCCGGTTTTGATGGCGTTGAAGTTCATGGCGCCAACGGCTATCTGCTGGATTCGTTTCTGCGGGATGGCAGCAATCAACGCCAGGGTCCTTACGGCGGCTCGCGGAACAACCGCTCCAGGCTGTTGATGGAAGTGCTGGAGGCGGTGTCTCAGGAAACCCGGCTGATGGGTCTTCGGCTTTCCCCGCTCAACAGCTACAACGCGATGCGCGATTCAGATCCCATTGGGCTGATGAGCTGGTTGGCGGAGCAGCTCAATGCGGTTCCCCTCGCCTACCTCCACCTCATGCGGGCTGATCTGCTGGGTGAACAATTGGGCGATGTGCTCACTCCCACCAGGGAGCGCTTCAAGGGCGTGCTGGTGGCCAACCTGGGCTATGAAGCCGAGGAGGCAAACGCTGCTATCCGCTCCGGCGCTGTGGATACGGTGGCCTTCGGCAGACCGTTCATCGCTAACCCGGATCTACCGGAGCGTTTTCAGTCGAACGCGCCACTCAGTACGCCGGATCCCAGCACGTTTTACAGCGCCGGGCCCACTGGCTACACCGACTATCCACGCCTCAATGGGTAAGCCCCGCCGTTGAACGATGGATCAGGCCACCATGCAACAACTGATGGATGCCGCCCGCCAGGAAGCAGAACAAAGCTGGCAAGACGGTGGCATTCCCATCGGGGCCGTGCTCGCCCAGGAAGACGGCACGATCGTGGCTCGCGGGCACAACCAACGGGTGCAGAACGGTGACCCCACAAGTCATGGGGAAACCCAATGCATCCGCAATGCCGGCCGGCGACGCGACTGGCGCGAGCTCACACTCGTCACCACACTCTCGCCCTGCCCGATGTGCGCTGGCACCGCCGTGCTGCTGGGCTTTCGCCGCGTGGTGATCGGGGAGCGAAACAGCTTTCAAGGCGCCGAACAGTGGCTACACGAAGCCGGCATCCATGTGGACTGCCTGGATGATCCCGCCTGCGAAGCCCTGATGCAGAGGATGCTGAAAACCAAACCCGAACTCTGGGCAGAAGACATCGGGCAGTGATGGGCTGCTGATCGCCTCAACCGGATACCAAACAACAAAAAGCCCCCGCTTTCGCGGGGGCCTTCCGATTCAACCGAGATTGAACCGTTTTGAGGATCAACCTCAGCCGATGGCGGGGGCAGTCAGAGCCACGGGGGTGGCTTCGGCTGCTGCCAGGTCGAGGGGGAAGTTGTGAGCGTTGCGCTCGTGCATCACTTCCATGCCCAGACCAGCGCGGTTCAGCACGTCAGCCCAGGTGTTCAGAACACGACCCTGGGAATCCAGGATGGACTGGTTGAAGTTGAAACCGTTC
>JAHUZV010000020.1 GCA_019264575.1 Vulcanococcus sp. | reverse complement strand
GCCCTGGAGCTCTCCAGGGCCGACCTCAACCTGCCGGCCTACCTGGCCGACTACGACAACCACCTGCACTCCGCCCTGCAGCGCTGGAAGCTGGAACCCCAGGCCCTGCAGCAAGCCCTCGAACAGCTGCGGGCCGAGGCGATCCAGGCCGACCCCGATGCCTGGCTGGCGCTGCACCATCCCTACCCGGGGGTGATCCAGCGGCTGAAGGTCCTGGAGGCCGAAGGCAGCCCCTGGAGGGTGCTCACCACCAAAGGCGGTGCTTTTGCGCGGCAGCTGCTCGAGGCCTATGGATTGCAGCCCGAGGCGGTGGATGGCCACGAGCAGGGCAGCAAGCCTGAGGTGCTGCTGCAGCTGAGCCAAAACCAAACGCGCCCCATCTGGTTCGTGGAGGATCGCCGCCCCACCCTGGAAAGCGTGCGCGCCACGGCAGGGCTGGACGCCGTGCGCTGCTTCCTGGTGGCCTGGGGCTACCTGGCGCCGGGGGACCTGGAGCAACTACCGCCCGGCATCAGCCCGCTGCAACCGGAGCAATTCGCCGCGCCCCTGGCGAGCTGGCCCTGATCCGCTAGCGTACGCCTGTACTACAGCCAGGTGAAGCCCGCATCGGTGAAACATCTGGCGCCTGCGGTGGCACTTCTTTTGATGAGGTCGCCCAGGATGAGCCCGGTTCCGCCGGCTCCCTGCACCGCGGCCTGCCCCCATCGCTGAATCGCAGACATGCCAGCCGACACCAAAACCAGCAGTCCCGCCGCTGGCGCAGCCAACAACGGCGCCACCAACACCGAGCGCGACAAGGCCCTGGGCCTTGTGCTCAATCAAATCGAGCGCAACTTCGGCAAGGGCTCGATCATGCGCCTGGGAGATGCCTCCCGCATGCGGATCGAAACCAGCCCCACCGGCGCCCTCACCCTCGACCTAGCGCTGGGCGGGGGCTATCCCAAGGGCCGCGTAGTGGAGATCTACGGCCCGGAGAGCTCCGGTAAAACCACCCTCACCCTGCATGCCATCGCCGAGGTGCAGCGGCGCGGCGGCGTCGCCGCCTTCGTGGACGCGGAACACGCTCTCGATCCGGTGTATGCCGCCGCCCTGGGCGTTGATATCGAGAATCTTCTGGTCTCCCAGCCCGACACCGGCGAGATGGCGCTGGAGATCGTGGATCAGCTGGTGCGCTCTGCCGCGGTGGACATCGTGGTGGTCGACTCGGTGGCCGCCCTCACCCCCCGCGCTGAAATCGAAGGCGAGATGGGCGATCTAGCGGTGGGCAGCCAGGCCCGCCTGATGAGCCAGGCGATGCGCAAGATCACCGGCAACATCGGCAAATCCGGTTGCACCGTGATCTTCCTCAACCAGTTGCGCCAGAAGATCGGCGTGACCTACGGCAACCCCGAAACCACCACCGGCGGTAATGCCCTGAAGTTCTATGCCTCGGTGCGGCTCGATATCCGCCGCATCCAGACCCTCAAGCGCGGCACCGAGGAATACGGCATCCGCGCCAAGGTAAAGGTGGCCAAGAACAAAGTGGCGCCCCCCTTCCGCATCGCGGAGTTCGACATCCTGTTCGGCCGCGGTATCAGCACCGTGGGCTGTCTGCTGGATCTGGCCGAGGAAAACGGCGTGGTGGTGCGCAAGGGCGCCTGGTACAGCTACGAGGGCGACAACATCGGCCAGGGCCGCGACAACACGATCACCTGGCTGGAGCAGAACCCCGAGCCCAAGGAACGGATCGAGCGCCAGGTGCGGGAGAAGCTCAGCGAAACCAGCGACTCCCTCAAGCCGGTGGCCGCTGCCGCCGCTCGCCTAGCCGCCAGCGGTAGCGCCTCCAGCACCAGCGAGGAGGCCGTACCGGCCGCCAGCTGAACCCCGCGGGGTGCTGGCTGGCGCCAGCCAGCACAAAAAAAGCCCCCGCCGTGCGGCGGGGGCAGAGCAAGCGATGGACAGCGCCTCAGGCGCTGACAGTGGAGACAACGGGGGCAGGAGAGAGATGCAGCGCAGCGGCAACGCGCTCGAGCTCCTGGATGGCCTCGGCTCCTTCAAATTTCACCAGCTCGTGGCCGTTGCGGGATTCCACCCAGCTGATCCCGTAATCCGACACGAGAAAACGCACCATGTGGCCGTCACCGAGATCGGCCACAAACGAGGCACCGTGGCCGTCACGGTCATCGCCGCAGACGTAACAAGTTGCGGCAAATCCCTGTTGCTGCAGACCATCCGCGAGAGCGCGAAGGCTCATCACCAGGTCTTCAACAACCGATCGGTAGTGCTCAGCCAGACGCGCGAACATGAGCGCAGAGCATTGAATGCACCGATCCTAAGCTTTTCTTCAGGTTTGCGCGGGTAGGAATACTCAGGCCTGCGGGTGTGTCACGGCTCGCAAACCTGCCCGCGATCGGCGGGATCAGCCGTCCGCCAAGGTCCACCAACCGGCGGCGGGGCCAATAAAGCGAACAATCACCCAGAACAGCACCAGAGCGCCGATCCCCACCCAGGCACCACGGGTGGTGATCTGCACAAATTGTTCGCCCTGACGCTGGGTGAGCGGCAGCCACGGGGCCAGGCGCGGTGAGGTGTCGGCGGGCTTGGCCTTGGCCGGTTTGGGCCGAGGGGGCAATCCCTGTTCAGAGCGGCGCTTGGCCTCTCCCATCGAGCCTGTTCGCAACAGCGCCCCAGGCTAAGGGGCTTAATCCGGCCGCAAACGGGTGAGCTCCACCCAAGGCTCCAGGGCCTGCAGCACCGTGCGCCCCCAACCCCTGCGGCGCATCCGCCCATCGAGTACGGCCAAGCGGCCGCTGTTGCGGCGCACGCCAGCCACCGCCAATTGCAAGCGCTGCAGGGCTTCCGGCAGCAGCAGCTCCCGGAACCAGTCGCGCCCCCGCAGGCGCAGCGCTGCAACGCGGGCGGCCGTAAGCGGATCCTCGAGGCTGGCGATCGGCAAGGTGGCGGCCACCAGCTGAGCCGGCAGCGGCAAGCGGCCCTGGTGCTCAAGCCACCACCGCCAGCTGCAACAGATCACGCCATTGCTCTCCGGCGCGGTGAGCTCATGGCCCACCCGTGTGCCGAATTCGGCGGCCAGAGCGCTGGTGAGCCGCAACCGCAACCCGTCGTCATCCACCAGCACCACCGTGAGGCCGCTCTGGCCGAGTACGAGCCGGCGGCACTGATCGAGCAAGTGGGTGTCGTAGTGGGGAGCATTGGGCAGTGGCTGACCCTGGGGCGCAAACAGGGGCAAAGGATCCAGCAACGGCGGATCTGCCAGGCTCAACTGCACCTGCGGCGAGAAGCCCAGCACCGGGCCTTGGGTCTCCGGCCAGGGCCCCACCAGCACCACGCCGCGCTCCTGCAGCAGGCCAGGCAGTTCCGCCAGGGGCTGGAGCGGCTGGCGATGCCACTGCCACTGCAGCACGGTGGGATTCACCTGAGCCCAGCTGGTCCAGCCCTCACCGGCACACTCCAGCCAGCGCGGCCAGGGATCGGGGAGCGGGCCGAGCACCGCGAGCAACTGCCGCAGCGGCGCTTCTTCCTCCGGGGCAATGGCCACCTGCTGATGGGGACCGCAGGGCCGGGCCAGCAGCCGCCGGCTAAGGCGTTCATGCAGCTGGAGCAAACTCGCAGCGGCCGAGGGCAGGCTGCGGCGCAGCTGCTCCCAGTGGCCCGTGTCGATCACCACGGCGAGGGCCTGGCGCAGCAGCGGCTCCAGCAGCTCCCCCTCCGGCACCACCAGCTGGTGATCCGCCAGAGCTCCAAGGCGCCAAGCCGACACCAACTGCTCGTGCGACAGCAACCAGAGCTGGCCCGCAGGCGGAGGCTGCGGGCCTTCCCAGCAGGCGAGGCTGAGGCCAACCGCCTCCAGCCGCGGCAATTCCACCTGAAGCAGCCGCTGCCGCAACACCGGGCTCACCACCATCGCCACGCGCTGGGGTTGCAGAGCCAGGGGCACGAGCAGGCCCAGCAGCCAGCTGGGATCACTGCCGGGGGCCAGGCGGATCAGGGTTTGGTCGGCGCGGCGCAGGCTACGGGCCACCAGCCGGCTCAAGGTGAGGTGATGGGGCCAGCGCGGTTCACCGGCCTGGCGGAGCAAGGCCTTGAGTTGGTGATGGGCCCGCGCTTCCAGCATCGCGAAATCGTAGGAAGCTGGCCTGAAGCCACTGTTCAGCAATGACATCCAGCCAAGGGGAGTCCGCCAAGGGCCAGGGCGCCCTGCGCGAGCGGCCGGTGGGGCTGGTAGGGCTGGGGTTGATCGGTGGTTCGCTCGGGCTGGATCTGCAGGCCGCTGGCCTGGAGGTGCGGGCCCTGGTGCACCGGGAGAGCACCGCTGAACGGGCGCGGGAGCGGCAGCTGGCCCAGCACATCGACACCGACCCCGCCGTGCTGCAGGGCTGCGGTCTGATCGTGCTGGCCCTGCCCCTCGATCGGCTGCTCGAGCCACCAGCGGAGCTGCTGGCGGCACTGCCTCCGGATGCGGTGATCACCGATGTGGGCTCGGTGAAGCAACCGGTGCTGAAGCGCTGGCAGCCGCTGCACCCGCGCTTCGTGCCCAGCCATCCAATGGCGGGCACGGCTGAGGCCGGTGTGGAAGCGGGCTTGGCCGGGCTGTTTGCCGGGCGCCCTTGGGTGGCCACCCCAAGCAGCAGCACCGACCCGACTGCTCTGGCGCTGGTGCAGGAGCTGGCCGCCGTGGTGCAGGCCCAGTGGCTTTGCTGTGAAGCCGCCGCTCACGACCGAGCCGTGGCCCTGATTTCCCACATGCCGGTGCTGGTGAGCGCCGCGCTGCTGGAGGCGGCGGAGCAGGGCGGCCATGCCGCCGGTGCCGAGGCCCTGGTGCGTCAGTTGGCCTCCAGCGGCTTCGCCGACACCAGCCGCATCGGCGGCGGTAACCCGGAGCTCGGAGCACTGATGGCGCGCTGCAACCGGGAGGCCGTGTTGCAGTCGATCGCGCTCTACCGCCAGCAACTGGCCGAGCTGGAAACCCTGGTGGAGCAGCAAGCCTGGCCAGCCCTGCAGCAGCGGCTGGAGCACTGCCAGGCCCTGCGGCCGGAGTTTCTTTGACACGGCAGCACTGGCGCCAGGCGTCTACGCCGCGAGCTGGAGTTCGCGGCCGCTGGCGGCGAGGAGCTGCCGGCAGGCGGTGAAGGCCGAGAGGCTCACCCCCGCAGTGCCCTCTCCTGGATAAATCGCATCGCCGCAGAGCCACAGCCCAGCCAGCGGCGTGCGGCTGGCCAAGCCGAAGGGGCCAAAACGGCTCGGGTGCTGCCCCAGCCCCCCCACAAACCCGAAAGGTCGGCCGGTCCAACCGGCGAACCCGCGCGGCGTGGCCAGCTCCACATGCAAGTACTGCTCCTGGCGCAAACCCAACAGCTGCTGCAACCCCGCTTGAATCCCGGCCAGCGCCTGTTGCTTGCGCTCCTGGTAGACGGGCTCGGGCAGGCCAAACCAGGGCCGGGCGGCCGTGAACACACTGGCGATCACCGTGGCCTCGCCTTCAGGGGCGCGGCCATCGCCCTCAGCACTGATCGACACGAACAGGTTGCCGGGATCCCCCCACTCCAGCTGGGCATGCAGCCCCAGATGGGAGGGCAGACAGGCGCGCGGCACGGCGCCATAGAGCACCAGGGCGCCGGAGGGATCGGGGAACGCGTCGATCCGCTGGCGATAGCTCTGGGGCAGGCTCTCGCCCAGGAGATCTGGCAGCAGCTGGGGCGGCAGGGTATTCACCACCTGCTCGGCTTCCAGCACAAACGGCCGCTGGCCGGCCACCACACCCTCCAGCCTCCAGCCGCCGGCTACCGGTTTGAGGCTCTGGAGGCGATGGCGCAGTCGCAGCCGGCCACCCGCCTGGGCCAAGGCCTGCTCCAGGGCAGTGCTGAGCCTCTGCATCGAGCCCTGCAGGTGCCAGAGCCCCAGCGGTGCCTGCGCCATGGCCAGCACCGTGGCGCCATAGAGCGCGGCGGTGCGATCGGCGGGTTCCTGGGAATAGAGCTTCAGCTGCAGATCGAGAAAGCGCCGCAGGCGCTGATCACTGCCGCAGCCGCAGAGGCTGAGCAAATCAGCCACCGTGGCGCCCACCAGCACGCCGCTGGCCAGGCTGGCCGGCCTCACGGCGCCCAGCAGCTGGCGCAGATCCCAGAGGCTGCGCGGCGGAAGCACCGGATCACGACCAGCGAAGGCCCAGTTGCTCTGGTGCAGCCAGGCGCAGAGCTGCCAGAAGCGTTTACTGCCGGGGAACTGCCGCTGCCGTTCCTGCTGCCAGCGCTCCGGATCGCGCCAGAGCGGAATAGGCCCAGGGTCGCCGGCCAGCTGCACGCTGCACCCCGGATCCAGCGGTGTGGCCTGGGGCAGCGGCAAGCCGAAATGGCGGAACAAGCGCTCATGGATCCCGCCCGGCTCAAACCCCGCCACCTGGGTGGCGCCCACATCAAAGGTGTAAGGCCCGCGGCGGAAGGTCCCGGCGCAGCCACCGGTCTGGCTGTGGGCCTCGAGCAGCTCTACCTGCAGCCCCTCGGCGGCGAGCAAGGCTGCAGCGGTGAGGCCGGCGACGCCGCCCCCCACCACCGCCACATCACAACGGCTCAACATCCCGGCATGCTGGCAGCGCGCGCGCCTGGAGTGGCCATGCAGCAGCAGGTGATGGCGCGCTGGCTGGCGCAGCAGGGGCTGGAGCTGGCGGCGATGCAGCCGGTGGGTGGCGGCTGCATCCACCGCGCCTGGCGGCTGGAGCTGCGCGATGGCAGCCAGCGTTTTGCCAAGACCAATCGCGCCGCGCTCCTGCCGGTGCTTGAGGCCGAGGCCGATGGTCTGAACGCCCTGAGGGCGGCGGCACAGCTGGAGCCAACGGAGGCGCCACTTCCCTTGATTCCCGACCCCCTGGACTTAGCGGAACTGGAGGGTGAGGCAGTGCTGCTGCTGAGCTGGCTGGAGCTGGGCGGCGGAAGCCAGCAGGGCTGGCTGGAACTAGGCCAAGGCCTCGCCGGGCTGCACCGCGCCAGCCTGGCCAGCAGCGATGGACGCTTCGGCTGGCACCAGAACAACTTCATCGGCTCTGGCCCGCAAGACAACAGCTGGCGCGGCAGCTGGGCCGAGTTCTTTAGCGAGCAACGCCTAGGGGTTCAGCTGGAGCTCGCCGCAGCCGCCGGACGGGCCCTTCCCGAGGCGCGCGCCCTACTTGAACAGGTTCCGCACTGGTTAGCCGCCCATGAACCGGAGGCCTGCTTGGTGCATGGCGATCTGTGGAGCGGCAACGCCGGGTTGCTGATCGGTGGCGGAAGCGCCTTATTCGATCCGGCGGTGTCCCGCTCCGATCGCGAGGTGGACCTAGCGATGGCGCGCCTGTTCGGTGGGTTCCCAGCGGCCTTCTTCGAGGGGTACGAGCAGGAATGGCCCCTGCCCGCCGGGCACCGGCAACGGGTGGATCTGTACAACCTGTACCACCTGCTCAATCACGCCAACCTGTTCGGCGGCGGGTACTGGCAACAAAGTGCCGCCAGCATCCAGGCGCTGCTGCGCCAATGGAGCTGACGGCTCGATGCGGGCTCAGCCCAGGTATTCCTTGCGCAGGTTCTGAACTTTGGTGATCACCGCCGAGCGCTTGTCGCTGGTGGTGAGGTTCTGCCAGCTCCACTGACCCACCACCACCAGGCCCAGCAGCTCGAGCAGGCCGGGAACCACTGGCAGCAGATTGATGGTGTCGATCACGCCCTTGATCAGCACCTGGGCCACGATCACAACCACAAGAACGCCAACGCCCTTGCCGATGCGGCCCATCTGGCTCCAATCGACCTTGTCGAGGGTCTCGTTCACCTTGCTCAGCACTTCGCTGTAGCGCTCAGTGAAGCTGGCGCCGGCCTCGTCTGCAGCAGGACTGGCCTGATCCTTGAGGTCGGGGGTCTCGACGGTCATCGGCCAGATCGTGAATTATTGCTTCGCCATAAGGTATCCGGGTGCGTGCACCTACGCCAGAGCGACTGCAGTTCGATGGGCATTGCCTGATCGTTCTGGAGCGCACGCTGCTGGCGGCAGCACCGGAGGAAGGCTGCGCCCTGCTCCTGGGGGCACACGAAGGGGCAACCCTGCGGGTGCAATGGGTCTGGCCCTGCCGGAATGTGTGGCAGCCCGCGCAAGCGAGGCCCCAACGCTTCAGCCTCGACCCGCGCGAGCAGCTACTGGCCCAGCGCTGGTGCCGCAGCCGCGGCCTCACGGTGCTTGGCGCTGCCCACAGCCACCCCAGCAGCGAAGCCGTGCCCTCCAGCACCGATCGAGCGCTGTGCGTCGGCCCCACGCTGATGCTGATCCGCAGCGGCCTCCCACTTGGCTCGGCGACGCTGCGTGCCTGGTGGATCCCAGACGCCAACCCTGAGCGCCCAGACGACTGCGAAGCACTGCAGCCCCCCATCGAGCTGCTGATCACAGGGGGAACTCCAGCACCGGGTGCCGAGCGTTTGGGAGAGTAGGGAGCTGGACAGCGTTTCGCTCGCCCCATGCTTCCCCCCGACACCACCGGCATCGAGCTCAGCCCCGATGAGGTGGCTCGCTTTGCGCGCCACCTGATCCTGCCGGAGGTGGGCATGGAGGGGCAGAAGCGGCTCAAGGCTTCCTCCGTCCTGTGTGTGGGAACCGGCGGCCTCGGCTCACCGCTACTGCTCTATCTGGCTGCCGCCGGCGTGGGCCGCATCGGCATCGTGGATTTCGATGTGGTGGATCACTCCAACCTGCAGCGGCAGGTGATCCACGGCACCAGCTGGGTGGGCAAGCCGAAGATCGAATCGGCCAAGGCACGCATCCTCGAGATCAATCCCCACTGCCAGGTGGATCTCTACGAAACGGCGCTCACCAGTGAGAACGCCCTAGAGATCATCCGCCCGTACGACATCGTCTGCGACGGCACGGATAACTTCCCCACCCGCTACCTGGTGAACGACGCCTGCGTGCTGCTGGGCAAGCCCAACGTGTACGGCTCGATCTTCCGTTTTGAAGGCCAGGCCACGGTGTTCAACCTGGATGCCGAAAGCCCCAACTACCGCGACCTCTTCCCCGAGCCGCCCCCGCCGGGCATGGTGCCCTCCTGCGCCGAAGGCGGCGTGGTGGGTGTACTGCCTGGAATCATCGGCGTGATCCAGGCCACCGAAGCCGTGAAGATCATCACCGGCATCGGCACCACCCTCAGCGGCCGCCTGCTGCTGTTCGACGCCCTGGGCATGAAGTTCCGCGAGCTCAAACTGCGGCCCAACCCCGAGCGGCCGGTGATCGACAAGCTGATCGACTACCAGGAGTTCTGCGGCGTGGGCGGCACGGCCCCCGGCCAGGAAGAAGCCGGTGCCGTGGAGAGCATCAGCGTGAGCGAGCTGAAGACCCTGCTCGATGGCGACACCTCAGGGATGGTGCTGATCGACGTGCGCAATCCGCCCGAAGCGGAAATCGCCGTAATCCCCGGCGCCGAGCTAATCCCCCTCGATCAGATTGAGAACGGCACGGCGGTGGAGCGGATCAAGCAGCTGGCCGCCGGCAAAACGCTCTACGCCCACTGCAAACTGGGCGGCCGCAGCGCTAAGGCCCTGATCGCGCTGAAGCGCCATGGCATCGAAGGCATCAATGTGGCCGGCGGCATCGACGCCTGGAGCCAAGACGTGGATCCCAGCGTTCCTCGCTACTGAACAAGGCCCACAGGCCCTCATCCGCCCGGGCTCAGGCCCGGGCTTTTTGCTGGCAGCGTTTGACGGATCGCTCAGTAATCCACGCCGCGCTTGAGATCCACACCCCGCTCGGCGTAGTGCTTGTGGCACACCATTTCTGAGTGCACAGAAGCCAGATCGAAATAGGCGGGCGGGTTTTTGCAGCGGCCCGTGAGGATCACCTCCGTTTCGGAGGGTTTGCGCAGCAGGGTCTGCACAATCGGCTCCACCGGCAAGAGCTCGAGATCCACGGTGGGGTTGATCTCATCGAGGATCACCGTCTTGTAGAGGCCGCTGGAGATGGCGGCGCGGGCGATCTCCCAGGCGCGCTCTGCTTCCACGTAATCGATCGGCTGTTGCTGGCCTCGCCACACGATCGCGTCTCGGCCGGAGCGCAGGTGATCCACCAGGTGGGGATAGCTCTCGCGCAGAGCGGCAATCGCAGCATCTTCGGTGTAGCCGCTGCCGCCTTTGAGCCACTGCAGGATCAGCACGCGGTGGCTCTTGTCTTGCGAGATGCCGCGGCCGATGGCCTGTAGGGCTTTGCCCAGGGCACTGGTGGATTTGCCCTTGCCCTCGCCGGTGTACACCTCGATCCCTTCCAGACCGGCAGGCGGGCGCTCGAAGCCGTCGGAATCCAGCTCCGCAGCCGCCGCGGCATCGAGGCGGCGGTGGGCGCGCATTTCCGAATGCAGATCGGCAATCGTCACCAGCTGCCGCGGCGCGCCGCGGCCCGTCACGATCACCTCCATGCCCGCGGGCTTGGCGGCCAGGGTGCGCACCACCTCCTCGGTGTCGAGCAGCCCCAAATCCAGTACCGGGTTGAGCTCATCGAGCACCACTACGGAATAGAGGTCGCTGGCGATCGCCCCCTTGGCGATGGTCCAGCCGCGTTCGGCCTCCTGAAGATCGATACGGGTGATCTCATCGGCCCCGAAAAAGTCGCCGCGGCCGGTGCGCACCTGATCGATCAGATGGGGGAAACCCTGCTGAAGGGCTTCAATGGCGGCGTCTTCGTCGTAGGCGCGGCCAGGCCCCTTGAGGAAGCGCAGCAGCAGCACGCGGGTTTGCTTCTGCTCGCAGATGCCCAGGCCGATGGTGCGCAGCACCACGCCCAGCGCCGCCTGGCTCTTGCCTTTGCCCTCACCGTCGTAAACGTGAAGCTGGCCGTGGCTGCGTTCACTGCTGCCGGCGGCGGTGCGAATGCCGATGCCCCGGCCCGTGCCGCGGCTGGTTGTGGTGGCGGAGGTTGCCTGCGGGGCCATGGCCAAGCCACTTACCGTCGGACTCTAACGAGGGCGTCCGGAAGGCCACCCACCCCGGTTTGCAGCGCTGATGCCGGCACAGTCCAGCCGCCAACCCACCACGCTTCACCCCACGGTGGAGCAGCTCGAACCAGATCTGCGCGAGGCCCTCGCCGCCCTGCGTCGCAGCATCGCCGCCCATCCAGCAGCCCTGGTGGCCTACTCGGGCGGGGTGGACAGCGCTCTGGTGGCAGCCATCGCCGCTGAGCAACTGGGGGAGGGGGCTCAGGCGATCACAGGTGTATCCCCAGCGCTGGCCCCTCACCTGCGCGAGGAAGCCCGGCAGCAGGCGGCCTGGATGGGCATCCAGCATCGCGAGATCCCCACCGCCGAACTCAACGATCCCGCTTACAGCCGCAATCCTGCCGAGCGCTGCTACGCCTGCAAGCGGGAGCTGCACAGCCTGCTGGCGGAACTGCTACAGGCAATCGGCACCGCCGATGCCGTGGTGCTCGATGGGGTGAACCACGACGACCTCGGCGATCACCGCCCCGGCATCCGCGCCGCCCAGGAACGCCAGGTGATCTCACCGCTGGCGGAGCTGGGCATCAGCAAAGCCGGCGTGCGCGCCATCTCCCGGGCCCTGGGATTCCCCTGGTGGGATAAGCCTGCCCAGCCCTGCCTGGCCTCCCGCTTTCCTTACGGCGAAGCGATCAGCGCCGAGCGGCTGCAGCGGGTGGCAGCGGCCGAGGCCTGGCTGCGCCAGCGGGGCTTTCAGGAGTTGCGGGTGCGCAGCCAGGGAGAGGCGGCGCGCATCGAACTACCGCCCGCGCAGCTCCCGCTCCTGCTTGAGCCCGGCTTACGAGAAGCCCTGGTGGCCGCCTTTCTCGATCTGGGCTTCACGGCCATGAGCCTCGATCTCGAGGGTCTGGTGAGCGGCAAGCTCAACCGGGACCTGCCGCAGCGCTGAGATGCAAGGCCACGAAACCCAGATCGCCAAGCTGTTTGTGGCTATGGCACTGGCGACATGGTGACAGTGATCCTGTTGCCATGCCTGGCGACACTGCAGCTGCGCAGCAGCGAGCAGCCATGAAAAAGCCCCTCCCGCGGGAGGGGCTGAGCGAGCCAAAACAGCGGTGCGGTTAGGCGGCTGCCAGGGCGGGTTCGCGCTCAGCGCCAGCTACGGAACCCGGGGTTTCGCGGCGGAAGCTCTTGAGCTTGTAGTTGCCGGCGTCGAGCTCTTCGCTGAGCACGATGCAGGCCCGTTCGGGCATGGTGTGATCACCGCAGGTGAACACATCCACAGCCGCGTAGCCGGATTCGGGCCAGGTGTGGATCGAAATATGGGATTCGGCCAGTAGAGCCAGCCCCGTCACACCCTGGGGGTCGAACCGGTGGGTGATCAGATTCAGGAGTGTGGCGCCAGCACGCTTCGCAGCGGTGGTGATGGCGTTCCTGAGGAAAGCCTCGTCGTCGAGCTTGGCGGAATCGCAGTTGTAAAGCTCGAGAATGCAGTGTTTACCCACCATCTCGGTGGCACAGGGTGCTTGGGGGCTCGCGGAGAAGGTCTCAGCTCCGGTCCATCCCGGGTTGGGGTGGAGGCAGGCCGCTTGGGTCATCAGATCCAGGCAAAACAGCAAATCACCTTACTGGCTGGGCAGCAGGCTGCCGGCCTCAACGGTCACCACCTGCGAAAGCTGATGCCAACCGCCGGTGAAGGCCCCCAGGTGCGTGGCGCTCACCAGGCACTGATGCCCTTCACCCACAGCCTCCAGCAACAGCTGCTGCCGGCCTGGATCAAGCTCGGCCAGCACGTCGTCGAGCAGCAGCAGCGGCGGCTCTCCCCAGAGCTGCTGCACCAGCTCCAGCTCCGCCAGCTTCAAGGCGAGCACGAGCGTGCGCTGCTGGCCGGCTGAGCCATAGCGCCGGGCCGGCTGCTCCCCCAGCTCAAGAGCCACTTCATCGCGATGGGGCCCCACACTGCACTGACCAAGCCGCAGCTCCTCCGGCCGCTGCTGCCGCAGCTGCTCCAGCAGCGCATCACGCCAGGGTGCTTCCGCCTCCTCCCCCTCGAGCACGCTGCCGGGCACGTAGCGCAGCTGCAGCTGCTCGCGGCCGCCGCTGAGGCGCTCCTGCCAGGCGGCAGCCAGCGGCTCCAGGCGACGCAGGGCCCTGAGGCGACGGCGATGCAAGCGCGTGCCGATCAGGGCCATCTGCTGATCAAACGCCTCCAGCAGCTCCGGCTGCATGCCAGCTCCCAGGCCGCGCCGCAGCAACTGCGAACGCTGGCGCAGCAGGCGCCCATAGCGGCTGAGCAGCTCGGCATACACGGGTTCGAGTTGCAGCACCACCCGATCGAGCCACTGGCGCCGCAGGGCCGGCTCTCCGCGCACCAGCTCCAGATCGAGGGCGCTGAAGCCCACGCAGCGCATCGGGCCGATCAGCTCGTGTTGGCGCTCCAGCAGCTTGCCGTTGCGGCGCGCCTGCCTGCCGCCCTGGCGGCGCAGCTCCAGTTCCAGCTGATCACCGCCCTCACAGGCAGCACTGATCAGCGCCTGGCGCTCCCCCTGGCGGATCAGATCGCGGTCGCTGCTGCAGCGGTGCGAGCGCAAGCTGCCAAGCAGTTCCACCGCTTCGAGCAGGTTGGATTTGCCCTCGCCATTGCGGCCGATCACCAGCAAGCGCGGCGCCTCGAAGGCGAGATTCAGGCCGCTGTAATTGCGGAACTGGCGCAGCTCCAGGCGATGCAGCCGAATGGGTCTGGGGCGCTCTGACGGCTAAGGTAAAGCCCGAGAGGTGCTGCTCCCGCGAGGGCATGTAGCTCAGTTGGATAGAGCATCAGATTCCGGTTCTGAGTGTCGGGGGTTCGAGTCCCTCCATGCTCGTGAGACACGGAGCCGCCCCCTCACCCCTCAGCCCTGCTTCGGCGGGGCTTTTTGATGCCTGGAAGCGGCCGGCAGCTGCTGATCAGAGGCTGAGGCCCATGGCCCGGATCCCGCCGGGGTCCACCACGAAGCCATGGCGCTTAAGGGCTTCCTGGGCCATCGGGGCCGCTGCCACCGAAATGCTGCAGCCCGGCAGCTCCCGCCGCAGCCGGCTCAAGGCGGTGTGCACCAGCACGATCATCAGCTGCTCCTGCTGGGGATCAGCCGGATGGGCGCTGAGATCCCAGAGGTTGGCGTTCAGGGCCAGATCGCTGGTCACCCGCACAAAGCCCACCAACTGATCGACGGGATTGCGCACACTCAGCTGCCAGGTGCTGCGCTCCAAGGCCGCTTCCAGCCGGGCCAGCGGCCGGCTGGGGTCGCCGCACACGACCAAAAGAGCGTTGAGCTCTTCAGCTAGAGGAGGCCGCTCGCTCTCGAGGCTGTACCCCTCGGGCAGCGCCGGCGGCTGCGGCTGCGAGCGGAAGGGAATCAGCAGGGAATCGAGCACAGCGCCGCCTCAGCCGGTGTTGCGCATGCCGGCGGCGATGCCATTGATCGTGAGCAGAGCCCCGCGCAGCAGCTCGCTGCGGCTGTAGGTGCGGCCGTCGTCGCTGGCGGCCGCCTCGCTCATGGGGGGCTGGCGGTTTTGATCGCGCAAGCGGCGCAGCAGCGCCACCTGCAGGTAACCCAGCGGAACGATCGTGCGGTTGCGCAACTCCACCGAGAGCTGCAGGGCCGGATCACCATCCAGCAGCCGCTGATGCCCGGTGATCGCCAGCACCAGATCGCGTGTGAGCACAAACTCCTTGGCGATCACCTCAAAAATCTGCTCAAAGGCTTCGCGCAACTCGGGGCGCCCGAGCGAGCGCACGTAGTGATGGGCCAGATCCAGATCAACCTTCGAGAGGGTCATCTCCACCTTGGAGATCAGCATCCGGAAGAAGGGCCAGCGTTGATAGAGCTGCTGGAACAGCTCCAGCTGCCCAGGATCAGCATCGAGCTCTTCCTGCAGGGCGGCCCCCACACCAAACCAGCTGGGCAGCAGGAAACGGCTCTGGGTCCAGCCGAACACCCAGGGGATGGCGCGCAGGCTGGAGAGATCCTTGGCACCGCTTTTGCGGCGGGCCGGCCGGCTGGAGATCTGCAGCTTGCTGATCTCCTCGATCGGAGTGCACTGCTGGAAGAAGGCCACCAGATCCGGGTTGTCGTGCACCAGGGCGCGGTAATGGCTGCGGGAGGAGGCCGCCAGCCGCGCCATCAGCTCATTCCAATCGGGGGTGTCATCCACATGGCTGGTGATCAGGCTGTTTTGGATCACCGCGGTGGACACGGTTTCCAGGTTGTAGAGCGCCAGCTCAGGCAGGGAGTATTTGGAGGCGAGCACCTCGCCTTGCTCAGTGATCTTGATGCGGCCGTTGAGGGTGCCGCTGGGCTGGGCCAAGATCGCCTGATAAGCCGGGCCGCCGCCACGCCCCACGGAGCCGCCGCGGCCATGGAAGATGCGCAGCGCCACGCTGTGGCGGGTGGCCAGCTGCTGCAGGGCGATCTGCGCCTGATGGATCTCCCAGTTGCTGGAGAGGAAGCCTGAATCCTTGTTGCTATCGGAATAGCCGAGCATCAGTTCCTGCAAGGGCTTGCCGGTGGGGCTGGTGCTGGCGATCAGCTGCCGGTAGAAGGGCTCGCTGAACAGGCGCTCCATCACCGCCGGGGCGGCCTTGAGGTCTTCCACCGTTTCAAACAGCGGCACCACCAGCAGATCCGAGCGCTGAGCCATCGGATCCACCAAGCCAGCTTCCTTCGCCAGCAGCAGCACCTCCAGCAGGTCCGACACCGTGTGACTCATCGAGATCACATAGGTGCGGCAAATGCGGCTGCCGAATTCCTGCTGCAGGCGATGCACCACCCGCAGCACATCAAAGGTTTCAGCAGTGGCGGGGCTCCACTGCACCGCGGGAGGAATCAGGGGCCGGCGGGTTTGCAGCTCGGTGAGCAGCCACTCCACCCGCTGGGCCTCTTCCATCTCGCCGTAGGGAACCGGCAGCTGCAGGTAGCGGCTCAGTTCATCGAGGGCATCGCTGTGGCGGGTGCTCTCTTGGCGGATGTCGAGGCTGGCCAGGCAGAAGGCAAAGGTGTGCACCTGGGCGATCAGGTTTTCCAGGGGCTCACAGCTCAGGCCTGTGCCCTGAAGGCTGTCGTTGATCAGCTCAAGGTCGGTGCGGAATTCCGTCACCGTGGCGTAGTGCAGCTCTGGGGCCGGGGCCGCGGCCAGCACCCCCTGGCCGAATTCCGGCAGGGGCGGGCGGGCTTCGCCTGGGGCTTCCCAGCCGGCGCTGGCCAGCTGCTGGTTGCGTTGATGGGTGAGCCGCAGGCGCTCGAGCACATAGCTGAGCTTGAGCCGGTAGGGCTCGAGCCGGTAGCGAGCCGCGCGCTCCTCGTAAATCTCGGGAAAGCGCAGCCGGTCCATCTCCAGGGATTCGAGCAGCGGCGCACTCACCTGGCTCCACTGCATCGAGATGCTGAGCTGATCGCGCAGATCACCCACAGCCGCCACGTAGCGCTCGAGCATCAGCTGGCGCTGGTAGCAAGCTGTTCGCCAGGTGATATCTGGGGTAACCGAAGGATTGCCATCGCGGTCGGAGCCCACCCAGGAGCCGAAGGTGCAGAAGGCATCGCTCGGGGGGAGCACATCGGGGTAGGTGGCCGTGAGGGCATTGCGGATGCGCTGCCGCAGCTGCGGCATGGCCCCGAAGAGCACCTGCTGGAAGTAGTGGAGGGCGTAATCCACCTCATCGAGCACCGAAGGCTTGAACTGATGCAGTTCATCGGTGCGCCACCAAAGCCGGATCTCTTCCTCGAGCTGCAGGCGCAGGTTCTGGTGATCGTTGAGGTTGGAGGGCTGGCTCTGCTGCAGCTGCTGAATCAGGGCTGCCACCCGGCGCTGCTTGTGGCGCACGGTGTGGCGCACGATCTCGGTGGGGTGGGCGGTGAACACCAGCCGGATGTCGAGCTCCACCAGCAGCTGCTCGATCTGGGCGGGCGGCACCCCCAGGGCCCGCAGGCGAGTGAAGAGCTCGCGGAAAGTGGCCGGTTCTGTCTGGCTGGCCAGGGGCGGCACAAAGGGATCGTTGAGATCCTGCGGGTGATGGGCCCTAAGGCTGGCGAGATAGCTGTCTTCCTCGATGTGCTGCTCGAGGATGTTGACCAGCTGGAAATAGAGCGAAAAGGCGCGGGCGGCAGCGATGGCCTCCGCCAAATCCATTTCGCGGATCACTTGAATGATTTCAGCCGTGGAGCGCTCAGTGGCCTCCACCGAAGCAGCATCGCCGGGCAGACCATCCACCGCGCAGCTGATCTCTTTCATGCGCAGCAGCCGCTCCGCCTGCTGCGGCGGACATTCACTGCGCAGCACCGTCTGCCAGAGGTCTTCCACCAGCTCGAGCCGCTCATCGAGCAAACGCATCACCCGGGGCTCAACCGCGACAGCAGAGGCTTCGTTGGCGGCGAGGGTGAGCCCCATGGAACTGTGCGAGGCGGAGACGTTGGCCATGATCATCCCAAAGGGGCTGCGCCGTCTGTCGCAAGCAAGGCCATGAGCTCGCTTTCGCGCTGGGCCATCGCAGCAGCGCCCGCCGCGATCAAGGGCGCCACAGACGCGCCGGCGGCATGGGCCGAGATCCATTGCTGCGCCTGGTTGCCCGCCTGCAGCACGCTTTGGAGAGGCGCCAACCAGCGCTCCATCCCCAGCTGCTTGGCCAGGGGAGCCAGCGCCTCCAGCTCCGTGGCCAGCCAGTGGCGGGCGCGCAGAGGCTCACCGCCTCGCCAATGCCGCAGCTCCGCATCAAGGCTGCTGCGGGCAGCGGCCCGATCGTTGGCATCGGCCAGCTCCGCCAGTTGCTCAAGGCTGAGGGTGCTGGCGTGCAACGGGTCGTGGGCCTTGGGATCGCTGAGCAACTGCTGAATGCGGAGCTCGGCAAAGGCCGTGATCGCCAGGAGCAGCAGAGGATCGGCGATCAGATCGCAGATGCGGATCTCCAGCCGGTTGAGATCGTGGGGCCGGTCGTCGCCATTGGGGCGCACCGAAGTCCAGAGGTGGCGCACGTTTTGCATGGTGCCCAGCTCGAGCTGCTCTTCCACCCAGCGGACGTAGTGCTGATGGCTCTCAAACAGCGGCACCTGCTCCGGGGTGAGCGGGAACTGCAACCAACGCTGGGAATGGGCGCCGGTGGCCGCCCCATCCAAAAACGGTGAGCTGGCGCTCAACGCCAGCAGCAGCGCCGCCTCACAGCGCACCAACCGGCAGGCCGCAAACAGGGCCTCCATATCGGTGAGGCCAAGGTTGATGTGCACGCTGGCCGTCACCACCCGGGTGCCGTAGGTGGCCTCGATGTAGGCGTGATAAGGGTTATCAGGATTGGAGCGCTCGAAGCGGTGGCTATCGCCGGTGCTCAAGGTGCTGCCAGGCAGCAGGGTGAGATCCCTGTCTGCCAGCCAGTGGCGCAGGCGCAGCCGCGGCTCCAGTAACAGCTGCAGCTGCTCGGTGTAACTGGCCGCCGGCGGGGTGGTGTATTCGAGGTTGCGGCAGTCGGGTTCGGTGACGAATCCCTCGAGGGCCGCTGCGGCCTCAGCGGAGCAACCCACCACCGTGCCGTCGGAGCGGCCGGTGTAGAGCTCCACCTCGAAGCCCTTGAGCAACAGCGGTTGGCTCATGCCAGACAAGCCAGAGCTTTGAGCATGCCGCGGGCCTTGTTGAGGGTTTCCTGGAACTCTGACGCCGGCACGGAATCTGCCACCAGCCCAGCACCAGCCTGCACCTGCACCCGCCAGCCGCCGCCCTCCGCTGGCAGCACCACCATCGTGCGGATCGTGATGGCGGTGTTGAGGGCGCCGCCGAGATCCATGGCGCCGTACACACCGGAATAGGGCCCGCGCGCATCGGGTTCGAGAGCGTTGATCAGCTGCATGGCGCGGATCTTGGGGGCGCCACTCACGGTGCCGGCCGGGAAAGAAGCCATCAGCAGATCCCACACATCGCGCTGGGGATCGAGCAATCCCTCCACCTCACTCACGATGTGCATCACGTGGGAGTAGCGCTCGATCACCATCAGCTCACTCACGCTGACGCTGCCGGGCTGGCAGACGCGCCCGAGATCGTTGCGGCCCAAATCCACCAGCATCACGTGCTCGGCCCGCTCCTTAGGATCGGCCAGAAGATCGGCTTCAAGCGCCCGATCCTCGGCCTCATCAGCGCCACGGGGCCGTGTGCCGGCGATCGGACGCAGCGACGCTTTCACCCGGCCACTGCCATCGGCCATCGGTTCGGCCTTCACCATCACCTCCGGGCTGGAGCCAATCAGGTGCCAGCCGCCGAAGTTGAAGAACGCCATATAGGGCGAGGGATTCACCATCCGCAGGCTGCGATACAGCTCAAAGGGCTCACGCTGCACCTGCGTTTCCAGCCGCTGGCTGATCACCAGCTGGAACACATCGCCCGCCGCGATGTGGTCTTTGGCGGTGAGCACTGCCGCTTCGAAATCCTCCCGGCTGCGGTTGCTGCGGGTGGGTAGTTCGGCCGTGGGCGATTCACGCCAATCGAGCGGCGTGAGATCGGGCGGCAGCGGGGCGTGCATGCGCCGCTCCAGCCGATCCAGGCGCTGGATCGCCGCGTCGTAGGCGGCGGCAGGATCCGCACCATCGGTGCAATCGGCATAGGCCACGGCCGTGATCTGCCGCTTCACCTGATCGAACACCAGCAGGCTATCGGCGAGCATCCAGCAGCCATCCGGTGGGCCATCCGCAGCGGTGGGATGCACCGGCACGGTGGGCTCAATCCAGCGAATCAGCTCATAGCCCCAGAAGCCAAACAGCTGACCCACCGGCGGCAGGCCTGGGATCGATGAGGGGGTGTAGGGCTGCAGCGCCTCCCGCAGCAGATCAAAGGGATTGCCGCTGCGCTGGCTGCGGCGACCATCGCGCCAGCACTGCTCCGCCTGATCGCCGCGCACTGTGAGCGTCCACAGCGGATCGCTCACCACAAAGCTCCAGCGGCCGATGCGCTCGCCGCCCTCCACGCTCTCCAGCAGCACGCCGTGCTCGCTGCCCGATCCCACCTTCAGCCAGGTGGTGAGCGGTGTTTCCAGATCCGCCGGCCAGGTGCGCCAGATGGGGATGTAGCTGTTGCCCGCCTGAGCCTGGGCCAGAACAGTGGCGCGGTCGGGAGAAGGCATCACGGGGCGTGCAGGCAAAAAAAACGGGGCGCCTGGCCCCGCCTTTATAGAGGTTGATCGCCCCGCCGCTGGCAGCGGGATGGGGCGTGCAGCACTCAGGAATCGAAGGTGTTCTTGCCGGTGAACTTGATGCTGGCGGGGTTGCCGTTCTGACCGATGCGGCGAGCGTTGTGACCCACCATCTGACGGCCTTCGTTCACCTTCTCGGGGAACACACCATCTTTGGGGTGCAGGAATTCGGTGTCGCCGCCGGGGAAGATCCGGTAGATCTTGTAGTCCTCGATGCGGGGCTTGAACTTGGTGCGCAGCTGAGTGCCCAGAGCCAGGCACTGCTCTTTGCGGGCGAAATACATGATGTTCTCGCCCTCATTCATGTGGGCGGCGCCACCGGTGGGGAGCTCGAAGGCCTGAACCTTGCTGCTGGTCCAGGTGATGGCGTACTTCTCTTCCGTTTCAGCGGCGTTGAGCAGACCGCCCGTGCTGCCGATGTACTTCGGGAGTTGACCGCTCAATGCCATGGCTGTTCCGGAGAGGGGAGTCGGCGGACCGCAGACCGTTTCGATCGGAAGCTAGCACCGTGTTTTGGGCCCAACAGCCGCTCACCGCGGGGTCTTCACACCCGTCAACAAACCCGCCCGATCAGCTGCTCGCCACGGGGAAAAACACGGTGAGATCATTGCCAGCCCGCTCCGCCAATCTCCCCCCCAGGCTGTGAAATAACCGCTGGGTGGCCTGGCGGCTGAGCTGCAGGCTGCCGGTGCCAGGGTTCCAGCTGAGAACCGGTCCCACCCGCTCCGCTGCTGCGGCTTCACCCGGCTCCACCAGCACCGCAGCACTGGCACTGAAGCGCAATTTGAGGCGAGCTCCGGCGGGCTGCAGGCTCAGGCGCACCACCGCACCAGCCGGCAGACCGCGGCTGAAGCGATCCACCAAGCCGCCCAGCACCGTTTCAAGCCGAGCCGGATCGCTCAGCACCAGCGGCAACTCAGGGCTGCAACGGAGCTCCAGCGCCAAGCTGCGGCGCAGCAACTGCCGGCTCCACACCGGCTCGAGCTGCTCCAGCAGCCGCGCCAGATCGGTGCGGGCCAGGGCCTGATCGCCAGTGGGGGGCTCCCGCTGCAGTTCCGCCGCCAGAAAGATCAGCCCGAAGCGATCGATCTGCTCGCTGCACTCCCCATCGATCTGCTGCAGGCGCTGGCGTACCAGCTCGGGCAGATCACTGCGGCGCAGCAGCGATCGGATCAAGGTGCGAATCGTGGCCAGCGGTGTGCGCACCTCATGGGTGAGGGCCTCCAGCAACGCCAGTTCGCTGCTGGGGCCTGAGGCGGCCGTGGCATCGGCGGCAGCGCTGCGGTGCACCAGCGGCTGCAGGGTGAGGCTGGGCGCCATGGCCGCCAGCCGTTCCGCCAGCCGCGGCCAGAAGCGTTGGGCGAGTTGCTCATCGCTCTGCAGCGGCCCCAGGGCCTGAATCGCCTGGCGCAGCCGCTGGCCCTGCTCGGGGTCGGTGTGCTGCAGGCGCTCATCCAACAGGCTGAGGGCCGCGGAGAGGGTGGGCGGATCAAAGCGCACCACCAGCCGCCGCTGGCCGGGATCTCCCAGCAGAGCCATGGCCACCTGCAGCCGCGGGGTGAGCACCAGCAGCAGTGGGTCGGTGCCATCAGCCTCGAGCAGTGGCAAGCGCTGGAACCCACCGGCGGCCCGCGCCGGCGCCGTGCTCACCCCCGGCGGCAACAACGGCGAACCGGCCTGCAACAGATCCCCCAGCTCAGCCGGCGCCCACACCCAGCCCTGCAGCTGCTGCAGTAAGGCCGGCTCATGCAACGCCGGCAGCGGAGAAGCCAGCCAAACACCCTGCTGAGCGCCCAGGGGCAGCAAAAAGTCGTCTTGCAAAGTGGCGAGGGCTGCCCACCATTGGCGCCGCACGCTGTCGTCGTCGCTGCTGCCCGCCGGCACCCCCTCCGCCAGCAGCTGCCGCAGCTGCTCCAGGCTCAGCGGCTCTGCAGCGCTCACCAGCGGGCAGCCCCTTGATGCCCGCCCCGGCGGGCCACCGAGGCGCACAGCCCCAGCGCAATGAAGTTCACCAACATCGCCGAGCGCCCATAGCTGAGCCACGGCAGGGGAATGCCGGTGATCGGGCCCAGGCCAATGGTCATGTTGATGTTCACCACCACCTGGAACATCACCATCGCCCCAACGCCCACCACCACCAGCGACTCCACATCGCTGCGAGCCTTGCCGGCGATCTGCAGCAGGCGCCAGATCCAGAACACAAAGCCCAGCACCGCCAGCACCGAGCCCACAAAGCCCAGCTCCTCGCCCAGGGCACTGAAGATGAAATCGGTGTGCTGCTCGGGGATGAAGCGCAGCAGGGTGAGATGGCCCTGCAGCAAGCCGGTGCCGAACCAACCTCCAGAGCCGATGCCGACAGTGCTCTGCAGGAGGTGATAGCCCCCGCCGAGCGGATCCTGATTGGGATCGAGAAACAGGGTGAGGCGATCGCGTTGGTGGGGCTGCAGGAAGTTGTTCCACAACCACGGGGTGGCTACAGCGAAGAGCCCCTGCACCGCAAGCACCAGCGCGAGGCCGGCGCGCTTCCAGGGCAGGCTTTTCCAGGCCAACAAACCCATGGCCGGGATCCAGGCCAGCAGCAGCCACGGAAACACCCCCGCCACGATCGCGGTGATCACCGGCGAGAGGAACAGCACCACCCAGCTGCCGGGCATCCCCGACCAAAACATCATCACCAGCAGCACCGCGCCAAACACCAAAGAGGTGCCCAGATCTGGCTGCACCAGCACCAGCAGCCAGGGGAAGCTGATGATCGCCACCGGCCGCACCAGATCTACCGGGCGCTCCACCGGATGGCGCGAGAGCACCCGTGCCAACAGCAGGATCGCGCCGATCTTGGCGAACTCCGAGGGCTGCACATTGAAGCCGGCAATGTTGATCCAGCTCTGGGCGCCGAGGGCACTCACCCCCACGACCCGCACCGCGATCAAGCTGGCCACGGTGACGCCGTAGATCACCCAGGGCCAGCGGGTGATGCTCTCCACCGGCACGCGGGCCAGGCCGAGGGCAATGGCCAAGCCCACCGCTGCTGTGATCCAGTGCTGGTACCAATCGGCGTAATCCGCCTGGCGCTGGGTGCTGGCGATCAGGATTCCCGACACGAAAATCATCGCGAGGGGAATCCACCAGAGCAGCTTGTCGACGCGGTCGACCCAGCGGCGCCGGCGCGGCCCACCGGCCGCGAACATGGCGCTGCGGCGCCGGCCCCAAAGCCCGAGCAGGGTCATGCGGCGGCCGCCAGCGGCATGCTTGCCGCCAGATCGCGGAACGCCTGAGCGGTGGCTGATTCCGGAGCGCTTAGCACCACCGGCCGGCCACCATCACCGCCCTGCACCACCGCCAACTCCATCGGCAACTGCGCCAGCAGCGGCACCCCGCTCTCCTTCGCCAGCTGCGCGCCGCCACCTGAGCCAAACAGCTCGTAGCGCTTCTCGGGCGCATCGGGCGGGATGAACGCCGTCATGTTCTCCACTACGCCCAGCACGGGCACGCCGAGCTGCTGGAACATCGCCAAGCCGCGGCGCGCATCCTGCAGCGACACCATCTGCGGCGTGGTGACGATGATCACGCCCGCCATCGGCACCGCCTGGGCCAGGCTGAGCTGAGCATCGCCGGTGCCGGGGGGCAGATCCACCACGAGCACGTCGCGTTCACCCCACTCCACCTGATAGAGGAACTGGCGAATGATGCCGTTGAGCATCGGGCCGCGCCAGATCACCGGCTGATCGGCATCGATCAGCAGCCCCATCGACACCATGGCGATGCCGCAGCTCTCCAGCGGCGTGAGGATCTGGGCGTTGCCGCTGCCGCTCACCTGCGGCGTTTGATCCGCCACCCCAAGCATCGTGGGGGCGTTGGGGCCATAAATATCCGCATCGAGCAGGCCCACCTTCAGGCCGGAGGCGGCCAGGGCACAGGCCAGGTTCACGGCCACGGTGCTCTTGCCCACACCGCCCTTGCCGCTGCTAACCGCAATCACCTGCTTCACGCCGGGGATCGACTGCTTCTCAGGTCCGCCGCCGCCATGGCCCGCCGCACCGATCGGAGCCTGCTGATGGGCCGCCGCCGGAGCCGGCGGGGGCGCCAATTCAATCTGCACATCGTCGATACCGCCCACTTGCAGCAGGGCACCGCGGGCATCGGCGGCAATGCGCTCGCGCTGAGCATTGGCATACCCAGGCAGAGCCAAGCGAAACACCACCCGGTTGTTCTGCACGCGCACCTGCTGAATCCACTGCAGCTCAAGCAGGCTGCGGCCGCTGCCGGCATCGGTGAGGAGCTCGAGGGCGGCGAGGGCCTGGGCTAAGGCCTGATCTGCGCTGGCCATCGGGCGGGAGGAAAGGATCCGGATCCTAGAAGCGGTGGCTGGAGGGGCCTGAAGCGGGACCTGATCCGCTGCGGGCACAGCGCCAGCGTGATCACGAACCCTCTCGAAAACTTGTGCCTCGGCCCGGTGAGCTGAAAAGGTGATGCGGTTTGCCTGAGCCCCCCGGGCGGTTGGATTGATGTTGAAGGGCCTGCTGTCGCGAGCCAAAGCCAAGCTGGGCAGCGCACCCGACGCCGCGCCAACCCTGGAGGCGCCACCGGCCGATTCGCGTCAGCGGGCCAAGGCGCTGCTGATGGGTCTGCAGGACTCGATCTGCGCTGGCTTGGAGCAGCTCGATGGCAGCGGGCGCTTTGCAGAAGAAAGCTGGGTGCGGCCCGAGGGCGGCGGCGGCCGTTCCCGCGTGATGAAGGGCGGCCGCGTGTTTGAGCAGGGCGGCGTGAATTTCTCCGAGGTGGAAGGCAGTGAGCTGCCTCCTTCAATCCTCAGCCAGCGCCCGGAAGCCAAAGGCCACCGCTGGTTCGCCACCGGCACCTCGATGGTGCTGCACCCGCGCAACCCCTACATCCCTACCGTTCACCTCAATTACCGCTATTTCGAGGCGGGCCCGGTGTGGTGGTTCGGCGGCGGCGCCGACCTCACCCCCTACTACCCCTTCCTCGAAGACGCCAAGCACTTCCACCGCACCCTCAAAGGCGCCTGCGACAGCGTGAACCCCGCCTTCTACGAGGTGTTCAAGCCCTGGTGCGACGAATACTTCTATTTGAAGCACCGCGATGAAACCCGCGGCGTGGGCGGCATCTTCTATGACTACCAAGACCCCCGCGGCGTTCTCTACAAAGGTCAGGCCCCCCAAGGCCCCGCCGCCGCCGCCGGCCAACGGGTGGGCGCTCAGCCCCAGAGCTGGGAGCAGCTGTTCGCCCTGGCCAGCGCCTGCGGCAATGCCTTCCTGCCCAGCTATGTGCCGATCGCCGAGAAGCGCCACAACACCCCCTACGGCGAGCGGGAGCGCCAGTTCCAGCTCTATCGCCGCGGCCGCTATGTGGAGTTCAACCTGGTGTTCGACCGGGGCACGATCTTCGGCCTGCAGACCAACGGCCGCACCGAGTCAATCCTGATGTCACTGCCGCCGCTGGTGCGCTGGGAGTACGGCTACCAGCCCGAGGCCGGCAGCCGTGAAGCGCTGCTCACCGAGCTGTTCACCAAGCCCCAGAACTGGCTGGGCGACGACTCACTGATCGCCCGCTGCGAGCCCCACGGGGCTGTGAACTGAAGCGGGCGTTGGGGCTGCGGCGGCTGTGGGTTCTGCCACCCCGCCGACGCCCAGCTCCAGGGCATTCACCACCCGTGCAGTGATCGCAGCGAGGGCCTGCTCGCGGGTGGCTGGGTTGCGCAGCGCCGGCTCCAGGGGAGCTTCGAGCTTGCCGATCTCCAGGATCGTGATGCCGCGGCGGGGACCACCCAGGCCGCCGCGGAACTGGCGCGGGTAACCGCCGAACGCCTGAGCCAGGCTTTCATCAATGCTGCTGTGGGGGCGGTGCAGGGCCGGGATCACCCCAGAACCCACCCCATCGGGGCCGTAGGCATCGAAGTGAATCTCGAGGGCATAGCCCCCGGCTGCGGCATGGGCCTTGCCCACACTCCAGTTGGTGCGGGGGTCGTCGCCGTTGTGGATGGTGCGCACCAGCGGGTCGTAGAAGCGGATGTTGAGCCCGCGCTGCCGGCCCAGCTCCACTACCCGGCGGGCCACCTCGAGGTTCCAGTAGAGCTCATCGCGGATGCCGGGCTGCATCGGGCGTGCACCAGCCAGATCCACAGCGGCGCCAGAGGTTCCGGCCCCGGGGATGCCCTGGGAATCCGCATGGCCGGCCATCACCAGGATCTCCACCTCACGCCCGACGGCGCGGCGACCCACCCAATCGCGCTGGAGGCGGCTGCGCACCCCCGTGAGCGGATCGCTGCCGCCACTGCGTGGTGCGGGAGCCTCGGCCGCTGCCGCCAAGCCCAAGGTGGCCAGCAGCAGACCTGCCAGCAGCACACTGCGGCGAAGACCGCTCAGGCAGGCCATGCGTGAAGGCGCCAGTGTCAGCCCACCACTCTGGCTCAGATCGGGGAACTGAGCAGGTTGCCGTCGCTGAAAAGCCCCAGCTGCGGCCCGAGCTCCTGCTCGAGGGCAATCAACTCATCGCGATGGGCCCTTAAACGCAGGGCGCTGCCGGTGGCCTGATCGTGGCTGATCAGGCGCAGCTCCACCGATTCATCGCGGGCCGCGCGGCGGCGATAGAGCACACCGGCCAAAGGGCCCAGGGCGATCAGCAGCAGCGGCCACCAGTGCAGCTGGGGCAGAAGCTGGCGCAGCACGAGGCCCAGACAACCAGCGCCCACACCCCCCAGCAGCGAGAGCAGCACCGCCAGCCCTCCGCTGGCCTGCACCTGGCCGCGGAACCGCAGTAGCCGCCGCTCAGGATTGCTTTCCTGCTCCAGCCAACCGCGCTGCTTCAGCCAATCAGCCATCACCGGCAGAACTTCCAGAGGCGGCCGCGACGAGCGCACCTCCACCACTGTGGTGCGGTCTTTACTGGCGGCCCGCAGGAAGAACACCAGGCCGACAGCCAGGAGCAGGGTGAGCAGCAGGGTGGAACCCAGAGCTGGGGGCATGCGCGCCGCCATGCAGATGCGCTTCATTCTCCTCAAGCCAATGCCGCCATGGCGTCATCAGCTCCAGCGCAGCCTGCCGGTGGGTTTCCTGCAGATGGAGCATGCGGCGGGGACGCCCCCGACTGGGGCAGCGCTGGCTGTAAGTGCTGATCGCCCCCTCGTGATCGAGGAAGTGAATGGCCTGCTGCAGCACCGTTTCCGAGAGCCTCAGCTTGGGGTGGGCATCGCTGAGGTCGTGCATCAAGGCGGTGGGGTAGCTGTCGTGATCCAGCAGGCACTCCAGGATCCAGCACACCGCCAGCTCCAGCCCCAGGTGCTGAATGGGGGGCTGCTCAAAAAAGGCCTGGATGGCTCCAAGGCCCGCAAGCTCCGTAGAACGGGGAGATCGCATCACAACCGCGAAGCAGCACACCCACCTGCTAGCGCAATCTCATTTCGATTTTCAAGAGCGAAAGATGATCTTGGGTTTTGGTGCTGTTTGGCCGGCCGTCCGCGACGATGACCTCAGCTCCTGTCAACACCTTGCCCAGCCCCACAGCGCCGGCCGCCGGCTCCAGCCCGGCCCGCTTCGCCGTGCTCGATGCCGACCTCACGCCGGAATGGCATGAGCTGCTCGGCCGCTCCAGCGCTCTGGCGGTGGACACCGAAGCCATGGGCCTGGTGCATGGCCGCGATCGGCTCTGCCTGGTGCAGATCAGCGACGATCAAGACAACGTGTGCTGCATCCGCATCCTGCGGGGGCAGAGCGAAGCGCCGCTGCTCAAGCAGCTGATGGAGCGCGCCGACATCGTGAAGGTGTTCCACTTCGCGCGTTTCGATGTGGCCGCCCTGGGCGAGGGGCTCGGCATCGCCGTGAACCCGTTGTTCTGCACCAAGGTGGCGAGCCGCCTGGCCCGCACCTACACCAACCGCCACGGCCTCAAGGAGCTGGTTGCCGAACTGTGCGGCGTGGAGCTCGACAAAGGCGCCCAGAGCAGCGACTGGGGCCGCGTAGAGGAGCTGAGCGAAGCGCAGCTCGCTTACGCCGCCAATGATGTGCGCTACCTGCTGCCGGCCCGGGAACGGCTGATCCAGATGCTGGAGCGTGAGGAGCGCCTGGATTTAGCCCAACGCAGCTTCCAGTGCATCCCGGTGATCGCCGAACTCGATCGCGGCCGCTACGGCGCGATCTTCGAGCACCGCAGCTGAGGCCAGGGGCCGCTCAGTCGTCGCCCAGATAGTTCGCCTCTTCCGCCACAGCTTCCAGCAGCACATCGAGCAGCTGGCGCGACTCCTGCCCCACGCCTTCGCTCTCCAGCAGCAAGCGTTGGGCGATCAGGAGCCGGCCGGCTGGATCGCGCACCCCCTCCTTGGAGGCCACCAGATCCACCTTGCGGCGAGCCGCGGCGATGCTGATGCTCAAAGCGCTGGCCAGCTTTCCGCAGGCGGTCACGTAGTCCTTGTCCTGGGGGGCTGCCATGCGGGCTGCAAGAGGCGTCAGCCCATCATCCCGCCTGACCCCGTAGCGGGCCGGAGCAGCCGCTGCTCCAGCAACAGGGCCAGGGCTTCGCTGCTCCCGGCGGGGCCCATCCGCCGAGCACCGATCCGGCCCAGCGCCGCCCGCCGCTGCGGATCGCGCAGCAACTGCGCCAGGGCCTGGGCCAACGCCTGCGGCGTGCGGCACACCGCCACAGATCCCCCCAATAAGCGGCTTTGGCGCTGGGCGAAACCGAGCTTGAACTGCGGGCCTGGCCCCGGCAACGACAACGCCGGCACCCCAAGCCCCACCAGCTGCTCCGTCGCGGTGCCCGCGGCCGCCAGGCCCACCTCGGCGCAGCCAGCCCAGGCCGCAAACCGCCCGGGCCCCACCAACAGCAGCACGCTGCCGCGCTGCCAGGCCGCGGCGGCCTGCGCTGGCGGCGGCCCAGGCACCGGCTCAAACCCCAGCTGCAGTAGCAGCGGAGCCCACTCCTCTGGCGATGGCCGCGAGCCGCAAGGGGCCAGCACCAACAGAGCCTCGGCTTCGCGGAGCAGGTCGAGGGCCTCCAGCAGCCGGCGCAGGTTGCCCAGGGCCTCGGGCATGCGGCTGCCACCGAGCAACAGCAGCCGGCGGCGCCTCTGCAGCACTGGCGGTAGAGGCTCAGCCTGCAGGCCATCCATCATTGGGTTGCCCGGCGCCAGCGCATCCACGCCATGGCGGCGCAAACCGCGGGCGGTGAGGGCATCGCGCATCACCACCAGGCGGCAGCGACGCCTCGCCATCAGGGCCCATTCCCAGGGATCCCACTCACTGCCCTTGCAGCGGTGATAGAGCGCCGCAAGACCGGCTGAACCAGGCCCGCTCGCCCAGGTGTAATCGCTCTTGGGGGTGCCAAGGAAGCCGTAGGGCGCGCCGCTGCCCCAGGCCAGCAGCAGCGGCAGCAGATCACCCACCGCCAGCACCGGATCACCGCTGCGCCCCCAGCGGCGCACCAGCCGCCACTGCCGCCAGCTCAGGCCCAGCACCCCAGCCCCGAGATCAGCCAGCAACCCCCGCAAGCTCTGATTGCTGAAGCCGCCGCTGGGCAGGTGGCGACGCGGCCCGATCCGCCGCAGCACCCCTGCCGCCTCGGCGGCGGCAAACGCTCCGCCCTCCCCCACCAGGGGCAGCACCGCGATCTCCAACTCGGGCCTGCGGCGATGAAGCGCCTGCAGCACCCGCAGGGCGATCAGGTCCTCCCCATGGCCGTTGCTCAGCACCAGCAAACGGCCGGGCATCCCGTGACTGATACGATCCGCCCTGGGAGTTTGCTCCCGCAAGGCGGCATGGCCAAGTGGTAAGGCAGAGGATTGCAAATCCTTTACCCCCAGTTCGAATCTGGGTGCCGCCTCTCGTTTCCGATCAGCGCAGCTGAGCCTGGATGATCCACGGCGGCTCTCCGAGGGCCGCTAGATCGCTGTTCAACGCTTCGCAGCGCAAATCACTGGGGTCGATCTGGCAGCCACCGCGCACCGACCAGGTGCGCGGGAGTGATTGCACCAGGCCGCGCCCATCAAAGCGAGCCAGGCTGAGGCTCACGAGGTTGAAGCTGAGCGGACGCTTCAGGGAGCAACTGCCATTGCGGCAGCCCATCGGTTGGCTGCCCTCCGCCAAGGCACCCACCAAGGTGAGCCGGATCGAGGCTCCGGGCTCCTTGGCGTCGGCCTGCACACTCAGGCGCAGCACATCGGAGCTGCGTTGATCCAGCTGCAGCTCCTGGCAGCGCAGCCGCGGCGCCGCCCCATGTTCCACCACGCAGCTGTTGGGGCGGTAGCGCCAACGGCCAAAGGCCTCCTCCGCGGCCGCCAGGGGCCGCCAGGGCCCCAGCAGCAGCGCCGCTGCCGCCAGCACCGCACCGCAACCGAAGGCGCGGTTCACCATCAGTATCCGGAATCGGCCACGCACATGCCGATGCACACCAGCCCATTGCTGGCGGTGCGGCCGCAGTGGCCACACAGCACAGGATCAGGCGGCGCCTCGCTGGTCTCCTGGGGTGGCTCGGCAGCGCATGGCGGCTGAAGGTCGGCGGCGGCGATGGCTGAGCTGGGCAGAGAATTCACCACAGAGTTGGCCCCGATTGGCTCGATCATGGCAAGCAGCAGCCAGCAACCTGGGATCGGGGTGGGCACCTGGGCCTGGGGGAACCAATTCCTGTGGGGCTACGAGCCAGAGCGCGACGACGAGGCCTTAGCCGCCACCTTCCGCCGCTGCCTGGAGCAGGGGCTGCACTTTTTCGACACGGCAGATTCCTACGGCACCGGCCGGCTCAACGGGCGCAGTGAGGCTCTGCTCGGCCGTTTTGCCATGGCAGCACCAGCCGAAGAGCGGGCCCAGCTCTGCATCGCCACCAAATTGGCCCCCTTCCCCTGGCGGCTAGGGCGCCAGGGCTACCGCCGCGCCTTCGCCGCTTCTCAAGAGCGGCTGCAGGGGCAACTACGCCGGGTACAGCTGCACTGGAGCACCGCTCGCTACGCCCCTTGGCAGGAAGGGCCGCTGCTCGATGGGCTGGCGGATCTTGTGCGCAGCAGAGCCGTGGAGAGCCTGGGGGTATCGAACGTGGGGCCCCAGCGGCTGCGGCAGCTGCACCAGCGCTTGGCCGATCAGGGCGTTCCCTTGCGCAGCCTGCAGGTGCAGCTCTCCCTGCTGGCGCCACAACCAGTGCTTGCGGGCGGGGTGGCGGAGGTGTGCCGCGAGCTCAACATCGAGCTGATCGCCTACAGCCCGCTGGCCCTCGGCCTGCTCAGCCGCAGCAACGGCCAAAGCAAAGCTGGCGCCCGGCCACTCACCGGCACCCGCCGGCGGTTGTTCCAGCAGCTGGAGCCCAAGGTGCAAACCCTGCGCCAGCAGATGGCGGAGATCAGTGCGGGCAGGCCGGGTGGACTAGCTGCCGTTGCCCTCAACTGGTGCCGCGCCCACGGCGCCATGCCCATCCCGGGCTTGCGCAGCTGCGAGCAGGTGAATGCCACGGCCGCTGCCCTCAGCTGGCAGCTCAGCGGCGACGAACGCGGCAGCCTTGATCAGTTGGTGGGATTCGCCGGCGCTCCGAGAATGCCGGCCAATCCCTTCCAGAGCGCCTGATCAGGCCTGACCCATCAGGGGCGAAGGATCGGGGGTCAGCACCACCGGCATGCGCTCGCGCTCGGGGGCCTCGGCGCTCTCCGCCGGCCGGCTCAACGAGATAAGCCTGGGGCGAGGGGCTTCCAGCACCGCCGGTGCTGCTGGCGCTTCCGGAGCGGCAGGGCCCTCATCACAGGCGGTGAGCGCCTCCTGCAGCAGGGAATCAAAGGTGGCACCGGGCAAACGGTGGCGGGCGATCTCCAGGAAGGCCCGAGCCAGGGATTCACCAGCGGCTGCCTTCAGGGCAGGGTTGGTGCGGCGCTGCTCTTGCTCCTCTTCCACGGCGCGGATGAACCGCTCGGTGACATCACGCTTGGTGGCGGCGCGGATGCGGGTTTCCTGCTCCTGGGGCGAGAGCTGGAGCTGCTGATCGAGCTCCTCAAGCCGGCGGCTGATGCTCTCGAGCACTTCCCGGGCTTCCTTGCCCACGTGAGCCAGCTGGCCATCGGAGAGGCGGGGCAGATCCGCCACAAACACCTTGCCGTGATCGCGCAGGGTGAGGAAGGTGGGGCGAACGCTGCTGCGGCTGGGGTAAGCGTCGCGGGGGCGCAGCGGGCGGTTCGGGGGAATCGGACCAGCGGAGCTGCGCCGACGGGTGACGCGGCTGGAGGCGTTTAAAAGCGAGCCGTTTAACGACATCTCAAACCTATAAAGAACAGACCTATGCGCTGTGTTCTGCGTTGCCGAACAATCAGGCTCGGCGCGGGCGTGATCAACGCCGCGCCGCAGTGCCCAGACCCTAACGGCCTGGAGCGGTTTCACCGGGCTCAAGCGCCAGGCTGATGCAATTTGGCAGCCAAGGCGGCCCGATCAGTACGGCAATCCAGCCAGGGGCGCGGATCCTGCCGATCCGGGTTCCACCTGGCCGAGCAGCCAGGCCTGGTGCCCCTGCCTGGCACACACCTGCAGGGCCGCATCCACAGCCCGCTCCGGCACCACCAGGCAGAAACCCACTCCAAGGTTGAAGGTGTTCCAGAGATCGGCCTCCGGCACCTCACCGTTCTCCTGCAGCCAACGGAACAGGGCCGGGCGCTCCCAGCTGCCTGGATCCAGGCGGGCGTGCAGACCTTCCGGCAGTGCCCGAGGCAGGTTTTCCGGCAGACCACCACCGGTGATGTGGGCCATGCCATGCAGCTCCACCTCGGCAGCCAGTAGTGCCTGCACCAGCGACGCATACAGAACAGTGGGCGCCAGCAAGGCATCAAGCACAGCCGGGCCACCCGGCGTGAGGCTGGTTTCGGGGGTGACGCCGCGCATCTCCAGGATGCGGCGCACCAGGCTGAAGCCGTTGCTGTGCACACCGCTGCTGGCCACGGCCACGATGCGATCACCCGCCTGCACCCGCGCCGGGTCGATCAGCTCGTCTTCTTCCACCACAGCCACACAGAACCCCGCCAGGTCGTAACGGCCGGGGCCGTAGAAGCCGGGCATCTCGGCGGTTTCACCGCCCAACAGCGCACAACCGCTCTGGCGGCAGCCATCGGCAATGCCTTCCACCACCTCGGCCATCGCCTCCGGGGTGAGCTTGCCGGTGGCGATGTAATCGAGAAAAAACAGGGGCTGGGCACCACTGGTGATCACGTCGTTCACGCACATCGCCACCAGATCGATGCCCACGCCGTGATGGCGCCCATGGGCCTGAGCCAGCTCGAGCTTGGTACCCACGCCATCGGTGCCTGACACCAACAAGGGTTTGCGCATGCCCTGGGGCAAGCGACAAAGCCCGCCAAAACCACCCAAACCGCCCAGCACCTCGGGCCGGCGCGTGGACTCCACACTCGAGCGAATGCGCTCCACGAAGGCACGCCCGGCCTCCACATCAACGCCAGCTGTGCGGTAGTCCATCCCAGCAACCACTCACGGGTTCCTTGATCCTGCCCCGCCAGGGGGCGCCGCCACCAGCAAATCCACAACCGCCTGCGGGATTGGCACACCGTTCAATCAGCCCCGCTTATCCAGGCGATCAGCGGCCGTGATCAAAGCACCCCCTTGCCAACCCATCAGATCCCTGCGATGGCCCTCAATTCGGGATTTGATCGCAAATGCTGATCAATCAAACGCTCGCAATTGCAGACCAAATCCACCACGCACTGCCAGTAACTTTGCGTCGTCGTCAATTCCCGATAGGAACTCCGTCAGCACATCGGTTCAGAAATGCCTCGCACATTGCGATCGCCTCTATCTGAAATCCGCTCTTGAGGCTGATGGGCCACACCTTTTTCAGTGGCTGCTGCGTTGATCGCGGCGAGTTTCGCTTGTTATGCGTCGCTTCTGTCTCCTTGGTGGCTCCGCCCTGTTGCTCTCCGGCAGCACAGGTCTTCCCCCGGCCTTCGCCACCACCGGCCGCGTTGCTGCCGAAACCAGCAACCCTTCGCTTGAACTGGCGATCCGCAGCGTGGATCCCAGCCTCGAGTCGGCCGATCCTTCAGACGAGCTTCAGATCAAACCTGCCGCGCCCGCGCTCCCCATCGCCACCCCTCCGCAGCAGCCACGGGTGAAGTCGGTGAGCCAGGGCCAGGCCAGTTGGTACGGCCCCGGGTTTTTTGGGAACCGCACCGCCAGTGGTGAAGTGCTCCGCCCGGGCACCCTCACCGCCGCCCACCGCACCCTTCCCTTCGGAACCAAGGTGCGCGTAACCAACATGGGCAACGGCCGCAGCGCCATCGTGCGGATCAATGATCGCGGCCCCTTCCACGGCAACCGCGTGATCGACCTGGCCCACGGCGCAGCCAACAACCTTGGCCTGATCTCCAGCGGAATCGCCAACGTGAAGTTGGAAGTGCTCCAGCCCTGATCGGGGTTACTGCAGCCTTGTGAGCCCACTGGCCCTTCGGCCGGTGGGCTTTTTGCTGGCCCGGTAGGGTCGCACCAAGCTGCAAGAGCCCGTGCGCCTGCTGCGCCGCTGCACCGATCTGGAGGCCTGGCGCCGCAGCTGCGGTGAGGCTCCCCTGCATTTCGTGCCCACCATGGGCGCCCTGCACCCGGGGCATCAGAGCCTGATCGCTCGAGCCGGCAGGCGGCAGGCGGGGGTGCGGCCGCAGGTGCTGGTGAGCGTGTTCGTGAACCCGCTGCAATTCGGAGCCAACGAGGATTTCGGCCGCTACCCCCGCCAGCTCGAGCGTGATGCCGAGCTGGCCGAAGCCGCTGGCGCCGATGCGCTCTTTGCCCCAAGCGTGGAAGAGCTCTATCCCGCCGGCGAAGGCGAGCTCACCCGGATCCAACCACCGCAATCCCTGCAGGCGGGCCTGTGCGGGCGCCACCGGCCTGGTCACTTCAATGGTGTGGCCACTGTGGTGGCTCGGCTCTTGGGCCTGGTCCGCCCGGATCAGCTGCTGCTGGGCGAGAAAGACTGGCAACAGCTGGTGATCCTGCAGCGGATGGCGGCGGATCTGGGCTTGCCGGTGCAGGTGGTGGGATGCCCCACCCTGCGTGAGCCCGATGGGCTAGCCCTCAGCTCGCGCAACAGCTACCTCAGCGCTGAGCAGCGCCGGCAGGCTGCAGCCCTGCCGCAAGCCCTGCAAGCCGCTGCCGCCACACCCCTCCCCCCGGGCAGCGATTTGGCACCCACGCTGCTGCAGGTGCGGCAAGCACTGGAGCGAGCCGGCCTGGTGCTCGACTATGTAGAAGCGGTATGTCCGCGCAGCCTGCAGCCCCGCAGCGCACTCACGGGCCTCACCTTGCTGGCCGCCGCCGCCCACTGCGGCCCCAGCCGCCTGATCGATCACGTGTTTCTGATGAGTCGAGCCCCGATCGTTGCCATCGATGGCCCTGCCGGCGCCGGCAAAAGCACCGTGACCCGCGCCTTTGCCGAGCGGCTGGGGCTGATCTATCTCGACACCGGCGCCATGTATCGGGGCGTTACCTGGCTGGTGCAGCAGAGCGGCGTGGATGCCGCCGATGCCGCCGCCGTAGCGCCGCTCTTGCAAGACCTCGACCTGCAGCTGAGCACCGCCGCCGCCGGCAGCCAGCGGGTGTTGGTGAACGGCCACGATGTGACCGAGGCGATCCGCTCACCGGAGGTGACGGCGCAGGTGTCGGTGGTGGCTGCCCACGGCTGTGTGCGCGAAGCCCTCACCCGCCAGCAGCAGGCCATGGGCGAGCGCGGCGGCTTGGTGGCGGAAGGCCGCGACATTGGCACCGCTGTGTTTCCGGACGCCGAGCTCAAGGTGTTTCTCACCGCCACCACGGCGGAGCGGGCCCGGCGGCGGGCCCTGGATCTGGAGCAACGGGGATTCCCTGTGCCGGCCCTGCAGGAGCTGGAGGCCCAGATCGCCGAGCGCGACCACCTCGATTCCACCCGTGACGTGGCCCCGCTCACCCAGGCCGCTGATGCGGTGGAGCTGATCACCGATGGCCTGAGCATCGAGGCGGTGATTGATCAGCTGGTGCAGCTCTTCCGCGAGCGCGTTCCCCACGATGCCTGGCCGGAGCCGGGGTCTTAAAGGCGCCGGCCGCTGTCCTGAAGCAGGCTTTCGAGCAGGCCGGCACAGGCATCGTCGAGCAGATCGAGCACGTGTTCAAAGCCCTGCTCGCCGCCGTAATAGGGATCGGGAACGTGCGTGGCGCTGTGCTGGCGGCAGTAGCTGGTCATCGGTTCAACCCGAGCCAGCCCCGGGCGGTTGCCGAGCTCACGCCCTAGGGCCTTCACGTTGCGGAGGTTGTCGTCATCCATGGTGAGGATGCGATCGAAGCTTGTGAAATCAGCCAGCTCGATCTGACGGGCGCGGCTGGGCAGATGAATGCCGCGTCGCTCAGCGGCCGCTCGCATGCGGCGATCCGCTGGGTTGCCCACATGCCATCCGCCGGTGCCAGCGCTATCCACCACAAACTGATCCTCCAGGCCCTCGCGAGCGATCAGGTGCAGAAACACCCCCTCCGCCGCTGGTGAGCGGCAGATATTGCCCAGGCAAACAAACAACACGTGCTGCAAGGCCATAGCCAACCCCTAGTCGCTGAGGCAACAGGAGCCCTAAAGCAACGCCAGCGGCAAGTTAACTCCAGGCACGCCCCAGGTCCAGGTTGCTGCCGGCCTCCGCACTCGACAGGGTTGAAGCGCGGGGCCAGCAATGGTTCGCAACGGGCCTCTTCCAAACGAGGAGGCAGCCCTTAGCTTGTGGAGATTGCCGCCCCCTTGGATCAGAACCCATGTCCGCCAACCTGGCTCTGCAGCTGCGTGAGGGCACCAAGAAGGCCCACACCATGGCCGAAAACACTGGCTTCGTCAGCTGTTTCCTCAAAGGGGTTGTGGACAAGGCCAGCTACCGCACCCTGGTGGCCGACCTCTTCTTCGTTTACTCCGCCATGGAAGAGGAGATTGGGCGCCTTAGGGCCACAGGCCACCCTGTGGTGGGCCCCGTGGGCTTCCCGGAACTCAACCGCCGCGACAGCCTGGAGCAGGATCTCTCCTATTACTTCGGTGACAACTGGCGCCAAGCCGTGAGGCCCACGCCCGCCGCCCAGGCGTACGTGGCCCGTCTTCACCAGTTGGCGCAGGAGGCCCCTGAGCTACTGGTAGGGCACCACTACACCCGCTACATCGGCGATCTCTCCGGTGGCCAGATCCTCAAGAACATCGCTCAGAAAGCCATGGGCCTCGGCGAGCACGATGGCCTGCGCTTTTACGAGTTCGACGCCATTCCTAACGAGAAGAGCTTCAAAACCAACTACCGCGCCACCCTCGACAGCCTGCCGATCGATCAGTCCATGGCCGATCGGATCGTGGAGGAAGCGAACCACGCCTTTCACCTCAACATGAAGATGTTCCAAGAGCTGGAAGGCAATCTGATCGCCGCCATCGGGAAGGTGCTGTTTGGCTTCCTCACGCGCCGCCAGCGCGCCGGCAGCACGGAGGCGGTGGCCGCCTGAGGCTGAGCGGCGGAACAACAAGCCGCTTCAAGCCCAGAGTCAGTCCTCGAGGCGGGTCACCTTGACCCGCTGGGTCACCGCTCTGCAGTTGCCATTGGGTCGAGCACACCAACTTTAAACGTGGCCTGAAACCACCAGGTGAGTCCATCGTCGCTGCGCCGATTCACCTGGAAGCTGGACACCCCCCGCTCGTGGAAGGCGAATTGCAATGCATCGCCGCTGCAGCCTGTAGAACGCTGCACCAGGGTCATCAGACCCGAGGTTTCGATGCCGTAGATAGGGATGGGCCGCAGATGGCAATGGACGATGGCAAGGATGGCGAGCGAGGATCGGCATCTGGATGCCACGGCGCTGGGCAGCAGCCCGCATCTGCCGATCGGCGAGGTTGCCCACATGCCAGCCGCCAGTGCCGGCGCTGTAGACCACAAAGCGGTCCTCCAGTCCGGCTTGGGCGGATCAGGTGCAGAAAGCCCCCTTCAGCGGCCGGAGAGCGGCAAATGTTGCCGAGGCAGATAAAAAGCATTCGTTGTTCAGCCATGGGGACCTCCAGAGTGATCAATGCGATGCAGAGCCAAGGCTGAACGCCTTTGAACCACGACAGGCGTGAGCGGATCCGATCCAGCGGCCAGGCCAGCCAGCGCATGTCTGAGGGCTTCAAAGCTCAGGACCGAAATCCGTTCGGCTTGCTTCAGCGCCAACCCTTCTAGACCGACAACGACGGCATAGCGAACGATCCATTCTCCGTCCCCACAGGCCAATAGCAACGCCTGCAAGCACCTCTCGACCAAGCCCGAGGCCTGCTCGTCAGGCAGGGATCTCAGATCAAGGCGTCCGAGGCCAGACGCCGCAGCGCGCCGAACGGAAGGTCCAATATCCGTCGCCAAGGCCCGCTCGAGCACCTCAAGACCACGGGGATCAGCAATCCCGGCGAGGGCACGAACCGACCATGCCCGAGCGCCATAGTTGTTAGTACCCAGCGAAGCAAGAATCGGCTCCACAGCAGGTTCTCCAATAGCAATCAGACCATCAACCGCTGCTACTGCCGCACCTGGATTGTTGAAACCAAGGATTTCCAACAAACAGGCTGTTGCCGAGGGATGCTTCGCTGCAGCCAAGTGCTCAACGGCACTTAAGAGAGCCTCCGCAGAATCAGCCGATTGCACATTGGCAATCCGTTGTTCAACGGAGGTTTGGGAGTTCATGTCGTCAGGCACCATCTAGAGCAACCCATCCATCACGTCGAAAATCTCCTCATCAAGACCGTCACTCGGAGCCGACTCAACCAACCCCCTTAAGGCAATGAGTTTGAGGCTGTTTTCAGCCAGGGTGGCAGCAATCGCCTGAGCCGCGGGACGCCAACCCGTCGCTCCGAGGTCCATCAATGCAGCGCGCCTGACCTGCAACTGGGGATGCAACAACAGGGTCTTCAGTCGCTCACCCCAGCGGGGCTCTTGGGTGAGTTGAAGCAGTGATCGGCACGCCGAACATTGAACGACAGGACGCTCATGAGCCAAGAACGACTCCAGAACTCCTATAACCTCCTCATCTGAGGGCCCCAGATCACCGATGGCTTCCAGGAGAGCCTCACAGGGCTCGACCAAATTGGCCGAATCGGAGGCCCGGGCCCCGGCCACGTTCGGGCCCGATCTCAGTCGAGCAACTAGGGCCGGTAGCGCCACCGTGGCCTTCAGTTCACCAAGGGAGCGGGCGGCAGCTTCCCTCAAGCCGTAATCAGGGTCATCCAGTAATTCAAGGAGAACTGGAATTGCCTCACTCGCGGACGGGCCCAACTTTCCCACGGCACGGGTGGCGTTGCGGGCGACGGCGTTCTCCTCCACGCCATCACCGAGCTGGCGCGCCCGCCGCTGACGCATGGCAGCCAGCAACAACGGGAGCGTGTCTGGATGCTGACTGCGATGACGACCCAACCACCAGGCGGCGTAGTACTGAGCAGAGGGGTCATCGGTCGCCCTCAACCGCCGCAAAGCCTCCGCTTCATCGATGGGGTCAGCCATCTCAATGGTTGTGGAGGAGGGAGCCGACATAACCCGCTCTGAAACGCAAGACAAAAAGAAAGACCCCCCGATTGGGGGGTCTTGAAGGCCAATCGTACGCTGATCAGATCAGGGCGTTGATGGCGTAGTCGAAGTAGTTGTTGGCTTCGGTGGCAGCCTCACCGCTCAGACCATGGTTGGCCTTGATGTAGTTCAGAGCTTCGACATACCAGGAGGGGGACAGTTCGAAGGTGCGGTTGATCTCGTCGAGACCAGCAATCAGGTATTCATCCATGGGGCCGGTACCGCCTGCCACGAGGCAGTAGGTCACCATGCGCAGGTAGTAACCGATGTCGCGCGAGCACTTGGACTTGCCTACTTCCGTGGCGGCGTAGGCGGGACCTTGCATTTGGGTAGTGTAGGGGAACTTGGAGTACACAGCCTGGGCTGCGCCGTTCACCAGGGTGTCGGCCTTTGCGGTCAGCGCCTTGGCGGCTTCGAGACCAGCCTTGGCGCGGTTGAAACGGCCGAAAGCGCCTTGGATTTCGGTGTTGCCCAGGAAACGGCCCTGGGAATCAGCAGCGGAAACGGCTTCGGTGAGAGGCGTCTTCATGACGGAGAAAAATAGGGGTGGACGTGAACTGGTGCCGGATCAGGCAACAGCGGAAGCAGCACGGTCGAAGTAGGTGCCGATCTCGCTCATGAGGGCGGTGCAATCACCTTGGGTGATGCCGGCCTTGGCATTGGCGATCGAGATGGCGGCTTCCTTCATCAGGTTCACGCCAGCGGACACGGAAGCGCCGGGGGTGCCCAGGGCCAGGTAGGTCTCACGCAGACCATTCAGGCAGCGGTCTTCCATCACGGAAGCGTCGCCAGTGAAGATCGAGTAGGTGACGTAGCGAAGGATAATCTCCATGTCGCGCAGGCAAGCAGCCATGCGGCGGGAGGTGTAGGCATTGCCGCCAGGAGCAATCAGAGCGGGCTGCTGAGCGAACAGCTGGCGAGCAGCGGCCGACACGATGGTGGAAGCGTTGCTGGTGATGCGGTTGACCGCATCCAGACGCTTGTTGCTGTCGGAAACCATGGCGGCGAGAGCATCAAGCTCGCCAGCGCCGATGAATTGACCCCGGGCATCAGCCTGGGCGACAACCTTGGTGAAGGCGTCGAACATGAGTTAACTCCTTTGGGCTTCGTCTGAGGGATGGGGACTGCAGACACTACGGATGGGTCTGCCGGGAGGCATACCGCATCCCGTCAGGGGGATTGTCGCCAGAGCCCAGTGTGCACCCGTCAGGGCGTTCATAATCTTTAACCAGTTCCATTCAAGTAGCCAGTGGCAGCAAGGGATGACAAGTTCTTGAGGTCCCTGCGGTTTTTCCACTGACCGGCCTCGCGCCCCTTACGGTCTTTCCCATCATTAGTGGATAGAACAGGTCATGGCCAAGGTCGGCGTGCTGTTGCTGAACCTCGGCGGGCCTGAGCGCATTCAGGACGTGGGGCCGTTCCTCTACAACCTGTTTGCGGATCCGGAGATCATCCGGTTGCCCAACCCGGCCCTGCAGAAGCCGTTGGCCTGGTTGATCAGCACCCTGCGGGCCGGTAAATCCCAGGCGGCTTACCGCTCGATCGGCGGCGGTTCACCGCTGCGCCGGATCACCGAGCAGCAGGCGCGCGAGCTACAGAGCACCCTGCGCCAGCGCGGCATCGAAGCCACCAGCTACGTGGCGATGCGCTACTGGCACCCGTTCACCGAATCGGCGGTGGCCGATATCAAGGCCGACGGCATCGATGAGGTGGTGGTGTTGCCGCTCTACCCCCACTTCTCGATCAGCACCAGCGGCTCGAGCTTCCGGGAACTGCAGCGGCTGCGCCAGGCCGACACGAACTTCGCTCGCCTGCCGATTCGCTGCATCCGCAGCTACTACAACGATCCCGGCTACATCGGCGCCATGGCCGAGCTGATCGCCAAGGAGATCCAGGCCTGCCCCGATCCGGCCAGCGCCCATGTGTTCTTCAGCGCCCACGGGGTGCCCAAGAGCTACGTGGAAGAGGCGGGCGATCCCTATCAAGAGGAGATCCAGGCCTGTGCCGGCCTGATCATCGATCGGCTGGAGCAGCAGCTGGGCTACCGCAACCCGTTCACCCTGGCCTACCAGAGCCGGGTGGGTCCCGTGGAGTGGCTCAAGCCCTACACCGACGACGCGCTCCATGAGCTCGGCGAACAAGGGGTGAAGGATTTGGTGGTGGTGCCGATCAGCTTCGTGAGCGAGCACATCGAAACGCTCGAAGAAATCGACATCGAATACCGGGAGATCGCCACCGAATCCGGCATCACCAACTTCCGCCGCGTGCCCGCCCTCGACACCACGCCGTCCTTCATCGAAGGCCTGGCCAACCTGGTGCAGCACGCCCTTGAGGGGCCTGAGGTGAACCTGGATCAGGCGGCGGCATTGCCCACCAAGGTGAAGCTCTACCCCCAGGACAAGTGGGCCTGGGGCTGGAACAACAGCTCCGAGGTGTGGAACGGTCGCTTGGCAATGCTCGGCTTCTCCGCTTTCCTGCTGGAGCTGCTCAGCGGCCGTGGCCCGCTTCATTCCCTGGGATTGCTCTAAGAGTGTGCGGAAAAAACGCCTGATGAGGCGCGTTTTTCTCTCATGAGCGCTGATCAGGCTCTGTTCGGGCTGGTTTTCAGCGTTTCAGCGGTTCGGAACACCCGATTTCAGACGTTTTATCCCTTTGCGGCGCTCTGATTACTGCTGCTTGGCCACACCTCTGGGCAACCCGCTGATCATGCTGCTGCCATCGCCGGCTTGAGCAGGTTGCCCAGCCGAATCAGGTGGTAGGCGATCACGTGCAGGCCAAATACTGCACTCACCTTGCCTGTGCCGCGCAGCTTGAACTGGCGCAGCCCACCCCACTGTTTGATCCAGCCGAACACCTTCTCGATACCGCGGCGAGCGTTGATCGACTTGGTGTAGCCCTCCTGGCGGGTGGTGCGCCCATCGATCGCGGAACCACCAGAGCGGGTGGTGTTCTGCGCCACGTGCGGCGTGACGCCAAGCCGCCGCATCTCAGCGACAAAGCCTCTGGTGTCGAAGTTCTTGTTTGCACCGCCTGCGTCACCTTGCAATCGACAATCAGGGCATGGCGGTTGTCCATGAGCACGTGCCCCCGGTAGCTGGGCAGTGCTGGGTGGGCATTGGATTTCCGGGTCAGTAAGGCATCGGGATCCGTGCTGGAGCGATGGGTCTTGTTGCTGAGCTTGATGCCGCGGAAATCCCCTTTGGCTCGCTTCTTGCTCGGCTTTGCAGCTCCAAAACCCTCACCAGGGCCTGACGGCGGAGGTGGTGGATCGTCCTCTCCGTCGATCCGCTCCAGCGAGGCATGGGACGCCCAAGCCTGCGCAGCAAGGTGCCATCCACTGAGAAGTGCTCATCGCTGAGCAATGGTTTGACTTCTGGGGCGGCCATCAATTTCTCCAGAAAGCGACCCATCAACTGGTCGTTGAGGAGCCGCTCGCGGTTCTTGGTGTAGACGAAGTCGGCCGGAGGCCATATGTGGTGGGATGCCAGATCGGGTCATCCGGACTCAGGCCCACAAACCAGCGAAACAGCAGGTTGTAGTTGAGCTGCTCCAACGGCAGCCGCTCCGAGCGGATCCCGTAGAACACCTGCAGCAACGAGGCCAGCAGCAGCTGCTCAGGTGGCACCGATGGCCGGCCTTCTGCGGCATACAGCGCGCAGAAGGTGGGATTGAGCCGGTCGAGAGCCTGATCGGCCAGTGTCCGGATCCGCCGCAGCGGATGGCTGGCTGGGATCCGCTCCTCGATCGAGCCGTAGGAGAACAGGGAGCCGCTGCGCTCCCGCTGGCCTCCCATCTCAGCTGGGCAGATGACCCATTTCGCAGACGCCAGTGGGTTTTCAGCGAACTCCTAAACGGACTGAGACTCGAGATCGAAGAGAACATCATGGATGTAGGCCTCGGTCCATTCCGAGCCGTAGAAACGGCTGAGCATGCCTCGGGCCGGATCCTTCTCAGCGCGGTAGCGCGTGTAGCGCTTTTGGCCCGCCAGCAACTGCTCTGATCGCTCCGCTGATACTGGGCTCGCGGAAGCCTCCAGCTTGAGATACATCTGGAGATACTCCTGAAAGGCCGGACGAATCACTGCATCGATGAGGGCATCTCCCTCGGCCCCCAGGGGAATCCGCGTCCACAGGAATCCCGGCGAGAAGTAGGGCTGGGCTTCTTCGGGGATTGGGCCTCCGTCAGGCAAGGCCTGCTTCCACCGCTCAAAGATCGTCAGGAGCTCCGGCCAAACCGCTTCGGTATGAAGGCGATCTCCCCGGTCAACCGGCTGAAGATCCAAGGCCAGCAAGTGGCCATTGGGGAGGGTGACCAAATCGGCGCCAAAAAACGGCAGGTCGTAGCACGTCCGTGGATTGATAACGAAGTTGAGCACCGAAGCAGCGCTCCCCGCAGACACACACGCGGCACGGACTTGGCGAAATTTCTCGGTCTGGCAAGCCCAGGTTGCTGTCGCCACAGGCACTGGCTTCGCCTTGGATCCAGTCACCCCCTCACGGCTGAGGAACTGAGGATCAATGGGATAGGGCTCTGGGCCCAGCGGTTGCAGAGCGGCAACCGCTTCATCCAAAAAACACTGCCAACGCCAATCGGGGAGTTGAACAGGGTCAAGGCTGGTCGCCCGTGGTGCCGCAGGAATAGACATCGGATTCAAAGGCGGGCGGGAAAGAGAAACTCACTCAAAAAAGCATCGGCCCATGGCTTGCCGAAATGGCTTGAGAACAGCCCATGGGCGGGGTCCCGCTCGGCGCTGTAGCGGTCGTACTCCAGCTGCAAGTCAGCCACCTCCTCGGCCTTGAGCTGGCTCGCTTCGCTACGGGCGCGATCGTGCATCTGCCAGTAGGCAGCCATGAACCCCTCAAAAGCAGGGGGGAGAGAGGTCTGCGCTTCCTCGGCACCGCCGCGACAGAACAGCAGCCAAGGGGAGAAGTACTGGTTGGGGTCAAAGGAGCGCATGGTCTCCTCGCCACTGAGATCGGGATAGCGATCATGCAGGGCGGTCAATTCCTTGTAATGGCGATGGAGATAGGCCTCTCCTTGCTGCAGGGGCTGGAAATCCAAGACAGCCACCAGCTTTTGGCGGGCACCAAACCACAGCAGGTCCACGCCAAGAATCGGATGGTCCAGGCTGCAGTCCGGGTAGGCGACTGAGTTCAGAACCTGCAGGGTGTCGCCGGCGTCTAGGCGTGTAACGCGCCAACGGCGAAAGCCAGGAACATCCCAGAGCCAGCTGCGAATGGTGCTGCTCTGCTTATCCGACCGCTTGACGGCGAATTGAGGGTCGACCTCCTGCGCCGTGGCACCACGGTCCTGAAGACCGGCGTGCAAATGCTCCAGAAAAGGATCAAACATCACTCTCTCCTGAGGTGGAGTAGCGCAAAGCAAGTGCCTCGGCCTGACGACGGGTCTCAGACAAGTCATCGGCTGACGGGCAGCGGAACTCGGTGCAGTACGTCGTCATGGAGACCCCATCCATGAATTGGACGGAACTCACTCGCATGCGCACCTGATCGGTAACGAACCAGCAGCGTTCAATTCCAACGTTGGTGTCGTAGCGCGTTGTGATGGTCAGCAGGCCATCCGCCGCGAAGCTGTACTCACTCAAGACCGGCTTCTTCTCGACATACCCCTTATCCCTCAGCAAAAAGCCACGGGTGGGATCTGAAGGATTTGGAGCATCGACGAGAACCGCAGCGTAATCCTCTGATCGGCTGCTCTCCTTCAGGTTGCTCTCCCACCAAAATCGAGCGCCTCCAGCTGCCCCGCCGAGGTCAAAGGAAAGGCTCTCGCAGACCTTGGCCGTCACCGGATCCTGCTGATCAAAGGGCTCGATGATCAGGTTCGAATCGGCAAACTCGTCGTCCTGGTGATCCAGGTGGTGGACGGCGCGGCGGGTCATCCATTGGCCACGACTGGCTTGAAAGAAGTCCCGCATCGACATAGGGACGATAAACGAAGCCTCCACGATCAACCCTGGGGCTGGGACAACTGGCTCTGGAGCTGACCCAGCACCTCTTCCAGGCGAGTGAGCTCCGGGTGATCCGCCAGGGTGCGGTCGATCTTGGCTTGGGGCAGCTTCAGCTTTTGCCCCATGGCAATGACGTCCTGGCGCAAACGATCGCGGTAGGCCACGAGCTGCTCGATGGACTCTTGTATGTCCTGGGGGGTTGCGTCCATCTCGAAGCCACTGAACTGGAGTGAAGCTACGAGGGGTCAACCACCACCCACGAGGACGGGGCAAATCTGAAATAAAGATAACGAGAGCAGCCCCCCGGGGGCGGCGAATCCTCGTCAACGACGCGCAAAACGCTTGCAGCGCAACGCCTGAACCCAAAACGAAGACGGTTCATAACGAAGGATTGCGTGTCGACGGTGATTAGCGGGAGCCGACCCCGGATCACCTTTAAGTTCTTTCCGTGCCTTGACCCAGTGGGCCAACGCAAAGTCACCACCGACTTGACTTCATTCCTCTGGAGATCATGCCGGGAGCGGTGAACGACCAACGGATTCCCCGGCGGTTGCGACAACTGCTTTAGGTGACCTCAGCTCCCCCAAAAAAGTCCTGCTCTCTCATGCTCGACGCATTCTCCCGCGCAGTCATTAGCGCCGACGCCAAAACCGCCGCCATCGGCGGTGGCGAAATTGCTGCCCTCAAAGGCTTTATCGCCGAAGGCAACAAGCGCCTCGACGCTGTTAACGCAATCACCTCCAACGCCTCCTGCATCGTCTCCGACGCAGTGACCGGCATGATTTGTGAGAACACTGGCCTGATCCAAGCCGGCGGCAACTGCTACCCCAACCGCCGCATGGCTGCTTGCCTGCGCGACGGCGAGATCGTTCTCCGCTACATCTCCTACGCCCTGCTGGCTGGCGATGCATCCGTGCTGGATGACCGCTGCCTGAACGGCCTCAAGGAGACCTATGTGGCTCTGGGTGTGCCCCTTCAGTCCGCAGCTCGCGCTGTGTCGATCATGAAGGCCTCCTCGACCGCTCACATCAACGAGACCAACACCACCGGCACCAACCCTGTGGAAACTCGTTTCCGCAAGATGGAAACCGTCCAGGGCGATTGCTCTGCACTGGTTGCCGAAGCTGCTTCCTACTTCGATCGCGTGATCAGCGCTCTCAGCTGAATCAACAAGAGATAGCTCTCTCTTTTCAACGCAAACCTCCATCTAAGGATCTCAAAAATGAAATCCGTTGCAACCACCGTTGTGACCGCCGCTGACGCAGCCGGTCGCTTCCCTTCCCAGAACGACCTCGAAGCCGTTCAGGGCAACATTCAGCGCGCCGCTGCTCGCCTTGAAGCCGCCGAAAAGCTGGCTGCAGGTCTGGACAAGGTGACCAAGGAAGCTGGCGATGCATGCTTCAACAAGTACCCCTACCTCAGGCAGCCAGGTGAGGCTGGTGAGAACCAGACCAAAGTGGACAAGTGCTACCGCGATCTGGGTCACTACCTGCGCCTGATCAACTACTGCCTGGTTGTGGGCGGCACCGGCCCTCTGGACGAGTGGGGCATCGCCGGTGCTCGTGAGGTGTACCGCACCCTGCGTCTGCCTACCGCTGCTTACGTCGAGGCCCTGACCTACACCCGCGACCGGGCTTGCTCCCCTCGCGACATGAGCCCCCAGGCTCTGAACGAGTTCAAGGCATATCTTGACTACGCCATCAACGCCCTCTCCTGATCTCTTCATCGAAATCAGCTTGAGTGCAGGAGGCCTTCGGGCCTCCTTTTTTAGTTTTCTTGCACATCAAGAGCGAAGAAAGCGAGGCCGACAAAGCGAGGATTAAGGTGGCCAGAAACAGAGCAAGGCACCGGAGATCGGCGTGAGCAACCAGGTACTCGACAAATTATTTGAAGACCTAGAGCATCCGAATCCCTATATCCAGACCCAAGCCTTCACCGCCATGGCGGAGCACTGGCAAGAGGAAGCAACCCCCAGGCTGATTGCCTTACTCAGTCAACCCAACGTCGGCTTGAGACGGGCCTCAGTGCGGGCCCTGGGCTCTTTCGGCGAGGCAGCCATGCAACCGATCGCTGATTGCTTTCGGACAACAGACGACGCCACGGTGCGCGCAAGCTGTGTGAAGGCCTACGCACAACTGGCCTCGAACTACCCGGGACTCCCGTTCAGCGAGGGGGCGATGGCGGTGCTGAGAGACGGCCTCGGCGATGACTCCCCCGTCGTTGCCGTGGCGTCTGTGATGGCCCTCGGCCAGGTGGGGGAACAGGCAGTCGCCTTACTGCTTGAAGTCAGCCGCGGTGACAACCCAGCCCAAGGGGTCGCGGCCATCAATGCCCTCGCCGAGATCAATGATCCCTCCGTCGAAGCGGGATTCAACGCACTTCTCCATGAGGAGAGCTTGGACAGCTACGTCAAGGAGACCTTGACTTCAGCGATGATGCGACTCAAGGACCTGAAGGCGCGTCAGGCGTCCTCGTTGCTTAGCTGATTGATCGCCAAAGAAAGAACGGCTTGCACGTCAGATTGGTTTTCTTGATCCAACCGTGCTTGCAGAGAAGGAATTGATCCAGATGCCCTGAGTTTCATCAGAGACAGAGCGGCGTTCTTGCGCACCTGACCCACTGCATCGATGAGCAAAGGCTCTAGCTGAGGTGCGGCCCAGTCGGGGTCATGGAGCTTGCCGAGCAAGGTTGCCGCCTCGGCACGGACATCAGCATCTATGTCTGATAGAGCTCCAACCACAAGAGCTTTGGCGACGTCATCCGCCAAGCTCTGGATTTGGTCGCCGAGGGCGGCGATGGCAGCGCAGCGGATTTCGGCATGGTCAGACGCGGCCGCATCCCGAAGCGCTTCAGGTGCACGCGCACCGACAAAGGCAAGCGCCCAACTGGCAAGGCCCAGCTGCATCGCCGTGCTCTCGGGATCGATCAGCACATCAAGGAGCAAGGGAATGGCCTCCGCACCAACGGCAGCCATCGCGCCAACGACTGAGCCCTGAACGACCGGATCAGGATCGCCGCGCAGGGCTTCCAAAAGCACTGGCAATGCACGGGGATCCTCGATCAAGGTCAAGGTCTTGGCGGCCGCCCGGCGAACCGTGACGCTCTCATGGCTGGAGAGCGCTCTACAAAGGGACGGGACCGCTGCTTTGCCAACAACCCCCAAGCTCTCCGCAAAGGTCAGACGCATCAGCCCTCTTGGGTCACCAAGGCCGGCCACCATTTTTTCGATGGCGTCCGCGTCACTCGGGGGAAGATTTCCGTTGCGGAGTTGTTGCCTGAGCTCTTTTGCGAGCTGACTGGCTTCCTGTTCATTGAGCTGCTGGGGCTGCCCATTAACGCTTAGGGAATAGGCCTCAGACACAAGCAAGGGGAAGAGCAAGCTGAATTATGGGGTTCCTGCAGTGACCTGGACAAGTTGAGCGGGATGGCTGCGGATCCGCTCCGCCAGAGGTTCATGGCGAGGGTTCAGCGACTCAACACGCTGTCACGCTGGCTAGGCTGACGCAATGGAACATGATGAGCTGAACAACTGGCGCAAGCTTGCAGCAGAACTTGAAGCGTCTGGGGAGACCGAGAGCAAGTTCTATGAGCGTGCCAAAATGATCGCCTTGGGATATCCCGACCCACTCACACTGGGAGATTCCAACGACTCGACATTAGACGAAGTGCAAGAACCATTCGAACAGCTCAAAACCTCCAAAACACTGCCCAGATGAAACGTCGCTTTCTGGTCTCTGCCAAGGACTTTCTCCCGCAGGAGGTGGAATGCGAGGGATGCAGCGGCGATGCACTGATGCTCGCGCTTCAGGACGCAGAGATTAGACATTGGAAAGTTAACCGCAGAAGCCCAAGTGGCCAAGACTGGTTTTTTGACGTCGCTCTTTCCGAAGAAATCAAGGAGTTCTGCGTACAAACTTTGTGTTGAAAGCCAGCGTCAAGTGAGCCGTAAATGTGTCTTTGGCTTGAGTTACTTCATTTAGCTCAATTCAGACCGAGCTTGACGGCTGATTACATCGCCACTCTGTGTTGGCAGACCCAACATGGACGGAGAAAGGAATTTGAATCCACGACGCTTAATCTTCGCATTGGAGACCGACGCGTTCACCACCCGTGCTCCGTTGGGTGCGCCGCACCAAATCACAGGAGGGAGCCCCCTTCGCTCGCAGATGATGTTGGACAGCTGCCTTCGGCTGAGGCGCATGTCGTCGACCAGATTGAACGTCCCTTCCAAATCGTGGTACCAAGCAAATTCAACGCCCCGGCTGATGTCCTCGAGGTGCGTCCACGCTGGAATGTGATCGCCATCGCGAGAGATGGGTCGGCCAGCGGCTTGTTGCACAAGCGAAACCATGTCTCGCCCAGGCCCGTAAATCCCTCCCAAGCGCAAGACACAAACACTCCGGTTAGGCCCCTGCAAGTCAAGAAGCTGCTGCTCCGCCTCAATCAGCAGGCGGTTAATCGGATGACTCCGATCCAGTGGCGATCCCTCGCCTACCTCTTGTCCACCTTGATCTCCAAAGACGCCGACAGTGCTGATGTATGTGATGTGCAGCGGCCTCTGGCGGGGACAGGTCTTTAGGGCCTGAACAAGGTTTTTGATTCCCTTGGAAAAGACCTCTTCGTAGCTCTCTTCCTGTCGCGTAGGCGCCACGCTGATCAGCAGACCATCAAGCTCCTCAAGGAAACTGAAGTTCGCTTGATCGGAGACAAGGTCGAGGAGGGTGGGTGTTGCACCCAGCGCCTCAACGCGCGGGAATCGCGCTGCATCGCGAATCGTCGCGAGGACGTCGTGACCGGCAAGACGGAGTCGCCTGCAAACCGCAGAACCCACGTAGCCGCAGCCGATAACACCAAAGCGCTGGGACACAACGGGGGCATGTCTTTACAAAATTTTACAGATTGAGCGGTCGTGACGTGGATCCTGTCAGCGCCTTCGGGGACCCGAACCCCAACAGGCTCGCGCTGCGGCCCTGGGCCCACGAAGGTTTCGGGTGTTTAGGGCTTACGATGGATTCAGTATCGCGCGCGAACTGGCTCAAAATCGCCGCCAGCCTGGTGCGGTCTGATTCCGCGGGGAGCTGGTTTTACGCCCGGGCAAAAGCGATTGCCGAGGGGCGACCGGATCCCCTGGCCGAGCTGAATGAATTCCCGACGTAAGCTGCGCGCTAGAGATCGGCACGGATCTCTCCGTTCTCGTTGAGGTATTCCGCGATCAGCGGGGAGGGCTCTTCGCGCTTGAGGGCTTCGAGCTCCCGTTCGATGCTGGCCTGCATTTCTTTGTTCCCACTGGCCATCGCGATGGCCAGCACCTTCTCAAGCCGGACTTGCTCACTCTCTTTCCAGGCTTGATCCACTGGGGGAAGACTTCGGTGATCCATTGTTGCGCCCGCCAGAGCCGCCTCACAGACCGAGGAATAAGTCAGCCTTATCGCCTCTGTTAGCGTCATTGATCTCGCTTGATCGCCTGCCGGATTTTCTTTAGGTTCTTACCAAGAGAAATGCGTCGAGCCCCTTTTGGGGCTCTTTTTTTGCCCGTTTGCGGGGCTTCTTGGCCTCACAGCGCAACCGCCGAATGACCACGCGGAAGGCCCCTGGCCTCTGTGATGACCGCTGGCGCCGACTTGCGATTGAACACTTGCAGCTCCCTCAAGAGCCCAGGGCCACGCATTGCGCAGAACTGCCCCCAGCGGTTGAGCGTGAGGGGTAGTCGCCCGAACCGGGTCCTTGACGACCAAGAGCCAACCAAAAGAAAGGTGGTGAGCATTTCGCTGCGCTCGGGGCAGTGAAATGCCGCTGCAGCCCGAGCCGGAAGACAGCTATGGCTGCCGCCCCTTGCACCACGCGCAAGCCTGGAAAGCCTTGATTTCATGGGTGATGACACGGGCCTAGACGCGCAAGTCTCATTTTCTCACGATGCTTTCGGAGGCTGGTGGCCAATGAGATGCTCAAAGGCGACCTCCCTGGCCCCCTCGACGATGGATGAGCAATTGGCTCAGATTGCGACTCAACTCAATGAGGCTGCAGCGTTTGTCACCCCAGCGGTCATTCGCGCTGCCCGCAAGAGTGCGGCCGGTGCTGAGTCCTTGGCCGCCATTGAGTGCGCCATCAACACGATTGGCAAGGCACTGGTTTTGACGGATCTGAGCATCGATCCGGAGAAAGATGCCGAGGTCCTGCGGGAATTCAGGAAGGGCTAGTCATCACCGATTCCCGTATGAGTTGACGATCTGAGCCGTATCGCCGGGTGATGGACGCTGAGTCCCAACTCCAGGTGGTTGATTGCTCTTCAGGGGTATGGGAAATCGTGAGCCCCAAGCCAAGTGGGAGGCCCTCGCCCATGACTGCAAAGGTCGAGGTGGCGTCGCCCCTGGATTGCTCAAGGCAGAGGGATCCTTCCCTCCCAGGCAAGAGAGGGGGACACGCATACCCGGCTCTCCATTCCACGATCACAACCAACGACTCCAGCCCGTCACGGCGTTGACGGACCACCGATCTACGGCGCTCGTGGGGTCCACAACGGCAGAACTCAGTGGTCCAAAACTCTTGCGTGAGGAACTGGGGGCCGAGAGACCAATGCCCAGCGGCCTGAATCTGCATTGAATCGGGTATGTCGCGAAAGGCGGAGCGCGCGACTTTCCCCGACGACAGATAAGTCAGTTGAGCTTCGATCAAGCCGCTCTTTTCGACCACGCTGAGGCGACATGGAAAGCGCTCAAGCTCAATTCGATTGGAGCCAATGCGAACAAAAATGCTCTTCCACTCCCCAGAGTTAGCCTTGATTAGATGAGCTTTCTGCCGTTCACGCAGGTCGATCTGCTGTCGACTATCTAGCATTTATTGCTCCTCCATTGAATTATTCATGAGCTCTTCGATACGGGAAGTGTAGCGAGTCTGGTTGGTTGAAGTGGTTGTGAAAAAATACTGGACTGTGCCCTCCCGAGGAACCTTGAGCGTCCCGTCGCTGCGTCGAGTGCTGCTGGTCCTCCTGGTGCTGGCAGGGTTTGTTGGCCTGACCCTGCTGGCTCAAGCCCATGTCATGCCTCCGATCCGTCAAGCCGTTGGCGCCATGGGTGTTTGGGCACCCCTCGGGATCATGCTGCTGCGCGGAGTCAGCATTGTTCTGCCGGCCTTGCCGAGCACCGCTTACTCCCTGTTGGCGGGAGCTCTTCTTGGCTTTAAGGCCGGCTTTTTGACGATCGCCGTCACCGATGTCGTCGCTTGTTCCTTTGCTTTTGGATTGGCTCGCCACTGGGGAAGAGGACCTGTGCGCCGACTGGTTGGGGAGAAGGCCATGTCTGTGGTGGAGCGTTTCAGCAGCTCCAGGCTTGAGTCAAATTTTTTGTTGATGACTGGTCTCTTGATGACCGGGTTTTTCGATTTCGTGAGTTACGGCCTCGGGCTTGCTGGAACCTCGCCGCAGCGTTTCTTCCCTGCCTTAGTCCTGAGTGTCGTCGTGAGTGACCTGCCGATTGTTGCCCTTGGCGCTGGTGTCTTCGACAGCGGGAAAGCCACCTTGGTCGCAGCGGTTGTGGGCGTGTTTCTTCTAGCGTTTATCCAGCGCACTGTTCGCCGTCGTTTTGCCACACTGAAACAGACCAAGGACTAACCGTTTTTATCCATGGCCTCGATGGACCCGATCAAGCACTCACTTGAATCCTCTTTCGAAAGTGAGAAGCTCGTTCGTCTGATCAATGACTGCACGGACCTCGAAGAGCTCCGGGAAATGGCTCTACTGCTTGTGCAACAGCTGGCCCAGCAAAAAGCGGCACGGGCTTGGATGGCCACCCGTGCCTCTGAATCAGAAAATTCCAAATTGGAGATGCTCGCCGAGCTGATTCGCCGCTCTCAAGGCGAGGCTTCTCAGCCTGAAGAGCCCTGAGGATCGGGATCCTGGAGCACCAAGCCAGATCACCGTCTCAACCACAGGTCACAAGCTTTAAGGTCTACGTCGCCCTCGAGCTGACATGACCTGCTTCGTTCTCTCCCACAACCTGCAGGTTCACTCGGAAGCCGTACCAAGCTTGCCCCCCGCAGTGCTGGCGGAAACGCTGAAAGCAAGCAGCCCGCACATCAGCGCAGCTGAAGCCCTCGAGCACCCCCACTGGCTCGTGAGGATTGATTCAGAGCTCGAAGCCACTGCCCTAGCTGTGGAACTGCCTCGCGCCTGGCGTGCCATGCGACAGACGTTGGGGCATGGCGCAGACCATGAGCTTCTGGCTTTGGGCGGACGCAAGGACAATCCGGGGATACCGGGATCACCGCTCCAAGAGGGAAGCTGGGGGGTCGACGTCGTGGAGACGCCGAACGGAGACGCGTTCCTCAAGACCATCAATTGGGACGGACTCAAAGCAGGCCGTCCCGCTGATGGAGTGTTTGAAGCGAGGGGCTAACCCTGCTTTTTACGGTTCCGGCGACGGGGCTTGGCTTCGGTCTGAGTAACCGCTTCGCAGGGTTGCTCGGGCTCGTGGGAGGCGCCGCTCGCCAGTTGGAGCTGGGAATGGTGTTGCACCCCAATGACAGCGGATCCGTTCTGCCGCATGGCGCGCATCGCCTGGGAAAGCGCGGCGACGGGAACGCGGAACTGACGGGGAGTGGCCAGTGACAAGCCGGTGCCAATGGCCGTTGTCACAGTCAGAGCATTGGTGAGCGACGGACCCATGGGTTCCTTCTGTTGACTGACCTAAGGGTGCCGGGGTCCCGTCGGCGAAGCCAGCCCGTAGACAGTTCTTAACGAGGGCGCGGCCAGGGCCCCTGAGGCAGCAAAGTCGACGCTGTGTTCAACGTCTGCGCGCGTCGCAGGTTGCATCGGTGAGTCGCTTCAACAACATCCACTTGGGCTTGTCGCACGAAGAGGCTCTGCGCATCCTCACGCTTCCTGAGGCAGAGCTTGACGCCGCTAGCGACTACTACATGGCGGCTTCTCACCTGATCAATTTCCCAGGGGAGACCTCCGAGGCAGCCCTGATCGCCCTGCTCAAGAAACCCAGCGACGAGCAATCCACCAGGCTCGCGCAACGCAAAGCGGTGGAAGTCCTGGGTCATCTCAAGGCTGAGCAAGCCATACCCGTCATCGGCGATTGCTTGAACAGCGACGACATCTACCTAGTGGAGAACAGCGCCTGGGCACTGCAACAGCTCAACTGCCGAGATCAGGCACTGCATCAGCGCCTGATCGCCCTACTCCAGGATGAAACGCAGAACAGGCGGGTCGTGATCCAAAGCCTGGCCGGCCTAGGGGTCAAAGAGGCCGCCGCCAGCATCAGACCCTTGATCGAAGACCCGCAACCAGGTGTCCGCGGCGCCGCCCGAGCGGCAATGGCTCAATTGATTGACGAGCGAGACCATCTCGAGGCCATCGAGGATCACCTGGTGTTGCCAAACCAGATGGATCGCCAGGCAGCTATCCAGGATCTCATCGACGCCCATTCGCTCGAGCTATTGCCGAGTGTGCTGAAAGCACCGGTCTCTCCAGCCTTTCGCTCAAGAGCCCTCAAAGCCCTTTGGCCGGAAGGGGCAAAAGAGTGCATGGGTCTATCGCTAACCACAGCAATCGATGCACTGTTGCAGGACGAGCCTGAAGATCTAGTCCTGGTGCATCGGTATGACCAAGCTCCAGAACAAGCCTTCCTGCTACAGGAATTTTTTGGCACGGACTTCAGTCGTTGTTATCTCGCGCTTCAAACCCTGAAGGGCCAATCTGCAACGACCCTCTGGCCATTAATCCAGCAGCGTTGGGAGGAAGAAGCGCATAACGACTACGGAGCCCACTATTTCTTTATCCACCTGTTTCGAGAACTCGTGGATTGGCCCGAGGCTGCCCTGAGCGTGATTGAGAACTGGTTGCTGGATGCCGCAGACACGCTGCGTCCGCAGTTCATGAAATCAAAACCGGCCGCAATTTTGACTCTGGCAACAGTTCTGCCCAAGCGATGCCATGAAGAGCTCGGACGTTGGAGTGATCCCGAGCAGACGCCGTTTTGGGAAAGCCGGTATGCGGCGATAATGGCGATGGAACAGCTTGGACTACAACCAATCCACAGGAGCGATCCGAACCCGTTTGTCACGGCAAGGATCGAGTCGTTTAACGACTGATCTCGCTGTAGCGGGTCTGGCTTGAGCCGCGGGAAGCCCAATACTGGACAAGCTTCTCGCCCCCTGGCCGGGGCACACTGGCCGTGGCCCGGAGGATTTTGAAGGCGCGATTCGGTCCCATCGGCCAGTTCCCAACGGCCTCCACCGTGCGGATCAAACCGCCGATGGCCTCCAAACAGCGCTCAAAACGCTCCAGTTGAGCCTGATCAACCGTTTCAAAAATGAAATCCGTTCCTAAGCAAATCAAATGTTGGGAGCGAATCCATACGCGCAACTGGTTCTCGGATGGAGAAACCGGCATCAGACAACCCCCTGACGACTAGTCGCTCAGGCCAACGAGCCAGTCATCTTGAAGATGGTCCGCAAGAAAAGCCAAGCGCTCAAATTTGAGCAATCCATGCTCTGAACCCCAAACCAACTGATCGGTGTCGGGGTCGAACCCCCGATCCCGACTCGACCAGGAGGTCTGATCGACGAAGACCTCGCTGACGAGATAAGTGGGCTTGCCATCGCGGGGGACCAAGCAGCCCTTACCTGGCTCAACCGAGCCCTCGTAACCCCGCTGAGCGTCACCCTTGAAATGCATCGAACAACCGCAACGCGGTTGCAGGCGATCACTCTTGATTTCGTTAAGGAGTGAGCGGTGTTGCGGCGCTCCAGCAACACGCTCGGGATTGCTCAGACCAAAGTTCTCAACAACGTGGGCTCCAGCTTGGCCTTCGCGCAAGCGATGAACGCCTTGGCGGTACGGGCGCCAAGGATCGTGGTCATAACTTTGCTCTGAGTAGAAGCCTGGGCCCTGAAACACCTCCCAGGGAAGCGGTAAAAAGAAAATATTGATGTGAGCAAACTTGCTCGGGTCAGCCTGGGCCTGATCGCGATTGCTGTAGTGACCGCAGAGTGTGCGGGCGAAAAGAAGCGACTCGTGCATCAGAGCGTCAGCCTCCTGACTTCAGAAGCAAAGGATGTTTGCAGGACACCCGAGCCCTCTGACGTACGGAGAACAGAGGAGCGACAGCGCACATGTTCAGAAACGAACCAGATGCGCTCCTCCGCGATGGACTGGCCGTACTTTGTGCTCAACACAAACGTGCCGTCCGAGAGAAAGCGGTAAGAAGAGATCGCCTGCTCAGCCTCGGCATAGCCAACACTGCGCAGCAGGCTGCCACTACTTGGATCAGCAGGGACCGGCACCAAGACACAGGATCCACTGGAGACCTCAGAGGGGTCATCAGGTTCCCAGTCGCTCTCTGCACTCCATTCCATTCGGAACGGAGACTGAATCAACCCAGGATCCTGGGAGGTGGACTCAAGAAGCTCAACAACCTGCGGATCAGCGGGGGAAAGGCGCTCGATCTTGATCTGGCTGAGAACCTCTTCAAACTGCTGAAAGGCCAGGGAATGGCCACTGCGCATTGAGCGCCAAGTCCCTTCGCTGCGCTCAACGAACGTCGCCAAATCCATTAAGTCGAAGCTCAGATGCGCTCGTCAAAGCTGGAGGCAGAACCGTTGCGTGCGTTCTGTACCATATGAACCAACGACTCGACCATCATCGAAATGGCAGATTCAGCCTGGGAGGCAGAATCTGAAACTTTGTCCTGAAAATTGGATCGACGATCACGCTGACGTGAGGAATTCGCGTTCATCAGAGTTGACGTGTAAAGCGCCTGTAGGCCACAGAAAAACCCGGAAGGCAACCTTCCGGGGTCAATCATCGTTCAGAGCCAAGCTGGACTGGGGCCCAAGGCGTCAATGATTAAGTGTTCGCAACAGTAAGGATACGGCCACCGCGACGGTGAATGCCTTGCATGACCTCGCTCAAGGAACTGTAGGGAGCTGTGCTGGTCTGCACAGAACGTCGGCGTACACCGACCGGTGTGGCGGTGGTCCACCTGATCGTGAAGCGCTTGCTGTCCCGGCCACCAGGGCCAGGCAGCTTGGGCCCAGTGGCTGGCGCAGAGGCTGTGCCAATGCTGAGGGTCAAACGGGATTGGCTGGAGCCATCGAAACCGGCAAAGCCGGAATCCATCACGACTGAACGGGTGTAGCTCAGATTGCTCAGACCGACCTGAGTGGATGCCCCACGCATCGAAGGCACATGATCGAGACCAAAAGCCCGGATGTATTCGTCGCTGAAGGTATAGCTGTTGATCTCAGCTTCATAACCTTCATTAGCGAGACGCTGAACGTGTTCGCTGACTTCGGCCAGGCTCTGGGGTGCACGGCCCAGCAGGTGCTTGAAGTTGAGTTCAACGAAACGGTAGGGACCGTTTTTCTCGAGAAATAAGCGCCGGTAGGTGTCGGATTGGGCAAAGGCGGTGACCAGACCCTGAACTGTGAGGTCACCGTTCACGTACAAGCTTTCCGCAGAAGCGCAGCGCTCCTCGTCCATCAGGTGAGCGTTGCCGAACACCTGACGGTAGGCAGCTCGAATTACGGCGGTGGAATCAGTCATTTGAAGAGGTAGGTGGAGTTTTCAATCGCTTTTGACGTGATCAAGAATGGATCACATCACCTCGGTGATCGAGACAATCCGTCCGCCACGGCGATGGATGTACCCCAGCTGAGAGGTCATATCCTTGCCCGACACCAGATAGCTGGCGTTAGGGGTGCGCTGGCGACCACCTGCCGGCTGAGCCTGAACGACGATCCGGTAGCGCTTGCCGGTGGCTTCGGTGGTACCCGAGGCGGCTGCAACGCGGTTGATGCGCTGTGTCGTGGAGTTCCAATTGCTTGGGACACTGTTCGTGGCCACCGATGCGACCAGGCTGGAGGCGGACTGAACCGTATCGCTGGCGGCGTAGCCCTGGGACAGGGAAAGATGACGGTTGAAGGCCACCTGGGAGCGACCAGCTTCCGTTGCAATGCGTTGGTAAGGAATCGTGTCCTCACCAAAGGTCTGCTGGTATTCAGGGGAGTCGAGGTAGCTGTTGATCTCGGCCTCGTAGCCATCGTTGGCGAGCCGCTGAATGTGCTCGCTGACCTCGGCCTGGGAGGTGGGGGCACGACCAAGGAGATGCTTGAAGTTCAGCTCGACAAAGCGGTAAGGAGCGTTGCTTTCAAAGAAGCGACGGCTGTACTCCGCAGAGAGGGCAATGGCCCGAACGAATTCCCGGGTGCTGGAGACGCCCTCGGCGAACTTGCTTTCTGCCGTGAGGTTGCGCTCACTCTCCATCAGGTGGGGGTTACCCATCACCTGGCGGTAGGAGGCGCGAATCAGCGCCTGGATCTGACCGGCAGAATCACCGGACGTGCGTGCAAAGACCTCCTGTTCCCGCTGACCCAGGCCGAAGCCGACATACAGATCCCCGCGGATAGGTGCGCTATCGCCTCCATCGGAGAGGGCACGCTTCACCGCAGTAAAGGCGGTGCGTGCTGAGCCGGTGCCCGAGAAGCCACCAGCAGCGCCAGCACTCCGGTAGACCTGGGCCGGGACCTTGATGGCGAGCCGGTTGCCCTGGGCGAGGTTCCCGAGCAGCTGGCTGCTGGCGCCAATGGCTGTATCGCTACCGGCGAAGTTTTGCTCGAGGACAGCGATGCGGTTAAAGCTGACCTGGGGCATCCCTGCAGCCGAAGCCCAGCTGCGGGCGTAGGGAACCGTGTCCTCACCGAAGGCCGCGAAGTACTCGTCGGAATCAAGAAGTTGATCGATCGCGGCGTCGAAACCGCCGGTGGCCATCTGGGCCACTTGAGCGGTGATCTCCGCCTCGGTGGAGGGACCGCGGCCCAGCAGATGCTTGAAGCTCAGCTCCACAGATCGATGGGGGCCAACCGCCTCGAAATAGCGGGAGCGATAAAACTCGGATTTGGCCAGCTGACGAACGAACTCACGCACCGTGATTTCGCCTTGGCGCAGACGGGACTCCGCGCTGATGCAGCGCTCGCTCTCCATCGGCTGCACGTTGCCAAACACTTGGCGATAGGCCGCACGAATGACAAAGGCGAGGGCCGTCTCGTCGTCCGGAGCGAACTCGTCACGGGCGGGCGAGAGGTCTTGATTCCGGAAGGAGCCGTTGGTCAGCGCCGCGTCGCCGGCGGGAATGCGCGTGCGGCTGTAGGAGACCGGTCCCTCGATCAGCTGGGTGGCACCAAAGCCGAGGGATTTCGAACGATTGGCAGGCATGGGAAAATTAGATGGGGGAGATCCTTGGTCAGATGGCAGGTTTCGCTCCCTGAGATGACTGAGCAGTTGGCGCTGCTCAGTCATCCAGCTTTTGGTGGCCCTCGTTCTGAAGCGAGGGCCTGACGATCAGCTCACAGGGGTGATGCTGGCGATCTTTCCGCCCTCGCGGTGAATGCGCTTGAACTGCTCGGAGAGCTTGTCGAAGGGCACGTAATACACGCGGTTGCTACGGGTGTAACGGGACACGCGACGCACATTGTTCGCGCTGTAGGCCGTGACCTCGACGCGGAAGGTTTTGCCCTGGTCGGACGCACCCACACCAACACGGGTTACCGCGTCGGCCAGGTTCTTCGAAGGACGGAAGCTGAAACCTTGGGAGTTCGCCGAGGATGGAGGGACAACCGACATGGGACGGTTCTGGTAGGCGGCGCCGCCCAACTTGCTGGAGATGCCAGCCAGATCACCTTTCAGGCTGCTGCTGCTGTTACCGCGCAGAAGCTGGAAGCTCCATGTGAATTCCTGCATGGTCCCGCAGCTCTCGGTCTTCCATCCTCGCTGGTAGGGGGCGGTCCACTCACCGAAGGTGTTCTGGTAGTCGTCTGAATCGAGGAAGCTATCGATGTCAGCGTCGTAGCCCTTGGCATCGAGGCGCTCGGCGTGATTCCGCATCTCCTGGAAATCAACAGGAGCGCGGCCCAGCAGGTGACGAAATGCCAACTCGATGTAGCGATAGCGGGGGCAAGCGTCGAAGAAACGGGCTTTATAGAGCTCGCTCTTAGCAATTCTGCGCACGAATTCGCGCACGCTGATTTCGCCAAGCTTGAACTGGGATTCGGCGACGAGCTGGCGCTCGCTCTCCATCACGTAGGCATTGCCTAGGACCTGCTTGTAAACAGCCGTGATGATCTGTTCTTTCTTGGCGTCGTCATCACCAGGGATGAGCTCGAGGGGGGCTTCACTCTCTTGAACAAAGCGCTCAACCCCAAGGAGAGAGGCAGGACCGAAGGGCATGGACTGCGGACGTAATCAGCTGAATCATCCTCAGGGAAAAGGAAACGAGGAGCCTCCCGCCTTCATAAAGATCAACCAATTGTTTCTCAACGTTGCGTGACTCAACGAAGCCCTAGGCCTCGAGGCTGGTCCGCGTCGTCTCACGGGTCAAGGGGTTCCAGGTGTCCAACTCCTTGTAAGGCCTCGACAGCAGTGCAGAGCGCTCGGCGTCGAGTCCCAAGCAACCCGAAAAATCAGCTCCAGAGAGTGACTCAGCGCCCTCGAGGCGGGCGGAGCTCAGATCGGCAGCCCTGAAATCGGCAAAGTCCAACTGACAGCACGAGAAGCTGGCGCCCACACAGGAAGCACCCCGCAAAACAGCATGACGCAGGTCAGCGCCGACCAAGCGAACGCCATCCAGCAGCGAACCACTGAGGTCTGCTCCGCTGAGATAAGCCCCCATCAAGTTGCAGCTACGCAGGTCCAAGCCGCGCAGGTCCGCACTATTAAGAAAAGCGCCGTTCAGCTTGGCCCCAGGACCAACGGCTCCCGATGAGCGGTGGTCAAACCCTTCAGGGAAGCGCGTGAACACGTCAAAACGCGCCAAACGCAGGTCAGCACCATCGAGGTCACAGGTGCTGAGATCAGCGCCACGCAAATCGACCCGGCAGAGGGCCGCCCCTCGAAGATCAATTCCAGCGAGATCCCGCCCACTCCAATCGGCACCTCGAGCATCCAGGGGCGCCCCAAAACCAACCGTTGGCAGCAGATCTTCAGGGGGCTGCCACTGCAGAAGGTTGAGCACTGGATTCAGTGACGTCAAGGAGAAACGCTAAGGGTCCGAAGAGATCAGGTGTGGCGGAGGGCCCCCAGAGCGACAGTCAGCAACACACGGGTGATCTCGACACCGCCAACGATGGCGACGGCAAGCCAGACCTTCAGCGCCCAAGCCGGAGGCTGACCATTGGCCCAAGCGTCAGAAACCTGACCGGTCGACGCCCAAGCCTGAGCAGGCACAGGGGCCCGCTGAGCCATCACATCGCGCCAATCCGAGCCGTAGCGGGGGAATTGCTGATAGATCGGCAGCTCGCCAATCGCACGACCAGGCAAGAGCCTGGAGCGCTGGGAGGGTACCCGATCAAGGCCGAAGTTCGACAGGTATTCGTCGCTATCCAGCAGCTGATCAACGAAAGCGGGGAAGCCCTGCTCCGCAATCACAATCGACCAGCGCAGTCGCTCTGCGTTGGAATAGACCTGACGGCCAAGGACACGCCCAATGACCTGGTCGACCATGCGGTAGTTGGAGTTGCACTGGTAGTAGTCGCGCAGAAAGCGACCAGACAGAAGCAGGCCACGAATAAAGTCTTTTATAGTAATCGAGCCGTTGAGATATTGCGACTCTAAATAGGGCTCTCGATCAACTTTCAGGGCATGAAAGAAAATCTGCTTATATGACTTTTCAATAAGAGCCTTACGCGCGTCCTGATCATAGGTGGCACCACTACCTTGCAGGGAGGCCGTTAGGGGAACCCGGGAGTTCTGGGTGGAATAGGGGGCTTCCAGGAGGGGAAGAGCCATTAACCATCAATGCGCTGCGACCATAGTGCAATAGGCCGCTGCAGGTGCCTGAAAAAACTTCTTAGCTCTTTACAGAGGCCCCAAAAAGCAGTTCACGTAAATTATTAAAAGAGTCTTGAAGCAAAGCTCCAACTGGGGAGTGGCTGTACAGCGCTTCGAAGGATGCGATCGAGATAGCACTCAATTGGTTCAATGCAAAAGCGAGTCCTTCTGTCGGGACGCCCATGAGGCCATAGAGCTCGTTTAAGGCGTCGATGGACTGCTGATCACTAAAGCGAGGACGGGCTGCGGCAACGGCATAAATCACAACCCGAAAGAAGTTCTCGCAATCACGCCAACAAGCCTCGGCTCGCGCTGGGGTCGCCAAGGCCCCACCGGCAACGAACAACTCCGGATGCCGCGAGGCCAACGCAGCACGGGCCTCGCGAACACACGGTTCAACCAAACGCCTGAGCACCAACAACTGCTCAAAAGGGAGTCTGGAATAAGCAGAGAATTGAGTCAGTTCAGCATCATTGAGCAGACGCTTACTGCTATTCGCCTCAACGAGAGCTTGATGAAGGTCAGCGGGGAAGTCGATGAATAGATCGGGATTAAAGACCTTGGCCCGACAGATCAAAGATTGCAGATGGGAGTTGCCGTCAGCCATCCGTGCCTTTCGAAATAGAGGGCCCAAGCAATCGTGCTAATCAAACCTGGACAATGCTCAAGAGCCAAGGAAGCAAGGTTCCCTGAAACTCCAAGGCTCAAAAGAATCTGAGTGAACTCCTCTTTGGTTTGAACAGACTCAGGACGAATGGCCGATCCGACAACCCAAGTCAACTTTGTCGCCTCAAGGTTGCCGGCAGAACTCTCGCAGGCCAAGAAAAGATTGACAGCATTATCATTATTAGCGGCCTCATCTTGCCACATTTGTATATAATCTTCACGCAAGTCAATCCTCAGCACTTCGCCGTCCCGATCAAACCGCAGTTCACGTTCGCCGCCAGACAGGAGACGGAGCCGATCGATCTCGGAATCCAACAGGCGCTTCATGGCTCAACAGAGGGTCGCCTTCACAAGGCTAATTCCAACTAGTCGGCACCTCTTGGCTCCAGTCGCAAAGCTTTTCAAAACGGAATGGACCAGCAATAGAGCCCCAAAGGTACTCATGGGTAACTGGGTCATAGCCGCGGTCAATGGTTTGCATCGTTTGAGGGGTCAACTCAAACTCGCTAAGCAGATAGGAGTCACGGCCTTTGCGAAATACCTTGCAATTACAACCAGGTTCAACTTTTCCAATGAATCCCTCACTGGTCTGATCCACCCAATAGGTGCAGCCAGACAGCAGCCTTAAATCAGCCTCAGCAAGCTCTGCGAGCCTCACTGGCTCTTCAACAGCGCCGTAAAAACGCTCAGGCGACTCGATAGAAAAGTTCAGAATAGAAAGCGTCCTATCTTCGAGATAAGCGGGCCGCAGAACTCTGACCCGATAAGGTTCATTTGGAGCAATCGCATAGGCCTGCTCAAGCAGAAGACTATGGGCCCGAAGATGAGGAACCGGACGGATCCGAACGAGAATATTTCCGTACAGCGGTGGGTTCTCAAATGCCTGAGCCTGATTACTAAAGCTGCCCGACAGCATTCGCGTTAGCGCACCAGCAAGTTTTGTCACTTGACTGAGATCAGTGAAACCACGATAGCACTCTGTTGATTCAGTCAAGCCCCAAGGCGAAACAATACAAGGCCGACGCGCTCTACTTTGGACCTCCCGAGAAACGTCAGATCCACTGCAGCGCAATGGACATGAGCAGCTATGCCAGTTAAAATATACCGGATCGGCCTCGTTTGCGCCCAAAAGCCGCTCATAGCTTTTGGGATTACCCGACGTGAGCATCGTGATCAGCTCTCGCTCGAGGACTTCTTTCTGGCACTTGGAGGAAAACTATCCGGTGACAATCGCTGGATCAAGCTGGCTGCGCTGATCCCGTGGGACGAACTGGAAGATGAGTATGCAGCTCGTTTCTGTAAGGGCTTTGGCGCCCAGGCAAGGCCGCGTCCCTTTGGGAGGTGTAAATCCCGAGGCCCGATTGCCCTGATTCGAGAGTGATCAGGGGTAAATGACGGGCTGTCATTGGCGAGGCGATGTGTGCCTCGTTGTTTCACAATGAACCCAGACGATTGACTTGTCAAGTCGTTCGTCTGGGTTGGCATTTGGTTGTTGGCTACGTCTGAATTTCTGCTGTGCTCGTCTGCGCTGGCCCCCGGGCGGTGAGCGGCGCCACTGCGCCCTGTGGAGGAGCTGCGGCGCCGCTCACCTGGGGCCTGGTGCTGGCCGTGGGTTCAGGCGGTTGCGTCCTGCAGCGAGGGCTGCGTCGGCAGGTCCTCCAGCGAGGGGATGGCGGCCATGCTCTCGGCCGAGAACATCCTGCGGCCCTCGAGCTGCCAGTGCTCGTCCTGCTCCAGTAGCACCGCGCCCACCAGGCGGGTGATCGCCGCGTCGTTGGGGAAGATCCCCACCACGCGGGTGCGGCGTTTGATCTCCTCGTTGACCCGCTCGAGCAGGTTGGTGCTCCAGACCTTTTTCCAGTGCGGCTCCGGGAAGTGACGGAAGGCGAGCACGTCCTCACGAGCCTCGAGCATGAGCTTGGCGGCGTTGGGGAAGCGTTCGGCCAGGGAGCTGGCCAGATCATCCCAGCGGGCCTCGATCTCAGCAGCCTTCTCCTAAGCGAACACCGTGCGCAGCGCAGCGCTGACCATGCCCTGATGGGCTTTGGGCACCCGCTGCAGCAGGTTGCGGGCAAAGTGCACGCGGCAGCGTTGCCAGCAGCTGCCTTGCAGCATCCGCCGGATCGCGTTGGTCAGTCCCTTGTGGGCATCGCTGATCACGAGCTTGACCCCGGTGAGGCCGCGCTCTTTCAGCGAGCCAATGAACTCGCCCCAGAAGGCCTCACTCTCGCTGTCACCCACCTTGAGGGCGAGCAGTTCCCGGCGCCCATCGGCGTTGACGCCCATGGCCACGACGACGGCTCTGGAGCAGACCTGCATGGCTCGCCCGAGCCGGCCGTGGAGGTTGGTGGCATCGAGATACAGGTTGGCGTAGCCACTGGATTCCAGAGGCCTGTTCAGGAACGCCTGCACCTGGATGTCGATGTCAGCGCAGATGCGGCTGACCTGGGATTTGGAGATCCCGCACTATGAGCCGAGAGCGGCTACAAGGGCCTCGACCTTGCGGGTGGAGACGCCGGCCACGTAGGCCTCCATCACCACGGCATAGAGCGCCTGATCCACGCGCCTGCGCGGCTCGAGGATCGAGGGCAGGAAGCTGCCCGATCGCAGCTTGGGGATGCGCAGATCGATGTCGCCCACTTGGGTGGTGAGCAGGCGAGGGCGGTAGCCGTTGCGGTAGCCAAGCCGATCCTCGCTGCGTTCATGGCGATCAGCGCCGAGCACGGCGGCGACCTCCAACTCGATCAGTTGCTGCAGGCCATGACGCAACAGCTCAGGGATGAGCTCACCGGCTGTGCTGCCATCGAGTAGCGGTGCCAGCTCGGAGGCGGCGCTATGGGCTTTGGGCACGGTTCGTCTGGTCGGAGGTGGTATGAGAACCAGGGAAACGGGCCTGCCGATCCCTTGCAACGCCAACCGCTGAGCCGGGTGCCTGAGCTGCGCGCTCGGGGTTGAGGTCCCCAGGGATTTACACCTACTTGTGGGACGTGGGCCTGCTCAAGGGCGATCCCATCACGATCGGAGGAGAGGCGCTCGAGCACCGGCTGTTTTGCTTCCGCCTGCCGTATTCCGGTTGGTGCCATGTGGAGGTGATCCACGGCGGCGAAAGCTTTGTTGCCCTCTCAGAAGCAATCCAGAACGCCCTGTTGCTTTGCGGTGGTGTGCCGGCCAAACACCGCACCGGATCGGCTGCCAGCACAGTTGTCATCAGAGCCAGATTCAATGGGTGCCGGATGACATCCTCAGGACGTTTTCAGAAGCGTTACAAAGCGCAGGCCTGGCAGCTTGGGCCAGCATCGGTACCATCCGGCCAGATCCTTTTCGGCCCAAGGCATGTCAGCGAGCGCATCCCCCAGTGCTGGAGCGTTGCAACTGCGGCTCAGCGAACAGATGCAGGCCCTCAGCCTGGTGAGTGAAACCCTCACCCTGCGCCTGCTGGAACTGGAGGAACGACTGAGCGCATTGGAGGGTCAACTGGAGGGGTTGCAGCACCTGCAAAGCAACACCCTCAGCCACGATTCGGCCGACTTGCTCACCGCCACCGAAGAGCGGATTGCGCGGCTGGAGGATCTGCTCACCGAGCAAAGCGCACCACAGCGCGCCAGCGTGCATCCGCTGCAAAGGCCCCAACCGGAAGCCAGCGCTCAAGACACTGGCTTAAACGAACCTGAACTGGAGCTGAACCCCTTCCCCGAGGAGGAGGAGGAACAGCCCTTCATGGATGAGTTGAGCGCCTGAGGCTCAACCGGCAGGGCCGGTGCCAAGCATGGCGCTGGCCGAGGTGAGCAGCACCCGCAGCACCTCCAGGTCACTGATGGCGGCGAGGGCCACCGTATGGTTTGCGCCGATTTGGGAGGTTGGCCGCCGACCCAAGCCGCCGAAATCTGACCGCCGCTGAACTGCGCACCGCCACCGCCGAATGGGTTGGCCGGGGCGCGGCGAGCGCTGGCATCGCGCCAGTAGGCGTTGTAACGAGGCGCGTGCTGGTTGAAGGGCAGCTGCGGCTTGGCATGGCCGGCCAACACGCGGGAGCGCTGATAGGGCAAGGTTTCCAAGCCGAAGGCCTCGAGATACTCCTGGGAATTCAGCAGGGCATCCACAAAGCCTTCCAGCCCCTGATTGGCAATCACGATCGACCAGGCGATGCGCTCTTAATCTCCGTGCACCTCGCGGCCGAGCACGCACCCCACGAGCTGCTCCTTCACGCGGTAGTTGCTATTGCAGCGGTAGAAGCCATCGCGGAATTCGCAAGAGAGCAGCAAACCGCGCACGAAATCACGGGCCGTGGGATCGCCATTGCGGAACTGCATCTCGAGCATCAGCTCGCGATCCACCTTGCACGCGTGGAAAAGATCTGGCGATAAGCACGCTCGATCTGCTCATCCACATCCACTTGGATGCGCGGTGCTTCATCCGTGCCGATGCAGAAGTTGTTCACCCGTGCGTTCTGGGTGATCGGCTTGGTGGCCAGCAGCGAGAGGGCCATAGCGGGAGAGAAAACCAGCGGCGGAGCTATCGATGGCAAGCCGCCAAAGTTCTCAGCCCCTTACACAGCTTTACCTCGCTGGAGCACTGCGTCAGTGGCCGGCCGTTCAGGCCGCCAGCCACTCGGCCGGGAGCTCGTGGCTGTAGTCGTCGGTGCGCTCGAATTCAAATGGCCCAGCCAGCGAGCCCCACAGCTGCTCATGGGTGGCGGGATCGTGGCCGCGATCGATCGTGCACATGCCGCGGCCGCTGAGCTCAAAGCTGCTCACCAGATAGGAGAGCGCCCCCTTGCGCTCCACCATGCAGCGGCAGCCCGGCTCCACTTCCCCCATGAAGCCATCGGCGGTTTCGCGCACCACATAGGCGCACCCCTCCAGGGGCTTGAGGTCTGCAGCGCTGATGAGCGCGCGCTTGGCGGGATCATCCACGGCGCCCCAAAAGCGTTGCTCATCGTGGATGGCCTGATTGGTGATCCACAGCTCGCCATCACGCTGCTCGGCCTTCAGCACCCGCAGGCGATACGGAGCCGCTGGATTGATGGCATACGACTGATCCAGCAGCAGGGAACCGGGCTCCAACTGGGGGAGCGGCCGGAACTTCACCAGGATGTGGGCGTAGAGCGGTGGGTTGTCGAAGGCCTGCTGCTGGTTGCTGAAACCAGCGCTCAACTGGCGCAGCAGGCGAGCGAGGGGGGAAGACATCGCCGAGACGGTGAATGGCCGGATCCTATGGGGCGCGCCCCGGCAGCCCGCTAGAGCCCCAGCAAACGGATGCGGAAATCAGCCACCTGATCAGCCATGGCTGGGTTGCTGAGCATGAAGGGGTGATCCGCGCAGGCTTCCAGCGCCAGCCGTTTCTTCTCTTCAGCGCTCGTTCCAGCCGCCTTCGGCTGCGTCAGCAGCTTTTGCCAGGCTTCATCGAACACCATGGCAAAGCTGTCGGCGTTATCAAACAGCTGGCCCGGCTTGTCCTGAAACGGAAGGGGCATGGCGTGTGAATGAGGCTTAACGACCTCATGTTTTGCAATGCCAGGACCCAGATTTGAACTGGGGACACGGCGATTTTCAATCGCCTGCTCTACCAACTGAGCTATCCCGGCCCGTCGCCGTGGCGACCTGCGGATACTAGATCACCGAGGGGCAGCCGCCGGCGTTCGAGCCAGGGCGAGCAGGCCCTGCACCGGATGGCCGGCCGCCTGCAGCGCCTGGGCTGCGCTGCAGGCGGTGGCACCTGTGGTGAGGATGTCGTCCACAAGCCACAGAGGCCGAGCCAGCTGCTGTGCACAGGCCTGTGCCGTGAAGGCGCCTTGGAGATTGCGGGCGCGCAGGCTGCGGCCGAGGTGGTGTTGGCCCAGGGTGGGGCGGCTGCGCTGCAGCAGCTGGGGCGCCAGCTGGGCCTGGCCCGCGGAGGCGGCCACCAAGGCCCGCGCCAGCAGCAGGGGCAAGGGATTGCCGGCCCGCTTCCAGCTGGGCACCGGCACGAGCAACGCCCCAGCCACCGCCGAAGCGCAACAGCCATGCAGGCGCGCGGCCAGGGCGGTGATCAAGGCGGCATCTGGCGTGGGGCGCTGGCGCAGCAGCAGCGCCCGCAGCTGGCCGCGGTAGGGAGCCAGGGCACACCAGAGCAGCGGCTGATCACCCTGCACGCCGCCTTCCGACAGGGCCAGTTCGTTGAGGCAGCGCTCACAGAGGCCCTCGGAGCTGTTGGGCTCACAGGCGTCGCCGCAGGCGCAGCAGCGGGCGGCACTGATCAGCTCAAGGCTCTGGCGCCAAAGGGTTGACCACATGGCCGCGGGGCTGCTGCTTCAGGGAGCATTCCCCGCGCAGCAGCGGCGACCCCGCCCTCTCAGGCCTGGGGCATCGCCCGCAGCATCGCCACCAGGGTGCGATGGGCGTCTTCGCTGTCGCTGAGGGTGTGATCAAAGGCCACATCGAGCCTCTGGCCATCCACCTCCAGTTCCATCGCCTCCGGCCGCACGGCCACCATGCGGGCCTGCTGCGGAGCCTCCACACCGCCATAGTGGCGCGCGTAGGCGAGCACGGCCTCGGCGTGGTCGTCGTTCATGTGCTTGCAGATGCGCTCGCTAACGGCGCTGGTGAGGGGATCGGCGGCCATGGGCGGCGGGGCAGTGGAGCAGGGCTCGATTCTGGGGGCTCAGGCCGCAGCGAAGCGCTGCCACAGCAGCAAGGCCAGGCGCACACCGGAAAAGGCCACGTAGCCGGCGAGCACCACGAACAGCGCCATGGCCAACCAATCGCGCAGGCGAGCGTTCATCGAGCAGTGACGGCGGAGAGGGCCAGTCTGGCCATACCCTGCGCCGCTGTGCACTGGGGGCGATTGATCACGGGGCGGCCCAGCAGGCGCTGGCGTAGGGCCCGCCACTGCGGGTTGCAGGCACCGCCGCCCAGGCTGATCACCCGCTGCACGGGCGGCGCCCCCAGCTGCTCGAGTCGCTGCCAGCCGGCCCGCTCGATCTCCGCCAGGCCCTCCAGCAGGGCCTGCAGGTAGAGGGCATCGCTCACCGGGCGGGGCTCCAGCTGCGGTTCGAGCAGCGGATCGTCGATCGGGAAGCGCTCGCCGGCGCGGGGCAGCGGCCGCAGCGCCAGCCCGCTGCTGCGGCGCGGATCGATCTGGCGGCTGAGCTCCACCAGCTGCGCATCGCTGAAAAAAGTGCGCAACACACCGGCGCCGGCATTGGAGGCCCCACCCACCAGCCAGCGCCCCGCCACCCGCTGGCAACTGATGCCAGGGCCCTGCAGCGGCCGATCGCTGAATTGCTTCAGTACCAAGGTGGTGCCGAGCACCGCAGCGCCATCACCCTCCTGCAGATCGGCCGCCAGCACTGCCGCACTGGCATCGGTGCTGCCCGCCACCACCGTGCACCCCGCGGGCAGGCCAAGCGCAGCCGCCGCCTCGCCAGCCAAGCGCCCCAACACTTGCCCAGAGGGGCAGATCTCCGGCAGCGCCGCGCTCCAGGGCTGATCGGCAAGCCTTCCCATCCAACGGCGCTGGTGCTGATCCCAGCCCAGGCGCAGATTGTTGCCCTCCTCGCCCCAGCGCCAATCGCCCAGGAGCCAGCCCATCAGCCAGTCGGCCTGATGGCGCAGCAGCCAGGGGCCGGGCTCCGCAGCGGCGTTGGCCTGATCCAGCAACTGGAGGGCGCGGGCCAGGCTGCCGCTGGCGCTGGCAGCTGGGGTGTGAGCGCCTGCCTCGCCCACGAGGGCTGCCGCTGTTTCAGCCCACTCCGGCACAGCCTGGTGATACGGAAGGGCGGCAGCCAGGGGCCCGGAAGGGAGGCCGCCATCGCTGCGGCAGAGCAACAGGGTGCCGGAGGTGCCATCCACCGCGATCGCCACCACGGAGCTGCGCAGCTCAGCAGGAAGCTGGCTGCACAGGCTCTCGAGGCCCTGCTGCCAGCCGCGGGGATCGGCAAACGGCGCGGGGTAAGCGGAATCGCGCGCTGCCAACAGCTGGCCAGCGGCGTTCACCACCGCCAGCCGAATGCCGCTGGTGCCTAGGTCGATGCCCAGGCCTAAGGCCTCAGGCCGCAACGCGGCTGGCGGTGGCCTGCTTCAAGCTGGCAGCGATTGCCTCCACGTTTTCCCAGGGGAGGTTGAGGTCGCTGCGGCCGAAGTGGCCGTAGGCGGCCACGTCTTGATAAAAGCGGCCGCCGCGCTGCTGGGGCAGCTGGCGCAGACCGAAGGTTTCGATGATGGCGCCGGGGCGCAGATCGAAATGCTCCTGCACCAAGGCGGTGAGGTCGGCGTTGCTGATGGCGCCGGTGCCGAAGCTCTCCACCAGGATGCTCACGGGCTTGGCCACGCCGATGGCGTAACTGAGCTGCACTTCGGCCTTACGGGCCAGACCAGCCGCCACCAGAGCTTTAGCCACATAACGAGCGGCGTAGGCAGCCGAGCGATCCACCTTGGTGGGGTCTTTGCCGGAGAAGGCACCACCGCCGTGGCGGGCATAGCCGCCGTAGGTGTCCACGATGATCTTGCGGCCGGTGAGGCCGGCATCGCCCTGGGGGCCTCCCACCACGAACTTGCCGGTGGGGTTCACCAGGAAGCGGGTGCTGTCTTTGGCGGGCTTGAGGCTCAGATCGGCAGTGGCAGGCTCCACCACGTGCTGCCAGAGGTCGGCAGCGATGCGCTCACGCAGGGCCTTCTCCTCGGAGATGCCGTCGATTTCAGCGGTGTGCTGGGTGGAGATCAGGATCGTGTCGATCGCCACGGGCTGATCGTTTTCGTAAACCACGCTCACCTGGGTTTTGCCATCAGGCAGCAGGTAGCCCAGGGTTCCGTTGTGGCGCACTTCCGCCAGGCGCCGCGCCAGGCGGTGGGCCAGGCTGATCGGCAGCGGCATCAGCTCCGGCGTTTCGTCGCAGGCGTAGCCAAACATGATCCCCTGATCACCGGCGCCCACCAAATCGAGCGGGTCGCCGGCGTGGTCGTCGGCCTCATTCACCCCCTGGGCGATATCCGGCGACTGCTGATCCAGGGCCACCAGCACCGCGCAGCTGTTGGCATCGAAACCACCAGCGCGGGCACCGCTGTAGCCGATCTTGTCGATGACACCGCGCACCAGGGTGTTGAAGTCAACCCGGGCGGTGGTGGTGACTTCCCCCGTGATCAGGCACAGGCCTGTGTTCACCACGGTTTCGCAGGCCACCCGCGAAGCCGGATCTTGAGCCAGCAGTGCATCGAGCACCGCATCGCTCACCTGATCACAGATCTTGTCGGGGTGGCCTTCGGTCACCGATTCCGAGGTGAACACGTAGCGCGATGGCGCCCCGTTGGTGCTGCTCATTCGCTCAGCGGGCCTGCAAATAGCCCACCACCCTAGGGGCTGGCCAGGCTCAGCTCACTCCAGTGGTGAATCAGCGGGTGGGGCTCGGCCAACGGCGGCGGCGTCCGCCAGGCGGCGGTGTAACCCAGAGCGAGCTGATGCGGAATCCCAGCCGCCACGGCCATCCGCAGATCACTGTTGGCATCACCGATCAAGGCACAGCGCCCTGCCGCCACACCGAGCTGCTCGCACAGGCCGTGCACCGCGGCGGGATCGGGCTTGCGCGGGCGATGTTCCGCGCTCCACAACCCGGCAAACAAGCGCTCCAAACCATGGCTGGCGAGGAAGTGCTCGATGCCGGCCATGTCGTCGTTGCTGATCACCGCACACACCACACCGGCCGCGTTCAGCTGCTCCAGCCAAGGGCGCAGCCCCTCGGTGGTGGTGCTGGTGGCAGCTGGAGCGGCCAGGCTGCGGCGGGCATCCTGTTGATCCGCCTCGGCAAACACCTGCTCGCTGAGAGCCAGGGCCTCGGGCCAGCCCAAACCCACCTGCACCAGGGCGGTGGCAGTGGCAATCAGGTTGTGATCACGGCTGGCCACGGCGGTAATTCCCGCCGGGCAGATCGCTTCAGCGCGGAGGCCATAGGCCCGCTCCAGCAGCTGCTGCAGCTCGGGCAACACAGGGGCCGGCACAACCGCGGCAGCCTGGTCCAGGCAAAGAAAAACCCTGGCGGTGGCCAGGGTGAGGAGCTGAGGCTCGCTGATGCTGAGGGTGCCGTCCTTGTCGAACAGCACCGCATCCACATCGCCCAGGGTCGTGCCGCGCAGTTGCAGGCACGCCATGGGGATCAGTCGAGGGTGACGCCCATGGGCTCGTTGTCTTCGGCTTGCTCGAGCAGCATCTGCTTGTAACGGGCGGCCATTTCCTCGGCCTTCTCGAACACCTTCTGGGGATCGGTGAGCATGTCGCCGGGCTCGGGCTCGAGGGCCTTGGTGGAGAGGGAGATCCGACCACGCTCGGCGTCGAGGTCGATGATCATCACCTTCATCTGGTCGTTCACGTTGAGCACCGTGTGCGGTGTCTCGATGTGCTCGTGGCTGATCTCGGAGATGTGCAGCAGGCCGCTCACACCACCGATATCGATGAAGGCGCCGTAGGGCTTGATGCCGCGGACGGTACCGATCACCACTTCGCCCACCTCGAGGCGGTTCATCTTGCGCTCCACCAGGGCGCGGCGATGGCTGAGCACCAGGCGGTTGCGCTCTTCATCCACCTCAAGGAACTTGAGGGGCAGGAAGTCGGCAACGAGCTCTTCCTTCGGCTTGCGGGTGCTGATGTGGCTGCCGGGGATGAAGCCGCGCAGACCTTCCACCCGCACCAGGGCACCACCGCGGTTGGTGGCGAACACTTCGCTGTAGATGGTGGCGTCTTCTTTTTGCAGCTGACGCACACGCTCCCAGGCGCGCTGGTACTCGATGCGGCGGATCGAGAGGGTGAGCTGACCGTCTTCGTTCTCTTCGCTGAGGATGAAGAACTCACGCTCTTCACCGGGCTCGAGCACATCGCTGATGCTCTCTACCCGGTTGATCGACACCTCCTGCATGGGCATGAAGGCGGCGGTCTTGGCGCCGATGTCGATCATCGAGCCCTTGGGCTCAATGGCGAACACGGTGCCCTTCACCACGTCGCCAGGCTTGAAGTTGTAGTCGTACTTGCTCAGCAGCGACGCGAACTCATCCAGCGTGAAGCCCACGGCATCGAGATCGCGGCCGGCGTTGCGGCTGCTGGAGTCATCGGCACTGGGCACCTCTTCCGGAATGCCGAAATCGAGGTCGGCAGCCGCTTCAGCGACGAAATCCTGATCCACGGCGAGCTCTTGCTCGCTGGTGGTGAGATCGGAAGGGGTCACGGTCATGGAGAGTCGGCGGCCTGCCTGTGGCAGTACGAGAGAGCCTCTGTCGCCGCCCGCCAACGGGCGTAGAGGAATCTCACACTATACAAACCACTGAGACGGCCTTCCTCAGCCCACGGCAGCCAGACGCTTGCTGGAGCTGCGGCGGCTTGACGCTCCTTTCAGGCCCTCGAGCGTGGCGACAAAATCACCCACGCTCTGGAACTGGCGATACACCGAAGCAAAGCGCACGTAGGCCACATCGCTCATCTCGGCCAGTTGCAGCAGCACCAACTCGCCGATTTCACCGCTGCTCACCTCACGGCCGCTGCGCCCCTGCAGCTGCAACTCCAGCTCATCCACCACGGTTTCCAGACGGCTCGGCTCCAGCCCTGTTTTTTCACAAGCCCGAATCAAGCCATGCAGCAACTTGCTGCGGTTAAAAGCTTCACGGCTGCCATTGCGCTTCACCACCGTGATCGGCACGGTTTCCACGCGCTCGTAGGTGGTGAAACGAAATTCACAATGCAAACATTCACGGCGGCGGCGCACACTGCGGCCGGAATCAGCGGAACGCGATTCGAGCACGCGGCTGTCGGTGTGCTGGCACGAAGGGCACTGCATGGCCCGAAAGTCCGCCGGAAATGTGAAGCAAGTGTAGACAGTCTTCGTCCAATTGAGAAGGGAGATGTGGCCGGGGATTTCGTTCTGTGATCCAGGCAAAGCCGCTCCAGAGCGTGAGACTGAAGAGCAAAGCAGTTGCAGACAACAAAAAACCCCTGCCGTAGCAGGGGTTTGCGGTGCTCCTGGCGGAGCTGGATCACTTGCCGATCTTCGGAGGATCGCGGAAGGCGATGGCGAAGAACAGGGTGGAGATCGCCAGAGCCAGGATCAGAATGTAAGCGAAGCTTTCCATGGATGAACCTCCTGGCGATCAGCTGAGGGTGGTGCCGGCGGGGGGCACGTAGCCCTCCGGCAGACGGCGGGTGGAACGGTCGCCCAGTTTCTGGAACAGACCGAACTCCACCTGTTCGCCGAGATCGGGGTCGATACCGGCGAACACATCGCGGTAGAGGGTGCGAGCACCGTGCCAGATGTGGCCGAAGAAGAAGAGGAGAGCGAAGCAGGCGTGGCCGAAGGTGAACCAGCCGCGGGGTGAACTGCGGAAGGTGCCGTCGGAGTGATAGGTCTCGCGATCGAATTCGAACGCTTCACCCAGCTGAGCCTTACGAGCCAGGCGCTTCACGTCCGCGGGGTCGGTGAAGGTCTGACCGTTGAGAGCGCCGCCGTAAACGATGGCGGTCACGCCGGTTTGCTCGAAGGAGTACTTCGCTTCAGCGCGGCGGAAGGGGATGTCAGCGCGCACGATGCCCTGGCTGTCTTCCAGAACCACAGGGAAGTTCTCGAAGAAGTTGGGGAGGCGACGCACTTCCAGATCACGGCCTTCCTTATCGGTGAAGGCGATGTGGCCGAGCCAGCCGGTGGGCAGGCCATCACCGTTCACCATCGGACCCACGCGGAACAGACCGCCCTTGGCAGGGCTGTTGCCCACGTAGTCATAGAAGGCGAGCTTCTCAGGAATCGTGGCGTAGGCCTGTTCCTTGGTGGCACCGTTGTCGAGTGCGGTCTGCACGCGGCGGTTGATCTCGGTCTTGAAGTAGCCCTGGTCCCACTGATAGCGGGTGGGGCCGAACAGCTCAACCGGGGTGGCCGCTGCGCCGTACCACATGGTTCCTGCCACCACGAAGGCAGCGAAGAACACGGCGGCAATGGCGCTGGAGAGCACCGTCTCGATGTTGCCCATGCGCAGAGCCTTGTAGAGGCGCTCCGGCGGGCGGGTGGTGATGTGGAAGATGCCGGCAATGATGCCGACGATGCCTGCGGCGATGTGGTGAGCCACGATGCCGCCCGGGTTGAAGGGGTTGAAGCCTTCAGGGCCCCAAGAAGGCTGCACCGGCTCGAGGTGGCCGGTGATGCCATAGGGATCCGAAACCCACATGCCAGGGCCGAACACACCGGTGAGGTGGAAAGCGCCGAAGCCGAAGCAGGCGAGGCCTGCCAGCAGCAGGTGGATGCCGAAGATCTTGGGCAGATCGAGTGCGGGCTCACCGGTACGGGGGTCCTGCCAGATCTCGAGATCCCAGTAGGTCCAGTGCCAGATGGCGGCCAAGAAAAGGAGGCCGCTGAGAATGATGTGGGCTGCTGCCACACCTTCGAAGCTCCAGAAGCCAGGGTCAACACCGGTTTCACCGGTGATGCTCCAGCCACCCCAGCTGCCAGTCACACCCAGACGGGCCATGAAAGGCATCACAAACATGCCCTGGCGCCACATCGGGTTGAGCACCGGGTCGGAGGGATCGAAGATGGCCAGCTCGTAAAGCGCCATGGAGCCGGCCCAGCCGGCGACCAGAGCGGTGTGCATGAGGTGCACGGCCAACAGACGGCCCGGGTCGTTGATGACGACCGTGTGCACCCGATACCAGGGCAATCCCATGGGGGTTAGGTCCGGGGAAACAATCAGCCGCCCGCTCCGGGGAACCGGTAGGCGGTTGGCAACACGATCAGGTTTAGCCAGCCGAAACCAGCAGACACTTGATCCGTGCTGGCGATGGTAAGGGGTTCGCGTGGCTCACCGATTCGAACGCAGCACAGCTGAAACGTGCCGTGATGCCATGGAGCCCGCCACCAACGCAGCAGAGCCCTCCGCCTGCCGCACCCAGGCCGAGCGGCGGTTACAAAACGCAACCCTCAGGCTCAGAATGCGGTGGTTGCTGAGGGATGGCCATGCCCGTGATTCGGTTTGTGCGCGAAGGACGCGACGTGGAGTGCTACCCGGGTGAAAACCTGCGGGAGGTGGCTCTGCGGGAGGGCATTGCGCTCTATGGCCTCAAGGGGCAGCTCGGCAACTGCGGCGGTTGCGGCCAGTGCATCACCTGTTTTGTGGATGTGGTGGGCGAAAGCAGCCCCGGCAGCCTCAGCGGCCGCACCGGTGTGGAAGATCAAAAACTGCGCCGCCGGCCCCAAACCTGGCGTCTGGCCTGCCAGGCCCTGGTGAACCAATCGGTGGTGGTCCTCACCAAGCCGCAAACCGGCCTGGCGGATCTCGATCAGAAGGTGAACCAGGCCAAAGCCCAACCGCTTCCCCCCGGCCCCACAGCCTGGCCGGTGCAGGAAAGCGAAGCCGACGACGACGATGCGGAAGCCTCAGACGCCGCTAGCAACAGCCAGCCCTCCGGGCAAAGCACTACGAGCGATGAAGCGCCCTGATGGGCGCCTTGCGGCGGTGATACCGTCTTCGCGCTGAAGGCTTTTGCAATGGAAACCAACGATCTCGGATTTGTCGCCAGTCTGATGTTCGTGCTGGTTCCGACCGTGTTCCTGCTGGTTCTGTATATCCAGACCAGCAGCCGCCAGGGTTGATCACAGGCCGCTGAGCACTGGGCTCAGAAAGCAGCGCCAGCTCAAAGCCGTTTGAACACGCTCTGAGCACATCCGGCTCTGGACCAACGCAGAATCCCCGAAGTGGCTCCTGGCCACTCCGGGGATTTTTGTTGGGCTGGTTTGGTGAAGGGCCCTGAAGGTTCAGCGGCGTCCTTCGGGCTCGCGCACCAGCAGCACAGGCGCCGGAGCGTGCACACGGATGTAATCGCTCACCGACGAGCCGAGCAGACGGTCGATGTCGACCAGGCCACGGGCCACCAGAGGCCGGCGATCCTGCGAGGCGATCACCAGCAGATCTGCCTTCTCATCGGCTGCCACCGCGCACACGCCACGGCCGATGTCGCCGGTGCGGTGGATCGCCTTCATCTCCACCCCGAAACCACGGGCGCGCTGCACGGCTTTCTCCAGCACTTCATCCGCTGGCAATTTGCCACCGCGTGATGGGGTGATGTCTTGCCGACTGATGTGGATGCCGGTGAGGCTGGCGCCGGGGGTATCGCGCACCAGTTCACAGGCGAGCCGTAGGGCGTCATCGCCCACACCGGTGCCATCCACCGCCACCATCACACGGTTGATGTGGCGCACATAGAGGTCGTCGCGCACCAGCAGCATCGGCCGCGTGGAGAGCTGAAACACGTATTGGCTGGCGCTGTTGCTCAGGATCGACTGCAGCCGACCCAGGCCACGGGAGCCCATCACGATCAGATCGGCGTTGAGCTCATCGGCCACCTTGAGCACCGTTTGTTTGGTGTCGCCCTGGCGGATGATCGTGTTCACCTCAGCCGGGTTGAGCCCAAGGCGCTGCACGGCTTCGGCCACGATGCCGGCTGCCTTCTGGGAGTGTTCCGCGTAGTTCTCACCCGCCTGCTCCGCCACCACGTGCAGCAGGTTGATTCGGGCCTGACGCACGGCAGGGATGTCGCGCAGCATGCGCACCATCTCTTCAACATGGCCCTTGCCGGAATCGGCGATCAGAAGGTTGCGGAACACAGCCATTGCAACGCGCTGGGGCAGCCTATGGCTGATCCGCCGCGGCGGACCAACCGCAGCGAACACCGTGACGGAGCAACAACAACCGCAGCCCTGGCGCCTGATCCGGCGGGTGCTGCCGCAACACACCGACCACGCCGGCGTGATGTGGCACGGGGCTTATCTGAGCTGGCTGGAGGAGGCCCGGGTGGAAGCCCTCAGCGCCGCCGGCCTGGCCTACGCCGATCTCTCGGCCGAGGGGCTGGAACTGCCGGTGGTGAGCCTTTCGATCCAATACCGCCAGGCTCTTCTGCACGGCGAAGAGGTATGCGTGAGCAGCTGGGTGTTGCCGCGCCAGGGCGTGAAGCTGCCCTGGCGCAGCCAGTTTGTGAAGGCCGACGGCAGCGTGGCCGCGGAGGCTGCTGTGGAGCTGGTGCTGGTTGACCTCTCCAGTGGGCCAGGCCAGCGCAAGCTGATGCGGCGACTGCCCACCAGCCTCAGCGAAGCGATCGAGCGGCTGCAACAGGGCGCAGCCTGAGACCCACCCCTCTCGCTATAGTACTGACGTACTGGCGAGGATGGGCGCGTGGGAGTCGTGGTGCAGGCCCCGTTTGCCGCAGCCCGTGCATCAGGCGCAACAACTGGAGTGCCCGGTGGTGCACTGTCTCGCCGGCGACGCGAACGCGGGCATGATCCAGCGATCGAGCAGCAGCGCCTGTGGCGCTTGGTGTGGTCGGACTGTCCTGGGATCGGCTGGCAACGCCTGGAGCGGCTCGAAGCCATGTTTGGCAGCCTGGCTGAGGCCTGGCGGGCCAGGCCCGAGCGGCTGGAGCATGCCCTCCATGGCCACACCCGGCTGCACAGGCGAGAGCTGGAAGCGCTCGAGCAGTACCGCAGCAGCCATGGTTCTGCTCCGATCAGCGATCCCGCCACCCCGGCGGAGCGCCGGCGCTGGGCGCAGCCGGCGCAGCTGCTGCCCAGCGATCTCACCTATCCAGAAGCGCTGCTGAAACTGGAGCGTCCGCCGCTGCAGCTGTTTTGGCGGGGGCAGGGATCTCTGTGGAGCGCCCTAGGAGCCAGCCAATCCGTGGCGGTTGTGGGCACACGCCGGCCCTCGCGCCACGGCCTCACGATGGCGCGGCTGATCGGCCGTGCCCTGGCCGAGGCCGGTTGGCCGGTGGTGAGTGGGCTGGCGGAAGGCATCGATGCTGAAGCCCATGGCGGCTGCCTCGAAGCTGGCGGCAAGCCTGTGGGAGTGCTCGGCACACCTCTCAATCGCGTCTACCCGCGGCATCACACCCAACTGCAGGCGGCGGTGGGGCAGCAGGGCCTGCTGGTGAGCGAACTGCCAGAGGGAACCCCTGGCCGCGCCGGCCATTTCGCGCTGCGCAACCGCCTGCAGGTGGGGCTAGCCCAGGCCCTGGTGCTGGTGGAGTGCCCGGCCAGTAGCGGTGCGCTGCATTCAGCCCAGCTGGCCTGGGAGCTGGGGATACCGATCTGGGTGGTACCCGCCGATGCCGGACGGATCAGCGCCGCGGGCAGCAACCGCTGGCTTGGGCAGGGCGCCACACCCTTGATCGATCCAGCCGATCTGATCAACAGCCTGGGCACTGGGCCGCTCAAGCAAGCCCGCAACAACCAAGCCTCAGCCAGCACTGCTCCCCTGCTGCAGCGCGAGGCAGCGCTTTTGGCCGCCCTGGGAGCAGGCGCGTCGCTGGATCAACTCTGTGATCGCCTGCGCCTGACCCCAGCCGTAATCAGCGAACGGTTGCTGCGGCTGGAACTGGCCGGCGTGCTGCGCAGTGAACCGGGCCTGTGGTGGCGGCCCTGTTGAGCCCCTCTACTTAGGGTTGAGCCATGGCGAACACGGTTGCCGCAGCTGAACTCCTCCAGTGGCGCCGCACGCAGCTCGAAGCCGGCGGCCAGCCCAGCCAACTGGATTGGTTGCTGGATCTCGAAGGCGGCGTGCGCTGGCAAACCCTGCAGCAACTGCGGCTCTACCCGGATCGACCCGTATCCCTGGCTGCGCCACTCACACGGCTTGCCGAGCTCTGGCAAGAACACCTGCAGCAAGGCACGCCGCTGCAATACCTGGTGGGCCGCTGCCCCTGGCGCGATCTGGAGCTGGAGGTGGCACCCGGTGCCCTGATCCCCAGGCAGGAAACCGAGCTGCTGATCGATTTGGCTGCAGAGCTGATCCCGCCAACCGATCCGGCTCGAGATGGATCGAACCCTGGCCTGTGGGCTGATCTGGGCACCGGCTCTGGCTGCCTGGCGCTCGCGCTGGCCCGGGCTTGGCCAGGCAGCAAGGGCATTGCTGCTGATCAATCGCCCCAGGCCCTTGCCCTGGCCGAGCGGAATCTCAAGGCGCATCAGCTCGAGAGGGCCGTGGAGCTGCGGCAAGGCAGCTGGTGGGAACCACTCGCCGATTGCGCCGGAACGCTGGCTCTGGTGGTGTCAAATCCGCCGTACATCCCCACCGCCGTTTGGGCAGAACTGGAAGCGGGCGTGCGCGATCACGAGCCCTCGCTGGCACTGGATGGCGGTGCCGATGGCCTCGATGCCATCCGGGCGATCGCTGCCGGCGCGATCCGCCATCTGGCTCCGGAAGGCTGGCTGCTTCTGGAGCACCACCACGATCAAAGCAGCGCCGTTCTTGCCCTGCTGCGGGCGGCTGGGCTGGAGCAGGTGCAAGCGCACCGCGATCTCGAAGGCATCTGGCGGTTCGCCAGCGGCCGCCGCCCAGGCGCTACACCCTGAACCAACACCTCACGCCGCCATGCCAAGCCAAACCTGCAGCCCAAGCGCGCTTGCCGCACGGCTTCAGGCCGGCGAAGCCGCCATCTTTCCCACTGACACCCTTCCAGCCCTGGCCAGCCGACCGGAAGCGGCCAACCTGCTCTGGGAGCTCAAGCAGCGGCCTCGCCACAAGCCCGTGATCCTGATGGCGGCCACAGCCGAAGCACTGCTCCACTGCCTCGGGCGCCCGATCGAACCGGCCTGGCAGAGCATGGCCGAGCGCTACTGGCCAGGGGCCCTCACCCTGGTGCTGCCTGCGCAGGGAGCCTGGCTGGAGCAGCTCAACCCGGGCGGCACCACCCTCGGCTTACGGCTACCCGCATGCCCAACTGCCCTGGAGCTGCTCGCCCTGAGCGGTCCGCTGGCTACCACCAGCGCCAACCGCTCCGGCGAGGCGGCCTGCCTCGATCACCACGAAGCCGCTGAACGCTTTCCGCAGGTGGCCCAGCTGAGCCCAGTGCCCTGGCCAAAGCCCTCAGGACAGGGCAGCACCGTGATCGAGTGGCTGCCGGAAGGTGGCTGGAAACTGCTGCGGGCCGGTGCTGTGATGCCGCCAGAGCTAACCGCCAACGGCGCTACGGCATGACAGCCCTGATCCTGCTGATTGCAGCGCTACTGGGGTTCAACCATTGGCTGCTCGAGCCCGCTGTGCAGGCGAGCAGTGATCTGCTCGAGCTGAAACTGCTGCCCTGGCTGGCGCTGGGCGTTGCCGCCTGGCTGCTGGCCGGCAGGCCTAGCGACGGCTAAGGAACAACAGGCGGCAACACCACACGAAAAAGCCCCCGGCCGAAACCGGAGGCTGCTGTCGTCCCTCGAAGGGGGCAAGAGGTGAGAGAAAGCGGCTGCAAGCAGCCGCTTGGGATCAACCGAACTTGCCGGAAGTGGAGGCGATCAGGAAGGCGGCGTAGGTCACGAAGTAGCCCACGGTGAAGTGAGCCAGACCAACCACACGGGCCTGAACGATCGAGAGAGCCACGGGCTTGTCGCGCCAGCCCACCAGGTTGGCGAGCGGGGTGCGCTGGTGAGCCCAGACGATGGTCTCGATCAGTTCCTGCCAGTAACCGCGCCAGGAGATCAGGAACATGAAGCCGGTGGCCCAGATCAGGTGACCGAACAGGAACATCCAGGCCCAGACGGCGAGGTTGTTGCTGCCATACGGGTTGTAACCGTTGATCAGCTGAGAGGAGTTGAGCCACAGGTAGTCGCGGAACCAGCCCATCAGATAGGTGCTGGATTCGTTGAACTGAGCCACGTTGCCCTGCCAGATGGCGAGGTGCTTCCAGTGCCAGTAGAAGGTGAGCCAGCCCACGGTGTTCAGGGCCCAGAAGACAGCCAGATAGAAGGCGTCCCAGGCACTGATGTCGCAGGTGCCGCCACGGCCGGGGCCGTCGCAGGGGAAGGAGTAGCCGAAGTCCTTCTTGTCGGGCATCAGCTTGGAGCCACGGGCATCCAGAGCACCCTTCACAAGGATCAGGGTGGTGGTGTGCAGACCCAGGGCGATGGCGTGGTGCACCAGGAAGTCACCAGGGCCGATCTGCAGGAACAGATCGTTGCCGCCGTCGTTGATGGCATCCATCCAACCGCCCATGTAGGCAGCGCTGGCATTGCTAGCGGCGCTAGCGCCATTGGAGAGGAGCACATCGAAGCCGTACATGGCCTTGCCGGAGGCAGCCTGCACGAACTGGGCAAACACGGGCTCCACCAGGATCTGCTTTTCGGGAGTACCGAAGGCAACCACTACGTCGTTGTGGACGTAGAGGCCCAGGGTGTGGAAACCGAGGAACAGGGAGACCCAGCTCAGATGGCTGATGATCGCTTCTTTGTGCTCGAGCATCCGAGCCAGGACGTTGTCCTTGTTGGCTTCGGGGTCGTAGTCACGGATGAAGAAGATCGCACCGTGAGCGAAGGCACCGCACATCAGGAAGATGGCGATGTACTGGTGGTGGGTGTAGAGGGCAGCTTGTGTCGTGTAGTCCTTGGCGATGAACGCGTAGGACGGCATCGAATACATGTGCTGCGCCACCAGGCTGGTCACAACGCCCAGGGAAGCCAGGGCCAGACCGAGCTGGAAGTGGAGCGAGTTGTTGATGGTGTCGTAGAGACCCTTGTGGCCAGCGCCGAGGTCACCAGGGGTGCCCTTGGGCGGGTTGTGGGCTTCGAGGATCTCGCGGATCGAGTGGCCGATACCGAAGTTGGTCCGGTACATGTGGCCGGCAATCACAAACAGACAGCCGATCGCCAGGTGGTGATGGGCAATGTCGGTGAGCCAGAGGGCCTCACTCTGAGGATGGAAACCACCCAGGAAGGTGAGGATCGCGGTGCCTGCGCCTTCTGAAGTACCGAACACCTGATAGGCGGTGTCGGGGTTCGCGGCGTAAACGCCCCAGTTACCGGTGAAGAACGGAGCCAGACCGGCGGGGTGAGGCAGCACGTTGAGGAAGTTGTCCCAACCCACGTGCTGACCGCGCGATTCAGGAATCGCCACGTGCACGAGGTGACCGGCCCAAGCGATGGAGCTGAAGCCGAACAGCACCGCGAGGTGGTGGTTCAGGCGGGATTCAGCGTTCTTGAACCAGGCCAGGGAAGGCCGGAACTTGGGCTGCAGGTGCAGCCAGCCAGCGAACAGAGCCCAGGCCGACAGGATCATCATGAAGATGGAACCCTGGTACAGCTCGGCGTTGGTGCGCATGCCGATGGTGTACCACCAGTGGTACACGCCGGAGTACGCAATGTTCACCGGGGAGGAGGCGCCAGCCTGGGTGAAGGCTGTGATGGCGCCCTGGCCGAAGTGGGGATCCCAGATCGCGTGAGCGATGGGACGGACATGCAGAGGATCGGCGACCCACTGCTCGAAGTTGCCCTGCCAGGCGACGTGGAACAGGTTGCCCGAAACCCAGAGGCCGATGATCGCGAGGTGACCGAAGTGAGTGGAGAAAAGCTTTTGATAAAGCTTTTCCTCCGTCATTCCGTCATGGCTCTCGAAGTCGTGAGCCGTGGCGATCCCGTACCAAATACGACGGGTTGTCGGGTCCTGTGCCAGACCCTGGCTGAACGAAGGAAATTTCGTTGCCATTGGGAAAGGTCAGGAGAGGTCAGCCGACCGCAATGATGCGGGCCAGGAAGAACGACCAGGTGGTCGCGATGCCGCCCAGCAGATAGTGGGCAACACCGACGGCACGACCCTGGGTGATGGAGAGCGCCCGCGGCTGAATGGCGGGAGCAACCTTCAGCTTGTTGTGAGCCCAGACGATGGACTCAATCAGCTCTTGCCAGTAGCCGCGGCCACTGAACAGGAACATCAGGCTGAACGCCCAGACGAAGTGGGCACCCAGGAACATCAGACCGTAGGCACTGGTGGCAGAGCCATAGCTGTTGATCACCTGTGCGGCCTGAGCCCACAGGAAGTCACGCAGCCAGCCGTTGATCGTGATGGCGCTGTTGGCGAAGTTGCCGTTGGTGATGTGAGACACGGTTCCGTCAGCGTTGACGGTGCCCCACACGTCGCTCTGCATCTTCCAGGAGAAGTGGAAGATGACGATCGACAGGGAGTTGTACATCCAGAACAGGCCCAGGAACACGTGGTCCCAAGCCGAAACCTGGCAGGTACCGCCACGGCCGGGGCCGTCGCAGGGGAAGCGGAAGCCGAGGTTCGCTTTGTCGGGAACCAGGCGGCTGCTGCGGGCATACAGAACACCCTTCAGCAGGATCAGCACCGTCACGTGAATCGTGAAGGCGTGAATGTGGTGGACCATGAAGTCGGCCGTTCCCAGGGGGATCGGACCGGCGGCCACCTTGCCACCCACAGCCACCACAGTGCCGTTGAACACTTCGCTCACGCCGGCGAGGGCGTTGGGAGCGGTGCTACCGGCAGCAGCAGCGTGCAGACCCTGAATCCACTGCGCGAAGACGGGCTTCAGGGCAATGGCGGAGTCGCTGAACATGTCCTGGGGACGACCCAGGGCACGCATGGTGTCGTTGTGGATGTAGAGGCCGAAGCTGTGGAAGCCGAGCCAGATGCACACCCAGTTGAGGTGGCTGATCAGGGCATCGCGAGCCTTGAGCACCCGGTCGAGCACGTTGTCCACGTGCTTGGCGGGGTCGTAGTCGCGGATCATCGCGATGGCGGCGTGGGCGCCGGCACCAACGATCAGGAAGCCACCGATCCAGGTGTGGTGGGTGAAGATCGACAGCTGGGTGGGGTAGTCGATGCCGATGTAGGGATACGGAGGCATCGCATACATGTGCTGAGCCACGATGATGCTCAGCGAGCCCAGCAGAGCCAGGTTCACAGCCAGCTGAGCGTGCCAGCTGGTGGTCATGAACTCGTAGAGACCGTCATGACCGTTGGAGGCGGGGAACAGCAGGGGGTCGCCCTTCTGGCCCTCGAGGATCTCCTTGATGCTGTGACCGATGCCCCAGTTGGTCCGGTACATGTGACCGGCCACGATGAACAGCACCGCAATCGCCAGGTGGTGGTGAGCGATATCGCTCATCCACAGGCTGCCGGTTACAGGATTCAGACCACCTTTAAAGGTGAGGAAATCGCTGTAAGCGGCCCAGTTGCCGGTGAAGAAGGCATTGATGCCTGCACCGAAACCGGGGAACAGCTGGGCGATGAGGTCCTGGTTAAGGAACTCGTGGGGCAGAGGGATGTCTGCATAGGTGGCGATGGTCTTGCCGTTCAGCGCCAGCGGCTTGCCGGCGTCGATGGCATCCATCAGCGCGGTGGTGGGCAGGGACACATGGATCAGGTGTCCAGCCCAGGAGAGGGAGCCCAGACCAAGCAGACCGGCCAGATGGTGGTTGAGCATCGACTCAACGTTCTGGAACCACTCGAGCTTGGGAGCTGCCTTGTGGTAGTGGAAAACGCCGGCATTGAGCATCAAGCCGGCCATCACCAGCGCACCGATGGCCAGGGCCATCAGCTGCGTTTCGTTGGTGATGCCCCAGGCCCGCCACACATGGAAGAGGCCGGAGGTGATCTGAATGCCGTGGAAGCCGGCACCCACATCGCCATTAAGGATTTCCTGGCCGAACACGGGCCAAACCACCTGCGCACTGGGTTTCACGTGCGTGGGGTCGGCCAGCCAGCCGGAGTAGTTGGAGAAGCGAGCGCCGTGGAAGAAGGCACCGCTCAGCCAGATGAAGATGACGGCCAGGTGACCGAAGTGGGCCGAAAAGATCTTCCGGCTGACCTCTTCGAGATCACTGGTGTGGCTGTCGAAGTCGTGAGCGTTGGCGTGGAGGTTCCAAACCCACGTGGTGGTTTTGGGACCTTTGGCGAGGCTGCGATCGAAATGGCCGGGCTTGCCGAACAGTTCGAAGGTGGCCGGGTTGTTCACCCGGTCGACCTGGGCTTTCGCCGTTTTCCCACGCTCTGGTGGGCTGATGGTCATCGAGACGTTCCTCGAGGGACGGGATCGAGGTGGAGGTCCACCCTTCCGACCTGACGCACCGAACGAGTCGGAGGCGGGAGGTCAGTGGAGCCACAGGCACAGCGGAAAACCGCGTTCACCCATGGGCGCAGGCATGAACAGGAAGCAAGGCCGAAGCCGAAACCCCTTTTCATGACTGGCGCTTGGGCCCCAGAAAGGGGACCGCTGGCGGAAGTATAAAAGTGAATTCCGAGCCCTTTGGCCCGGCAGTTACAAAGGTTCAATCCGGAGCCGGGCCAGTCAGGGACTGAGCTCTCGCGGATGCAAAACATCAGCGAAAAAACGCGTGTTCGCGCAGTTTTTGTAGGCAACAGCGATTAATTAGCGCCTCTTTCTTGTTAGCAATCTCCACTTGCGTGCCGGGTTGTTGTCCGCAACCCTGCAGAATGTGGCAATCAAGCTCCACACGAGCATCGGGAGGAAGCAACATGCTGGCGGCACCGCGGCGGGCGCTTGTGGCCCTGGTGCTGGTGGTGCTCACGGTGGTGAGTGGAGGCTGCGGCAGCAAGGCCGGCCCCGGTGCAGCCGCGGTGAGCCCCAGCAGCCTGAGTGCCACTCCCCCGGCAGGCGCCCTGCAGGAAGTGGCGCCCCCCGGTGCGGTGCAGCAACTGAATGAACGTCTGAATGAGCGCGCACCGCAGGTGCGTGTGCTTGCCCCCCAAGACAACGCCCTGCTGCCCGCTGGGCCTTGGACCCTGAAGCTGCAGGTGAGCGATTGGCCGTTGAGCGATGCCGGCGCGTTGGGGCTTGGCCCCCATCTGGTGGTGCAGCTCGACGATCAAGCACCGATCCGGATCACCAGCCTCGAAGCCGCCTCCGCCGTGGCGCTGCCCGATCTACGCCCGGGCAGCCACCGCATCACCGTGTATGCCGCCCGGCCCTGGGGAGAAGCGGTGAAGGCTCCCGGCGCCAGCACCCAAATCCGCGTGCATCGCGTGGCCCGCAACGCCGCCGAACTGCCGGCCAGCGGCAGTGCCCAGCTGATTGCGGCGAGCCCTGATGCCCAACAGGCGATGGAGCCTGTGCTGATCGACTGGCTCTTGCTGGATGCCCCCCTGCAGAACCTGCGCGGTAATGACGCCCGCTGGCGCCTGCGCATCAGCGTGAATGGCGACAGCTTCCTGGTGGACCGGCAGACACCCCTCTGGCTGAAGGGCTTCAAGCGCGGCAGCAATGCGGTGCAGCTGGAGCTGCTGGATGGGCGCGGCGATCCACTCAATCCGCCCTTCAACAGCGTGGTGCGCGAGGTGGTGATCGGCGGCTCAGGCCCTCAACCCGCCTGGCTGCGCACTCGGCTGTCCCCCACGGATCTGGCCCTGCTGAGCGGCGAGCAGCCCATTACTGAAGCTGAGCCTGAGCCCGAAGCCACAGCGGCTCCGGAACCCAAGGCGCCATACACCACCCCCCAGCCGAGTGCACCCAGCCAAGAGCCCGAAAGCACAGCACCCAGTCAGCCCAAGGCCGAACCGGAGCCGCCGGCTGAGCCTGAGCCACCAACACCAACTGTGCCGCCGGCTGCGCTTGAGCCCAGCAGCGCACCTGAACCCAGCCCCGAGCCAGCCAGCGCAGCCATGCCCCCAGCCGGCGAGACCAGCTCCGAGGCGAACAATCCGGTGATCGCGAATCCAGCACCCGAAGCACCCACTCCTTCAGTGGAGCCAGATGCCTCTGCTGAAGCAGCGCCTCCCGAACCCCAAGCCCCCGCCAACGCCCCATCCGCGGCTCTTGCGCAACCGGCGCCGGCGGAGCGCCTGGCACCGCAAACCAGCCTCACCGGCTCAGCCCGCGACCAGGTGAATGCCGACGGTGAATTGCTGAAGCCCTCCCCGCGCGGCCCTCTGGCCGGGCTGCGGGAGAAGCTGGGGGGATGAGTGAACGCCTGAGCTGGGGTCTGTCCCTCAGTCACCACGCCCTGCCCCTGCTGCGTCAGCTGCTGGAGCGCGGCCTGATCGATCGCATCGCCAGCCCTGCCGATGGTGAGGCCTGGCACACCGGTGATTTGCAAGGGTTTCTGGCCAGCGAATGGCCGCGCAGCCGGGCCTTCATTGCCATCGGCGCCTGCGGTGCGATCACGCGGCTGATCGCGCCGCTACTGCAAGACAAGCAGCACGACCCAGCCGTGGTTGTGGCCGACCCGCAGGGCCGGTTTGCCATCCCGCTGCTGGGCGGCCATGGCGCCGGTGCCGAGGCGTTGGCCCGTGCCGTAGCGGCGTTGCTGGGCGGGGAGGCCGTGATCACTGGGGCCAGCGCCACCAGCGGCCGCCTCGCCCTGGATGCCTTCGGCGCCCCCTGGGGCTGGCGCCGCGGCCCCGGCGACTGGGATGCGCTGATGAAAGCGGCAGCCCGCGGTGAAGCGCTGCAGCTGGAGCACCAAAGCGGCAATGGCCGCTGGCTGCAGTTGCCAGGCCTGCCGGAGCACAGCAGCAGCGGCAGCCTGCTCAGCGTGGGCGTGGAGCGGAGCACGCACTGCCGCTGGCATCCGCCGGCCCTGTGGGTGGGTATGGGCTGTGAACGCGGCACCAGCTTCACCCTGCTGCAGCGCTGCCTAGAGGAGAGCCTGGCCGCGGAAGGGCTAGCCCCAGAAGCCGTGGCCGGCCTCGCCAGTGCCGATCGCAAAGCCGATGAACCGGCCCTGCTGCAACTGGCCGCAGAGCACGGTTGGCCCCTGCGCTGTTTCAGCAGCAGCGCGTTGAGCGCCGTAGAAGTGCCGAATCCATCAGCGGTGGTGGAGGCCGAGCTGGGCACCGCCAGTGTGGCTGAAGCGGCCTCACTGCTGGCCGCAGGGCCGCAAGCGAGGCTGCGCACACAGAAACGCATTGAACGCGCCCAGGGCGGGGAGCAGGGCGCAGCAACAGCGGCCATCGCCCAGGCGGCTGTGCAATGGGCGCCGCAGCGGGGTTGCCTGCACCTGATCGGCAGCGGCCCTGGCAGCCTGTCGCTGCTCACCCCCGATGCGCGCGCGGCCCTGGCCGCCAGCAGCGTGTGGGTGGGCTACGGCCTCTACCTCGATCTGCTGGAGCCGCTGCGCAGGCCCGATCAGTTGCGCAGCGACGGACAACTCACCCAGGAGCGCGAGCGCTGCCGTGAAGCGCTGGAGCTGGCTTGCCAAGGGCTCACGGTGGCGCTGGTGTCGTCGGGCGACAGCGGCATCTACGGCATGGCCGGGCTGGCGCTGGAGCAGTGGATGAGCCTGGAAGAGCAGGATCGCCCAGCCTTCCAGGTGCATCCGGGGATTTCCGCGCTGCAGCTGGCGGCGGCCCGTGCCGGCGCACCGCTCATGCACGATTTCTGCACCGTGAGCCTCAGCGATCGGCTCACCCCCTGGGAGGTGATCGAGCGGCGGCTGCAGGGCGCAGCGGCAGGCGATTTCGTGGTGGCGCTCTACAACCCGCGCTCCAAAGGGCGCGACTGGCAGCTGGGCCGGGCGCAGGAGCTGCTGCTGGAGCATCGGCCGCCCCACACGCCGGTGGTGCTGGCTCGCCAGTTGGGCCGCGAAGAAGAAACCGTGAGCCTGCACGAGCTGGCCACGTTGCCCATCCACCAGGTGGACATGCTCACCCTGGTGCTGATCGGCAACAGCAGCAGCCGCGTGGAAGGCGGCCGCATGGTGACCCCCAGGGGCTACCCCGGCGCCGAACTCAGCTGAAAGTCGGGATGACAGGATTCGAACCTGCGGCCCCTTCGTCCCGAACGAAGTGCGCTACCAAGCTGCGCTACATCCCGATGCCGGGAGTGTAGGAGATGGCCCTCCGGCAAGGGTTCTGGGGGCCTGAACCCTGCTACTCCGGTTTCTAGAGTTGCAGGCTGATCTGCGCCTGCGGGCGGAAGTGGCGCTGTGCTCAAACCCGACTGGCTGCGTGTGAAAGCTCCCCAGCGGGAGCGCATCGGCGAAGTGGCCGATCTGCTGCTGGATCTCAAGCTCAACACGGTGTGTCAGGAGGCCAGCTGCCCGAACATCGGCGAGTGCTTCGCCGGCGGCACCGCAACCTTTTTGATAATGGGGCCGGGCTGCACCCGCGCCTGCCCCTACTGCGACATCGACTTCGACAAGAGCGTTCGAGCCCTGGATCCCACCGAACCCGAACGGCTGGGCGAGGCGGTCGCCCGCCTGGGCCTGAAGCATGTGGTGATCACCTCGGTGAACCGCGACGACCTGGCCGATGGCGGCGCCAGCCAATTTGTGGCTTGCATCGAGCAGGTGAAGCAGCGCTCGCCGCTCACCACGATCGAGCTCCTGATCCCGGATTTCTGCGGCAACTGGGACGCCCTGGCCGTGGTGATGGACGCCGCGCCCCACGTGCTTAACCACAACATCGAAACCGTGCCGCGGCTCTACAAAAAGGCCCGGCCCCAAGGGATCTACGAGCGTTCGCTGGAGCTACTGCAGCGTGTACGCCAGGGCTGGCCCAAGGCCTACAGCAAGTCAGGCCTGATGGTGGGTCTGGGTGAAAGTGATGCGGAGGTGCTGGAGGTGTTGGCCGATCTGCGCCGCCATCAGGTCGACATCGTGACCATCGGCCAATACCTCTCACCCGGGCCCAAACACCTACCGGTGGATCGCTTCGTGACGCCGGAGCAATTTGAGGCGTTCCGCCGCCATGGCGAGCAGGAGCTGGGGTTCCTGCAAGTGGTGAGCACCCCGCTCACCCGCAGCAGCTACCACGCCGGCGAGGTGCAGCGGCTGATGGCGCAGCACCCCCGCTAGGGCTCCAGCAGGAATTCTGCTTCGAGCGCGCAGGCTTCCACCGCCAGTGGGCCCGCGGCTAACTCATCGATGCGAGCGTTCACCAGGCTCACAGGAGCCGGAAGCTGCGCGCAGTGCTCAAGGAAGGCCACCGCCATCTGGCGGGCAAACAGCTGCTGGATCTGCTGGGCGAACTCGGGAGGCATGGCTGCCGGTGCGATTGCGAGCAAGCTATGCAGCTCAGCTGTGCACGCCGATCGGGCCAACCGAACCCGCCGGTGGGGCGAACCGACCGGCGGGAGCGTGAACCGAACCGAAGCGCCGGCTAACCGATCAGGCCGCCACCGCCTCGCGCTCAGCCAGGCCCACATTGGCCTTCTCGCTGGGGGGCACCAGCAGCTTGAAGCGGGTCTTCCAGCTGCTCCAATCGGCAAGGATCGCCGCGGCCTTGCTGCTGCCGGTGGCCTCGAGGTGGGCTTCCAGCAGCGGCTTGAGCAGCGCCTCCTGCTCGGGGGTGGTGAGCTCGCAGATCGCCACGATCTCAGGATTAACCCGCTCGCGCAGGCCGCCCGTCTCATCGAGCAGGAAGGCCACACCACCGGTCATGCCGGCGGCCACGTTGCGGCCGGTGCTGCCCAGCACCACCACCACGCCACCGGTCATGTATTCGCAGCAGTGATCGCCAGTGCCCTCCACCACGGTGCGGGCACCGCTGTTGCGCACCGCGAAACGCTCACCGGCGCGGCCCAGGGCGAACAGCTCACCGCCGGTGGCGCCATAGAGGCAGGTGTTGCCCAGGATCACCTGGCTGCCGGGATCACGGCCGCCGGCGGGAGGCACCACGGTGATACGGCCACCGTTGATGCCTTTGCCCACATAGTCGTTGGCTTCACCCACCAGGCGCACATTCATGCCCTGCACGGTGAAGGCGCCGAAGCTCTGGCCGGCAGCACCTTCGTAGGTGAGATCCAGCTGGCCCTGGAAGCCGGTGTTGCCGTGGCGCGCGGCGATCTCACCGCCGAGGCGGGCGCAGACGCTGCGATCGGTGTTGATGATCGGCAGGGTGCGGGCCAAACGGCCGTGGCCCTCGATCGCGGCCACGAGCTCGGCATCGGCCAGCAGTTGGTCTTCAAGGATGGGGCCATTGCTGTGGGCTTCAGCGTCGTGCTGGAGCCAGCTGCGATCGGCCGCCTGAGGGATCGGATCGAGCAGGCAGGAGAGATCGATCGCCTTGGTTTTGGCCAGCTGCACAGCGCGGGGCTGGAGCAATTCGGTGCGGCCGATCAGATCCTCGAGGCGGGCCACGCCGAGCACGCTGAGGAGCTGACGCACCTCTTCGGCCACGAACAGGAAGAAGTTCACCACATGCTCAGGGATGCCGGTGAAGCGCTTGCGCAGGGCTTCCTTCTGGGTGGCCACGCCCACCGGGCAGTTATTGGTGTGGCAAACGCGGGCCATGATGCAGCCCTCGGCGATCATCGCGATCGAGCCGAAGCCGTATTCCTCAGCGCCGAGCAGGGCGGCGATGATCACGTCCCAACCGGTTTTGAGGCCGCCGTCGGCGCGCAGCAGCACGCGATCGCGCAGACCGTTTTCCAGCAGCGCCCGGTGCACCTCGGTGAGGCCCAGCTCCCAAGGGCCGCCGGCGTGCTTGATCGAGCTCAGCGGTGAGGCGCCGGTGCCGCCGTCGTGGCCGGAGATCTGAATCACATCGGCGTTGGCCTTGGCCACACCGGCGGCGATGGTGCCGATGCCGATCTCGGCCACCAGCTTCACGCTCACCTTGGCGGCGGGGTGCACCTGGTGGAGGTCGTGGATCAGCTGAGCCAGATCCTCAATCGAATAGATGTCGTGGTGGGGCGGCGGTGAGATCAGCGCCACGCCGGGCTTGCTGTTGCGCAGCCAGGCGATGTAGGGATCCACCTTCGGGCCGGGCAGCTGACCGCCTTCGCCGGGCTTGGCCCCCTGGGCCACCTTGATCTCCAGCTGCTTGCCGCTGCGCAGGTATTCGGGGGTCACCCCGAAGCGACCCGAGGCGATCTGTTTGATCGCGGAGCAAGCGGTGTCGCCGTTGCGCAGGCCCTTGATCGTGGGCAGGGTGGCGGAGCGACCTTCGCCATCCACATCGCTGAGGGTGTGGAAGCGAGCCGGATCCTCACCGCCCTCGCCGCTGTTGCTCTTGCCGCCGATGCGGTTCATCGCCACGGCCAGCACCTCGTGGGCTTCGCGCGAGAGGGCGCCGAGGCTCATGCCGCCGGTGCAGAAGCGGGAGCAGATGCTCTCCACGCTCTCCACCTGATCCAGCGGCAGGGGAGCGGTGGCGGGCTTGAGCTCCAGCAGATCGCGTAGAGCCGTGACCGGCCTGTTCTCCAGCAGGGTTTTGTAGGTGGAGAAGTGGTCGTAGCCAGGGCCAGCCTCGACAGCTGCATGGAGGGCTTTGGCCATCTCCGGGCTGTTGAGGTGGTACTCACCGCCGGTGCGGTACTGCACAAAGCCCATGAATTCGAGCTTGGTGCGGTTGAGCTCGGGGAAGGCCTTGGCATGGAAGCTCAGGGTTTCGCTGGCCAGCTCGCTCAAGCTCAGGCCGGCCACACGGCTGGTGGTGCCCTTGAAAGCCAGCTCGATCAGGTCGGCACCGATGCCGATCGCTTCAAAGATCTGAGCCCCGTGGTAGCTGGCGAGCAGCGAGATACCGATCTTGGAGAGGATCTTGCGCAGGCCGTCTTCGAGGGCCTTGCGCACGTTGGCCTGCACCAGATCCGCGGTGAGGGCGGGGAGCTTGCCGCGCTCGATGTTGGTTTGCACCTTGGGCTGCGCCAGCCAGTGGCGCGCCGTTTCCCAGGTGAGCCAGGGGCACACAGCGCTGGCGCCAAAGCCGATCAGGCAGGCCAGGTGATGGGTGCTCCAGCACTGGGCTGTATCGGCCACCAGAGAGGTCTGCAGACGCAGGCCGAGGTTGAGCAGGTGGTGGTGCACCGCACCCACCGCCAGCAGGGGTGGGATGTAGGTGGTGGTGGCGGTGATGCCCCGATCCGAGAGCACCAGGATCTGGCTGCCGCCGCGCACAGCAGCCTCGGCCTCCGCCTTGAGCCGCTCCACAGCCGCCGCCAGGCCGGAAGGCCCATCGGTGATCGGCATCAGGGTGGAGAGGGTGCTGCAGGGGATGCCCTGCTGCGCCACGGCAGCCAGTTCGGCCTCGTTGAGGATGGGGGTATCGAGATGCAGCGCAGACGCGGCAGATGCCTGAGGCTGCAGCGGTGAGCCGCGCTTGCCCAGATGCATCTCCAGGCTCATCACCAGCTTTTCGCGCAGCGGATCGATCGGCGGGTTGGTGACCTGCGCGAAGCGCTGCTTGAAGTAGTCGTAGAGGAGGTGAGGCTTGTCGGAGAGCACCGCCAGGGGGATGTCGTCGCCCATGCAGTAGGTGGGCTCCTTGCCGGCGCCGGCCATGTCTTCGATCACCAGATCGAAGTCTTCGGCGGTGAAACCAAAGGCGGTTTGCAGCTGCAGCAGCTCCAGATCGCCGAGGTTGCGCTCTTGGGCCCAGGGCTGAGCCTGAAGGTTGCGGCGATGCTCAGCCAGCCACTGGCCGTAGGGGTGGCGCGACGCCACTTCCTGCTTCACATCCCAGTTGTGCAGCAGGCGACCGTTCTCCAGATCCACCGCAAGCATCTGGCCGGGGCCGAGGCGGCCTTTTTCAATGATGCGGCTCTCCTCGAGCTCCACGACGCCGGTTTCCGAGCCCATCACCACGAAGCCGTCGTTGGTGATGCAGTAGCGAGCTGGGCGCAGGCCGTTGCGATCGAGGGTAGCGCCCACGCTGCGGCCGTCGGCGAACACCAGGAGGGCCGGACCATCCCAGGGCTCCTGGGTGCAGGCGGAATATTCGTAGAAGGCCTGAATCTCAGGCTTGTCGGCCAGCTCGGGCTGGTCGCGGAAGGCCTCCGGCACCAGGGTGAGCAGGCTCTCGGTGATCGGCCGGCCACTGCGCACCAATAGCTCGAGGGTGGCGTCGAGGTTGGCGGAATCGCTGAAAGCCGGGTTCACCACCGGCTTGAGGTCGGCGGCGGCATCGCCCCACACCGCATCGAGATCGGCCTCGGAGGCGCGGGCCCAGTTGAGGTTGCCCAGCAGGGTGTTGATCTCGCCGTTGTGGCCGAGCAGCCGCATCGGCTGGGCCAGGGGCCAGCGGGGCAGGGTGTTGGTGCTGAAGCGGCGGTGATAGACCGCGAAGCTCACGGCGAAGCGCTCATCGCGCAGGTCGCCATAAAACGCGGAGAGCACCTCCGAGCGCACCATTCCCTTGTAAACAACGGTGCGGCCGCTCAGGGAAGCGAAATACAGATAGCTGGGGCCTGCGCCCCAGGCGGCGCGAGCGCGATCGCCGCAGCGGCGGCGCAGGCGGAACAGCAGCGATTCGAGGGCATCGCCAGCCTCGGAGGCGCCGATCAGCCACTGCTCAATCACCGGAGCCGTGCCACGGGCCAACGGGCCGAGCACCGCCGGATCCACCGGCACAGCTCGCCAGCCCAGGCTGCTCAGGCCCAGCTTAGCAGCTTCTTCAGCGCAGAAGGTTTTGGCCTGCTCGCGGCGAGCGGCATCGGCAGGCAGAAACACCATGCCCAGGCCGCGAGGGCCCGCGGCCGCAGCGGCGGCCTCCGGCCACACCGCATCGAGATAGCTCCAGGGGATGCCGCAGAGCACGCCGGCGCCATCGCCGGAATCGCCGTCGCCACCGCAACCGCCGCGGTGCTCCATGCAATCGAGGCCGCGCAGGGCCTGCCGCAGCACCCAATGGCTGGATTCACCCTTCAGGCTGGCCAGAAAACCCACGCCGCAGGCATCCTTCTCGCCCGCCACCGCCGCCGGAGCTGGGGTGTCGCGATGGGGCCATTCGGGGCGAGAAAACAGCGACATAACCCGGCGACAACCTGTTGCTTGTTGGTCCAGCGCGAGAGCGAACCAACCACCGGCAAACGGTGGCCACCAAGGGGCGGATCCGCACAAAATGTGCGCCGCAACCGCTGCCTTGGCCCTGATTCGCCCGGCCTATGGCCGCGCTGCGAACGTTCAATCGTAGGAGCTGGTATTCCCTAGGCGGAGCTAACGGCCTGGGTGGTGCCAGCAGCCCTGGCGATGCCCACAGCCTGGGCGGGGCCAAACAGGCTCGCTAGCGTGGCCGGGCCTGCCTCCGCTGTTGGATGCCCCCCTTGCCGGCGCTGGCGGCTCTGCTCCCCGGCATCCCCCTCACGCCGCCGCCGCCCCTGCCGGCACCCGCTCCGCGCCCAGCGCTGCAGCGCCGCGCCGCACCGGCAAGCACGGCGCGGCTTCAGGGCACCAGCATCCGTATCAACGGGCTGCGCCAGCAGGCACTGTGGCTTCAAGACGCAGGCGAGCTCTGGCTACCGCTCGAGGTGCTCGAAGGCCAGCTGGGGGTGAGCCGCAGCCCAGGCGCCAACGGCAGCATCGACCTGGAGTGGTTCGGCCAGAAGCTCTCTGTGAGCGCCGATCGCCAGCGCAGCCTTGAAGACGAGGTGGCCGTGCCGGTGAACGGCCTGCTGGAAGCCGTGGGCGTGATCGCTCGCACCGAAGGCCAGGAGCTCAACTTGCAGCTGCCGCCGCGCCCGCTGCAGGCGATCCGCTGGAGCAACCAGGGGGTGAGCGGCCAACGGGTGGTGCTTGATCTGAGTGCGCCGGCGCTGGTGCGCAGCGGCGAGGGTCGCCTGCTGATCGGCACCGAGGCCAGCGCGCCGCAGTTGGAGCAGCTCAAGCAGCTGGGCCTGAGCCCAAGCCAGCGCAATGGTTGGCTGAGCGTGCAAATCCCCCGCGATGGGGAACGCCTCAGCCTGGGCAGCCCCTGGCGATTGGTTCTGGATCTGCCGGTTCTCGAGGACGGGGCCCGAACCACAGCAACGACCACTCCGGCCCCAGCCCCGGAGCGTGACCCGCGCCTGGTGGCGCTGCAGAACCAAGGGCTGAAGCTCGAGCGCCGCATCGGCCGGATCGGCTCGCGGCAGGTGCTGATCAACAGCGTGCGCCTCGATCCCCGCCAGGTTCCCCTGGAGCTGCGCCCGCTCAACCGCAGCGATGGCATGCAGGGCTTGAGCAGCCTCAGCCAGCTGGCCCGCCAGGAGCAGGCCCTGATCGCTATTAATGGCGGCTATTTCAACCGGGTCAACCGCCTGCCGCTCGGGGCGATGCGCGAGCAGGGGCGCTGGCTCTCGGGGCCGATCCTCAACCGCGGCGCGGCGGGCTGGAAAGCCGGCGAGCTGCCCCGCTTCGATCGGCTGATGCTGGTGGAAAGCATCGAAGACAGCCAGCGCCAGCGCTGGAGCATCACCACGGTGAACAGCGGCTACGTGCAGAAGGGGCTGGCCCGCTACACCGCGGACTGGGGCAGCCGCTACCAACCGATCACGGGCACCGAGATGGGGGTTCTGGTGCGCAACGGCGTGGTGCAGCAACGCTATGAACTCGGCGCCTTAGCCCCCGGCGTTCCGCTGCGTGAGGGCGACCTATTAATCGTGGCGCGCGGTGGGGTGAGCGTGCCCTGGCAAAGCGGTGAGCGGCTCACGCTGCAGAGCCGCCCCACCAGCCCGGTGGGCGAGCAGCCCAACGTGCTCGGCGGTGGGCCGCTGCTGCTGCAGAACGGCCGGGTGGTGCTCAATGGCACTGCCGAGGGCTTCAGCTCAGGCTTCCTCGCCCAGGCAGCGCCGCGCACGGTGGTGGCCAGTGACGGCCGGCAGCTGTGGCTGATCACTCTGCAAGGAGTGAACAATGCAGGCCCCACGCTGATGGAAACAGCCCTGCTGATGCAGCAGGAAGGCCTTCAAGATGCCCTCAACCTCGATGGCGGCAGCTCCACGGGCCTGGTGCTGGCCGATGTGCACACCGTGAAGGGCCGTGGCGTGGCGGCGGCAGTGCACAACGGGCTGGGGCTGGTGCCGCGGCTCGAGCAGGCCCGCACACAGGACCGCATCACCGAACGCCCCTGAGGCGCGGCCCTGACACACTGAGGCGATCGCCCCAACCTTCCGCCATGCCCAAGGGCCACAGCCTGCGCCTCACTGCAGCGGCAGCCGCCGAACTGGGACGCCAAGCGGCTGTGGCCGGCACCCCCGGGATGATGCATCTCGATCTGGTGGACGGCGGCTGTGAGCGCTGGGTGATCCGGATCAGACCCGGCCACCTCGCCGGCGTGGCCGTGGCCCGCGCTGATGGCATCACCTTGTTCGCCCCAGGCGATCAGTGCGAACGGCTGGGCAGCCTGGAGCTCGACTACCGCGGCGACCTCAGCGGCGGCGGCTTCCTGGTGCGGGCGGGCCGCGAGCTGCGCATCTGCGCCTGCGGCGCCGCCTTCAGCCCCGCTGACGAGGCGGCGGGGGTGGGGGTGCAGGCGACAAAGTAAGGTGGCGGATTGTCGCCACGGTCGGATTTTTCCGGCCTCCCGTAACCGGCCCTCGATGCCCACGATTCAGCAGCTGATCCGCAGCGAGCGGCAGCGCCTTACCCGCAAGACCAAGTCGCCTGCCCTGCGCGCCTGCCCCGAGCGTCGTGGTGTGTGCACCCGCGTGTACACCTCCACTCCGAAGAAGCCCAACTCGGCGCTGCGCAAGGTTGCCCGTGTGCGTCTCACCTCCGGTTTCGAGGTCACGGCTTACATCCCCGGCATCGGCCACAACCTTCAGGAGCACTCCGTGGTGATGATCCGCGGCGGTCGTGTGAAGGATCTGCCCGGTGTTCGCTACCACATCATCCGCGGCACGCTTGACACCGCCGGTGTGAAGGATCGCCGTCAGTCGCGCTCCAAGTACGGCGCCAAGACGCCCAAGGATTGATTCCTATCCAGCCGTAGCCGTTTCCTGATTCCCTTCCCCCAGGTCTATGTCACGCCGCAACGCCGCCGAGAAGCGTCCGATCCTGCCGGATCCTCAGTTCAACAGCCGTCTGGCCACCATGATCGTGGCCCGTCTGATGAAGCACGGCAAGAAATCCACAGCACAGCGGATCCTGTCTGATGCCTTCTCGCTGATCGGCGAGCGCACCGGCACTGACCCCCTCGAGGTGTTCGAGACCGCCGTCAAGAACGCCACTCCCCTGGTGGAAGTGCGGGCACGCCGCGTGGGTGGCGCCACCTATCAGGTGCCGATGGAAGTGCGTCAGGAGCGCGGCACCGCCATGGCTCTGCGCTGGCTGGTGAACTTCTCCCGCGCCCGCAACGGCCGCAGCATGGCCCAGAAGCTGGCCGGCGAACTGATGGATGCCGCCAACGAGGCCGGCAGCGCCGTTCGCAAGCGCGAAGAAACCCACAAGATGGCCGAAGCCAACAAGGCCTTCGCCCACTACCGCTACTGATCGCCGCCCATGCAGGTCGGCCGGAGGCCGACTTGTAGAGTGACGCCCGCTTTTTTGTCGATTCCCCCTCCGGAGACCTAACCCGTGGCTCGCGCCTATCCCCTAGAACGCGTACGTAATATTGGTATTGCGGCACACATCGATGCCGGTAAAACCACCACGACCGAACGAATCCTGTTCTATTCGGGAGTGGTGCACAAGATCGGTGAGGTGCACGACGGCGCCGCCGTGACCGACTGGATGGCTCAGGAGCGCGAGCGCGGTATCACCATTACCGCAGCTGCGATCTCCACCAGCTGGAACGATCACCGGATCAACATTATTGATACCCCGGGCCACGTGGACTTCACCATCGAGGTGGAGCGTTCCATGCGGGTGCTCGACGGTGTGATCGCCGTGTTCTGTGCTGTGGGCGGTGTGCAGCCCCAGTCGGAAACCGTGTGGCGCCAGGCGGATCGCTACAACGTTCCCCGCATGGTGTTCGTCAACAAGATGGATCGCACCGGCGCCGATTTCCTCAAGGTGCATGGGCAGATCAAGGATCGCCTCAAGGCCAAGGCCGCTCCGATCCAGCTGCCGATCGGCGCTGAAGGCGAGCTCAGCGGCATCGTTGATCTGGTGAAAAACCGCGCCTTCATCTACAAGGATGAGCTTGGCAAAGACATCGAAGAGACCGAGATCCCCGCTTCGATGGCCGATGAGGCCGCCGAATGGCGCGCCTATCTGATGGAGGCCGTCGCTGAAACCGACGAAACCCTGATCGAAAAGTTCCTCGAGGAAGGTGAACTCACCGAAGACGAACTGCGCAAAGGCATCCGTGAAGGTGTGCTGAAGCATGGCCTGGTGCCGATGCTCTGTGGTTCGGCCTTCAAGAACAAAGGTGTTCAGCTGCTGCTCGACGCCGTGGTCGATTACCTCCCCGCCCCCGTGGATGTGCCCCCGATTCAGGGTGTGCTCCCCAACGGCGAAGAGGCTGTGCGCCCTGCCGAAGACAGCGCTCCGTTCAGCGCTCTGGCCTTCAAGGTGATGGCCGATCCGTTCGGCAAGCTCACATTCGTGCGCATCTACTCGGGTGTGCTGCAGAAGGGCAGCTATGTGCTCAACTCCACCAAGGACAAGAAAGAGCGCATCTCCCGCCTAATCGTGCTCAAGGCCGACGACCGCGAGGAAGTGGATGAGCTGCGCGCCGGCGACCTCGGTGCTGTGCTCGGCCTGAAGGACACCACCACCGGCGACACCCTTTGTGTGGACAGCGATCCGATCATCCTGGAATCGCTGTACATCCCCGAACCTGTGATCTCGGTGGCTGTTGAGCCAAAGACGAAGGGCGACATGGAGAAGCTCTCCAAAGCCCTGCAATCCCTCTCGGAAGAAGATCCCACCTTCCGGGTTCGCACGGATCCGGAAACCAGCCAAACCGTGATCGCCGGCATGGGCGAACTCCATCTGGAAATCCTGGTGGACCGCATGCTGCGCGAGTTCAAGGTGGAAGCCAACATCGGTGCCCCTCAGGTGTCCTATCGCGAAACCATTCGCGCTAGCGCCAAAGGTGAAGGCAAGTTCGCTCGTCAGACCGGTGGTAAGGGCCAGTACGGCCACGTGGTGATCGAAATGGAACCCGGCGAGCCGGGTTCCGGGTTCGAATTCGTCAACAAGATTGTTGGCGGTGTCGTGCCTAAGGAATACATCGGTCCGGCAGAAGCCGGCATGAAGGAAACCTGCCAGTCCGGCGTGATTGCAGGCTTCCCGATGATCGATGTGAAGGTCACCATGATCGACGGGTCTTACCATGATGTGGACTCGTCGGAGATGGCGTTCAAGATCGCCGGATCCATGGCCTTCAAGGACGGCGTCAAGAAGTGCAGCCCTGTACTGCTTGAACCGATGATGAAGGTTGAGGTGGAGGTTCCCGAGGATTACCTCGGGTCCGTTATCGGCGACCTCTCATCCCGTCGCGGCCAGGTTGAAGGACAGTCCATCGATGATGGTCAGTCCAAGGTCCAGGCCAAGGTGCCTCTGGCCGAGATGTTCGGCTACGCCACCCAGCTCCGATCCATGACCCAGGGTCGGGGTATCTTCTCGATGGAATTCAGCCATTACGAGGAAATTCCTCGCAATGTGGCAGAAGCCATCATCTCCAAGAATCAGGGCAATTCCTGATCTTTCCCATACCCATTCACCCCCCGATTCTTTTTCATCATGGCTCGCGAGAAGTTCGAAAGGAATAAGCCCCACGTCAACATCGGCACAATCGGCCACGTTGACCACGGCAAGACCACCCTCACCGCCGCCATCACCAACGTGCTGGCCAAGAAGGGTCAGGCCAAAGCCCAGGCTTACGACCAGATCGACGGTGCACCTGAAGAGCGTGAGCGCGGTATCACCATCAACACCGCTCACGTTGAGTACGAGACCGACGGTCGTCACTACGCCCACGTGGACTGCCCCGGCCACGCGGACTATGTGAAGAACATGATCACCGGTGCCGCCCAGATGGACGGCGCGATTCTCGTGGTGGCCGCCACCGACGGCCCCATGGCCCAGACCAAGGAGCACATCCTGCTGGCCAAGCAGGTGGGCGTGCCCGCTCTGGTGGTGGCACTGAACAAGTGCGACATGGTCGACGACGAGGAGATCCTCGAGCTGGTGGAACTGGAAGTGCGCGAGCTGCTGAGCAGCTACGACTTCCCCGGCGATGACATCCCCGTTGTGAAGGTGTCCGGCCTCAAGGCCCTCGAGGGCGATGCCGAGTGGGAAGGCCGCATTAACGAGCTGATGGAAGCCGTTGACACCGGCATCCCCGAGCCTGAGCGCGAAATCGACAAGCCTTTCCTGATGGCTGTTGAAGACGTGTTCTCGATCACCGGTCGCGGCACCGTGGCTACCGGCCGTATCGAGCGCGGAAAGGTGAAGGTGGGCGAAACTGTGCAAATCGTGGGTATCAAGGACACCCGCGAAACCACCGTTACCGGTGTGGAAATGTTCCGCAAGCTGCTCGACGAGGGCATGGCCGGCGACAACGTGGGTCTGCTGCTCCGCGGTGTGCAGAAGGAAGACATCGAGCGCGGCATGGTGCTGGTGAAGCCCAACTCCATCAAGCCCCACACCAAGTTCGAGGGTGAGGTGTACGTGCTGAAGAAGGAAGAAGGCGGCCGCCACACCCCCTTCTTCGCTGGCTACCGCCCGCAGTTCTACATCCGTACGACCGACGTGACCGGTCAGATCACTGCCTTCACCGCCGACGACGGCTCCAACGTGGAAATGGTGATGCCCGGCGACCGCATCAAGATGACCGGCGAGCTGATCTGCCCGGTGGCCATCGAGCAGGGCATGCGCTTCGCTATCCGCGAAGGCGGCCGCACCATCGGTGCCGGCGTGGTGTCCAAGATCCTCGAGTGATCCTGAACCGGCTCCGGCCGTGATTTAGGTTCTGGGATGGAGATCGGGGATTCAGTCCTCGCCTCTCCATCCCATTCCGCACCTCGACAATCCAGCTTCCATTTCCCAGCTCTCTCGTGTTCGACGAGCGCTGGTCCTTGCTGACCTCTCCCGCCTGATCCATGTCCACCGCTATCGCTCAGCAGAAGATCCGCATCCGCTTGAAGGCGTTTGATCGCCGCATGCTGGATCTGTCCTGCGAAAAAATCATCGAAACGGCTGATCACACCGCTGCAACGGCGATCGGCCCGATCCCCCTACCCACCAAGCGCAAGATCTATTGCGTGCTGCGTTCGCCCCACGTGGACAAGGACTCCCGCGAGCACTTCGAGACCCGCACACACCGCCGCATCATCGATATCTATAGCCCTTCGGCCAAAACCATCGATGCCTTGATGAAGCTGGATCTGCCCAGTGGTGTGGACATCGAGGTGAAGCTCTGAACCCCTGACGCCCAGAGGGACAGCCCATGGCCCGCCGCAAGGTGGGCCTTTTTGCTGGCCGCGGCCGCGCAGCCGCGGCCCTCAACAGCGCTGCCTAGGATTCGAGCTCCCTTGAATTGCCTGCCACGTGACGCAACTGGCCGTGCGCGAGCTGCCACTGTTCCCGTTGCCCGACGTGGTGCTGTTCCCTCAGGAAGTGCTGCCGCTGCACATCTTTGAGCCGCGCTACCGGATGATGCTGCGCACGGTGCTCGAAACCGATCGCCGCTTCGGGATCGTGCGCTGGGATCCCCAAGAAGGTCGGATGGCAGACGTGGGCTGCTGCGCTGAAATCCTGCAGTGTCAAACCCAAACCGACGATCGCAGCAACATCGTGACCCTGGGCCAGCAGCGCTTTCGCGTGCTTGAAGTGGTGCGCGAGGCGCCGTTCAAAGTGGGCCTGGTGAGCTGGATTGAAGACGAGCATCCCGAGAGCCCGGACCGCCTCAGCAATCTCTCCACCCAAGTGGGAGAAGCCCTGAAAGACGTGGTGGAACTGACCGGAAAGCTGATGGGCAAACCCACCAGCCTCCCCACCGATCTACCGGATCTGCCGCGAGAGCTCTCGTTCTGGATCGGATCCCATCTGGGCGGGCCCGTGGCCGATCAGCAGCAGACCCTGCTCGAAATCACCGACACCGAAGAGCGCTTGCGCCAGGAATTCGAACTGCTGGATGAAACCCGGCGGCAGCTCGCGGCCCGCACCGTGCTGCAAGACACCTTCCGGGATCTCAAAGACCCAGGCGCCGACGAGGATCGCTGAACCGCTGATGCCGATCCTTGCTGTGCTCACTCCCTTCGCGGGAGGGCTGATGTTGATTGTGGCCGTGCTGGCAGCCCTGCTGTTGCTTGGGCTGTTCGTGTGGAGCTGGCGCGATCGCGCCTTCACGAGCACGGCCAGCGTGGCCGAGGCCTACGACCGCTGGACCGACGATCAATTGCTGGAGCGGCTCTGGGGCGAGCACGTGCATCTGGGCCATTACGGCCAGCCGCCGCGCCGCCGTGATTTCCGCCGCGCCAAAGAGGATTTTGTGCACGAGCTTGTGCGGTGGAGCGGCCTCGATCAGCTTCCGCCGGGCAGCACCGTGCTTGATGTGGGCTGCGGCATTGGCGGCAGCGCTCGCATCCTGTCCCGCGATTACGGCCTCAATGTGCTCGGCATCAGCATCAGCCCAGGCCAGATCCAACGGGCACAGGCACTCACCCCTGGTGGCCTCAGCTGCCGCTTTGCCGTGATGGATGCTCTGGCCCTCGAGCTGCCCGATCAAAGCTTTGATGCGGTGTGGAGTGTGGAGGCCGGCCCCCACATGCCCGACAAGCAGCGCTACGCCGATGAACTGCTGCGGGTGCTCAAACCCGGCGGGCTGCTGGCCGTGGCCGATTGGAACCGCCGCGACCCGGCTGTTCAACCACTCAACCGACTCGAGCGCTGGGTGATGCACCAACTGCTGGTGCAGTGGGCTCACCCTGAATTCGCCAGCATCCCCGGCTTCCGCCGCAACCTCGAGCAAAGCCCCTGGGGCGAGGGCCAGAACCACACCCAGCTGCAGGTGGAAACGGGCGATTGGAGCCGCGAAACGCTCCCCTCCTGGATTGATTCAATCCTGGAAGGGCTGAGGCGACCGGCAGCAGTGCTGGGCTTAGGCCCCCGTGCCGTGTTGATGGGCCTGCGCGAAACCCCCACGCTGCTGTTGATGCACTGGGGATTTGCCACCGGGATGATGCAGTTCGGCGTGTTCCGAACCCGCAAGCCCGCTTAAGCCGCTTCGAGCTGGGTGATCGGGTAGGCCCCAAACACAGCCAGGTGCTCACACAACGGCCGCAGCTCCTCGAGGGCCTGCTGCAAGGGCGCTTCGCCCTCGGGCAGCTCGAGATCCACAAAGAAGATGTATTCGCCCATCTCCCGTTTGGAAGGGCGTGATTCGATCCGCGTCATGTTGAGATCGCGGTGGGCAAAGCAGGCCAGCGCTTCGAGCAGGGCACCTGGGCGGTTGGCGTGCAGCGAGAAAGCCAGGCTGGCCAGGGGGCCCGCCAAGGTGCGCTCCCCCTGGCTCAGCAACAAAAAGCGGGTGCAGTTGCCCGCCACATCGTTGATCGGGTAAGCCAGCACCTCGAGGCCATGCTCCTCGGCGGCCTGGAGCGAAGCAATGGCAGCGCGGAAGCGGCTACCAGCCACCATCCGGGCCGCATCAGCGGTGGAGCTGGTGGGCAATTGCAGTGCTGCGGGCAACTGTTCACCGAGCCACTGGCTGCATTGCGCCAGAGCCTGCGGGTGGGAGAGCACCTCGCTCACCCCCTCCAGCGGACCAGACCCCAGCAACGCGTGGCGGATCGGCAGCACCAGGGCCCGGGCCACCCGCAACTCCGGGTGCTCCCAGAGCGCATCCATGCAGGCGGTGACCCCACCTTCCACGGAGTTCTCCACCGGCACCACCGCCGCTTCACAACGGCCCTCGGCCACGGCCTTCACCACCGCCCGAATGCCCACCTGGGGCATGAACTGCGGTGCCTCGATCCCTTCCAACGCGCACAGCCGGATCGCCGCCTGCTCCCCGTAGGTGCCAACAGGACCAAGAAATGCGATGCGCATACAGGCGTTGCGGGCCGTGCTGGATAGGATCATGACGCGCCGGCCGACGAGCCATGACTCTGGCCTTCAGCGCCAGCCAAGCCTTGAAACTGTCGGTGCCGCAGAAGGCCGAGCTCCTGCCCGACTACCTCAACGATGAGGAGCGGGTGATTGGCGCCCTGCTCGATCCCCAGCAGCTGGAGAGCCTCGGCAACGGCCGCTACCGCTACACCGTGACCCGGCTGCAGGTGTTCCAACTGCAGATTCAACCGGTGGTGGAGCTGGTGGCCCGCCGCAGCCATCACCGCATCGATCTCGAAGCGATCGATTGCCAGCTCGAGGGTCTGGGCATCGTCGACGACTTTCAACTCACCCTCGAATCGTGGCTTGAAGCCAGCGACGAAGGGCTCAACGGCGAAGCGTGCTTAGCGGTGAGCGTGAGCCAGCCAAGCCTGCTGAAACTGATTCCGGTGAAGATGCTCGAAGCCACCGGCCGCTCCCTGCTGGCGGGCATCCTGCTGGGGATCAAGACCAGGGTGCAACAGCAGCTGCTCCAGGATTTCGAAGCCTGGTGCCTGGCGCCCGCCGGCCGTTAAGCCGCAAGCACCTTCCCTAAAAACGAGCGCCGGTGCAGGGGAGTGGGACCCGCCTCAAGAACGGCTGCACGATGCAAAGCGGTGCCATAGCCAGCGTGGCGCTCGAGGCCATAGGCCGGATAACGCTGCGCCAACCGCGTGATCAAGGCATCACGGGCCTGCTTGGCCAGCACGCTGGCGGCGGCAATCTCCAGATGCTCGCTGTCGCCGCGCACCACCGTTTGCTGCGGGCCGCTCCAGAGCCGCAAGGGCAACACCCCATCCACCAGCACCAGATCGGGCGGTGCACCGTTGAGACGCTGCAGGGCACGCAGCATGGCCCGCTCGGTGGCGGCGCGAATCCCCACCTGATCAATTTCCCGCGCTGAGGCTTGGCCCAAGGCCCAGCTGCAGGCGTGCTGCTGGATGAGCGGAACAAACTGAGCGCGGCGACGGGCCGTGAGCTTCTTGCTGTCGGTGAGTCCGGCAGCGGCCAGGGTGGGCCTGGCTGAATCGGGCAGGATCACCGCCCCCGCAAACACCGGGCCGAACCAGCAGCCGCGGCCGACCTCATCAACGCCGGCGATGCGCGGCGGCACAGCAATCAATCACTCGGTTGCCGATGAGCGGCGGCGGCGGCGGCGGGGTTCCGATGAATCCTCTTCTGCTTCAGCGGCAGCAGCAGCAGCGGCTTGCTCGAGCTCCACCACGGGCAACACGGCAACGGCCGTGCTGGTGGAGGGGGTGCTGGCTGGAGCATCGCTGCGGCGGCGGCTGCGAACGCGGCGGCCGTTGGCCGGCTCGGGTTCCGCCGTTGCCGCCACCAACTCCAGGCCGCTATCAGGGAGCACCGGAACGGCGGGGAAGGCCGGGAAAGTTTCCACCGGGAGCGGCGTGATTTCCACGGTGACAGGCAGGCTCTCACTGGCTGTGGGGGCATCAGCCGCTGGAGCAGCTCCAGGGCCGCCAGAACCGTTGCTGCTGGCACCACCACGTCCGCGGCGGCGGCGGCGGGGGCCGGCTGCAGCCAGCTGCTGGCGGGCTTCCTCGAGCACCGCTTCGGGATCCTCTCCAGGGCGCACCACCCGCACCACCAGGTTGTCGGCGGCGGGAACGGGGTCGAGTAACAGCGCCGGGTTCAGGCCCAACCAGCCGTACACCAGCTCCTGCTCAGCATCCATCGGCACCGCCACCAATTCAGGCTCCGGACGGCGGGAGCCGGGTTCCACCGCTGCGGTGGCGGCTTCATGGGAGCTGCCGGCCGTGGTGGTTGCGGTGTCGTCGTAGCTGGTGAGTTCAGGCGCATCGCTGCCGCCACGACCACCGCGACCACCGCGGCGGCGGCGGCCACCACCGGCTTCCGCTCCCGCGGGGCTGAACACTTCGGCCCGGGCGGAGGCAGCGGAGCGCACCAGGCCTGGAGCGGCGGCCAGGGGCTGAAGGCTGTCTTTACCCGGCAGCACGGCCACATGGCCGAGGCCACCACAGCTAGGACAGGCCCGGCCGAACAATTCGTAGATGTTTTGCCCCTGGCGCTTGCGGGTGAGCTCCACCAAGCCCAGCTCACTGATCTGAGCGATCTGCGGGCGCGCCGAATCCGGGCGGATTGCGGCTGTGAAGTGCTCCAGCAGCTGCAACTGATCGCGGCGCGACTCCATATCGATGAAGTCGATGATGATCACGCCGCCGATGTTGCGCAGCTTCAGCTGGCGGGCGATCTCCGTGGCGGCCTCGTAGTTGGTCCACAGCACCGTTTCACGCGCATTGGCGGAACGGGTGAAGGAACCCGAGTTCACATCGATCACCGTGAGCGCCTCGGTGGGCTCGATGATCACGTAGCCACCGGAGGGCAGATCCACCCGCGGCTTGAGGGCATCGCGGATGGCGGCGTTCACCTTGTAAGCCTCCAGGATCTCGCCGGAGTCGAGGTGCTGCTCCACCTGCACCTGGCTTTGATCAGCCCCGAGGAAGGCATTCACCCGGCCCACGCCATCGGCGCTGTCGAGCACGATCCGCGCCACATCCGGGCTGTAGTGATCGCGCAGGATCCGATGAATGAAGTCTTCATCGCGGTTGAGCAGCACCGGCGGCGTGGCCGTCTCGGCGGCGGTCTGAATCGCCTCCCACTGGCGCAGCAGAGCTTCGAGGTCGTCGATGAGCAGCTCTTCGCTCACCCCTTCGGCCTCAGTGCGGATCAGCAGACCCGCACCAGGGGGCTTAATCAACACACCCAGAGCGCGCAGGCGGTTGCGCTCACTTTCCGCATTGATCCGCCGGGAAATGTTCACCCCCTGGCCGTGGGGCTGGAGGATCAGAAAGCGACCCGGCAGGGTGAGGTTGCCCGTAAGGCGAGGGCCCTTGGTGCCGGTGGGCTCTTTCATCACCTGAACCAGCACCTTCTGGCGCGGCTCGAGCAACTCGGTGATGCCCAGCGTTCCTTTCTTGAGGCGCAGTGGCCCTAGATCGGTGACATGAATGAAGCCGTTCTTCTCTCCTTCGCCGATATTGACAAAGGCTGCATCGATGCCCGGCAGCACATTTTCAACAGTGCCGAGATAAACATCACCGATTTGGTAGCGGCCCTGGGCCACCACCAGTTCATCCACACGCTCATCGGTGAGCACTGCGGCGATGCGCAGCTGCTCGGCGATGACGATCTGCTGAGGCATGGAAGGTCAGGAGAGGACCTGCAGAAGGCAGGCCGGAATGGATAGCAGAGGGTGGCGCCCAGCGCCGGACCGACAGGCTGCGAAACCCTCCGTGCATCGCCGATGCAAGGGGGGAAACGAGGCAGCGGTGCTTGAAAAATTCAGTGAAAACGCCGGGTAAAACAACGGCGGCAGGCTGACAGCCTTCGTGGGAGTGGGCCGAAGCCCGTTGCTTGCGAGATCCAGATCTGAATGGAACCCGTCTTACGGCGCCGCATCGGGCAGCTTTCAGGAAGAGAGGTTCGTGAAAACTGATGCGGACCCTGATGCCTGAGCCGAGCTAGATCGCTGAGCCTGCTTCAGGTTGTACCGATAGACAGACGCTAGCACGGGTGTTTTCAGCCTTCTGGGCTCTGCCGAAGCAGCAGGGATTCACGGCGCAGGCTCACCATCTCCAGCTCCGCATCGAGCTGTTGGGAGAACCAGTGCTGCAGCTGCTCCGGCCGCAGGCTGCGGCCCGCGGGATCCACAAGGGCCCCATAGCGCAGCTCCACTGCTTCAGGCATCCCCTCCACACCGTCAAGCGAGAGGCTCTGCAAGAAAGGTCTGCAATCGCGCTGGCGCGGCCGCCCTTTCTTGTCGGTGTCGTGCCACATCCACGATGAGCTGTTCAGCAGCTCCGCCGCAGCCGTCTGCCAAGCCGCCAGCGGCACCACGGTGCCTTCGGCGCTGCTGCCTCCAGGCCGCAGTTGCAGCTGCCAGCGAGCAGCCACCAACTCCTGCGACAGGCTGGCGGCGGAAACCTCCACCGACTCCACCTGCAGCAAGGTGAAGCCGGCGGGCAACTGAGCCTGAAGCCTTTGCAAGGCCTCAGCCGGATCGATCAGCTGGGTGAATTCAAGATCCATCCATTCGCCATCCGCCTCCGCGCCCAGGGGCAAGGCCAGGGCGAACTGCACCCGCGGCAGGGGATGGAAGCCACCGGTGAAGCTCACCGGCAAGCCGCTGCGGCGCAGGGCCCGCTCCATCAGCCGCACCAGATCCAGGTGGCTGAGCAGGGCCAGGGAGCCGGTTTTGCTGAAGCGGAACCGCAGCCTCGCTACCCGCTCACTGGCGGGAGCCCGCTGGGGCCGCTGCTCCGGAATCGCAGGAGGCGGCACCACCACGTTGTGGCCCAGCTCGGGGCCACACACCCCGCAACTGCTGCAGCCATCGAAGGAGCAATCGGGCACCACCGCAGCGGCGAGGGCCTGGCGGAGGTCATCCGCCAGCCAGCCCTTGTCCACGCCTGAATCGATGTGATCCCAAGGCAGGGGCTGGCCGCAGAACACGGCCAGATCGTCAGGGTCCATGCCCTCGACGGCACTCCACTCACCCAGCTCCAACTCCCGGTAACGGCCGCCAAGGCCGGCGGCTTCGATCGCTGACGTCCAGGCCTCATAGGTGCGATCAGCCGCTTCAAACCAGGCATCGAGGCCCGCACCAGCCCGCCAAGCGGCTTCGATCACCGGCGCCAGGCGGCGATCGCCGCGGCCCACGAAGTCCTCCATCGCGGAGAGGCGCACATCGGTGTAGTTGGTTTTGATGCCGCGCATCCGCCGCAGGGCATCCCGCAGCAGCTGCTGCCGGCGCTGGAATTCCGCCGTGCTCACGCTGTGCCACTGGAAGGGCGTGTGCGGCTTCGGCGTGAAATTACTGATCGTGAGGTTCAGCTCCAACCGCCCCAGATCGCGGCACTGCTGTTGCAACTGCCAGCAGGTTTCGGCAATACCGAGCACATCGGCATCCGTTTCCCCCGGCAGACCGATCATGAAATAGAGCTTGATCTTGCGGTAGCCGCTCTCCATCGCGGTGCGAATCCCCCGCAGCAGCTCGGCATCGGTGAGGCCTTTGTTCACGATGTCGCGCAGGCGCTGGGTGCCGGCTTCCGGCGCGAAGGTGAGGCCCGCCTTGCGAGTGCCGCCAAGGATGTGGGCGATGTTCTCGTCGAAGCGATCCACCCGCTGGCTGGGCAGGGTGAGGCTCACGTTTTTATCGGCGAGGCGGTTGCGCAGCTCCACGCCCACCGCCGGCAGGGCGAGGTAATCGGAGCAGCTAAGCGAGAGCAGTGAGAAATCGGAGTAACCGGTGCGCTCCATACCGGTTTCGATCGCCTCGATCACCGCCTCGGGTTCCACATCGCGGGCGGGGCGGGTAAGCATGCCGGGCTGGCAGAAGCGGCAACCGCGGGTGCAGCCGCGCCGGATCTCCACCGTGAGCCGGTCGTGCACCGTTTCGATGTGGGGCACCAGGCCCATGGCGTAGTGGGGCATCGGCGTGGCGGTGCGCCGCAGCACCCGTGCCGGAATGCCCTCCACCTGCGGCACCTGGGTGATGCCATCAAGGCCGGGGCCGTAGAGCGAGGGCACATACACCCCAGGCACCTGAGCCAGATCGATCAGCAGCTCGCGGCGGCTCAGCCCGGCCGCCTTGGCTTCGGCCACCACCAACCCGATCTCGGGCAGCACCTCCTCGCCATCGCCCAGCACCACGAAATCGAAAAAGGCCGCAAACGGCTCGGGGTTGCTGGTGGCGGTGGGGCCGCCGGCAAAGATCAACGGCGGTGCCGCCGGATACGCCAGGGGTAGATCGCCGCGATCAGCAGCGCGGATCGGAATCTGCGCCAGCTCCAGCATCGACAGGATGTTGGTAGCGCCGAGCTCGTAGCTGAGCGAGAAGCCGAGGATGTCGAAGGCTGGAAGGGGCCGGCGGCTCTCCACGGCGAAGAGCGCCTCACCGCGCTCGCGCAGCCGCGCCGCCAGATCCGGCCCGGGCAAATAGCTGCGATCGCACAGCTGGCCCGGAACGCTGTTGAGGATCGAATAGAGAATGATGTGGCCGGTATTGCTCGAGCCCACCTCGTAAATCTCGGGGTAGGTGAGCGCCCAGCGCACGCCGGCCGCTGGCCAGGCCTGGTCCCAGTCGCGCGGCTGCACCCCCAGCTCATTACCGAGGTAGCGGCCGGGCTTGGCGATGCTGCGGTCCACCAGGGCCGCGAAATCCACGGGCGCATCGCCTGGCGCACCGACCGGCTGAACGGGAGCAACGGTCACGGCGGCGAGGGCAGCGCTGAATTGATCGTATGCAGCAGCGCAATCGGGCTGATCCCTCCAGCCGGCCTCCGCCGCATAGGACAATCGCGCCCAGTACCCAGGGGCCCGCGCGGCCCACACGCGACATGGCCCAGGTCAACGGCAATTACCTCAAGCTCAAGGCGGGTTATCTGTTTCCGGAGATCGCTCGGCGGGTGAAGGCCTTCAGCGAGGCCAACCCCAGCGCGCCGATCATCCGCCTGGGCATCGGCGATGTGACCGAACCGCTGCCCCAGGCCTGCCGCAGCGCGATGAAGGCTGCCATTGATGAGATGGGCACCCGCGAAGGCTTCCACGGCTATGGCCCGGAGCAGGGCTACCTGTGGCTTCGCGAAGCGATCGCCCAGCACGACTTCCAGGCCCGCGGCTGCCAGATCTCCGCCGAGGAGATCTTCGTGTCGGACGGATCGAAGTGCGACAGCGCCAACATCCTCGACATCCTCGGCGCCGGCAATCGCATCGCCGTCACCGACCCGGTGTACCCGGTGTATGTGGACAGCAACGTGATGGCGGGCCGCACCGGCGATGCCGATGACGCCGGCCAGTACGGCGGGCTCACCTACCTGCCGATCAACGCTGAGAACGGCTTCACCGCCCAGATCCCGAGCGAGAAGGTGGATCTGATCTACCTCTGCTTCCCGAACAACCCCACTGGTGCGGTGGCCAGCAAGGAGCAGCTCAAGGCCTGGGTGGATTACGCCCGCGCCAACGGCTCGCTGATCCTGTTTGACGCCGCCTACGAGGCCTTCATTCAGGCCCCCTCGCTGCCCCACTCGATCTACGAGATCGAGGGCGCGCGCGAGTGTGCGATCGAATTCCGCTCCTTCTCCAAGAACGCCGGCTTCACCGGCACCCGCTGCGCGCTCACCGTGGTGCCCCGCGGCCTGATGGGCACCGCAGCCAATGGCGAACAAGTGGAGCTGTGGGGCCTGTGGAACCGCCGCCAGTGCACCAAGTTCAACGGCGTGAGCTACATCGTGCAGCGCGGCGCTGAAGCCGTGTACTCGCCCGAGGGCCAAGCCCAGGTGAAGGCGCTGATCGCCTTCTACATGGAGAACGCCGCGATCATCCGCCGCGAACTCAGTGCCGCTGGGCTGCAGGTGTATGGCGGTGAGCAAGCTCCCTACGTGTGGATCAAAACCCCCGCAGGCGTGGATTCCTGGGGCTTCTTCGATCTGCTGCTCAACCAGGCCAACGTGGTGGGCACACCCGGCAGCGGCTTCGGCGCCGCCGGCGAGGGCTACTTCCGCCTCTCGGCCTTCAACAGCCGCGAGAACGTGCTCGAAGCCATGCGCCGCATCCAAACCGCGCTGGCCCCGGCGGCCGCTGCCGCCTGAGCTGCTGCCTAAAGTCCGCTGTCGTGATGCTGGAGCTGGACAGGATGCCTCGATCCACCCCCTGCAGAGCTGCTCTCACCGCCACCCAATCGCCGGGCCGTGAGAGCGGCGGCGCCGCCGTGATGGAGAAGGCGCCGGAGCGGGTGCGCAAGCCCTCGCCCCGCTACAAGGTGCTGCTCCACAACGATCCGGTGAACACCATGGAATACGTGGTGGGCACCCTGCGCCAGGTGGTGCCGTCGCTGAGCGAGCAGGACGCCATTGCCGTGATGCTGGAGGCCCACAACACGGGCGTAGGCCTGGTGATCGTGTGCGACATCGAGCCGGCTGAGTTCTATAGCGAAACCCTCAAAGCCAAGGGCCTCACCAGCACGATCGAGCCGGAAAGCTGATGCCGCGCCTGAACTGGTGGGGCACCGTGCTCTATCCAGCTGCGCTGGTGGCCGTGTTTTTGGGTGGTCAACTGCTGCTGAAGGCGCTGGGAGTGCCCGGCGCTCTGCAGGCGAGCCTGGCGGCACTGCCAGCCGTGGCGGCTCTGCTGATCAGCCTTCCCGTGCGTCTGCGGCGCTGCTGGGCTGAAGCCAAGCCCTGGCAGCGGCTGGGCGTCCTCGGCAGCCAGGAAGCCGTGACCAAGGCTTTGCTGCGGGGAGTGCTCAAGGCGATCGTCTTGTTGGCCCTGGTAATCACCGCCCTGGCCCTCAGCGGCGAACTCAGCTGGATGCCCCAGCTCAACACTGGCCTGTTGCTCAACGCCGTGGCCCTGGGGCTAGGGGTGGGCTTCGCCGAAGAACTGCTGTTCCGCGGCTGGCTCTTCGGGGAGCTCAGCTTGCTGCTGGGGCCGCAACGGGCCTTGTGGCTGCAGGCAGCCTTGTTCAGCCTGGTGCACACCCGCTTCAACCTGCCCCCCATCCAACTGGTCGGCTTGCTGGTGGGCCTAGTGCTGCTCGGCCTGGCTCTGGGCCTCCAGCGCCGCGCCGATGGCGGCCTGCTCTGGGGCGCCATCGGCCTGCATGGCGGGCTGGTGGCGGGCTGGTTTGTGCTGCATCAGGGGCTCGTGGCGATCAACCCCTCCGCCCCGGCCTGGCTGATGGGCCCAGACAACCCCATCGGCGGCGTTATCGGCTGGCTTGGGTTGGCGCTGTTGCTCCTGGCCCGCCGCCCTTGGTGGAATGAAGGCACCCGCACCACCACGCCATGACGGCCAGCACCGCCCAACGGCCTGCAGTTTCGAGCCATCCCGACGCTCGGGTGTGGGTGGTCGACGACGATCAAGAACTTCTCAGCCTGCTGGAGGAGCGCTTCGGGCAATGCGGCTGGAAGGCCCGCAGCTTTGAAGATGGCGAGGGGCTCGATCAAGCCCTGCGCGACGACATGCCGCACGTGCTCGTGCTGGATCGGCTGCTGCCTGGCCAGAGCGGCACCCATCTGCTGGAGCGGTTGCGCCAACAGGGCCACCGCTTTCCGGTGCTGATGCTCTCCGCCTTGGGTGCCGCCGATGAACGGATCGAGGGGCTGGAAACCGGGGCCGACGACTACATGGCCAAACCCTTACTTTGGCGTGAGCTGCAGCTGCGGCTGGAGCGCCTGCTCGACTACCGCCGCGACCTCACTCCCCAACGCCCGCCGGAGCAGCGCTTCCGGATCAACACGGTTGTGTTTGATCCTGCGCGGCTGGAGCTCGAGGGCCCCACAGGGGTAATCAACAGCCTCAGCCGCGGCGATGCTTCGCTGCTGAGCTTCCTGTGCCTCTCACCCGGCATCGCCTTCGAGCGCGAGCAGTTGTGCCAAGCCACCGGCAGCCTGGTGGATGCCACCAACAGCCGCAGCATCGATGTGCGCATCTCCAAGTTGCGCAAGCTGCTCAACAGCTGCAAACGCGGCAGCGGCCGCATGATCGAAGCCGTGCGCGGCCGTGGTTATCGCCTCAACGCCGAGGTTCAGATCGAGCCCCAGGCCTGAGCGGATGGTGGCCGGTGCCCAGCGCTTTCGAGGCTTCACCCTCGGCGACAGCCTGCGTTTGTTGGTGTGTGTGGGCAGTGCCTGGGCCGGCAGCTTCACTTTGCTCAGCCTGGGCATGCCTCAGCTGCTGCAAACCACCACCACCCAGGCGATCAGCCTGAGCCTGGCTCGGCAAGCTCTGCAGCTGGAGGGGAAGCACGCTGGCCAACATGAGGGCCGCGCGCTGCGCGTGTGGGCCGCCGTGAATCCGCCTCCCCAGAGCCTTCCGGCCACGGATGCGCAGGCGGCGGCTCTGCGGCGCAACCTGCAAGAGGCAGGCCTCAGCGGCGATCTACGCCGCGATCCCCCTAGCCAACGCAGTTGGTTGGGGGGCTACTGGCTGGCCGTGCAGCGCTCCTCACCCGCCAGCCAGCAGCTGTGGGTGTATGCCAGCCCCGGCACGGCCCTGCCCTGGCTGTGGCCCGCCATTCGCATCGGCAGCCTGCTGCTGGGAGGCAGCAGCGGTATGGCCCTGTTTCTGCAATGGCAGCTGCAACGGCCAATCCAACAACTGCTCAAACAACTTCCCGCCATCCCCTCCGGGGAGCTGGAGCTGGTGCCGGAAGCGGGCATGGGAGCGATGCGTGAACTGAGCATCCGCATCAACCGTGTGCTCGAGCAGCTGAACCAGCAGCACGAATCGCGCCGCCGCTTTCTGCAAGGCCTGGCGCACGATCTCGGCAGCCCGCTCACCCGGCTCTCGATGCGGGTGGAGCGGCTGGAAGATCAACCCGCCGACCCCAGCACTTGGGCCGAGGCGCTCCCGCAGCTGCGGGTGGAGATCGACCGCCTGAGCACCCTCACCCATCTGCTGCAGGAGGCCGCTGGGGAGCAGACCGAACCATTCCGGCCACGGTTGAGCGCCCTCGATGAACTGTGTGAGCGAGTGGTGGCCAGCTACCCCCAGCAGCCGATCGAGCTGGCGGTGCCGCGGCTGCTGGTGCGCCTGGATCAGGCCCTGATCGAGCGGGCGCTGCAAAACCTGATCGATAACGCGATCCGCTACGGCCGTGCGCCGATCCGCCTCGCCGCCCAACAGCAACGGACCAGCGTGGTGTTGATGGTGGAAGACAGCGGCCCAGGGCTGAGCAGCGCCAATCTGCTCGGGATGCCAAGAATCCCCCCCGCCAACGATCGCCAGCAACGCAATCGCTCTGGTGTGGGCCTCTCGATCGTGGAGCGCTGCTGCCAGCTGCATGGCGGCCGCCTGGCGCTCAACCGCTCCGGCTTAGGGGGATTGCAGGCAGAACTGCACCTGCCCCAAAGCTGATCAGCGCGTGGCTGTAGCCAAAGCGCCGCGACCCTCAACCGGCGCGTGCAATGCCTCGTCCAGAGGAGCCAAGCCGTAGTCGCGCTCCAGCAGATCCATCACCGTGCGGCCGAAATCAGCAGGGTTGCGCTCGAACGCCTCCAAGCAGATGCGACCGAAGGTGCTGCCCATCGGCTCGGGGTTCCAGAGCAGTTGGCGAGCCGTCCAAGGGAGCATGCTCATCGGGTTGTAGCCGGGCTTGATCAGGCCCTGATCGAAGCCGTACTGCTCCAGGTGCGTGTGGGGCTGCAGACCGATGAAGAAGATCGCCGGCTCCACCTTGTCGGCCCCGAAGATGCGCTCGAGCTCGCGGTGATAAGCCACGGTCTGGCGAATCGTCTCGGGGCGCTCGTCGATCACGTTGAACGAGTAGTTCACTGACACGTGCTCGCGGAAACCAGCCCGCGCCAGGAGGCGGCAGTTCTCCAGCACGGTGCGGAGGTTGTAGCCCATGCGCATCTTGCGCACGAGTTCTTGAGAGCCGGAGGTGATGCCGATCTCGAAGTAGTCCATGCCGGTGGCCACCATCAGCTCCGCTAGCTCGGCATCGAGGTTGTCGGCGCGGATGTAGGCGGCCCAACGGATGTCGTTCCAGCCCTGGGCTTGCACGGCCCGGAGCAGTTCCTTGGCGTCGTCGATGTAGCGGCGCGCCGGGATGAACTGGGCATCGGTGAACCAGAAGCCGCGAACCCCTTTGGCGTAGAGCTGCCGCATCTCCGCGATCACCTCCTCCACGGGGTTCACGCGCACCGCCTTGCCTTCCACCACGGTGTAGACGCAGTAGCAGCAGTTGTGGGGGCAGCCGCGTTTGGTCTGCACACCGACGTAAAAGTCTCCGCCATCGAGATACCAATCGAGCTGCGGCCAGATCGAGGCGATGTAGGCGTAATCGCAGGCGGTTTTCTCCATGCCTGCCGGCTGCTCATGGATCAACCCGGGCCGAGGCGCTTCGCCGGCGATGAAGCAGCGCTCAGCCTCGAGCGATTCACCGCGGATCAGCTTCTCCAGGAGCGGCTCGCCTTCCCCCACCGACACCACGGTGCCGCGCGGCAGTTTGCGGCCCAGCTGTTCATAGAACACGCTCACTGCGCCACCACCGAGCAGGGCGCGGGCGCCAGGCTGGAAGCGGCGGGCGGCCCGCAGGCCACGGCGCACCAGGCGCAGATTGCGCCAAAGCTCGCCATAGAAGGACGCCATCAGCCGCAGGCCGCCGAAGGCACCCCGCAGACGCTTCAGCGGATTGCGGGCATAAAACACTTCAAAGGAGTTCTGCAGCGGGTTGCCGCCACGCCCATCCACCGGGGCATAGATCTGAATGTCGCGCCAGGAGAAGACCAGCAGCGAGGGCTGGAATTGCTCGATCTCCTGCTGCAGCACCCGCTCCACATCCAGCAGCGGCACTGCCGCCAGATCAAGGATGCGCTGCTCCAGCGCGGGGAACTGCTTGTGAATGTGATCGGCCAGATACACCGGGCCGATCGGAAAGATGGGATTGCAGGGCAGGCGCACCAGCAGCACCCGCTGTTCCTCCACAGAGGCTTGTCGCACAGTGAGTCAGAGGTGGGGCGCGTTGGCCGGGGCCGGCTCGGACGCTAACAAGCGCGCCCGCTGCTCCACGCGCCGTCGCAGGTCGGCGGGCAGCCAAGACCACCAGTGGCGATGCACGCAGGTGCGCGGCACGAGGCGCCAACCCCGTGAAGCCAGCAGCTGGCGCAGGGCTTCAGGCGCGGGCTGGGGATAGGCCGGATTGATCACATCCACCGTGTCGATCCCGCCGAGATCGTTGATGCCGGCCTCCAGGGCCGCAGGCAACTGCTCTAGCGGCCAAAGGTTGGGAGGCGTCTGCAGATGCACCTCCGGCGGCAACAGCTGACGGGCGGTAGCGATCAGTTCCAGCAGGTCGGCTTGCTCAGCTGGGGTGAGCGGCCGAGCCGCCTCCCCATCAGGTCGCCAGGGCTGCAGGATCACCTCCTGCAGGTGGCCCCAGCGGCGCTGCAACTGCGCCAGCAGCTCCAGCGCCTGAAGGCGCTCCGCCATGGTTTCGCCCACACCCAGCAGCAGGCCGGTGGTGAAGGGAATCCCGAGCCGGCCGGCCTGCTCCAACTGAGCCAGGCGGATCGCCAGGGTTTTGCTGGGCGCATGGCGATGCAGCGCGTCGTAGGCCGGGCCCACGCCCTCCAGCATCAAGCCCATCGAGGGATTCAGGCGGCCCAAAGCCGCCATTTCGCGCAGCGAAAGCGGGCCGGCGTTGGTGTGAGGCAATCGCCCCTTGGCCAGAGCCAGGGCACTCGACTGGAGCAGCCGGGCAAACCATTCCTTGCGTGCTGGGGCATTGGGCGCCACTTCCCCGCTGAGCAGCAAGACCTCGGCGGCGGCAGGGCGTGCCCGCAGCTGCTCGGTAGCGGCCCGCAACGACAGCGGCACCGCCTGCTCCAGGGGCACGCGAAAGCTGCAGTAGCCGCAGGCGTTGAAACAGCCGTGGGTCGGCACGAGGGTGACGCTGGGGCTCCAGGTGACGAGACCGCTTGCCATCACAGGGGCCACAAGCGCAGCTGATTGCTCAGATCAGCACCACTGTTGCTCGCGCAGCCCATTCCCTGCCTTAAGGCCGCGTCACACGGCGCAAACATCCGTTACATTGGGCATTGGCAGGGCGGGTTACCGGCCTGTCCTTCCTTCCCGCTCAACACTGAGTCCTTCGGGGCTGAGCTTCTGAGCACTACGTATCCCGTACTCATGACCACCACTCTCCAGCAGCGCCAAGGCGCTTCTGCGTGGAACCAGTTCTGCGAGTGGGTCACCAGCACCGACAACCGCCTCTATGTGGGTTGGTTCGGCGTTCTGATGATCCCC
>JAHUZV010000009.1 GCA_019264575.1 Vulcanococcus sp. | reverse complement strand
AGGTGCCAGTGGCATCGTCTCTTCAAGTGGTAGCGGTTCCACTCGCTTTGATGACAACGTCACCCTCACAGACGGCGATACAGCATCGTCCTTCGCAGGTACATCAACGCTGGACGGACTCACCTGGAGTGGTTACGACGGACTCACCTTTACAGGTGCTGTCACCCTCTCTGGTGGTGATGTTTCACTCAATTCTAACAGCAGTGGAATTACCGCTCAAGCTGCAATCAATGGGGCCCAGAATCTGACTCTCAACGCAGGATCTGGAGCAATCACACTTGCCGCCATTGGCAATAGCGCATCCCTAGCCAGCCTCGCGTTGCAAGGCACAGGATCGAACACACTTAACGGGAATATCACAACAAGTGGCAACACGAATTTGCTTGGCACTTCCAGATCAAGAGCATCTGGTACACCGACATTCAACGTCGGCGGAACACTCACATGCGATGTAGGTGGTAATTGCCCTACACCTACTCCAGCTCCTACCCCGGCTCCTACTCCAGCGCCGATTCCAGTTCCGAAAAATATTTCTCGGGGGATCAGTGCTGCGAATGCAGCAATCAATGCAACCTCCTCACAAACAAGTAGCCAATACGGAAGAGGTGGCTCCATGGGCGCTGGTGGAGCCGGCACTTCAGGAAGTGGCAGCGGTGGCACCAGCTCCACAGGGACTACAAACACAGCTAGCGCGAGCGGACAACCCTCAGGGGCTCCTGCCAATGGGCCAGGGTCCGGCCAAGGTTCGGGCCAGGCTGCAGCTAGCTCCGGAAATGGGAAGTCAGGTGGCAACTCCAGCGGACCAAGCAACACCGCTCAAGTCACCAACAATTCAGCCAGTTCTGGCGGAGGTGGCGGTGGGGCCAACTCCGGTGGTTCCGCCAATACCGTCTCCGGCACAGGACAAGGTGCCGGCGGCCCGGGCAATGGGAGTGGCCCCGGGCAGGGTGCCGGCCAAGGTCTAGGGCCTTCCTCTGGGGGAATTGCAGGGGGCCCAAACAACAGCGTTCAGGTCGCCAAGAATTCACCCGTTGCTGGTGGAGGTAGCGGTGGCGCTAACTCCAGTGGCTCCGCCAATACTGTCTCCGGTACCGGTCAAGGCGCCGGTGGACCGGGTAATGGCAGTGGCCCAGGGCAAGGAGCAGGACAGGGCTTAGGGCCCTCCTCTGGAGGCGGAAGTCAAGGCTCCTCAGTGGGCAGTAATGGCACTAGCGGTGCTTCCAACCAGTTAGTCAGCGCCACAAGCTCTACGGGCCAAGGGAATAGCAACAGCATCAATCCAGTTGCTTCTTCAGGACAAGCAATTCCTCAGAGTTTTGCTTTTGAAATTGGAACAAGTAGCTCCGCCTTAACGGGTGCAATTGCAACTGGTCCCAGCACAAGTGGCGGTGGCGCTAACTCCGGTGGCTCCGCCAATACCGTCCCCGGCACTGGACAAGGCGCCGGTGGTCCCGGTGATGGCAATGGCCCCGGGCAAGGCGCTGGACAAGGCTTAGGGCCCTCCGGTGGTGGTAATTCCGGCGGTGGCTCCGGTGGCGGTGCCGGCGGCGGCGGCGGCTCCAATCAGCTCGCCAGCAATTCCGGTGGGGGCAACTCCGGCGGCGGCTCTTCAGGCGCTGGCGGCGGTGGCGGTGGTGGCGGTGGCGCTAACTCCGGTGGCTCCGCCAATACCGTCCCCGGCACTGGACAAGGCGCCGGTGGTCCCGGTGATGGCAATGGCCCCGGGCAAGGCGCTGGACAAGGCTTAGGGCCCTCCGGTGGTGGTGGCAATCCGCCTGGGCCGAATCCTCCGGGTCCCAACCCACCTGGACCCAATCCGCCTGGGCCGAATCCAGGCCAGACAACCAGCGCTGAAAACGCTGCCACGACTACAGGGCAACAACCAACTACAGCGACTCCAAATCCAGCAGCTGAGCGGGCACAACTCACTGCCACCAATGCCAACGCTGCCCAGCAACCGGCTCCATCAACTACCTCTGTCTTCAGAAATGGAGTTGTTGAGCTCGGCGCTGCACAGAACGCAGCCGGCAGCTTCTCCTACCAAGTTCCTTCTCAGTTGTTAATCCAAGCCAATCCAAATGTGAACCTCGTAGCGCCAACCAGTGCATCCACACCTGGCGGAGGGTCACTACCCCAATGGCTCACCTATCAGCCCACAACACGAACGTTCACGGCCAATCAACCGCCTAGCGGATCACTTCCGTTCAGAGCAGAAATTCGGGTTGGCACAAATAGCGGTCAGCCTGCAATCATCCCCGTTCAAATTGGTGAACCATGAGAGAATAACCCTCAATGATCAACTTGGACTCGTTCATCCATCAGGACAGACCAGCCATCGCCTCAGCAGAGGCAAGCTGAGGCCGATCACGTTGGAAAAACAACCGTCGATCCGTTCCACAACCGCACCACCGCGCCCTTCAAGCGCAAAACCGCCTGCACAATGCAACGGTTCACCGGTGGCCACATAGGCGGCAATTTCAGCATCCCTGAGGGGAGCGAACTGCACTCGTGTGGTGACCGTGGTGAGGCACTCCAGTTCGCCCACCACGGACAACAAGCAATGGCCGGTATGCAACTCCCCCCAGCCACCCGCCATCCGCCGCCAACGCGCAATCGCCTCCTCCGCATCCGCCGGCTTGCCAAACACCTCCCCCTCAAAAGCGAGCACGGAATCGCAGCCCAACACCGCGGTGATCTCTGCATCGGTGCAGCCGTTCCACACCGCATGAGCCTTAGCCCGTGCCAGCAACTGCACCAACTGCGCTGGATTCGGATCCGTGATGGCGTCTTCATCCACACCGCTCACTTGCACGCGATGGGGAATGGCCGCCTGCTCCAGCAAACGGCGGCGGGCTGGGGAGGCCGAGGCGAGCAGCAGCACGGAAGTCACGCAGCAGTCCTGAGCAGGAGAATGACACTCAAAGAGCCCCGCGCGTGATCGCCCCCTCCGCCGACAGCCAGACCCATCAGGCCATCCACCGCGCCCGCCAGGCGGTGCGCTGCCTGCCGTTTCGGCTGGCCTTCTATCAAGAGCTGGAGCGGGGCGCCCTCAGCAGCAGCCAACTGGCCGCCCGGGCCGACTGGCGCCGCATCACGCGCCGCCGCCTCAGCGCCAACCGCACCGAAGACCACCTGATCTGGCTGATCCAGCTCGGGGTGCTGCGCCGCGAAGTGGACGGTCAGGGCCTCACCGAGCGGGTGCGCCTCACCCCCCTGGGCCGCGAGGTGCTGAGCCGTTGGGATGGAGAAATCGCCAGGGCCAGCGTCCCCCGGCGCCTGCTGCATTGGCTGGTGCAGCACTGGCCACGGTTTTGAGAGCGGTGCCGTGATTTCACGGATGTAGAGAGGTCTGTGAGGGGTTGATCATCAAGAAACGGAGCCGATTGGCGCCGTTAGCCTGATGAAAAGCCCAACTCTCGATCGTCAAGCAGCAGCCACGTTCTTTGCGGGGGCTCTGCTGATCGCCATTTCCTTCCTCACCAACTGCGGCCATGGAGCCCTCCTCCACCTCTCAACCCTTTCATTGGATGAGCAGATCGGAGTATCTCTCCACATTGCCGCTCTGGCGGCGCTGTTTGGCGATGCTGAACTGGCGACCCGTCTTCGAGATCGAACAAGAAACAAGGTGGCTCGAGCACGCCAACGCGAGATTCGACGCCTTATCGCAGCAATCCGATTTCAGCTCGCCGACACCCCCACAAGCCGACTCCAACTGAACGAGACCCTGGCGCTCCTGCTTGAAGAACTCAGGCCAGCCAACGCCAGCAGCCCCGAAAGCGGCTGATGAGCCCAGAGCGAAGCAGCCCAAACAATCAGTGGGTAGCGTTTCTGTGCTCCCTTCCCATCGAGCCATGGCCCCAGAGGTCAGCCTGCGGCAATCCGGTGGCTCTGTGAGCGCCACGATCCCCAAGGAACTGGCACGCAGATTCCACCTGAAGCCAGGTGATCGCATCCAGGCCATTGAAACCGAAGACGGCATCCTCCTAACGCCGTTTGCCCCCACGGTTCAGCAGGCTCTCGCCTTGGCATCAGAAGCCGCCAAACAATTCCAGCCTGCCTTGCGCGAACTCGCCCAATGAGCGCAGGCCATGAGCCCTGCTGGGTCCCAGCTCTAGCCGTGCGCGCCATTCATCACGAGCTGATCCTGGAGCACGTGGGGCTGCAAGGCATTCGCAGTGCAACGGCGAGGCGGACCTGGCTCGCCCCAGACAACGCTGGGAAGTTGAGGAACTCAGCACCATTCCCCAGTTGGCGGCAGCCTATGCAGAAGCACTCATCCGAGCCCATCCTTTTGCCGATGGCAACAAGCGCAGGGGCTTTGTTGTTGCCATTGTGTTTTTGGGTCTTAACGGCTTCCGCTTCCACGCCTCCAATGAAGAGGTGGTTTTGATGATCTGTCGCCTGGCCGCCGCCGAACTGCCATTGGCTGACTTTCAGGCCTGGTTTGAAACCAACAGCACCGGCCCAACGTGAACAACCCCACCCCCTTGATGGTGCTCGGCACCAGCAGCGGTGCCGGCAAGTCGTTGATGACGGCCGCCCTCTGCCGCGTGCTGCGCCGCCGGGGTGAAACCCCTCTGCCCTTCAAGGGGCAGAACATGAGCAACAACGCCTGGGTGGATCAGGCGGGCGGCGAGATGGCCTACTCCCAGGCGCTCCAGGCCTGGGCCGCGGGGCTCGAGCCCCAGTGCGCGATGAACCCGGTGCTGCTCAAGCCCCAGGGCGACAGCACCAGTGAGGTGATCCACCTGGGGCAATCAGTGGGCAGCTGCCGCGCCGAGCACTACTACCGCGACTGGTTCCGTCCCGGCTGGGCAGCAATCCGCCAGGGCCTTGGGGAGCTGAAGGCGGACCATCGCGGCGGGCGGCTGGTGCTGGAGGGGGCCGGCAGCCCAGTGGAAGTGAACCTTCAGCCGCGCGATCTCACCAACCTGCGCCTGGCGCAATACCTTCGGGCCCGCTGCATCCTGGTGGCGGATATCGAGCGCGGCGGCGTGTTCGCCCAGCTGGTGGGCACCTTGGCGCTGCTGCGACCGGTGGAGCGTCCGCTAATCCGCGGGCTCCTGATCAACCGCTTCCGCGGCCGCCGCGAACTGTTTGATGAGGGGCGCCGCTGGCTGGAGGCCAACACCGGCATTCCCGTTCTCGGCGTGATGCCCTGGCTCGATGAGCTGTTCCCCCCGGAAGACTCGCTCGATCTGCTGGAGCGCCGGGGCCGCAAACGCGGCGCCGAACTGGAGATCGCGGTGTTGAAGCTGCCGTCGCTGAGCAACTTCTCCGATCTCGATCCGCTGGAAGCCGAACCATCGGTTCAGCTGCGCTGGGTAGCGCCGGGCGAGCCGTTGGGACAACCCGATGCCGTGGTGGTGCCCGGCAGCAAGCAAACGCTGCGCGATCTGGAGGCTTTGCAGCAAAGCGCTGCGTTCTGCGGGGAACTGCAGCGGTTTGCGGCCAGCGGTGGGCACGTGTTCGGCGTCTGCGGCGGCATGCAGCTGCTTGGCCGTGAACTGCATGACCCCGAAGGGCTCGAGGGAGGAAGCGGAGCCGCCTCAAGCGCAGCCGGGCTCAACCTGCTACCTCTGCGCACCGTGTTCGGCGGCGAAAAAGCCCTGCGGCAGCGCGCCAGCCAAGCCCTGTGGCCGGCCTTCAACAACCGCACGTCAGAAAGCGACTCTCTGCAGATCGAAGGCTTCGAGCTGCACCGCGGCAGCACCACCAGCCTCGAGCCCTGCCAATCGCTCTGCGCCGATGACGGACTGGGCTGGGTGCAAGAGAGCGTGGCCGGCACCTATCTCCATGGCGTCTTTGAGAGCGGTCCGTGGCGGAGGCGCTGGCTCAACCAGCTGCGGACACGCAAAGGGTTGCCGATGCTGAGCGAACAGCAACCGCACCACAGCCGTCAGCGCGATGCGTTGCTCGATCGCCTCGCCGATGCCTTCGAGCAGCACGTGAACTTGGAGCCATTGCTGAACCAGCCATGAGCAAACAGGTGTTGATCCACTGGCCCCATGGGAAAAGCACCGCGTGCACAGCTGGGTGCGATTGGCTCGCCGCCGCGCGAGACGCGGGGTTCTCAATCCCAACGGGCTGCCTGGGGGGGAGCTGCGGCGCCTGCGAGATCGACGTGAACGGCACAACCATCCGCGCCTGTATCGCCACCGTTCCCCCCAGCAAAAGCGGCCAGCTCAATGTGGAACTAGCGACGGATCCTTATTGGTAATGAGAAAAACAATCGTCCCGGCACAACGATTGGCTCAAGCCTGAATCAACCCACCACCGAGCACCATCTCCCCGGCATAAAACACCGCCGCCTGTCCGGGCGTGATCGAAAACTGCTCCTCCTCAAACTCCAGCCGACAGCGATAGGGGCGATCTGCAGCCACATCGGCCTCAGTGGCTTGCAAGGGCGTGAGCCGAGCCGGCACAGCACCGCTCCGGTAGCGCACCTGCACCTCCACATCGATCGGCTCTTCAGGTGGAGCGATCGACACCCAGTTCACCGCTCCCACCACGCAATCGCCGCGAGCGGCATCACGGCGCGGAGCCACCACCACTTGATTCATGGCGCCATCGAGGCGCACCACATGCAGCGGCTCGCTCCAGGCCACCCCCAGCCCTTTCCGCTGACCAATGGTGAAATGCTCAATGCCATCGTGCTGGCCCACCACACGCCCGTCATTGAGCACGATCTCTCCGGCCCGCGGCGGTAGGTAGGCATCGAGGAATGCCTTCATCGAGCCGTGGTGATCGGCGAGGCAGAGGTCTTGGCTTTCGGGCTTCTGAGCGGTGCGCAAGCCATGGCGCTCGGCTTCGGCGCGGGTATCGGGCTTGGTGAGTTCACCGAGGGGAAACACCAGCCGCCCGAGCGCCTGCTGGGGCAGGTCGTAGAGGAAATAGCTCTGGTCTTTGCGCGCATCGAGGCCGCGCAGCAGTTGATGGCGGCCGTTGTCGCTCTGCTCTCCGTGGCGCACCCGCGCGTAGTGGCCGGTGGCAATCCGCTCGATGCCGCGCTCCTCGGCAGCCCAGCGCAGCATCGGGCCGAACTTCACCTCCCGGTTGCAGCGCGAGCACGGCAACGGCGTGATGCCATCGCCGTAGCCCTGCACCAGGAAATCAACGATCTGCTCTTTGAAATGCTCGCGGAAATCCACCACGTGGTGCTCCACGCCGAGCTGCTCACAGATCCCAGCGGCATCCACCAACCCCTCAGCGCAGCAGGCGCCCTTGCCGCTCATCAACCAGAGGGTGAGCCCCTCCACCTGCCAGCCGGCTTCCACGAGCAAGGCCGCGGTGAGCGAACTATCCACGCCTCCCGAGAGCCCCACCACCACCCGGTGCTCACCGGGCCAGGCCTGCAGCCGCTCCAGCGCAGCCGCACCGGCCGGGGTGGCCGCGACCGAAGGAGACGCGGCGGCGGGTATCGCGGAAAAACGGGCCAAGCCAACAAAACGACCAGGCCCTGCAGCCCGATCGGCGTGATCGCTCCATCATGGAACTGTCACCTGCCGGTCTGTCTTGCCTCAGCCCGTCTGGCCCCCGCGCGATGCCGAGCATCTGCTGGTGAGCAGCGCGCAGATGGCAACGCTGGAGCAGCAGCTGTTTGCCAGCGGCCTGCCGGTGGAAGCCTTGATGGAGAAGGCAGCGCTGGCCGTGGCGCGGCGGCTAGAGCAGCCCGATTGGTCGCCGCAGCTCCAACACCATGGCGCCCTGGTGCTGGTGGGGCCGGGCCACAACGGGGGCGATGGGCTGGTGGTGGCACGCGAGCTGCAGCTGGCAGGGATCGCCGTGCGGATCTGGAGCCCGTTTGAGCGCCACAAACCGCTCACCGAAGCCCACCTGCGCCATGCCCGCTGGCTCGGCATTCCCGCCCTGGATCACCCGCCGGATCCAGCCGATCCGGCGGTGTGGATCGATGCCCTGTTCGGCATCGGCCAGAGCCGTCCGCCAGGCGAAGCCCTGGAAACGCTGCTGGAGCAGCGCCAACAGCAGCAGCCGAACCGGCTGATCGCCATTGATGGGCCCACCGGTCTCTGCGCCGACAGCGGCCAGCCCCTGGGCCGCGTGGCCGCCTGCGCCGCCCTCAGCCTGAGCATCGGCCTGCTCAAACAGGGCTTTCTGCAGGATGCCGCCCTGGCCTGGGTGGGCCGGCTGGAGCGCATCGATCTTGGGCTGCCTGCCGCGTTGCTCAGCGAACTACCGGCCGATCAGCCCCTGGCGCTGAGGCCGAGCGATCTGGCCGGTGCCCCCTGGCCGCAACTGCCGGCGGCCGCCTCCAAATACCAGCGGGGCCGGCTGCTCGTGATCGCCGGCAGCGCGGCGTATCGCGGGGCGGCTCAGCTGTGTTTGCAGGGTGCTAGCGCCAGCGGCGCAGGCAGCCTGAGGGCCGCCCTGCCGCAGCCGCTGGCCGATCAGATCTGGAGCGTGCAGCCCCATGTGGTGGTGAGCGCAGCACTGGCTTGTCACCCCAGCGGCAGCCTCGATCTCTCCGATCTGAACGCGGCAGCCCTGGAGCGGCTGGATTCGGTGGTGCTGGGACCAGGGCTTGGTGCCACCACGGAGGCGGAAGCGGCGGCCGAGGCAGGCATCTGGCAGCAGCTGCAGCGCTTCCCCGGCCTGCTGCTGCTCGATGCTGATGGGCTCAATCGGCTGGCGCGTCTGGGAGCTACGGCTTGGCTGAAAGGCCGCCAGGGCCCCACCTGGATCACACCGCACCGAGGTGAATTTGCCCGCCTCTTCCCCGAGCTGGCCGAGGCCCCGGCCCTTCTGGCTGCCCAGGCCGCAGCCCAGCAGTGCAGCGGCAGCCAGCCCTGCAGCGTGCTGCTCAAAGGAGCCCGCACCGTGATCGCCGCAGGCGATGGCCGGCGCTGGCAGCTGCGAGAGGCCTGCAGTGCTGCCGCGCGGGCGGGTTTGGGTGATGTGCTAGCGGGCTATGCCGGCGGCTTAGCCGCCCGGGGCGGCGCAGATGCCGCCTTGCTCGCAACCAGCGCCCTGGCCCATGCCCATGCGGGGCTTCAAGCAGTGCAGCAGCGCGGCCAGGGGGGTGCTGATCCCATGGCTGTGGCCCATGCACTGCAAAGCCAGGAGCTCAACACAAACCACGCCAAGCAAAGGAATTAACAACTGCGGGCCAACACGTGAGTCTCAATACAAGTGTGTGGTTTTGCTGCTGAAAGCTGAAGCGCATCTGCAATCACACCGCCTTTAACAAAACCCATAGGAGATTTGCCCAACTTCCAGAACAGGGTTCATGACGGCATCCGGACTTTCCCCGGGGGGCGCCAGTCGCCGCCGAGGCAGTGACCCGATCAGCTGGTATCTCTCCACCATCGGCCGCGTTCCTCTTTTAACTCCAGCAGAAGAAATTGAGCTCGGCAATCAGGTGCAGGCGATGATGCGCCTCACCGAAGAGGAACCCGAGAGCGGTTATAGCGATCAGCAGAAGAAAACAATCCGTGTGGGCCGCCGTTCGAAGGAACGGATGATGAAAGCCAACCTGCGCTTGGTGGTGAGCGTTGCCAAGAAATATCAAGGCAAAGGTCTAGAACTGCTCGATCTGATTCAGGAAGGTTCGTTAGGCCTTGAGCGTGCCGTTGAGAAGTTCGATCCCACGCGGGGCTACAAGTTCTCCACCTATGCCTTCTGGTGGATCCGCCAGAGCATGACGCGCGCCATCGCCTGCCAGGCCCGCACGATCCGCCTGCCGGTGCACCTCTCGGAGCGGCTCACCGCCATCCGCAAGGTGAGCCTGGATCTGGCCCACAAGCTCGGCGCCATGCCCAGCCGCAAGGAGATCGCCGAAGCGATGGACATGCCCATCGACGAGCTCGATTCGCTGCTACGCCAGGCCCTCACCACCTCCAGCCTGGATGCACCGGTGAACGGCGAAGAAGGCCGCAGCTTCCTGGGCGACTTGATCGCCGACAACAGCCACGCCGAGCCGCTCGACCAGGTGGAGCGCGGCATGCATCACGAGCAGCTGGGCCGCTGGCTCAGCCACCTCACCGAGCAGGAGCGGCAGGTGCTCGAACTGCGCTTTGGCCTTGAGGGCGAAGAGCGGCACACCCTGGCCGAGATCGGCCGCATGCTCGACGTATCGCGCGAGCGGGTGCGCCAGGTGGAACTCAAGGCCCTGCGCAAGCTGCGGCACCTCACCCGCAGAATGCCCAGCAGCCTGTGATCCACCTGCCCGGATGCCGCCGATCGCTGCCGGGTCAACCGGCTACCGGACACGCCCACCAGAAGCAAATCTGCGGATTGGCCAGGGAGCGCAAGTATCCATGGGCTGAACTGATCTTTGGCTATCGCCCCTTGAGGTAAGCCAGCATTGTGTCGGCATCCGACACCTCCAACGGATCGGTGGGTGCATGGTCGGTTAACCCCTTCTCCACGAAGGCCTTTTCAATCCGGAGACCATCGAGCAGCAGCGAGTAGCGCCAGGAGCGCATGCCCATACCGAACTCGGAGCGATCAATCAACATGCCCATGTGACGGGTGAACACACCATTGCCATCAGGGAGGAGAAACACGTTTTTCACACCCACTTTTTTCCCCCACTGGAACATGACAAAGGCGTCATTAACCGCCACACAGACAATCTGATTGATCCCCAGTGACAAGAACGTCTCAGCCAGCTCCTCATAACGGGGAACGTGATGATCCGAACAGGTGGGAGAAAACGCTGCGGGAAGCGAAAACAGGATACTGCGACGACCAGCGAAGAGATCTGCCGTACTACGGTCCTGCCAGCGAAAAGGGTTGTCGCCAGGAATCGAGTCATCTCTGACCCGCGTGTGAAAAATCACATCTGGCAAGACATCAACCAACATCCGGACGCATGCCAAGGGCTGCTACAAAACTAGCTGCGGTTTTGATCAAGAGCCACAGTTTTCAAGCAGGCCACATCAAAGCAGCTTGTGTCGTCAGGACCGAACCAGCTCTCTGGGCAAGCCTCCGCTTCAGCTGGTCAGAATCCCTGAATCAATCTGCGTGGCTCACTGGAGGGAGTTAGAACCTCGTGCTCGGTGCAAGGCACATCAGAGGTTTCGCGGCGCCACTTACGACGCGATGCTGCAGATGGCGTGAAACCGCCAAACTGACACCCTCCATTCCACCTTTGCCTCCACAGCGCGTGAAGAACCAGTGGTGTTGGCAAATCCAGTGAGGCCCCCCTTCGTCTACCACCCGTCTTATTCGACGCCGCTGCCCAGCAGCCATCGCTTTCCGATGGGGAAATTTCGCTTGCTGCACCAGCTGTTGCAGGAGCAGGGGCTGGCGAGAGCTGAGCATTTTGCCGAGCCACTGCCAGCACCGCGTCGCTGGCTCGAACTGGTGCATGAGCCGCGCTACCACCAGGCCTTTGCCCGCGGAGAGCTCACCCATGCCGAGCAGCGGCGCATCGGCCTGCCGGCCACAATTCCACTGGTGCAGCGCACCTGGCTGGCGGTGGGCGGCACCGTGCTCACGGCGCGGCTGGCGCTGCAGCACGGCCTGGCCTGCCACTTGGCCGGCGGCACCCATCACGCCTACCCCGATCACGGCAGCGGCTTCTGCATCTTCAACGACTGCGCTGTGGCCGCCCGGGTGCTGCTGGCTGAGGGGCTGGTGCAGCAACTGATGGTGATCGATCTCGACGTGCATCAGGGTGATGCCACCGCCGCGATCTTTGCCGAGGAGCCGCGGGTGTTCACCTTCTCCGCCCACTGCCAGAGCAACTTCCCGCTGCGCAAACAGACCAGCAACGTCGACCTACCGCTCGACGATGGCCTCGGTGATGACGACTACCTCGTTGCCATTGGCGATCTGATTCCCAACCTGCTCGATCAGGTGAAGCCAGGTCTAGTGCTTTACAACGCCGGCGTGGATCCCCACCGCCACGACCGCTTAGGGCGGCTCAACCTCAGCAATGAGGGGTTGCTCAACCGCGATCGGCTGGTGCTCGATGCCTGCCTGCGGCGCTCGATTCCAGTGGCCACGGTGATCGGCGGTGGGTACGACGATCTCAAGCCGCTGGTGGAACGGCACGCTCTGGTGTTCCGGGCTGCTGCAGAGCAGGCCCGGTTGCACGCGCTCTGAGAGCGAGGCTCAGTCTTCCGCCCAGATGTAACGGGTGAGCTCTTCGGGCTTGGGCTCGGGGGCCGCCAGGGCGAACTCCACACAGTCGGCCACTACGGCGTCGATCTCTTTGTCGATGCCCTTGAGCTCCTCGGCGTTGGCCAGGTTGTGCTCGATCAGGTGAACAGCAAGGCGCTTGATCGGATCGCGCTGCGCCCAGAACTCCTTCTCAGCCTCGGCGCGCAGCTCATCGGGGTCGGCCAGGGAGTGGCCGCGGAAGCGATAGGTAAGGCACTCCAGCAGGGTGGGGCCTTCGCCCGCGCGGGCTCGCTCGATGGCGCGTTGGGCGGCACCGCGCACGGCCAGCACATCCATGCCATCCACTTCTTCACCGGCCATGCCAAAGGCCGCCGCTTTGCGCCAGATCTCGGGGTCGCTGGTGGCGCGGTTGTGGTCCATGCCGATGGCCCACTTGTTGTTCTCCACCACAAAAATGATCGGCAGCTTCCACAGCGCCGCCATGTTCAGGCACTCGTAGAACTGCCCGATGTTGCAGGTGCCATCGCCGAAGAAGGCAGCGGTCACCGCATCGCTGCTGGCATCGCCCAGGGCATCGCGCTTGTAGCGGCTGGTGAACGCAGCACCGAGAGCCACCGGGATGCCCTCACCAATAAAGGCATAGCCACCCAGCAGGTGATGCTCCTTAGAAAACAGGTGCATCGAACCGCCGCGGCCCTTGCTGCAACCGGTTTCCTTGCCGAACAGCTCGCTCATCACCTCGCGGGCGGGCACGCCGCAACTGAGGGCATGCACGTGATCGCGATAGGTGCTGCAGAACCAGTCGTGCTGCATCTTCATCGCCTTGATCACACCCGTGCTCACGGCCTCTTGGCCGTTGTAGAGGTGCACGAAGCCGAACATCTTGCCCCGGTAATACATCTCGGCGCACTTGTCTTCGAAGCGCCGACCCAGGGTCATGTCGCGGTAGAGCATCAGGCCCTCATCCCGGCTCACCACCGCAGGAGTGGAGGGATAGAGATTGAGCAGACGCTCGGCATGCAGGCCGACCGCATTCACATCGGCGGAGCAGGCCGGAGCTCCGTTGCTGGCGACGCTCTGGCCGAGATCTGCCTGTGTCATGCGCGGTTTCCGGCTTTCCGGCCACTACTGATGCTGAGGCGACTGTACGGGGTCCATCACCGAACGGTGTGCGGGATGAGGCCAAAACCTCAGACCCTGACTACAGTCACGCCCAAGCGAACCGGGCGGATTGGAACTGCCGATCGACCATTTCCATCTGCTCGGGGTGAGCGCCACCACCGACAGTGAAACCGTGCTGCGCACGCTGCAGCAACGCTTGGATCGCGCGCCGGACCAGGGCTTCACCATCGACACGCTGCAGGCGCGGGCCGAACTGCTGCAAGCAAGCGCTGAGCTGCTCAGCGATGAGGACCGCCGCCAGAGCTATGAGCGCGAGCTCACCGCCATCGCCGACACGGGTGAAGGCTCGATTGCCGCCCTTGAAATCCCACCCTCCCGCGAGGTGGGCGGCCTGCTGCTGCTGATGGAAGCCGGTCAAGCCCAGGAAGCCTTTGAAGCCGCCAGCCGCGGCCTGCAACCACCCCAAGCGCCGGCCCTGGGCAGCAGCCGCGAAGCCGATCTCACCCTGCTGGCCGGTTTGGCCTGCCAGGCCGCCGCCGCTGATTTCCGCAACCAACGCCGCTACGAAGCCGCGGCCCGCACCCTGCAGCAAGGCCTGCAGCTGCTGCAGCGCATGGGCCAGCTGCCCGACCAGCGCCGCCAGCTCGAGCGCGAGCTCAAGCTGCTGCTGCCCTACCGGGTGCTCGATCTGATCAGCCGCGATCTCTCGGCGCTCAGCGCGCGCCAGGAAGGGATCCGGCTGCTGGAGCAGTTAGTGCTGCAGCGCGGTGGCCTCGAAGGCGAGCTCGACCCCGACTTCCCCCAGACCGAATTCCAACCCTTCTTTAAACAGATCCGCCTATTCCTCACGGTGCAGGAGCAGGTGGATCTGTTCAGCCGCTGGGCGGAGGCCGGCTCTGCCACCGCTGATTTCCTCGCCAGCTTCGCACTCACCGCCGCTGGCTTCGTGCAGCGCAAACCGGAGCGCATCCAAGCCGGCTTCCAGCGCCTGCAAGCGGGCGGCCAGCCCGGCATGGAGGTGTTCCTGGCCTGCCAGCAGCTGCTGCTCGGCCAGGTGGAGCAAGCCCAGACCCTGTTCGACGCCGGAGCCGATGAGGCCCTGCGCCAATGGGCCCATGAGCAAAGCGACGATCCCCTGGCGCGCCTGTGCGCCTACTGCCGCGACTGGTTGAGCCGCGAAGTGCTGCCCGGCTTCCGCGACATCGATGCCGATGCCGACCTCGAGGCCTGGTTCGCCGATCGCGATGTGCAGGCCTACGTGGAGCAACAAGACCGCATCCGCGGCCGACTCAGCAGCAGCGCGGGCCCCGAGCCCGCGCCAGCCGCCGCCGACACACCCCAGGAGCTGCCCGCCTGGCCAGATTTCAGCCTCGAGCCCCCGGCCGCAGATCTCGACACCACTGCGGCGGACGCCGACGAGGACGACGACCTCTGGGATGGCCCCCAATGGCGCCTGCCGAACCTTCAGCTCCCAGCCATGCCCGCCCTGGCGGACCTTCCCCGCTGGACCCTGCCCGCCGCCGGGGGTGCCGTGCTGGTGATCGCCCTGGGCGGTTGGCTGCTGCTGCGGCCCCGCACCGAACCCGCGCAGCCCATACCGGTGCAGCCGGCCGAGCAAGCCCAACCGCCAGCAGCGCCGCCAACGCCGCCGGCACCCGTGGCTCCGAGCTTCCCCCTCACCGCCGCCGATCCGAGCGAAACGCAGCTGCAGGAATTGCTCGAAGCGTGGTTGGAAGCCAAGGCCACCGTGCTGGCCGGAGGCAGGGCGCCGCTGCCCCTCAGCGATCTCGCCCGCAGCTCCCAGGTGGCGCTCCTGCAACGCCAGGAGCAAGCCAACCGCAGCGCTGGCGCCACCGAAACGGTGAAAGCGAGCGTGGAGAGCTTCAGCGTGAGCGAGCGCAGCCCCAACCGCATCGCCGCTCAGGTGACCCTGCGCTACAGCGACGAGCGCCGCAGCAGCAGTGGCGCCGTGCTCAGCCAGACCCCCTCCACCAGCCTCACCAATACGTATGTGTTTGCCCGCGACGGCGAACGCTGGCTGCTGGCGGCCTTCAAGCCGGGCTAAGGGCGGCGGCTTTTTACGATCGCGCCACTAGCGGCTCTCGCCGCACGCCCCCAGCCGCCTGCGCACCTGATGTTCGACGAGCTTTCCCAGCGGTTTGAAGACGCGGTCAAGAACCTGCGCGGCCAGGGCTCGATCAGCGAAACCAACGTGGATGGCGCCCTGAAAGAGGTGCGCCGTGCCCTGCTGGAGGCCGATGTGAGCCTGCCGGTGGTGAAGGACTTCGTGGACGAAGTTCGCAAGAAGGCTCTCGGCGCCGAGGTGGTGCGCGGCATCAGCCCGGATCAGAAGTTCATCCAGGTGGTGCACGAGCAGCTCGTGGACACCATGGGCGGCGAGAACGCGCCCCTCGCTGCCGGCGGCAAGGCGGGCGAACCCTCCGTGGTGCTGATGGCCGGCCTGCAGGGCGCCGGTAAAACCACCGCCACCGCCAAGCTCGGCCTGCACCTCAAAGAACAGGGCCGCAAAGCACTGCTGGTGGGTGCCGACGTGTATCGCCCGGCGGCGATCGATCAGCTCAAGACCCTCGGCGGCCAGATCGGCGTGGAGGTGTTCAGCCTCGGCACCGAAGCCAAACCGGAAGACATCGCTGCCGCTGGCATCGAGAAGGCCAAGGCCGAAGGCTTCGACACGGTGCTGGTGGACACCGCCGGCCGCCTCCAGATCGATCAATCGATGATGGAGGAGATGGTGCGGATCCGCGAAGCCTGCAGCCCCGATGAGGTGCTGCTGGTGGTGGATTCGATGATCGGCCAGGAAGCGGCCGAACTCACCCGCGCCTTCCATGAGCAGGTGGGCATCACCGGCGCCGTGCTCACCAAGCTCGACGGCGACTCCCGCGGTGGCGCCGCCCTCTCGATCCGCAAGGTGAGCGGCGCGCCGATCAAGTTCATCGGCACCGGCGAGAAGGTGGAGGCGCTGCAGCCCTTCCACCCCGAGCGGATGGCCAGCCGCATCCTCGGCATGGGTGATGTGCTCACCCTGGTGGAGAAGGCCCAGAAGGAGGTGGAGCTGGCCGATGTGGCCAAGATGCAGCAGAAGCTCCAGGAAGCCACCTTCGACTTCTCGGACTTCGTGCAGCAGATGCGCCTGATCAAGCGCATGGGCTCGCTGGGGGGCTTGATGAAGCTGATCCCCGGCATGAACAAGATCGACGACGGCATGCTCAAGCAGGGCGAAGAGCAGCTCAAGAAGATCGAGGCAATGATCAGCTCGATGACGGAAGCCGAGCGCCGCGACCCCGATCTGCTGGCCGCCAACCCCTCGCGCCGGCGCCGCATCGCCAGCGGCAGCGGTCACACCCCGGCGGATGTGGACAAGGTGCTGCAGAACTTCCAGCAGATGCGCGGTTTCATGCAGCAGATGACCCGCGGCGGCGGCATGCCGGGAATGGGTGGCTTCCCAGGGATGGGCGGCTTCCCGGGGATGGGGATGCCTGGAATGGGTGGTGGGATGCCGGGAATGGGCGGCCCTGCTCGCGGCGGCGGCGGCATGCCCAAAGCGCCGAAGCCGGCCAAGAAGCGCAAGGGTTTCGGAGAGCTCTGAGGAGGTTCACCCCGAAGAGTATTGTGGTCGTTTGGCGCGCGATTCCGCCCCCAACGGATCACGCACCCCTTATCCAGTCAGCAAGGCAAGGCCACGATGATCAAGCTCCGCCTGAAGCGGTTCGGTAAGAAGCGGGAAGCGAGCTTCCGCCTCGTGGCCTGCAACAGCACCTCCCGCCGCGATGGTCGCCCCCTCGAGGAGCTGGGCTTCTACAACCCCCGCACCAAGGAGACCCGTCTCGACACCGAGGCCATCCGGGCTCGTCTGGCTCAGGGCGCTCAACCCACCGAAAGCGTGCTCACCCTGCTCGAGCGCGGCGGGCTGGTGGAGAAGAAGGTGCGTCCTTCCGTGGTGATCGGCCAGAAGAAGCAAGCTGCTGCCCGCGAAGCCGCTGCTAAGCAGGCCGCCAAGGAAGCTGCCGAAGCCAAGGCTGCTGAAGCTGCCGCCGCCGCTGAGGCTGCTGCCGCTGCCGCAGAAGCTCCCGCCGAAGAAGCAGCGGAAGCCTGAGGCTGAGCCCCCATGTCCGGGGCTGACACCCTCACCACCTTCACGATCGACCTTCCCGACCAGGACGCCGCCATGGCTCTGGCTGGGGAGGCTGAAACCACCCTGCATCGCCTCGAAGCCCTGACTGGTGCTTCGCTGGTGTTGCGGGGTTTGTCATTGCACCTGCGCGGCCGGCCCACCCAGCTGGAGCGGGCCGCTGGCCTGGTGGAGCTGCTGCGCCCCCTCTGGCAGGAGGGCCAGGCCATCACCCAGGTGGATGTGCAAACCGCGCTCACCGCCCTCGATACCGGCCGGGGCGAAGAGCACCAGCAACTGGGCAAGCAGGTGCTGGCCCGTAGCCAGAGCGGAAAACTGCTGCGCCCGCGCACGCTCAAGCAAAAGGCCTACGTGGAGGCGATCGAGCGCCACGACCTCACCCTGGCCCTAGGCCCTGCTGGCACCGGCAAAACCTTCCTGGCCGCGGTGCAAGCCGTGCGTGCCCTGCAGGAGCGCCGCGTCGAGCGCCTGATCCTCACCCGCCCCGCCGTGGAAGCCGGCGAGCGCCTCGGCTTTTTGCCCGGCGATCTGCAGCAGAAGGTGGATCCCTATCTGCGCCCCCTCTACGACGCCCTGCACACCCTGCTGGGCCAAGAGCGCACCGCCGCTCTAATCGAGAAGAACGTGATCGAGGTGGCACCGCTGGCCTACATGCGCGGCCGCACCCTGGCCGATGCCTTCGTGATCCTCGATGAGGCCCAGAACACCACCACCGCCCAGATGCGCATGGTGCTCACCCGCCTCGGTGAGGGCTCCCGCATGGTGGTGACTGGCGACCCCACCCAGATCGACCTCCCCCCCAATCAACTCAGCGGCCTGATCGAAGCAGCTCAGGTGCTGGAGGGCGTGGAAGGCGTCGCCATCTGCCGGCTCACCGCTGCCGATGTGGTGCGTCACCCCTTGGTGCAGCGCCTGGTGCATGCCTACGCCGCCCGCGACGAGACCCGCAACAGCTCGCGGCGCCGCGAATAGGGGGATCCACACTCACAAAGCCCGCGCAACCTAGACAGCGCTGGCAGGATGAGTTCAGTCTTCTTCCTGTGCCATGCCGGCCAGCAGCAATTTCCAGGAGGCCATCCGCGAGGCTCAATCGAGCGCGCTGGTAGGCCCCAATGTGGTCAACAAGGCCCTGCCCTACGTGGGCGGCGGCATGGTGCTCACCGCCGGTGGCGTGATGGGTGGCCTGGCCCTGATGGCCAGCAACCCGGCACTGTTCATGCCCCTGTTCTGGGTGGCTTTGATCGGCAACTTCATCCTCTTCTTCGCGGCCCAGAACGTGGCCATGAAGGGCAACAACAGCACGGCTCTGCCGCTGCTGGCTGCCTACAGCCTGATCACCGGCTACACCCTCAGCGGCCTGGTGGCGATGGCCATCGGCACCGCAGGCATCGGCGCCATCGGCACCGCAGCTCTCGCCACGGGCATCACCTTTGTGGCGGCCTCGGTGATGGGCCGTCGCATGAGCGACAGCGTCGGTCAGGCCCTGAGCGGCGTGGTGGGCCTGGGCATCATCGGCCTGGTGATCGCCATGCTCGTGCAGATCGTGGGCGGCATCTTTGTGCCCGGCTTCGGCATGGGCGGCATGGAACTGCTGATCGCAGGCTTCGGCACCGTGATCTTCGTGGGCGCCGCCTTCGTTGACTTCTACACGATGCCCCGCACCTACAGCGACGACCAGTACCTGGCCGGCGCTCTGGGCATGTACCTCACCTACATCAACCTGTTCATCTTCATCCTGCGCCTGGTGATCGCCCTCAACGGCGGCGGCCGCCGCGACTGATCCAGTCGCCAGAGCCTTCCGTTATCAGCTCAAAGCACCCCATCAGGGGTGCTTTTTTTGTGCCGTAACAGCGTCGAGCTGCGGATATCCGTAGATATCCCAAGCCGGACACTGGACGCCAGACAGAACAAGAAAAGACGGGCGCAGTCAGCCCTCAGCCACGGCCAGCACCGCCTCAGCGATGGCGGCGCGCTGATCGGCGTCGTAGCCCCATCGATCCAGGAAGGCCACATCCTCACCGCGGCCATCGGTCGCCTCCAGCAGCGTTTCAAGACGCTCCTTCACGGCAACCGGCTCGAGCAGACGCAGCAGCTCGGTGCAGCGCAGTTGCACCCGCTCGGATCCGCCCTGCTGACCGGCATCGCCATTGCGCTGATGGTGCAGGGCCATCGCCGTGCTCATCGCCAGATTGCGTGCGCTCAGATCCACCACGCCATCACCGGCCTGGCGCAGCGCCAACACCACCGGATCCGGCAGGCGATCCATCAGTGGCGAGTCGCCTGCCAGCGACACCACAAAAAAGCCGCGGGCCCCATCGCGGCTTGCCACCAGTTCAGCCACGCGATCGCTGAGCACCTCGTCACTGAGCTCGCCGTTCTCCCAGAGCGCGAGCCACTGGGCCGTGATCTCCATGGCCTGCTGGAAGGTGGGCTGAAGCGGTGTGCTGTCGGTGTTCTCGGTCATCAGCGCGGGGACCCAAATGAACGGCGGGCTGCCATGGTGACGTTATGGAACCAAGCCACCCCACCGACCCGCTGCCGCCGTTTCCAGATCTGAGCGACCTGCCGGCCGAAGCAATGGCCAGTGGCTTCCAGCTGGGCGATAGCCCTGAAGGCTTCCGCTCTGGCTTTGTGGCCCTGGTGGGGCGACCCAATGTGGGCAAATCCACCCTGCTCAATCAATTGGTGGGCGAGAAGGTGGCGATCACCTCCCCCATCGCGCAGACCACGCGCAACCGCCTGCGCGCCATCCTCACCACCCCCTCCGCCCAGCTGGTGCTGGTGGACACCCCCGGCATCCACAAACCACACCATCTGCTCGGGGAGCGCCTGGTGCAAACCGCCCGCGGTGCCATCGGCGAGGTGGATCTGGTGCTGCTGCTGGTGGATGGCAGCCAACCAGCTGGCCGCGGGGATGGCTTCATCGTGGATCTGTTGGCCCACGCCCGGGCGCCTGTGCACGTAGCGCTCAACAAGCACGACTTGGTAGATCCAGCCCAGGCCGCCGACCTGGAGGCGAGCTACCGCGAGCTGATTTCCGACTGGCCCCTGCACCCAGTGAGCGCCCTCACCGGCGATGGCACCAATGGCCTGGTGGAAGCCCTCTCAGCGGCCCTACCTGAAGGACCGCACCTCTACCCGCCCGATGCGGTGAGCGATCAGCCGGAACAGCTGCTCTTGGCGGAGTTGATTCGCGAGCAGGTGCTGCAACACACCCGTGAAGAGGTGCCCCACTCCGTGGCCGTGCAGATCGAGCGCATCGTGGACGATGGGCCGCGCACAGCCGTGCTGGCCACGGTGTTGGTGGAGCGCAACAGCCAGAAGGGAATCCTGATCGGCAAAGGCGGGCGGATGCTGCGGGAGATCGGCAGCGGCGCCCGCCAGCAGATGCAAAAGCTGATCAACGGGCCGGTGTATCTAGAGCTCTTCGTGAAGGTGGTGCCCAACTGGCGCCGCAGCGCGTCGCGCCTGGCGGAACTGGGCTACCGCGGCGACAGCTGAGAGAATCCAGCGATGAGCGAACCCGCCACCTTCCCCCCCGCCACGATCGAAGCCTTCCTGCGCTTTTGCGAAGGCGAGTGGATGAGCCTGCGCTCGCGCTTCCTGCTGGGAACGCAGGCCGAAGCGGGCGAAGGGGATGAATGGCACAGCAGCGAGCGCGGTGAGCTGGTGGTGCGTTACCTCGATGGTTCGCCGGGCGGTTTGAGCGTGGGGCCAAAAGATCAGCCGCCGCGGCAGCTCCTGTTTGCAGCGGATGGCAGCTTCAGCGCGGGTGATCAGCAGGGCCGCTGGACCCTCTGGCCCGACGGCAGCCTCGAGCTGGTGAGCGAGCACAACGGCACTGAGCTGCGCGAGCGCATCTGGTTCAACAAGCCCAACCTGCGCCTGCGCTCCACGATTGAGCAGCCGGCCGACGGTCTGCCCGGCCGGGCCAGCTTCAGCTCTGAGATTCGGCGGGTGAGCAAGCCGGCCGCCGCCGCCTGATCCGATGCGCCTTGATGTGGTGAGCCTGGCCCCGGAGGCGTTCGCGCCGCTGCAGGGCCTGGGGGTGATCGGCCGTGCCTTCGCTGCCGGGCGGGCTGCACTGCACGTGCACAACCCGCGCGAGTTCGCCACCGATCGCTACCGCAAGGTGGACGATGAGCCCTACGGCGGCGGCGCCGGCATGGTGCTCAAACCCGAGCCTGTCTACGCAGCGGTGGAGAGCATCCCGGTGCTGCCACGGCGGCGGGTGCTGCTGATGAGCCCCCAGGGGAAACCGCTGGAGCAGGCCGATCTGCGCCGCTGGGCAGCGGACTACGACCAGCTCGTGTTTCTCTGCGGCCACTACGAAGGCTTCGATGAGCGCATCCGCGCCCTGGCCGATGAAGAGGTGTCGATCGGCGATTTCGTGCTCACCGGCGGCGAACTGCCGGCGATGACGATCATCAACGGCGTGGTTCGGCTGCTGCCCGGCACCGTGGGCACCGAAGCCTGCCTCGAAGAGGAAAGCCACAGCGCCCTCCTGCTGGAGCACCCCCACTACACCCGTCCCGCCGACTTCCACGGCATGACCGTGCCCGAGGTGCTCCGGAGCGGCGACCACGGCGCCATCGCCCGCTGGCGATCCCAACAACAACAGGAGCGAACCCAGCAGCGCCGCCCCGATCTCTACGCCCGCTGGCAGGCGCAGCAACAGCAGCAGTAGACCAGCAAAAGCGATCAGATCGTGCAAATCGTTCGACCTGATCGAACGATTTGCACCTGTGGATTACGCCCTGTTGGGGCGGGCCTCCAATCCCTACTTCCTGCAGGTCGTTCAGGTCTTGCCAGCCCAGGAAGCCGGTGCGTGGCTGGGCCTCAGCCCTGCGGCTTCTGCAGATCCCGCAGCGCCGTAAGCAGAGAAGCAGGGCTCTGAGGATCCACCATCAGCACACTTCCGGCAGGGGCGTTGGCCATCTGCTCCCCCATAGCCATCCAATCGCGGGCGAGAAGTAAGCGGATCGCTTCAGCCGCCTGAGGGTTGGCCTGCATCGCCTCGGCCAAGCGTGTGGCGGCATCGGCGCGGGCTTGGGCCAGGAGGGTTTGCTGCTGGGCCTGGGCTTGGGCCTCCAGCACCAGGGCTTCCTGCTTGGCCTTGGCATCAAGCACCAACGCCTCAGCCCGGCCGCGGGCTGCATTCAGCTGTGATTCCTTCTCACCCTCGGAGCGCAGGATTGCAGCGCGCTTTTCACGCTCGGCCGTCATCTGCTGCTCCATCGCCTGCTGCACGCCACGGGAGGGCTGGATATCGCGCAGCTCCACGCGGGTCACCTTCACGCCCCAGGGATCGGTGGCCTGATCGAGCTCGCGCAGCAGCGCCTCATTCACCTCCTGGCGGGTGGTGAAGGTTTGATCGAGATCGAGCTTGCCCATCTCGGCTCGGATCTGCGTGAGCACCAGGTTCACCATCGCCGCCTGCAGGTTGTCAACGGCGTAATAGGCGCGGGAGTGCTCCAGCAGCTGCCAATAGACCACGGCATCCACCTCGATCGCCACGTTGTCGCGGGTGATGCATTGCTGCGGCGGGATATCGAGCACCCGCTCCTTCAGCGATTCATGGCTCACCACCCGCTCCACCACCGGCAACACAAACGAGAGCCCCGGCTGCAGCTGGCGGTCGTACTTGCCGAGCCGCTCCACCAGCCGCGACTGGCCGCCGCTGGTGACCTTCACCCCGTTGATGCCCAGAAAGGCAATCACCGCCAGAGCCGGCAGGCCGAAGAGGGTTTCCACAGGCAGAGAGGCGCGCTGGCCTCAAGCTAGGCAGCATGAGCGGGTTGCTCCACCAGCCATGGTTCCAGCTCCACTGATCTGGTTTCTGCTGGGCCTGGCTCTGTTGGCAGCGGAATGGCTCGGGGCTGAATTCGATGGGCTGCTGGCAGCGGCACTTTCGGCCTTGGCGTTGTCGGTGCTCACGGCGCTGCTGCCGGCGCTGGCGCTAGCTGGCCAGCTGCTGCTGTTCGTTGCAGCCACGGCGGGGGGGCTAATGCTGCTGCAGCGCTGGTCGCGGCGACGAGAGCGATCGATTCCGGCCAGTGGAGCCAGCGAGCAGGCCACCGTGATCAGCGGCTTCAGCAGCAACGAACCCAGCGGGCGAGTGCGCTGGCAGGGCCAAAGCTGGGCGGCGACCAACCTCGATCCCCAGCGCACCCTCCCGCCCGGCGCCGCAGTACTGGTGATGGGGCGCGATGGCAACCGGCTGCAGGTGCTCAGCGCGGAGTGAGCAACTGCTCTAAAGGCAGGCAGAGATAGGGTCGGGCCAGACATCCAGAGCGTCACCGCCCCATCTCCATGCAGCTCCGCATCGGCAACGGTTACGACATCCACCGCTTGGTGCCGGGCCGGCCGCTGATCCTGGGGGGCCAACAGCTGGAGCATCCGGCCGGCCTGGGCCTTGATGGCCACAGCGATGCCGATGTGCTGGTGCACGCGATCATGGATGCACTGCTGGGCGCCCTCTCCCTGGGCGACATCGGCAAATACTTCCCGCCCGATGATCCGCAGTGGAAGGGGGCCGACAGCCTGGTGCTACTGGAGCAGGTGGTGGCGCTGGTGGCCGAGCGGGGCTGGAGCGTGATCAATGTGGATTCGGTGGTGATCGCTGAGCGGCCCAAGCTCAAACCCCACATCGCAGCGATGCGCGCTGCCATTGCCGCCCGCATGGGGCTCGAACCTGATCAAGTGGGCGTGAAGGCCACCACCAACGAAAAGCTGGGCCCCGAGGGCCGCGAGGAGGGCATCTCCTGCCAGGCGGTGGCCCTGCTGCAGAAGCCATGAGCCGGCGCACGCTGGCTAGGGTTTTGGCCCACGCTCTATTCCTGCTGATGTTGCTGGCCGGCCATCCCGATGTGGCGATCGCTGAGCAGCAACAGCCCGGCGGCAGCTTTGAAGTGGCGGTGGTGGAGCACCTACGCGTGAAGGTGCCGGCTGAAGCCCGCCAAGCCTGGCTGGAAGCCGAACGGGGCAGCTGGGAACCCTGGCTGGCTGAGCAAGAGGGTTATCTCGGGCGTGATTTGCTCTGGGATGCGGAGCGAGAAGAGGGCACCCTGCTGATCCGCTGGGCCAGCCGCGAGCAGTGGAAAGCGATCCCACTGGCGGAGGTGGAAGCGGTGCAGGAGCGCTTCGAACAACTGGCCCGCCAAGCCACCGGCACCCGCCAAGGCAATCCGTTCCCGCTGGTGTTTGAAGGCGAGCTGCAGCCAGCGGCATGACCGAAACCGCTCGGCTCGACCTGCAGCGCCGCCAGCGGATCGGCATGGTGGAGGCCATCTGGGGCGAGCACAAAACCGCCGAGCAGATCGCATCGATCCTGCTGCGGCTGCAGAGCGCGGGGGAACTGGCGCTGGCCACCCGCGTGGATGCCGCCAAAGCGCAAGCCGTGGCAGAGCTGATCGAGGCAAACCCCTCAGGTGCCGCGCTTCTCGAGCAGCTGCAGTTTCATGCCGAGGCCCGCTGCCTCAGCCTCGGCAATCCCGCCCCGCCGCAGCCAGAGCTCGGTGAGGTGCTGGTACTCAGCGGCGGCACCAGTGATCTGCCGGTGGCCAGCGAAGCGCAGCTGGCCCTGCACTGGCATGGGGTGCGCTGCGAAACGTTGCTGGATGTAGGCGTAGCAGGGCTGCATCGGCTGCTGGCGCAGCTGGAGCGACTGGAGCAGGCTCAGGTGCTGATCGCCTGCGCCGGAATGGAAGGGGCCCTGCCCACGGTGTTGGCCGGGCTGGTGCCGCAGCCGGTGATTGGGGTGCCAGTGAGCGTGGGCTACGGGGTGAGCGCCGGCGGCCAGGCGGCCCTGCACGGGATGCTGGCCAGCTGCGCTCCAGGCTTGAGCGTGGTGAACATCGACAACGGCTACGGCGCCGCGATGGCCGCCCTACGCATCCTCAACAGTGGGCCCGGTGGCCTCAGCAGTGGCCGCGCAATGGCTCCCGCGCCGGAGCTTTGAGCTCGAGCATCGCCTCCACCCAAAGCTGCATCGAGCGGGGCAGCCGGCGTTGCTCGTAGCGCTCCAAGGCTTCGAGCAGCACGGGGCTGTTCACCCAGTGCGGAGAGCGCGGTGCCATCCGAACCGTTCAGATGAGCCGCACTGTGCGCCGTTGCGGCTACATCGGCAACCCAACGAGGCCAACCTGAAGATCGGCTTCAGGGTTGAGCCGCTCAAGGCAGAGGATCAGGCCTCTTGAGCGCGGCGGCCCAGGCACTGCTGCAGCTCGCGGGAGCGCTCCTCGGTTTCTACCTGATGCAGACGGCTCAGCAGGGCGTGCAGATCGCTACCGGCCAACTCGCCATTGGCCTGCCATTTCATGGCACGGGTTTCTGAATGGCGAACGGAGCCGGACACGCAAGCGGATTGAAGTGGCTATCAACCTAAACATCGAGGCCGCCGCCGACTGGACTTACAACACAAATCCAGCGGAAGAGTTTCTGTAATTCGCGAAATCTTCAGAAAAAGCGAAGATCGCGCCTTAGAGATGCTTCAGATCGGGGTAGGCGGTGATCAGCTCATCGGCGCTCAACACTTCGCCCACGCCCTCGGGCTGCCAGATCACCTCAAGCGCCAGCAACTGATCCGAAGGCACCGAACCCACCACCCGCAGCGCCTCGCGCAGATCCTCACTGCCATTCACCGGCTTGAGGGTGATGCGGCTGCGGCTGGCCACCAGCAGGGTTACCGCGATGTAGTCACTGGTGGCATCGGCATCACCGGCGCTGGCAGCGGAAGCCACGCCGCGGGAACCGCTCACATTGGTGGTGATCTCGCCGGCGAGCTTGCTGCGCTCGGTCATCGAGAGGCGGTTGAAGGTGGATTCGGCCGCCTGGAACGGCACCTGACCTACCTCAGCGTTGGCGTACACCCACAGATCGGGATGACGCAGCAACGCCAGGGTGCTGTCTTGGAGCACACGCTGCAAACCACTGCTGGTGCTGGTATCAGAGCTGGCGGCCAGGCTGCGCAGATCGCGCTGCAGCTCACGGGCGGAGGCCAAGAGACCCACTTGCAGCTGGGCAATGGCCACCGGGCCGTCGGGCCGATAGCTGTCGAGATCGCCGCCGCGCATCCCCGCCGGCAACGCCTGGCCGCCACCACCGCCGCCGCGGAAGGCGTTCAGCACCAGGCCCACCACCGCCATCAGCACCAGGAAGCCGAACAGGCCACCACCGCCGAAGAAGAAGGGAACGATGAACGGAAACCCGATGCCACCGCCAAAGCCCCGCTGGTAGCCGCCACCGCTGTAACCACCGCCGCCGTAGCTGCGGGGCATGGGTGCCGAGCGGAAGCTGCCACCACCGATGCGGCCGCCGCTGGCGGCCTCAGCAGGCTGAGGGGCCAGCACCACCAGCGCCAGGGCCGCACTGAGCAACGCAGGAAGCATCAGGCGACGAAACAAACGACGCAGCAGCGGCGTGGAGTGCTGTTGAGGCAAAACCAACCCCAGGAATTGCCATGAAATCTAAGAACCACCTCCCACGATGGTGACCACTTCCACCGCATCGGCTTCCCGTACGGGCTGATCCGCCCAAGAAGCTCTGGGCAGGATCTCACCGTTGAACTCCACCACCACCAGCTGTGGTTTGTAGCCGCGCAGCTCGAGCAGTTGCAGCAGCGACAGGCCTTCAGGGCAGGCCATCGGATCGCCATTGAGGCGCACTTCGATCGTGGATGTGGTGGATTCGCTCATCGGCTCAGTTCAACATCTCCAGGAGCTCTCGGCTGGCCGCCGCAGGATCCGGGGCCGCTGTGATCGCTCGAACCACTGCCACCCGGCTGCAGCCCACGGCCTGCACATCCGGCAGGTTGCTGGCATCGATGCCGCCGATGGCGAAGCAGGGGATCGGGCTTTCTGCCGCGGCCTGGCGCACGTACTCCAGGCCCACGGGCTCGCGGCCGGGCTTGGTGGGCGTGGCCTGCACTGGGCCCACACCCACGTAGTCGCAGCCATCGGCCACCGCCTCACGCAGCTGGCTGAGGGCGTGAGTGCTGCGGCCAATCAACTTCTCGGGGCCGAGCAAACGCCGCGCCAGCGCCGGCGGCAGATCGCCTTGCCCCAGATGCACGCCATCGGCATCCACCGCCAGAGCCAGATCGATCCGATCGTTCACCAGAAACAGAGCCCCCTTGCGGCTGCAGAGCTGGCGCAGCGCCTGGGCCTGCGCCAACCGCTCCGTATCGGTGATCGGCTCACCATCTGCCCCCAGGCTGCCCTCCTTGGCGCGGTACTGCACCAGGCGCACACCGCCCTCAAGCGCCGCTTCCACCACAGCCTCAAGCTGCGGGGATGGGCTGGTGATCAGATACAGGCGGCAGCTCTGCAACTGCTCCCGGCGTTGATGGGCCGATGGGCAGGCCCGCAGCAACTCCACCTCCAGGTCGTAAAGGGCGTAGCGGATCGCGGCCGCTTCGGCGGCCAGGGTTGGATCCTCAGCGCGGCCGAATTCCTCGAGCACCCGCAGCGCCTCCTGCACCCGGCCGCAGTTGGCCGCCACCACCGCCGCGGGCTCCTGCCGCTGGGCCTGGGCGGGATGGGCCATGCCGGCCGCCACGTCGCCAGCCGTATGCCGCGCCTGCTTGTAGCGCTCGGCATGGAGCAGCCCCAGCCGCTGGCGCAGATCCTTGAGCCGCGCCACCAGATCGGCACGATCCAGCCCGAAGCGGCACCAGTCCTCCACCACCCGCAAGCCTTCGCGGGCGCGATCGAGGTTGGCGTCGAGCAGGCGCAACACCGGCTGGGGTTGTGCAGGGGCCGTCATGAACAGAACTGAGGCAAGAGGGGCTGCTTAGGGTGTGCGCACACATGCCATCACAGGGCCATGGCGCAGGGCGGATCCGACAGCCCAATGCTGGTGCTGATCTCAGGGATTCTGCTGCTGGGGGCGATTGCTGCCTTCATCAGCTGGGGCCTGGCCAACGCCTACCCCGCCGGCTGAGCCCAGCAGCTGCTCAGCCTGTGCCGCATCGCGGCTGATTTGTGCCACCAGCGCTTCCAGGCTTTCGAAACGCTGCTGTTGGCGCAGCAGCGCCACCGGTTCCACCAGCAGCTCCGCTCCCTCCAGATCCAGGCGCCGCCCAAGCAAGTGCACCTCCACCGCCGATGGAGCAGTGGGATCCACCGTGGGCTGCGGCCCCAGATTCATCACCGCCGCCAGCCGTTCGCCGGGCAGCTGTTCTCCCTGCAGCCACACCCAGGCGGCATACACCCCCTGCTGGGGCAAAAACTTGCGGCCATCCACCTGGAGGTTGGCGGTGGGCCAACCCAGCTCGCGGCCCAGCCCGCGCCCCCGCACCACCCGGCCGCCAAAGCGATAGGGGCGATCCAACAACGCCGCCGGCTCCTGCAGCTGTCCGCCCTCGAGCGCCCGGCGGATCCGGCTACTGCTCAACCGACCGGTGCCATCGCTGAGGATCGGCTGCACAACGAGCTCAATCCCCCGCTCAGCGCAGAGCTCGCGCAAGGCATGGATATCTCCGCTGCGGCCGGCGCCAAAGCGGAAGTTTTCGCCCACAGCCACCAGCTGGGCCTGCAGCTGCTCCACCAGCACCTGCTCTACGAACTGCTCCGGGCTGAGGGCGGCCAGTTCCGGCGTGAAGGGCACCAACACCAACTGCTCAATACCGAGCGGTTCGAGCAGATGGATCTTTTCGGCGGGAAGATCCAGCCGCAGCCGCGCCTCGCCATAGAGCACCTCCCGCGGATGGGGCCAGAAGCTCACCACCGTGGGCACGAGTTGCGCCGCTGCTGCCCGCTCCACCACCGCAGCAATCACCCGTCGGTGCCCCCGGTGCAGCCCATCAAAACTGCCCAGCGCAATGGCTGTGGGCCGTGCGGCTTGCTCAGGACTGCGCAGAGGAATCAAGGCCGGTTCACCAACAAGCGCATCCAGGCCCTCGCCCCAGGCATCCTCCCATGGCAGGTTTGGGCCATCTCCGGCGCCCTCGCTCCTTCCCATGGCCGATCGCCTCGACCTGCAACTGATCTCCGCCGCCCTACGGCGGATGGGCTGGATTCGGCTCTGGTCCCAGGTGGTGCTCGGGGTGGTGGTGCTGGGGGTGCTGCTCTTCAACAACATCGGTGGCCAGATTGCTGCCCGCGCCGACAAAGCCCTGGGTCTGGGCCCTGGCCTGTCGCTCACGAGCCTGGCCTTTGTGGTGCTGCTTTGGTCGATCTGGCAGAGCGGCCTGATCGTGCGCTGCGGACGGGCCCTCAACGGGCCGGTGCACCCCAGCAAAGGCGAAACCGCTCGGCTGATTAAACGCAGCGTGCTGGCCGACCTGGTGGGCCTCACCCTGGGCACCGTGGGCTACCAGTCGCTTGCCGGGAGCCTATTTGTGCAGGCCTCGATGCAAGCGGGTTTCGCCTTCGGCGGAGCGATGACCACCCCGGGCGGGCGCATCACCAACTACCCGATCACCTCGCTCGAGATGCTGTCGGTGCTGAGCAACACGCAGGTGCTGTTTGCCCACGTGATCGGGCTTTGGATCAGCATCTGGATGCTGCAGCGGATTTACCGGCCCAGCGGCAGCTGAGGCAGCGCCGCGGCCTCCCCTCGCCAGAACAGCTCGGGCTGCAGCGGCGTGAGCGACACACCGCCAGCGGCCACATGGGCCACATCAATCGGCCAGTCGGCTGGGCCGGCCACCTCAGCCTCCAAGTCATTGGCTACCTCACCGGCGAGCCAGTAATAGGTGCGGCCGCGGGGATCCACGCGCTTGTCGAACTGATCGGTGTAACGGCGCACGGCCTTGCGGCACCAGCGCAAGGGGCCGATCGCTTCCGCCGCTAAGGGCGGCACGTTCAGGTTGAGAAGGGTGGAGGCGGGCCAGCCCTGCTGCATCACGGCTTCAGCCACATCGAGGGCGATGGCGGCAGCGGGTTCAAAGCTGCGCCACTTGAAATCAGCGCTGCTCACCGCCAGGGCTGGCAGCCCCTCAATCGTGCCTTCCATGGCGGCACTCACCGTGCCGGAATACAGCGTGTCGGTGCCGAGGTTGGGGCCGTGGTTGATGCCGGAGAGCACCAGATCGGGCCATTCCTCCAGCAGGGCGAACAGCGCCAGCTTCACGCAATCGCTGGGGGTGCCGCTGCAGGCCCAAGCCGTGATGCCGGGGGCGAACAGTTCATCGGCCCGCTCGGCCCGCAAAGGTGTTTGCAGGGTGAGGCCGTGGCCGGTGGCGGAGCGCTCCTGATCAGGGCACACCACCGTCACCTGATGGCCGCGGGCTGCAGCTTCAGCGGCCAGGGTGCGGATGCCGGCGGCGAACACGCCGTCGTCGTTGCTGATCAGGATCCGCAAGGGGTTGGGGTGACTGCCTGGAGGCTAGAGGCCGTCTTCTTAAAGTCACGAGCTACCGGAACACAGCCGTGAGCGCCACCATCAGCCTGCAGCAGCTCACCGACCAGCTCGATCAGCTGGAGGCTGAAGCCGCCAAGGCCATCGGCGCCGCCGGCTCCGCCAGCGAGCTCGAAGACCTGCGCGTGGGGCTGCTGGGCAAGAAGGGCAAGCTCTCGGCCGTGCTCGGCGCCATGGGCAAATTGCCTGGCGATGAGCGCCCGCTGGTGGGCCAGCGGGCCAACGTGCTTAAGGAGCAGGTACAGGGGCTGCTGGGTGAGCGCCTCAGCGCTGTGAAAGCGGCGGCGATGGCTGAGCGCATCGCCAGCGAAACCCTCGATGTGACCATGCCGGCCACCTACACCCCGGCCGGCCACCGCCATCCCCTGATCAGCACGATCGAAGAGATCGTGGACATCTTTTCTGGCCTCGGTTACCGCGTGGAGGAAGGCCCGGAGATCGAAACCGACCACTACAACTTCACTGCCCTGAACATCCCGCCGCACCACCCGGCGCGCGACATGCAGGACACCTTCTATTTGAGCGAGCACGAGCTGCTGCGCACCCACACCTCACCGGTGCAGATCCGCCACCTGGAGAAGAACCCGCCGCCGGTGCGGATCGTGGCGCCCGGTCGGGTGTATCGCCGCGATGCGGTGGATGCCACCCACTCACCGGTGTTCCACCAGGTGGAGGTGCTCGCCATCGATGAAGGCCTCGATTTCAGCCACCTGCGCGGCACCGTGACCACCTTCCTGCAGCGCTTCTTCGGCGATCTGCCGGTGCGCTTCCGCGCCAGCTACTTCCCCTTCACCGAGCCTTCCGCCGAGGTGGATGTGCAGTGGCGCGGCCGCTGGCTGGAGGTGATGGGCTGCGGGATGGTTGATCCGGCGGTGCTCGAAGGCCTGGGCATTGATCCTGAGCGCTACAGCGGCTTCGCTGCCGGCCTGGGTGTGGAGCGCTTCTGCATGGTGCGCCACGGCATCGACGACATCCGCCGCCTGTTCACCTCCGACCTGCGCTTCCTGGAGCAGTTCTGAAGCGGAGCTCCGCTTGCGATCAGCGGATATGAAGGGCACCCATAAAATCAGCTGATCGTCAGCCCTCGTTCCCTGTCAGTGCCCTGCGTCGGCCTCATCGTTAACGACGGCAAGGACCTGGCTCTCGCCACCGCCGACGCCATCGAAACGCGCCTGCGCGGCGCGGGGTATGAGGTGCTGAGGGCTAGCAGCTCCGCGGGGATGGTGGGCTTTGCCAACCCGGATCAGCACCTGCGTGCCAAGGGGCATGCCGCCTGCGTGCCGGCCAACTTTGAAGCGTCCATGGCGATGGCCATGGTGCTGGGGGGCGACGGAACGGTGCTCTCCGCCGCGCGGATGACGGCACCGATCGATGTGCCGATCCTCACGATCAACACCGGCCATCTGGGCTTTCTGGCGGAAACCTATCTCCCAGAACTCGAGCAGGCCCTCGAGCAGGTGATCGCCGGCAAGTGGACCGTGGAGGAGCGCACCACCCTGGTGGTGAGCGTGATGCGAGGTGAGCAGCGCCGTTGGGAGGTGCTCTGCCTCAACGAGATGGCTTTGCACCGCGAGCCGCTCACCTCGATGTGCCACTTCGAGATCGCCGTGGGCCGCCATGCCCCGGTGGATATCGCCGCCGATGGCGTGATCCTCTCCACGCCCACCGGCTCCACCGCCTATGCCCTGAGTGCCGGCGGCCCCGTGATCACCCCCGATTGCCCGGTGCTGCAGCTCACGCCAATCGCGCCCCACTCGCTGGCGTCACGGGCGCTGGTGTTCAGCGATCAGGAACCGGTCACGGTGTTTCCCGCCACGCCGGAGCGGCTGATGATGGTGGTGGATGGCAGCGCCGGTTGCTACGTGTGGCCGGAGGATCGGGTGCTGATCCGCCGCAGCGAACACCCCGTGCGCTTCGTGCGTTTGGCCGATCACGAGTTCTTCCAGGTGCTGCGCAACAAGCTGGGTTGGGGCCTGCCGCACGTAGCCAAACCCGGCGCCCCTTCATGAGCGGCGGAAGCCTGCTGCTGCTCGGCCAGGAAGCCGAGGCCCTGGCACCGCGGCTGGAAGCCTCCGGCTACACCTGCCACATCGGTGAGGCGGGGATCGCAGCCCGCTGCGATCTGGCGGTGCTTGGCGCCGAGCTCGCTAATCAGTTGCCGCAGCTGCTGCAGCGGATCGGAGCCATGCCAGTGCTGCTCGACATCGGCACCGACAGCGTGGCGGCCCGCTCACGCCTACTGCGCTCCGGGGCCACCGATTTCTGGTTGTCGTCAGCCGGAGCTAGCGATCTATTGATGCGTCTGCGCTTGCACCGCAAGCTGCTTGAAAAGGGGCGCCCGCCGGAAGATCGCCTCAGCCTGGGCGATCTGAGCCTGATTCCCAGCCGCCATGAGGTGCGCCGCGGCCAACGGATGGTGCCGCTCACAGCGCGGGAATACTCCTTACTGCTACTGCTGATGGAGCACAGCGGCCAGGTGCTCAGCCGCGATCAGATCCTGCGCCAGGTGTGGCACGACCAGCGCGGCGCCGCCAGCAATGTGATCGAGGTATACGTGCGCTACTTGCGCCAAAAGCTCGAGGAGCAGGGTGAAAAGCGGCTGATTCACACCGTGCGGGGGCAGGGGTATTGCCTCAGCGATGGCCCGCCGCCTCGCTAACCACCCGCCCCGCCGATGAACACGCCTCCGCCCCCGCCGCCGCAACAGCTGCCGATCGAAGCGCAGTGGTGCCTGAAGGCCACCACCCTGCGCCCGGTGGTGAGCAGCGGCCCCTGCATTGAGCTGGAGGTGGCGCGCACCCCGCAGCAGCAGAGCTGGGGATTGATGGGCCGCCCGCCCCTGGCGCCGTTGCGGGGCATGTGGTTCCCCTATGACCAGCCCCAGGTGCTCAAGTTCTGGATGCACCGCACCCCCTCCCCACTCGACATGCTGTTCATCCGCGACAAGCGGGTGATCGCGATCGAAGCCAACACCACTCCCTGTCCGCGTCTGCCCTGCCGCAGCTACGGGCCCGACGAGCCAGCGGATGGCGTGGTGGAACTGGCCGCCGGCGAAGCCAGCCGCCTGGACCTGCAGGTGGGCAGTGCAGCGGTGATACGCCCCTTCAACCCGCAGCCGGCCGCTCGCCCCGCAGCACCAGCACGGGATTGAGCGGCGCCAAGCGCGTGCCATCCGCCAGGGGTGCCCCGCGCCAGGCCTGATGCTGAGCCACGGCCACGGCGAAGCCGGCCTGCTCCAGCGGCGGCCGCAGCTCGGCGAGCGCTTCCACGGTGGCGAGCGGAATCACCACCACACCGCCTGGACGCAGCCGCTCAAGCACGGCATCTAACAAGGCACAGCGATCGCGGCCGCCGCCGCCGATGAGCACACGATCAGGATCGGGCAGCTCAGCCAGGGCTTCGGGAGCGCGGCCCTCCAGCACCCGCGCGGGCTTCACGCCCAGCCGCTCCGCGTTGGCCTCGATCAAGGCCGCCGAGCCGCCGCGCTGCTCCAAGGCCCAGAGCTGCAGGGCCGGCCGCAGCCGCAATGCCTCCAGCCCCACCGAACCCACGCCGGCACCGATATCCCAGAGCACACCCTCCTGGGGCAGATCGAGATCGGCCAGCAGCTGAATGCGCACTTCGCGCTTGGTCATCAGCCCCGGGCGATCCGGGTGCTGCAGAAACACCCCATCTGGCAGACCAAACAGGGGCAGGCGTTCCGGGAGCGCCGGCGGCTCGGCCACCAGCACCACCAGGTGCAGCGGATCGAGATCGGCGGGAAGGGGATCTTCGGGCGCCAGGCGCTGCACGCGCTCGGCGCTGTGGCCGAGGCGCTCACACAGCCAGAAGCAATAGGCCTGCTCGAGCCCCGCGGCCCGCAGGCACCGGCGCACCGTTTCAGCCCCACCGCGGCTGGGATCGGTGAGCACCGCCAAGGCGCCTTGCCGCTGCTGCAGCCGCGCCGCGAGCGGTTCTGGATCGCGGCCGTGCAGGCTGAGCCAGCTGGCGTCCTGCCAGGGCCGACCGATGCGCGCGAAGGCCAGCTGGAGTGAGCTGGGGGCCGGATGAAAACGCAGCTGATCCGCCGGAAGCCCCTCCAGCAGCAGCCGCCCAATCCCAAACCAGAGCGGATCGCCACTGGCCAGCACCACCGCCGGTTGTCCGGCATCGAGGCCCCGCAACTGCTCGAGCAGTGGCTCCGGCTGATCGCTGGCAATCAGCACAGGCCCACCATCGCCAGCCCAGCTCTGCAGGGCGGCGTGCAGACGGCGGGGTGCTGCCACCAGGGCGGCCTGGCGCAGCAGCTCTTGATGAGCCGGCGGCAGGCTGGCCGGTGCGCCGGCGTCGGTGCCGATCACCTCAATCATCTCGCCATTGTGAGTGCCAGGCGTTCTGCAGAGGAGCGGAAACTGCCTTACTCTCCGGCCAACTGTCTGAGTCTGCGCCCCACGCGATGGCTGTTCGACTGACCGCACTCACCGGAGCTCTGCTCAGCCTCACCCTGGGGGTTCTGCAACCGGTCCAAGCCGAAACCGTGCTCGAGCGGGTGAGCCGCACCGGCAGGCTGAACACCGTCGTGCTCAACGGCGACCTCCCTTACTCCACCCAACAGGGCAATGGCTACATGGGCCTTGGCATGGAGTTTGCCAAGGAGATCCAGAAAGAAGTGAGCGAGTACACCGGCAAGCCCGTGCAGCTGGTGCCGCAACCGGTGAATTCGATCAATGAAGGCCTTGCCGCCATCGCCAGCGGCGCTGTCGACCTCTCTTGCGGCGCGGGCTTCAGCTGGGGCCGCTCGATGTTTGTCGACTACTCCCTGCCCTTCGCCCTCAGCGGCACCCGCCTGATCACCCCGGCCGGCAACGACGGCACCCCCGCTGCTCTGAAGGGCAAAACCATCGGCGCGGTGAAGAACAGCCTCTCGGCCCACGCGATCGAGAAGACCGTCACCGGCGGCGAGCTGGCGCTGTTTGAAAACCCCGCCGCAGCGCTTGAAGCCCTGAAGAACGGTGAGATTCAGTTCCTCGCGGGCGACAGCCTCTGGCTGCTCGCCAACCGCGCCGCGGTGGATCCCTCCGGCAACGTGGCTCCCTCGGTGCCCTACAACCGCTCGGCCGTGGGCTGCGTGGTGCCCGAGAACAACTCCGGTTTGCTCAACCTCAGCAACCTGGCGATCGCCAAGTTGATGCAGGCCTACATCAACGACGATCCCTCAGCGCTGCAGCGCATCAACCAGTGGGTGGGCCCTGGCAGCAGCGTGAATCTCAGTCAAGACCTGATCAAGGCCTACTTCACCAACGTGCTGCTCACCGCCGCGCTGCTGAACCTGTCCTGAGCCTCCAGCACGTCTGAATTCACCGCACCCACCACTGCCATGGCACCCCGTTCCCTTCTGCAGCTACTCACCCTCACCGCCGCTGCTGCCGTGTTCACTGAAACGGCTCAGGCAGCTGTGTATCAGGCGCCTGATCTGAGCAATCCACTCGAAAGCCGCATCCAGGCCCTGCGCGATGGCGCCTGGCAACCTCAACTGAGCGCTGGCAACGGCGAGCTGCTGGCTCGCTACTGGGGCAATGGTGGTGGCCGCGCCTGGGGCAATGGCGGCGGTTGGCGCAACGGCGGTGGCTGGGGGAACGGCGGCCGCTATTACGGCGGCGGCGTGAACGTGAACCTGGGCTGGCCCAATGGCGGTTGGGGTAACGGCGGCTGGGGCAACGTGCTGCCCGGCAGCTTCATCAACTGGTGATCAGCGGCGAGATTTCCCCGGCCGGCGCCGCTCTTGCCGATCTCGAGCTAAGCCGGTTCGGCCCGATCGGGCTAGTGGTGGTGCAATCCACCTCGCTCTGCAATCTCGACTGCGATTACTGCTACCTGCCGGATCGCCAGAAGCGTCGGGTGTTCGATCTGGATCTGCTGCCTCTGCTGTTGCAGCGGATCCTGGAGAGCCCCTTTTGCGGGCCTCAGCTGTCGCTGGTGTGGCACGCCGGTGAGCCGCTCACGCTCCCCTGCAGCTACTACGACGAAGCCACGGTGATCATCGAGCGCTGCGTGCAGGAGTTCACCAGCGGTGCCGTGGTGATCGAGCAGCACGTGCAAACCAACGGCACGCTGATCAACGACGCCTGGTGCGACTGCTTCCAGCGCAACGGCATCGTGGTGGGCGTGAGCGTGGATGGCCCGGCCGCCATCCACGACGCCCATCGCCGCTTTCGCAACGGCAACCCCTCCCATCACCTCACGATGCGAGGGATCGAAGCGCTCAAGCGCAACGGCATCCCCTGCCATGTGATCGCCGTGGTGACCGCCGCCGCGATGGAGCAACCGGAGGCGATGTATCGCTTCTTCCGCGATAACGGCATCACTTCGGTGGGCTTCAACGTGGAGGAGCAAGAGGGAGTGCACACCAGTTCCTCGATGCAGGGGCGTGAGCAGGAAGAGCGCTACCGCCAGTTCCTCACGCGCTTCTGGCAGCTGAGCGAGGTTGATGGGCACCCGCTGGTGCTGCGGGAGTTCCAGCAGGTCATCGATCTGATCCAGCGCAACCGCCGCCTCAATCAGAACGAACTCAACCGCCCCTATTCCATCCTCAGCGTGGATTGGCAGGGCAACTTCTCCACCTTCGATCCCGAGCTGCTGTCGGTGAGCAGCGAGCGCTACGGCAGCTTCAATCTGGGCAACATCCGCACCACCAGCCTGCTGGAGGCGGCCCGCAGCCCCCGCTTTCAACAGCTCTGGAGCGATGTGAGCTCCGGCATGGCGCGCTGCCAGAGCACTTGTGATTACTACGGCCTCTGCGGTGGCGGCATGGGCAGCAACAAGTTCTGGGAGCACGGCACCCTCGATTGCAGCGAAACCAGCGCCTGTCGCTTCCGCACCCAGATCCCGGTGCAGGTGCTGCTCGATCGCTTCGAGGCCGCTCCACCAGCCGCCAACTGAGATGCCGCTCAATCCCGATGCCCTGATCCGGCTGCTGGTGCTGGTTGGGCTGGGCATGGCCTGCGCCCTGATCCTGCAGCCCTTCGCCGAGATCGTGCTGTGGGCCGGACTGCTGGCCGTGATTCTCAAACCGCTGCAGCTGTGGCTGCAGCACCACCTGCGGCTGGGGCGCTGGTGGTCAGCGGGGCTGATCATGCTGGTGGGACTGCTGGTGCTGATCGGCCCGGTGGGCGCCCTGGCAGCGGCGCTGCTGAGCAACGTGAGTGAGCTGGTGGAGCTGGTGCGCCAGGGCAAACAGGCCCTGCCCCAACCGCCACCGCTGCTGCTGGGCCTCCCTGTGCTGGGGCCAGCGATCAAGCCGCTCTGGCACGGCTTGATCAGCGATCTGCATGGCCTGCTGCGCAGCCACTCCGACACGCTCACCACCGTGATGACCCGGGTGCTTGAAACCACCCTGGCCAAGGGGCTGGGCTTCCTCCGGCTGCTGGTGAGCCTGGTGGTGGCGGCTGCGATGTTGGTGTACTCCGATGGATTGCTGCTGCGGCTGCGGCGGCTGCTGCATCGGTTGGCGCCGGAGCATGCCGACACGGTGCAGCTGATCACGGCTACCACCGTGCGCAACGTGTCGCGGGGGGTGGTGGGCGTGGCCTTCCTGCAATCGCTGTTGATCGGTTTGGGGCTGATCGCTGCCGATGTGCCCTGGTCTGGGGTGCTCACCCTGCTGGCGCTGATCCTGTGCCTGATGCAGATCGGGCCGCTGCCAGTGGTAGCGGTAGCCCTGGTGATGGCCTGGAGCCATCTGCCACCGCTGATGGCGTTGCTGCTCACGCTCTGGCTGCTGGCCGCCACCCTCCTGGAGCACCTGCTCAAACCGCTGCTGATGGCCCGTGGGCTACCGGTGCCGATGCTGGTGATCCTGGTGGGCGTGGTGGGAGGCACGCTCAAAGCAGGGGTGGCAGGCCTGTTTCTCGGGCCGGTGGTGTTGTCGCTGGGCTATCACTTTGTGCGCCTCTGGGTGGGCACCAGCGCACAACCCTCCCCCTGAAGTTGATGTCTTACGCCGATCGCCGCCAGCGCATCCACGAACTGGTGGTGGCCCTGATCCACCAACAGAGCGAACTCGATCTGCTCAATGGCGATCACACCGGCAGCCTGGCCGCCGCCCAAGGCAACCCCGCCGGCTGGCTCGAGCGCAACCGGCGCGTGGTGCAGCGCTACCAAGCGCTGGTGCGCTCAGCTGTCACCCTCGATGCCCTGGTGGATCAGGAAGTGGGGGGAGAGGCGCCAACCAGCAAGCTCTGACAAGCTGGCGGCACCTTCTGCTGCCCCATGGCGCGCTTCGGCCTGTCTGCCCTGAAATCTCTGCTGCGTCGCAAGGGGCTGGGCCGCGCCACCACATCCACCTGGCAGCCACCACAGGCCAGCTGGAGCCGCCCCATGGGTCTGGGCTGGCAGAAGCCCTACACCGTTCGCTACGCCAGCAACCTCGACGACGGCCCCAACCACGGCATGCCCCTGGGGGGCTTTGGCGCCGGCTGCATCGGGCGAGCTCCGGATGGCAACTTCAACCTCTGGCATCTCGATGGCGGCGAGCACTGGTTCGGCGTGTTGCCCGACTGCCAGTTCGCGCTGTTTGAGAGCAACGGCAAGCAGAGCCGCGCCCATGCCCTGGCGGTGAAGCCGGAGCGCGATGCCTCCCGCCCTGAGGCTGCTGAGCCCCTGCCGAGCTGGAACTGGTATCCCGCCAGCAGCCCCGATCGCACCACGGGCACCTATGCAGCTCGCTATCCCCTCAGCTGGAGTCACTACCAGGGCGTCTACGACGCGGAGGTGAGCTGTCAGGCCTTCAGCCCGATCCTGCCGGGCAACTACCAGCAGACCAGCTACCCGCTGGCGGTGTTTGTGTGGACCCTGCGCAACCCCACCCGCAAACCCCTCGATCTCTCGCTGCTGCTCAGCTGGCGCAACACCACCGGCTGGTTCACCAACACCGATTCCTCCGCCGAGGTGTACTTCCGTGATGACGGCAGCCCGGAGCACAACTACGCCCCGGCGATCGGCAAGAGCGAAGGGCATCGCAACCGCTGGGTCGACGATGGCTCCCTCAAAGGCGTGCTGCTGGAAGGAGACGTCTCCCAACCGGTTGCAGAAGGTGAAGGCCAGTGGTGCATTGCCACCACGCAGCAACCCGGGGTGCGCATCCAGCGCTGCAGCCGCTGGAATCCCCACGGCGATGGCAGCGAGATCTGGGGCACCTTCAGCCGCGATGGCTCCATCCCCGACAGCAACAACGACCGCCGCAGCGGTGCCGCCGATCCCGCCAGTGCAGCCATGGCGGTGCAGTGCCGGCTGGAGCCCGGCCAGAGCATCGAGATCCCGGTGGTGATCAGCTGGGATCTGCCCGTCACGGCTTTCGCCACAGGCACCAGCGCCCCGCGCCGCTACACCGATTTCTTTGGCGCCAGCGCCAACAAGGCCGCCGCCATCGCCGCCGAGGGCCTGCGCGACTGGCGCAGCTGGCGTGATCAGATCGAGGCTTGGCAGCAGCCGGTGCTCGAGCGCAGCGATCTACCCGAAGCGCTGCGGATGGCCCTGTTCAACGAGCTCTACGACCTCTGCAGTGGCGGCAGCCTCTGGAGCGCGGCATCGAGAGAGGATCCCTATGGCCGCTTCGGCGTGCTCGAGTGCCTCGACTACGCCTGGTACGAAAGCCTCGATGTGCGCCTCTACGGCTCACTGGCGCTGCTGCAACTCTGGCCCGAGCTCGATAAGGCCGTGCTGCGCAGCTTTGCCCGAGCCATTCCCGCCGCCGATGCCACGCCACGGCCGATTGGTTGGTATTTCACCCAGGGCAAAGGGCGGGTGGAAGCGGCCCGCAAGGTGAAAGGCGCCACCCCCCACGACCTAGGCGCACCGAACGAGCGGCCCTGGGATGCCACCAACTACACCGCTTACCAAGACTGCAACCTCTGGAAAGACCTGGCCAGCGACTACGTGCTGCAGGTGTGGCGCACCTTCAAGCTGGCGCCCAACGGCGAAGACATCAACTTCCTGGCGGAGTGCTGGCCGGCGGCCGTGGAAGCACTCCACTACCTGAAAACCTTTGACGCCAACAACGACGGCCTGCCCGACAACGGCGGCGCGCCCGATCAAACCTTCGACGACTGGCCGCTCAAGGGAGTGAGCGCCTACTGCGGCGCCCTCTGGATCGCCGCCCTGGAAGCCGCCTTGGCGATTGCCCAACAACTCCAGCTCAGCACCGGACTCGACACCGCCAGCGAACAGCGCACCTTCAGCAGCTGGCTGGAGCAATCGCGCGCCAATTTCGACACGCTGCTCTGGAACGGCGAGTACTACGACATTGACGCCGAGAGCGGCACCCCTGTGGTGATGGCCGATCAGCTCTGCGGTGATTTCTATGCCCGCCTGCTGGGGCTGCCCGCCGTGGTGAGCGAAACCAACAGCCGCAGCACGCTCAAGGCGGTGAAGGAAGCCTGCTTTGAAGCCTTTGAAGGCGGCAAGCTCGGCGTGGCCAATGGCCTGCGGCGCGACGGCACCCCCCTCGATCCCAACGGCACCCACCCACTCGAGGTGTGGACCGGCATCAACTTCGGCATCGCCAGCTACTACCGCCTCATGGGTGACACCCCCACCGCCCTGGCGATCACCTCGGCGGTGGTGGATCAGGTGTATGGCGGCGGTCTGCAGTTCCGCACCCCCGAAGCGATCACGGCGGTGAACACCTTCCGCGCCTGCCACTACCTGCGGGCGATGGCCATCTGGGGAGTGTGGGCCACCCACACCAACTGGCTGCCAATTCCGGGTGCAGAGCGAAGCTGACCCGCTCCGTTCCATACGCTGAACGCCAGATCTGCAGCTCTATGGCATCAGGTTCACTCGTTCGGGGGCTGCTGGCCTGTTTGGCCGGAGCCCTGCTGCTGTTCACTCCGCTGCAGCCGGCCTGGGCCCAGGTGCATGCCCACCCGGATGAAAACGGCCAGGAGGTGGTGCGCAGCCTCGAGAGCCTGCGGGATCTCGACTACCAGAGCTGGCAGGCCGTGGCCTACCGCACTGGCCCTCCTGGCGGGCCGGTGACTCTGCGGATCGTGGGCTATCCCGGCAAGGTGCGCCTCGATCACCCCACCTCGTTGATCGTGCATTCCGGCCGGGGCACCTGGACGCTCGACGACATCACCACCGCCAATCCCAAGCTGGTGGCCGACGGCCGGGATGCCGCTGCCGAGTTCAACCTCAGCCCCCTGCTGGCCGATTTGCACCAGAACCGGCCGCTGCGGCTGGAGCTACCGGGGGTTTTTGTCGAGCTGCCGGTGCCGCCCTTTGTGGTGGGTGAATGGCGCAGCCTGCCCAGCTGGCGCGAGGGATGAGCGCCCCCTGGCGCCCTTGGATGCAGCGGGCGCTGCAACTGGCCGCCCTTGGCAACGGCCGCACCAGTCCCAATCCCCTGGTGGGTTGTGTGGTGCTGGATGCCAACGGCCAACTGGTGGGCGAGGGCTTTCATCAGCGGGCCGGATCGCCCCACGCGGAGGTGCACGCGCTGCGTCAGGCCGGTGAGCGCGCCCGTGGCGGCACCGCAGTCGTCACGCTTGAGCCGTGCTGCCATCACGGCCGCACCCCTCCCTGCAGTGAGGCCTTGGTCGCCGCGGGTGTGGCGCGCGTGGTGGTGGCGATGCGCGATCCCGACCCGCGGGTGGCCGGAGGTGGCATCGCCCAGCTGCAGAGCGCAGGCATCGACGTGATCGTGGGGGTGTGCGAGGCCGAAGCCCGCCAGCTCAACCGCGCCTTCATCCACCGGGTGGAACACAGCCGCCCGCTGGGGCTGCTCAAGTGGGCGATGAGCCTCGATGGCCGCACAGCCCTGCCCAACGGCTCCAGCCAGTGGATCTCGGGGCCAGCAGCACGGGGCTGGGTGCATCAACTGCGGAGCCGCTGCGATGCGGTGATCGTGGGGGGCGGCACGGTGCGCGCCGACAATCCGCTGCTCACCAGCCGCGGCCAGCGCACCCCCGAGCCCCTGCGGGTGGTGATCAGCCGCACGCTGGATTTACCCACCGAAGCCCAACTCTGGAACCAGGACACCGCGCCAACCCTGGTGGCGCATGGCTACGACGCCCCCGCCAGCCGCCGCTTACAACTGGATGCCGCCGGAGTAGAGCGCCTAGTGCTCGAGCGCTGTGAACCGCTGGAGCTGATGGAGCGCCTGGGGCAGCGCGGCTGCAATCAAGTGCTGTGGGAGTGCGGGCCAGAGCTGGCGGCGGCAGCGCTGCGCCAAGGCTGCGTGCAGCAGCTCGCAGCGGTGCTGGCCCCCAAGCTGCTGGGCGGCGAACCGGCTCGCACCCCCTTGGGTGATCTGGAGTTGGTAGATGTGAACCAAGCGCAGCCCTGGCAAACGCTGCAGCTGCAGCAACTTGGGGCCGACTGGCTCTGGGAGTTGGAGCTCTAGAGCTCCAGATCGTCCTCCACGCCGCGAGCGGTGTAGCGGCTGATCAACAAACCCATCACCATCGCCAGATAGATCGTGCCGGCGATCGCCACCATCACGCACACCATCTGTGACTGAGCCGTGACGGGGTGAATGTCGCCGTAGCCCGTGGTTGTGAGGGTGACGAACGCGAAATAGTTGAGCTCGACGAAGTCCAACGCCCACACCGGATTGGCAGGGTTGAGCCCGCTTCCATGGGGGCGCAGCACAGGCCCCGGGCTGGTGCGGGTGGTGATGAAGCTGCCAGGCACCACCGTTTCCAGGGCACTAAACAACAGCCCAGCCCCCAACCCGAGCAGCAGGTAACCGGCCAGGGCGCCGAGCAACACCTCCCGATTGATCTGGCGTTCCTTTGCCAGATTGCGGATGAGGCGTTCACAGCTCCACATCACCAGCACGCTCCAAAGCACCAACAGCGGCACTCCGGTGCTCGTTTGCGAGAGCGGCGTGAGGTACCAAACCAACGACGCCACCCAAGTGACGAAGCCGAGCAACCGGAACCCATGCCTGCGGAGCGTCGGCCAGCGCCCCTCATCGATCGGCATCCCCAGGGAACTGATCAACACCAGCGGCAGTGCCAAGTAGCCGATCGCCGCGAGCTGCCGCAAGCCACGGGGCAGCATCAAGCAGACCAACACCCCGAGGCAGGTGATCAGCAGGCTCACATAACCGTGATGACGGCGACGCGTGTGCGCTGCTTGCACGATCAACGCTGACCCAGATGGCGTCATTGTGGAGGGCTGGGAAACAACGGCAACTGCTCTGAGCTGAACTGGGATCGCTTGGCACGCTGCGCCGGCGGCTCGGCGGTCCACCATCCCGGATCCCAGCCCTGCAGCAGCGGCTCGAGGGCCCGCAGGCCAGGGCCATCCTTGGTTTCCAGCCAGGCCTGCTCGAGGCCATCCGGCACGATCACGGGCATCCGGTTGTGCAGTGGAGCCACCAGGGCATTGGGCGAGGTGGTGAGCACGCAACAGCTCTCCACCTCGCTGCCATCCGGGCCGATCCAGCGATCCCAGATGCCGGCCAACCAGAACAGATCACCATCACGGCGGTGGATGCGGTGGCCCTTCTCGAAAAACGCATCGGCGGGCAGCAGGCAACGCCGGTGGCGCCAAGCGCCGCGAAAGCTGGCCTTCTCCGCCACGGTTTCAGCGCGGGCATTGAAGGGTCTTGGGCCCGCCAACGGGTCTTTGCTCCATTCCGGCAGCAGGCCCCAGAGCATCAGGGCCGGCTGCAGTGCCCCGTGCTCCTGGCGCAGCGCCAGCACCGGTTCACCCGGGGCGATTAGCCCACGCGGGGCGTAGTACTGCTCCAAACCCAGCGGCAACGCACCCTGCAAGCGCGGCAGCAGTTGATCAAGGCGTGCAGTAAGGGAATAGCGACCACACACGACCAGAGCGGCTCCCGTTCGGTTCTCACCCACCACCGGGTCCGTGGGTGACCCCTAGTTTGGAAGCCATTCCGGCTGCCTGCGCATGCCTATCCGTAAGGACGACACGCCTCCGAATCGTCGCTTCGGCATCGTGAACCTGGTGCTGATCGGTTTTGGGGTGCTGCTGCTGGTGAGCAGCTTCCTGCCCAATCAAGGCATGCAGCAGGTGCCGCGCGTCCCCTACTCGCTGTTCGTGAGCCAGGTGGACGACGGCAACGTGCGCCGCGCCTACATCACCCAAGAGCAAATCCGCTACGAGCTGAAGGAGGCCCCGGCGGAAGGCGCCCCGAGCGTGCTGGCCACCACGCCGATCTTCGACATGGATCTGCCGAAGCGGCTGGAAGAGCACGGCGTTGAATTCGCCGCGGCACCGCCTCAGAAGCCCAGCTTCATCACCACGGCCCTGAGCTGGATCGTGCCGCCGCTGATCTTCATCCTGGTGCTGCAGTTCTTCGCCCGCCGCTCCATGGGTGGGGCCCAAGGTGCGCTGAGCTTCACCAAGAGCAAGGCGAAGGTGTACGTGCCCGATGAGGAATCGCGCGTCACTTTTGCCGATGTGGCCGGCGTGGATGAGGCCAAGCAGGAACTCACCGAGATCGTTGATTTCCTCAAGACCCCCGAGCGCTACACCGCCATTGGCGCCCGCATTCCCAAAGGCGTTCTGCTGGTGGGCCCTCCTGGCACCGGCAAAACACTGCTCTCCAAAGCAGTTGCCGGTGAAGCCGGCGTGCCCTTCTTCATCATCAGCGGCTCGGAGTTTGTGGAGCTGTTCGTGGGCGCCGGTGCAGCCCGCGTCCGCGATCTGTTTGAAGAGGCCAAGAAGAAGGCCCCCTGCATCATCTTCATCGACGAACTCGATGCCATCGGCAAGAGCCGTGCTGGCTCCATGGGTGTCGTTGGCGGTAACGACGAGCGCGAGCAGACCCTCAACCAGCTGCTCACCGAGATGGACGGCTTTGCCGCCAAAGACAAACCGGTGATCGTGCTGGCGGCCACTAACCAGCCCGAAACCCTGGATGCCGCTCTGCTGCGCCCCGGTCGCTTCGACCGTCAGGTGCTGGTGGATCGCCCCGACCTCTCCGGCCGCAAGACGATCCTCGACATCTATGCCCGCAAGGTGAAGCTGGCCCCGGGGGTGGATCTCGACAAGATCGCCCAGGCCACCAGTGGCTTCGCCGGTGCCGACCTGGCCAACCTGGTGAATGAGGGAGCGCTGCTGGCAGCACGGAGCAAGCGCACCTCTGTGGAGCAGGGCGACCTCAACGAAGCGATTGAACGCGTGGTGGCCGGCCTCGAGAAAAAGAGCCGCGTGCTGCAGCCCGATGAAAAGAAGGTGGTGGCGTATCACGAAGTGGGCCACGCGATTGTTGGTCACCTGATGCCCGGCGGCAGCAAGGTGGCGAAGATCTCGATCGTGCCCCGCGGCATGGCCGCCCTGGGTTACACCCTGCAGCTGCCCACTGAAGAGCGCTTCCTCAATTCCAAGGAGGACCTGGAAGGTCAGATCGCCACGCTGCTGGGCGGCCGCAGCGCTGAGGAGATCGTGTTTGGTGCCGTCACCACCGGCGCCGCCAACGACCTACAGCGCGCCACCGACATTGCCGAGCAGATGGTGGGCACCTACGGCATGAGTGATGTGCTCGGCCCTCTCGCCTACGACAAGCAGGGCGGTAGCCGGTTCCTCGGGGGCGGCAACAACCCGCGCCGCGTGGTGAGCGATGCCACAGCTCAGGCGATCGACAAGGAGGTGCGCACCCTGGTGGATCGCGCCCACGACCGAGCCCTCTCGATCCTCAACCACAACCGTGAGCTGCTGGAGAGCATCTCCCAGCAGATCCTCGAGAAGGAGGTGATCGAGGGCGACGACCTCAAGGATCTCCTGGCCAGCAGCGTGATGCCCGAGGAGGCTGTGGCGATCGCCTGATCAGCCTCGCCTCCCCGCTGGCAGGACAGCTTCACCGCAGCGCCCAGAGCTCGATATCCACGGATATCCAGTTCTGGGCGCTTTTCATATGGCACCACAGGGCCAAACCCTTGACGAAGGGGCCCGTGATCCCGGATAAGGGTTCTTTGAAGAAAGGCCGATGGCTGCCAGCAGCGGCTACCCAGCCTTGGCGGAGCTGAAAGGGCGCGACTTTCTCTCCTCCACCGACACCACGGCCGAGCAGACCGCCGCGCTGCTGCAGCTCGCGGCTGATCTCAAAGCAGGCCGCACCCGCATCGATCTCGCTGGCCGCAGCCTCGGCCTGATCTTCAGCAAGGCCTCCACCCGCACCCGGGTGAGCTTCACCGTGGCAATGGCACGGCTGGGCGGGCAAACCATCGATCTCAATCCTCAGGTGAGCCAGGTGGGCCGCGGGGAGCCGGTGGCAGACACCGCCCGCGTGCTCAGCCGCTATGTGGATGCCCTGGCGATCCGCACCTTTGCCCAGGAAGAGCTAGCCGACTACGCCCATTGGGCTTCGATTCCGGTGATCAACGCCCTCACCGATCTCGAGCACCCCTGCCAGGCCCTGGCCGATTACCTCACCCTGCAGGAAGCCTTTGGCGAACTCGCTGGGCTCACCCTCGCCTACGTGGGCGATGGCAACAACGTGGCCCACTCGCTGATGCTCTGTGGTGCCCTGCTGGGGGTGAATGTGCGGGTGGGCTGCCCGCAGGGCTATGAACCGGATGCCGGGGTGCTCGAGCAATCCCGCCAACTCGCAGGAACCCGCTGCAGCATCGAGGTGGTGCATGAGCCGGTGGCTGTCGTGCGCGGTGCCCATGCCCTCTACACCGATGTGTGGGCCTCCATGGGCCAAGAGGATGAGAAAGCCGCCCGCGAAGCCGCCTTCAGCGGCTGGTGCCTCAACGAAGAGCTCGTGGCTGAAGCCGATCCGCGGGCGATCGTGCTGCACTGCCTTCCCGCTTATCGCGGCCTGGAGATCAGCGCTGGCGCCATGGAGGGCAGCAGCAGCCGCATCTTTGATCAGGCCGAAAACCGCCTGCATGCCCAGCAGGCCCTTCTGGCTGCCCTGCTCGGCGGAACCTGAGCGCGTGCCATAAGGCACCGAAGGCGCCAGCCACCCTCCTTAGCGTGGGGGGGATGGCGCACTGGCAATCAAGGCGGCTGGCTCTTGCTGCAGCGCTGCTCAGCGCCTGGCTGCTGCCCTGGGGCCAACCGGTGCAGGGTCAGCAGCAGGAACTGCGAGGGGTTTGGCTCACCGCCAACGACATGCCCGTGCTGCGTGATCGCGAGCGCATGCAGGCCACCGTGGATCAACTCGCCGAGCTGCAGTTCAACCGGCTCTACGTGGTGGTGTGGAACGGCGGCATGGCCTACTACCCGAGCCAGCTGAGCGAGAGCCGCGGCTTTCAGAGCTTCACTTACCGCGGCCTGCAGGGGCAGGACGTGATCGGCGAACTGATCAATGCGGGACGCAGCCGCGGACTGGTGGTGCTGCCATGGTTTGAATTCGGCTTGATGGCTCCGCCGGATTCCGAGATCGCCAAACAGCATCGGAGCTGGCTGACGCAGAAACGCGATGGCGGCCTCACCTCCATCAGCGCCGCCGGCGAGGTGGTGTGGCTCAATCCCTTCCGCCCCGAGGTGCAGCAACTGATCACCGATCTGGTGCTGGAGGTGGTGAACCAGTACGGAGCGGAGGGAATCCAGTTCGATGACCACATGAGCCTGCCGCGGGAGTTTGGCTACGACCCATTCACCGTGGAGCTCTATCGCAAAGACACCGGCAAGGAACCACCGGCCAACCCAGATGATCCGGCCTGGGTGAAATGGCGGGCTGATCGACTCACGACCTTCATGCAACGCCTCAGCCAGGCCATTCGCGCGGCAAGGCCCGGCGCCATTGTTTCCATCTCGCCGAACTACTACGACTTCGCCTACAAACAGCAGCTGCAGGATTGGCGCCGTTGGGTGCAGACCGGCATTGCCGATGAGCTACTGATCCAGATCTACAGACCGGATCTCGCCAGCTATCTCCCCCAGCTGAGCCGGCCAGAGGTGATCGAGGCTCGCGATCGCATCCCCACAGCGATTGCCGTACTGAGCGGCCAGCGCAATCGCCCCACAGCGCTCTCGCTGATCCGCGAGAAAGTCGAGGCCAATCGCGAGCAGGGCCTCGGCACGGGTTTCTTTTATCTGGAAAGCCTCTGGAGCCTTGGACCTGAACCGGCGAGTGAACGGAGCACAGGGCTGAAGCAGCTGCTGGCTCCGCAAAGCAACCCCGCCGCGATCACACCCCCATCAACGCCCAGCACGGCACTGCCGCCACCGCCGCCACCTCCACCCCCGCCGGTTGCACCGACCCTGCCCTGAGCCACACGGCTTGCCAGGCCGCAGCCCGAGAGGTACAAATGTATTGACAGCTTCTCGCTCCTCCGGTGCCCACAGGATCACCTGAATCGCTCACGCCTGCCCAGCAAGAGCTGTACGACTGGCTGGCGAGCTTTATCGGGCAGCACCGCCATAGCCCCTCCATCCGCCAAATGATGGAAGCGATGGGGCTGCGCTCCCCAGCTCCGGTGCAAAGCCGTCTGCGCCATCTGCAGCAGAAGGGTTGGATCACCTGGCAGGAAGGCCAAGCCCGCACCCTGCAACTGCTCGGCAATCTCAGCCCCGGCATCCCCGTGTTGGGCGCCGTGGCCGCCGGCGGACTGGTGGAAACCTTCGACGATGTGAGCGAACGGATCGATTTAGTGCCCGTACTGGAGACCCGCGGCCTGTTTGCCCTGACCGTGAACGGCGACTCCATGGTGGATGCCCACATTGCTGATGGCGATGTGGTGCTGATGGAACCGGTGCCGGAGCCCAGCCGCCTGCGGGAAGGAACGATTGTGAGCGCGCTGGTACCTGGCAGCGGCACCACCCTCAAGCACTTCCACCGCGATGGTCGCCAGGTGCGACTGGAAGCGGCCAACCCGGCCTATGAGCCCATCGTGCTCGATGCCGAACAGGTGACAGTGCAGGGAAAACTGGTGGCGGTGTGGCGCCAGGTTTGAGCGGCAATCAGCCCAGCACCCCTGCGGTGTAAGCTCTTTGCATCGAAACGGCGGGCCGCAAGGCCAGTTCGGGCGTCCAGCCCCGATCAGCCTTTTGATCCAATCGGGGCCTTAGCTCAGCTGGTAGAGCACTTGCATGGCATGCAAGGGGTCAGGAGTTCGAATCTCCTAGGCTCCATTTCGAAAGCTCAGGCCAATGGCCTGAGCTTTTTTGATGTCGGAAGACCCTGGTTGCACTCAGGCGCCCCAGGAGCTTCTCGGCATCAAAGCCCGATCCGGATCCGCTCATGCTGGATCGGCTTGGTGATGGCTGCATCCACCTCGCCATCCACGCTGGCGTCAACACTGCCGCACACCTGCGCCTGCACGGCGCCGTTCACCTCCACAGGGCCAACCACCGTGGTGTTCACGGCGCCGGCGATGTCGGCACGTAGGGGCTTTTGCAACTGGGGAATCGCCACAGCAACGGGCGCCGCCAGCTGAACACCCTGCGGCAACTGCACCGTGGCCTGCAGAGGCTGAGTGCGGATGGGGGCATCAATGCCAGACACCGTGGCGTTCACCGGCAAAGGGCGATCCAACGACAACTGAACACGGATCGGACCTTTCAGCACGGTTTCATCGTCTGTGGCGATGACCCAGCCCAAGACGCCCGAGGAGATCACCAACGCCAGGGGCCAGCGCAGCACGGTGAGCACACGCAGCAGCAGTCGAGCGCGTGGACTGAAATCCCCGCCGTCAGACCGAGACATCACAAGGTGCTCCCAAGTACAAGAACTCGGTACACCACGAACACTTTTGAGCTGGTAGCCGTTGCTACACTTTTGGCACGTTCATCCCCTTGTGGGACGCACGCCTTGGCAGCAGGGAACGGGGCTGCCAGCTTGAGGCCACCGCCATGAACACCCTCGCCCTCATCCGCGCGCAGATCCTGAAGGCCCAGCGCCTGCACCAGGCTCAGCTCGCCACCGTGAGCAACCCTCGCGCCCAGATCTTCTGATCCGGGGAGGCCAGTTCATCCATCCGGCGCCCCCAGGGGCGCCTTTTTTTGCGCCCTCGCACTGGGCTTGACCTAGGCGCTGGCGGAGGCGGCGCGTGCCTCAAGGGCCAGCAGCGGCCCACGCAACAGCAACACCACCAGCATCAGCACCACCCCCATCGACACCTGCACCGGCCAGTAGCCCGATCCAGGCACACCCGTGAGCAGCGCGACCCCATGCATCAGCCCACTGGCCGCTGCCGCGCTGAACGACTGCAACCCCTTGCTCAAGCTGGCAATCGCCGACACCCGCCCCTGCAGGGCAACCGGCGTGAACCCCTCCACCAAAGCCGTATCGAGATTCACGGCCAACACGCCGCAGGCTCCAGCAAAGAACGCCGCCAGCGAAGCCCAATGGATCACGGCACTGGAGGCCAGCAGCACGATCGACAGGCCAAGCCCCACAGCTGCAGCCAACAACGAGCCACCTGGCCGGCGGCCGCTGCTGGAGGCCATCCCCAGCAACGCCCCCACAAACCCTCCCAGTGCCACGGCTGAAAGCAACGCGGCGTAATAGCCATGGCTTTGCCCCCCGCCCATGGAGGGGTGACCATGCACAAAGATCGGCAGCAGGGTTTGAAACGGCATTCCCAGCAGCATCACCACCGCCAGCAGCTGCAACAGCGACCGCAAACTCCACTGGCCGCGCACAAACTGCAGGCCTTCAGCAACACTGCGCAGAAAAGATTCCCCCTTGCTGCGTGCAGCGTGGGTTGCCGCACGCGGCGAAGGCAGAAAGGGAATCAGGATTAACAGGGGCAGAAAGCTGAGCACATTGAAGAAGAACGCCACCTCTTCATGGCTGCGATTGCTGGTGCCGATGCTCAGCAGCACCCCACCGAGCGCAGGGCCGAAAATATTGGTGATATTGGATGAGGCGCTGTAGAGCTGCTGGGCTTCCATCCATTGGTGCTGCGGCACCATCTCGCTGATCAGGGCTGTGCGAGCGGGTGAATCAAACGCTGAAATAGCGCCATTGCAGGCATTCACCGCCACCAGCAGCCAGAGCGGCACGGTGCCACCAATCGACACCAACCACAGCGTCAGCGCTACGAGCAAAAAGCCGGTTTCGGTGAGCTGAAATAGCCGGCGCCGGCTGATGCGATCGGCAGCAGCACCACCCACCACATTCAGCAAAAACTGGGGCACGCCATAGCCCAGGGCCAAGGCGGCGATGCCACTGGCGCCGTAGGTCTTCACCGTGAGCCACGACAGGGCCATCACAAAAGCGCTGGTGCCGAGGTTCGACACCAAATTCGCGACCCAGAAGCGACGGAAAACGCGCAGCTGCCAAAGCGAACGGGCACTGCTCAGCAGCCGGCCAATCGGGGATCCCTGTGAATCCTCAGCATCAAGGGGCATCAAGGCCTGCGGCAGCTTTGCCGCAGCAGATGCTGCACCAGGGCGGGATCAGCCTGCAAGGCATACGCCTCGATTTCCCGCTGACGGCTGTCCTGGGGCAGCGGAGCTGTGGTGGCCACCACGTGCTTGAGATTGCCCTGGTTGCGCAGGTGCTGCAGGAAGAAACCATTCAATTGGCGCTCGGTGAGATCACCAGCCCGGCGCAGCCCCTCGCTGAGGGCCAGCGATGTAGGTGTGTCAAGGCCATCCAGACAGTCCTGCACCACGTGCACCAGCTCGTGATGGAGCACCTTGGAGCGCTCCTTGGGCCTGGCCTGCAGGGCATCGCCCAGGCAAAGCAGATTGGCACCCATGTTGTAGGTGGCGAGCTGACCAGGAGCACCGCAGACGCCGCCCTGCTGCATAGTCACCCCCAGGGCCCGCAAACTCTCGAACAGCTCCGCCTCGGCCTGCAGCGGTAAACCCTCAGCCCTGAGCGGAGGGTGTGGCAACGCAGCTATTCCCAGCGCCAGAGCCGCAGCCACACCCCAGCGCAAGGAATGCACAGGCAATCTCAAGAAAGTCTCAAGATTGTCGCACCCGAGACCTGAGGCGTGCTGCGGCTGCGCCGGCGGCCAGCAGGATTAGCGGCAGCTCGCCCGTGCGGCTGTAGCCCGTTCGAGCAACTCGCACCTGCAATTGCACCGGCAGGGTTGCGGCCATCCCGGTGTTCAACCGTTGACGCACCGCGCCGGAAGGATCCACCAGCAGGCTGGGGCCGGTGTTGGCTGCGCTCACCAGCCAGCGCCCGGTTTCGATCGCCCGCAATTGCGCCAAGGCCGCGAACTGGCCCTGCAGCTGAGAGGGATAGGGATCGAGGTTGGCGCTCGCCAACAGCCAGCCGGCCCCATCACGCGTTGCCGCCGCGAGCGCAGCCCCATCTGCGATCTCGTAGCAAATAGCCACGCCCACAGCGCCTGCAGAGCGCGACAACAGCCGCGACGGTTCGCCGAAGCTCACGCCGCCCACTGCTGACAATCCCGCCCAGCTCAACCAGCTGCCACCTGGAATCCACTCCCCGAGCGGCACGAGCCGGTGTTTATCGATCGCCTGCACGGGCACCTGCTCCCCGGGCGCAAAGCGCAGCACCGAGCTCCGCAACTCGCCATCCATCTCACGGAAACCGCCGCTCAGCACCTCCACTTCGGCGGCGTGCGGCAGGGTCTGCCCCACAGCCAAAGCCCCCTCGGGCAACACGAGCAGATCCGCCCCTTGCTGCTCAGCTTGCAGTTGCGCCCCCGCCAAACGGCGCAGGAGAGCCTGTTGTTGGCTCCAGCTGAATTTCTCCCGCGTAGGAATCGCAGGTTGGAGCACCAGCACGTTCAGCCGGCTTGCAGCACCGGCAACTGGCTCTGGCAGCTGCAGCAGGCGCCATCCCCAGGCATGCAAAAGCACCACCACCAGCAGCCAGGCGCTGGCCGAACGCCACACGCCACTGCGTTGAGCAGCCCAGGCCACCAGCCAGCGCCAGAGCCACCAAGCCAGCAACAGCTGCAGAGCCGCCACCCCACCAGCCCCGATCCACTGGGCCAAGCCAGCCAAGGCGCGATCACCCGGCAACGCAGCGCTGCCCAGACCGATCCAGAACAACGGCCCCTTGGCCAGCACCACCTCCGCTAGCCCCCAGAGCGCCGCGGCCAGGCACGCCGTACTGCGGCGCTCTGGCCCCAGTCGCTGCACCAGCAGCCGCCAGCCGCCCACCAGAGCCGCCGCCACCACACCAAGACTGGCCCAGAGCAACACACACAGCGGCAGGCTCAGCGGTAGCGGTACCCCCACCCAATCGAGGGGATGCAGCCACAGCAACCAGCGATGGCTCACCAAGACCGCCACGCCACCCCAGAGGGCCGCGGGGCCTGGCCCCAAAGCCCACAAAGGAATCAAAGCCAGCCACAGCAACGGCGGACAGCCCCAGGGCGGCAAGGCCAGACCCGCCAGCAACCCGGCCGCCGCCGCACCGCTCCATGTCCACAACGGCCGGTTCCCTGCCATGGCCACCGACGTTAGGAAGCGCCATGGTTTGGGGCAGGAACCACGGGCGGGCCCATGGACGCGAGCAATCCCCTTCAACAGCTGCTGGTGCGGGGCCTCGGCACCACATCACTGGTGGCCGACCGCCTGCGCAGCGTGACCCAGGCCTGGGTGAGCAGCGGCCGCCTCGACCCCGCCCAAGCGACAGCCCTGGTGGACGATGTTCTGGCCAGCCTGCGGGGCGAGAACCCAGAACTGGAGAAGCAGACCGAGCGCCAGGTGGAGCGCAATCTCGATCACCTCCTGCAGGACCTGGGCCTGGCGCGCCAGCGGGAAGTGGATGAACTGCGCGGCCGGATCGATCGGCTGGAGCAACAAATCAGGCGGCTGCGCAGCGATTCGGGAACCAACGACGCCGACAGCTTCAGCGACGTTCCCGACTGAAGCTGGGGCAGAATTCGCCGTCTCAGCCCTTCTCAAGCCATGCGCGACATCCTGATCAGCTCGGCTGTGTGCGTGGCCTGCCTGCTGCTGGCGCTGGTCAGCCAGCTGGTAGCGCCCTCCACGGTGCAAGCCCAGCCGGCAGCGCAGGTGGTGGTGGCGGCGGCTCCGGCCGCAGCCCCGGCCAGCTTGAGCGGCCAGTTTGAGCTGGACCCCGAAGACCCCAACCCCGCGCTTTTCACCATGGCCAACGACGCCGGCAGCCCCGATCAAATCGCCGATTCCGGTGCCGCTTCTCTCGGCGGCGAGCTGGTAGCCCCCAAAGAGCGCATCACCCCCTCGGGCCTGCGCATCACGGATCTGGTGGTGGGCGATGGCCCAGAAGCCACCTCGGGCCAAACCGTGGTGGTCAACTACCGCGGCACCCTGGAGAACGGCAAGGAATTCGACAGCAGCTACGGCCGCGGCCCCTTCTCCTTCCCGCTGGGCGCAGGCCGTGTGATCAAAGGTTGGGATGAAGGCGTAGCCGGCATGCAAGTGGGCGGCAAGCGCAAGCTCGTGATTCCCCCCGATCTGGCCTATGGCGAGCGCGGTGCCGGCGGTGTAATTCCCCCGAATGCCACCTTGATCTTTGAGGTGGAACTGCTTCAGATCAAAGGCTGATCAGCTCCTGGGGAGGGCGGTTCTCGCGACTTACGAAACCTGAAGCGATCGTTAGGATGCGCCGGCCGTCCGGCACATGGCCGGGCCACATCCAGCACGATCCCACGTCATATGGCTCACACGCTGCCTGCGCTGCCCTACGGCCTCGATGCGCTCGAGCCCCACATTTCCCGCCAGACCCTTGAGTTCCACCACGGCAAGCACCACAACGCTTACGTGACCAACCTCAACAACCTGGTGGCCGGCACCGAGCTGGAAAGCAAGAGCCTGGAAGACACCATCACCGCCGTGGCCGGTGATGCCAGCAAGGCCGGTGTGTTCAACAACGCCGCCCAGGTGTGGAACCACAGCTTCTACTGGCAGTGCATCAAGCCGGGTGGCGGCGGCAGCCCCAGCGGCGCCCTGCTCGACAAGATCAACGCCGACTTCGGCAGCTTCGAGAAGTTCGTTGAGGAGTTCAAGGCCGCCGGCGCCACCCAGTTCGGCAGCGGCTGGGCCTGGCTGGTGCTCGACAACGGCACCCTCAAGGTGACCAGGACCGGCAACGCCGATCTGCCCCTGGCCCACGGCCAGAAAGCTCTGCTCACCATGGACGTGTGGGAGCACGCCTACTACCTCGACTACCAGAACCGCCGCCCCGACTACATCACCACCTTCCTCGACAAGCTGGTGAACTGGGACTTCGTGGCCGCCAACCTGGCCGCCGCCTGATCGTTTCAGCCGGCACAACGGCGATTTGCCGAGCATCCCAAGCCTCCAGCGGATCCCCGCCGGAGGTTTTTTTTCATGCGCTGATTGCACGCCACGCCACCGCAAACAGCACAAAGGGCAGCACAATTCAAGCAAAAAGATTTACCAATACCACCACCAGCAATTATTTTTACACGCTTCATTATTGGCACTTATATGACAAGATGTATTCGCTTTTTGCATGATTCATGCGACGTCTCTCTCGCGCTGGCGCTGTGTGCGCCGCCATGGCTGCTTCTATCGCAGCGGGCCCGGCTCTGCTCACCAACAACGCCCAGGCGATTGATCTCAAGAACTTCATCCCCAAATCGGTGTTCGTGAAGCAGGCCAACCCCACCTCGGTGGCGATCCTGTCGATCCAAGGCACCACCAACACCTCTCAGGGTGTGCTGTGTGATGTGACTTACACCTCCCAGGCGCTGTACCCCAACGTCACCACCTCCAAGGCCCGCTGTGGCAGCAGCCGCTCCCAGCTGTTCCTGGGCAGCAGCGACGGCGAAGTGGATTACGACGCCTCCATGGTGAACCTGCTGCAGCTGTACGGCATCAGCACTCAGACCACCACCAACACCAACGGCGCCACCTTCCTGTGCGCCAAGCCGAGCGGTGTGCGCCCCAGCGAGTTCAGCTACACCCTGCAGACCACCAACGTGCCGATGACCGGCATGCTGCTCACCACCGCCAACCCCAAGCAGTGCTGGGGCCAGAGCTGATCAGCTCATTGAGCCACATGCGCTAACCCCGCCGCCGGCTTCGCTGCCGGCGGCTTTTTGTTGCGCTGAAGCGCGATCAGTTGGGCGGCTGGGCCTCAGCAATCACCGCCGCCGGCGCAATCCACATGGCATCGCCGTAGGAGAAGAAGCGATAACCCTCGGCCTTGGCCTGCTCATAGAGATCCAGCAAGCGCTGGCGACCGATCAAGGCGCTCACCAGCAGCAGCAGTGAACTCTTCGGTAAGTGGAAGTTGGTGAGCAGGCCCTGCACCACCGCGAAGCGATAACCCGGCTGGATCACCAGATTCACCGGTCCGGTGTGGGGCTTGAGTTCGCCGCCATGCAGCTGAGCGACTGCCTCCAGGCTGCGCACGCAGGTGGTGCCCACGGCGATCACCCGCCCCCCACGCGCATGGCAAGCAGCCACAGCCTCCACCAGAGCGGGCGAGACCTCCACCCATTCGCTGTGCAGCTCCAGCTGGGTGAGGTCTTCGGTTTCCACAGGCCTGAAGGTGCCCAGGCCCACATGCAGAGTCACCTCCGCCATCACAACGCCGCGGCCGCGGATTGCGGCAATCAACTCATCACTGAAGTGCAATCCCGCCGTAGGGGCAGCAACGGCTCCAGGCCGGGAGGCATAGCGGGTCTGATAGCGCGTGTCGTCGTCGTCGTTCTGCTGCTGGATGTAGGGGGGCAATGGGATCGAGCCGTAACGCGCAAGAAGGGCTTCGATCGCCTCGGGGCTGGTGCACGCCTCGGGGAAACGCACCACGCGACCACCGCTTTCCTCATCGATACCCACAACCTCCAACGGCAACGGCTCCTGACCGTCGTGCTCCAGCTGCAGCACTTCACCGGGTTTGAGCCGTTTAGCCGGGCGGGCCAAACAGAGCCAGTCGCTGCCCTGCACCGGCTCCAGCACCAGCAGCTCCACCGCACCACCGCTGGGGCGGCGCACCTGCAGCCGGGCCTTCAGCACCCGGGTGTTGTTGACCACCAGCAGGTCTCCAGGCTGCAACTCCTGCTGCAGATCCCACACCGTCAGATGGCGGCAGCTCGCCGCAGGGCCTGGCTCCACGGCCAGAAGCCTGGCGGCATGGCGAGGCTCCACGGGCCGTTGGGCGATGAAGGTCTCCGGGAGATCGAAGACGTAGCTCGAGAGCCGCAGATCAGCGGGATCTGTCGCCATAAAAAGGCGTGTTTTAGGTCAGATCGCCAGGCTTTCGGGGTTGGTTTCGATCAGCTGGGCCAGGTCCTTGAGGAAGGCGGCGGCGTGGGCGCCGTAGATCACGCGGTGATCACAGGTGAGGTTCACCTGCATCTGATTGGCGACCCGCATGGAGCCATCCTTGCCAGCCACCACGGTGGGGCGGGAGGCGGCCACCGCCAGGATCGCGCCGGTGCCGGGGGGCAGGATGGCGTCGAAGCGATCCACTCCGAACATCCCCAGATTGGAGAGGGTGAAGGTGCCGGTGCTGTACTCATCGGGCTGCAGCTGCTTGCTGCGGGCACGGCTCACCAGATCAGCCCAGTTGCGGGCCAGGGAATAGATGTCGGTCTTGTCGGCGTTGGCGAGCACGGGGGTGATCAGACCACCGTCTTCCATCGCCACGGCCACGGCAACATTCACTGCAGCGGGGTAGGCCATCGCAGCGCCATCAGGGCTGGTGGCTGCATTGACCTGAGGATGGCGGGCCAGCACCACGCCCACGGCCTTGGCCAGCAGGGCCGTCATGGTGACGCCCTTGCTCTTCACCTGCTTGTAGAAGGCGTCGAGCTTGGTGGTGGTGATCGTGTAGCCAACGCGGAAGCAGGGCACTTCCAGGCTGGCGAGCATGTTGCGGTTGACCGCGTTCTGCAGCGTGTTGAAGCTCACGCTCTCGCCGGGGCGACCGAAGGCATCACCAGCAGGAGCCGGTGCCGGAGCAGCGTCGCCATTGCCGGCTGCCGCGACAGCAGCAGGACCTGCACCCTCCGCCACGCGGGGCACGGCCACGGTGAGACCGAGAGCGCGCTCCACATCCTCGGCCTGAATGCGGCCGTGGGGGCCACTGCCACGCAGTGTTTCAAGGGCCACACCGTGCTGGCTGGCCAATTTCTTGGCGCGGGGGCTGGCCACCACGCGGCCATTGCTCACAGGCGCCGGTGCAGCAGCAACGGCAACTGGGGCCGCGACCACAGGAGCGGGAGCGGGCGCCGGTGCAGCGAGAGCAGCTGGTGCAGCGGCGGCGGGAGCGGCGACCGGGGCAGGAGCAGCGGCAGGGGCACCGCCACTGGGGGCCTTGGCCTGCACGTCGGCGATCTCCGCCTGGGTTTCAACGATCAGGCCAATGGTTTCGCCGACCGGCGCCGTGCCACCAGCCGGCATCAGCACAGCAGCGAGATAGCCCTCGTTGAACGATTCCACGTCCATGTCGGCTTTGTCGGACTCGACCACGAGCACCGACTCACCGCGCTCAACCTTGTCGCCCGGCTTTTTGAGCCACTCCACGATCTTGCCCTCCGTCATGGTGGAGGAGAGGGCGGGCATAAAGATTTCGTGGGTGGCCAACGGAGGTCTGCCGCGCAATTGGGGCGGATTTTACGTGGCCCCCTCCTGGCTCAGAGGGTGCCTTCGATCGCCTCGATCACCCCATCGCGCACCACCACAGCCACCGACAACTTCTCCACCAGGTTGTCGCCCACGCGCACATCGCAGAAGCTCTCGAGCTGGCCTTGATCCACGATCTGCTCCATCTCCAGATCGCGCACCTGGCGCTGCTGCTCGATCAGCTGACGCTTCTGCTCCTCCAGTTCTGCCCGCTTGGCAGCCACCTGCTCCTGCACCGAAGCCACCTGATCCTGCACACGGGGATCAAGGGGATTGGCGCTTTGGCTGCGAATCGCATCCACGAGCTGCTGACCTTCCTGCTCCAGCTGGGCCAGCTGCGCGTCGCTGCCGGCGATGGCGTTGCTGATCTCGCGCTCGGCGTCTTCCTTCCAACGGGGCGTGACCACGGCGCGCACGGTGATCGAACGCTTGATCGAAAGGCTTCCGTCGGCCATGGGATTCAAAAACCAGCGCTCAGGTTGTCAGCGCCAGAGCGCTGCGGCAACGCAGCAGCGGGGCGGGTTTCCGGCCGCCCCGCTGCCAGCAAGCGCTTCAGCGGCCGTAGATCGCCTCAATCGCGGCCGCGTCCCGCACAGCGATCCGATCGCGCTTCTGCTTGAGGGTTTGGGTGAGCAGGCCGTTGTCGAGCGTGAACGGCTCCACCAGGGCCACACCCGCCAGGCGCTCATCCGGTCTGGCTCCGGGACGGGCTTGAAGGCGGCGATTGAGCCGGCCGGTGAGGGCCTTGAGCAGGGCCGGATCAGCGGCGCTGCCTTGGGGCAGGGGCAGCCCCTCTTCGCGGGCCCAGCTGGCCAGGGCTTCGGCCTTGGGCACCACCAGAGCGCCCAGGGCCTTGCGGTCCTGCCCCACGAGCATCACCTGCTCCACCAGGGTGCAGGCCACCAGGCACTCCTCCAGGGGGCCTGGCTCAATGTTTTCGCCGCTGCTGAGCACGATCGTGTCTTTGGCGCGGCCGGTGAGCACCAGGGTTCCATCGGCCAGCAGCTGGCCCAGATCGCCGGTGTCGAACCAACCTTCCGCATCCAGCACCTTGGCGGTGGCTTCGGGTTTGCCCAGATAGCCCCCCATCACCTGCGGCCCTTGCGCGAGCACGCGGCCCCGCTCGCCGATCTGGAGCAGCGCTCCGCTCTCGGGATCCACGATCCGGATCGCCGTGCCCGGCAGGGGCTGGCCAGAACTGCCGCGGCGGTTATTCCAGCGCCGGCGGCAGGTGAGCACTGGGCTCGTTTCGGTGAGGCCGTAGCCCACCAGCAGCTCAATGCCCACCGCCTCAAAGAAGCCATCCACGTGGATCGCCAGGGCGCCACCACCGCTGATGGCGGTACGCAACCGGCCGCCGATCAGCTGCTGGCGCACCTTGGGCCAGAGCACGCGGCTGGCGAGGCCGTGCAACGGCCAGCTCACAAGCGCGCCACCTGCCGCAAGCAGACGGCGCCCGACCGATTCAGGAGCGAGGGTGCGATCAGCGGCCACCCGCCTGGAGAGGCAGTGGTAGCGGCTCAGGCCCAGGGCACCGCGCAGCAGCTTCTGGCGGGCGGTGGGCATGGCCGCCAGCGCATCTTCAAAGCCGCTCAGCAGCGCCTCCCACAAGCGGGGCACGCTGATCAGATAGTGGGGCCGCACCCGTTGCAGATCCGGCCGCAGCTGCTTGAGGTTTGTGTAGGTCTGCGAGCAGCCGCAGGCGAGCAGGAAGTATTCGGCGCTGCGCTCATAGGCATGCCAGATCGGTAACACGCTCAGCACCCGATCCCCCGGCTGCGGTGCCACAGCCACACCCAGATGACGCAGCTGATGCAGCAGGTTGGCGTGGCTGAGGGGAACGCCCTTGGGCTGGCCGGTGGTGCCTGAGGTGTAGAGCACCGTGGCCAGGCGCTGCTCGCCGCCCTCCGGCCAGGCGGGCACGGCTGCCTTGGCGCCCTGAGCCATCAGTTCCTCCCAGGTGAAGCAGGGCAGCACCGGCACCACCGAACCGCGATCCCCCTGCAGCAGCACCACAAAGCGCAGCTGCCCCAGCAGCTCGCTGCTGAGCTTGAGCCGGGTGAGCAGCTCAGCCGATTCGAGCACCAGGGCTACGGCACCGGAATCGGCGGCGATGTAGCGGAGCTCCTCCACCGGGGCACCGCTACCGCGCACCGCATCGGCCGCCCCGAGCCGCATCAGGCCCTGATCAGCCACTAGCCAGCGGGGGCTGTTTTCCGAGAACAGCGCCACCACATCCCCGGGCTTCACGCCGAGGGCCGCAAAGCCCGCAGCCGCCTGCTCGATGCGGGCGCTCAGATCACGAAAGCTGAGCTGCTCGGGCGGCTTGGCATGGGGGGCATCGAGGGCCGTGGCATCGCCGTGGCGTTCTGCTAGCCGCGGCCAGAGCTGCTCCAGGCCGCTGAGATCACTCCAATCGGGCCGTTGAGCCAGGGCCTGCTGATCGCGGCGGCTGCCGCTCCAGCGGATCTGAGCGGTGGGCATCGGGAGCATGTGAGTGGCCCCGGTCTTACCACCCCTGAAGGGTCTCCTGGGGGGTGGGGGGGCGCAGCTGCAGGCCAAAGCGCTCGCTGAAGCACTGCAGCAGCCGCGGGCGTAACGCTGCTGCCGTGAGCTCCGGCCGCCAATCCAGCAAACGCCCCACGGGCCGATCGGCGATGCCGCAGGGCACCACCTGCGCAAAGCCGGCCAGATCGGCCTCCACGTTGAGCGCAAGGCCGTGCTGACTGATCCAGCGCCGGGCTCCCACACCGATCGCCGCCAGCTTGCGCCCCTCCAGCCACACGCCGGTGAGCCCCTCAATGCGCTCCCCCCGCAAACCCAGCTCAGCCAGCAAATCGATCACCACCCCCTCCAACTCCCGCAGATACCAATGCAGATCAGCGCCATGGCGCTGGAGGTTCAGCACCGGGTAGAGCACCAACTGACCCGGGCAGTGGTGGGTCACCTCACCGCCGCGATCGATGCGGAAGAGGGGCGCCGGGGGATCGGCCGGATCAAAGCCCAGAAAGGCTTCATCGGCGCCGCGGCCCAAGGTGTAGCAGGGCTGGTGCTCCAGCAACAGCAGGGCATCGGGGCCGCTTGGATCCGCCAGCAACCGCTGCTGCAGCTGCTGCTGCCAGCTCCAAGCCAGGGGGAAGGGAATCAGCCCCGCCGGCTCGAAACAGATTGCATCGGCTGTGGTGGAAATCACGCACCGTTCCTAGCGTTCAACTGAGCCCATCGCCCGGGAGGCAAGGGATGAAGCTGTTGATCCACGGCCGCAATCTGGAGGTCACTCCAGCCATCCGCGACTACACCGAAGACAAGCTCAAGCGAGCGATCGGGCATTTCGACGGCATGGTGAAGGAGGCGGACGTGCATCTCTCGGTGGCCCGCAACCCGCGCGTGCCGCAGCAGACCGCCGAGGTGACCGTGTTTGCCAACGGCACAGTTATCCGCGCCCAGGAACGCAGCGAAAACCTTTACGCCAGCATCGATCTGGTGGCCGGCAAGCTCACCCGCCAGCTGCGCCGCTACAAAGATCGCCACGACGATCACCACCACAGCCCCGGCCACCACGCCACCACCACTCCCAGCATGGCGGAGCTGCCCGGCGAGGATGTGGTGGGCGAATCCCTACTGGAGGGCAAGGAAGCCACGCTGCCCAGCCGTGGTGTGCGCCGCAAGTATTTCGCGATGCCACCGATGAGCATCGACGACGCCTTGCATCAGCTCGAGCTGATCGACCACGACTTCTATCTGTTCCGCGACGCCACCAGCGGGGAACTCCAAGTTGTGTACCGGCGCAATCACGGCGGCTTCGGCGTGATCCAGGCCAAGGGCTGAACGCACCTCCAGACTGGGGCCCGAATCGCGGGGCTCCAGCCCCCAGCCCGCTTGCGCGACCTCCCCGATCTCGCCCCGCTGATCGATCACGCCCTCCTGGATCCCCACCAGGGCGTGGAAGCCGTGCTGCGCTGCTGCGATGAAGCACGCCATTTCGGCTTTGCCGGCGTCTGCCTGGCTTCACGCTGGCTGCCGGAGGCGCGAGAACGGTTGGGCCCCAGTGGCGGCCGCGGGCCAAAGCTGGTGAGTGTGGTGGGTTTTCCCTTCGGCGCGATCCCAGCCGAGATCAAGCGCGCGGAGGCGGAGTGGGCAGCAGCCAGCGGCGCTGAGGAGCTGGATGTGGTGCCCGATTTCGGAGCCCTGGCCGATGGCGACAGCCGCGCCTTCTGCAACGACCTGGCCCCGATCGTGGAGCTGGGTCTGCCGGTGAAGGTGATCCTCGAGGTGGGGCGGCTCACGCGCGAAGCGCTGGAGCTAGCCGTGGAGGCCAGCATCGATGTGGGCGCCACCATGCTCAAAACCGGCAGCGGCTTCGGCCCCGGAGCCACCATTGAGCAGGTGACGCAACTGCGCCAACTGGCCCGCGGCCGCGCGGCCGTGAAGGCTTCGGGCGGGATCAACAACCTTGAGCAGGCGATCGCCTTGGTGGAAGCCGGGGCGAGCCGCCTGGGCAGCAGCCGAGGGGTGGTCCTGATGCAGGCCCTGCGCGAGGGCGGCAGCACAGCAACGGCTGAAAGCAGCCGGTGAGCGGCGAGCAGCGGTTGGAGGGGCTGGTGCTGCGCAGCACACCCCTCGGTGAAAGCGATCGCCTGATCACGGTGCTCAGCGCCGGCGAAGGCCTGATCCGGCTGGCGGCACCAGGCGCCCGCAAACCGAAGAGCTCCATGGCCGCTGCAGTGCCCCTGGCCCTGCTCAACCTGCAGGTGGGCGGGCGCGGGGATCTCAAGCGCGTGCGGCAATTGAGCGTGCAACGCAACTTCGCCGCCCTGGCCGAACGGCTGGAAACCCTGGCAGCAGCCCAGGGGCTAGCGGAGCAAACCCTGTTGCTGGTGCCCAGCGGTGATGTGGTGGACGGGGTGCTCGAAGATCTGCTGCTGCAATTGGCGCGGCTGGAGCTGGTGGTGAAGGAGCGCCAGCTGAGCGTTGAAGCGCTGGCCATCGCCGTGCAGGGGGTGGTGCATCTGCTGGCCCTGGGGGGATACGCCCTGCCGCTGGCCTGCTGCGCCCGCACGGGGGCCCCACTGGATCCACCGCTGGGGAACTGGGAGTGGCGCTGCAGCCTGCTGCCTGGCGAGGGTTTCGTGATCGGCGGGGTGGCTGGCGCCCAGCTGGTGCTCAATGCGTCGGAACTAGCCCTCTTGCAGCGGCTGCTCCGGCCGGCCCTGCCCCGCCGGCGCGATGGAGAGCTGATGGGGCCGCTGCCGGTGTGGCTGCGGCTGCTGCAGCTGGTGGAGCTGTGGAGCCGCGAACACCTCGGCCGCAATCCACGCTCCTGGCGGCTGCTGCGCCAGTGCTTTGCAGATGGAAGCGCCGATCGGGGCGATGGGGCATCATCGTGAGCCGATCCACCCTTTCCCAGAGCCGATTCAGCCCGTGAGCGAAGCGCCACGATCGACCGGCCTGCAGGGTGTTCTGGCGCTGCCTGAATTCCGGAAGCTCTGGCTCGGCCAGATCTTCAGCCAGCTGGCCGACAAGTTCTACATCGTGTTGATGGTGTTCCTGATCGCCCAGTACTGGGTGACAGAAACCCTGCCGGCCGACGGAGCGATTGCGGAAGCTGCCGGCGCCTTCCGCTTCAGCATCGACAGCCGCGCCCAGCTGATCACCCTGCTGGCCACAGGGATCTACGTGGCCAACACGATTCCAGCGATGCTCCTCGGCCTGGTGGCTGGCGTGTGGGCTGATCGCTGGCGCAAGCGTGAGGTGATGGTGGCCAGTAATGGCATCCGCGCCGTGCTGGCACTGCTGGCGCCGCTGAGCCTGATCCCAGGGCCCGAATGGCTGGGGCTGAGCTGGGGTTACTGGGCCCTGCTGGCGATCACCTTTCTGGAATCGGTGCTCACCCAGTTTTTTGCACCGGCAGAGCAAGCGGCGATCCCGATGCTGGTGCCCACCCGCCAACTGCTCGCGGCCAATTCGCTGTACCAAGCCACGAGCATGGGCGCCACGATCGTGGGCTTCGCCCTGGGAGACCCGATCCTGAGGCTGCTCAAGTACGGCCTGGGCGCCATCGGCATCCCCAACGGGGAGTTCGCTCTGCTGCCGCTCTGCTACGGCCTGGCGGCCCTCTCGATCGCCTGGATCCGGGTGGAGGAAACGCCACGCCAGGAGCGCGAGCAAACCGTGTGGGAAGAAATGCGCGACGGGCTGCAGGTGCTGCGGGAACGCCCCAGCGTGCGCAGCGCGCTGCTGCAACTCGTGCTCCTCTACAGCCTGCTGGCGGCGCTCTATGTGCTCGCCATCAGCCTGGCCTCAGCGATTCGGCAGCTGGGCCCCACCCAGTTCGGCACCTTGCTGGCGATGAGTGGCATCGGCCTGGCGGTGGGCGCGGTGGCCGTGGCCCAGGTGGGGCATCGCTTTAACCGGCGCCGGCTGGCCTCAGCCGGCCTGGGCACGATCGCCTGGAGCCTGGTGCTGCTCGGCCAGCTGCGGGGCAACCTCAGCGCCACCCTCACGTTATGCGCCGTTCTCGGCGTTGGCTCGGCGCTGCTGGCCATCCCCGCCCAGACCACGATCCAGGAAGACACCCCAGAAGCCATGCGCGGCAAGGTGTTTGGCCTGCAGAACAACCTGATCAACATTGCGCTGAGCCTGCCGCTGGTGCTCGCCGGCGCTGTGGTGAGCCGCTATGGACTGCTGCCAGTTCTCTGGGCCTTGGCAGGCTTGGCCCTGGTGGCTGCGTTGCTCGAGCGCCCCTGGGAGCGCTGCTAGTTTCAGTATCTGGTGACACTGCCCGCGCGTGGCCCACATCGCCTGGCTGGGCAAGAAATCACCGTTCTGCGGCAACGTCACCTACGGGCTCAGCACCACGGCAGCCCTGAAGCAACGCGGCCATGAGATCAGCTTCATTCACTTCGACACCCCGGCGGCGGGTCTTAGCAAAAGCGCTGAGGTGGCGCTGCCCTACCTGGTGAAATCCCAGGTGTACACAATCCCCTCGCCCGGAGCGCAGCGGGAGCTGCGCGAATCCCTGGAGCGGCTGCAACCGGATCTGGTGCACGCCAGCCTCACCCTGTCGCCGCTGGATTTCCGTCTGCCGGATCTGTGCCAGCAGCTGGGGCTACCGCTGGTGGCCACCTTCCATCCCCCCTTCGATGCGGCGCTGCGCAACCTCAGCTCCGGCACCCAACAGCTCACCTATCAGCTTTACGCCCCGTCGCTGGCCCGCTACGACCGTGTGGTGGTGTTCTCCGATCTGCAGGCGGATGTACTGCTGCGCTTGGGGGTGCCGGCCAGCCGCCTGGCGGTGATCCCCAACGGGGTGGATCCCGAGCAGTGGGCCCCCAGCACGATGCCGGAATCCACGGACCTACTCGAGCTGCGCCAGCGCTTTGCCGGCCAGCGCGTGTTCCTCTACATGGGCCGCATCGCCACCGAGAAAAACGTGGAGGCGCTGCTGCGGGCCTGGCGGCTCGTGCAGCCGGAAGGCTGCACCTTGGTGATCGTGGGTGATGGCCCAGTGCGCCAGTCGCTGATGCAGAGCTTTGGCTCCGAGTGCCACGTGCATTGGTGGGGGCATGAACCGGATCAGGCAAAGCGCGTGGCCTTGTTGCAGCTGGCAGAGGTGTTTTTGCTGCCCTCGCTGGTGGAGGGGCTGAGCCTGGCGCTGCTGGAGGCGATGGCCAGCGGTACCGCCTGCGTGGCCACTGACGCCGGCGCCGATGGCGAGGTGCTGGAGGGCGGTGCCGGCATCGTGATCAGCACCCAGGGCGTCACCACCCAGCTGCGCACCTTGCTGCCCGTTCTGCGCGATCAACCGGTGCTCACGGCCGAACTGGGCCGCCGCGCCCGGGCGCGGGCCCTGGAGCGCTACACCCTGAGCCGCAACATCGATCAACTCGAGCAGCTCTACGCCGAGCTCGTGCCCAAGGGCAGCCTGGCGGCCTAGCCGCGCAGTTCGGCGCAGCAGGCTGCGAACGCCGCGGCCGGATCGGCTGCAGCCGTGATCGGTCGGCCAATCACCAGCTGGCTGGAACCGGCGGCGATGGCTTCTGCCGGGGTCATCACGCGCTGCTGATCGCCGAGGGCGGCACCCGCCGGCCGAATTCCCGGGGTCACCAGCGCAAACGGCTCAGGGTGAGCCGACCGCAGAGACGCCACTTCAAGCGGCGAGCACACACAGCCGCCGATTCCAGATGACGCAGCCAGATCAGCCAACCTGGGCACATAGGCCTCCACCGGCTCTTCGATCGCCAGCTCAGCGGCAAAGCGAGCCGGATCCCAGCTGGTGAGCACCGTGACCGCCAGCAGTGTGGGAGCCGGCAGACCCGCGGCGCTCGCCGAATCAACGGCGGCCGCCTGAGCTGCTTGCAAGGCCTCACTGCCGGCACAGGCATGCACGGTGATCAGCTCGGCACCGAGGCGCGCCGCGCTGCGGCAGGCGCCGGCCATGGTGGCGGGAATGTCGTGGAATTTGAGATCGAGAAACACCCGCTTGCCCTGATCGCGCAGCTGGCGCACCACATCCGGCCCGCCAGCAACGAACAGCTCAAGGCCCACCTTCACCCAGCGCAGCTCAGGCACCGCCGCCGCAAAACCGAGCGCCTGCTCCGGAGCCATGCCATCGAGGGCCACGATGATCCGATCGGCGGCAGACCTGTTCACGCGGGATCCGGCTCTCTGACGAGATCTCAGGCTACGAAGCGTGCTGGCGGCTTCCCTTAAGGGAGCGCAGCATGAAGCGCACGCTCCCATGGCCCCATGCTGCCGCGCATCCTGCATCCCGAGCAGCTGCAGGGCTACCGCCTGAGCAGCCACGACCACTGCCGTCTGGCCCTACTCAACAGGCCCGAATCCGGCGGGTGCACGGTGTTTCTTGAGGTGCACGATCCCTGCGATCGGGTGCCGCCCCACAGCCATCACCGGGGTGCTGAGCTGTTTTTCGTGCTACGGGGCACGGTGCTCTTCCACGTAGGCGATCGCTCGATCAGCGCCAGCGGCGGTGACGTTGTGGTGGTGCCGGAAGACGCCCTGCACGACCTCGAGAACCCAGGACCCGAGCGCGTCTATCTGCTCACCGTGCTCAGCAGCGACGGCGGCTTTGCCGATCTGCTCGAGCACGGCATCCCCACGCCGCTGGATGCGGACGATTTGGCGGTACTCAGATCGCTCTGACCCCCATCAACCCGCCACCAACCGCCGGAAAGTTTTCTTGCCGAGCTGCAGCACCTTGCCCTCCAGCTCAGCGGCTCCGGCGAATTCCTGGTTGGGATCGCTGAGCTTCTCGCCATCGAGCTTCACGCCGCCGCCCTGGATCTGGCGGCGCGCTTCGCTGCTGCTGGCGCAGATGCCCACCGCACTGAGCAGATAAAACGCCTTGGCCGGGAAGTTCACCTCCGCCAGCGAGGCTTCCGGCACCTCCGCATCTGCAGCGCCACTGCCGCTGGCACCACCCACCAACTTGCCGGCATCAGCCTGGGCCTGTTGGGCCGCCGCTTCGCCGTGGCGCTGACGGGTGATTTCCAGGGCCATCGCCTTTTGGCGGTCGCGCGGGTTGACCGGCAGGGCGTCGAGATCCAGATCGGTGAGCAGGGTGAGGTACTCCTCCACCGCCGCATCGGGCACCTTCTCGAGCTTGGAATACATCGAGAGCGGGTCGTCTGAGAGACCCACGGTGTTACCCAGGCTCTTGCTCATCTTCTGCACGCCATCGAGGCCGGGCAGGATCGGCAGCAACATCCCGAACTGAGTGCGCTGGCCGAAATGGCGCTGCAGATCGCGGCCCATCGCCACGTTGAACTTTTGATCGGTGCCGCCGAGCTCAAGATCCGCCTGGATCGCCACTGAGTCGTAGCCCTGCAACAAGGGGTAGAGAAATTCGTGCAGGGAGATGGGCGTGCCTGAGCCATAGCGGTTGGCGAAATCTTCTTTGGCCAGCATCTGGCCCACGGTGGAGATCCCCAGCAGTTCGATCACCTTGGGGAGATCCAGCGCCGCCAGCCATTCGCTGTTGCGCCGCACTTCCAGCCGGCCAGGGGTTTCGAAATCGAGCAGGGACCTGGAGGGATCCTGCCCCTGCCCGAGCTGGGCGAGGTAGGTGGCGGCATTGGCTTCAACTTGCTCGGCGCTTAGTTGCACGCGGGTGGCGCTTTTGCCGGTGGGATCACCGATGCGTGCGGTGAAGTCGCCGATGATCAGCACCGCCGTATGGCCCGCATCCTGGAAGGCCCGCAGTTTGCGGAACAGGATCGAGTGGCCCAGGTGGATGTCGGAGCCGGTGGGGTCGATGCCGAGCTTGATCCGCAGCGGCCGGCCTTCGCGTTCGGCCTCCGCCAGGCGGGCAGCGAGCTGCTGATCAGGGTCCTTCGACGCACCCTCGGCGGTGCCGGCTGGGAACAGATCAGCGACGCCGCGCTCGATCCATTGCGGCAAACCCCACGCACCCTTGGCCATTGCTGCCGCTGCTGTTCAGGGGCGGATCGTAAGCAGCGGTCTTCAGACCTCCTTATCAAGCTCGCTCTTCATCCGCTCGAGAGTGCGCTGCATCTGCTCAAACATCTGCTCGGGGGTCATGCCGAACTGGCCGAGCTGGGTGCGCAACTGCTCCACCGTGAGCTTGGCCTGAAAGTCTTCGGAGAGTTCAAAGCGCTTCATGAACACGCGGTAGCGGTCCATCAGCTCTTCCATGCGCTCGATAAACAGCTTCTTGCCTTCGCGATCGAACTTGCCGTATTCGCCCCCCAGCTGCATCAGCTGCTGGTAGTCACCGAACAGGCGCTTGGCTTCCTCCTGCACGATCTCGGAGTCGAAGAAGGCCATGGCGTCAGGGCGCAAGCGCTTCGGTGGATTCTGCTGAACACCACCCACACTGACGAGTGCGGATCCACGTATCTGCGAGCCTGCAGCAGCAGCTGACAGCGCACGCAGCGCACCACACAGTGGAACTGTGAGCGCTGCGTGCCGCCGGTGGACTACACACCGCTGATCGATGACGTGCGGGGCCATGTGCGCAGCGGCACCGCCTTGCTGAAGCCCCATCGCTTGGTGGCCTGCATCGGCAGCCGAATGGCCCTCAGCCTGTTCGTGAACGCCACGGAGCCGGCCGAAGCGCTGGTGGGTGCAACCACCAGCGAAGCCATTGGCTTGGATCTGCTGCGCAGCAAGGAAGCCGATCTGCTGATCTGCACAGACCGCCTGGAGCAGGGCAATGGCGGATCGCTGGTGGAATCAGCGAAACAGCTGCAGCCGGCGCCCACCACCTTGATGGTGGTGACCCAGCCGAGGCGGCTGATCACCATCCGCCGAGCCTTTGAGGCGGGCTGCGATGGCATCTGTCTGGAATCGCAGATCGGGCTGGGCACCGTGGTGATGGCCCTGCAGACCGTGAGCGCTGGAGCCTCCTACATGGAAAAGGGCTTGCATCAGCAGTACTTCCAGGGCTACTGCGGCCTGGCTGATGCACCACTGGCTCGGCTCACCGAACGGGAAGTGGAGGTGCTGCAACGGATAACGGCCAATGCCACCAACCAGGAGATCGCCGCCGATCTGTTCATCAGCCTGGAAACGGTGAAGAGCCACGTGGCGCAGGTGTTGCAGAAACTGGCCTGCCGCAGCCGGCTGCAGGCCGCCATCAAAGGCATCCGCCTTGGCTTGGTGGAGTGGCCGGAAGATCGTTAAGGTCGGGCAACTCCGCATCCGCCGCCGCCGCCATGGCCCGTGGCCACTGGCTCGATCCGTTTGCCCGCAGCCTGCTGGAGGCCACAGGGCAGCTGCCGCGTCGCCCCAAGCCAGCCCCGCCTACTGAGGCGATGCCAATGGATGCTGCCGCCGCAGACGAAGCAGTGGAGCGTGATCTGCTCGCGCTGAAGCTGCGCCAGGATCCGCAGCTGCGCCTGCATGACCCCAGCGAGGTGCGCCATGCAGCAGCACTGGGCTGGCGCCTGGATGTGAACCGCGCCAGCGCCGACGACTGGCTGCGCCTGCCCGGCATCACCCCGGCCCAGGTGGATTTGCTGCTGCGGCTGCAGCGCGGTGGCGTGCAACTGAGCGGGCTCGACGATCTGGAGCGGCTGCTGGAGATCCCGCGCAGTCAGGCCAAAGCCTGGGAGCCGCTGCTGCTGTTCCGCTGGTACGGCGATGGCGCGCCGCTGCATGCCAGCCCCAGGCCGGTGGATCTCAACCATGCAGCTGCTGCAGCCTTGGAGCGTGAGCTGCCGCAACTCGATGCGGTGCGGCGGGCGCGCTTGCTGCGCGAACGCCAACGTGCCCCCTTCAGCGATCTGGCGGATCTCCAGCAGCGCCTGCAGCTGCCGCCCGCTGTGGTGGAAGAGCTGATCGGGAAGGTGCGCTTTGGCCAGGGGCCAGCCGGTCCGCAACTACCCCGTTCAGCTTGAGCGGATGGTGAAGGGCCCCACACCCCGTCAGGGCGATTTGTTTGCCCAACCGCTGGGCGGCAACAGCGCCACCCCTCAAGACCTGCCCTTGCAGGAGCATCAGCTCCGCCAGTGGCAAGAGCGCTTGCTGGCCTTCCAGGGGCCGCGCTTCGCTGCCGTGGCCGAAGGGCGCAGCCTGGCCGCCGGCCAGATCAACCTGCTTGATGGCGCCGTGGTGGGGCCAGCCGACACGGTGCAGCGGCTCGATCCCCTGGCCCTGGCACCTCAAAGCCTGCAGTTCTGGCGCTGGCCTGAAGCCAGCAACACCGGCGCTGCCCTCTACTTCGTGCTCGATCGGCCACCCCACCTGCCAGGCGCCTTGCTGCTCTATGTGGGGGAAACGGCCCAGGCCGATCGGCGCTGGAAGGGCGAGCACGATTGCAAGAGCTATCTGGCCGCCTATGGCGACGCCCTCCAACAGGTGGGGCTTGGTAGCCAGCTGAGCATTCGCTTCTGGAGCGATGCGCCAATCGCTGTGCGGCCGAGGCGGGCGTTGGAGCAGGCCCTGATCCGCCACTGGTTGCCGCCCTTCAACAAGGAAACCCGCGGCCGCTGGGCCACACCCTTCACCGCCGAGCTGGGCTGATCGCCCTACCATCGCCGCCATCTGAACCGCCGAGATGGTCGCCGACATCCGCTGCAGCACCGCCACCCTTGCCAGCTGGAGCGGCGAAGCGCTGGCGGTGGGCCTGTTCAGCGGCGAAGCCGGTGAGGCCAGCCGCGGCCAACTGCTCGAGCGCTTCGGCGCCGCCGTGGCCGATCGCCTCGAACAACGCCGCTTCAAGGGCAAACCGGGTGAAAGCCTGAGCATCGATCTGCTCGGCCAATCGCCCAGCCTGCTGGTGCTGGTGGGCCTGGGAGCCCCTGCCGACTTCGGCCCGGAACAGCTGCGCAGCGCTGCCGCCACCGCAAGCAAAAGCGCCGCCAGTGCCGGGGCCAGCCAACTGGCGCTGGCCATGCCGGTGGAAGGCCTAGCCCCGGAGGCCGCAGCTAGCGCCATGGCTGAAGCGGTGCGCCTGAGCCTCTACAGCGATCAGCGCTTCAAAAGCGAAAGCGATCCGCAGCCCAGCCTCAGCCAGGTGGAGCTGCTGGGGCTCACTGAGACAGCCAAAGCCGCCGTTGAAAGCAGTCGCGCCGTGTGCAGTGGTGTGGAACTGGCGCGAGAGCTGGTGGCCGCCCCACCCAACGTGGTGACTCCAGCCGCACTCGCCGACACCGCAGCAACCATCGCGCGCGACTTTGGCCTGGAGCTCAAGGTGCTGGAGCGCAGCGATTGCGAAGCGCTGGCCATGGGCTCCTATCTGGCAGTGGCTCAGGGCTCGGATCTACCGCCGAAATTCATCCATCTCACCTACCGGCCCCAGGGCGGAGCGGATCGCCGCCTGGTGCTGGTGGGCAAGGGCCTCACCTTCGATTCCGGCGGTTACAACCTCAAAACCGCCGGCTCTCAGATCGAGATGATGAAGTACGACATGGGCGGCAGCGCGGCTGTGCTGGGTGCCATGCGTGCCATCGCTGAGCTCAAACCCGCCGGCGTGGAGGTGCACATGATCGTGGCCGCCTGCGAAAACATGATCAGCGGCGGTGCCATCCACCCCGGCGCGATCGTGACGGCCTCTAACGGCAAAACGATCGAGATCAACAACACTGACGCCGAAGGCCGGCTCACCCTGGCCGATGCCCTGGTGTACGCCTGCAAGCTCGAACCCGATGCCGTGGTGGATTTGGCCACGCTCACCGGCGCCTGCGTGATCGCGCTTGGAGAAGAGATCGCTGGTTTGTGGTCGCCCTGCGATCCGCTGGCCCAGGGCCTGATCGAGGCAGGAGCCCAGGGCGGCGAAACCCTCTGGCGCATGCCCCTGCGCGCCTCCTACCGCGCCGGTCTCAAGAGCGGCCTGGCCGACATGAAAAACACGGGCCCCAGGCCCGGTGGATCGATCACCGCCGCCCTTTTCCTTCAGGACTTTGTGGCTCCCGAGGTGGCCTGGGCTCACCTCGACATCGCCGGCACGGTGTGGAGCGATAAAGGCCGGGGCCTCGATCCCGCCGGCGCCACCGGCTATGGCGTGCGCACCTTGGTGAACTGGGTGCAGGCCGGGGGCCCCGCCTAGGCTGGCCGCATCGACCGACCCAGCAGCACTCCATGGCCGTTCGCAAGATCCGCTGGTTCGTGAAAGCACAGATCGGGGTGCTGCTGCTGCCCGCTGGTCTGTGCCTGTTTGGGGAAGCCGTTCAACGCCGCACCTTGCAGACGCTGGGCCAGGCCCATGGGCCCTGGTTCTGGTACGGAACCCTCAGCCTGGTGGCCATCGTGGCGGGCGTGGGCCTGATGGTGGAAAGCGGCCTGCTGCGGGGCTATCCGGGCCAGCAAAAGCCCTAAGCGGCGGCAGCCATCCGGCCTGAGCCCCGCAGGACATCCTGAGGAGCCTCAAGGGCGTGGATCTGCCAGCGGGCACGGTCGCCGAACTGCTCCAGCAGCCGATCGAGGTCATCCGAGGCCTGCTTAGGGCTCTCGTACGGGCCGATATGACGGGTCACCAGACCATCGCGAATGGTCAGCAGATACATACACACACCTGCGCTCGCCTCGGAGTAACGCTAAGTGACTCTGTTCAGAGAAAAAAGGGCGGAAACCCGCTCCACCACTCAAGAACAGCCGAAACAGGCGCCACGGAGCTTCAGCTTTTCCTTGGAATTGCTCAACGGCTGCTGATGCACTCCCGGTCAGGAGGCGGACACCCAGGGCGCACTGCTACGGGCTTTTGATCCCCAGAGCTGATCCAAGCGGCGATCGCGGCCGCAGGCCCAGCGGTAGTAGTTGTATTTGACGCTGTTGCGCTCGGCGTAATCCTGGTGATAGCCCTCCGCAGGCCAGAAGCGGCTGAGGGGCTTGATCTGAACGCGGATCGCCGAAACCGGCTTGCCCAGCTCCCGAGCTGCAGCCTTGAGGCTCGCTTCAGCCTGCTGTTTCTGCGTCTCCCCCTGGGTGAAGATCACAGGGCGGTAGGAACTGCCGCGATCGCAGAACTGCCCGCCACCATCCAGCGCATCCACGTTGCGCCAGTAGGCCCGCAGCAGCGTGGGATAGCTGATTCGGGCGGTGTCGAAACGCACCTCCACCACCTCCTGATGGCCCGTGCCACCGCCGCTCACCTGCCGGTAGGTGGGATTGCGCAGGCTGCCGCCGCTGTAGCCGCTTTCCACGCTCAACACCTCCGGCAGTTTCTCGAGGTCGTGCTCAAGGCACCAGAAGCAGCCTCCAGCCAGCACTGCCTCTTCCACGGCGGCCTGCACGGGCGCCTGGGGCCAGAGCAGCAGCAGCGCCAGGGCTAGCAGAACCGAAACGGTGCGCTTGATCAAACGGAAGCAGCCGCAGGAAGCGCGTCCAGGATGGCAGCGGCGGCACGCCGGGTGACGCCCGGCTCACCCAAGGCCTGGCGCAATCGCTGATAGCCGTCCGCCACCCGCCGGCGCGCCTGGGGATCGTCGAGCAGCGGCAGCGCTTCGCGCACCACCGCCTCGGCCGTGAGCTCGTCTTGCAGCAGTTCGGGCACCAGCCGCTCCTGCAACACCAGATTCACCGGCGAAATGTGATCCACCTGGAAGCGCAGCAGATGCTTGGCCACCCAGGCCGTGGGCCGGCTGACGCGATAGGCCACCACCTGAGGAACCCCCCGCAGAGCCAGCTCCAGATTCACCGTGCCGGATTTGCTCAGGGCCAGATCGGCAGCAGCGCAGAGGGTGGGGCGCAGCTGATCAGCCTTGGCGGCTGGAACCACATCGGCCCGCACACCTGCGGCCTCGAGCAGCTCAACCAACACCGGTTCAAACGCGGCTTGCCCCGCCGGCACCATCACCCGCAGACCCGGGCAGCGGCGTTGCAGCTCAGCGGCCGCCGCCGCCAGCGGCGGCAGCAGGTAACGCAGCTCCTGCTTGCGCGAGGCGGGCAGCAGCAGCAGCAGCCGTTCACCCTCCTGGAGGCCCAGCTGGGCACGGGCCGCATCGCGGCTGGGCAAATCCGTGAGGGTATCGAGCAGCGGATGCCCCACCCAGGTGACCTGGGCGCCGCGAGCGCCGTAGAAGCGGGCCTCTTCCGGAAAAATGGCGAGGATCCGATCGGTGAAGCCGATCAAGCGCGTGGAGCCGCCTTCACCCACACGAAAGGCCCATTCCTGCGGGGCGATGTAATAAAAAATTGGCACCTGAGGCAGGCGCTGCTTCACCTTGAGGCCAAGCCTCACGTTGGCGCCCATGTAGTCGATCAGCACAAGCCCATCGAGGGGGTTGCGCTTCAGCCAGCGGCTCACACGCCGCTGCACCTTCAGGGTGGGCAGCACCAGCGGCAGCGCTTCCCACAGGCCGATGGAGCCCATCGGCGTGGTGTCTGCCAAAAGCTCGGCTCCGGCCTGGCGCATCCGCGAGCCCCCCAGGGCCGCGATCTCCAGGGGGAGCTGACGCCGCTGAGCCTCATCCCGAAGGGCGGCCACCAACAGGCCTCCCTGCAGGTCACCGGACACCTCGCCGGTGCTGATCAGCAGCCGCCTCATGAACGACCGGCAGGCAGCGGACCGCGGCGGCCAGGACCGATCGAAGCCTCCAGGAAACTGACAAGGGTTTCCGCCGGCTGGTGCAACGGTTGGCGGCGCACCTGCTGAAGGGCATCGGCCAGCACCGCATCACTGCGATAGAGCTCAGCCCACACCTGCTGCAGCTGCTTGGCCTGGGCGCCGTCGTCAATCTCGGCCAAACCACTGCGTTTGATGCCGATGCGGTTCAGACCGCGCAGCCGCCCCGGATGCCCTTCCACGATCGCGTAGGGGGGCACATCGCGATCGATGCGGCTCATGCCACCCACCATCGCCATCGTGCCGATGTGCACGAACTGGTGAATCCCCAGCACCCCGCCGATCACAGCCCGATCGCCGATCACCACATGGCCGGCTACCGCCACACCATTGGCGATCACGATCCGATCACCCAGCAGGCAGTTGTGGCCCAGATGGCTATACGCCATCAGGAGATTTCCGTTGCCGATCCGCGTCTGCTCGCCCTCGTGCGTGGCGCGGTTGATGGTGACGCACTCGCGGATGGCGTTGTCATCCCCGATCACCACTTCGGTGGAAGCACCGTTGTATTTGAGGTCCTGGGGTTCGGCGCCGATGCAGGCCCCCGGGAAGATGCGATTGCGGCAGCCCATGGTCACCCGGCCATCGAGCACCACATGCGGACCGATGCGCGTGCCGGCACCGATCGACACCTCGGCACCCACCACCGCATAGGGGCCGATCTCCACCCCTTCAGCAATCTGCGCACGCGCATCCACCACCGCCGTGGGATGGATCCTGGTTTCGCCCGAGCTGAGTTCCATGGCGACAGAAGACATCACGGCGGCGCTCAGTCCACCAAGGAGAACATCAGCTCCCCGGCGCAGACAAGTTCACCATCCACCTTCGCTTCAGCCTTCACCTTGCCGAAACGCTTGCGCTTGAGGCTGAGCAGTTCACAGCTGATCACCAGCTGATCGCCGGGCACCACTGGCCGGCGGAAGCGCACACCATCGATGCCGGCAAACACAAACAGGCCTTTGGGCAGATCCGGCATCTGGGTGACGATCAGACCACCCACCTGGGCCATCGCCTCCACGATCAACACACCCGGCATCAGCGGGCGCCCGGGGAAGTGGCCCTGAAACTGGGGCTCATTGAAGGTGACGTTCTTGATCGCCACTGCACGCTTGCCAGGTTCGTGCTCGATCACCCGATCCACCAGCGCAAACGGATAGCGGTGGGGCAGCAGACCCTGGATCTGCTCACTGGTGAGCACAGGCGCCGGCGCTGAGGGGGTGGCAGTCAAGGGGGTCAGTTCGAAGAAACCAGAGCGGCAGCCAGGGCCGTGTGCAGCCCATGGGAGCCGCGGAAGGCAAACACCTGGGCCTGGGGCAGCCCCGCTAGGGCGAGATCCCCCAGCAGGTCAAGGAGCTTATGGCGCACCGGCTCATCGGCAAAGCGCAGCGGTGGATTCACCCAGCTATCGCCATCGCACACCAAGGCGTTATCCAAGGCACCGCCCTTGATCAACCCAGCGGCCAAGAGCTGCTCCACCTGCTGCTTGAACCCGAAGGTGCGGGCTGGAGCGATCTGCTCCACAAAAGCCTGGGGCGTGAGCTCGAGGCTGAACAGCTGCCGGCCGATCGCCGCCTGGGGAAACTCGATAGCCGCTCCCAGCCGCAAGCAATCGGAGGGAAGGGCGGTGGCGAAGCTCTGGCCGTGCTGCAGGGTGATGGGCCCGGTCAGCGGCGCCGCAGCCGGACGGGCACCGAGTTGCTTGAGGCCGGCTTCGGCGATCGCCTCCACCCAGGGCTGCGCCGAACCATCCATCAACGGAATTTCCGGGCCATCCACCAGCAGCAGCGCCGAGCTGATGCCCACACCCGCCAAGGCGGCGAGCAGGTGTTCCACGGTGGCCAAGCGGCGCTGATCCAGCTGCAGAGCCGTGCACAGCTGGGTTGCACAGACCTGATTGGGATGCAGGCGCTGGGGAGCAAGGCTGGGTTCATCCAGCCAAGCCACCCAGTAACCGGGCTGCTCGTAGGGCTCCAAGCGCAGCCGGGCCACGGCACCGCTGTGGAGCCCCACCCCGGAGCGCTCCACCGGTGCCGCCAGGGTCCAAGCCTGGGAGTAATCGCTGGGCCAGATCGTCACGCCGTTGCTCAGAACTTCCAACCCACACCGAGATTGAAGCGCCACTGGCCGGTGAAGTCTTGGCTGGCCACCTCCAAACGCAGCGGGCCCACCGGTGTGGAAACGATCAGACCTGTACCCACCGAGAAACCATCACCGGGCTTGAGCAACAACCCACCGGGATTACCGGGAACGTTGGGCTGGCTGCCGAAGCTGGTGCCGCCATCCACAAACACTTCGCCGCTGATGATGCTGAAGATCGGGAAGCGGTATTCGATCGTGGCTTCACCGAAGCTCTTGCCCACACCCAGATCGCAGTCGTAGTAACCGCGAACGGAGTTGGAACCACCCAGACAGAAGGCTTCGTAGGGAGGCAAGTTGCCCACGTTGGTGCCAGCCGTCACCTGGAAGGCCAGGGCCTGTTTGCAATCCTCTTTCTGGCCGGGCTTGGGCCTACAGCCCTTGAAGATCTTGAGCCAGTTCACCGGGATGTAGTGGGTGTAGCTGGCGCGCAAGCGGTTAAACGTGGGTGAATCCGGGCCCACCGAGAAGAACTGCTCGGTGCCGAGGCTGAGGAAGTTGCCGGAGGTGGGGTTGCGCGGGTCGTTGAGGTTGTTCATCGTGGCCGCCACGCGAAGGCCCACCAACTGGTTGTGCTCAGCGCAGTTGTAGGCAATGCAGATCACATCTTTAACCTGCGTTTTGCCATTGCTGTAGTTGTTCGTGTTCATGCCATAGGGCATCACCGAACCACCGAAGTTCATCGGCGTTACTTCCTGGCCGCTGAAGCCGAGCACCACATTCCAGGGCGCGCGCTTGTAAGGGTTTCCTCCGTTCAGCGGGCGCACAAACTGCACGTTGCCACCGATGCGCTGCAGAGCAATCGAGTTGTTGTCGAGGTTGAACCAGTTGAGGCTGGGATCAGCCTTTTCCGCCTTGGAAATCGAGCCGAACGAGGTGCCGGTGGGGTTGTTCTTGCTCTGGATGTTGTACGCCGTGGCGTTGGAGGGTGCCTTGAAAAAGTCGTTCGACACATCCGACACGGTGTTGATCGTGCCGTTGTTCTGGCTCTGGAAGATCTGAGGCACTTCCCGGCTGAAGAACACCCGGGCCCGGAATGCCGTGCGGAACTTGTCGCCTTTGATCCAGGGATCGGTGAAGGAGATATCGCCCAGGCCGCCGAACTGGCCATAGGTGAAGTTCACCGCAAGATCCCAAGCCCGGCCCAGCAGGTTGCTGTCCTGCAGCTGCACCTGGCCGAACACGCCCTGGGCTTGGCTGTAGCCCAAACCACCCGAGAGGGAACCGCTCGACTGCTCGACGATGCCGAGCACGATCGTGACTTCACCGGGGTTGCCGGCCACAGGCCGCAGGGTCACCTTCACGTCACCGAACAGGCCGGTGCCGTAGAGGCGCTTGATGTCGTCTTCAAGCAGGCGGCGATTGAAGGTATCGCCAGGCTTGATCGACACCTCACGGGTCACCACCCAGGGCTTGGTTTTGCCGCGGATCGGTTGGCCCTTGTCGTTGGTGGCTTCGCCTTCCTTGTTGAGGAACTGCACCTCCACGCCGGCCACGGTGCCTTCGCGCACCTGCAGCTGCACCACACCTGTGGGACTCACCCGGGTGGGACCACTCACCCGGGCCAGGGAATAGCCCTGATCGGCGTACCACTTCTGCAGATCACCGATGCGGGCCTGCAGGGTGTTGAGGTTGAGGGTCTTGCCGTAATCGGCCGCGAAGATGTCGGGGATCAGGGTGGGGGGCATCTTCGTCTTCGGCCCGATGCCCTCGAGCTCCACCTCGGTGAGCACCGGGTTGGGCACCACCGTGACCACCAGCTGCACCCCCAACGGGCCATCCACCGGCTGGATGCGCACATCCGAGAACCAACCGCTGGCGTAAATCGCCGAGAGGTCGTTCTGGAGCTCGCTGCGGGTTACCTGAGTGCCCGGCCGGGTGGCCATGGCGTCGTACACGGCGATCTCGAGCCGCTCCTGCTCCGGGTGACCCTCGATCCCCTTCACCACCACCTCGCTGATCAGCACCTTCGGCTCAGGCTTGGCCGGTGGCGCGAGAGCCTCACCGGGAGGACTGCTCTCAGCGGGAGCCGCCGTTGGCGTATCAGCCGGCGCGGGCGTCGCGTCTTGGGCGAACGCCGAAGCCGAGGCCATCACCACCCCTGCCGCCAGCGGCAGCATGGAAGCCAGCCCGAGGGAGCCGCGGAGGCGCAGGGCGCGGCTCAAACCGTGAGGGGTGGCGGCCATGGGTACAGCAGGAATGCGGCATAGCCGCAAATTCCGTCGAACTTACTTGCCCAGACGGGGTGAAGGGCAGGCACCTTGGACCCGTTTGAGAACCTCCCCGTAGGCCTCCACCACGCCCCCGAGGTCCTGGCGGAAACGGTCTTTATCGAGGATGCGATCGCTGGCATCGCTCACCTGCAAGTCCCACAGCCGGCAGGTGTCGGGACTGATCTCATCGGCCACCACCAAGGCTCCATCGGCGGTGAAGCCCAGCTCGATCTTGAAATCCACCAGCTGCAGCGCGATGCCGGCAAAGAACTGGCGCAGGCAGGCATTCACCGCCATGGCCAGTCGCTCCAGCTCCTGGCGCTGGGCCGGCGTCAACACCCCCAGTCGCTCCAGGCGGGCATCGGTGAGCAGAGGATCACCAAAGGCGTCGTCCTTGTAATAGAGATCGAGCAGGGGGGGATCGAGGGGTGTGCCGGGCTCAATCGGCATCTGCTTGCAGAGCGATCCGAAGGCGGTGTTGCGCACCACCACTTCCACGGGAACGATCTGCACAGGACGCACCAGCATCCAATTCGGTTCCTGCAGCGCGAGGTAGTGGGTCGCAATCCCCTCGCGCTCCAGCAGCTCAAACAACCGCGCGGAGATCTGGCAGTTGAGCTCGCCCTTGCCGGCCAGCTGAGCCTTTTTCAGCGCGTTGAAGGCGGTGGCGTCGTCTTTGTATTCCACCGCCACCAGATCGGCTTGATCGGTGGCGAACACCCGCTTGGCCTTGCCCTCATAGAGCAGCGATCCAAGGCTGTAGCTGGTCATGGCTGCGGCGGACGGGGTGAAGCGGTGGCGGGAGTGGCGAGTCGCGCGGCAGCGTGACCGCCAGCGGCGCGGGGGCTGCGCAACTGCTGTTGCAGCTGGGCGCTGCGCTCGCTCTGTTGAGGATCCTGCCGTGCCAGCTGCCAGGCGCTGTAGGCATCGTCGACCCGTTGGCTGAGGCGCTCCAGCCGCTCCCGGGGCCGGCTGGCCTCCGCACCCTCCGCCACCAGCAGGGCCCGCTGCTGATCCAGCAGATCGATCGCCAAGCCCCAGGCCTCTGCCGCGGCCGCCTGATCGAGGGCCCGCTCCAGGAGCTGGTCACGCTCTTGAAGCGGCATCTGATTGAGCAGCGCCACGGCCTGCTTGAGCCGCTCCGCCATCGGTTTTCCAGGCATCTGACCAGCCAACAGCGCCGCGGCGGCATCGCTGCGGCGGCCCAGCACCAGCAGGTGATCCACGTAAACATCCAGCCCCGGGCGAGTGGCGATGGATCCGTCGTCGCGGAGCTTGAGCGGTAACGCCAGGGTTTCCAGGCTGGCGGGGTTGCCCTTCGCCAACTCCGCCAGGGTCTCCACCGCCAGGCCGTGATGCAGGCCTGCCTGGGCAGCCCGCCAACGCTGCACCAACCACTGATCCCGTTCCACCCCCGGCTGGGGGCTGAAGCGGTTGAGCACGATCAGGGCCGCATCCGGTGCTCGGCAACTGAGCAGCGCGTTGGCATTCACCAGCACCGTTTGAAAGAGCTGGGGCGCCGGAGCAATGGTGAGCAGCCGGGCCTGCAGCAGCTGCAGGCGTTTGGTGAACCCAAAGCCATCGGCCTCCACGCAGGCCAGGTTCAGCGCCGGCAGATCACCCTTCTGCAGAAGCTCCTGGAATTGCGCCTCGGGCATGCTGCCGGGCACCGGCGGGGCCGAGGGCCCGGGCTCAGGCACCGGCGCCTTGGGTTCAAAGAAACCGCCGATCACCCGCAGGATGAACAGCTCCTGCGCAGGTGCGGGCCTGGCGGCGAGCAGGGCGATCAGGCCCACCATCACCAGCAGAGCACTGCGCACAGGCATAAGCCACCGGAAACGCCTCCGGTGGCGGGGCGGGCAGGGAACCACCGGCGTGTAAAGAAGGGATGGCACCAGCGGCAGTCCTCTTGGCCTCAACCTAGGGGAGTCCGCAGGAGCAGACACCCTTTCCAGCTGGCCCATGAGCACCGCCGCCCCCGCAGTGAGCCCCGCCCACGGCGTGAGCCCTGCCCGCGTTCTGGTGGTGGGCAGCGGTGGCCGCGAAAACGCCCTGGCCTGGGCCCTCAACCGCAGCCATGACGTACAGCAGGTGTGGGTGAGCCCCGGCAACGGCGGCACCCAGGAGTTGGAGGGCTGCAGGCAGCTCGCCATCGCCGAAAGCGACCACGACGGCCTGCTGGCGGCTTGCCGCGAGCACAGCGTGGAGTTGGTGGTGGTGGGACCGGAAGCTCCCTTGGCTGCGGGCCTGGCCGACAAACTCCGCGCTGCCGGCTTCCCCGTGTTCGGCCCAGGCGCCGATGGAGCCCAACTGGAGGCCAGCAAACAGTGGGCCAAGCAGCTGATGGTGGAAGCCGGCGTGCCAACCGCCGGCTACTGGAAAGCCAACAGCCGCGAAGAGGCCCTGGCCGCCCTGGAGGCCCAGGGCAAGCCGCTGGTGGTGAAAGCCGATGGGCTGGCGGCTGGCAAGGGCGTCACCGTGGCCGAATCAATCGAGGAAGCCCGCAGCGCCATTGAGGAGATCTTCGAAGGCCGCTTCGGCGCCGGCGCTTCGCTGGTGCTGGAGGAGCGCACCCATGGCCCGGAGGTTTCGGTGTTTGCGCTCACCGACGGCGAGCGCATGGTGCTGCTCCCCCCCGCCCAGGACCACAAGCGCATCGGCGAGGGCGACACCGGCCCGAACACCGGCGGCATGGGCGCCTACGCCCCAGCCCCTCTGCTGGATGCGGCGGGGCTGGAGCAGGTGCGCCAGCTGGTGCTGGAACCCACCCTGGCGGCCTTGAACAGCCGCGGCATTCGCTACCAGGGGGTGATCTATGCGGGCTTGATGCTCACCGAGCACGGGCCCAGCGTGATCGAGTTCAACTGCCGCTTCGGCGATCCGGAATGCGAAACGCTGATGCCGCTGCTGGGGTCTGAACTGGCCGCGGTGCTGCTGGCCTGTGCCAATGGCACCCTCCACCAGGCACCTGAGCTGAGCATTGCCCCGCAGTGCAGCGCCTGCGTGATTGCGGCAGCGCAGGGCTATCCCGGCGAGATCCGCAAGGGCGATGTGATCCACAGCGCGCTCCAACCCTCAGACGACTTGCAGCTGTTCCACGCCGGAACCCGGCGGCAGGCCGATGGCCAGTGCCTCACCAGCGGCGGCCGCGTGCTGGCGGTGGTGGCCCAGGCCGACACCTTTGACAACGCCTTCGAGCGGGCTTACACCGGCCTCGCTCAGGTGACCTACGAGGGCATGACCTTCCGCCGCGACATCGGCCATCAGGTGCGCAGCCGATGAGTGCGGGCAGCGCCCCTTTGAACTGGCAGCAGCGGCTGGCGCGCTGGTGGGCCGAATTCAGCCTGCAAACCAAGCTGCTGGCCGCCGCCACCCTGGTGGTGAGCCTGGTGATGGCGGGCATCTGTTTCTTTGCCCTCAACGGCATCCAGGCGGATGTGCGCATGAGCGACACCCGCTTTGCCCGCGACCTGGGCCTACTGCTCTCGGCGAACGTGACACCGCTGGTGGCCGAGGGCAACGACCGCGAGCTGGCGGCGGTGGCCGAACGCTTCTGGAAGTCGAGCCGGAGCCTTCGCTACATCTTCTTCGCCGATCCCGATGGCGTGATCTACCTAGGGATCCCCATCAGCGGCAGCAGCGGCAGCAGCAGTGAACTGCTGCTCAGCCGCCGGCTGGAGCTGCCGGCCGATCTGGCCCGTCGCCCCCAGAACCCTCTGATCCGCCAGCACCTCAGCCCCGATGGGCAGGTGACCGATGTGTTCGTGCCGCTGGTGGCGGGCGATCGCTACCTGGGGGTACTGGCCTTGGGCATCAACCCCAACGAAGCCGCTCTGGCCAGCGCCGCCCTCAGCCGCGAGGTGACGGTGGCGGTGTTCATCTCGATCTGGGTGCTGGTGATCCTGGGGGCGGTGTTCAACGCCCTCACCATCACCCAACCGGTGAAGGAGCTGCTGCGGGGGGTGCGCTCGATCGCCAGCGGCGACTTCGAAGCGCGCATCGCCCTGCCAGTGGGCGGCGAACTGGGGGAGCTGCTGGAGGGCTTCAACGACATGGCCTCCCAGCTGGAGGCGTACAACGAAGCCAACATCGAGGAGCTCACCGCTGCCCAGGTGAAGCAGCAGTCGCTGATTGCGACCATGGCCGATGGGGCTCTGCTGCTGGATGCCGAGGGCCGCGTGGTGCTGGTGAACCCCACGGCGCGGCGGCTGTTCCGCTGGGAAGGCCGCAAGCTCGAAGGTGCGCTCGTGGGCGATGAGCTGCCTGAGGTGCTGGCGCTTGAACTGCAAACGCCCCTCGAAACGCTGCTCAGCGGTGAGCGCGACAGCAGTGATGTGCGCTGCAGCTTTGGTGAGCCGGCGCGCACGCTGCGCATCGTGCTCCAGTCGGTGCGGGATGTGAGCGGGGAAAGCCTCAAAGGCATCGCCGTCACGGTGCAAGACCTCACCCGCGAGGTGGAACTCAACGCGGCCCAGAGCCGTTTCATCAGCAACGTCTCCCACGAACTGCGCACGCCGCTGTTCAACATCAAGAGCTACGTGGAAACGCTCCACGATCTGGGCGATCAGCTGAGCGAGGAAGACCGCAAGGAATTTCTGGCCATCGCCAACGCTGAAACCGATCGGCTCACCCGCTTGGTGAACGATGTGCTCGATCTCTCGCGGCTGGAGAGCGACCGCACCTGGAGCATGGAACCGGTGGAGCTGCGCCCCGCGATGGAGCAAACCCTGCGCAACTACCGGCTCAATGCCCAAGACAAAGGTGTGGAACTCTCCCTGGAGGTGGATGAACAGCTGCCGCGGGTGCGAGGCAATTGGGATCTACTGCTGCAGGTGTTCGACAACCTGGTGGGCAATGGCTTGAAGTTCACCGCCAGCGGCGGCCGGCTGATGCTGCGCGCCTACCCCTGGCCCGACACCTGCGTGATTGATCCGAGCACTGAAGCCAGCGGTGACAGCCCCACCTGCGCCCTCACCGCGCCGCTACCGCGCCTGCGTGTGGAGATCGCTGACACCGGATCCGGCATTTCCCGCGAAGACCAGCAACGCATCTTCGAGCGCTTCTACCGGGTGGAAAACGCTGTGCACACCGAAGTGGGCACCGGCCTCGGCCTCTCGATCGTGCGCGGCATTCTTGAAAAGCACGGCACGCAGGTGCGCATGGCCAGCGAGCTGGGGGTGGGCACCACCTTCTGGTTCGATCTGCCGCTCGAGCAGGCCGACGACAGCGAGCTCCAGCTTGAGGCCGAGCGAGCCAGCCGCAGCCCGGAGCTGATCTAGAGCCGCTCGTCGCTGGTTACACCCTGCACAATCCGTGAGAGCTCGCTGCGCTCATCGGTGTTAATGCGGTGGGGCACACCGCTGATGATCCGCTCGAAGTTGGAGAAGGAATCTTTGATCTCAGGGCCATTGCCCGTGATCATGAATTCGCGGATACCCTTGTCGTGCCAGGAACCACGCATCTTGAACACGTTGAGGGCCCGAGCCATTTCGCCGCGGATCTCCACGTATTGCAGCAGCAGGATCGTGTCGGTGATCGTGGAGATATGGGAGTCGGTGATCGAGTGGCTGCCCATGAACTCCTCAGAGGTGTTCGTGAAGAAACCGGCAATCTCCTCCTGTTTGGCATAACCGGTCACCCCGATCACGAACTGGCGGAAGGCGTTATGGCTGACGCCGCGGGCTAGGGCTGAGAGCGAATCAATCGCCATGCGCGATGGCTTGAACTGGCCAATCTCGGTTTTGATGATCTGCAGGTGATCCTCAAGGCCCGTGGATTCGGGATAGGCGCAGATGATCTTGAGCAGGCCATCGCGCTCCATCTGCTCAAAGTCGATGCCCCAGCTGGTGGCATTGCGGAGCAACTGAGCGCGCGATTCCTCGTAGGCAAACAGGATCGCCCGCTCTTTGTTGGCGCAGGCGTTCTCCACAAACTTGCTCACCAGCAGCGTCTTGCCGGTGCCGGTGGCACCGGTGGCGAGGATGATCGAATCCTTGAAGAAGCCGCCACCGCACATCTCATCGAGCCGCGGCACACCGGAGCTCACGCGCACATTCGAGCTGCGCTGGGTGAGGCGCATCGCCCCCAGCGGGAAGATGCTGATGCCGTGGGAGCCCATGGTGAAGGGGAATTCCCCCTTCATGTGCGTGGTGCCGCGCAACTTGAGGATTTCCACCGTGCGCCGCCGCCGCTCCCCTTCGAGCACGTTGCGCAGGATCACCACGTTGTCGCTCACGAACTCCTCCACGCCATAACGGGCGATCGGTCCGTATTCATCGATGCGCTCGGTGGTCATCACCGTGGTGACGCCGATTTCCTTCAATCGGGCGATCAGGCGGAAAATCTCGCGCCGCACCACCGAAACGGCGTCATATTGCTGAAACACAGCGGTGATCGAGTCGATCGCCACACGCCTGGCCTTGTATTTGCGAATGGCGTAGTTGATCCGCTCGATCAAACCGGAGAGATCGAAGCTGCCGGCCACATCCTGGCCTTCGGGATCCGGCGAGGCATCCAGCAGGAAAAGCTTGTCCTGCTCCACCATCTCCTGCAGGTTCCAGCCAAAACTGGCAGCGTTGCGCAGGATATCCAGCGGCGACTCTTCAAAGGTGACGAAGATCCCCGGTTCGTCAAACTGACGAATGCCGTTGTAAAGGAAATTCAGGGAAAAAACGGTCTTACCCGTACCGGACGTACCGCTGATCAGGGTGGAGCGTCCAATGGGCAGGCCCCCCTGACAGATGTCATCAAAACCCTCAATCCCGGTGGGCAGCTTCTGCACCGAGGACAGGGCATGGTTGGTGGCGGAAGGGTCCTGCATGGAACGTGTGGGCCTTGGGGGAATCTAGAGGGATCTGACTGAATGCACAGGGGTCAGGGAAGCTTCAACGGCGGCTGATGCACGGCCGTTAAAGCAACCCGCCCGGGTCCTCCTCCTCGCCATAGGGATGACTGAGACCTTCATCACTCAGCTCCTCATAGAGGAGATCAAGACCAATCAACACCCGTTCACGATCGGAAAGATCACCGATGATGCGGCGCACCGGCGGGGGAAGAATCTTGGCCAGGGTGGGCGTGGCGAGGATCTTGTCCTCCTCGGCCAACTGCGGATTCTTCAGCACATCAATCACCTTCAGGGCATAGACGCCCTGAAACTCGGTATCGAGGATGTTGCGCAGGGTCTTGAGCGCCCGCATCGAGTTGGGCGTATTCCCGGCCACGTAGAGCTTGAGGATGTAAGTCTTGCGCGGGCTCATCTAGATCACCTCCTGGGATAGGGACTGGCTGGCTTCTTCGGGGTCTTGGGGCGCTCCGAAGGGCAAGTCGGGAGGCACCGAGCGGCGGTACATCTCACAGAGATGAGCCATGACATCGAGCAACGCGAGGCGGTAGTCCTGAAGGAAGTCGTTTTTGTGCCCCTCTAGCTTGAGCTGCTTCCAGAACGCGTCAATCAGATCGACGTGAATTTCCACCACCTTGTTGATCGGCAGATCACAGAAGAAGGCGGAGTGCACGAAGCTTTCAATCGCCTGGTTGGCGGCAGCGGGGTCGCGGAAGTAGCCGATCAGCACATCGCGGTAGCTGCGCTTGAGCGATCGCAGCAACTCCTCGCGTTCGTCCTGGGGCAGGTTGCGCAGAAACAGCGAGGGATCGCGCTTGTAAAAGACCCCCAGGTAGCCCAAGCGCCCCTTGAGGCGATTGGGCAGGCGCCAGCGCTCTGGTGTATCCGCGCCGGCCGCTTCACCCCCAGCGGCC
>JAHUZV010000013.1 GCA_019264575.1 Vulcanococcus sp. | reverse complement strand
GGCCACGCTTTGCCGCTGCGGTGGGCTCATTCGCCTCCTCACATCAGCCTTAACAGCCTCGCTGTAACGGCGCATTGCTCATATCCTCAAGCCCCCGGGTGTTCAGATCAGAGGGGTGACAACTTTCCTGAAACCGGGGGGCACCTCGAGCTGCTGCAACACAGCGCGAACCTCCACCACGCTCAGCACCACGGGCAATCGCTTCGGACGACGGGCGCGAACGACGCCATCGAGATCGCCTGGATCGATCTCGAGCACCTGCTTGTAGAGGAACAGCAATGCCGAGAGGGCCTGGTTCTGGGTGGAGGCACTCACTTGCTCGTCGACGGCCAGGTGAGTCAGGAAGGCATTGATCTCAGCACTACCCATCTCGCGTGGATGGCGCAACTGGTGAAATCGCAGGAAGCGTCGAAGCCAACGCTCATAGGTGCCGATGGTTCTCCTGGCGTAGCGCCGCGTCGCCAGAGCCTCTCGGTACACGGCAAGAAGGTTGGGGCCTTGCTGGGCCATGGTTATGGGTGGGGCTCCTCAGAGCATTCCCCCTCTGGCGTCGACAGCCCGTTCTTCGCACGAAGACCGAAACGAAAGGACTTGGCCTGATCGAGTGTGAGCGGGTTGTTTCAACAGCCACCCATGGCGCCGATCCGACTGGTTCTCCTTGGCGGGGCTTGCGCCCTGGCGGCTGCGCTCTCCATCCCGGAATCCGTCCGGGCCGGCGGCGATGCCGAGGTCGCACGCCGCAGCTGGATCAACACACTCAATGCTGATCTCAAAGCAGGGATCGATTACGACGCTGTGCGGGCCAACCCGATCACCCTGGCCCTCTTTGGAGTCGCTGATGCGGCCTGCCTCAATCAGGCCGCCGCGCTCGACTTGGCAAAGGCCATGGTTCCTGCGGCTGAGGCCCGTGCCGCAGTTCAGCGCTTTGATGAGCGGTACTGCGTCGTTAAGCACCAGAACAGCTGATGAAGCCTTGGAACAAGCTGGCATTGGTCCTCGTCACCGCCACTGGTGCAACGTTTGTCGCCGGGGCTGGCTGGTTCCTGTGGTTATTGGTCAGCTCGCCATCGGAACCGGATGGCTTCGGGCAGGACCATCAGGAGCAGTGGGCTGTGACCTCCTGTTGGCGATCTATCCGTGATGGTCAGATCAGCGGCAGCGATCAATGCAGCGATTACGCCCAGGCACACCTTGAGTTCTTCTCGGAGCACCTGGCCGCTGATCCAGCAACGACCACCTGCAACCTCAGCCGAGCGCACCTGATGTACGCACAGCGCCATAACCCACAGGCTCGTCGCTTATTGCAGCAGCTCAATGAGGAGGTTGATGCCGACTGCCGTTTCGGTTCTTCGCGCAAGACAATCGACGCTGCAGACACAGTTGCCTAATCTTGATTCAGTCACGACTAGGGCCATCAAGCGATTCGCAATCATGGCTGGTGTGTTCATCTACATCGTGATCTTCACCTAGACCAGCAGGGATTCATCCGAGACCTCATCAACAAGACCATGTTCCGCAACGCTTTTCGTACGCTCATCCTGGTTCAGGGCATTGCCTTTTGCATCTACTTCGGGGCCTGGTCCATCAAGGACTACATCGCTTTGGAGCAGGCCGTGGCTGCGCAGCGCCCCCAAGAGGAACTTCGCCATCGCATCAACGTTGGCTTCGAGGGCGTCTGGTTTCTGTTGTCGCAGTTTCTGGTGATCTATGGCGCCGAGTCTCTCTGGCGGCAACGGCGTCAGGGGATCACCCGTTCCTCCACACACCAGGTCAAGGATTCATAGAGCGTTAACTTCGATCTGGAGTTCGCTCCGTTCATCCCGAGCACCGGCGCCAATCCTCCAGGGGATTGCCGGTCACCAACCTGCCGTCCGTTCCTGCTGGGCAAGGTGGTCAATCCTGGAACCCCGAGGGGTTGATGAGCAGGGACGCCATCCCGAGCAATCATGTCGTCCACGGTTCGGCGCAGCACCCATCTCTCGCGCCATCTCCAGCTCCTGCGCGAGCAGCGCAGCCTGCGCCCCGGTCAGCTCGCCGTTCAACTCGGCGCCCGCAATCCTTCCAAGGTGGGCAGCCTGATCCGCAGCTTTGAGCTCGGTGAGCCGCTCAGTGATCACTGGCTGCAGGCCCTGATCGCTGCGTTGCAACCTGATCCCGACGATCTACGCCGTTGCCTCGCGCTGGATCAGGAGGAGGCCCAACGCCAACTGGAGCAGGAGCGCCTGGCCTGGGAGGCCTGGGCCGATGAACCGATCAATCCATTCCTCACCATCCGCTACATCCCGGCGGTCTATGGCGTGAGGGAGGTACCGAGAGCGTTCTGCACCCCTCGCGACACTGCCGAAACCAACGCCTGGGCCAGGGCCCGCGCTGAAGAGTGGGCGGCCGCTGAACTCAAGCGATTCAGGGCCAAGGGATTCCTGACCTGGACCCGTCGCGAGCGCACCTGGTACGACGAGCGAGGACTCAACCCTCAGCGCCACCCCATGACCTTCGATGGCCGTACAAGCGGTGCCTGGATGCAGGTGATCGGGTCACAGCGGAGGTGCCTTCTGGGAAGTGCCGGTGAACTGATCACACGAGGCTTCGGCTTGGATCAACCCGGCTGAAGCGAGCGCAAGTCCCCCAGCACCTGCCAGAGGCGGCGCGTCATCGGCGACAACCAGTGTTCAGGGTTCTTCCACTTGAACACGAACAAGCGGTTGCCAATCGCTGCGAACTGTTCACGAAAGCAGCTCAGGCGACGGTCGTCGGCGTCTGAACCATCGTGATAAACAGCAACAGCTGTATCCGAGCGGCCAGCAACGCCAAGCCGGTAGACCGAGTCCACCGTGGCATCGCAGCTTTGGCGATAGAGCTGCAGATCCACGTGATCACAGCTCTGAGCGGCGTACCAGGAATACTGCCCTGGCTGAAAGGAACACCAGAGCGGACGACCTGCGAGGTCGGCTTTGAGCTGAGCAATCGGCACAGGAGGTGCTGCAAAGAAGTGGTCATCCACCTGAAGCGCCGCGTAGCCGCTGATCGCTCCAACACGGCGCAGGTTCGATGCTGACGGCCGCTGAATCCAAGCAACCGGCGTCAAGCCAGCCCGCTTGGAGCGCCAGGCGATCCAGCGCAAGAGCGGTTCTGGGAGGCTGTCGGCGTGCACCATCACCACAGCCGCACCTGCACGTCGCATCTCGCGTAGCTCCGGATCAAGCCGGAGCGAGCCCAGATACAGAAGGGCGTTGTATTGATCGAGCCAGTAGCCATCCGCTGCCTGCGCTGGCAAGGAGCCTGTCAGCAAAGCCAGCGGCGCGATCAATCGCAGCCCTAACGCCAGCCAACGTCCAATCCCAGCCAGAAGAACGGAAGCGAACCCATCAGGCACACAACAACTGAGCGGTTTGATTGGAGCAAACAGGGGAGCCACCCCTACAGGCAGGGATTGTGTTGGGGACGATCAGCTTTCGTAGTAAGGATCTTGGTACTGCGTTGTCAGATTCCAAATCGGTGAAATGTCATACAGCACGTCCATATCAAACCCAAGGCTGACTCCATCGGGACTACCAGTCATCGCCACCATGTCCGATTGCTTGTGCTGGTCAAAGACGGAGGGCACAACAGTCGTCAGCTCATCGTCCCCCTCGCAGAAGTATTGATCTCTCATCTCCATCAGCTTGGCATAACATTCGGTATCTTGATCGGTCCACTCAGGCACCTCATCCACCTCTTGGTCATAGAGATGACTGCCGGACGACATCTCACGTGCGCCCCTCCATTCGTCGCCCGATGTATCGCCATAAACCCAACAAGAGTTGTAGGAATCACGCTTGAACAGCCAGTCACCTTCAGCACCGCCTCCGGCATAGCCATAGGCGAGCACATAGAACTCTTGGGTCTCCTCGCCCTCTGGATCAAGAATGTTGTCGACAACGAGGTAGAGAATACCAGCCTGCAAGCGGCTGCGCTGGGGCGAAGAGAACTCGCAGAAGAACTGCGTCTCAGAGACTTGAATGGACATCCGTGTTGGGGAATTTTGTTAGACCTTTAATCCTAAGTCTGTTCGAGGCGAATCACCGCAACCATGAACGAAGATAGCTAACCAGCCACAAGGCTGCGCCGATGGCAATCCACTCACCGAAGATCAACACAACCCAGATTGCAGAAGCCAGTAGAGCTAAACCCGCCAAGCCTTTGAGCAGGATCCAAAAATCTTCCTCGCTCAGTGATCTGTTCTGGGAGCGCGCGAGCGTGCGCACTTTGGCCCTTTGCTGAGCGGACCGAGCTTGCCCATCGCTTCGGCGGATGAACTCCCCCTTGTCGTTGAATGGCATGGGGTTCATGAGGAGCAGCAACAACAACGCTGTTGCGCCTCTGCGCCACCCACTTGAATCGAGGTGGTGACCTGCAGTGGGTGGGAGAATATCTCTGCGGCTTCACCGCCTAATCGCGGGTCATTGCTGTTGCAGACCAGCGTGTACTGACTCAGCTGACCCAGGAGCCGCGGGACATAGCCCTCGGTCTTGGAATTGAGCAGATCAAGGGCCAATTTCAGCCCGATCTGGGTGACCCAGGCAATTTCAACCGCCAGCCCAGGCTGGAACGACACCGCCTCCTGTTCGGATTGCGTGCTGTAAAAGCGTCGGGGTGCTTGGGGTCGAGCACTTAGGGCCGCGTCCAAGCCTGCAAAGGCGCAGCTGTAGCAAGGCAATGCACAACCCGGCTGCCACGTGAACAGCTCTCCCGCGAAGGCGCGCTCCCATAGGCCAATGGAGAGGAATGGGAGCTGGAGGTCAACGGCCAAGCGGGCGGCATAGCGGTCCGCACGGCGGCTATCGGCGCAGGCCACGATCAACGTGTTGCCGGAACAAAACCCCGCCACGACAGAAGGATCCACCCGCTCGAGCGCGCTGGTTTTGGTGAGCACCTCGGCGTAGGGATTGATCTGGCGGATGCGATCAGCCACCACCTCAACCTTGTGGCGCCCCACATCCGGCAAAGCGCCCTGATGCCTGCAGAGGTTCTCGATTGACAGGATGTCGTCGTCCACCAACAGGAACCGCCCGACACCGCTGCGGGCGAGATCCAAGGCCGCAAGGCTGCCCACCGAGCCACAACCACAAAGCAGCACACCGCACTCCCGCATCGCTGATGCCTGCAGCAATCCGCGGTGCCTGGAAAAGAGACTCAGATCGAGCTCGTAAGGCTCGGCGATGCACGTCCGTCCTGTAGCGGAGAAGGTCCAGCCCGTGGGTTGATGGCTGGCCATCAGCCCCGGCGCATCGGCTCCTCGGCTGAGATTGATGCTCCCCTCCAAGGGGGCCTCTGGGGGCAACACCAAGACGTGATGCGTCGCTGGATGGAAGTAGCCGTAGAGATCAGCTCCCGTTGCATCGGGCTGAAGGGTGGCCGGAAACTGCACCTTTAGAGGCGGCTTCACGTCGTTAGTGCGCATCAGCTACCTCCATCCGATAACGGCTGAATTGGGCGGCGCTCAGACGCATCCCGTCATCCCGCCAGGCGATCACTTGGTGATTGCGGCTCAGCGCAAACTCCCAAAGTTCACGGCCAACGCCCAGCTTCTCGATCAAACCCAGCTGGAGGCAGTGCCCGCAGGCGCGCAGCCCGTAGCGCCAGCGTGGTTGCTGCTCCAGCTGTTCCAACAGGGGATCCAAGGCCTCAGCAAGGGACCGTTGGATGGGGGCACGCTCGCGAGGCAGCCGCGAGAAGAGCTCTTGCAACTCCCGCCCCTGGACGGCGTCATCAAGCCGCTCACCCGTGAGATCAGCAGCGCAGAGCGGGGTGCGTAAAGAGCTCTCGATCAAGGCATCGCCAACAACAACCGGAAGCCGCTGGTAGTCCAGATCGGTCGGGACGTGAAAGGCAGTGAGCCGAAAATGCGGATCCAGATTCACCAGGCAGGACAAGGCACCGCCATAGTTCATCGCCGCGAAACGGCGATTGGTGATGTCGTCCTCGCCAGAGAACTGATCGAAGCTGCCGGGGTGACGGTGCCAGAGCCCGATCAGTTGCAACGGCTGCCTGTACTGCGCCGCCAGCTTTCTGGCCAAGTGGTTCACATAGTCCCGGTCGTACTCGAAGGTGGTGGCGGTACAACGAGCGGCGGGGCCAGGGTCAATCGCCTCAAGCACCTGCCAGCGTTGCTGATGCAAATGACCGAGCAGGATGCCACCCGTTTCGAGGGGGTGGTGCTCCAGTGTTTCGGCGCAGATTGCTGCATGCGCACGGCGGCTGAAGAGCACCTCAACCGGCCGGTGGGAGAACTCGCTGAACATGGCTGGCTCAGATGCGATGGCCAGCAAACTGCGCGGTGCTCAGATCTCCGAGCATCCACAGCTCAAAGGCAGCGATCCATTTGGAGGCCCAAGCCAGGGCGCTGGCGGCGGTGCTGCTGTGGTTGCGGCCGTGTTTAAAGGAATCAGCCGCCACCGTGCAAATGCTCAGTTCGCCACTGGCCTCGTGGCGAAGGGTGTGAGGAATCGGCTCATCCAACTGGTCACGCAGTGCAGCGAGATCGGGCTCGATCGGAAACACGCTGATCGAGCCGCCGTAGTCATCTCCGTGGGGGTGGTCGTGGTCGTACACCAGTTGCAGATGCCAGAGGCGTGCGCTTCCGGGAATGCCACTGGCCAGCGAACCCAGCCAGCTCATGCGGCCATCAGGCAAGCGATCCGGCCGGAACTGGGGGAAGAAGTGGTTCATGGCCTCCAGCTCCGCCTGAAAGAGCTCCGGATCCCGCTCGTACCAGTAGAGAGAGGGTGCAGCGAGCTTCCCCTGGGGCACGGTGATGGCCACCTCGGAATCTCCGCGCTCATTGATGGGGCGGATCGCGCCTTGCTGGGTGACCATCACCTCCTCGCCGCGCAGGAGCTGAGCGGCGAGTTGCTGGCGGCGGGCGGAGGCGGCGTCCTTAACAGCGGCAGTCATGGCGGTTGCACTGGGCTGCCGCCATCGTTGATGCGCCGCTCCCGCTCAAGGGGTGCTCACGTGCGAATGACGACTGGCTGAAGCAACCCCCGGCGCTTGAGCTCGCGGCGAAAGGCCCGAGATAGCTGTTGCCCTTGCATGGCCTGTCGCCATCGACCCAGCCAGCTCAACAAGGTCAAGCCAAGAGAACAGCCGGTGAGTACAGCCAGCAAAGCTGTCAGCACAAGGGGGATCGGGCAATGGGGAAGCTCGGTCTTGGCGCCATTGCAGGGCTAGACCAACCGGAAATGTATGCACCCAGCGAATAATCGCGGAGGGTATCTCTCGGCCTCAAAAGACTAACGCTGGTAGGTTGATCCTCAGGCTGCTAAACACCCTTGGGCGCACTTCTGAAACGGTTCTGGACTGATCACCGCTTGGCCACGGTCATCGGCCTCGCGCTGCTGTTCCTAGGCCTTCTGATCAAACCGTGGACCTTGGTTCTCGTCCTGGTTGTGGCCTTCGGTGGCCCACTGGTGGGGCGCCTTGAGAGCCTCGCCACAAGCCCAGTCAGCAAGTGGCGTCGCAGCCATTGGATCGGTCTCGCGCTGCTGCTGGCCGCAGTGTTGCTGGCCCTGACAGGAAGCAGTGGAGGACAGGGCGCATTGATCCTCGCTTTGCTGCCGGTGGCCTGGGTCTTGGTGACCGATCGGTCCATCCTGCAAGGCAGCAAAGAGAACGAACGAGCGAGCTTGCGAGAGCCGCTCACACTCTCAAGAGCCGCAGATGAAGATAAAAGCAGCTCACAGGCTGAGGCCAAGCTCGATCGCGAAGCAGCTGCTGCAGAGCCACCAGAACGCCTCGTTGGTGGCGAGCTCCTAGCCAAGATCAAGGAGCTTGGCGATGTAGGGAAATCAGATCTTGTTCGCGCTTGTGGCTATTTCAGCCAACGACCCGATGGTTCAGAGCGACTGAATTTCACGGACTTTTACGAGGCCTTACTGGAAGCCAAGGGCATTGAGCCCTCAAGCAGCAGCACTGACGACGATCACGACAGCTCCGAAAACTCCTCTGCCAAGACCAACAGAATGGATCTACCTGAAGACTGGAATCAATTGGAAGACTCAGAAGTCGTCGAGCGCTTGAAGACATCACTTGATGTCAGCTCTGAGATTCTTCGTGCCCTATCAAGTTCTGATGACTGGGAAGTACGACAGGCCGTTGCCTGGCATGAGAACACCCAAGCTGATGTTATCGATGCCTTGTCCGAGGATGACGACTCTGATGTGAGAAGAGCCACTCAGGAGCGCTCACTCCCGAAGGAGTGGCGAACAAAGAGTGAAAATGAGAAGGTAGCGGCGCTTCAGTCATCGAATGTTCCTCTGGAAATCATCCAGGAACTAGCTGCATCCGAAAATTGGACTCTTCGCCAGGCTGTGGCATGGAGCCCCAGCACGCCAGAGTCAATCCTTGCGACACTGAAAGAGGATGAGGATGATGACGTTAAAGCTGCTGCTACCGAGGAACGACAACTACCCATCGACTGGAGATTCCTCAGTACTTGGGAGAAGGTCGAACGGCTAAAAACAGAAACTCTAAGCCCAGAAATTCTGACAACTCTGTCCAAGTCACGCGCTTCCGACGTAAGGAGAGCTGTCGTATTAAATACCAGCACACCCGAAGCGGTACTGGCACAACTTGCAGAAGATGATGACAAGAGTGTGCAGTCAGGGGTTAGGGAACGTCAGCTCCCGGATGCATGGAAAGCCCGAGACGATGACGAGCGTATCGAAGCACTGAAAGAAGAAGCAGTCCCCGAAGACGTTCTCACGATTCTGGCTCAATCGGGTAATTGGCAGATTCGCCAAGCGGTTGCCTTCTCACCTGCTGCGTCGGCGTCGGTCCTACAGCAATTGTCGAGCGATGAGGACACTGACGTGCAATCAGCCGTCCGAGAACGCAATCTTCCTGAGGATTGGAAAGGCCTCGATGAAGATGACAAGATCGAGCGCTTGAAGAAAGGCAATGTAGATGAAGACGTCCTTACGATTTTGGCCAAGTCGGGTCGGTGGTCGGTGCGGCAAGCAGTCGCAAGAAATCAAGCAACACCCGAAGCAATTCTCCGTGACTTAGCAGAGGACGATGACAGTGATGTCAGCTCTGCAGCAAAGAAGGCGTTGAAAAAGCGCAGCCAGCCAGCAGGTCAACCAGGAGAAGAGCAAACAGGTGAACCGATCCCATGGGAGGATGCCGATAAGGGCTTTGTCATCTTTGCATCAGCGCTTCAAGTATGGGACGAAGAGAATGGCGCAATCGAAAGCGCCGAAGGAGATCTAGTAGATCATGCTCAAAAATTTATTGAGCTAATCGCCAATTGCAGCGGCTGCTGGGGGACCGAATACCTTACAAGCAACTCGGAAACATCTTCAAGACCATTCTTCGTCATCGACCCCAAAGGGGATTGCCTATTTTCCCTGCTCTCAGACAAGTCGTCGGGCGGCGAAGGCCAAGCAAAAGTCTTCTTGAGCGCTACCGAGGCGATTGAATCTAATGCGCTAAGCAGAAATGGGCGGGTCTACGCCTGCGTCGCTTTTACATACAACGAAGGTGATTCACTGATCGAGTTCGAGGATTTCAATAGAGAGATTTCAGAAGACGGCGATGAATTTGAAAATATACCCTCGATTGCTCGGTCAATGGAAGGCGACGTTGAAGTCTATCTCCGTGTTCCGGAGTCCGATGGAGATGCTGAAGTCGTCTTCTATGGTTCCTGGGACAGCGATGGAGACCTGGATGAAACAGAGGAGCTGAGCTTTGAACTTGCTAGCGAACTTAGTCACCGAGTCAGTTACGGTAATCCTTTTAGTGGTCTCTCACAAAGTGGCAACGCAAACCTGTATCAAGAAGACCAAGAGCACTCCATCTACATCAAGACAGAACCTGGTGGACGCATCTCATTTGGATCTCTTGATCGCGATCAAATCAGTCAGCTTTCGGAAGCCATTGCCAACCAGGAATTGAGCAGCGAGCTCGAAGACCTGCGCGACAACTCCTATGGCACCCTGAATGAATGCGACGGTGTGGTGAATAGCGGAGATGAAGGTGACTTTGGTAATGAAGGAAGCATTGTCTTTAGCTCTGATCAGCCAGCGATCGGGCCAGAGATTGACGACGAACGGGGATGCTTCAAAGACGGCGTTTACGTTGTGTTGATGCGCCTGAGCAAATGCTCCATCGAATTCGAGTTTATGGCCAAAGGTGGCTTCGACTCAGATGAGTTCGAAGAAGTTTCTGTCCCAATCAGACTTCCGGAAGAAATCGTTCACAATCTCTACGGCCACCCCGATTTCAACATCATCACTGGCTTCCGCTTCCGCGGCGAGGCGATTGATGAGTACGAGGGTGAGGTGGAAGATCGTGGCTATGACGACAAATACACATTCTTCGCGATCAGAGGCGGCAAGACCCTTGTGCTCTATAGCAACTACAACGGCGACGAAGAGTGGTGCGACCCAGAGGAAGCCAAGACTGTCTTATCAGCATTCTTGTAATCGGTCGCCGGCATGCCACGCGTTGAGATTGAGTACCAGGATCAGTTCGGTCGCTGGCATCACTACCAAACCAAACATAATGAGGCTGATGCCTATCGCACGGCCAACAGCCGCGCACAAGCCACGGGCAAGCGTCATCGACTCAGCGATGAACACGGCAGCCTTCTCGACTTGATCGAGCCGTGAATCAAGTCCTGCGGGCACTCGTTGTTCGCAGGAGACATCTCCTTTCTCCCTCCGCCGGGACCCAGGCTGGCTGAAGCCCAACGCAAGTCCAAACATGGAGCCCAATCAGACCCCGGATACGCCTGATGAGCTAATCAAGCGTTTCGTCGAGCGCCGAGGTGAACATGAGGATGCACGTGGTTACACCCAGCGCCAGAAACAGCTGGTTGACTCGCTGCTTGACAGCGATGACGACGAGCTCTTCAACGAAGCTTTTCACAAACAGCTACTCCTTGATTTGGTCAGCTTTATGCACGACTGGCACATGCGCTCGACAGCCCGGCGATTCAGTCAAGGCCAATTTGAAGAAGCCTTGATATGGCTCCAGGACACATCCCGGCTGAGCATGATCCAGGCACAGATTGAAGCGATTGAGGTCTCTGCCCAGAGTCAATGACTGGGGTTATAGAGGTGCTTGCCGCAATGACCGATCACCACTCGGCCAAGCGCGGCATCCCAGCAGAAATGCACACGCAAGGTGCGGTTTTCGGAATCCTTGGCGCCAATCTTGAGGTGCTGCCACATCTCGACGGTCTTGCCGTCGTATGAGAATGTGCGTGCCCGACGTGCTTGAGGGTTCCGCTCGATTGTCTGCGACTCGCGGGGTGCATAGCTGTTAGCCCCAAAGACCTGCCCCGCCACCATGTCTGGCGCCCCATCCAACTTGCGTTGGCGAAAGGCAGTCGCAAGCAGCCACAACAGCTCGAATAGCTGGCCGCCATGTTCGAAGCCTTTGGCCTGATCAGCGGAATCCCAGGCGCTCTCAAGAACACGTAGGTGACCCGGAAACAGCTCATCGCTGATCAGCTGGAGGCATTGGCGCGGCTTCAGGCGCTCCTTCGTTGCCACGGAACGCAGGCTGTTGAACAGCCTTTCATTGAGCTCCTGCTCAGCAGCGCCCATTGCTGATGCGCCCCAGGCCGCAAGGCCTGGATCGCCGCGGCCATCACTCGGCCCAACTTGCTGGAGATAGTCGAGTTGCAGTTGGATCGCATCGAGCTGGTTCACCGTCACGGCCAGCTGGTCTTCTAAAGACTTGTTCTCGAGGAGAACCAGTTCCAGCTCTTGATCCCTGAGGGCAAGCTGCTGTTCGAGTTCATCTTCAACGCTTGTGGCAAGCTCCACAGCCTGCTCGCCCTGCTCCTGCGCTTTCTCCGTGCGGCGTTCCCACGCCGCCTTGTTGAATTCAAATTCCCGCCGAAGGCGGCGTTCTTCAGCTTTGCTGGCCTCTAAGCGCTTGCTGATCTGGTCTTGCTGCTCCTCAAGCTCCTTCAGTCGATCCAGGCGTTCCTTTGCCCGTGTGGTTTCGCTTGGCACTCCAAAGAGTGAGCGAATCAACTGCTCAACCTTGGCTGCGTCTTCCGGCGCTTTTCCCGCCCGATCGGTCAGGCTCAGATACCAGGGGTAGTGGCGGCCGTCCTGGGTGGGGTAGTAGCTGTAGCCGCATTTGCTGACGTCATAACTGGCCGCCAGAAGGTCCTGTAATTCACGGAATGCGGTTTCGGTGCAGTTGATCACCAACCGCATCTTGTCCGTGGCACTGGTGCGGTCAAAATCCCAGGCGAAGGCGCTGGTCACCCCCAGTTCACGCAGGCGGCGGCTGGCCTTTGGGATCGGAATCGAGATCTGAAGCCGGAAGGCATCCCGCTTCGAGGTCGTGGTTAATCCGGTCACCACCGCTTCAAGGCCGGTCGCCGCTTCTGGTACTTCAGCCGCAACCAGTGCAGCCATGTCCTTCGGCAGGTAGCCAATCCACTGCTTCTGCCAGAACACCTTCACCGCATTGGGATCCCACTGGTTATCCGGCTCATGCAGAAGGGTGAGCGGATCACCAATGGCCAGCCCCAGCCCCATCTTGTCGGCGGCGTGATCCAGCTTGTAAGCAAGGAAGGTGGTAAGGATCTCCCCGCTGCTCTGCTGTTGGCGCTTCTGCCTCGCCGCTTGGCGCTCGGCGCTGCCGGACTCATCGAGGTGCTGGAGCCGCCGAAGCAGGTTGTCCATGGGCACCGTCTGAGCAGTGAAGTCCGTGCTTCAGCCTAAGAAACCCCGATCAACTCAGGCCTGAAGATCAATGGCGTGATCGGCAAAGGTGCCATAGGCACCGGGGTCACACGTGAGCAGGATCACCTGTAGGCCTCGATCCACAGCCGTGCCCAGCATCTGCTTGACCATCTGAACCCGCACAGGGTCTGAGTTGGTGAAAGCGTCATCGAACACCAGGGGCAGACAGCCGTCATGGCTGCCCTTGAGCACGTCGGCCATCGACAACCGAAGCGCTGCAGCCAGCTGCTCCTTCATGCCACCACTGAGTTGGTGGAAGTCATAGAACTCACCACCACGCCGCAACTGCAGGCCACCAAACCCCTTGGACTGGTCATAGCTCAATTGGGCGACGGGACCATCGGGGATGAGCGGCCTCAGAAATGTGCCGATGGATTGAGCAAGGGGCTCGCTGTAGCGGCTCGAAAGATCGGCCTGCGCCTCAGTGAACAACTGCTGCAGCAGGCGATGGGCATCGGTGACGCGTTTGAGGCTTTGGTAGTCGAGTTGGGCGGCTTCTTGCTGAACCCGCGCTTGTTCAACGGCTCCGTAGGGATCCTCATCGCTGATGCTGTCGCAGCGTTGCTTGGCTGCACCGCGGCGATCCAAGAGGGTTTCGATCTTGAGCTGCAGCGCCTCAATCTGGCTCTGCAGCTTCGCCAGCTCCTGCTCCTGATCACCGCTGCTCAAGGAAGCGCGTTCGGCTTGCAAGCCGCTGAGCTCGCTCTCAGCCTGTTGGCGCTGCTGAGCGAGTTGCTCCACCTGAGCCTGCAGGGCTTCACGGGTGCCGTTGGCTTGAATGAGTGCATCCAACCTGATCTGACGATCCAGGCGTTCTGCCTCTGCGACCTGAAGCTGGCTGGCGCCATCGACCTTGTTGGCCTTGAAGCTCTCCAGAGCGGACACGACCTGATCGAGCTCTGTTTCGGCTTGGCCTGAGGCTGCTGCGGTGTGCGAGAGGGTCTTGGCAAGGCTCTGCTGCAGGGCTTCAAGGTCACCTAACGCCGCTGGCAGGGCTTGCTCCTGCTCGAGCTCCTGTTGAACTGAGGCGAGCGCAGCTACGTGTTGTTGGAGCTCATCGAGGCGCTGCTCGAGGCGTTGCAGCTCCTGCTCTTGAGCGGCTTGATCCTGTTGGGAGGCAGTGCCGAGGGCGAGCAGTTGTTGCTCGACACCAGTGCGTTGCTCCGCCATCTGTTCGGCGCTCTCGAGCGAGCTCGCGCCCAAGCTCGCGAGACAAGCCTGAAAGGCGGCTTCTGCAGCAGCGCATTGCGCATCAAGGTCACCCAGGGCTGCTCCACCGCCTGGCGTGATCTCCAACGCCACACCGTCGCCAACCTGCACCTCGAACACCGAGCTGAGTTGACGCTGCTCACCGCTGGCAATCGCCTCGCCGTTGATGCGAACAGCCTGATCAGCACGTAGAACCCGAACCCCAGCCGCCATGGCTTCCCGGCGCGTCGCCGCATCGCGCCAGGCTTGCTGCAACTCCCTCAAGTGGGTGAGTTCGCTGCGGCCAATCGGAGGTTGTGCGGCGAGCTGCTGCTCCAGCTCGGCGCGTCTGGCCGCGCTGCCCCGCAGCTGCTCGATCTCCAGGCGCAGACGGCTGCGGCTGCCGCCAAGGCGTGCTCGTTCCACCAGCAGTTGGAGCAGCTGATTGCGTTGGTCTAACTGCTGTTTCTGAGCATTCAGCGTGGCCCGCGCTTCCCGCTTGGCTTGAGCAGCGCGCACCAACTCCTGCTCCGTGGCATCAGCGCCGTCTTGACTCCGCCGCAAGCCGTCTAAACGGTTCTGCGTTGCGACAAGTTGGGCCGCCAACTGATCGAGATCAGCCAGTTGCTTGGTGGCGCTGTCGTGCCGTAGGCGCAGTGGCTCAAGCGCTTTGGACGCCAGCTCAATAGCGGCATCCAAACGAACCGAGGCTTCTGCCCCCTGGGTGATCAACTGCCTGCGCTGCTCCAGCGCCGGTAGCGCCTGGTTCTGCAATGTCTCCAGCTCATCGCTGATCCCGGCTAGCTCAACTCCGGCCTCCTCGTAATCGCTGAGGCGGGCCAAGGCACGATCCAAGGCGAACTCTGCCCGCTCCAACTCGTCCTGGCGTTGCCAGAGCGGCGAGTTTTTCTTGATTCCGCGCGTGGTGAAGTTCTCCTCAAGCGCAGCCTCAATGCGCTGAGCGACGCGCTGGTCATGGCCCGATTGCTGAACCACCGCACCACCGCTTTGCTCCAGCTGAGCGAGCAGCGCATCAAAGTCGTAGTGCGCTTTACCAGCCTCCAGAAGGTTCTCGCCTGCCGTCCCCTGCATCACCCAGAGGTGGGCCCATCGGGTGGGTAACACCGTTGTGGCCTGACGGCTGCCGAGCGTTTCCTTGACGCCGAGCAATTCAGCGAGCACCTCCTCAGCGACAGCACCGTTCAGCGACTGAGCACTCGACTCAGCCAACAGGCTGACCTGACCCGAACTGCCACTGAAGCGTTTTCGCAGCGTCCAGGTGTCGCCTTTGGCTTCAAAGCCAACGGTGACGGTGGGTTGGCCGAGATGCAGTCGCGACTGGAGTGCCTCCACAGGAGCGCCGGTCGCTGTTGCCTTCAGGAATAAGGCCCGGTGCAACGCCTCAACCAGGGTGCTTTTGCCGGATTCATTGGCACCACCGACCAGGGTGATCCGCGGTGAAAACTCCAGGCTGAGATCGCCATGAAGTCTCACGTTCTGCAGCTGGCAGTTGAGCAGACGCATGGTGATCAGATAGTGGTGAAGCGGAACAGTTCGCAGAGAGCCGTGCGAGCGAGGGCGGCCTGCTCCGAGTCAGGGTCATCGTCCCGTTGCAGTCGGCTTTTCAGCTGCTCGGCGACACGAGCAATTAATGGGTCTTCCATTCGGCCCGTCAGTTGCTCCAGTTCGTTCGCTTCCGGTGACTGCTGACACTCACCCTTGAGACGAAGCCTGAGCAGGCGGCTGTCCAAGTCGGCGACGATTTGGTCGTAGCGGCGATGGCCTGCAAGGCTCAGGCTGCCGCTGACTTCAACACGCAGCAAATCTCGAGCGACCCGGCCGGTAGTGAGCTCATCCACCTGCCGCTCAAAGCGATCGAGATCATCGTCGCTATTGAAGCGAAAGCGGATGTTGTGCCAGCGGATGCGGCCGGTTGGGATCGTTTGCACCTGCGGAGCACTCCCGCGGCTCACATCCACACAGAGCACTTGACCGCGCTGGTTGTCCTCACCCTGATCAAAGCGATCGGGTTCGGGGGTACCTGGGTACCAAGCGATCTCGGAGACCTGTTTGAGGTTGTGCCAATCCCCAAGGGCGACGTAGTCGACCTCCGTCCGTGGAAGCGCAGCCAGATCCATCAGGTTGTTAGAGCCCGCCTGAGCTTCTTCATCCAGCCCATAGTCACGAGCTCCAAAGCCGTGCACGCCACCATGGGCTAAGACGACTCGCGGCTTGTTGGCATCCAAGGCTCCCCAGTCGAAGGAACGCAGCCAGAGCGTTGGGTCGCTGCTGTCCTGATTGCGCAGCAACGGGCAAGGCAGAAGCACCACTTGATCAAGCTCCACGGGCTCTCGCTCAAGGAGCAACCGGAGGTTGGGCGCCATCTGGCGTTGATGCCTCAAGAAATCCTCGCGATGCCACACCGTGCCCAAAGCGCCGTGGTCGTGATTACCCGGGATCACTAGAACCGGGATCTCCATCTCGCCAATCGCCTCAAGCACCTCGAGGACCGCGGTCGTCGGGGGTGTCGGCGAATCAAACAGATCACCGGCTACGACGACGAAGGCTGCGTCCTGGATGCGCGCGGCATCTCGGATACGGCCGATGGCGTTCAAGCGCTCCTGCTGCAGCTTGAAGCGCTTCTGCTCATCGGCGATCTGGCGGTAAGGCTTGCCGATCTGCCAGTCGGCCGTGTGGATAAAGCGCATGGATGCGGCGAGCAGCCCTAACCAGAGTCACATCTTGCTCGGTGGATAGCGTGATCGGACACACGAGCGTCGAAGACCGAGACAATGCATCAGGTGCATAGAAAGCGCAGCTGTCAATAGCGCACTAAAATCAACGCACCTCGAATGCAAGATAAGTGAATACTCGGGCCATCAATATTGATCTGATTCTTAACCGGGCTACGCAAGAGGACCTTTCAGGGCTTGCAGTGATCGCCAGCAATGATCCGGATCTATCAATTCTTTCCCCTCTCGCCAAGGCCGCATATATCAGGGCGACGTCGGGCCCAATCCCCGAAGAAGTGGCGAGAGTTGCTCTCTCGAGTATCTTCGCGATAGCGGGCGAGGACGGCGAGGCTCTTCGGGAGGGAGAGAGCATCATTGTCTTCACCAACGAATACGTCAATCACTCAATTGAGCTAGACCTCCCGAACGATAAGCAGGCAAAGATCTGCTTTCACTCAGAGGGTTCAGTTTCGGACTTTCTTGGCAACTCAGAGGCATGGATATCACTCGACTCAATCCCTGAAAATCCAATCAGAGGAGGTGAGCTCGCCCAAGAAGCCATAGCAGGCGCCATCGTGGAAAGGATCTGGCATTCATCTCCCCAGTGCTACCCGAGTGATACTGATTTCATTGGCGTAATCACCTATGGAATTTCCACCATTGGCGACTTCGGCGTCGATGGATTTAGCGCGTGTGACTACTGCAACGCATTCGAAGTTGCACACCAGAGCATAGATCTCGAAGAAAGCGATGACCACTCGTTCCGCTGGACCGACTTGCTCAGCGAAGATCAACTGGTAGACATAGCCAGCAAGGAACGAGCCCATCCTCCCGAGGACTGGGAATGGATTAGCAGAGAGCAGATGCTTGAAAGCTACCAAAACGGTGAAGTGGTCAAATGTGGCATCGATCGCTTCTTGCTCTGTTTTGGATCAGGAGAACAGTGGAGGCCGGATGGAGTTGTTGAGGACGAATGGACAACCAGCATTGACGAAGAAGCGGAGGATGAAGACTTTTGCGCTTTTCAAATGCCCATCTTGACTATCTCGTACCCAATCGCCGATCCCAAAGAGGAAGAGCTAACTCTTCCGGTTCTAGATCTTATTGACTATCTGTACCGATCTCTGCAAAAAGCTTCCGGCAAAGATTGATCGGCAAACTTTCGACCGGCGTCAACGGTGAGTCCATTGGCTACGTATTCTCGAGGCGAGCACTGATCCTCAAGGGCGAGCAATAAGAGCTCAGCAAAATCCCTGAATCTTGTCGTCACCCACATCAACGATCACCTCGTCTCCTTCTTCCTGCCAGGCTTCCAGATATTCCAGGGGCATCGCGAGGGTTTTGGCCATCGATTGCAGGAATGCATCGCTGTAGCGAAAGTCGATCGCACAATCCGAAAAGTCATCGAGAGCTCGCACAAGCTCGACAGGGCGGATATGGGGCAGCCCCATCTGCTCGAGAATCTCAGCCCAAGCGGACTCTTCAGCGGGATCCATGCTGTCGTGCTCGCGGCCGTCCATCTCTTCGCCTTTGCCATAGGCCCACCAGAGATTGCCCTGCTCCTTGAGCTTGCTGATCAGTGCCGGCGGGCAATGGGCGCCTGGCAACAGAGCCGTTTCAGAGCGCATGCGTAGATCCAGGTCGAGCAGCTCTGCCCCGTCGCTGATCTCCAGCCGGAGGCTGATGGGTTCAACATCCACAACTGCGTCAGGATTCCACTGAAACACCTGTGGCCGGTGCGTGAGTGCGTTGAACTGCATCAGGGACTGATGCAAAACACCGCCGAGCGTGGCTTCTGCTGGCTCCACATGCAACAAGCTGGCCACGGCTGGGCCGAGCTCGGGATGGCGATACAGCAAACCGGCGCTATCCAGGGCTTGCTGCAAGAGATCGGAATCCTCAAATCCGAGGTAACGGGCAACCGCTTGGCAGCCTCCCGTTGGCAGAGCCAACACGACAGGGCGGTAGTGCACAAACAGTCCGATGGTGTTGCTCATCCTTCAGCCCTCCACACCTTGGCCAGTAGTCATGAGGCTGCAAAGCCGGCTGAGGCGTTGCACGTTCTGAATGCTGTTGCTGATCCCTGTGGCCAGCTGGGGGGAGCCCACCACGATCGAGAGGCACTGGGCCCGGCTGATTGCCACGTTCAGGCGGTTGGGGTCCAGCAGAAAATCCAGGCCGCGAGGCGCACTATCGCCATCACTGGCGGTGAGCGAGTGGATCGCCACTGGCGCTTCTTGCCCCTGGAACTTGTCCACCGTGCCGATGCGGGCCTTATGGCCGATGCGTTTCTGCAAACGGTTCACTTGCAAGTTGTACGGGGCGGTGATGAGGATCTGCTTCTGCCCCAGGACACCGCTTTCGATCGTCATCGTTCCGTTGACCAGTCGAGCCCGCTGATAGGGCTGGCCATAGAGCTGATCCACGAGTGAGGCGATGCGTTCCACCTCCTCATCACTGTCGGTGCTGTTGCCGCTGTGGTGCACCGGATCAAACATCAGTCCCTGGGCTTGCCCGGTCCACTCCACGCGGTTGGCATTGTTGGCCTCAGCCCCCTGCAATTCCCCGGCGTAGAACAACTCCGACACCAGCCGCGTGAGCGCCGGTGGCATCCGCCAGCTGGTGGCGAGGAACACACCACGATCCGGCGGAACCACGGGTTCATTCGCCATGGCGTAATCCAGGCAGCTGAGGCCGCTGTCATCCGGGTGAGCCGCCCGGTTGGGTTGGGAGAGCTGCTGCTGATCGCCCACCAAAAGGATGTTGCGAGCGACTCGGCTGAGATTCAGCAGGTCGCTGAGCGACACCTGCCCCGCTTCATCGATCACCAGCAGATCGAACGGCGCTTCGTCATAGCGCTCCTTCACTAGCGTGAAGATCGTGCCTCCGAGTACGGCGGGGTTCTCAGGCAGGTTTTTGTCCTGAAGCGCCTGCACACGCGTGCCCGCGAGGGCCTTGGCGTCGCTCTTCTCACTGGAGGTGCTGGCGACCTTCACCACGAGGGCACCGTTGCTTGTCTGATCCAGGCAGTCCTGCACCTTGAGGAGCAGGTTGTTGATCGCTTCGTTGGTGGTGGAGCTCACCGCCACACGCTGGCCCTTGGCCACCAACGCGGCAATCAGTTGCCCCGTCACGGTTGTTTTGCCTGTTCCCGGCGGCCCCTGCAATGACAAGCCAATGCCATCGGCCTGGGCGAGAAACGCAGCGAGTGCCTCGGCGGTGCGGGTGGGCTCGCTGCGAACGGTGGCGTTGAGCTGCTCCAGTTCGGGAATGGAGCGGCGCTCCAACAGGTGCAGCAAGGCAGGCGGCAATGGTTTGCGCTCGAACACCCAGCCCTGGGCCAGGCGAACCAGGTGCTCAAGCATGAGCCGGTAGATCGCCTTGGGGAATGGCACCAGATCGGCCTGCTGCGGCAGACCAGAGCCAGTGAGACCTTGTGCTTTGGAGAGGGCGTCTTGAGTCACCGTCAGCGTGACCTGATCTGCGGCGTTTTCATCAAGCTGGCCCTTAGTGCCCCAGGCTTTGCCATCGGCGGTGAGGAGATGAGGCAAGGGCACGAGCCGCTCACCGCTACTGAGCAGTGGAACCACCGCAAACCGGGGCTGGCGGCCCTCTTTGGCTGACAACTTCAGGGGCTGCTCGGCATCAAAGCGATAGCGATAGCCCAGGGAGCGTTTGACCGGATCCACGCTCTGAAGTCGTGCGCCAGCAATCACCTCGCTGTCGTCGTTCCGTTCCTCCGGTGTCATCTGGAGGCGGTTGAAGAACTCCCACCACTCCACCTTGCCTTCACGTTCGTGGAAGTCGATCAGCTGGGAGATCAGCTTCTGAATGCGCCAGCTGTATCCCCGCGGCCCCATGGCATCAGGATCAGTCAGAGGGTTTGGCAGCTCATCACGCAGCTCGCGGGCCGCCACTTCCAGATCCTTCTCGTAGGTGATGGCCTTCTGCTCATCGGCCTCGTCCTTGGCACCGATTCCCCACTTGTTGGAGCGGAACGGGAGTTGCTGGGTTTCGGGGAGCTCCAGCAGGAAGCGATGCAACCCTTCGGTCACCTGGCAGTCCTTTTCGTTGTAATCACGCAGGTCGTTGAGGATCTTCGGGTCTGCGCTCTTTTTCCATTCGGCGTATTGCACCACCGAATCCGCTGCGTTCTCCACCTCTTCTGCCCGGGGCGGACCGTAGAGCCGCTCCACCTTCTTGATCGTATAGCTGGGTGCGCCCACCAACACGCCATTGCGCACGATCGGATAGAGATCCACGAGCAACTCCTCGCGCAGCCACTGATCGATGAGGGGCACATGCACCTGATGGCGTGAGGCGAGGGTGCCGAGAGCCGTCTTCTCGTAGCTGGCGTAGTGGTAGACGTGCAGATCGGGATAGCGTTCGCGGCGGTTCTGCACCCACTGCACGAACGCGTCAAAGGCTTGCATTTCTTCCTGGGGATGATGCGCCCACCAGTCGGCGAATTGCAGAGCACCCTGCTCATCGCGGTAGCAGGCGCCAAAGAGGTATTCGAGCTTCTCCCCGCTCACCGGGTCGGGGTAGCCCTCCATGTCGAACCAGATGTCGCCGGCATCCGGAGCCGGGAGCATCGCCAGACCCTTCGCCTGTTGCTCGAGCGGGCGCACCCGATGGGCAGGACGGTCGTCGCTGCGGGCTTGCGTGGCGAGCTGAATGTGGGCTTGATCACGCAGGCGAGCGAACAGGGCTGAATCCAACCCCTCAACCCACTGATCATCTGAACAGCTCGCCAGGGCATCGATGGTGGTGATGCCAGCGGCCCGCAACTTGTTGCGCTGGCTCTGGCGCATGCCGGCCACGAGGATCAGATCACGCTTGGCCTCAAGGCGTTCCTGGATAAAGGGCTCCCAAAGGCCGTGGTCACCAGGCGCATCTTCCGGTTCCTGGTTGGGATCAAAAGCGGCCCTGAAGTCCCGATAGCGCTGACGCAGCTGCTCGTACCAGCTCCAGAACTCACCACTGGCGTAGTCGACGAAGCGGCGACCACCGAGATACAGCTTGAATCGATCAGGCCGCTGTCCAAGGATGGGCGTAAGCAGTTCGCAGTAGGCGCAGGCCTGCACCAGGTAGATCGGCTTGGAGTGGCTGGAGAGCTTGCACTCAATGGGGATGTAGCTCCAGGCGCCAAGCGCTGAGAGCTCTTCAATCCGCTCCAGCAGGTCGGCCGAGCCGCGCATCTCCTCATTGCGCATCGAGGCCTGCCAAATGAAATCAACACCGGAGCGCATGGCTGCGCGGGTAGCCTCGTAGTCGGCTTCGCTCTGCCCACCATCGAGCTCGGCCACCTGCTTCCCCTCAGCCTTGAGCTGGGCGATCAGCACCTTTTCGTGCTCAAGGCCGGCCTTGAACAACAGGTCGTCGAGCGCCTTGGCCTTGGGGCGGGGGGCCCGCTCTGGCGTAGTGGCATGCACCTCCTCCCACCAGGCACCGATCACGGGGCTGCGGCTGAAGAGAGCGAGCTGGGAGGGGGTGATCCGGCGATCGGGCATGGCTCAGTTGAAAACAGCAGTGACGCTCACGACGCGAGCCGTGGGATTGCGAGCGAGTGCGGTTAGCCGGGCGTCTGCATAGTTGCGGGCCTGAACGACTTCATCAAAAACCTTGCCAGCAACATAGAGGGTGACCTTGATCTTCATGGGGTAGCACTAAAGCGGTGGGTGTTTCTGGTGGGCGTGGCCTATTCGATCTGATCGGCCAGGGCAAGCTCTGCCAGCTCGCTCTCACCGGCTTGAATAGCCTTCAGCAACGGCCGTGAGAGCTGGAGGAGCTGAATACCAGCCTGCTCATAGGCATGTGCGGGGGAGACAAATAAGTGAGTTTTCTGGTACTTCACTAACCGCTTGTTCTCCTCAGGCAAAACATAGTTGAATTGGCCATAGCTCACCAGGTAGCGATTCAGCACTTCTTGTGCGGGCTCGTTAATGCCAGACCAGTCCAAGGCGAAGAGCTCTGCTGCTGCAACTTTGCGGGGGTAGTGATGATCCTTTGTCAACTTGACGGCCTTCGGGGAGGGGCTGTCAGCAAGCGCTCTGAGAGCCTCAGCGGAGATGAATCCTGTCCAGAGCTCATCGGATTGCGGGAAGTACCAGATAGCAGCTCCAATCATGGTTTCGAGCAATTGCCGCTGGTTGGCGCTGCAAAGCCCCGATTGATAGAAGGCCTGTTGGCTAAGCACGGTGCGGGCGACAACGTCAGCGCGCTCGAGCAAACGGGTTGCGGTCCTATCTGGGCTCACAGGTCAATGCTCTCCAGGAAGAGGCGGCAGTGCATCAGCCGATCGGCGTCCACAGCCCAGGCCGCGATCTGGCTGTGCTTGGCCTCCTCGTCCTCACGCATCTCCTCGACAACGCCATCGTGAAAGCGCTCCAACTGCCGCAGGATGGCCAAGGCGATCTGCTGGTCGTCGTCGGCGGTGGTCTCCAGCTTGTCCATCAGATCGAGCACCTGCTTCACCTTGGCGCTGTGGCTGCGCTCGGGCTTCTCGGGGCGCTCGGGCTTGTTCTCCTGCATGGCAATCAAGGCGTCGGGGCTATCGGGGATTCCGTTCGAGCCGGATGCAGCACCATCGAGATCCACCATCTCGGGATGCACGCCCTCATTGGGATCCACGAAGTGACCACCGCAGAAGCGGTAGCGGCCACCAGCGGGCTGATGGGGGCTGTCGCTGGACTGACTCATCGTTCCTCCGGGCTTCTCCAACCAGCCTCACAGGATTGAAGTCAGATTTCCGAGCTCTCGCGCGAACGACGACCAGCGCAACCGGCCCCGTCTGTCTTCTCGTCGGATCTGAGCTAGCCCTTGGGCTTGGAGGATTGGACAGTTCCGTACAGCCCCACCACATCACGCGCCATCTGCTGATGCAGCTCGCGCAGCGCAATCGGGGCCTCAATGCGTAGGCCTGCCCCCCAGCGGAACAGCCAGTTGCGCAGATCCCAGTCGTCCGCCACGGTCCAGCGGGGCAGCAGCACTTCCACCGGATAGGGATGGCTGTCGCTGATGGGATTGGGCTCCAGTTGATCCAAGGGTCCGGCTGGCCAATCGGCATGGCCTGGGATCGGCTTGGAATAGAGCGTGCAAGCCGCCGGGAAACGGCCGGGCTCTTCCCGGATCAGCTGAAACACCCGCGCCGTGCAGCTGAAGCGCAGTCGCTCGAAATACTCCTGCCCCGCTAACCGGGAGCCCTTCGCTGGAGTGGTGATCGCCAGCTGTGCCTCCAGGTCGGAACCGAAATAGAGACCGCCGCAGAGCTCCAACAACCTTTGCAGCCGCTCCATGGCGGCATCGTGATCGCTGGGTTGCGTGCGGCGCACCTGGCCGTCTTCTTCGAGAAACACCAGCCGATCGAGCCGCAGCGTGCGGATCAACCCCTGGGGGTAGCCGATGGCCTCGGTTTCAAAGGCGAGATACCAACTGATGTTGTGAAACAGCAGCTGCAGCGGCCAGGCCCGAAAACGACCGTCATCACCGCGCAATCGCTGCGCCTCACTGGGGTGATCCGGCAGATGGCGCAACCACACCCGGCGGCGTTGTTGCATGGCGCGCTCCAGCCGCTGGCTTTGGTCACTGGCCGCCAACGTGCCGGGCCGGGCCTCCGTGAGGGAGCGATGGGCAAGGGCGCGATTGCTCAGCCGTCGGTGGTTTTGATCCGGCTGGAGCAACCCGGCTCGGCGCAAGCGCTCCTCCAGCCCCTCCAACAGCGGCTGCTTGGAGGCATCACTCAAGCGCTCCAGCGACTCCTTGAGCAGTCCATGCACCTCCAGCAATTGATCCGCTGAGAGCACCGCCGTACCGATCGCGAAGCCGCTGCGCTGGCTATCTGGCCGGCCTTTGATCTCGGGGCAAAAGCCATAAGGCCGCAGCAGATGGCGCAGGTCGTTGCGGAGGACGGCCTCCTGGTTGGCCTCGTAGCTGCCGGGGATGTCGCTGAGGCGATCGATCAGGTGTTGATAAAGCGGTGTGCCCTGGGCAGCGAGGGTGTCATCCCCGTCCAACGGCGCATCAAAGGGCTCTTGAAGGATTTGGCGCAGCAGGGTGAACACCCGGATGAACTGACGCCGATCGGCCAAGGCCGGGCTGCCGCCATGGCAGGAGCTATCGGTGGGCGGCAGCTCATCGCCCAGCTCAATGGCGTTTTGACTGCTCCAATCCAGCCGCGTGAAGCCATTGGCCTCCAGCCAGCTGAGATCAGCGCGCAGTGCCTCCACATCGCCATACACCTCACTGTTGCCGCCATGAACATCGCGCCAACAGCTCAGGAAGACAGCGGCCTGTTCGGCGAGATCACCCTCCGGTAGTGGATTGCAGAGCGCCTGGAGGGCTGAGGTTGTGGCGGGGTCACGGCGGTCGAGGCCGTTGAAGGTGATCAACAGCCGCAGCAGAAAGAGCAGGCGCTCGAGATCCACCAGCCGCGCATAGCGGTGCAGATAGGGGGCCTTGGCCTTGTCGCGATTGAGTGCGTTGCGAATCGATCCATCCAACCCCTGCAAGCGGCGGCTGATGGTGGCGGCATCGGCTTCACCGGCTGCGGGGTTGAGGCACACCACCGTCGCCAGCCCCTCGGAGCGGTGAGGGCCGAACTGCTTGTGATTGATAGCCGCGTGAAACTCACGGATCACCGCGTCGGGCACGGGGCGCTCACGTTGTTGCGCCCACGCAAGACACGTATCGAGCGGGGTGGTGAGCCACCAGCCGATCCACTCCACCGGCCGCTCGTAGCGCAGCACCTGTGTGTAGAGCAGGCGCCAGGGGCGGCGGGCATGGGTGGCATCGATGATCACCGGCCGGCCGGCTGCAATCGCGGCCTGCAGGCGCTGCTCCAGCACAGAGCGGATCTCATCCCAGGGACCCTGCACACCGGAATCGCCGAACAGCTCCGCCCGAATTGCATCAGTGGAGAGGACGATTGCGGGCTCCCCGTCGATGCCCACCAGTGGGGCCAATGCCTTAGCGAAGGTTGTTTTGCCGCTCCCAGGCGGACCGATCAAGAGGTGGCAACGCAGAGGCGGCGGTGTCATCGCTGCATCCTGACGAGAGGGCATGGCAGTTAGCCCATGCTCGCGCGAACGACGGGAGACGCCAGCCGTCGCTCGCACGAGCAGACAATCACCAGCGCATCAGCCGCGAAAGGCTTGTGCCCATGAACAGCACGGCCCCCTACCGCATTCCCCCACCGCTGAGGGATCTGGTGATGATCGACTTACTGGAGCTCACCGGCAGCACTACCGCCACGGCGGAGCTGCTCACCATGTCGCAGCCGAATGTGAGCCGGCGCTACCGCTCGCTGGCGCGTCACTTGGGCCTGGAGCGCCGGAGTGATGCACCAATCGGTCGCCGTTTTGGCCATACCCCCTGGATCACGCTGCTGCGGCGTGGGGTGAACCACCACCGCCTGGCAAACGGTGTGCTGCGGGTGGGAAGCGGCCGCCAGCTGGAGCCTCTTTTCGCGGAAGCCGACTGGGCGCACTGGGTGTCTCTAGGGCACCAACAGCAACGGCAGTGGCGCTCGCTGTTGGCACTGGAGCTGTTGGATGCGGTGGCCATGGCGGATCTGCCCGAGCTCACCAGCGAGGAAGCCGCACAACTGGCCTTGGTGGAAGTGCGCCCGCGGCGCGACGGGCATGTGGTGCTGATCTGTCGACGCGATCCGATGGTGCTCGAGATCTGCAGCCGCATCTGTGGATGGATGGAGCTGCCATGAGCGAGGAGCAGCCAAAAGCAACCCAATCGCCGCAGGATGGGCTGGTCTGCGCTGAGGCTTCGATGACCGTGAGCGCCCGCTACGGAGAAGCCCTGCTCTGGGCGGAAGAGCTACACCGAGGCCAGCTCCGCAAGGGCAAACAAGTGCCCTACATCTCCCACCTGATCAGCGTCAGCGCTCTGGTGTGGGAAGACGGCGGCACAGAAGAGCAGGCCATCGGTGGTCTGCTCCACGACGCCATCGAGGACGCCGGCCAGAGCCATGGCTCCGTCGCTGAACGCTTTGGAGAAGGCGTGGCGAACATCGTGCGCGATTGCACCGACACAAGCGCCAACGCAACGGGTAGCGAAAAGGAGCCCTGGCTTCTGCGAAAAACCCGCTACATCGCCTCACTGGAGCACAAGCCGGTGGCCTCGCTGTTAGTAACGGCAGCCGACAAGGCCCACAACGCTGGTGACATGGTGCTCGATGCAAGGCGCGATCCGGCGATGTGGAGCAAGTTCAACGCTGGGCTCGAGGGATCGGCCTGGTATCTGTTGCGGATGCACCAGCAGCTGAAACGCCAGCTGCCTCAGAGCCGCTCAGTGGAACGGCTGGGAGAAGCCGTGAGTGAAATCCTCGTGTTGGACAGCTACAAACGCCTCGTGCCAGAGGGGTTCGCACCGGCTGTATGGGCAGCGGGGTATGCGGATCGCATAGGGACGCAGGAGTGATTCCCCTGTCCTTGCCTCTGGCAGCCGTTGCCCTACTGGTCCAAACCCGCACGGCCACCGTGCTCTCAATCGGCGATGGCGACACCCTGCGCGTGCGCGAAGGCAGCCGCACCCTGAACGTGCGCCTGGCCTGCATCGATGCGCCGGAAACCAGTCAGGCACCCCATGGCGCAAGCGCCCGAACGCAGTTGCAGGCTCTGGCGCCGGTGGGATCAGCCGTTGAGCTGCGTGTCAAGGCCACCGATCGCTACGGCCGCTCCTTGGCCGAACTCAGCCGAGGCGGCCGCAACCTCAACCAGGCCTTAGTGGCCTCCGGTGCAGCGTTTGTTTACTGGCAATACATCCAAGGCTGCGAGCGGCAGACCTACAGCCGCCTGGAAACCGAGGCGAGGCTCAAGGGGCTGGGGGTGTGGGGCGTCAGTGGTGGTGTTCAGCGCCCGTGGGAGTACAGGTCCCGCCAACGAAAGCCCAGCTCGAGTTCTTCTGCGCCATCAGGCCACCGTTACACCTGCAAGCAGATCGGCTCCTATGCCCAGGCCCAGGTGTTCCTGCAGCAGGGGCACAGCTATCTCGATGGGGATGGTGATGGGGAGGCCTGCGAAAGCCTGAGGGGTTGAGTGGGAAAAGCTCTCTAGCCCTGATTGGCACCATGCCAACGCCAAGCGCGCACCGAGGAACCGATCCCTGCCGTGGAAATGTCGCTGAGCAGAACAACAGGTAAGCCACTAGCCCGTGCATCGCGCATCTTGGTGTTGTCGAGCTCGAGGCTGGTGGTCAGCAGAAAGTCGGGTGGATTGCGCTTGGGAATCGAATTCACCTTCTTGTAGGTGAGACCAAGCTGCACCAAGGCATCGCGGCCCCTACGAATGGGTGAATCGGCCTTGGTGGACTGAGGGCCAGAGGCGGCAAACGTCTGATCAGGCTCGAGCGTCCATTGCATGGGATGCCATGAGGTCTTGGGCTGCGGCGACGCCACCATCGACCGCGTCAACGTGGGAGCCGGCGCTGACAACAGGGCATTGGTCGTGACCGAGACATAGGCGGTCGCTGCCGTGACATGGGCCATGCCTTGGCGAAACGCCCGAGCCAAGGCGCGTGTATCGCCCATGGCGGAATGGGCATCCGCTTCAGCCAACTCCACCCCGCATTGGGCGCAGACATCCTTCAGCTTGCGCGCACCTGATCGGGGCATGGTGTCGACGCCATCGCCCAACTGGATCTCAACACCCGCAATCGTCTCGAAGTGCGCCTGAAGAATCGGCAGATCGAAGGCGCGCAGGTTGTGGGCCACCAGAACATGGCCTTCGAGCTTGGCGGCAAGTAGTCCTGCGATCTCGGTGAATGCCGGAGCGCCGGCCACATGCCCATCGCTCACGCCATGAATCTGTTCGTTGGGAATCGGAACGCCGGGATTCACCAAGGTTTCCCACTCCTCGGTGATGCGTCCCTGCGCATCGAGTTTCACCACGGCGATCTCAACAATCCGGGAGCTGTGGGCCGTGCCCGTGGTTTCAAGGTCAAATACGGCAAAGCCCTTGGCCCCAGCCGGCAGCAAGGAGCCCAGGGTTGGGGGGATCGCTTCTGGCGGAGGTGCCGCGATCACCGCAGCGGATGGCCCTGAGGCAGGGGGCTTTGCTGGAAGGCGTTCTGAAGGAGAGGGCTCTCGCCTAGCGGGCTGTCGAACAGGCGCGTCTCCCTTCTCACGGATCTTTATCGGAATCCAAGTGCGCAGCTCCTCCACAGCTGTGATGGAGATGGAAGGCTCGTCCACCACCACCAACTGGCTGATGCGCTCAATCAAGAACTGCTTGGTGACCTGTTGCCCCTCTTGCCTTGCATTGAGGGAATAAGGGATATCACCTTGGCGGTTGAAGCTGTAGAGCGTGAGGCGTCGCACGCTGGTGGTGCCGTCGGCCTTGGTGTAGGTGACGTCGGCCTCGAGGGAATGAACCTGCGAGTTGGCTCTCTCGGTGGCCGTCGCTGGCGGCGGCACTGGAGCCGGCTGCGGCGGCATAGGCGGACGCGCAGCAGTGACAGGCGTGGTTGGCCTGGCAGGAGGGACTGGCGGCTGCCGGAGTGAACCCGTATGGGATTGCTGGCGCTTGATCGGGGGCTGCAGCAACGCCCAGATGCACCAGGCCAACAGGGCGATGGCCACCACCGTGACGAGAGCGGCCAGCGTTAGAGCATCCATCCCGCTTCACCCATCAAACCCGCCCGTTCAAACTATTCAGACCGGCGCTGCGGGTCATCACAACCAAAAAATCGAGAACTATGCGCCGAACGCATACTTCGGCGCGGAGAGACGCAAAGTCGTCCGCAGAGCGGTGATACAAAGGTCCGGTTGACCACCGGGCCCCGAAGGGAATTAGCGTTGAGCGACCAACCGACGGACACAAGCACCGACCTGACCGCAAGCGACAGCGCAGCCATCCAGGCCGTCGTGGAGTGCAAGGGAATTCGCCCAATCAAAGACTTCCCGCGCGATCTCACGGGGCTCAGCCCGGAGCAGATCGAGCATCACTACAAGGCTCTGCGCAATAGCCACATCTCGTTGAACCGTTCACGCGGTCAGCTATTGCGGCGCTCGCGTGAATTGAGCGAGGCCCGCGAGCGCTTCCTCACCACCCTGCGCAGCTATGAGGAGCGCCTGGTGCTGATCGGCCAGGAGAAGGCTGAGGCGATGCGCCTTGCTCAGGACATGCACCAGGAACTCGAGGCTTTCGATAGCAAGCAACAAGCGCTCGACCAATTGCTGCAGGACCTGGATGCAGCCAAACAGGAAACGGGGTTCTGGGCGATCTTCCAGATCACTGAGTTGATCGAGCGGATGCGGGCACTGCTGCGCGGAGGCAGCCGCAGCAATGGGTGAGCTAAGCGATCGCTTTGCCGACCTCATGGCCCGCATGGCCAAGAGCGATGCCGACCTATTTCGCACCATCGGCGAGCAGAACGCCAGCGTGCGACAAATGGTGGATGACCTAGCTCCTGGGGCTGAGGACATCACAACAGCACCGCCCAACAAAGCACTGTTGCCGGCCGCTCTCCTGCCACCAGAAGACTGCAGCCAAAAGGCTCTAAAAGCACGATTCGGAAAAGCGGCGGACGCCCAGGGCTGGATTGAAAGCCAGATCGGCAAGGCGCCAAAGAAAGCCACCTGGCTGGTGATCGAGCAGACCTGCCGCAACGGCGCTTGGCCAGCCGCGCCGAAACGCGCAGCGGCCTCTGCCAAGGGAGTCAGCGCTGAACAGCTGGAGGAGCGCCTCTCAGCCTTGGAAGCCAGCCTCTCGCAACGCTTCGATCGCCTGGAGCGCCTGATGATGCTCTTGGCTGAAGCGAAAGAACCATCGGGATGAGCTCCGGGCTGAGAGAACTCAATCCACGCCGTTCAAACCCACCAGGGGCGCCCTGATAGTCACAGTCACGGACATCTCGATTATGCGGAATCCACATGTCCACCAGATGATTGATGCGGTGGACACCCTGGATCTTCCGTTCTTCTCCCGAGTGGTGGATGGGCTCGATCAAGCGCTCAGCAAGCTGTAACGCTCAAGCGGCCTCGTCCATCGATTCGGCCTCAGGCTGTGGCATGAGCTCCCGCATCAGAGCCGCCACGATCAAACCCCGGTTGCGAAAGCCCATCTGGATCCTGAGGCCATCAATCCAATCCACCAGATCCCGGGGGAGCTCCAGGGTCAGCCGAACCATCTCCTGTTCCCTGAATTGTTCGCTGCTCTCCATCGGGCCCATGCAAGGGGCGCCCATGATGCCCGCCTCGCTCAAGCAAACAAGACCCTTACTCACCTGATGCCAACCAACCACCAGACCGACAGCTGCATCAACACCGAGCGCGGCGCTCTGATGTTCTGGGCACCACCACCAAGCCCGCGGCGCCAGGGCTCAAAGGTGCAAATCATTGATGTGTTCTCCCTGCGGTGACTTTCAGGAAAGGTGTCACTCCTGGGCTGCCCTTCAGGCGGCCTGTACCAAAGGTAGCGGCCCTGGTTCATTGAGCTCATCCGGCGGCTGATTGATCCAGACCACCGCCGGTTGACACCAGCACCTGGTTGATCG
>JAHUZV010000007.1 GCA_019264575.1 Vulcanococcus sp. | reverse complement strand
AGGCTCAACTGCCAGTCAGGCGAGGGTGAAAACGAGCCGATAGAGCCATCGGGAGATCGCCCCAGAGTCACGTCAAGGCAAGAAACAAATCTGTCGAGCTCAGTCAGCCCTCAAACCCCTATTACCCAGAGATTCCTTAGTCCTGATACATGGTCACGGAGAGTTCGGAGGGATCCTCTGAGTCAAAGTCAGTCCATTCTGTAGAGATATCTACCTCCGACCATTCGTCGTTGTCCTCGTCCTCGCATTCACCCCAGCAGCGATTTGAGACTTGATGGCAAAGGCTTGTAGCTGCATCGACAATGCTTTCGTCTTGCTCTGTGGCATTGCCATCCTCGAATGCGGCGATCGATGAAGCGAGTTCAGCGGGTGTTAGCTCTCGGTCAAGTTCCTCGGATGCATATTTGCAGAGGTCAAGGGCGTTGATGATGATCTTATTTCGTGGCTCATCACGAAATGCCTTTACGAGTGAGTCGATGATTTGCTCTTGAGTCAAGGCCTTGTTCTTTTCCTGCCCTCAGTCTATACCGGGAATCGATTGCTACACAATAACACACTGAAGCAATCTGAATGTATGCATGAGGTGCATGCTCTGGGTGTGCGTTCTCCGAGCTCTGTCGATCTCCATTCCCAGGCTGGCCCGACCGTTCTTCGCGCGAGCTTCCACTCCAAATCAGTCAGCTCTCCATAGCTTGTGGGTACCTGCCACAGCGCTTCTTGGACCCAACCGAACTCAGCGATCACCGCCTTCTGCCAACTCGAAGTCAGATCAACGGCTGGGCTCTGCATGGGTGGCTGCTTCTGAAGCGCACGCCGCAACTTGTCTTTGCGATGGCCGTGCTCGGCCTAGGCCTCACCAGCGCCAGCGGCGTTCTGGTGAAGGGTATTCGCAATGTAAACGACACGATTATGGTGACTGGCGCCAGCACTGAGCGGATCACCTCCGACTATGTGGACTGGTCAGTGCAGGTGACCCAGACCGGTGCAACGCAGCAGGCCACCTATCAGGGACTTCAGCCGGCTGTGGAAAAGACGGTTGCCTTCCTGAAGGCTCAAGGCATCGATGCCGATGAAATGGAGCTTGATTCCGTCAAGTCAGAAAAGGAGGATGTGCGTGATCCCCGCACAGGTGAACTGCGTTCCACAACCTGGACCACGAAGCAAGCCATCTTGATCGGTAGCTGGAACGTCGACAAGATTTACCAGGTGTCGGGCAAGATCGGGCAACTGATCGGCCAAGGCGTTCCCCTGACGATCAACGAGCCCGCTTACACCTACACCAAGCTCGCTGAAAAGCGGGTCGACATGCTCGCCAAAGCCACCAAAGATGCGCGAGCACGTGCACGTGCCATCGCCTGGGAGGCAGGCGTTGGTATTGGACCGATCACAAACGCAGAAACAGGTACCTTTCAGATCACAGCCCCCAACTCAACGGAAGCCAGTGACACGGGTTCTTATGACACTCGCACCATCGACAAGGACATCACCGCTGTGATGGCGGTCACCTTCCGCACGGACTGAGACATGCGCCTCGAGAAGCTCATCACCCTCTTGGTTTCCCTCTCGCCGTTTGCCGTGTTGGCGCAACAACCGATTCAACCCCTCCCGAGATTGGGAGGGTGTCCACTGGGGTACTACAGCTCTGGCAGCTATTGCGTGCCCTCGAAGAGCGGCAACACCCGCGGAGCCTTGGAGAAAACGGGCAACAGCTGCCCGCTGGGCTTTTACAGCTCCGGCAACTACTGCGTCAGCAGCCCAAGCAACAACCGGGAAGCCATCCAGAAGCAGGGGAACGCTTGCCCGTTGGGTTGGTACAGCTCCGGTAGCTATTGCGTGAAGAGCCGTTAAGCAGTCCCCTGAAGCAGCATCTTTCGACATCTATTCGCTCACCGCATAGTTTTCGTTCTGTCCATGTTGCATGCCTCTATGCTCAATCCAGCCGTGATGGCCTATGAAACCATGGTTTCTTGGAGGGGTGCTCTTTCTGCTCTCCAGCGGAATAGCTCCTGTTATCGGGCAGACTATCCGTTCTGTCAGCCTTGACCAAAAGGTTGTTGAGCTGAAGGAGGCCCGAAGCCTTGCTGCGCTCTGTGCTCAAGAGCAACAGATCAAGGAATGCCAATTTGCCATCGGTGAGTGGAAGCCTGAAGAGCTCGAGCGCGCCAAGATGGAAGCACCTACATGCTTTGACCAATGCATGTTGGATGTCTTTGGTTTTTACAAGGATCCCGATACTTCACGGGAGATTCCTGCTGTTCGAACCAAAGACTTTGCTGGAGCAGCACCCAGTCGAGGTTTCGAGGTCACCTTCTATCCCGTGGCGCTCAGACTGGTTCGCTATGAGGGCTGCGCTGGTTGTGCACTGATCTATCAATACCCGACCAAGGTCACAGCCAAGATCGCTGGCCAGTCCTATGACCTACCTGTGATCGCACGTGGTGGCTACTACGTTCCAAGTGGTTTGCGCAGAGCAATTCTTGCATCCCCCTCTTCTGCGCTCACCTTCGACGCCCGAACAACGGAAGGGCGTTTCACTGTGAATGTTTCGGCAAAGGCTGCGGCTGCTTATGCCGAAATGCTTCGACTTCTCAACTACGACAAAGTTCTCTGACCCATGAAAGCTTTCCTGCGTTCTCTCTGTGCTGCCGCAGTGCTTGGAGGCTCTGTTCTTCCAGTCTCTGCTCAGATTGGTAGCCCAAGCATTTCATCCACTAGCGCGGTTCAGAATGTCTTCTGTGAGAAGAATCTGAAGGCCACAGTGACCCGGGTGTCCAAGACTGTCTTGCCTAGTGGCTACAGCGATCTTAAGGATGTTCAGCTGAATTCAGACTTCCGCTACCCATCCAACGATCTGCCCTTCTCGCAGGCGATGGCGATGAACGACCCGGTCACGGGGCAGTCTGTGGCTGTCTTGGATCAGAACTTCATTCCAGGTGGTTCCAAGGTGTTCTCGTCATGGGGGCGTCATGGAATCACGATTGGTGGCTATTGGTTCTTCAAGACCGGTGGTGGATTCAGCAGTCCCATCGGGACGTTCATTCCTTTTGAGGCAGACATCCTCTGGATTTCCGACGGCAGCAGCTTCCTCGTGATCAAAGGCTGCAATGGCCGCTTCACGGTTACCAAGGAAGTCGCGGAGGCTCTCAGGAACTATCCAGCTGGTAAGAACGGCTATGTCCGGTTCTCTACAGAAGGAACTGGCAGTGCTGTTCTCTCGGAAATCGGCAAGGACACCGTTGCTGCATGGAAGAAGGTCTACGCCAACTGGGCTCCGGAAGCCCCGCCGCGAGTAGAGTCGCTGGGTTTCTGATCTAACAAAAAGCCCCGTCAGGTTGCTGACGGGGCATCTCTGAAAGCCTTGGAAGTCAGACCGCCGTTGGCTCACTCCTCCTCGTCCACTCCCCCAACGGGGATCAGCCGCACCTGCTTACGCCCGAGCTTGATTTCAAACTCATCGCCGGGCTTGAGATCGAGCATGGCGGTGTAGGCCTTACCCACCAGCAGATTGCCGTTGCCTTGCACAGTGGCGGTGTAGCTGAGCTTGCGGCCGCCTTTGCCCCGGCCTACTCCGTCGTTGCCGAGGCTGAGGCCCTTGGCCTCGAGCAGGGCCTCGTAGAAGGCCGTGAAGTTCAGACGCTCGCCACCATCTTTCTTGGTGCTCACGTAGCCGCAGCTGCGTACCAAATCGGATTTGGAAACATCGCCCAGCTCTTTGACCTTGGCGAGCAGTTCAGAACCAGTGAGCATGCAGAGAAGAGAGATCTCGGCCGAGCGTAACCCTTGCACGTGTTGACCGCTAGCTGACATGGAAATGCCGCTAGCCACTAAAAAAGGAGGCCTCCTCAGACCTCCTCTTGATTGCAGGTGTCATCGTCTGCCGTGGCGGTCTAACGGTGCCGCTTAATCATCCGTGGCTCAGATCTCCATGAGCAGACGCTCCAGCCGCACCAGCTGATATCGGTTCGCTTCTGTTGGCAGCGGTGTGTATATCGCCCAGCATTGGCGTAACTGAGCTTCCAGGCCCACACGCACGTGATGATCGCTATGGAGCGGGATGGTGGCCAGCGTTGGGGTGCGGTTCATGGGAGGGTCGGAGAACTGCTTAGAGAGTTCCCCCTTTCGTCCCGTGTGATCCATCACGCCTTCAGCCCAAGGTGGTGATCTGAATCCACCAGCCGCTGCCAGGCCCTTCTACCTGCCAACGCCCACCCCAGTTGCGCTCGGAATAACGCAGGTTTTTACCGCTGTTGGTGGCTTGGCTCACGTAACCGCCATTCACCAGATCCGCTTCCCCGTTGGGGTCATGCATCAGCAGTTGGCGGGTGCCCGGATCCCAACCGATCACCAGGCTCCAGTGGCCGCCGCCAGTGGGGGAAGCCACTGACCCCCTGTGCAGCCAGCCCACTGGGCAGGGCATGCCCCGCCTGACCTGCTCGATCAAGTGATCGATGCGGCCATCGCTCCGGAAGCGGGCTTCCAATCCAAGGCTCCGTAGTGCGGCCACCTGGGCGTTGGCATCGGTGGTGTCGCCATGGCGCTGCACCAGCGCCAGGTATTGATCGTCGAGCTGGCCGGATCCACTGAGGCAGCCGGGCTTGACGAAAGCTGCAGCCATCGCGCAGGTGGAGGAGAAACACATCCGGCTCCCCTGTCCCGTGGCGCTGTCGTTCTGGCTCAGATAGGGCACCGCCAGTTGGATCAACCCCTGCTGCGATATGGGTGTGGTCATTGCCTGCTCCGCGGTTGTGGCGTGGGCCACTTCTGCAGCGCGGCGTCTCTTGAGGCCTTCCACCGGGCCATGGGGGCCTTTGCACCAGCGCGGCAGCTCTTCTTTGATCACGAGCGCAGTTGATTCCCCCGCGAGCAATCGCTTGCGCAGGGTTGTGCTTTCCAACGCGCCAACTCCCACGTTGAAGCAGAAGCTGATCAACGCATCACGCTGGCGAGCCAGAAGCGCCACACAAGGCAGAAGGCGCTCTACGGCGCTGGCGGCATCAGCCACATCCTTTTGCAGCAAGGCGTCGGCCTGTTGCTGCGTGATCGTTCGGCCAGGGACAACATCCGGCCCGGTGTGGCCATAACCAATGGTCCAGGGAGCACCGCCACTGGCGGGGTCGGGATAGGCGCTCAGGCGGCAGCCCTCCCAGGTTTTGAGCAGGGTCCAGCCCTCAGGGGTGAGTGGCATGCATCAGAAGCAGAGAACTTCTGAGGGTTCCGGCCTGGAGCAAAGCCCTTGGCAGGATCAAGAGATGACTCTTTCCACCGAGCAGCTGAGTCCAGACGACTGGCGACGCATCTGCGATGCCCTCCGCTACTTCGGCCGTGATTTGCACCACCGTTCCTTCTCCGTGACGGCCGAACGGCGTGAGCTCCTCTGGCAGGAGATGGATCAGTGCCTGGCGCTGGCGGACCGGCTCAGTGATGCCTTGGTAGATCAGAAGTCCGCTGAGGCATCAGTCGACTGATCAGCCTCGGAACCCTATGGAGCTCTTGGTCGTCACGCTCCATGGATTCCCGCCGTCTGGTGGTTTGGATCTCCACCGGGATCCTTGGGTTCCAGGGCGCCACGCTGGCGTTTGACCTGCTCAATTGCACCGCCCTGAGCTGGCTGTACATGCGCTCCAACGGCCTGGCGACGCTGGAGCGGCAGGTGGAGGAGCCCACTGGTCGTGCCGGAGTCGTCGATCCAGATGCACCCCAGAAATCCTCAACCAGCTCAACACCAGAGCACCCCGTGACGCTGTTTTGCACCCGCCCCCAGGGCCGCATTGATGAAGCGGTGAACCAGGGGCTGAGCATCTTGGCTGGCTTGGCACTTGGGAGCTCGGTGAGCGGTCGGGGCCAGGGTCAGCCCTGAGCTGCAATCAAGCGCCAATAGCCTCCACTACATGCCCTCTCACCAATGAGCGCTTCAGTAAGCCCTTGGATCTCTACCCGTCAAATGGCGACTGAGCTTGGGGTCCACCGCGTAACCCTTCAGCGCCTCAAATCAGCTGGCTATTTCCGATCCGGGCTCCACTTCCGCAAAGCGAACCCACTGGCACCCAGGTCCAACACGGTCTGGCACCAACAGCGCGTGCTGATGCGCATGGATGCCGCCTGAAGCAGTCGCAAGCGCCAAGGACCGGTCTCATCCCACAAATTCTGAGACAGACGAGGAAGAGATGCGGCTGCCAATCAGATGACGAAAACCAGCCCCTCTCTATGAATTTTTGAACGAGCTTGTGAACTAACCTGTGAACACTCCTTCAAGAAGCCCTGCAAGCCAGTGAGTCTTGCCGAGACCTGTGGGATTCATAACCCCAAGGTCGGGAGTTCAAGTCTCCCCCGAGCCACTTTGAGCTGAACAGCTCTGTGCCCTGCTTCGGCGGGGCTTTTTGCTGACTGGGGCTGGGTTTTCGAGGATTCCCATCAGGGACTCATGTGATCACCTCGTAGCAGGTTGACCCTGCTTGAGGCGGTTGGTTGTGAACTGGTTCACAACCGAGACAGGGGGTTGTGGGGAATGCTCCCCGCACCTTCGCCGTTGGCGTGATGTCCGTATTCCCTTCATCTACGTGCGGGAACTGGAGCAGTGCAAGCAGGTGCCCCAGGAGAAGCAACCAACCCACAACTGGACCGTCGGCCCCAGGTGCCAACGGCAGAAGCTTCACTCCACTGTCATCGGAATGTTCGTGATTGATCCATGACCCTTGGGCTCTGCTCGGGGGTTTTCGGTTTGTCGGACATTGCTCAATCCTTCTGCTCCCCTGGTTCCGGACTGACCAACGCCAACCGACAACGCGTAGCCTGTTGCCAGGTAGCAATCTTGGCCCAGGAGGATCAGAGCCTGTCTGATGACTTGCTCGACTATCTGTACAGGCTCAAGGCCTACTCTCTGGCATGCGTATTCGGCTCAGGGCCAGTTGATGTACCAGGAGTGCACTGGTTCACCACCGTGCTCTGGCACATCCTGTGTCTCCGTATTGAGCGTGCTGCCGTCATGGTGTCTCGTCATGCATCGGCCTCAGTCGGGACTTCAACTGGTCGAGAAACAGGGCAGCGGCGAATACGTGTCCTGTTGGGGGCCCGTCAATTCCTCGTCCACCTCAGCCAGGCGTGCCAGGACCAAGCTCAGATCGATTGCGGTGAGCTCGCCATCCGCGCGCCATTTCAGACAGGTCCGGCCGAGGCAGTCGCTTGCAGGTGGGGCAGCAACGGTGAGGGGCTCTGAAGAGTCCTTCATGACGGACCTGCGGGGTGGTGTTGGTATGAGTCTCCTCGCAAGGGGAGGATCTGCGATGCCCCCATTTAGGGGGAATTTGCAACCAGAAAGCGGCAGAGCGCCTCCTTTTCGCTGCTCGTTTGCCCACACCACCCTTTCAGGCGAGGAATGACCGACGAAGACATCCCGATCTCACCCTCCAGCACTCACAAGCGCTACACCAGCGAACGGCCGCCACTGAGCCTCCAGGCCCTAGCGCGCGTAGTGGGGTTCCCCTGTGGTTCGTCCAAAAACCATCGAGCAGATCAGCCCAGGTCTTGCGCAAGCCCGCCAGCATCACCGAGAGATCGCCAGTGGTTGGTGTCGGCGGCCATTGCTCGTTTACCCCTTTGATAGCTCGCTGATGCGAGGGCACCAGTCGCGCGCCACGGCCAGGGCCACGGGGTCGTTGAGCACGGGCTGCCATCCGCGCTGGTAGTTGCCAGGGAGGCGCACATCGCCAATGCGATCAAAGGTTTGGTCGCGGCAATCGAGTTGGTAGTTGAAGTAATGGCGCAGCGAACCGGCTGGTGTGCCGCCGCTCAAGCTCGGGGCGATATAGCCCTCGCGCCAGCAGCGGTTTTCGTGGCAACGCACTGTGCCGGGGTTGCCGGCATTGAACTGGGTCGCAACGGCTGGCCATTCGATCACGCTGTGACCGATGAAGCCGATGTAGCGCCCCCAACTGCCCTGCAGGTTGAGTTGCCGCAGGGTTGCGGAGTCGTAGCTGTAGGGGCTGGCAACCGGCACCACCACCACCTCGGCCAGCGCTGTCGCCGGCCAGCTCAACAGCAGTGCGATCGATCGAAGCCAGCGCTTACTGGAACAGAGCATTGAGCAGATTGCCGAGGGCGTTGCCTACAGCTGCGTCGCGGTTGCTGCTGGAGTAGCGGTTGGCGTTCTCCCGTGTGGCCACCAGTTTGTAGTCGCCAAAGCGGAAGATGCCTGTGTTGCCGTGATCGATGAAGGTGACGGGCCAGCTCCCGCCGAAGCCATCACGGATCTGGAATTGCCCGCCCAGCTGCTGGAACACATAGTTCCTGCCGTTCTGCAGTTGCACCTCATAACGGCTCTGCCCGCCCTGGTTCACTTGCCTGAGCAGGCAAGGTCCATCAAAGACGCGCTGGCCGCTGCGGCTCAGGCTGCAGAGGCCCGAGTCGCGCGCCACCTGGGCTTGGCCAGGGCGCAGATTGCCACTGTTGCTGCCGAACAGTTGTTGGGTGAGCCCGGGGGCCACGCGTGTTTCAGCCCAGCCATCGTTCCAGCAGGTGCGCTTAGCCACGCTGCAGGCTTGACCGCTGCTGAGGCGGAAATCGCGATTGTTGGTTTGGCTGAGAGTTTTGGTGAGGCGATTGGCAGCCTTTTGGCCGTACACATCCGCTGTGATGCCGATCGAGGCGCCGTAGCTGTCGAAGCAGGTTTGACCCACCGCATCGCACACCACGCCGGGGCGTGGGTAGAGGAGGCCGGCTGGTTGGGCCAGTGCTGCGCTACTGATCACAGCCGGCAACGCCGCGCTCAACAGCCAGGTTGTTCTTCCCATGGTGGGTGATCGATCGCTCTGCTGAAACACTAGAAATCAGATCACGGTTCGTCTTGTCTCGTGATGATTCTTTCGCTGACGGTGGCGCATCACCTCGGCAGAATGCGCCAATCATGCGGTTTTGGTGATGGCTGCAATAGGCAACTGGCGGTACCTGGCGATCGCGGCAGCAGCCTGCCTTGGCACGGCAGTTGTGGGGCATCCGATGGCTCGGGCGGAGGCCCCACAAACATTGGCGATCTTGCTGAAACAGCTGCAGGCCAAACCCATGGGCCTGTACGACGGCGTTCGCTTCTTCCGTGTGGCGCAGCCTGGCGGCGGTTCGCTCACGCTCACGGTGAGCTGCGAGCGTGAGCAATGGCGTGTACAGAAGAACGACAACGCCAAGGGGCAGCCCACTTTTTACGACACGCCGTTTCTCTCGGCCAAGGGCGTTGGCCGCACCTGGGTATGCACGGCGCCAGCTCGGGTGCTCGAGTAAGAGGGATGCTGTTGTCGCCCCGCAGGCCCCTGCCGTGGACAGAGGGCCCCGGTTTAAAGCCCTTGCTCCACAGCCAGGATTTCGGGCAGTGGGAAGCCGTACTGGCCAATACGCTGGGCCACCACCGCAGCCGATTGCGGCCGGGTTCTCAGCCGTTTGAGGCGCAGATCCGTTCAGGCAGCGTGGATGACTTTCAGGTGCTTTGGCTGCAGGGCACAGGCCACCTGGAACTTCAGAGGGAGCAGTGCGGCGATGGGGTGCTGTGGCTACCGATCCAGGGGTTGATGCAGGAAACCATCAACGGGGAGGAGCATGTGGCCGAACCGGGAACGGGCCTGATGTTTCGGCCCGGAGATGCGATGACCGGGCTCAGTACTGAAACGGTCAGCGGCATCTCCATCATTGTTCCCAACAGCTATCTCGTAGGACGCGGGCCCGTTTCCCCGCTGTTTCGCCAGGGTTCTCTTGCTCAACGGCTGATCAATGCCGCTTGGACTCTTGTGGAAGCTGCGGCGACCCAAGCCCATGGCGCATCGTTCGCGGCTGAACGGCTCGTCGATGTCCTTCATCAGGCGTGTCATCCATTAGGGCCTGATCAAAAACCTGAACGGGTGACTGCCATTCGTCGCCGCGAGTTGGTGGGTGAGGCCTGTCTATGGATGCAGGATCGGCTAGCGGAGCGATTTTCGGTGGTGGAGCTCAGTGCCGCATTCAGCGTTTCGGTGAGAACGATCCAGACCAGTTTCCAGGCAGAACTGGGCTGCTCACCCATGGCTGAGCTGAAGCGCTTGCGGCTGCATCAGCTGCGCAAGCTGTTGCTTGATCCGGAGCTCAACCACCTCAGCGTGGCGCAGCTGATGGCTGAGGCCGGCTTGCTGGCCTGTGGTGCGACAGCGGCGGACTATCGGCGCTGGTGCGGCGAGTTACCGCTAAGAACACGAAAGACGCACCCGATTTAAGATGGATAGCAAAACCATTAAACATTGCGCTCTGATTACATTGCTGGCCTTTTATGGCCTTGTTTCTCGTTTCTATCCAGGCCACACGATGCGACTTGCCTGATAGGCGGGTCAATCTCGCGCTCGACACAGTGCAGGTTCCTCGGTGTTGTAACAGTGATCGCTGTGATGGCATCACTCGTCGCAGCTCTACAGGGTTGTGTTTCCAGTGCTCGCAACTCAGTGGAAACGGTGAGTGGGCGAGACAGTGGCACCGTCGGCATTACGCGAGTCAATGCGCTGATGGATGCCTGTAGGGCCGCTGTTGCAGTCCAATCCAACGATCTTGCGCAGAACATCAAGATCAACTCACCCCCGGATCAAGGTACCAAGATTCCAACCATGCTTGGCGCTGAAGTGGGAGGAACCCGAATCAGCTGGAGAAGAGGCAGAGATGCTGGTTACTGTGAGATTGATGAGGCTACTCAACAAGTTGAGGTCAAAAGATCGCATAAGTATCACACCGGTTGACGCTGGCTGCTGATCGAGGCCATGCAAGGACCTGATAAAAGGCACCAGTGCCTAGAACCGTCAGCATCGGTGGCTCGATCTTCCAGTTCATTTGCGCTTAAGCTTTCCCCATAGAATGATCATGGCGTTGGTTATGCATCCACGCGGCAAGAGTGCGAACGGCACAAAACACACCACCTGGAAAAAGAAGAGAGGCAAGTAGATCGTGCAAGCCACGGCCACAATGACTCCGGCAGCTAAACAGTCGCTGAGCAGGAGGTCCTTCCATCGCCGATGCTCTACCTGCCACGCTGCAAGGGCCGTAGACGGCAACCATCCGGCTAAAAGCAGCATCTGCCCAACCTGCAATGGGTCGAGGCTGATCGCCGATTCCTGTTTGGCACTGAACGCCAACACAGCGATCCATCCCAGCCCTAGGGCGAGATGGAGGTAGAGCCAAATCGTTCGAGGTGTCATCAATTCTGAACCCTCCTGAATATGTAATGAGAACGCAGGATTGTGATTGGCAATGCTGCTGCTCTCCTGTCGCTGTGATTGATGTATTTAGTTGCAACATCTAACAGACGAATTGAGGTTGGCTAGCTAGCTTCAGGCAGTTGTTCTCGTGTTTCGATGATGAAGGTGACCTCTGCTTTGGCTGGCGCCTGCATGCTGGCTCTGGTTGGCGTGGCGGGCTCCACAGCTGCCTTGGCCGACGATGATGCCAAGATCGAGGCACGCATCGCCGCCTGGGGTAGGACTTGCAAAAACGAAGTGGCCGTGAAGTTCCCCAAATCGGTGATGGCTGACATCAGCGTGGAAGTGGGTGCCACGCTCAAGCAAAGCATCGACGCTGGTGAGACCACCCTGAAAGACATCCAGAAGAATGGTCTGAGCTTCAACTGGCAGTTCAAGAAGCACACCGGCTACTGCAACACCGATGGCAAAGGCAATGTCACGGAGTTCGTGAAGTTTCAGTGATGCATGGACTCTCCAGGGGGGCAAGCCCCTGGAGAGTCCCCCTCCAGCTCGCCAAGCTCACTCCTTGCTCAAGGAGAGCATTCAGCAGGTCGTTGAGAGAGCTGCCAGTCGCTGCATGGCCGGTGCTGTTTCAGCTGCTATCCCAAACCTAGGGACGTGAGCTGGAATGGCACTGCGCTTAACGTGGCAGAGCTCATGGATGGAGGCGATCATGGAGCGATGAGGATCACTGCGCCCATCCGCCTGCAGCCAGCCGCTATCCGTGCCAGGGAGCCGCATTTCCCTCTGTTTTTGATGGCGGCGCTGTTGCCGCTCCTGTTGTTTCCCTTCGCCGATCTCGACGGCACTCCATTGCAACGGCTGATGTTACCGCTGGCGGTGACTGTGCTCGTGGTCGAGTCGTTGCTGGCCTTGCCGTCTTGGGTGGCGCGTATCGGTCCATTGCAGGTCAACGCGCTCTACCGATTGCTGGGCCTGTTCTCGGCGCTGGCGGTTTGGTGGCCGTTAGTCACTGCACATCGACCTCCATTCGGGTGGCATGTCTTAATCCTCGCTGTGCGCTCGGCTTTTTATCTGCTGACGGCCGTCCGAATTATCCAAGTGTTGGCTAATAGCGACCGTGTTTCTGTGCGCACGCTCTGCCTTGGTGCGGCTGGTTATGTGCATCTAGGGCTAACCGCCGGACTACTTGCAACCGTGCTTCAAATGGTGGATGCAGATAGCTTTAATATCAATATGGCAGGCCTGCATGAGGAGCTGATGGCAAGGCTGTCCTATTTCGCCTTTGTGACGATCAGTTCGCTGGGTTATGGCGATGTTGTGCCTGCAAGTCCGGTAGGTGAAGTCTTTGCTGTACTGGTTAGTATCAGCAGCACCCTCTACATTAGCCTGTTAATCGGGCTATTATTGAGTCGCTTTATTGCGTCGCAGTCTCCAAGGCGTCGATCTCGGCAAGTCCTGGAGGACAGCCCATGAGCGAGCTTAATTCCCGCACTCGCCGCCGCGAGATTTTGTTCCCGTGGTTTCTGCTTGCGACCTTGTTGCCGTTGTTGGTGATGCCCTTCACCAATCTGGAGGGCAATTCCATCCAGAGGCTGCTGCTGCCAGTAACCGCGCTTAATCTGGTGATCATGGCGCTACGAATTGCACCGCAGGATGCATTTCGGTTCGGCGCATTCTCGTTGCTGTCGATCTATCGCGCGCTTGGCTTGCTCTGTGCGTTTGTGATGTGGTTGCCATTTATTCGTGGGCTTCATGTGCCTCACCAGTGGCACTTCCCGATTCTGGCCGCGATTTCGGCGTTCTATTTGGCAACGGCTGTAGTGATTGTGCTGATCCTGGCCCGAGTGGATCGGGTCAATGAGCGTGTGCTCTGCCTGGGTGCGGCCGGCTACATCCACCTCGGTTTAACGGGCGGTCAGTTGGCCACCACGCTGGAAGTGCTCAGCCCAGGGAGTTTCAGTCTGGGCTCGATGCTGCCTGGTGAGGAACTGGTTGAGCGGTTGTCTTATTTCTCGTTTATCACCCTCGGAAGCCTGGGTTATGGGGATGTGTTGCCGAAGACGGCTGTGGCAGAAAGCTTCACGGTGATGCTCAGCCTCTCGGCGACGCTTTACGTGACCTTGATGATCGGTTTGTTGCTGAGTCGCTACATCGCTTCCGAGGTTGAACTGGGCGACTAATTGAGTCTGTGCGAAGAGCGTTTCGGCCGCGAGGTTACGGTGTCACGTTTGGAGGAGTTGGCGGCGGTGGAAACCCAGTTTCTGACTGGCTTTTTATCCAATCCTGACGACGTCAGAATGCACTCTGTTGGGGTGGACCTGGGTCACTGAATCTATTCCCCACTCCTTCCAGACGTGGCTGATACCCCTTCCCCAGTACGCCCGTTACCCTTGCCTTGACCGAATTTCTTTGGGAAGACTGCTAGGGGAACATTCCCCAGCGGCCACCCAGGGGAACAGGACAACGGGGAACCGTGCCTGAGGCCCTCTCCTCAATCAGACCTCTGTGCTTGGTGGGCCAGGGACCGTCTACCAGCGGAAGGAGGATGGCTCCTCCACCGGCTGATCCAGTGGCGTATGGCCGGGCAGCTGATCCAACACATCCCTGAAGCGCCCCATCACCCGCAGCAGGGCAGCGCCCCACAGCCCCGGGCTAGCCGCCAGTGTCGTCGGCAGCTGTTTGATCAGCCAGCGCTGGAAAGGGGGAGCATGCCCTCAACCGCGAGGGGGCGGGGGTGGGCGCATGTCATCAAGCCAAGGGATTCCAAGATTGAGACAGCGAAAGACAACTGGACATCGCAGGGCGAAGAAGTAATATGCCTGAAAAAATTACCTCTCTAATGCCAAGCATTAAGACATTAGCGCGATCCAGCTTCTTTCTGGCTTGCGGCGCGATCGCATGGGCAAGCGCTCTAGAAGCCCAGAGCCAAACAGTGACCAGAGAAGTAGACGGCCTCTTTTATACTTATTTCCGGGAGCCATCGACTCCAGGTGTAATTGACGCGGGAGGTAGATGCGATAAAAATTATGGAAGCAGCGGAAACGACCTTTATTGCATCCCGGCCAGCGCAAATATCACTAACATACTCAAAGCATTTGGATCTTCACTTGGCACTGATGCGAGTGGCCGAAATGCTATTATTTGGACGAATTACAAATATGATCGTTTTGCTCAACCAGATAGCACTATAGAAGCCGGCGCGCAAGGGTATATAGCAAAAGCGAGGCCCGGTCTAGACCCAGATCGGATCTACGCGAATCTCAGTTCAGTTCGAATTCCCATCAAAAATAGTGGCACTATTGCCGTAGACGGCAAGGATACCACCTACGGCAATGTTGCTTTAGGTGGCTATAATAGAACAGCTTGTTTCAATGCTTCTGGCTCTAATGGATGCCCTTTCTATAAGCTTTATCCAGCATTTCAAGGAGGCACCCTCACCGTTGATACACCGACGATTGCTGAGAGCTTTACGCTAGACGGCTCCGGCACAAATGCAATTGATGCTGATGGTAATTCAGCAACATTTAGTGGAGTCTTCAGCAATGAAGTTCCCGCCGTTGCTGGAGGCATTACGTTTAAGAACTCGAAACCAGGCACGTCAAGCACAATTACCCTTGCTGCAGACAACACCTATACCGGCCCTACATATATCGGTAACGCTACCGCAACCGGCGGCATTACGCTAAACGTAACAGGCAGGCTGAGCTCTGCAAATGTCAATATCACGGGAGACAATACACTAACCTTTGCACCTAGACCTGGTATTAACATAACCTATGATGGTATCATCTCTGGAAGCGGAAATCTAAAAAAAATCGGCCCGCAATTTCTGACCTTAACTGGCATCAATACCTATTCGGGTTCAACATTGATCGATGAGGCTGCGTTAGAGTTGCGCGATAGCGGCTCGATTGCGTCTTCAAGAGTTGTCGACATCGCCAATGGAGGCTTTTTAGTCATTGAAAATACAACATCTGGTGCATCGGTTAAGGCGCTGACAGGCACGGGTGGTGTGCTCTTAGGCTCTAAAACTCTGACTATCACCGGAACCGCTGGACCCATTCTTGGTGGTGGAAACTTTGACGGCGTCATCCTTGGTACTGGAGGTCTGGTTGTAGACCTCAACCAAACAGGGCCAAAAGGCGGGCTTTTCACACTCAGTTTCCAAAACAGATACACAGGGGCAACCACCGTTAAATCAGGCGCGCTGGCTGTCAATGGAAAGATTACATCAGCCACCACCGTTAACTCCGGCGCAACCCTGCAGGGCACAGGCACGATTGATGGCGATGTCATCAACGAAGGCACCGTTTCACCCGGCAACTCCATCGGTACGCTGACTGCTAATAACTTCGCGCAAAGAGCTGGCGCAACATTACTCATCGAAGTCAATGGCTCTGACAGCGACCTGCTCAGACTCTCTGGTGCCGTTAGCGATCTCAACGGGAAGGTAACCATTGCTGGCCAACCAACACCGGGCAAGGTGTACACCGGCATCACTGCTGGGGCCCAATACACAGGCAGCAGCACTGCCAATGCCGACACGGGTTCAGCGATTGGCACCACCGGTTTGCAGTTTGTGCGCGGTCAAAGCCCAGACTTCAACAAACTGAATGGCAGCCCCACGTATGACCCAACCAAGTTGCAGTTTGGGTGGTTCCAGAGTCAGGCAGTAGCACCAACGCCAACACCAACGCCAGCGCCAGCGCCAACACCTGCTCCAACGATCCCAACGGATCTCAAGCCAGGTCAGCAATCCATCAATTACGTCAAGCCTGTCGGTGGTGCCATCACCTCCACCATCACCCAAACCGCTGCGCAAAGCACAGCTCAATGTGATGCCAACACCGGCAACAGTGCTGCTTGTCAGGTTGCTGTCAACGCTGGTGGTACTTCCGGCGCCAGCGCGGCCAATGCCAACAACGTTGAGAAAGCCAAGGCCATTGATGCCGGCATGACCTCCGTCTTCTCCGCCGTGAATACCGGCGTCACTGGCGGTGCACCGATCCCTTCCTCAACCGGGGCGCCCACCGGCTACACCACCAATCAAGCCAAAGCCGCACGGGTCACCCCAGATTTCGTCACCGTTTATTCCGCTCTGCTGACCCTGCCCACCGTTGGCCAGGTGAACCAGGCGCTCCATGCCATCTCCGCTGAGCCCTATGCCTCCATGCAATCGGTGGCCCTGGAAGCCATGGAGCAGTTCCGCGCCAATACCCTCGCCCTCTCCTCTGGCAGCAAGGCCATTCCCTTCATCGCAGAGGAACAGGTCTGCCAGGTTAAACCCGGCACCAACACAGATCCCAACCAGGCGCCACCGGCAGATTGCAAGCCACGCACCGTCCAAAAGCTCACGCCCTGGTCGCTCTTGATCGACGGCACCAACACCCAGGCCAGCCTCAACGGCACCAACGATCTCGCTTCCCTCGACTACAACATCTTCTCCAGCTCCTACGGCCTCCAGTACGACTTCAGCCGCCAATGGAGTGCTGGTGCAGCCTTTGGCTATGGCCGCGCCAATCTCTACAACTACGAATACGCCAACGTTCGCATCGACTCCTCCACCTACGCCGGCTCCGTGTGGGGCACCTACCGGCCCTCAGCTCCCTGGAAGCTCACGGCCCTCGCCGGCTACATGAACCTCCAGTACGACTCCGATCGCGCCATCAACTTTGGTGGGCTCAACCGCACAGCCAATGCCAACTGGAGTGGCAATGGCTTCACAACAGCGCTGGCTGCGGAATACGAGTGGGTGCTCGCTAACGACAAAACCAGCCGCAGCGCCGTTCGCATCAAGCCCAACACCTTCCTCTCCTACGCCCTCCACAACCAAGGCTCCTTCTCTGAATCCGGGGCCGCTGCTCTCAACCTCGCTGTTGATTCGCACACCGCCGATTCACTCCTCTACGGCATTGGCTTCCAGATCGAAACGCCGATCATCACCGGCGAAACATCACGCCTGATCCCGCGTCTCTCCCTCGGTTACGAGTACGACTTCAACGGCGACACCAACGAGGAGCATCAACTCACCGCCTCCTTTGCTGAGGTGCCCGCCCTTGGCTCCGTTGATGTACTCGGCCAAAACCGCGGCTCCAATGCCCTCGATGTGGGCCTTTCGCTCGAATACGAAACCTCTGAGAAGCTCTCCCTCTACGCAGGCGTCGGCGGTGCCTTCTGGAGCAACGGCAACGAACTCTCCTACGGCGGCGGGATCCGCCTGCGCTGGTGATCAAGCGCCTGGGAAGGGAGAGCAAGATCTTTTGGCCCTCTTCCTCGCTGAGGCGATGAGCGACCTGGTTTGGCGATCCTCCAGGCAATCCGAGGGGCACCAAGCCACTTGTCCGTTTGGACAGTCTTTAGCGGTCTCCGCTGCTTCGGTCACTAATCGCCCCAGTCGTCCCAACCACTTTTGTTCCCCTCGCTCTATTGGTAAGTTCCCCAACCGTTCCCCACGCTTTTAAGACTGACGATGTGGCAATGGGTTTGGAGCTCTTCGGATCCTATTGGTGTTCGCCCGTGCTCAGGATGTGCAGCATTCGCGAGTCTTGGGCTGGCGCCTTGATCATTGCTTGCCGTAAGCAGCAGCTGTTGCCATTGCTGACGTGAACCGCGAGGAGCAAGCCTGCGCTCTGCTTACAGACAGCGTCGATCGCCGTGCCTAGAACACTGTTGTTCGCCCGTTTTGCATGCTTCGTCAAACCTTTGCCGCCTTGGTCGCCGGGGCAGCCCTTGTCGGTGGTTTTTCCGTGCTGCCGGCTTCCGCTGAGATGTCGCTCGATCAGATCCGTGCCGCCAACCTGGCGCGCATGGAGGCTGAGCGCATCAATGGCGGACTCAGCAAATACTTCACCGCTAACTGCATGCACCAGAAAGGTGGCGGGAGCTGCATGGTGAATGCGGGGGCCAGTGGCTACCTCTTCAACTTCCTTGGAGGTCCTCCGGGCTGGGAGGTGAGTAAGCAGGCTGCCACCAAGGAAACCCGCATCCTGATCTCTCCGGATGGCACCCGTGTGGTGAACGTTGAATACAACGGCGCACCCCGCTGATGCATGCACTGCAACGCCTGGGGCGTGCCATTGCCGCCAGCAGCGTGCTCGCCTCGGGTGTTGCAGTTGCTGCCACGGATCCTGCCGACCTGGTGGGATCCCATTGGCAGTTGATCCAGTTCCAGTCGAACGACGACAACCAGCCGCCGCTGCAACCCACTGGCGCTGGCACCTACACCCTCTCCTTGCTCAGTGGCGGGCACGCTCAGTTGCAGCTCGACTGCAACCAGGCCCAAGGAACGTGGACTGCGGTTGCCAGCCGCGAGCGCTCCAGCGGCACCTTTGCGTTCGGGCCGTTGGCACAAACCCGGATGCGTTGTCCGGAAACCAGCCTCGAGCCCGCTCTCACCGCCAAGTTGCCCTGGGTGCGTACCTACCGGCTTGAGCGCTCCAACCTCTATCTCGGCTTGATGGCCGACGGCGGCATCCTCAGCTGGCAGCGCCTCGATGGCCGAGATGGTCCAACGCTGTGGCGGGTGCGCCAACTGGACCAAGCAGTGTCGCTGCGGCTGGTGGCTTCGCAGCGTGGTCTGGTGCTGCGCGAGCTCGCTTCCGGAACGGTGTTGAACAACCTCGGCTGCAGCACAGCCGATCAGAGTTGGTGCCAGGTGGAGCTCCCAGGGGGTGGCGGCCGAGGCTATGTGCCGCTCCGTGATCTCGAGAGTGAGCCCTCTACTCCGCTGCGTTAATGAGCGTCAGCCTGCTGGCGGTGAGCGGCTATCGCTCCCTGCAAAACCTGGTGTTGCCGTTGGCGCCGCTCACGCTGATCAGCGGAGCCAATGGCAGTGGCAAGAGCAACCTTTATCGAGCCCTGCGGTTGCTGGTGGCGGCCGCCAAGCGTGATCTTGAAGGCGAACTGGCCCGAGAAGGAGGCCTGCCTGCAGTGTTCTGGGCCGGCCCTGAGCAGATCAGTGGGGCGATGCGCCGCGGTGAACAACCGCTCAAAGGCGGCCCCCGGAGCGAGCCGGTACGCCTACGGCTGGGATTTGCAGCCGATCCAATGTCGTACGCGATCGAGGTGGGCTATCCACCCCTCGATCGCAGCGCATTCGCCCTCGATCCCCTGGTGAAGGACGAGTGGATCTGGGCCGGCGGCAGTTTTCATCCACGGGCACTGCTGGCTCAAGGCGCCGGCACCCTGGCCGGAGATGCCGACCCTGAGCATCAGGCGATTGCGGCGGCGCTGCGTGAGCAGATTCTCAGCTGGCGCTTCTACGACAACCTGCGAACCGATCGCGATGCGCCGGCGCGCCATCCCGGTATCGCAACCCGCTGTATGGCGTTATCCGACGATGGGCGCGATTTGCCTCCCGCGGTGCAGACGATCCAGGAAGTTGGAGATTGGTCCGGCTTCTGCGCCGCGATCGACGATGCTTTCCCGGGGTGTGAGCTGAGCGTGGATACCGCCGCTCCGGTATTCCGGTTGCAGTTCAGACAGCCAGGTCTGCTGCGGCCCCTGGAGGCGAGCGAACTCTCCGATGGGATGCTGCGTTATCTGCTGCTGGCGGCGGCGCTGTTCAGTCCTCGGTTCCCACCGCTGCTGGTGCTCAATGAACCTGAGAACAGCCTGCATCCCGAGCTGTTGGAGCCATTGGCCCGCTTGATCGGAGCGGCGGCTGAGCGCACCCAGGTATGGGTGATCGCCCATGCGCCCCCCTTGGTGCATGCACTGTCTCAGCAGGAGGGTTCCTGTCATCACCGCCTGGAGCGTGAGCTTGGCGCCACCGTGTTGCCTGGCCAAACAACCCTGGATCGTGCCGCCTGGCGTTGGCCGGGGTGATCTCAGCTAGCTGAGCGGGTGGTGTCGCTGTAGAGCTCGGTGAGCCGTTGCAGTAGCTCCGGGTCGCCGGGGGTTTGGAGCAGCAATTTGCCAATCCAGCGGGCGGCCTCATCGCGTTGCCCCTCGGCGGCGTGCAGCTCGGCGAGATCGCGCCAGATGGAACGGTCCACCTCGAGCCAATACATGTTGCGCATGTAGATGTTGTTGCTGGCGGGATGCCAGGCACCGATCGGGCCTGGGCCAAAGGACGGTTGGTGACGCTCGATCACCGCGTTGGCATGCTCCAACCAGAGGCGGTACGCCTTGTTGCGGCCTGCTGAGCGCAAGGCAATGGTGAGCATGCGCAGGGCTGGCATGTAATCCGGGTCGATCGAGAGCGCGTCAGAAAGGCAGGTGATTACATGGGGCCAGTCGGCGAGGGCGTGGGCGAAAGAGGCTTCGAGATAGAGCCTGGCGATTGCGTATTGCTCGGCTTCCGAGCCATGGACACTGCCAAGTTGGCGGGGTAGCGCTTGGATGCGTGCCAAGGCCTCGGCGGGCGGCAGTGATCGGATCTGCTGCAGCTCCGCCTCCACGAGCATCGGTAGGTAGGGCTGCCAACGGTCAAAGAACGCCTCCATGGCTCGATCACGGTTGGCGTCATCAAGACCCAGCGCCTGGCGATAGGCGCTGAGTTGTGGTTGCTCGGCTGCGATGGCAGCTAAGCCCTGGGCAATGCGCTCCTCTCCATGATCAGCACGGAGTTGATCCAGCATGCTCTGTTGCACTGTTTCGGAGTAGAGCGCCGCGCTGTAGCGGAGGCTGTTCATCAACAGTTGCTGGAAGCGGTCTTCTGGTTGGAGCGCGAACGTGAAGGGGGCCTGAATCGAGGGTGGAATTCCATCTTGTGGAGTGGGATCACAACTCGCCTCGGGAGTGACTTGAGGCTCGGGCCTTGGTTCTGGGAAAGCCGCCTTGTAAAGGTGATCCACGATTAGCTCCTGGTTCACCATGCAGCGATAGCCGCGGTATCCAGCCAGCATCGAGAGGTAGCGATCTTCGTGGCCCCAGCCTTGGAAAAACAGAGGGAACCCGCCCAGCTGTTCATACACCGAGCGTCTGATCGCAAAGAAGCCGCCATTGATAAACGGTACGGGCACGTTCACCAAGGGCTCTTGTTTGACACTCATCCAGACTGTGGCCTGATGGTCCAGCCGTTTACTGGTGTAGATCGAGCCAGCGCTGGAGGCACCCGTGTTGCGATCGCGGCAATCGAGTGCGAGTAGATCGGAGCGATCGTCGGCAAAGTGCTGCTCTACCTGCAGCCAGAGGTCTTTTTGAGGGAAGCAAAGATGGGCATCCATGAACACGAGCACATCTCCCCGGCAGCCCAGGGCCCCGAAAAAGCGCCCGCGGGAAATCCCTTCCGGAGTGGCGTGGCGTCTGAGCCGTAGCCAACCCTCACGCCGGTATTCCGACCAGGGCTCTTCATCAAGAAACGCCGTGCAGAGATCGGTGGAGCCGTCGTCAACGATCGAGAACTCGAGGCCGCTCTGCGGCCGCTCGATCGCCAGCGCACCTTCCAGTGTGATCTTGAGTTGGTCACCTTCATTGAGGCAACCGATCACGACGCTGATCATGCCTCTATTGGTGGAGGGCGTCGCCGAAGCCACGGCGAATGGGAGAGAGCAAATACCAGAGCAGGCTGGTGCGATCGGTGAGGATGTCGGCGGTGAGCGTCATACCTGGCACCAGCAGGTTTTGATCTTTGTTCTTGCCTGCATAGAGCTGATCGAGTTGCACGCGCACTTTGTAATAGGGCTCCCCTGTTTTCTCATCCTGAAAGGTGCCGGCTGAGATGGATTCCACACGGCCTGAGATCGTGCCGAAGCGGGCGTAGTCGTAAGCCTGCACCTTGAGTTCCACCTTCTGGCCCAGGGTTACGTTGCCGATGTCCTTGGGGGCCACTCGGGTGAACGCCATCATCTGTTCGCCCACAGGTACCACCTCGGCCACCACGCTGCCAGGGGCTACCACGCCTCCCACAACGCGCACGTTGAACGACTTCACGATGCCATCCACAGGGGAACGCACCTGCAGGCGCTCCACCTCGGAACCCTCGCGCCTCAGCACGCTTTGCAGTTCTGCCTTTTCGCTGGTGACCTTCGCCAGCTGCTCGTAGATATCGAGCTTCATCTTGGCGCGCATTTCCGCCAGGGTGATCGATGCCTCCTGAATGGTTCCATCCAGTTCGGCCAGTTGGGTTTCGGTGGAGGCAATGCGCCGCTCCGCTTCCAGCACGGTGGTGTGGGGGATGGCGCCAACCTTGTCGAGGGATTCGTAGGCCTCTGTTTGCTTCTTCAGCAGAGCTACCTCGTCGAGATATTCGCGCCGCTTGGCCTGCAGCGTGGCGATGCGCTGGTTGGCGAGGCGGATTTGGCGCGCGATCTCCTTGCTGCGTGCATCCTGGGCATCCCTGAACGCACGAATCACTTCGGGTGAGGGTTTGGTGGGTGTGGGCACTGCACTGTTCATCGCCGTTTGCCCCAGGGCCTGCCTGAGCTGGCGCTGTTCCAGGGTGAGGTTGGTGATGCGCGTGGCGGTTTGTTCGGCGCGTGTGCCCAGTTCGCCTTCATCGAGTTGCACGAGCACATCGCCGCGCTTCACCAGCTGACCCTCTTTCACGGGCACGGCTCGGATCACACCGCCTTCGAGGTGCTGCACTTTTTGAATCTCACCGGCAGGCTCGAGCTCACCGGAAGCCACCACGTAGTTCTGCACCGGGATCAGCGCAGACACCAGAATCGATCCTGCAAGGATCGCTGTGCCCCCTGCGAGCCACCGCCGCAGATTGGGCGGCACTTGCGACGATTCCAGCGACAACGCTTCGCTCAGCCGAGCGCGCCCTTCGATCTCCATCGCGTCGGGCAGATCCCAATTGCTGGAGTTGGTGGATTCCGGGGGCGGTGTGATCGTGGGCTGGGTCATCGTCTTGGTGGGTGCAGTGGACTGTCGGAGCGGATGCTTAGGGCGGAGAGGCCTGCCTGTTCACCAGTTCTGAGGGGCTGCCGCTGAACACCGCGGCGCCGTCTCGCATCACCACCACTTGATCGGCGAGTGCCACCAGTTGTGGGTCGTCGGCTACCACCAGAGTGGTGCCACGGCCGCGTCTGCGCTGGAGGATGTTTACGAGCTTTTCGGCCTGGGGTTGCTGAAGCACGCTGAACGGCGAGTCGAGCAGCATCACGTTGGGTTCGCTCAAGATCAGCCTCGCCAGGCCAATGCCATAGGCGAGATCCATTGGCAGTTCCAGGCTGCCGCTGCCACCGGTGAACTGCCGATCAAGGCCTGCACCCTCGAGCAATCGGTTGAGGCCGAGTTCAGTGCAAACGCTCTTCAGGTTTTCGTCGTTCGCGAGGGGTTGGCCCAGCAGCAGATTCTCCCGCAGGGTTCCCGGCAGAATTTCTGGATCAGGCGAGAGATAGCGAACCGATGCGCGAATCTGAGCGAGCGGATATTGAAGGCTGTCTGCGCCGTCGAAGAGAACGTGGCCGGAGTTGGGTTTGTATTGACCCTGCAACAGCTTCAGTAGCACCGATCGTCCGGACCCATCAGGGCCGGTGAGGATCACCAGTGAACCCTTTTGGATCTTGAGTGTTAACCCACTCAGCGCTGGATCCAGTAGCTCATTGAGCCTGAGGCTCACATTGCGGCATTCGATCGAGCCTTGAGGGTCTGGCAACACCCAGGCCTGCGTGAGGGCTGAGTCAGGTTCGCCATCGCTGCTACTCATGAACCGGTTGAGTTGCCCCAGACTCGGACCCACAAGCTGCCAGCGGTTCAGTGCCTGGAAAAGCATCTGAATGGGCCGGAAGGTGCGCCACACGAAAAACATCGCGGCAAGCATCGTGCCTAACTCCAGCCCTTCTCCACGCAGCGCTAGGCCTGCGCCGGCCGCGAGCACCAAGGCTCCGGTGAGTTGTGAAAACTCGGAGGTGAGGATCGAGGTGAGATCTTGCAGTCTGAGGTTTCCCAGAGATTGGCGGATGGCCAAGGCTGAGGCTCCCTCAATGCGTGAGCTCCACAGACGCTCATCGCCGGCGTTTTTGATGGTGGGCAGCTTTTGGAGCATTTCCATCACGAGCGGCTCGTAATCGCTCTTGGCCTGTTGGAGAGGTTGCTGCACCGCATTGCCGAACCAGCTGATCGCCAGAACGCTCCCCATGCACAGCACCACCACCACGAGGGTTAGCACCGACAAGGTGACGCTGATCGCTGCCAGTGCCCCCAGGTAGAGCACCACATAGGGAAGATCCAGGGCTGCCAGCGCTACAGGGCCCGTGATGAACTGCCGCAGGCCGTAGTACCCACGTAATCGCCGGGAGAGGCTCAGCGGGGTGAATCTCTCCAATTGGGGAAGTCTCATCTGCAGCATGCGCTCCATCACGCGGGTGGAGATCACCATGTCGAGCTGAGCAGCTAGTGTGGAGAGCTTGCTTTGTCTCCTAAAGCTCAGCCAGATCTGCAGGCCAACCGCTGCCAACACGAAGGGAAGTAGCGTGAAAATGGTTAGCAGTTCACCAGAAGGAATGTCCTGGTTGTAAACCGATCGGATGTAGAATGGCGGAACTAATGCAAGGAGGTTGATGAATAGTGAAATCAGATAGAGTTGGCCAATTCTTGAGCGAAAGCGAAGCAGCTGGGCCTGGAACCACTGTGGGGACGCAATCTGTTTGTTGCTTTTGTCGAGTAGCGCGAAGCGATAAGCAAGCACTCTCGTAGTGGGAGGTTCCAGTGCAGCCAGCTCTTGGGCACTGTGAATCAGCTGAAGGCCCTGCTGTTGTGGAGTGCTCCATTGCAGCAATACTGGAAAGGTGCCTTGCGCGAGTTGCTCAAAGCCGCGCCTGCCCAGCCTGGTGACTTTCCAGCGGTAGCCGAGGTTGTACAGGCTGTTGAGAAGATCGGTTTCATCCATCTTCTGGGGCGAGCCAGCGAGCGCATTCCTGAGTTGCAGGATCTCGCCGTCCCAGCCCAGGGCATCCAGCAACTGCGCCAGCAGCTGACAGTTGGTCGATGGCGAGGCCTTCAGTAGCTCCAACAGGCTGTGTTCGCTATGCCTGGCTGTTGTGCTGGTCATGCCACGGCCCTCCCGCGAATCAGGCTGATGTCAACGCTGTTTAGCGGCTTTTTCACCCCGTAAGGAAGGGCGCCCATGGCGATGAGGCGCGGAACGGCGGATTGAAGCTCTGTGATCCACTGCAGGGTTGCAGAGTTTTGTTGATGCACGCTGGCGTCAATCAACAGAAGCGTCGGCTGCTCCATCAGAGCTGCAGCTACAGCGATGCGAAAGGAGATGCCTGGGCTCAGTGGGAAATCGGCCTGCTCGCCAATAGCCGTTTCGTAGCCTCGAGGTAAGGCCACGATTGCGTCGTGGATGCCGATTTGTTTGCACAGCTCGATCGCGCGTTCGCGGCGACTCGAGCTGCGAAACCCTGAGAGGTTGTCGAGAACGGTTCCGTTAAAGAGTTGTGGTGTGCTGTCCAGCAGGCGAATAGCTTTGCGCCGCTCGCTCGAGCGCAGGGCGTTGAGGTCTTGATCTGCAACACGCAGTGGGCTGAGGTTTGTTGGGCGATGCCCAGCGATCTCTTCCATAAACTCCGCTAACTCACTCGGCTGCTGAGCGGTGAGGATGCATACGTCTCCTGGTTGGATCTGCAAACTACCGATCTCCACTGTTCCTTGTAGCCAGGTGGTGTTGCCTGCGTAGAAATTTCGTTCTTGCTCTAGAGAGGTCAGTGCCGCCAATTTCTTTTCGCCGTAGCGGATTAATGCATTGCGCGGGCTGAGCGAAAAATAACGGGAGAAGGGCTGCGATACCTGTCGGCTAAGAAGCGTGCATGCCGCTAGGGCTCCGGTGCCAAGATCGTGATGGATCACGGCGATCGAACCGAATGTCACAACTAGCAATCCGGTGAGCTGTCCATAGAGTTGCCCGATGTGCTGCAGTTTGGCATTCACCATCTGCTGTTGATATTCGGAACTGCTCAATGCCTCCTGGATCGGTTCAAGACGGCGAATTAAAAATCCTTCGATTCCCAAACCCTTCACTGTTTCTGTGCCACCAAGAGCAGAGAGCAACACGCCATCGCGAAACTCCTGCTTGGAATATCTCTGCTCGATGGCTTGCGTGGCAGCAGCAGCAGCCTTCTGCGCCTGGTTGTAGAAGAGCAGCGCTGTGGCAATCGGCACGATGGAGAGCCAGCCACCGATAATCGCCATCACCAACAGGTAGATAACGACAAACGGAAGGTCTATCCGCTCAAAGATCCACTGCTGCAAGAATCGATTGCGGAGCATTGCGCTGGCGCGGATCTGCTCCAATCGGTTTTGAATCGGTTCCGCCGTTGCTGTTACTAACGGAGCTCCGAGAACATGACGCACTGCGTTGAGGCGCTGCTTGTGTTCCTCGGCGCCGCAGAGTAAGGACAACACCCAGGAACGCCCGATCTTCAGGGCGATATCCAGAATCACAACAGCAATTAGTAGGCCGGTGATCACCAGCAAGCTATCGCCTGATTGCTGAGGTAGGACGGATGTATAGACACGGTTGATATAAAACGGGATAGCAAGGACTAGTACGTTGATCGCGATTGATGCAGCGATCACTGTCCGCACATCGTTGTTGCGGAGGTCAGGGCTCCACATCGAGCTGGGCTTGACCTGATCCAACGCCGCATTCAGTGCCATTCGCCCGCACCCTATTAGCCATCTGCCGATTGGTCCATAGGCCTGTTAGAGAGTGTTGAACAGCTCACGCTCTGCGCTTCTCTTACATTTCGACGTGTTTGGTGTTTCGCCTTCGTTTCGCTCCCCCAGATAGGGGATGCCAGCTGTACGTCTCAGCCATAGCCTGAGTTCATAGATAAGGGACGCCAGCCCAGTCGGGATGACCGAGAAAACTCCAGATCCAACACCAAGGCCTGGGTTTTCCGAGCGGCTGCGTCAGCTCTTTGGCACGCCATCGGCCTCTGGCGGTTCTGGCGGCCCTCCTGGCGATTCGGAATTGGAAGGGCAGGACCGCTCCGATCCATTTGCCCAGCGAGATGCCAAGCCTGAGCCGCGCGTTGAGCCAGAGCGATCCTCGTGGTTTGGCCGGCTGCGGGGATTACTGAGTCTTGAATCGCTGCATGACGGGGATCGCGAGGTCTACAAACCCGTTACCGGAGCTGACGACCAGGGCGCACAGCCTCTGCAGACCGAGACCGAAACAGGCGAGACAAGGGTTGAGATCGACCTCCCGGATGCGGGCCTGACGCGCACCTGGACAGCGGATGTCCAGCCGGAGGAAGAGCAGCCCGTTGACTCCCGCCAATGGGAGTGGCCCTATCCCGATGAGGATGTTCCTGCATCAGGCTTGAGAGAGCCCACGGCATCACCAGTTGGGTTGCCGTCGACTGCTCAAACGCCTCTAACGCCTTCAGGTCCTCCACAGCCAACGGCTCCTGTTTGGAGAGCGGTTATTTCCCCGCCTGTGCCGGGTCAGACGTCAACGACAGCGCAATCGACTGAAGCGCCAACACTGGCGCCGACGAATCCGCTACCGACGTCAGCACCGACTCCAGCACCAGCTCAAACGACAACGTCGACGCCCACCCCTGGTGAAGCGCAAACGACGTCACCGGGTCAAACGACCATGCCTGGCCAACCGGGTGGTGTTACGTCAGCGCCCGTCGCGACGCCTGGGCCGACGAATCCCCCCGGCAGCACGGCAACGTCGACGCCTGGCCTCACGTCCGGGCCCAGTACAACGTCACTCCCAGCGACGGAAACGCCAACGACGCCCCCGGGGCAGACGAACCTGCCCGGCCAAACAGGCGGTCTCAGCACGGAAGTACCGACGGCGCCGCCCGGTGCACTGACGCCCGCGCCCGCTGCACAGACGGCTTCACCGACCGATTCGCCGACGCCTTCACCTTCTGCAGCGCAAACGGCGACGCCGACGAATGGACCGGTTCCAACGAACCAGCCCGGCCAAACAGGCGGTCTCACCACGGAAGTACCGACGGCGACGCCCGGTGCACTGACGCCCTCGCCCGCTGCACAGACGGCTTCACCGACCGATTCGCCGACGCCTTCACCTTCTGCAGCGCAAACGGCGACGCCGACGAATGGACCGGTTCCAACGAACCAGCCCGGCCAAACAGGCGGTGTCACCAACTCACCCGGTGGGGCAACCATCGCGCCCATGCCGGTGGAGCTAACCAGGCCTCCGGGATTCCCACCCAGCTTTCCGCTCAATGCGCAGACCCTCAAGTGGTGGGCAAGTCTCCCCCACCAGACGCAACCTCCGGTCCACACGCCGGCACCCACTCAATCGCCCACCGCCGTAACGACAACGGCCACGCCCGCACCTGCTGCAGCGCAAACGGCGTCACCGGCTCACACGCACATGCCTGGCCAAACGTCAGCACCGAAAACCCCGCCAGCGGTGACGCAGACGCAACGGCCAATCCCGGCGATTGTTACGGCCCCTCCGAGACAGAATTCACAGTCGACTGGCGAACAAGATAAAAATCATCATCACCATGATAATGGTAATCATTACGGCACGCAGGGGCAGTCACAGCAGCATGGGTCGGAGCATCATGGTCACCAAAATGACGCCCCTACCGATCCCATTGATGGTGAAGTCCTATTTGTCTCTGTAGACTTTGACCAGGCAAATCAGGACTCTCAGCAAGTTTCTGCTGAAGATATTGCCACTCCGCGGCCTCAATTAGACTCTACTGAAGATATTCTTGATTCTCAGCAGGATAGCCTGGATAATGTTGAGGCTATTGCAGAAGCGCTGAGAACTGTTTCTCAGCCCGATCTGTCTGCTGATCCTGCTGCAACGGAATTCGTTTCAACCTATGTTCAGCAGCAACCGGAAGCCCCAAGCCATGATCAAATCGCCGATTCGCTGGCTCAACTTGCTGGAAGCAATGATTTGGAGGGAGTTACGAATATTCAGGCTGATTCGCAATCTCAGCATTCATCACCTGATTCATCTTCGCTGCCTGAGGTATTAACACCCACATCAGCTGAGATCGCAGCAGCGACAGAGCAGGTGATTGCATCAGCGCCCCAGGTGGAACCACCTGTTCTGCGGGAGGAGCCCGCAAAACTCGATGATCAGGATCCCTTCCGCGAGAATCCTCCCGTGTCTACGTCATCAAGCGAAGAAAGCCTATCCAGTGAAGAAGTGCTCGCCGAGGAGCCTTCACAGCCTGTTGATCAACAACAAGACGACGACCTACCCCCGCTCACCTGATCCAGTTTGCGTGCGGCAAAGACATTACAGCAGCTCAGTGCCCGGCTCATTTCGTTGTAAATGGGAGTATTTGCAAACGATGCTACCCGAATGTTAAGAGATCGCCCCCAAGCTCAGATCCCTAGTTCTCTGTCTAGTTCCTCAAGTAGAGAAGCGCTGCGTGTTGTGTTGAACTTTCGGGCAAAAAGGCAATTAGATGATCGGATACTATCTAAGTGTTCCTGTTCTAGGGTCGTCGGTCCCCCTCCTGTCCAGTCAACAAAGTGCATGTTGTCTTGACAGAGTGAAAGTGAGTAGTTGTTGGCTAGAATTGTCTGAATATAAGACTCATCGGGAATGATTAGCCCGCGTTGTTTCTCGAGGTTGGTGTAGTATTGCCTCAAGAGAGGGTTTCTGTCGTGTAAATTGATTAAGTATTCGATGCTTCTGCGGTTGGCGTGAAACCATTGCGAGCCTGCAAAGCATGGAGAGAGGGTGTTAAAGGGATCGTTCTCGCCGTTTAGGTATCGTTCGCAGCATGTCTGATGCCATGGCCTGGTAATGTTGTTGGGGTCGATAAGCTCATGTCCGATATAAGCGTCGTAAAATGTTGTTTCCAAGTGGCTGAGAAAGGTGGAGCTGGGCTTGGTTGGGTAGCAGGATGCGCTAACGAGAAAAATCCAGTCGGGCAGACTGGTTTTGCTCGCCATAAGTTTTAGGGCGTGGATTGTTCCGTCCACCAATCCAAAGCGGCCCCACTCTGTGGCAACATAATCTTCTACTACGTAGGTGGAGTGAGAACTGAGCAATTCGGCATCAAGTACTGATCTAGATTGATCGTGATGAATGGATATCGGAGGGTTATCAAAAAGTCTATTGAGTGTCTTTGTTAGCCTTAGGAGGTGGCTTGGTTGCTCGTGCGAAAGTACCACAAATCCTATTGTGGGTGTCATTTTAGTTTGGCTAGCTCATGCTGAGAATAACTCTCTGAGTGGGCATCTTGCTTCCTTAGCGGTGATCTTGTCTCAGAATCCTGCTACTGAACAGCGCTCTGCGCACAGCGGAGCCCTTCGAGCATCCAGTGATCGTGGATCTTGTCGATGAGGCCTGAGCTGGCTGGGTCTTGAAAGCGTTGGGCAAACCAGCTTTGGCTTGTGCAAAGTTGCTCCCAATCCTGTTTGTCTAGTATCCGAGGCCAGCCAGTAGTCCAGTCTTCCCAGCAGATCGGTTTGTGCTGAATCTGCAGGTGCCGTTGATTGCAAAGCACAGTGTGGATGTACGACTCTTCTGGAGCAGCGTTGGTTACCTGAGCTCCCTGCCAGCGGTAGTGCTCCGCCAGCCAAGGCTGATCCTGGTGGAACTGAAGCAGAGTTTCAACGGCACGCCGCCGTAGCAGCATCCATGGGCTGCCCGCATAGCAGATGAAGTGTGCGTGAAATGGATGTTCGCCTTGGTCGTTGCCATAGCGCTGCCAGCAAGTCGCTTGCCATTGGGATTGGTGTTCCCCAGGAATAATGGCTTCTGTATGCAGGAATCCGTCGTAGTGGCTTTCTTGCAGTGTGTTCAGGAGATTGTTGATGCTGATCAGCGGATGGCTCTCATCATTGATCACGGCAAACCACTCCGTATTGGTCCATTCCTCCAGCGATTCCTGAAGGCCATGGATCAGCGCATCAATTAGTGAGAATGTTCCGCGATCAAAGGATTCTTCTGTTTGTCGAAATCTGCGGTCGTGATCCGCTGATCGCGCGGCCAAAGGTGCAGAAGCTGAATGATAGATGCAGTGGATCAGCGGATCTCTGTAAAAGGTGGTGAGGCTTTGCGCCAATCGAATCGTCTGACTTGGGTTGGAGTCGCTTAAGACAATGAAGCCCAGGGTGTTCTGAACCGGTTCTTGTTCTCCAGAGGGGCACGCTTGGATTCGGCGCAAATAGGCTGGCTTCTGGCGAATCTGATTCTCTGCTTCTTGTTGCTCAGGGCGTTTCTCAACGTGATCTGACTGTGGATTGCCAACGTTGTAAACATATAAGGCTTGATCAATGCATTGAATGCGTTCTGCTGCCATTTCTACCATTGGAAACATGATTGCCATGTCCCAGGTCACCTTGTAGTAGTCACCATTTTGGTCGCGTAGATCCTCATCGCAGATGGCATGCCAGAGATGAGAGCGAAAACTACGGAGGTGGCTAGTCGTCCATGGCGACTGACGGTGCAGTGAAGCAGCGATCACTGACTCACTGACAGGTCTGCTGTACAGATTGCCCCCCGGTGAGGTAATGAGGCCGCCGTAGGTGAGCCAGCAGTTCGTGCGTTCATAGGTTTGAGCCACTGTTTCCAGCGACGAGCTACTAAAAAGCCAATCGTCCCCATCGATAGGAATCAGTACATCCATCGCACGTTTCGCTGTGCCAAGCCATCTAAAGCCATCGACCAAGTTGGCGAGAGCACCGCGATTCTCAGGGTTCCTTAGTGTGTGAAAGCGATTGCGAATCTCGGGATCTTGAATTGATGTCAACGCGAGCTGAATCGCCGCTTCGGTTCCGTCGTTGCTGGCGTCATCGATCACCAGGCACTGCCACGGCCACTTGGTTTGCTGCTCTGCGATCGACTGAATGCAACGACCAATCCAGTGTTGGGCATTTCCGGTTGTGACAACAAGGCTGAAGCGCATCAGTGATTCATCGCCATAACCAATCTAAGCCGCACCTTCGCAACGGCCTAGCCAGCTTTGTGTCAGTTTTCAATTTCTTCATGTCAATGGATCCAGGTTGCTAGGTGTTGACTGGATCGGGAGCTGTCTTGTTGTTTCTAGCCCCCTGTGCAATCGTCATAATTCGATCTAAAATAAGGAGCATCCCGCTCTGGTTGACGTGATGGACTATTCCGGTCTTGGCGCAGTTCAGTCCAGTATTCGTCCTCATTTGGGAGGCAATATCGGTGCTGGCGATCCTTTTACCTATGCGCCACGCGTTTGGGATTACCTGTTAAGTAGGTTTTCTGTTCGATCTGTTTTAGACTTGGGGTGTGGGACCGGCCATGCATCGCGCTACTTCTCAAGTAAAGGTGCGGTGGTGATTGCTGTTGATGGATTGCCTGAAAACATCCAGAGTGCCGTCTACCCCGGCATCTGCCTGGATCTGACACAGCAGCATGTTGAGGTTAGAGTTGATCTTGTGCATTGCCAGGAAGTTGTTGAGCACATTGAGGAGCAGTTTGTCGGCAATATTGTGAATTCGTTTAAAGGTGGCAGATTTGTATGCATGACGCACGCCTTCCCTGGTCAGGGCGGCTATCATCATGTTAACGAGAGGGCTCCTGACTACTGGGTTGACCTGATGACCAAAAATGGCTTTTCTCTTCTTGGGGAAGACACGAATCGTGTTCGTCTACTTGCAGGGCTGGATGGCGCCGTTTACCTAAATGAAAGTGGCCTGGTGTTTCATAATCTCGACTATTAGTTGACTCGAAACTTTCCTTTTTGTCTTGTCGCCTCGGCAAGGGTAGTTCTTTTTGTTTGTGACATTGCTTACTGTCTTGATGCACCTTCTGCTCGGTCGCTGATGGTTTAATCGACAGTCACAAGCCCGAGTCGCAGCCCGATCACAGCCGCATGCGTGCGATCCCGTGCTTGTAGTTTTCCGAGGATGTTGCTGATGTGCGTTTTGATCGTCTCCGCTGAAACGTTGAGGGCTTCTGCCATTTCCTTGTTGGTATAGCCGCGGGTTAGCCACTTCAGCACGTCGTGCTCGCGCGCAGAGAGGGCTTCCAGTGGCTCCGGCCCTTCGCCGCGACGGGTGGCGCGTAAAGCCTCCACGCCGAGGCGATCGGCGTAGATCCCTCCTCCCACCACGGCGCGAATGGCGTCCACCATGGCCCCCTGCGCCAGATCGCTCTCCACCACCACGCCATTGCACCCAGCCTCCAGCGCGTCCTGCAGCAGTTGAGCCGATGCGCTTTGCAGGATTAACAGCGTGCGCAGCTCCGGGTGCTCCCGGTGGGCATGGCGAACGAGTGATAGTCCGTTGCCGCTTTCCAGTTGCTCAGTGGCGAAGAGGAACACCGGCCGATGCTGTTTCACCCGATCCAGCCCTTCGGCTTCCGTCGTCACTGCCGCCACCACGCTCTGCGGAACCGGTGCAGCGCAAACAAACAGCGACAGTAGGGCCCGGCTGCCAAAACAGGCCACGGTGGTGGTTTCGGCCATCAAGTTGTGCACCTGATCACGGCTTGCGGCCAGATCGGAGATGTGGGGTGTGATGTCCATCTTTGGCGTGGGCGGCCTCAGCGCTGTTGCTGCGGACGACTGGCGTCCTCGTCCATGCCTGTGAGCCCCATGAGGCCCTGCAACAGCCGTTGGCTGGTGCGCGTGAGTCGCTGAACGTCTTCCAGGGTGCGAAGCAGCGCCGGCTGGCTGGCCTGGAGCAGTTCCCGGGCTTGGGTTGACGTTTGCTCGGCATTGCTACCGGTGCGGCTGAGCTGGCGCAGGGTCTGCCGGAGATCTGGACCTGTGACGGCACTCTCGCGCCGCAAGGTGTCCGCGAGGTTGTTCACTTCGCCCAAGCTGCGCCGTGCTTCGCGCAGAGTGTGGGGTAGGTCGTTCCCAGTGAGCTTGGCGGTGTTCTGCAGGCTGGCCTGCAGCTGTTGCAGGAGCGGCCTCAGCGCGATGGATTGCTCGTAGCGCAGTTGCCTGCCGCGGAGCTTCGTGGATTCGGCGGTGGGTTGGGGATCGGGGCTGATCTCTAAGTAGTGATCACCCACAAATCCTTCCTGCCCTTGGCGGGCCACGCTCTTGGGGCCGATCAAGGCGGCATAGCGCTGGGCCACCTGCACCTCAACGCTCACGTCGGCGTTGGGTTGCAGTTGCAACCGGCCCACCCGCCCCACGGGCATGCCGGAGATGCGCACCTCCTGGCCAGATCGCAGGCCAGTGGCGTCTTGGCTCACCAGCCGGAATCCCACCATCGGCTGGCCCCAGTGCTGTTCGCGGGCCAGGCCCACCATCACAGCGCTGATCAGCACCAGGCCCGAGCCAACGAAGAGCCATCGATCGCGTTGCACGCTGCTTTCTTCGGCGCTGGTCATTGGGCGGACAAGCTCACGCGGAGGGGATCGATCACCATCACCCACACCAATTTCAGGCCGAACAGCAGCATCAGTCCCTCCACCATCAGATCACTGCTCACCAGCGTTGGTGCAAGGCCACGCCTGAGTTGCCGTCTGCCTCGCCATTGGCACCAGCTGCAGAGCACGGCTAGGAAGATGGCCGAACGCAGGCTGGCGCGCAATAGATCCGGCAGCAACACTCCACCCATCACATCGGTGAATTCAGCCACCAGATCGGCGCGGGGGCTGGCCAACACCCCACCGATCAGCGCCGCGGAGAGGAAGAGCAACAACAGCACGGCACCCACCAATCCACTGGCCACTGCCGACGGGTCGTGTCGCCGCTCGAGCTGTTGGCAGGACTCCAACCAGCGGGGCATGAGCAGCGCCATGGCGATCAAGGCCACCACCCCCGGCCCCACCAGCTGCAGCACCAACAGGATCAGCAATTCCAGGCTGAAGCGGCTGGTTTGCCCCAGTGGACCGCAGCCGACCTCCACGACGCCGATGCCCACAATCAGACCTGCAATCAGCACGGGTGCTCCGCAGCGTTCACCGCTGCGTTCGGCGAATCGCAGAGCCTGCGAGAAGCGGGACAGGACGGGCTTGAGGACAGCCGGCAACACACCAGGTGCGTTGGTGAGCCCACAGGATGCCCCGAGGCCGTTCGGGATGGGAGCGGTCCGTTTTGTTCGTAACGACGGACCATCGCCGCATCCCTCAGCAGGATGAGGCAACGCTGCAGAGACTGCTCATGGCTGTTCGTGGTCGTTCACTGTTGGGGCTGGCTGCCGCGCTCTCCTGTTTGCCCTGGCTGCCTGCTCAGGCGCTCGAGCGTCTCGACTGCTGGATGAACAACAGCCACCAGAGCTGTGTGATCACCCCCTGGGGCAAGGGTGGCTTTGAGATCAGCTTCAGCGGCAGCGCCATCTTTCGCTTTGCGCCCGCCGGCCCTCCCACCACCGATCGCCGCCCAATGCGCGATGAGCAGGGACGGCTCTGGCTGATGAGTGGTCACCACAGCTTCACCCTCGAAGAGCAGGGCGGCTTCAAGAACCGCATCAGCGTGTCCTCCGTGAGCACGGCAGGCAGCAAGCCCGCCTCTGGATCGGCAAACCATGCTTCCCACAGCCCCGTGAAGCTCAACGGGCATGGCAAGCCCACTGTGCCCCTCTATGCCCGCCCGGATTTCGCCGCTCCCCTGGCCGGGATGGGCGTGTCGGGTGAGGTGCTGCACAAGATCAGCTGCCGAAGCAGCGGCTCGATCGGTTGGTGCCGGGTTGGCTACCCCAATCAGGCCGGTCGTGAACTGTGGGTGCCCACCAGCTCGCTCACCTTTCTGAGCGATGGCGAGTAGCTGATCGGGCTCGTTCAGCCAGCCTCGCTGCGTTGCCGCACCAGCCGCGCCGTGCAGGCCTCGTTCAGGGCCTGGATGTAATCGCTCACGCTGCGCTTCGCCATCACGCGCGCTTCGGCTTCGCGCTGCCAACGCTCCGGTTGGACGAGGGTTTGCAGTTCAGCGCGATCGTTGGTGTTGAGTCCGCGTTCGATGGCGTCGGTTTGCAGCCAGGCGCGACCCTCCAGGCAGAGGCTTTGCACAAGGTGCCAGCCCTCATGGCGGAGGGTGGTGCTGCGGTCGCCGCGGTTGCACACCACCACGGTTTGGCTGCCGCGCACGTAGAGGCCATAGAGATTGGGCTCCTGGCAGCGCGGGTGATCACTGCTCACCACCACGCCACGCAGATTGAACTCGGCGAGCAGTTTCTCCCATGCGGCCTGATTGGTGCGTTCCCCTGGGGATCGAAACAGGGGGATCGGCAAGAGGAAGGCCAACAGGAGGAGCTGCTGCATCAGTGGAGCTCCGATCGGATCAGCCAGGCCGCCAGCAGTGATGCACCGCTGCCGATGCCAAAGGCGGCGCTGAGGGGAAGCAGCCCGAAGGGTTCCCGCAGGATTCCCTGCGCATCCACGCGGGATCCGATCACATGAAAGCTCACCTGGCAGGTAACAGCTGCGCCAAACAACACCCAAGCCAGGCGACTGCACAGCCGAGGATCGAAGCGTGGGGGTGCCATCGCGGCTGGTTTGAAGGTCATCACCAGTGAAGCGATGGGTACGCCTTGTTGCTTCCCCCGGATGGGGGATGGCAAACCCTGTGGGGCGCTGGAGGCTAGAGAGATCGGAGAACAGCGATGGCTCATTCCAACCCTCAGGGCGACTTTGTGCAATTCATCCTGGGCGGCGCGCTCGCCAGTGGTGGGGCGTTTGCCCTGATGAATCAGGTGTTTCTCAGTTCAGGCTTTCGCAGTGCGCCCCGCTATCCCTACGTCGGCCTCATGCTTCCGATCGCTAAACCCGGCATAGGGTTGTTGATGATCCCCCTGGGGATCGGAGTCGTGCTGCTCTTTCTGGATGGCTATTGGCGTCTCAGTCAGTTCTTGATCTGGGGATCGGCGGCAGCACTGTTGGTAGGGGTGCTCAACAGCTTGCAGATGCGGATGGCCACGATCAGCCTTTGGCAGCTGGTGGTTGAAATCATCATGATCGCCGCAGGCTCAGGTTTGATGTTTCGGAGCCTGAAGGGTTACGACGACAAAGGCCAGGATCAACATAAGCGGATGTGAATGGATGATCCCTTCGCTTTTCAAGGGGCATGCACCCGCAATTAGCACAGTAAATCTCTTCGCTCCACAACAGCCGCTGCCACGCTTGTGCAAGGCCTGGCTAAGCGGCTGCCACGTGCTCTCTTGTCAGCCCTTCCCAGCGCGCACCTCCCAGAACGCAGCCCCCACGCTGAAGCTGGCAACGCCGCTCTGCTGCTCATAGCTCTGGCGCGCCTTGAGCTGGCATTCGATCTCTTTGCAGTCGATCGAGTAGGTCCACTGCTTGCGGCCGGGGCGGCGGTTGAGCACAAGGTCTGGAGTGATCTGATAGCCATTCCCGTCTTTACCGGCAGGCAGAAGGGTGAGCAGATCACCGCGGAGGTGGGCAAGGCGTAGCTGTTCGTTCAGTTCTTTCTGCTCGTTGGTGAGGAGTTCCTGCTGTTGCTTCACCTCGAGCAGGCGGGAGACGCAGATGGTGATGGACTCAAGAGAGAAGCGGGGGTCGTCTGATCCCGTTCCGGCTGGAAGGACGCCAGCACTAGCCAGGAGCAGCAGTGCCTCGGGAGTACCGGGTGCAGGTTCGCCGACAGCAGGAGCAGTGGTGGTGAGGGTTGCAGTCATACGCGTGTGTGAGGTGTGCAGGAGTGGACGGGCTCTGAATCGCAAAGGGGCTCTGCCCCCTCAGAGGCCCATGGCTTGGATTTGGTTGAGGGCTTCGATGACTTCGGAGCGGCGCAGGTACTCGATTGGTGCGGGAAGGGAGCTGCGATCGATCGGGAAGTCGCGCAGAACGTTGCGCAGCTGGTGCACCGACAACTCATCCCAGAGGTTGTTGAGGTTGGGTGTGCAGCCCGGGGCACTGCTTTGAGCCACTGCGGTGTCGCGCTCTTCCATCCAGGGTTCTGCAGCCGTGATGGCTGCCTGATTGGTGGGGAACTGGCTTGAGAGTTGGCTCACCAGTTGGGTGAGGCCGGTGATCGCTTGGAGCAGGGCGGTTTGGATCTCAGCGCTCTGCTTGGCGCTGCAAGGAGTGGAGACACACATCAGACAACAACCTGGTAAACGACAGAAGGGGTGTGGAGTTTGCGCTCGCTTTTGGGGCAGTAGGCCTCCCATTCGGCGGCAAAGGGATAGGGCTCGATGCCGGTGACGTCCTGGAGGTCAACCTTCACGCCATCAATGGTTCCGGTGCCCTTGGCACCGCTCACGATGTGGACGTTCTGGGCCGCCTTGCTGCAGAAGTTGAGCCCTGCTTCTGAGTACGCGTTGCTGCCCACCAGTGAGGCATTGCGGGCGTGGTAATCGCCTACCTCGCTGGCGTGCAGGTGCCCGAACAGGGTGTAGTCAACCGTGATGCCCTGGGGGGCGTACTTACCGGTGATTTCCTGCACCGACTTCTGCACCTTGGCGCCGATCTGATGACCGTGTAGACACAGGAAGGTGTGGCCCATCACCTCAAACAGCAGTTCATTGGCCCGGAAACCGCAGAAGGCGATGCCATCGGCGCCCGCAAAGCCGCGCTTGAGGATCTCGTAGATCATCAGGTCGTAGCTGTCGGTGGCGAGCTCATCGCTCCAGCCCAGCTCTTTGTTCACGCGGCTTTCATTGCCGGTGATGCCATAGACCTCAACCTCAAACTGCTCCCGCAGATCAAGCAGAAAGGCGCGCAGGATGTCTGCTGCCAGAAGAGTGGCCTTCGAGCGATTGGTGCTGTTGGAGAGCAGCTCATCGAGGCGGCGGTCACTGTTGAGGAAATCGCCAAGGCAAGCCACCACCACCTTGCGGGCGCCGTAGCTCTGGCCCAGTTGCTTCACGCGCTGGGCGAGCTTGCGCAACCGTTGCGCGGCGACGGTGAAGTCGTAGCGGTTTGAGGGGAGTTCAACACGCTCGTTGAAGTGCAGATCACTGAGCTGCACGATCAACACCGAATCACCGCCTTCCGGGATGGGGGCGAGCTTGATGCCCTTGGTGAAACCGCGCTCATCGAGTAATGAGCAGAGCTCTCGGGTGTAGGCGGCAACGGCGTTCTCCACGCGGGCGTGCTCACGGAAGGCCTTGCGCTCGATCCGGTTGGTGTCGGCCTGGGCCTGGCGGGCTTTGGCCAGACGCACATTGAACTGCAGCAGTTCGCGGTCTTGGTCGTTGTTCGTAGCCGGTACGTGCCCCCGGCCTGGGAGATGACGGGATGGTTGCTGGCGGTGTTTGGCTGAACCCATAAGCAATGGCGACTAACAAGAGGCTATGGGGGACATCTGTGAAAATCGGCTGAACGCCTTGCTGCTCAATCGCGCTGGAGTTCATGTAGCGAAACTGGCCGTTGTCCGCAGGCGCAGCGGCAGTCCAGCCAACGCTCCAGCGGTACCTGGAGCTGATCGGCGATCTGCTGATCGCTGAGGCCTTGGGCGACGTATCTGCGGGCTTTGATCCACAGCTCCCGCAGGCGATGGCTGATGCGCAGCGAGAAGCCCGTATCGCGCAGGTGGTGCAGCAACTCGCCCTTCACCTTGGGTACGAGATAGCTGGAGGGGCGATGGCCCAGCGCTGGATCAAAGCCGATGGCGCCCTTGCACAGGCCCTCATAGGCCGGGCCGATCAGGTCATCAACTGACATCGACCAACGGCGAGCAAAGCGATGCGCCTGTTGATGCGCCAGGCCCAGGTGTTGGCAGGCAAATGCTCGCTGTTCGCTGGTCATCGGCCGGCGCAGACAGCGTCGTGGCATGGAGGAAATGGCAGGGTCTGGAGGCTATGGAGGTCCGCCTGGATTCCAGTCACCACAGTGGATTGGCTGGCGTGCATCGGTTGCACCAGCACCCCACGCACCACCGCACCGAGCGGTGTCGGTCCATACGCCTGCACCACCACCGCCATCAATCCGCCAATGGCGGCACCACGGAAGACAACAGGCATGAACAACAGGCAATTCCCCAAAGGGTTCCGAGGGGGGCAAGGCCCCCTTTTTGGTGGGATTGGGGCTGCGTTGGCTGGCGGGGCGCTGGAAGAAAGGCTGAGGGAATGGGACTCCTCAGCTACAGACGGATCCGTGAAAACTCCCATCGCAAAAGGACCTCGCGATCTGCATGCCCTTGCTCATCCCACAGGTGTGGCACATAGATCCCACACCTGTGGGGTGACTGAGCCCACAGGTGTGGGCGGTGTGAGCGAGGCCTTCAAAGCCAGAACCGGTGCAGTGATTCCTCACCGCCATGACCACCAAGGTTCTGCTCACCCACCACCACCGCGATGCGATTGAGAACGCCGCCGAGCGGGGCTTCTGGATGCCGCTTCTGCTTGAGGCCGAGCAGCTCAAGGACGTGATGTATCTCACCTCCCTCAGCTACGGCGAAACCACGCTCAAGCAGCTGGTGGAGGTGGCCAGCTTTGAGCCCTGGCGCGAGAGCGATGGCATCGAGCGCTGGTTGCCGTTCCTCGGCCAACGGCTCGAGCTGCCTCAGCCGCTGCCCCTGGGTGATCGGCGTTTGCTCTCTGGCTGGCTGCCCCGTCAGCGGGAGGCGGTCCAGATCGTGGAGCTTGATGCGTTGCTCGCTGCCGAGCGGCTCAGCGATGTGTTGCCCGGCTCCGGCGCTTGCTGCCATCTGCCGCGGCGGCCTGAGCTTTCCGCCGTGGCGGGCGCAGTTGGCAGGCGAGGTCTTGCTGCTTGAGCACCCCGTGCTCCAGACCCCAGATCATCAAGGCGCTTCTGCCGGAGGCGCCTGTTTTGTCGTAGAGCTCGCAGAACACCTTGCGCACCGAATCAGGCCGCATCACCAGTTGAGCGCCGATCTCACGGCTGCTGCGCCCGCCGGCCACCATCCGCACAATCCGCTCTTCCTTGAGCGTGAGGCCAACACCTTCGCTGGCGGGGGTGACATCAGCGAACAGCTGCCGCAGGCGATCGGAGAGCGCGGGGTCTTCATAGCGGCCGTTGCGCAGGAGCACAGCGACGCACTGCAAAAGCCGGCCACTGCCGCAGCGTTCGCGGCAGCTGATGCCATCGGGCCGCAGGCGCCACAGGTGCACCAGGCGTGAGGCGGCGATGTCTGCATCCAGACAAAGCAGAAAGCGGCAACGCTCAGCGCCGTGGCGCTCGCGCATCTGGCTGATCAACTCCACCGCCCCACCATCGGCGCCGTCGTCATCGCAGAGCACCAGCAACTTGCCCTCGCTGGGTAAGGCCAAGGCCAGACACTCGGCTGTGGAGCTGGCGGTGAACTGCAACGCCGGTAAGAGCAACGCTGCGGTGTCCACAAAGCGTTGATGACTGGAGCAGACCACCAGAGTCCAGCCCTCCAGAAGGCGCTCAATCGTCTGCTGCAATGTCTGGATCTGGCAGCGCAAGTCGTCCGGGGTCATCACTCATCGCCGATCACCCCGCTGTAGCAACACAACCACGAGTTGCACCACAGCAGCAAAATCCCCAGGGGTGACTTGCCCCTGGGGATTGTTCTCCGCGCATCCTCCGGTGATGAATCAGCGGGTGAACTCGTGTTTGCGCTCTTCTGCGGCATGGCGCAGTTTCGTGAGAGCAACCTCCTCCAGCTGCTCGACCTGCTCCTGCTTGAGGCCGCCCAAGGATTTGCGCAGTTGGCAGGGGCTCAGGGGCGGCCGGCGTAGGTAGCGGTTGCGGATCAGCCGCTGCTCTTTTTCATCCAGTTGTTGCACCAGTTCCCCCAGGACACGGTGCTCGCACTTGGTCTGTTCCTCCAGCTGCTGCTGGGCTTCCCGGTAGAGGGATGCCTGATCCACGAGGCTGAGCTCTGTGCGTTCCTCGTTGCTCTGCTCCCCGGCATCCAGCGAATCAGCGCGGGTCAACTGCCACTGGTCGAATAGCCCGTTGAACTTCTCCAGCGTGATGGGTTTGCCGTCCAGTTGAAGCTGCGCGGCCACCCAGGCCCGGCTCGGCTGTTCACCGGTGCGCCCCTTGTGCTGCCGGATCAACCGCTCAGCCTTCATCATCACAGCGGCGCGATCGGCCGGGAAGCGGATCGAGCGCATGCAGCGCTGCTGATAGTCGTTGAGACCTCGCTGCACCCAGAAGGTGGCGTAGGTGGAGAAGCGATAACCCTTGGCGGGATCGAATTTCTCGGCGGCCCGCACCAGGTTGAGCGCGGCCTCCTGCAGAGCATCGACGGTGCCTTCCTCACGGGCCGGTAAGGAAGCGCTGTGGCATTGGCGCTGCCAGGTGTGGGCCACCAGGCGCAGGTTGTGATTCACCAGCTGGTCACGGGCGCGCAGGGCACTGCGACGCACGGGCTTGGGTGCGTGGCTTGGACCAGCGGGGTGTTGCTGCCAGCGCTGCACGCGGCGGGAGAGCTCCAGAACAGCGCGTTCGCACAGCGGTTGACGGCTGGAGCTGTGATCCATCCAGGTTCTGACGGACGAGCCAGGGGCGGAAGGACGGTGGGTCATCGGGAGGGGTGCAACTGCGTGGAGCATTCCCCGTGGTTTCACCCTTGCGCCGTTGGGTCGAGTTGGGTTATGGCGATGGCGTGTGCTTGGCGCTGCGCACTGGGCTCAGAACAGGGCACGGCCCATCCGTTCATTCCACCTAGGATTGAACGATGAGTGAGCGGATCACCTACAACCCGCAGCAATGCGGCGGGAAGCCCTGCATTCGCGGGATGCGGATCCGCGTGGCCGACATCCTTGAGCTCTATGCCGCCGGCCTGCGCAGCGAGCAAATCTTGGAGGATTTCCCGGATCTTGAGGCCGAGGATCTGGAAGCTGCCCTGCGCTATGCGGCCCGTGAGGTGGATCATCCCGTCCTGGTGGCATGAAGCTCTGGCTGGATGCCCAGCTGCCGCCGTCACTGGCGCGGTGGATCAATCGGCAAGGTTTGGACCTTGAGGCCACTCCAGTGCGTGAGCTGGGCTTGAGGGATGCTCTCGACCCCGAGATCTTTCAGGCGGCTCGGCAAGCCAATGCGCTGGTGATGACCAAGGACCGTGACTTCATCAACTTGCTCGAGCAGAACGGCCCACCGCCGCAGGTGATCTGGCTGCGCACCGGTAATGGCAGCAATCAGGGGCTTCAGGAGACGCTGGCCACCACATTGGCTCCAGCTCTCGACTTGCTGCGCAGCGGAGAACCCTGGGTGGAGATTCGACCCCGTTGATGCTCACCTTGGTGGGGCACCCGGTGCCTCACCCTGGAGCACCCCATGCCTCACCGGTGGAGCACTGGATGCCTCACGGGTGGAGCACCCCATGCCTCAGGGGTGGGGCACCCGGTGCCTCACATCTAAATATCTAAAAAGCTTTTTAGAAACAACAGCCAAAAGAACACAGCCGGCTCCGTGGACGGGGTGGATTCGGGTTGCTCTGACCACTGCTGAGTCAGCCAAGTCTGAGCAAGTTCACCAGACGCCCCCCATAGCCTCTGGTGTGTCGCCAGGAGCAGGTTCTCCTGATCTGCCCCATGCGCTTCTACGCCACGCGTACGGAAGCGATCCAGAAGACCTACAGCGCGCTGCAGCTGCTCAATCAGCGCCGCAAAGGCTCATTGAATCCCAGCCGGGCGATTCGCGTGGCCACGCTCTACGGCCACCTGCAATGCAGAGCTGACCCCGGTGGTTGTGTGCAACTGGCCCTGCGTGAGCTGGCCACCGCCTGGCATCTGCAGCCGCGTCTGTTGCGCGAGGACCTGGCGGATCTGCAAGCGATCGGCTGGCTCACCTACAGCGGCGATGCCTTTGGCACGCAGGTGCAGCTCCAGGAGGTTGTTGAGCCTCAGGCTCACGACCTGGAACCACTCCAGGGCACCAAAGAGCAGGCGGATCAGACCATTGCTGACGCCCCGTCTTCCGAGCAGGAGGCCGCACAGCATCTCCCGTTGCCAGGCGAACCAATCGGGCCGGAACCCTCCCCTGAACCCTCCATTGAGCCCGAGAGCACTCCCCCGCAACGCCAGTTGATTGCTCAGTTCGCTGCCATCTACAACCAACACAAACCGGGGTCTTGGCCGACTTACACACCCACGGGCACGGTGTTGGGCAGCCGCCTGCGCCAGGCGATCCGCCACGCCGGTGGTGTGGAGGCATTCGAGCTGGTGTTGATCCGTGCCCTGCGCGCGATGCCCGAGTTTTGGCGCTCCGAGTACCCGCAAGAGCGCAGCGGTGCTCACTGCGCCGGTGTGCTGCTCAAGGTGGATCGCGGCTCGGAGGGCCGGGGCGTGGAGCACTGGCACGTTTTTGCCTGGAGCGCATACACCGGGCGGCTCAACGGCGGCATCGGTGGGAACACTCCAGGAGTGGGCCAAGGGGTTGCACCGGGCACACAGGAGAGCGATCTGAGCAAAGCCAACCGGCTGCTCTTTTGGAACCGCGATCACTGGCATGGCCGGGGGATCGAGGCCGCCAAGCTCGATCGCTGCGAGAAGCAGCGGTTGGCAGAGCTGCTCGAGGCCCAGGGAGAAGGCAGACCCGGCGCAGCCGCCGAGCAATTCAGCCAGCCCCCCAGACAGCACTGATCGGCCCGAGAGCCAAAGGGGCATGGCCCCCCGCAACAGCAACCCCACCAGCCCTGTTCTTCTCAAAGCAGGCCATGACTGACTCCATCACCAAGCCCACTACCGGCGCCGCTGACACCGACCCCAAGCAGCCGGAGCAAGCCACCACCATCCCTGGCGCCTTCGATCCTGCGCTGATCCAGCGAATGATCGACGAGGGGATCTTTATTGAGACCGCCGCAGGCCTGATGGCAGCCGAGGTGCCGGAGGTGCCTGCGGATCACTCACTCGCCGAGCACGAAAAAAATCTGCTTGCGGCTGTGTTGGTTGGAACCGACGATCAACGCGAACGCTGGGGTCTGTTCCGGCGGGCCATCGGGCTGCGCTTCGACGAGGTGGTGCCCGGCTCGATCTGGACCCAACCGGGCCTGCGCGCTTTGGCACTTGAGATCGACGAGCTCTTCCGTGGCCGCCGCGATATCGACGTGCTGAACGCCTACGCGATCCGAGAAGACGTGCGCCAGCGAGCCCTGGACGGCCGTTTCCGCGGCTCGCTCTTGCAGATAGAAGAAGCCCTCTCGGAGGTGATCGCCTGGGGTGATGACGGGCTGATTCACCCCGAGCTGGACTTCAAGATCGCTTGCCGGCTGTTCCAGAGCGCCAAGGCTAGGGCGCTCTTCTATCCAGGGCTGCGCAAGCTCCTGGCGCGTGAGCAGATCGACTGCGGCATCGATGGCGAACTGGAGAGCTGCCGTCAGCTCCTCAATGACGCCACCTCGATTACGGCGGGGCGTTACCGCCAGAGCTTCCAGGTCTGCAGCGAGGCCGATGCCAGGCGCGAGTGTCTGGCGCTGGCCTCCCTCCCGGCAGAGCAACGCCCCAAGCCGATCTCAACGGGGATTCCTTCTCTGGACATCGACATGCGCGGAGGCGTACTCCCGGGAACAGGCGACAGCACCTGGGTGTTGGCGGCCAAGTCCGGTGTGGGCAAAACCACGGTGGGCATCGCCGCCGCCATGGGCCTGGCCATCAACGGCGCTTCTGTCCTGGTGCTCTCCTGTGAGCTCAGCCGCCGCGCCATCGGCGCACGGCTACTGGCCAACTACTGCCGCCGCGCCAGCGGGGTGTTCACGCCGCGCTACTCAGCCAATGAATTGGAGGGCCGCGGTGAGGTGATCGAGGGCCGCGATTTCGAGTACCTCAACCAGCTCTCTGCTCAGTTCGAACAAAGCATTGCCCCCAACGGGCAGCGGATGGGCCGGGTGCTCTACCAATCGCACTTCGCCGCCACGGTGGAGGAACTTGCCGCGCTGGTGGAGGACTGCAAAAGCGCTCACCCCGAGCTGGCGGCGGTGGTGCTCGATCACTTCCACGCCATGGGCCCCACGCCTGGTTACGGCAGCAACACCACCGCTGAATTGGCGGCCCGGGCAACGGCGATCAAGGCCCTGGCTGGCCGCTGCGAACTCGATGTGTTCGTGGTGGCGCAGCTGAACCGCGGCGCCTACGGCAACCCCACCGGCCCCGATGTCTCCCACCTGGCGGGCACATCCGAGCTGGAGCGTTATGCCTCGGCGGTGTGGCTGATCGATCGGCCCAAGGTGGATGAATTCAGCAAGCCCAAGCCGGGTGTGCTCGAGATCCACCACGGCAAGTTCCGCCACGGCCAGATGAGCGGAGACAACGACTGCAGCAAAACCACGATCCGCATGGATCGGGCCCACTGCTACCTGGAGGCGGATGAGGCCAGGCACCTGTTCATCGGCAGTGACCTGTATCCAGGCGTGGAGTGCCTATGAGCAACGGCAAAGCCGCCCCTCATCGGGCAATTACAGGAGCGGGCCGGCGTTCACCCAGCGGGCACCCCTCGGGGCGTCCGGCTGGGCTGCTCACACCGGCGGTGCTCGAGAGCGTGCGCGAGCGGGCCCAGATCACCGATCTCTTTGGGCCCGCTGAACTCAAAAAGAGTGGCCGGGAGTTTGTGGCTCGCTGCCCCTGGCATGACGATCGCCGGCCCTCGCTGTCCGTAAGCCCCAGCCGCAACCGCGTGCATTGCTTTGTCTGCGGCAAGGGCACCGATGCCATCGGCTGGCTACAGGACCGGCAGGGCCTCAGCTTTCAGGAAGCTGTGCTTGAGCTGGCGCGCCGCACCGGCGTGAGCGTGGCGGAGGGTGATCCCGAGGCGCAGGCGCGTTTTGAGCAGGAGTGGCGCGAGCGCCGTCAGCTGATGGCCCAGCGCACGGAACAGCGTCAGCAGTTCCACCAGGCCCTGTTGCAACAGCTGGAGCAGGGCGGCGGAGGTGCCGATTACCTCCAGAACCGTGGCATCAGCCCAGAGACGGCACGCCGCTGGCAGTTGGGCATCGCCGGCGGTCGCCTCACAATCCCGCTCAACGATGCAGCCGGCCAGACCGTGGGCTTCTGTGGCCGGGCCATTGGTAGCCAAGAGCCCAAGTACCGCAACAGCACTGGGGACCTGCTGTTCCAGCGCAACGGGTTGGTGTTTGGGTTGGATCAAGCTGCAGAGGCGATCCGGAAGCAGGGCACCGCGCTCCTGGTGGAAGGTCCGCTGGATGTGGTCCAGCTCCACCAGTGCGGCTTCACCCATGCGGTGGCCTGCCTGGGCACAAGCGTCTCCGCTCTGCAGCTCCAACTCCTGCAGCGCCAGGGCATGAAGCACCTGCTGATCGCCCTCGATGGCGATGACGCTGGGCAGGCAGCCACAGAACGGCTGATCGAGCAGGTGCAGCCCCAGTTGGTGGCTGGTGGTTTGAGCGCCTCGGTGGTGCAGCTGCCCGAGGGGCAGGACGCCGATGGGCTGATTCGCAATCAGGGGCCAAAGGCTGTTGAGGGTTTGATTGCCGCTGCCCGGCATTGGCTGGAGTGGCGGCTCGATCGTCTCCTGGCTCCGCTGGCCGCAGGCAGTGCTTCCCCATCACTGGAGACTCTCCAAGCGGTGGAGCAGGCCGGTCAGGCCCTGATTGAGCAGCTGCCCGATGGAGTTTTGCGGCGGTCAGCGGAACACCGGCTGGAGCAGGCACTGCAGGGCAATGTCAGCGAGCCCGGCGCGAGCAAGCCCCAGCCGCAGACATTCCCAACCCTGCATGAACCATGCACCGCCACGGGCCGCCAACGGGCTGAGCACCGCGCCCTGCGCCTCTTCATTCATGCACCCGAGTGCCGCGAACTGCTGCAGTGCCTCACTCTCCAAGACCCCGCCTGCCGCGTGGCGATGGAGTGGCTGAGCAGCCTGGCGGTGGTGGCCGTGGATGGCTGCATTGCTGGGATGGCCTTGCAGCTGGCGGATCAGTTGCCTGGCGCAATGGGCCCGGTGCTCACCCAAGCGGCTGTTGCCGCGCCGGAGCTGATTGCAGTGCTTCAGCGAGAGACGCAGGCGGAATTGGAAGCAGTGTTGGATGTGCTCGAGCCTGTCGCTGGCAGCGGTGGCGTGAGCAGGCAGGAGCCCGTAGCGTCCAAACCCGTGGCCAGTCATGCCGATGTTCTGCCCATCACGCGCTCAGCGGAAGCGGCTGTGCAGAGCCTTGATCGGCTGCCTGAGCCTCGCAATGCCGGCGGCCGCGTTGTCCCATCCGCTCGTAGCGGTGCCCGCGGCCTCCACGCAGACGATCGTGGCTCCCAACAGCGGTGGGGGTGCCACGGTGCGCACGAGCGTCCCAACCATCACCAAGCAGGGGGAGGAGATCTATCGGGGCCTCTCCCAGGCCGCTGCGGGATCCAAACAGCTGTCGATGAATCACATCCTGCTCCAGCGACAGGCTTAAACGCTTTGCCTGAGTAGCTAGTGGTGATCTTGGGGTAGCGAAGCAAGGAGCCACCGGTGGCCTTTCCACCGCTCGTGGGGGCTGTTGGAGCGGTGACAGCGAATGCGCACTGTCAGTGCAAGTTGCACACTACAAACTAACCTTTTCCAAGAACCTCATTTTTCTCCCTCTCAGCTTGTTGGATAAAAGGCTCAAGTTCAGGGTAATCCCTCATGGGAGATAGCCATTTTTCTGCTTCATTGTGTTGTCCTGTGGCAATTAGTGTGCGTATGAGGAGAAATCTCACGAACACATCGTCGCTGGCGTGTTTGTTGGCAAGCTCGACGACAAGTGGGTTCAGCTTCTGAAAATCGCCACACGCAAGCAGAAGGCCACCGTAGGTAACTTTTAGCTTCAGATCGTTCGGGGAAAGCTCTATTGCTTTTAGGCAAGCATCGATGCCAGATCTCAGAAGATCATTATTAGATTTGGCGTCGCCTAGAATCCGGCAAGCCTCTGCATAATTTCCAAGAGCTTGCCAGTCGCCAGGATTGGATTTGAGGACTTGCTTGGCGTATTGCATGGACTTTGCTGGATTAATAGATAAGTAATAGTAGGATAAAGATAGAAGAGACTGCTGAAGGTTTCCAACAGGTTGATCAGACCAAACGGCGGCCGAAAGTGCCTCGTCAGCTAGTGAGGTGGCTAAAAGCTTGTTTCCGGTATTGAAGGCGACCTGTGCATATAGGGATAATGCGAAGAAGTTGTATGGGTTTGCGCTCAAGATTCTTTTAAGCGACTCCTCTGCTGCATTGAAATTTCCCTTATCAGCTTGTATTTGAGCCAAAGTCAATTCTTGCTGAGCTATTTTCTCTGGCATAAGTAGATTCTTGGATGCACTAAAGCCAAGTGCGTTGACAAGATCTGCTGCTGAAGGTCTTTTGTCTGGTGCCTTGCTGAGGCAGGCGCGACAAATTGACTTGAGATTCTTGGGGAGCTTAATGCGTTCGCTCAGGGTGAAGTCAGGAGTTGAGAATATTATGTTGCGAGCAAGGTCGTCGAGCGTCTTTGCAATAAATGGATGTCGCCCAGTCAGAAGTTCGTAGACAAGTATCCCGAGTGAGAAAATATCAGACTTCTTGCTTAGCATGCCAGACGTAAAGTGCTCGGGACTCATGTAGGCAAAAGTTCCTGCTAGTCCCTGCGAGCCATGGCCTTGTTTCTGTTGAAATTCTGATGGGGATGGCAAAGCCTTTGATAAGCCAAAATCGCTAATCATATACTGATCGCTCTTGTCATAAAGAATATTCTCGGGCTTAAGATCCAAATGAAGAAGCCCGCAATTGTCGTGCAAGTGCTCCAGTCCCTGGGAAATCTGGCTGACTATTCGACCGACGTGATCACTGGAGAGCGATCTGCCATTCAGCAAATCCCTTAGATTGCCAGACATCACAGGCATTATTATATAAGTCGACCCTTGATATGCTGTAACGCCAGAAGGAGAAAGTACATTTGGATGGGGCTTGATCTTGGTTGCGATTAAAGCCTCAGAATAGAGCTCATTCTTGCTGGCAGGCAGATTTCTTGAAAGGGTCTTTAGCGCATACTGCCGTTGTTCATTGTCATTTGCGATGTAAACAGTCCCAAATCCTCCATGAAACTCTTTTTGAATTGTTAGTGGCTCTAGAGAGAGCTCTGGCAGTAAAAGGGGTCCTTGGTGGCTCATGCTTGACTCGAAGTGCAGGCCTGCCGTGAATTGTGTTCCTAGATCGTAGCGACCTTCGCTGTGATTAGTCCATTCGTACGGGGCGCCAGCAGTTCTTCGCGCTTCTTAATTCTGATCGGTTTGCACGGAGAGGTTGTTGTTGAAATCAAAGCTGGTGACTTTCTATTCATTCCAGCGGGAGTGTGGCATCAGCCCATGAACGTGAGTGATCGTCCTGTTGTGGCGATCGAGGCTCGCGCTGGTCCTGATGATCAAAGCAATGTGAACCTGGCTCCTAATCAGCCGTAAGCGGTTAATCGCCACCCGGCGGCAGGTGATTCAGGATGTCACACGGCGCCAGGGCTTCGCGAGCCGGTGTGGCCGCTGCGCGGACACCGGCCCTGGCGCTCGCGTGATCTCTTGTGTCCTTGCCACCGCCGGGATGTGTGGCGTTGGTTCGTTTCGCATAGCGTCCTCCCGCGGCTGCGGTGGCCCAGTTCTTTTGGGCCCAGCTGATGCTCCTGGAAACCGCTGTGGTGGCTCCGTTCTCGGCACTTGATCGATGCTCAGCTCTGAGAAGAGTTGCTTCACTGCTGATGCCCCAGGTGGCCAGATCTAGAGCCGTAAAGATTCAAGAAGAGCGCCCCGCAAGCCCCGTCCCACCTGGCGCATAGTACGCCCGTACTGATACAATAAAGGGGTGATCAAGGAATGGCCTCCGCTGTTGCCGGAGCCCTTAGAAGAAATCCTTCTGCGCTCTTTTTCTTTCCATGTGTTCACTCACCCAGGCCGCCGCATTGGCGCCGCCTGCTGCTTCCTTATTCAGCTCGTTGTTTCTCCCTGGCAGTGGCCAGCTGGTGATCGTGGCCGGTGGCGGTCGTGATCTCACTTGGCCTTCCGAGCTGATTGCCACCCATCTACTCAGCGCCTCTCGTGGCCGCCTGGTGCAATCGCTCTTTCATGGCGATGCCCGCGGCGCCGATCAGGCCATTGCATTGGCGGCCGATCAGCTCGGCTGGCCGCAGATGGCCTGCCCCGCGGCCTGGCAGCAGCACGGCCGCGCCGCTGGCCCGATCCGTAATCGCCAGATGCTTGAGCGCTCCCTCGATCTGGCAGCCGCTCTCCCTCTTGGTGCATCTCTTTTGGTGATCGCCTTCCCCGGTTCCCGCGGCACCGCCTCCCTGGTGGATCAGGCCCGCCGCCTCAGCCGGCGATCCGCCATTCCGATCGAGGTGATCCAAATCCCTTCGGCATAGGCCCGCCTTCTCCTCCATTCCTCACACCCACACACCCATGTCTGTTGCCATTCCCGTCACCACCCCTCCAGCCGATACCCCTCAGCTGCCCACCCTCTGGGAGCTCGGCACGGATCTCCAGGCTGAAACCCACTGGATTGCTCGCCTCTCTGAACGGCTCGATACCGAGGACGACGACGAACGGGCCCTCGCCATCGCTGATCTCGAGGAATCCCTGGCCCTCGAGGACAACAAACGTGAGGCCTTCATCCGCAAAGCCGATGCCACCTGTTGGGTGATCGAACGCCTCCGCGCAGAAGCCAGCTACCACCTCGCCCAATCCAAGCGCTTCTCAGCACTCGCCAAACGAGAAGACAACCGCGCTGACGCCCTCGAATCCACTCTCATCCATCTCCTCTCCCGCCTCGATCCCTCCGCCACCTCCCATCACCTCACCGATCACCACCTCACATCCCGCACCACAGAAGCCATCGAGATCGATGACGCAGGTCTCCTTCCCCCAGACCTCCTAACCACCCAAACCACCACCACACCCAACAAAACCTCCATCAAGGCCCGCATTCGCGCCCTCATCTCAACAGCCACCGCCGGGCTCCCCAAACCAGAAGCCGCTCACCTCGCCTTCTCCCTCTCCTCAACAGCCATCCCCGGCGCACGCCTCATCAAACGCCGCCACTGGTCCATCACCTGAGGCCAGAGGCCTCCTCGATATGGGGTTTTGCAGTGGCGGGCCCCACTTCCTTTTCTCACTCCACACACACACACTTGTTCCCATGGCCATCACATCCACAGCAACAGCTACGACCCACTCGGCTCCAGTTCGCCGCAGCGCATCCAATCGGCCAGCTTCAACACTTCAGCTGCTCCGTGAATCCCTCAACCAGGAAGCCGCTGCTCAGCCATCGCCCTCACCTGCAATTGCCCACAACGAGGGGGCCCATGGCCCCGCCCCCTTTGGGGGCTTCAGTGAGCGGCAGGTGGCGGCGCTTTCTGCTCCCCTCGATCGCGCCAACGTGCGCCAGCGGGAGCAGGGCCGCAGCCGCGTGAGCTATCTCGAGGGTTGGCAGGTGATTGCAGAAGCCAATCGCATCTTTGGCTTTGACGGCTGGGAGCGCTCCACCTTGATCAGCCGCTGTGTGGCCGAACACGAAAGGCCGATTGGCCGTGATCGCAAGAGCGGCTGGGGCGTGACCTACATCGCCCGCGTGCGCATCACCATCACCGCCGGCAACCGCACCCTCATCCGAGAAGGATCTGGCGCCGGCCATGGCATCGACGCTGATCTGGGCCTGGCGCATGAATCAGCGCTCAAGGAGGCCGAGACCGATGCCACCAAACGGGCCCTGATGACCTTTGGCAATCCCTTTGGTCTGGCGCTCTACGACAAGCAGCAACGGCAAGTGAGTGATGGCAAGCCAGTGGTCACGGCTAAGCCTTCACCTGCGGCACCACAGAACGAGACAGCCTTGGAGCCAACAACGATCACAGCCTTGCAGGAACGGATCAAGGCCCTCGCCCCTGCTCGCCTTGAGGCTTTCTCCAAGGGCTTCCGCGCTGCCTTCCAGGTGCCCGAGGCTCAGCACTCCCTGGCTGGCTTAATCACCACCAGCCGCCACCAACGCTGGATTGAAGGCTTCCTGGCTGAGAGCTCTGCAGCCTGACCCGCCCAACGGGAACAGCAGAAAAGGCCGGCTCCGCCGGCCTAGCCCTCAACGGGCTTGATGGGCAGCCACCTCCAGCTCCTGATCAGCCTCAATCGCCCGATCAATTGCTTCCACCCGCTCGAGGAACCCAGCCATCGCTGGCAGCAGCTCCTCCTCGAGCAGGGTGATCTCCTCCTCCCCATAGGGGTGATCGATCCAGGGCCTGGGGATCAGGAGCCCTTTGGCGGTGTGGGTGGCGAGCAGCCACTCCACGGCCCGATAGCAGGACTCCACCAGGGCAACCGGATCTTCCGGACCCCAACCGATTGCATGCGTAACCATGACGACCTGACGCCCTACGGCGCAGCGACGGGACGCCTTCAGGACCGCCCCGCCAGTCAAGGGGCGAGTCCTTCCGCTGATGCGCGGTGAGCACCGGCGCAGCCGGGGCGATCGCGCCACACCAACCAGTCAGCTCGCCTCGCGCAGCCCTTGACAAGGGGCGATCCTGGAGGTGCCCGGCGCGGCGCTTCTTGCGGTGCGTCTTGAGCTGGTGGGGTGCATCTTCCGGACTCCTCAACCCCTTGGTGATCCGCCCACACCCGCCGGCCTGGATCCTCTCCCCTGACGGTCCGCACCAGCGCTCGGCTCACCACACAGCCGCGGCGGGGCGTGCCATGGAAGCGGCGTGGACCCTCCCAGCGTGCCCACTGCGTCAGAGGCGGCAAGGATCAGGCCGGGCTGCTGCGCAGTCCTTGCCGCCTCTGCCCCAGCGGGCCTCGGTCGGGGTGTTCCACGCCTTCCCTTCCATGGCACGCCCCACCGCTCCCTGCTGCGAGATCCGCTTCCTCGTGCTGCACACCTACCCCGATGGCATCAAGGCCTATGGCCATGAGCGCATCACCACCCCCATCGGTCGCCGCGGCAAGCCGGTCAAAAAGCTCCGCCTGATCCCTGCAGAAGATGCCTATGCGATGGCCCAGTATTTCCAGGGCACCAAAGGCACCACGGTTTCGGTGATCTGAGCCACCTCGGGAGGCTTCCGCC
>JAHUZV010000004.1 GCA_019264575.1 Vulcanococcus sp. | reverse complement strand
GCGCCAGCCTTGGCGCCGCCGCCCTTGCCGGCGTTCTCGCTGCCGGTGCCCTCCACCAAAACGCCGGAGGTGGTGCAGCTGGTGGCTGTGGGGCGTGGCTTCGGCCATGGCGTGGGGATGAGCCAGTGGGGGGCTTTGGCGATGGCTCAGCGCGGAGAGTCTTACGACTCGATCCTCAAGCACTACTACCGCGGAACGGCACTGCAGCCCTACAGCGAGCTGGCGCGCACCGCAGCCGCTGGGCGAGGCTGGGCGAACGACGACCCGCGCTCCCTGGCCGTATCGCCTTGATCGCTTCCCCCGCCTCCCTCGCCACCGCCACTTGGCCGTGCCAACTGCGGGTGGAGGCGGATCCGGCCGCTGTGGCAGCCCATGTGGCCGAGCGATTGCATCAGGCCCTGGAGCAGGCAGCGGTGCTGGGTCTGGCCACCGGTCGCACGATGGAACCGGTGTATGCGGCCCTGCGGCAGCGGCTGAGCGCGCTGCCGCCGCGGCAATTGGCGCTGTTGCTCGGCCATTGGCGCAGCTTCAACCTCGATGAATACGTAGGCCTCGCCAAGGACCACCCTCAGTCGTTTGCCGGCTTCATGCAGCGGCAGCTCGCCGGCCCCCTGCAACTGCCCGGCGGTTGTTTGCAGATCCCCGATGGTTGTGCCCCGGATCCCGAGGCTGAGGCCCGCCGCTATAGCGCCGCGGTGATGGCCGCAGGCGGCATCGATCTGCAGTTGCTGGGGCTGGGCAGTAACGGACATGTGGGCTTCAACGAGCCTCCCTGCTCCGCGGCAGAACTCTGCCGCTGCCTGGCGCTGAGCCCCGCCACCCGTGAGCAGAATGCCGCCGCGTTCGGGGGGGATCCCGCAGCGGTGCCGGAGCGGGCGATCACCCTGGGCACGGCCGAAATCCTGGCGGCTCGGCGCGTGCTGCTGGTGGTGACGGGCGCTGCCAAGGCCCGGATCCTGCGCCGCGCCCTGCAGGAGCCCCCGTGCCCGGAGGTGCCTGCCAGCTGGCTGCAGCACCACCCCCAGCTGGAGGTGGTGGTGGATCAGGCCGCGGCCGCGGCGCTGAAGTTCAGCTGAGCACCGCTTCCATCAGCGTTTCATCGGCCTCGAGGTTGCTCGTCACGCTGCGCACGTCGTCGAGGTCTTCGAGGGCATCCAGCAGCTTCAGGCAGCCGGCCAGGGCGGTTGGCTCCTCCAGGCGGCAGGGGGTGCTGGCGATCCAGCGGTGCTCCCAGCTGCTCACCGGCAATCCCAGGTTGCGCAGGCCGTCTTGCAGGGCTTCCAGCTGCTCGAAGGTCCCCAGCACCTCAGCGCCATCGGGGTCGAGCTCGTAGCTAATCACGTCGGGGCCGCCCTGCTCCTCCAGCTCCAGCAGGCGCTCCAGCAGGTCGTCTTCCCGCAGGTTGTTCTGCTCGAGGCGCACGACGCTGCGGTGTTCGAACAGATAGCCCACGCAGCCGGTTTCGCCGAGGTTGCCGCCGTTCTTGCTGAAGGCCAGGCGCAGCTCGGCCGCTGTGCGGTTGCGGTTGTCGGTGAGGGCTTCGATCAGCACCGCCACACCGCCAGGGCCGTAGCCCTCGTAGCGAACCTCTTCAAAGGCATCAGCCCCGCCGGCGCCTTGGCCGGAGCCTTTGGCAATCGCCCGTTCAATGTTGGCGTTGGGCACGCGGGCCGCCTTGGCCTTTTCGATCGCTGTGCGCAGCTGGAAGTTGCCGGCTGGATCAGCGCCGGCCCGCGCCGCCACCATGATTTCGCGCCCCAGCCGGGTGAACACCGCACCGCGTTTGGCGTCCACCACCGCCTTGGTGCGTTTGATCTGGGCCCATCGGCTATGGCCGGCCATGTGCGTGCGGAGCGGAGCGAAGAAGGAAGGAGAGAATCCGGCTTTCAGCCGGCGGCATCGAGCACCAAGCGCGGCTGCAGCTGGCCGCTGGCCTGCACCCGGGCCATGCCGGCCAGGTTGCCATCCGGGCCCACCACCACCACCGGCGCGTCGATCGGCCAGGCGGGTTCGCAGGCCTGCAGCCGTCCGCAGCGCCAGCCTGCCAGAGCTTCGGTTGTGAGCTGGTGCTGTTGCAGGTGGCTCAGGGCCTCGAGGGGATCCACCAATGCCGGCGGAGGCACGGCCTCGAGTTGCTCCCAGCTCACGCTCTGCTCGAGCTTGAAGCCGAGGGCTTCGGTGCGCTGCAACTGAGCCAGGCAGCCGCCACACCCGAGGGCCTCACCCAGATCGCGGGCCAGCGAGCGGATGTAGGTGCCAGCTGAGCAGGCCACCTCCAGCTCCAGCCGCCCCAGCTCGGGATCCCAGTGCAGCAGCTCCAGGCGATGCACGCTCACGGGCCTGGCCTGCAGCTCCACGCTTTCTCCCGCGCGGGCCAGCTTGTAGGCCCGCTGGCCATTCACGTGCACGGCCGAGATCGCCGGTGGCCGTTGCTGGATCAGGCCGCAGAACGGCTCGAGCGCGGCCTCCAGGTCGGTGCAGGTCAGCTGCGGTGGCTGCTGGCGCTCCAGCACCTCACCCTCGAGGTCGTCGCTGTCGGTGCGCACCCCCAGTTGCACTACGCCCCGGTAGGTCTTGTCGCCGCTGAGGTACGGCAAGAGCCGTGTGGCGGGCCCCAGGGCAATCGGCAGCACACCGGTCACGGCCGGATCCAGGGTTCCCCCATGGCCCACCCGCTTGAGGCCATAGGCGCGCCGCACGCGGGCCACGCAGCCGTGGGAGCTCAGGCCGGCGGGCTTATCGAGCACCAGGAAGCCGCAGGTCAAGGCAGAGGGCGTGCACTGCCTTGATGCTCCCATTGCGGATGTGCCTAATCCCGCCAGGCTTGGAGGAGCTGCGCTGCCGCTCTGATGCCCCGTGGGATGCCCCCGAAAGCGATGGATCTGCCGCCAGCCGCGCTACAGCGCCGGCGTGAGCTGGCGTTTCTGGTGCTGGCTGGGCTGTTCCTCGGAACGATGGGGATGCTCAACATCCTTGGGCTCACCCGTTTTTTGCGGCTGGGCAGCATCGGCTCCTGGCCGGTGGTGGTGGCGGTGGGCGCCCTGCCTTACCCGGTCACGTTTCTGTGCACCGATCTGATCAGTGAGATCTGGGGCGAGGAGCGCGCTAGCCAGCTGGTGTGGGTGGGCTTGCTGCTCAATGGCTGGATCGTGCTGATCCTCTGGTTGGGTGGGCTGTTGCCGGGCTTACCCGGGGCGCCCGAGAGCACCTTCTTCGCGGTGCAGGATCTGGCGTTTGGCGCGGTGGGGGCCTCGATGGTGGCCTACATGGCCGCCCAGTTCACCGATGTGCGGCTCTTCCATTTCTGGAAGCGCGTCAGCGGGGGCCGGGCGCTGTGGCTGCGCAACAACGGCTCAACCTTGGTGAGTCAGCTGGTGGACACCAGTGCCGTGGTGCTGATCAGCCACTACGCCGCCCATGTGTTGCCGGTGAAGCCCGAACTGCCGGTGTTGCCGCAGTTGGTGAGCTTCATTGCCAGCGGCTATCTGTTCAAGGTGCTGGCGGCCTTGGCCGACACGCTGCCCTTCTATTGGCTCACGGGCTGGCTGCGGCGCTGGCTGATGGTGCCAGGAGCTGGCAGCGAATTGGATTCCGCGCTCGGTCCGGTTCTGGGCTCACCACTACGGTGAGCAGCCATGAGCCCTACCGCCACTCTCTCCCTCGAGCACTTTCTCGACGGAGGCTTCGATCTGCGCCGCCAGCTGGCGGATCACCTGGCCCTCGAGCCCCAGGAGCTGGAGCGGCGCTTGCCCCTAGCCACCGAATCGCTGGCGGCGGCCCATCCCGGGGCGTTTGATCCCCACAAGGCGGAAGCCTTCTATGAAACCGCTGTAGGCACCGGCCACCTGCTGGAGCTGGCGGCCTGGCATCTGAGCAGCGCCGACTACATCGCCGACACGCTGCGGTTGCAGCAGCAGTTCGCCCGCGGCCAGGTGCTCGATTTCGGCGGCGGCATCGGCACCCATGCCCTAGCTGCGGCAGCGCTGCCGGAGGTGGAGGCGGTGTGGTTTGTGGACCTCAATCCCGAGAATCGCCGCTTCGTGCAGGCCCGCGCTGAACGGTTTGGCCTGCAGCACAAGCTGCGCTGTTTCCGCGACCTTCAAGCCCCCGAGCTGCCCAGCCAGTTCGACACGATCGTGTGCCTCGACGTGCTCGAGCACCTCAACGATCCCAGCGCCCAGCTGGAGCAGTTCGCCGCACGCATGACGCCCTCCGCCATTGCCTTGCTGAATTGGTACTTCTTCAAGGGCTTTGGCGGTGAGTACCCGTTCCATTTCGACGAGCCCGAGCTGGTGGAGCGCTTTTTCCGCACGCTGCAGACTCGCTTCTTAGAGGTGTTTCACCCTTTCTTGATCACCACTCGGGCCTATCGGCTGCTCTGAAGCAGCGCATCTCCGCACACAACAAAGCCGGCGCCTTGGCGCCGGCTTGAAGGCCTGAGGGATCAGGCAGAAGCAGGAGGCTGAGCTCAGCCGATGGCCACGTTGATGCGCTTGCGGGTGCGCAGGCCGCGCTTGATGGTGTCGAAGCTCACCACGCCGTCCACCAGGGCGAACAGGGTGTCATCGGCGCCGCGACCCACATTCAGGCCGGGCAGCACGGAGGTGCCGCGCTGGCGGATCAGGATCGAACCGGCGTTGACGGACTCACCGCCGTAGCGCTTCACACCGAGGCGCTTGGAGTTGGAGTCGCGGCCGTTGCGGGTGGAGCCGGTGCCTTTCTTGTGAGCCATGGTTCAGGGAAGTGTTGGGTTGAGGAACGCTGCGGCTGATCAGGCCAGGGCTTTGCCGCCCACGCTGATGGACTTCACCATCACGCGGGTCAGCTCCTGACGGTGACCGTTCTTGCGGCGGGTCTTCTTCTTGGGGCGCATCTTGTACACGATCACCTTGGGGCCGCGGCGATGCTCCATCACCTGCAGTTCCACGGTGGCGCCCTTCACGTAGGGCTGGCCCACGTTGGCGGCCTTGCCGTCGTTCACCAGGAGCACGTTCTCCAGGGTGAGGGTGCTCTCGACCTCAGCGTTGATGCGGTTGAGGTCGTAGTAGCGGTTGGGCTGAACCCACACCTGGGTGCCGGAGGTCTCAACGATGGCGTAGGGACCGGTGCTGGGAGTCGTGCTCATGGCGTTAAGGGCGTGGACAGGCTGACGGTGAAGCTCTCTTCAGAGCCCCGTCATTTCGGCCTGCCGCACGGCAATCGAAAGACAAACAATGATCTTCCCCTTTTGACCTCCGTCCCGTCAACACTGGGGGCGTTGCCAGGCCCCGATCGCGGCGCATGTCACAGCCCGCCCTCACGATTGCCTCGCTGCTACCGGATCCGCGCGTGGAGCGGGCCTGTCGCAGCTGGTTGAAGGGCGGTCGTTATCAACTGGAGGATCTCGGCTCACTGGCAGACCCGATCCAGGAGTTGCAGCAGCGGCGTGAGCTGTTCGATGTGGTGCTGCTGCAGCAAGGGGTGCATCCACCTGAGGTGTACGAAACCTTGCGGCAGCAGGGGCTCCTGTTGCCGGCGGTGGTGATCGGTGAGGTGAGCGGCCGGGTCGAGTACCACGAAGCGGAGGTGCATCTCCCGCAGGACCAGCTTGAGCAGATCGCCTACAGCGTTGATGCCGCCGTGTCGCGGTTCCTGCGCCAGGGGATGCCTTCCGCGCCGGCCGCTGGGGGTGAAG
>JAHUZV010000015.1 GCA_019264575.1 Vulcanococcus sp. | reverse complement strand
CCCCCCGGGGGGGGGGGGGGGCGGGGGGTGTGAGGAATGGTGCATCTCAGTGAGGTGCCCATTGCCGCCGGCTTGGAGCAGTGGAGCGCTGGTGGCCGCGCTGTCACCTCGGCGGTACTTCATCCCTAGCAACGGTGGCGCTACTGCGCCACCAGCAGCGTGTCGGCCCCGCTGCGGCGCACCAACTCCGCCAGCAGGCGCATGTCGCTGGAGCGCACCAGGCCAATGCAGCCCGCTGTGCCGCTGTTCCAGTTGAGGCCGGCGCTGGGGTCGAGGTGGATGCCCAGCACCCGCCGGCCGGTGGGGAACTCGGGTTCGATGCCGATCCAGATCGGGCCGAGTTCTTTGGGGCCTTGGCGGCCCAGCGCCTCGATGGAGCCGAGGCGATAGCGGCCCATGGGCAGGGGAGCTTCGCTGCCCATGCGATCGCGATTGGCGCTCTGGCGGTCGGCCCGGCCGCTCACGGCATCGAAGTGGCGGTCGGGTTCGCCGGGAATCTCTAAGCGAAGGTCCCAGATGGGATCACCGGTGCGCGGCAGCCGGCGGGCGGTGCGCTCCAGGGTGAGCAGCGGTTTGGGCTGCAGCACCGCGGCCGGGGAGGCCAGGCCCACCTCAAGGGCGGTGGCGGCGAGCAGCATCGGCAGTGCCATCGGGTGTCACCAGCGCAGAGCTGACGACAACTAGGCGCCATTGTTTTCCGCTGGTGAACCCAAATCCGGTTGCACGGCTGGTACGTCCTTCTAGAAGCCGTAGGGCAGGCAGGCCTGCTGCACATCAGCTACCGAAGCCATCACCTCGCTGGTCACGGCGTCGCGCATGGGAAGCAACTTGATCACGGCCTCCAGCTCGCTGATCTCTTCCTTGCAGAGATGGGAGCTGCGCCCGTAGGCAGGGTTGCTTTTGAGCGAGTTCACCCGCACCTCAGCTTGGCGGCAGCTTGGTGCACTGCTGGTTTCGAGGCAAGCCTGAACGCCAGTCTCCAGCGTCCAGAGGCTTTGGCCGGCGGCTACGGGCCCTGCGCTGAGCACAACCAGGGCGGCAACAGCACGCTGCATTGGGCCTTGCAGGGAGAGGGTGAACATCGATCGGCTCCAGTCGCCACAGGTCGCCACTGATTGTGGCGCCGCTGCTGACATCGCGTTCGCTCATGGCCAGCTTGGGATCAGCACATCCAGGCCCGTGGCTGATCACCAGCACCGCCTCAGCCATCACTACCGCATCCGCAGCGGCGAGGGCTTTCGGCTCAACACGATCGATCCCGGCAGCACCGCTCACGCCCCGATCAGCGATAAGCAGGCTGCTCAGGCAGCGCTGGCGGATGGGGTGGAGCGGATGGCCGCCTTGCAAGACAAGCTCTACGCCCAGGACCGCTGGGCCCTGCTGCTGGTGTTTCAGGCCATGGATGCCGCCGGCAAGGACGGCACGATTAAACACGTGATGAGTGGGGTGAATCCCCAGGGCTGCCAGGTGAGCTCCTTTAAGGCTCCCTCCGCCATCGATCTGGATCACGACTACCTCTGGCGTGCCAATCAGTGCCTGCCGGAGCGCGGCCGGATCGGCATCTTCAACCGCAGCTACTACGAGGAAACGCTGGTGGTGCGCGTGCACCCGGAGCTGCTGGCACGGCAAACCATCCCCGAAGAGCTGGTCGGGCACGACATCTGGCAGCACCGCTTCCGCGACATCCGTCATTACGAGGATTACCTCGGCCGCAATGGTGTGGTGGTGCGCAAGTTTTTCCTGCACGTGTCCAAGCAGGAGCAGAAGCGGCGGTTCTTAGAGCGGTTGGAGAACCCCGAGAAAAACTGGAAGTTCTCAGCGGCTGATATTCGCGAGCGCGCCCATTGGGATGCCTACATGGCGGCTTACGAGCAGATGATTGGCCATACCGCCACCGACAGCTCTCCCTGGTATGTGGTGCCGGCAGATCACAAATGGTTTACCCGCTTGGTGGTGGCTGATGCTGTGATCGACACACTGGAATCGCTCAACCTGGCTTACCCCACGGTGAGCGATGCAACGCGGCGTGAACTGGCCGAAGCCCACCGTCAGCTGCTGGAAGAGTGATCGCTGTTAAGCGCCGCCGCGACCCAACAACAGGAGGGTGAAACAGCCGGCGATGGTGGTGATTTGGTAGATCAGGTCTACCCGATTGATGCGCTCCATCACCTGTGTGTGCTCAGCGTGGGGTGCACGGCTGATCAGATTGGAGCCCCACACAAACAGCCAAAACTCCACCGTGGCCACCACATAGCCGAAGAGGTAGAGCTTGTCGAGAAAGGTGAGGTAATCGAGTGCCGGTAAGTCTGCATGGGCACCTTGCTGCAGAAAGACCAGGGTGAGCAGGGCGGTGGACGGAATCGCCAGGCGCAGGTCGTTGAGGTCGCCTTCCAGGTTTGGCGTGAGCAGCAAGATCACCAGCACCGCCAGCCAGGGCAGGATGAAGCGATAGAACGCCGCCCAGCCATTGGTGCGGTAGCTGATTTCAAACGTGGCCATGCTGTAGTCGCCGGCATTGGCAACGCCTTCCTCACCAAAGGCCGTGGTGTAGGCGTGTATTGCGCTCGTACTGGTTGCTCCAGCAACGCTGTAGCCGTTGAGGGCGATGGAATCGCCTTGCAGTTCACCCGGGCGCAGCTTCGGCACCAACACCACCCCTTCAGCACCCATGGAGAATTGCGATGGGCGCACTTCAACGTTGATGGGTAGCTCGAGGGATTCGAAGGGGAATTGCCTCAGGTTCTGATGAGCGTCGTAGAACTTGCTGGAGAAGCGGAATGTCTGCAGATAGCGCCCGCCCTCTAAGCGCTGGGGTTCGTTGCTATCGGGTTCCAGCTGCGCGTCGTAGCCCTCCACCTGATTCACCAGCTCCACAAGCTCGGTGATCGGAATTTGATCCGATTCGATCCGCTGTTGGATGCTCTCCGGCCATTTCAACCAAAACCACCCGTCGGCGGAGAAGGTTTTGTCCTTCAGCGAGAGGTTGTAGATGTTTTTGATGTGCATGCCCACCTCGATCTGGCGGGCGGCGGGCACCGTTGGAGGGGGTTTGAGCTGGGGGTTGGTGGCATCGGGTCTTCCCAGGGTGGTGATGCTGAACAGGGCCACCACCACAAGGCCGATGAATCCGGCCACCCATGACCGTTTCAGCTTCATTCCGCCGTTGGATCCCCTCACCAGGCTCAGGCTACGGGCGGTAGGGATGTGCTGACACGAGCGCTCCCCGGGGGGTTGTGGCGGCGAACATGACCGCATGTAAAGGAGTTGACGAGATGACCGAGGCCAAGCGACCGCTGAGCTGGTTGAAGAAGCTGGTGCCATCTGCCCTGCGTTCGGGCACGGCTTCGAATGGGGGCTCGGCCAACAAGCCCGCTGCTGCTCCCAGCCCTGCTGCTGCTTCCCAAGCTGTTCAGGCCGCGGCCTCGGTGAACACCCATGTGGTGTTCCTGCCCCGTGATCCCCAGTGGGCGTATTGCTTCTGGGCGATCAGCGATCACGACCGCCAGAAAGCTCGCGAGGCTGGGGCTACCAGCTTGTGTCTGCGGGTGGCTGATGTGACTGGCCTGGGCGCCGATCAATCCCACCCCCACGCCCTGCAGGAACTGGTGGTGGATAACCACGCCAGCGAGTGGTTCCTGCCGGTGCCCGTGGATGGTCGTGACTACCGCGTCGAGCTCGGTTTCCGCCTGCGCAACGGTGGCTGGTACTCCCTGGCTTTCTCCGCCGTGGCGCAGGTTCCCGCCCTTGAGCCCAGCCAGCGGGTGGCGGATGCCTTCGTGCCCTTCAGCCTCGATCAGCCCCTGCAGACTGCAGCTCCTGAGGTGAGCTTCGGTGGTGGCGTGACCCACGAGCAGATCTACCAAATCGCCACGGCGGCTGGAACCCGCAGCCGCCGCATTGGCTCTGAGGTTCTGCACGAGTTGGAGGCTGGCCAGCAGGGGCTACTCAACGATTCCGGCGCCGGCGTGTGGGCCAGTGGCCGCAGCGAATCCGGCAGTGGCTTGGTGCGTCAGCGCTCGTTCTGGCTGGTGGCTGACGCCGAGTTGATCGTGTACGGCGCCACCGATCCCAGTGCCAGCTTGTTTATCGGTGATCGCCAGGTGCCCCTCTCCTCCGATGGCACCTTCCGGGTGCACGTTCCCTTCCGCGACGGGGAGCAGCTCTATCCGATTCGTGCGATTGCCGCCGATGGGGAACAGGAGCGCTCGATCCGGCTGGAATTCGAGCGCCGCACGCCTGAAGCTCACGTCAACACCCGTGAGGATGCTGTAGCCGAGTGGTTCTGAGGCCTCAGGCCACCTTCACCGCCTGGGCGATGCGCTGGAACATGTAGCCCATGCCCCGGGCGGTGAGGATCAGCTCAGGATTTTCCGGATCGTGCTCGAGCTTGGCGCGCAACCGTGAGATGTGCACATCCACAACCCGGCTGTCTGACGAGCGCTCGGGCTTGTAGCCCCACACCTTCTCGAGCATGTCGAGCCGGCTGATCGGTTCGCCGGAGCGGCTGATCAGCAGTTCCAGCAGGTTGAACTCCATGCCGGTGAGTCGAATGCGCTCCTCGGCCCGGAAGGCTTGGCGGCGGTTGAAGTCCACGCTCAGATCCCCCACCACCACAACGTTGGCGGCGGATCCGCCGGCGCTGCCGCTCGCGCCCTGGCCCGAGCTGGCTCGGCGCATCACGCAGCGGATGCGCGCTTCCAGCTCCTTAGGGCTGAAGGGCTTCACCATGTAGTCGTCGGCGCCCAGCTGCAGCCCGGTGATCCGATCGGCCACGTCGCCGAGGGCCGTGAGCAGGATGATCGGCACTTCCGACTGGGCCCGGATCCGCTCCACCACAGCGAAACCGTCCAGTTCCGGCATCATCACGTCGAGCACCACCAGGTCGGGCTCCGAGCCGCGGAACAGCTCCAGCGCTTCGGCGCCGTTGCAGGCCATCAGCACCTCATGACCCTGCATGGTCAGGCGGGTTTCGAGGATGCGGCGGATGTTCGCCTCATCGTCAGCCACCAAGATTTTCAGCCCCTCAGGACGGGTTCCCTCACCGCTCTGGCTCATCGCGCTCACCTCTCTTTCTGGCAGTTTCACTGCCAAGAGGGCCTGATCCACGCCCAGACCCTCCGTTTTGGGGCGACTGTTACAAGGCCGCGCCGAACGGTTTCCCGTCATCTGCAGCACCACCCAATCCCTCAAAACCCACCCAGACTCTTTCCAGGACTGATGGGGATAGACATGCAGGATGTGGTGTTCGAGCTGATCAGCGATCAACCGGGGCGGCTGGTGGCAGCGGCCCGTCAGCACCGTCTCCAGATCAGCGCCACCAATCTTGAGGAGCTGCAGCACGAAGCCCGTGAGGCGCTGATCAGCCATTTCGGGCCGAGTCATGTGGCGTACCGGGTGCGGTTGCGCCGGCCGGTGCGCCATGGTTTGCAAGCTGGCGTGGCGCAGTTTGCGAGAGGTTGCGCATCTGCTGCACGGCCGTTGAAGCGCTGCTAATCAACGCTTGCCTCTGATGCACAAATCATGAATGTGCTGCTGTTTGCTTCTGCGGTTGCTCCAAAAGGCTTGCCGGTGATTCTTCCGGCACTCGCTGGTGCCGGGATCCTGATCGCTCTATCGCAGCTGTTTGTTCCCAAGACCTGAGGTTGTCGTTTCCGGTTAGAGGTTGCCGGCAGGGCGGTCTTTTTCGGCTGATCAGGCCAAAATGACCGCACCTCACAACGCAGACCGTGGCTCAGCCGGATCTGGTGCCGCTCTCTCAGTTGGAGCACGACCTGGGAATCAGTCGGGTCGATTTGCTGTTGCTTCTGCGCCGGCTCGGGATTCAGCCCATCCGGCGCGGGATGCGCACCCTGCTCAGCGCTGAACAAGCCGAGCAGTTGATCAGCCACGTGGGTAGCGGCGCCTCGCTGGAGCCGATTACTGCTGAGCTGGTGTTTGAGGAACCGGGCCAGGACAATCTGCCCGTGCCGGTGGGTGATAGCTGGGGTGAAGCGGCTCGCTATGCCCAGTTGCGGCTGTTGCGCGAACGGCTGGAGATTCTGGAGATGCTGATGCGCAGCGGCATCGAGCTCGACACGCGCCAGCTCTGCGATCTGTTGGAGTTGCGTCGCTTGCCGGCGGCTCAGCCCCTCGAGGATGGCGCGATGGGTTTCATCCGCTTGGGTCTGCAGTTTTCACGCAGCCTGCGGCAGGGACAACGCAGCAGCTGGCGGATCAGTAGGGCCTAAGACCGATGGACCGCCATCCCGTGGCCTTTGAGGATCTGGCCCGAGGCCTGAGGGCTTTGCTCTTTGGCACCTCCGTGATGGTGGTGGGCCTGCTGGCGCAGCTGCATCCAGCTGAAGCGCTCACCCTGGCGATCTTGGCCACCATGCTGGTGGATCTGTTGCGGCTGGTGCGCACCTCGCTGCGGCTTGATGCCGAGCGCACCAGGCAGATCTTTTCCACCTGGCAGCCCAACGGCGGAAAGTTGTTGCGTCGGACGGTGTTTCTCGCCTTTTTGAGCGTGCTGGTGCTCAGCTTCTGCGTGCACGACGTGAAATCAGGCAATGGCGTGCTGCCGGCCTCACTTCGCATCAGCCTGTTCTTCGCAGCGCTGTTCACCACCTGGTTGGAGTTGCACCTCAGTTTTGCGGTGTACTACGCCAAAGTGTATTTCGTGGGTAACCCACAGCCCGCGGCGGATGGTGACGAGCCTCAGATCTTTATCTTCCCTGGGAAGGATGAGCCCCTGTTCACAGATTTTCTGTATGTGGCGTATTCGGTGGCGCTCACCTTCGCGATGAGTGATGTGGATCTGGAGGATGGCTTTGCCCGGCGCATCGTGCTGCTGCAGGCGATCGTGAGTTTCCTCTTTTATTCCACCATCTTCAGCATGGTCACCAACTTGATGGTCAGTTAGTTGTGCTGTGGGTGTGGCTGCGGAAGCTGTTGATGCTGCGCAGCTCCGCTAGCACCAGTGGGATATCGGCTAAGAGCACCGTTTGCAGGGGGCTGATGGTGAGCCCCGCCGTCGCCACCGACGACAACAGATGGGTGAGGCCGATCATCACGGCATTGCCATCCGCCGTGCGCTTCAGGCTGCGGCTCAGCACCACCAACCGCGGCAACCATTGCGGATCACGGCTCAAGCAGAGATCGCAGAGCTTGTTGGTGAGCATGCCCGCTTCATCGAAATCGAGGCCAATCGCCACATCGGCCCTGGCCAGTGCTGGGATGTCGTGAATCACATCGCCCAGGTAGCCCACCCGTTCACCACGGGCCTGGCACTCCTCCACCCGCTGCAGGCGCTGGTTGGCTTCGCTGGCATCGTGCACGGCTCGGCCGACAAACTCCACGGCGATCCCCAGCTGCTGGAGTTGCTCACGCACCAGCAGCCAGCTCTCATCCGGTTTGCGCTCCACGATCACGCTGCCCAGGCAACGCCCGTTGGCGTGGAACTCAAGCGGGGCCACCGTCACGGCATGGCTGCGCGTCGCGCTCCGCTGCCTGTTGCCCGCCACCACCTGCAGGCTGCGGCCGTCGTGCAGCTCCACCAGCCAGCCCTCCTGGTTGAGGTCATGCAGCTCCAGATGCTTCACCCCGATCGGATCCGACACGTTCTCCAGCTGCGTGGTCCAGATCGGCACCGTGTTGTCTTGCACGAGCCATTGCTGCAGGCCAGCCAGGATCCGCATCAGCTCGCCGCGGCGCAGGGAGCTGCCGGCGGGGATCTCTTCCCTCAGTTCCAGCCGGTGCAGCCGCTCTTCGCAACTGTGGCTCACCAGCAGCCTCTGGAGCTGGCCGAGTTCGGTGAACACATCCGGGTTCGCCACTGTGATTCCGTGCAGCCGCAGCTCAGCGGCTGCGGCGAGACGGTTGGCATCGCGGCTCGTTTCCCAGTCGTTGATCGGATTGAACTGAAACGCCGCCAGCGCCCGCTCACTGGCACCAGCCAGTGCCCAGAAGCTGCCCAGGGCGAAGAGCAGGGGATTGAGGATGCGGCGGCCTGTCTGCCAAGGCGCATCCTGTTCTGAATCCTCCCGGGAGGGGGGGAGTTGAAACAGCGGGCAGTCGTTGAAGGCCTGCAGCACCTCCAGTTCCGCGTCACCGCTCACCACCATGCAGCCCAGTTCCAACCGGTCGCCTGGCCCCACTTGATGGGGGTGCCAGTCGCCGGTGAGTTGGCGGTTGATCGCTACCAGTGAACCGCTCACAACGCGGCAGGGCATGAACACCAGATCGCCGGCCGTGAGCCGGATCCGCTCCCCCTGGGTGAGCTGGCCGATCGCTTTGTCGATGCCCTCTGGCGTTGCGGTGCGCACCTCTTCTTGCTCGGCGAGCCGGGTGATCAGATCGCGGTAATCACGGCGGCTGAGCTCGTGATGGCCCCGCTCGCGCAGCAGGCTGCTGCCGTCATCGAGGGCGAGATCCATCAGCGCCTCGCGTGGCAGCCCCTGCTGGAGCAGCACGGCGCTGAACCCCAGATCCAGGGCCTCCACCGGCAGGCTGCGTTGGCGGCGCAGTGTGTGAAGCAGCTCCAGCAGGACTGGCAGCATCAGCAGAGCGGTGGCTCCCTGCAGGGCCAGCAGCGGCAAGCCCACGAGCCAATCCAGTCCGAGCAGCCCGGCGCAGAAGGCGGCGTGGCGGAGGTTCTGCTGGCTCTGGGTTCTGCCCTGATTCAGCTCTTTCAAGGAGGTGAAGCCATGGGGCAGGGTGAGGGCCAGCTGCAAGAGCGGGAGGAGGTCGTTGCGCCGATGGGCCGGGAAGCGCAGGCTCAGGCAGCCTGCGATCGGGTTGATCCGAAATCCCTCCAGCCAGTGGCAACCGGTGAGCACCGTGCGGCAATGGCGCCGCAGTGGCTCCGAGTCATGCAGTTCGCTGCAGCGCAGCCTCAGCCGCCCGGGCAGGTCGCTGTGGATGTCCCAAGCCAGAGGCGCCGATGCTGTGGCCGGTGTTGCCAGCACGAGTCAAGCCGCCGCCGCCGTGAAGGGCCGGCGCAAGCGGAAGGCCGTTTCCACCAGCACAAACGCCAGGAGCAACAGCGGTAATCCTGGTGCCAACGGCAGGATCAAGCCCAGGATTCCGCCCAGAGTCAATAGGGCCGCCAGGCCAAGCAGGCCGCTGGCGGCCAGGAAGCTGAGCAGGTTGGCGGGAAGCCGCAGCCAGCGTTGCAGCCGCGAGGGTTGATCACGCATCACCTGCACCCGCACCTGAACCACCTCCGGCTCCGGTGGGATGGCACCGCTGCGTTCCATGGCGGCCACCACCGCTTGCCAGCCCTGCTGTTGCTGCGGGGTGGAGCCCTTGGCTTCCAGCAGCACGGAGCTGCATTGGCGGTTCACTCGCCAGCGCCAGAGCTCAGCGGGCAGGGATAGCTGCAGTTCCTGCTCCAGGCGAGCCCACTGAATCGGCGTGGCGCTGCTCAGGCGGTAGCGCCAGCGGCCTGGCACGGCATGCACCAATTCAGCGCAGCTCGACGACATGACCTAGGCGATGGCGCGGCGGTAGGTGTTTGAACGATCGCAATACGACCAGGCATAGCCGGCTGGATCGAGCGACTGAATCCAATGGCCGAAATCGCCACGCTTGCGCCGCGCCGTGATGCTCTGGTGGGCAACACCCAGGCGCTTCGACAAGGCCGAGAGGCTGATGGCCTCTTGGTCGTCTTGGACCGGAGCTGCAGGGGCGGCCGTGACGGGCATGCGTGGGGCAGGGGCGGATTCGCTTGCAGTTGCAGGAGCCAGTTGCTTGCCTTTGAAACCGAGCACGCGCATGGCGTTGGCGGCAGCCACCAGGCAGGAGCCGTTGTTGAGCAACACGGCGGCGATCGGGCTCACCGGCAGGAAGGTGCCGATCACCAGGGCGGAGAGGTTTGGCACACCCACGATGCCGATGTTCTGCTTCACCAGGCCGAAGGTTTCGCGGGCCAGATCCTGGGCCACGATCAGATCTGAAACGCGGTCGTTGGTGAGCACGATGTCGGCTGTTTCGCGGGCCAGATCGCTGCCGGAAGCAAACGAGATCGACACATCGGCGTAGGCCAGGGCGGCGGAGTCGTTGATGCCGTCGCCCACGAAGGCCACCTTGTGGCCCTGCTGGCTCAGCTGTTGCACCAGCTTTGCCTTCTCATCGGGCAGAGCATCGGCGTGCACTTCCTCAGGGCGCAGGCCCAGGCGCTTGGCCACAGCGTGGGCCACGCTGCTCACATCACCGGTGAGCATGTGAGCCTGAATGCCGCGGCGGTGCAGCTCAGCCACCATCGCCTGGCTGTCAGGCCGCAGCGCATCAGCGGCGTAGATCACCGCCACCACCTTGCCGTCCACCGCCAGATACACCGGGGTGGCGGTTTCGAGCTCGGGATCCACGCTGGGGGTGGCGGGCTCAAGCTTCTCTTCGCGCAGCAGCTTGGCGTTGCCCACCAGCACCTGGTGGCCTTGGATCATGGCGGACACCCCGCGGCCGATGCGGTAATCCCAGGCTTCGCACTCCTCGGCGCTTACGCCCAGTTCTTCGGCGTGCTTCACGATCGCTTCAGCCACCGGGTGGTTGAGGCCCTGCTCAGCCGAGGCAGCCAGCTGCACGAGCTTGTTGATCGAGTGGGCGCCGCTCACCACCTCCACATGCACCACCGAGGGATGGCCCTGCGTGAGTGTGCCGGTCTTGTCGAACACCACCACGTCGATATCCACCAGCTGCTCCAGCGAGCGGCCGCTGCGGATCAGCAGGCCCTGGCTGCCGGCACGGGTGAGGGCCGCCATGATCGCCGTGGGCACTGAAACCCGCAGGCCGGTGCCCAGGTCAAACATCAGCAGCGAAGCGGCCTGAGCGATATTGCCGCCGCTGATCAGCAGCGACAGGCCAGCCAGCGCCAGGGTTGGCAACACAAAGCGGTTGGCTACTTTTCCGGCCACGTTGCCCACCCGGGTGTCGTACACCGGGGCCGATTCGATCATCGCGGTGATCTGACCCACCCGGGTGGCTTCACCCACCGCCTGGGTTTCCACCACGAGGCTGCCCTCCAGCAGGATGAAGCCGGCCAGCACTTCATCGCCAGGGCCGGCGTGGCGGGGCACCGATTCACCGGTGAGCTTCACCACATCCAGTGAGCCTTCGCCGCTCTCGATGCGGCCATCCACCGGGATCTGATCGCCGGGGAAGAGGGCAATGCGATCGCCCGCCTGCAGGCTGGTGCTCGGCACAATTACCTCGGTGCCATCCACCAGCAGGCGCACATCGGTGTGCAGGCTGGCCAGCAGATCGGTGTTGGCCGAGTGCGCGATGCGCTGGGTGGCGTCGCGCACCGCTTCGCCGCCCTCGATCATGGTGATCATCATCGCCGGGCCCACCAAGAAGCCCTCCAAGCTGTGGAGGGTCACGGCCAAGGCGTCGAGGAAGTCGACGTTGATCTTGCGCTCTTCCTTCAGGCCCTGCCAGGCGCGCTTGAAGCTCAGATGCGCTGACACCAAGATGAACCCGGCCACAGCCAGGGGCGGCAGCGCCAGCGGGCCGGCCAGTAGCGCCAGCGCCAGGGAGCTCACCGGCAGGATGATCCGGCTGGGAACGAAGCTGTCGTCGTCGGCTTCGCCCTCTTGGGGCTTGGCTTCAGCTTTGGCTTTGGCCGGCATGGCAGCCAGCTGTTGCAAGGCCGGGAGCGCGCCAGGCAACTGCTGCAGCCACTGCAGCGGATCCACCGCGGCACCCTGCTCAAACTCCACCACGCAGCAGCCCGCCAAGGTGTTGAGGCGTACGCGCTTCACTTCCGCGGCCTGGCTCAGGGCCTGCTCCAGCTGGGGCCAGCTGGTGGCTGCACCCCCCACGCGGAAACGCACGCGCCGCGCGCTGTGGTGCAGCACCTGCTCCACGCTGTATCCCTGCGCTGCCCCGTCGCGCTCGGCTGTGTTGCTCTTGCGGGAGACCGGAACGACCGACAGGTGTGGCAGACGTGGGGGTTCGGCGAGCACAGGCTGGATGAGAAAGGATCTGGGAGGTGAGAGCTGGCGTGAACGTCGTTCAGTCGACCTTCACCTTGGTGATCGCCTTCTCAGGTGCGGCTGTGGGCGCGCTCGCTGTGGCGTTGGCTGCGCTGGATTCCTCCATTTCTGATTTCGCTTCCGCCACGAGGTCGACAAATGATTCGGCGGCTTCCGCTGCCGTGCGCGCCACGTTGCGGGCGGCGCTACCGGCAACCCCCGCCACGGTGACCCCCACCTTGATGCCGTTTTTGGCCATGGATTTGCCCACGCTGCTCATCGAGTCGCTGAGCTGGTGGTTACCCATGCGCTTCACCATGGGCGCAAGGGCCACAAGGCTGGCACCCACGCCGAAGGCCAAAACGGTTTCAAACTCGAACATGACCTTGGGTGGATTGATCGATCAGCGCTAGCGGTCGCGCTGTTTTTCTGCTGGAGCCGACTGTAAAGCTGATTCGCTGCTGTGCCGCTGCACATCGGCCAGGATCAGCGCCTCCCAGATTGCTAATGCTTTTACTTGGATCGGATCTGCATTGCATCAGTGCTGATCTGCCTTCCTTGGCCTGCGTGCTGGTGGAGGCGGAGCAGCGCTTGCCCGGGAGGGCAGGGGCTGCTGTGCTTGATCTGAGTGGCGAGCAGTGGTTAGCACCGCCAGCCAGCGCCTACAGCGCTGTGACCTATGCAATGCAGCTCTGGCAGCAGCTCGAGCCGCGCCTTGAGGCCTGGTTGCAGCTGTTGCAGCTTCAGCAGATGGAGCCGTTGCTGGTGCCTCCTCTCCCCGGGGTCGACATGCTGCTGCGCTGTCTCGCTCTAGCGGAGGCGTTAAGCGAGCAACGGCCACTCACGGTGCTGCTGCCAGCTCCCGGCGAAGCGCTGGCCTTCCTGGAGCTGGCGCGCACCGGCCCGGCACTGGTGGAGTCGCTGCTCGAGCCGCTGCTGGCTTGGTGGGATCAGACGCGTCAGTCCTTGTCCAGCCTCGAATTGATGCTGCGTTTGAAGCTGCCGTCGTCGCAGAGCTTGCGTCTTGATGCGAGTTGGCGGCAGCGCTTGGAGCAAATGGCGGCTCTGCTGGCGCCGGAGGCTGCTTGGCAGCTAAGCCTGGCCTTGGAGTGCCCGGATTCCGAGGCACGGCTGCTGCGCCAACGCCTCAGCGCCATCAGCCTGCGCGGCTTCATGCCCAGCCGGGTGGGCTTGCACGGAGCGGCTGCGGCAGAGCTAGCAGCTGCCCCACCCAGCTGGTGGCCCGCCGAACTCGCCGCCATAGCCTTGGCGAAACCGCCGGATCCGGAGGTTTTCAACGCCTTTCTGGCTCAGGCGCCCTGTGCGGCCCGCCCTTACCTGGATGCGGATGCCTCTGCCTTGCGGCTGCCGATGCCCGGCGTCGACAAGGCCGAGCTCGATGTGCAGCAGATCGGCGCACAGATCGTGCTGATCAGCCATGGACTGCGCCGCGTGGTGCCGCTGCCAAAGCCTCTTCAAGCCAAGCAGTGTTCAGGTGCTCGGCTGGAGCAGGGCTGGTTGGAGCTCCGCTTCAGCTGAGCCTGCTGGTTCCGCTTCGGGCTCCGGCCGCCAGCCCAACCACCAGGCGAGCAGGAAAAAGGGCGTGCCCGGCAGGATCGGAAGGACCCAACCGGCAATGGCCAGCGCCATCAGCACCTTGATGGAGCCTTGGCGGCTTTGCCCCAGCAACCGCTGGAAGGGCGTGGGTGGGGCGGCCGGGCCGTGCGGATCCGGTGCCCGGAGCGCGGCATTCACCAGGCCAGCCACCACGGCCGGGCAGAGGCGTTGTTCAGGCTGGCTGCTCACCACAACACCGCAGCGATGCGCAGCGGCGCGCACCAGCCAATCGGGTTGAAGTTGCTGCACGGCGGTTTCGATCAGCAGCAGCTGTTCGTTGCTGAGCTCTTGCTGGCAGTCGAGTCGGAGCCGATGGGGCAGCTGATGGCGAATGTTCAACGCGATCGGTGCCCCGGAGTGGCTCACTTACTGGTGGAACGAGCCTGGGCCAGGTCGGCCTTGGCTTCAGCCAGCACATCGGTGAAGCTCTCGCCCACTTCAGCCAGGCCGCGGCTGATCCCCTTGACGGCGCCGGATGTCTTGTCGGCTACCACCAGGCCGATCTTCAGACCTTGCTTGGTAATCGAGCGGCCGGTGCCACTCACGGCGCTGGTGATCTTGCTGTCTTTGCCGGCAACGGCGGCCACCACAGGAGCCAGAGCCATCAAGCCTGCACCCAAACCGAAGGCCAGAAGAGTTTCCAGCTCGAGCATGACGAACCTGATCAAGGCACCTGGCCAAAATTTAACGCTCGCTGCCACAACACGCCCCCGAATTGGCGTTGTTTGAGCAGCATGGTGTGTGGCTGATGACAACCCTCGGGGAGGCATTGGTGAGCCCATCACCGCTCCAACTCATGCACGCCACCCCGCGGCGACTGAGGCTCGCCTACGGCCCTGCCATGCCGGCCGAAGCTCTGGAGGGGTTGCTGGCAGCGCTCGGCAGCCAGGTGTGGGTGCGGTCGCTGCAGCAGCGACAGGCCAGCGCCAGCGTCGTGGTGGAGCTCGAGCCCGGCTGCTCCGAGCTGCGTTGGCAGATGGGGCTGGCTGATCTGGGTTGCGATCTGATCGATCGGCGCCGGCATGAACCGCCTAGCGATTCGGGCTGGGAGCGCATGCTGCGCCAGATCGGCGGCAACATCATCGGTGCGGCCCTGGGGCAGGTGTTGCTGGGTGGCAGTGCTGGTGTGTTGGGCGCTTGGTTGTTTGGCACCCGCGGGGCGGTGATCTTCGGTGCGGGCGGTGCCTTGCTCGGTTCGGTGGTGGGTTCGGTTGCCGGTGGAGAGCTGGCCGATGGAGAAAGCCCTCTGCGCAAGGGCGATCTCGGTGCGGTGTCGATCCGAAAGCTCGGCGGCAAGTTGGGGGAAGAGGCGGGCTGGAGCACCGGTGCAGCGGTGGGTGCCGCCCTGGCCGGACCTGCCGGTGCTGTGGCTGGGATGACGCTTGGATCGATCGTGGCTGGCCAGGCCGTGGAGGACCTAATTCGCAGCCACGGACGCGATCGCCAGGTGGGCCACCTCAGCTGGTTGGTGCGGCTCGGTGAAGATCAGGCCGGTGAGAGGGCCACCGAAGCGGTGCTGGGAGGTTTGGGCCGCGGCTTGAGCGGCGGGCAGGAGTGGGGGGCTCAGTTGGGATTGCGCCTGGGAGGCTCGTTGGGCCGCAAGATCGACTGGGCCAGCAGCTGGAGCCGGCATCAACTGGTGAGCCGGATCAAGCCTCGTGTTCCGCCCCCAGCCAGTTGATCTCCAGGCTGTGCAGTTCGAAGCAGGCGGCGTGCACCTCGAGCCGACCGTTGTCGATTTGATTTCGGAGGAGGGCACTGCTGTTGATCAGCTCACGCGCCGTGACCCGGGCATGCAGGCCATAGGCATGAGTCAGATCCACCTGCGGTTCGAAGGGCAGCCCAGCTCCCTTCAGGCCATTACGGATATGACCAACGTGATCCATCAGTGTGGGCGTGAGCAGATGCTCCGGTTTGCACGCTGCACCCACCGCTCCACATCCCGAGTGGCTCATCACCAGTACCAGTGGGACCTGCAGTGCTTCCACCGCGTATTCCACCGAGGCCAGGCTGCCTGGGGTTGAGGAATTGCCTGCATTGCGGATCACGAATAAGTCTCCGAAACCGCTATCGAAGATCAGCTCAACCGCCACCCGCGAATCCGAGCAACTAAGCACTGCAGCGTGTGGTGCCTGGCCTTGCTCGAGCTCGTGCAGCCGCGCCTCGGTGGCGTGCGGGTGAATCGACCGCGCCTGGCGAAAGCGCTCATGGCCCGCCTTCAGTTCATGGATCACCTTCGCTGGTGTGAGGTTGGCGTTGCTAGTCACGCGTTGAGGCCTTCGGGGCTATCCACCACCGTTAGTGTGCCGCTGCCTGGCTTTTTACGCCGTGAGCCGAACCCATCCAGCCTGTTTCCGAGACAGCAGTCGCTTTGGTCTGTCGCTGCTGGTGGGAGTTGTGGTCACTGTGCTTCTGGCGGGATTGCTGCGGCTCAGAGAAGCCTTCCCCATCGGTTTTCTGGCTGCGATCGTGTTTGATCAGACGCGCTTTTTTCTGCAAGCCTTTCGGATCAATGCAGCCCAGACCCGTGACATCTTCGGGCGATGGCTGCCCAGCCGTGCGCTGCTGCTGGAGCGCACGGTGATCTTCACCTTTATCAGTGTTGGGCTGTTGAGCCTCTGTGTGCGGGATGTGCACAGTGCAGATTCGCTCCTGCCTCAGGATTGGCGCACGTTTATCTACTTCGCCTCACTGTTTGCGGTGTGGTTGCAGATGCACAACGGCTTCGGCATCTACTACGCCAAGAAATACTTCAAGCTCAATCCGCGTCCGGCCGCCGACGGCCCCAACCCGCAAGGGTTTGTATTTGCCGGCTCCGATGAACCGGAATTTACCGATTTTCTGTATGTGTCCTATGCGGTGGGGCTCACGTACGCCATGAGCGACACCAACCTTGAGGACGGCTCCATCCGGCGGGTTGTGCTCTTCCACTCGGTGGTGAGCTTCCTGTTTTATTCCACGGTGATTTCGGCGGTGATCAACCTGTTCACCTCGGGCTGAGTGCTTCAGATGCCCAGGGAGCGCAGCCAGGCACCAATACCGCTGTGGGTCATCGGTGCCTCCATGTTGCGATCGAGGAACCAGAGGTAGCCCGCGGCGGCATTGAGGGCGATCACCAGGGCCCAGATCCGCCATCCCTCAGGCAGTTTCATCGCGGTTGGCTTCTCGCTCATCGGTGGCAACGTTACGAAATGCGTGCTTCGTGGTGGTGATGGCGCGCTTGGTATCAGCGCGAACGCCAGCCATGCTCTCGCGGGCGCAAAGTGTGTACGTAGCAACCGCTACCAAAACGTTCACCTCGCACCCGCGAGGCGCAGTTCGATCCAGGCCATGGAACGGGGACCTGGACTTGCCTGTGGACAACGACCATGACCCTCACCTATCGCGGCCAGAAGTACGAGCAGAACAAGCAAGCTGCACCTCAGCAGCATCCTGCTCTCGCCTACCGCGGCATTCGTTACCAGAAGTGATCAGCGTTCAAAGCTGATGCTCAAGCCCCGCGCTGCGGGGCTTTTTTTGTGGCTTGTGCGGCCTCAGCTCACAAAGCGCTTGTAGAGCCAACGCACGAAGCCGCCGATCACTGGCACCGGCTCAAAGGTGGGGCCCACAAAGTCGAAGTAGTCGCGGTGATCCACGATCTTTCCGTCGTCGTTCAGCAGAAGCCGGGTGGCGCCGGGATAGACGAACTCAATGCCCTTGATTTTTAGGCCCATCTCCCACTCCACGAAGGCGGTGTTGCCGTCGCAGGCGATGGCGAGCGGTTTGAGCAACACATCGTCGCAGCGGCGCAGTAGACCTTCCTGGGCGTCCAGGTAGGCCTTAAGCCCTTTCTTTTTCTGTGTCGGGTCTTCAAACACCACGTCGTCGCTGTAGGCCTCGCGCCACTGCTGTTCTGTGGGAGCACGAGCGCCGTAAGGCTTGGTGAACAGGGCGCGGAGCTGTGAAATGTCCACTGGATTTGGCTGTGAAGGTCATTCTGGCGCCGCTGCCCCACGGCGAGTGTGGCTCTGCCCACCTCTCGTTCGGCCGCGACGGTTGAGCTCTACTCCGTAGCCTGTGGGGCCAAGCGTTTCCCGGGCAAGCCCGTGCAAAACGGCTGCCCCCGTTGATGATGCCGAAACAGGACTACCTCTACGAACCGCTCGAGGCCTTTGGTGAAGGCCTCACCACCCGTCGCCCCTGGAATACCCAGGCGTTGGCCGGGGTGGAGCGGCTCAATGGCCGGGTGGCGATGCTGGGTTTTGCGGCGGCCTTGATTGGTGAATGGCTCACGGGCTATGGCCCAGCGGGCCAGGTTTTGGCGTTGCTGCGGTGGTATCTCTCCTGAGCAAGCCAGCAAAAAAGCCCCAGGCTTGCGGCCTGGGGCTCACCCTCAGAGCGTCACGCTCTGTGCTTCAGAAGCAGAAGGGAAGGAACTGCGTACGGCAGGCGGCGTAGCCATCAACCAGCGGACCAAGCCCGATCTGGTGGGCAATGCCAGCGCCAGTGATGGCTTCGGTGAGGATGCCGATCACGATGCCGAGCATGGCGGCGCGGCCGTTGAACAGTTCAACGCGCTTCAGCTGCTCCATATGGATTTGCTGTGTGGCGCGATCCCAGTACCACTTGTCGTTGGCTGGGGTGTTGGTCATGGCTTCAGCCCAGGCCGATCTGGGAGAGGATGCCCTGGCCGGTGAGCAGCTCGGTGCCGAGGCCGATCACAAAGCCGAGCATGGCCAGGCGGCCGTTCCAGGTTTCGGCGAAGCCGACGAAACCGAAGCGGGAGGTGGAGTCGGACATGAGACGTTACGGAACGTTTCGAGAATCGTAAAGGATCGTGAACGGTTTTGGGCCTTGGGTTGCCAAATTCGCGTGAGCGGTTCAACACAGCCCTTTGCGCCGCTGTTGATGGCGGTTCTCTATGAACACCGCGGCGGCGGCGGGCTGGGTAGGAGGGGTTTTTGCCGATGAGCCCGATCTTCCCTTGCAAGGGTTGCGGCACGTTCATCGAGCGCTCCACCCAGCACTACCGGCGGGTGAAAGGTCAGGTGCTCTGTTCCACCTGCTCCGATGCGCGCCTGGCCGCCGAAGCGCAGGGGCGTTCGGGGTTTTGGCAACGCCTGCTTCGGCGCTTCAGCCGGCAGAGCGGAGGCGTGTGCTGATGCCAAGGCCCACTTCAACCGGCACGGTGCCGTCGGGGTGAAGCGCTTGGGGTGTGGTTTGCAGGGTGTGCAGCAGCAGTGCCCTCTGCTCAGGGCTGAGGCGCAGCAGCTCTGCCAAGGCGTGAGGGTCGATGCGGCCCAGGCGGGCGCGGGAGAGATCCGTCACAGGGAAGACTCCACCACTGGTGATGCGCCGGACGCTAGTCGCCACATGTGGTGCTGTCAGCCCCTGTTGGCGTCTGCAGATCGTGGGGGGGTGGGGTGATGGGTCGTTGGGGTCTGAGTCGCTCCCAGGCCAGGTCAAACACGTAGTAAAGGAGCGTCAGCCCGATGTGAATCTCGATGGATTGCTTCAGGCCGATGAAGAACGCCGTGAAGGCGATCGCAATCACTCGGTACGCCAGGGCCTTCCACAGCAAAGGCAGTCGCATGGCGTTACCAACGTCGTTGTTCAGTCTGGTGCCGTTGCGGCGCTGATCTCAAAGGCCTTCGCAGTGCTGCACCGCCTTGAGGTAGATCAGTTTCCCTGGGCCGTTTTGTCCCTGCAGTCCGCTGGATTGGCGCAGCTTGATCTGAGCATCCACGCAGCGGTTGTAGCGATGCACTTTCACGGCCTGCGGGATTTGCAGCAGGGCGATGGCCAGCAGGCTAAGGGTGCTCACGGCGGCCAGCACGGGGTAGGCGTGGGCGCGCACCATCTCTCGGGGGGTGAGGCTTTGGTTGCTGTGATCGCTCATGGCAGATCGGATCCTGCGCTGATGATGCCCCGTTGACAGCACTTGGCTACCTGGCTAGTACAGGTGTACTTCGCTCCGGGGTTGATGGCTGTCGCCTCTCCGTATGCCGTCTTTCGTGCCGTGGATGTGATCTGGCCGCCCATGCCACCGCAGCCACTGCCGCTGGTGTCGCCTCCGGTCAATCGTCCGCGTAAGCGCCGCCGGGCCATGGCCGTGCAGGGCGAGTTGTTTCCTGCGCTGCAGTCGGCGCCTTGAGCGCTTAGCGGCGCTGCAACAGCTGCGCGGTCCAGTGGCTCGGGCCATCGTTGTCGCGCACCTGCAGCTGGGCCATCGAGGCGGCAAAGCGCAGCCCACCGCGACGCAGCACGGAGCCGACATGCCAGATCACGGCGCCTGTGATCAGCATCCAGGCCAGGAGATGCAGGTGGTAAGCCAGATGGTCGAGTTGGCCTGTGCGCAGCCAGTCCTCTTGCATCAACTTGCCGCTGCCCACTGCCAGCACCAGCCCAAGCAGCGCTGCCGCGTTCGCGGCCTGGCGCAGGCGGGCGCGACCCACGCGGATGGCGTACACCACAAACAGCAGCGCCACCGGCCAGAGCAGCGCGCCAACCGTGCCGTGGATGTCGATCCACTCGCCTGGAACGGCAACAGGCAGGCGGAACCAGCGCCCGTCGTGGTTGGCGAGCACCACCAATCCGCTCAGCCAGGCGAGCAGCACCAGGATGGCGGTGATGCCGTGCAGCAACCGCAGCAGCGAGGGTTGATAAGGAATCGGGTGCGCCATGGTTCAGCTCAGGGCCTGCTGGAGCGACACAAGGGCAAAGGCAAGGAACAGGCCACCACTGAGGCGGTAGAGCAGTTTCTCGCTGATCCGCCCGCCGATCCATTTGCCAGCCCACACCGCCAGCCAGGTCACCAGGGCATGGCCAGCCAGGGTGCCTGCCAGCAAGCCTGCAAAGCCGAAGGCCGGTGCAGTCGCCAAGAAGATCGTGGTGAATTGGGTGCGATCGCCCAGCTCGGCAATAAACACCAGCGCAAAGGCTTCCCAGATCACCGCCCATGCCGTGGTGAACCGCGATCGACTTTCCACCTCCGCAACGGCTTTCTCCGCTTCCTGCTCTTCCACCTCGGCTTCGTTGGCCGCCATGCGTTGCGCATCGAACAGCAACTTGCCGCCGAAGCCAGCAAACAGCACAGCCGCGAGCCACGGCACCACGCTGCTGGGTAGCAGTTCCTTGAGGCCGTAGCCCAGGCCCAGGGAGATCAGGGTGACAGCCGTGAGCGCCGCGAAAGCGCCGATGAACACATCGCGCGCGCGGTGTTTCGCGGCCAGGATCAAGGCCATGAAGAAGGTCTTGTCACCCAGTTCCGCGAGGGTGATGGCCGTGAGGCTGGCGCCGAAGGCCGCCACGCCGGAGTCAGGAGGAAGCGGAGTGCTCATGCCTCAAACCTGCCGCATCCCTCATGAAGAAATCATGAGGATTGAGGCGCCATCGGCAGCAGCACCTGCAACACGCAGCGTCCGGGTTCGGCCGTCAACACGCTGAGATCACCGCCATGGCTGCGGGCGATGCTGCGGGCGATCGCCAGGCCCAGGCCGCTGTGCCCCCCCTGATCACTGCTACGCCAGAACCGCTCGAACACCTGCTCGTGGGCGTGGCTGGGGATGCCCGGTCCCGCATCGATCACCTGTACCGTGAGCCGGCGGGCGCTGGCGTGAACTTCGATGCCGACCTGACCGCTCTCGGGGCTATGGCGCAGGGCGTTGAGCAGCAGGTTGGTAAATAGACGCAGGATCTGATCGCTGCGGGCCTCAATTGGTGCTCGAAAGCTCGCGGGATCGGGGCTGAGGTTGAGCTGGATCGAGCGTTCGCTGGCCTGGGCGCTGTAGCAGCGGATCAGATCCTCCAGTAGCTCCATCAGATCGAAGCGCTCGAGATTGCGCGCGGATGCGCTGGGGCTGGTGATCTCTTGGCGCTCGCGGGCCAACAGCAGCAGGTCATCCACCAGCTCGCCCAGCTGGGCGGTGAGTTGGTTCAGTTCGCGCCAGCCCAGTTCGGGCTGTTGGCGCAGCTCCTCGGGAACGGCCGCCAGCAGCGCCCGCAGGGCCGAGAGGGGATGGCGCAGTTCGTGGGAGGCATCGGCCGTGAACCGCTCCAAGGCCCGAACCTGCTGCTGCAGGGGCCAGAACGCTGCGTTGAGCATGCGGCGGCCCACCAGCAGGGCCGCCACCACGGTGACGATGCCGCCAAGCAACAGGCCACTGCGTAGCCGCCGCAGATCAGCCTGAGCAGCGCGATCGGAGAGGGCTACACGCACTGAGCCCAGGGCTTGCGGCGTGGCCTCGGGGCTGGGCCGTACCAATACCGGTTGCCAGAGGCTGATGCCACCGGGCCATTGCTGCCACTGCGGCTCGGCACGGCTCGGTGATGGTGTGGTCGTGCCAGTTGGCAGCTGCAGCTTCCCTTGCTCCAGGAGCAGTTCGCCCCCCAGGCCAAACCATTGGATCCGTTGCTCCAGCAAGGCCGGTGCTGCGATCAGCTCAGCCTTGGGTTGAAATTTGCGCGCGCCGGCGGCCTCGCTGGTTTCGTGCGCAATCAGCGGCAGCTGGCTGGCGGCAGCGGCCATCAGCTGCCGCAGCTCGGTGCGTTGGTCTTCCTGCCGTAGCTGCGCCACCTTCCAGTAGAGCGAACCCGCAAAGGCGCACAGCAGCAGCAGCGCAAAGCCCCCGCCCTGCCGCACGAGCCGGCGTTTGAGCCGCAGCGGATCAGGGTGCAGCGAGCCGATAGCCAAGGCCGTAGACCGTTTCAATCAGATTGGCGTGGCCCCCGGCGGCGCTGAGTTTGTGGCGGAGGTTGCGCATGTGGGCCCGCAGCGCGTCATCGCCCACCACGCGTCGTCCATCCTCAAAGCCATCGAGCAACTGCTCTTTGCTGCAGGCGCAGCCTTGGGCGCGAATCAGTTGTTCGAGGATCAGGGATTCTTTGGGGGTCAGCTCCACCACCTGATCACCCAGCAGCGCCGTGGGATTTCCCGGTTGGAGCTCGAGATCGCCCCAGCTGATCGATGGCCGCAGTGGCCGGTGGGCCCGCCGTAGCAAGGCGCGGATGCGCGCTTGCAGCAGCTCGGGATAAAACGGTTTCACCACATAGTCATCGGCGCCGCCCTCCAAGCCGGCGAGCTTGTCGCTGCGGCTGTCCCGACCGGTGAGCATCAGCACCAGCGGTTGCGGCCGGCCTCGCCGCTGCCGCAGCACGCGGCAAACCTCGAGCCCATCACGGTCGGGCAGACCCAGATCCAGCAGCACCAGATCAAACGCGTCGAGCTCCAGCCAATCGAGCGCTTCGGCCGCGTTCGCGGCGGATTGCGCGGCGTAGCCCCACTGGGCCACCAGCCGCAGCAGCGCCTGACGCAGGGTGGGTTCGTCTTCCACCACCAGCAGCTTCATGCCCTTCTGAGAGCGGTGCCATGCACCACTCTCACAGGGGAACGCCGCTGCGCTTCAGGCCAGTGGATCGGGGGCAGCGATCAGGCTGAAGCGATCGGAGTCGTAATCGTTGTCGTGGTGGTCGATGGAGGATCCACCCAGGGAATACTCCGATTCATCGTGGTAAATCTCTCGGCCATAGCCGTGATGCTCGTCGTGGCCGTTGCTGTGATCACGGCCATCGCGCTCACGCTCATAGCGCCCTGATTCGCCGCCCGAAATGATCGGGTCGTCGCTGAAGTTGTCGGCTGATGTACTCAGTGACCGGCGGCGACCCTTGTGATCATGGTGGCGCTCGCGGCGATGATCACGCTCGCGGTGATTGCGTTGACGGTCGCGGGACATTGAACGTCTCCGGAGAACTCTTTCAACGTATGCAGCCCCCCGTGAGGAACTCGTGAGGCCATTACTTCGGCTTGCAGCGGTAGAGATCAGGCCCCTGTTGTGAGGTTTGTTTGGCCTGCTCGATCCGAGAGCAGCTGAGCTGCGGTTTGCTGGGATCGCTGGTGCTGAGCACCAGGCGCTCATCGATGGAGGTGCGCAGTTGGCGCCGCGCCTTGGAGCCGGTGGTGACTTCTTGGCCCAGATACCAGTTCAGGCTGGGGCGTTCGTTCTCCTGGAGCAGAAGCGGAGGCGGCCCCCCCGCGGTGGCGAGCGGCTGCAGCCAGGCCGCTGCGGGTTGCACGCTCCATTGCTCGCTCAATTCCCAGAGCCAGATCGGGCTGGCAAACAGGTTGAACAAGGCGCCCCACAGCAGGGCGATCAGTGCTGCAGCACCCCATTGCCGCCAGCGCAGTGCGGGCGACAGCAACAGGCCTCCCCCGAATGTGAGCGCGAGTGCGGCGGAGATCGTTACAGCTCCCGGCACGGGAATCTGTCCCTGCACAGCCAGCAGCCCCGCCCCAGCCAGTATCCACAAGCAAGGCACGGCCAGCAGCAGGCGGTTGACGAGCTGCGAGGTGCCGCCGCTGCGTTGAATCAGCTGGGCCAGGAGTGGCCCCACGCTCAAGGCGAAGGAGGGCCAAAGCAGGTGGCTGTACCAGGGCAGTTGGGTGCGCAGCGGCAGCACGGCTGCTGCGGTGAGCAGGGTGAGCCCGAGGCACCAGAACCCCCAGCGGCTGCGGCGCTGCTGCAGCGCCGTGAGCATCGCCAATGGCCAGAGGGTCAGCCAGGGCCAGCCGCCTTCCAGCACCTCAAGCACCGGCATGATCCAGCCACTGCTGTGCCCTTCGATTGGGCTCACCACCCGTGCCAGCCCCTGCCGGCCCCACATGGTGAGGGCTTCCGGCCCGCGCTCCAGCAGATGCCACCCATGCCAGAGCAGTCCTGGCAGAAGGCCGATCCCAATCCAGACGACGAGAGGGAGCCATTGCCGCGGACTCCAGCGCCGTTCCCAGGCCAGCAGCAGGCAAGCGCCCACCAGCAACGGCAGGCTCGCCGGTGCCTTCAGCAGCAGGATTGCGGAGCCTGCCGCGCCAGCAACCAAGCCCCAGATCCGTCGCTGTGTTGGCGATGGCGTAGCGGGAAGGCTCAGCAAAGCCCACCACTGCAGCGCCATCGCGCTGACCAAGCTGCCATCCAGCATGGCCAGCCGGCCATGGCGCATCAGCGGCAGCAGGGTGAGCGCCACTGCAGCTGTGCAGATCGCCGCCGTGCGATCGCCGGGGCGAAGGCGCGATTGCACCAAGGCCACCAGGGGCACGATCAAGCTGGAAGCCAGCGCTGGGATGGCGCGCACCAGCCACTCCGGTGGAACCTGCCGGAGCCCTTCGCTGCCAGCGGTGTGGCGCCAGACGCCGATGGCGCAGCCAATCAGCGCATGCAGCAGGGGTGGTTTGTTGAGGTAAGGCTGATCCCAGAGGGTGGGCAGCAGGTTGGTGGGAAAGGGCCGCTGGCTGATCTCTTCAGCCACCCGTGCCACCAGGGCCTCATCCCAGTCCCGCAGGGGGACGTTGCCGAGATGCTGGAGCAGCAGCACGATCTCTCCAGCCCAGATCAGCACAATCCACCAACGCCAGGCCATGCGTGCGGCGCTGAGGACGCCAAAACGCAAACGCTTTCAGAGTTCGGTGAAGAACTCGTGAAGGGCCGGTGAAGACTGCTGTTTCAGCTGGCTGCGGGCAACAGCACAACCATGCGGCATCCGCCGCCATGGGCTCGCTGCACCTCGATGGCACCTCCATGCACTTGGCTGATGCTGCGAGCGATCGAGAGCCCTAGGCCTGCATTAGGGCCACTGCGGGCGGTATCTGCCTGCCAGAACCGCTCAAACACCAGCTGCCGTTGATCGGATGGGATTCCGGGCCCTTCGTCGTCGATCACAAGCCTGACCTGTTGGCTTTGCTGTTGCACCTGAAGGGTGACCGCGCCACCAGCCGGCGTGTACTGCATGGCATTCACCAGCACGTTGCTGATCAAGCGCCGCAGCTGATCGGGGTGGCCGTGAACCATGGCCGGACGCTGCAGTTCACAGCGCAGCTGGAGCTGCTGAGCGGTGCCACGATCCTGATAGAGAGCGGCCAGATCTTCCGCCAGATCACAGAGATCAAACTGCTGCCAGTGCCGTTGATCCGGTGCGGCGCGATCCAGTCGCGTGAGCAGGAGCAGGTCTTCAACCAGGCGAGTCATTTCGGCTGTGGCCTGATCAATTCGATTCAGTTTCTGGCTGAGTTCAGGTTCGGCGCGATCGAGTTGCCCCCGTTCCCGCGCGGCGCCGATCACGGCGCGGATGGCGGTGAGGGGATGGCGCAGCTCGTGGGAGGCATCACTGGTGAAGCGCATCAAACGCTGCAGCTGATCGCGGATGGGTTTGAGCGAACTCGCCACCATCCACTGGCTGAGCACGGCTGCAGCCAAGGCCCCAACGGCGCCGCCCACCACCAGACCATTGCGCAGCCGCAGTAATTCTCGATCTGTTGTGGCTGTGGAGAGGGTGCTGAACACATAGCCCTCCAATTCGCGATTCGCCTCGGTGGATTCTCGTAAATACACAGGGCGCCAATAAGCCACACCATTGGCAAGGGTGATGTATTGCCGTTCATTGGGATGTTTCAGGGCTTTCAGGGCTTTGAGATCCACCGGTAGCCCACCGAATTGGCTGAGAATCTGCCTGTCTTTATCAAAGAGAATGATTTTCTTGCCTTCGAGTGTTGATGCTTTTGTTTCCAGAAGGGCAATATGCCCGGATTCTCCTTGTGTCTGTTGATTGGGAAGATGGCTGTATTCCTCCACCTCATGCAAAATCAGTGGCATTTGTGAGGCGGCGGCCGAAGCCAGTTGCTGCACTTGTTCGCGCAGCAGAGCGGAGCGTGCACGGCTGACCTCCAAAAACACGGCGATGCCAAACACCAGCAGCACAAAGGCTGAAATCAGCACGTAGCGGCCGGTGAGCTTCCAGCGAATGCGGCTGAGATCCGGCTCCATCGCGAGTTTTACGTTCAAGCGTGGCTGGCGTTGAGGCGGAAGCCAACGCCATACACAGTTTCAATCAGTTCAGGAGGTGCTCCAGCTTGATTGAGCTTGGCTCGGATGTTTTTCACATGTGTTTTCACGCTTTCATCCCCCGGAACATCGGCCCATGCCCATGCTGATTCAATTAATTTCTCCTTGGAGCAGGTGCGCCCGCCAGCTTTCAGGAGCGCCTCCAACAGAGCATGTTCTTTGGGGGTGAGCCGCAGGTCTTGTGTGTTGAAGCTGGCCGTGCGGCCATCGAGGCTGAGTTGCAGCGCTCCCCAGCTCCAGGTGTCGCGCAGAGGCCGTGCGGCGCGGCGTAGCAGGGCCTGGATGCGTGCTTTGAGCAGTGCTGGCTCGAATGGCTTGACCAGGTAGTCATCGGCACCCTGCTCGAGGCCCAGCACGTTGTTATCCAGGCTGTCGCGGGCGGTCAGCATCAGCACCAGGGGCTGATTGATGGGTAAGCGCCGCAGTCTTCGGCACACCTCAAGCCCGTCGAGGCCAGGCAAGTTGAGATCGAGCAGCACCAGATCAAAGCTGCCGGCTTCGAGCAGGGTGAGGGCTTCAAGCCCTTCGGCGCACTCCTCCGTGACCAGGCCCCATTGCTGCAGCAGTTCTTGGAGCGCGTCACGGATGACGGGATCGTCTTCCACGATCAGCACTTTCATGCCAAGGAGTGGCCCGCCTGGAGCCTCATGCTCTCTCGATCCTGCGCAGCGCGAGGTGAAGAAGTCGTGAAGCTCTTCACGGGTTCTCCACGCCGCCGGGGTTAAGTGATGCGTGCTGAGCGCTGGGGTGACTGAGTCATGCGCAGGTTGATCGTGTCGGCCGCAGCTCTGTTGGCTGGGATTGGGTTGGGAGCCGTTCCTGGCTGGTCGTCCCCCCACTCAAAAGGCCCCTGTTCTGGGCGTTTGCAGCAGCTCGGCTACAGAGCTGTGGAGCTGGATGCCGGGGAGGCCCACAGTTCTCTCTATGAAGCGCGGCGTGGCCGTGATGAGGTGAAGCTGATGGTGAAAAACGGCAGCTGCCTCGTGGAGCGCGTGTGGCTGGATGAGTGAGGCCTGCCTACACGTAGCGACCGGGATATTCGCCGGGATGGTCGATACGGGTCACCCTGACCCCAGCAGCGGTTCTGCCCGAGAAGCGCAAGAGATCGCTGCCACTCACGGGATAGCCCAGCTCCTGGGCGAGCATCGCCACCGCGTCGGCGGTGATCGCTTCGCTCACCTGCTGGCGGAGAGCCGGATCGGCCTGCACCCGCGCCAGGAACTGCTCCAGAGGCGTTGTTGTCACGGCCGGCTGCTCACGCCCATGCCACCAGCGTCGCACCGATGGCCATGGTCACCACACCGATCCAGGCTTTCAAACCAAGGGGTTCCCCCAGCACCAGCCAGGCCAGCAGGGCCACCAGCACCACGCTGAGCTTGTCGAGTGCTGCTACCGCTGCCACCGGCCCGATCTGTAGGGCGCGGTTGTAGCAAAACCACGACAACCCGGTTGCCAAGCCAGAGAGGGCCAGGGCCAGCACGCCGTTGCCAGGTAGTTGCTGCAACGTTGACCAGGCCAGTTGTCCGCGGCTCACGAGCACGAGAGCGAGGGCGATGGCCACCACCAAGGTGCGCACCAGCGTGGCCATGCCGGCGTCGATGGTTTGCACGCCGAGCTTGGTGAGCAAGGCGGTGATCGCGGCGAACAGCGCCGCGGCGGCGGCCCACAGCTGCCAGCTCTGCACGGCGGTGTTCTCCCGGGTTGCTGCCCTGAGGCTACGGGGCCTCTTCTCTGTCGCTGGTTGGGGTGAGGTGATCGTTGCTGTCCCAGTCCATGCGGATCAAGAGGTCCATGGTTTGGCGTTGGATCTCGATCTGTTGGAGCAGGAGGTGCGCTGCACGCTTCGCCTCCTCAAGGGTGGTGATGGCTTCGATTTCGCGCCGGACAACCTCGCTGTTGAAGGCGCGCCCCAGTTGCTGATCCATGGCGTTTCTTGTCGTGCCAGAGCATGGCGAGAGCGGCTCAGCCGTGCCATCAATCTCAAGGGTTGATTTCGATTGTTGCCTTGGGATCGCCCACCTGGCTGGTACGGTTCGGGTGCAGGTTGCGATGGACCATGTATCGCGTGGGCTGTGCGATGTTCACATGAATCTTGTTCTTCTAAGCGACGAGGATTGGATCGATTCGGATCACGTTGTGTTGCGTGATCACCGTGCTGATCATCTGCGCAATCTGCTCAAGCTCCAGGTGGGTGATGCAGTGCGGGTGGGGCGCCTTGGCGGGCTTCGGGGTGAGGGGGTTGTGCTGGAGATGGATGCCGACGGGGTGCAGCTTCAGGTTCAACTCCATCAAGCACCCCCGCCGCGCCATCGCTTCGATGTGGTGCTCGCTCTGCCGCGCCCGAAGATGTTGCGACGCATTCTGCGCACCGTGGCCGAATTTGGTGTGGCCAATCTGCATTTGATCAACACCGCGCGTGTGGAAAAAAGCTATTGGCAGAGCCCTTTGCTTCGGCCAGCCAAGGTGCAGGAGGCCCTCCTGGCTGGCATGGAGCGTGCCAGCGACACGATCGCGCCGCAGTTGCATCTGCACAAGCGATTTCGGCCCTTTGTGGAAGATCAGCTTGTGGATCTCTGCGCTGGCCGGCACTGCTGGATGGCGCACATGGATGCTCCGCGGTCATTGGCGGATGTGCCGCCTGAACCCGCTGTGGTGATGATCGGCCCTGAGGGTGGATTTGTTCCGTTTGAGGTGGAGCTCGCAGAACGTGTGATCGCCAAGCGGGTGCACCTCGGTGCACGGGTGCTCAGTGTGGATACAGCGTTGCCTGCTGCTTTGGCCCAGGCTCTTTAGGCTTTTCAGGATCCTCGATCACGACTCAAGGTTGGCGTGATGACCATCGAGCTGTTGATCGCCCTTGGCCTCCCCATCGCCTACCTGGTGGTCACCACCGCTGTGTTGAGTACGCGCCATCAACAGCTGCCCCAGGTGCTGCAGCGGCTCACCGCCCGCAAAGCCCTGCTTTGGAACACCATGGTTGGCATCACCATCGGGGCGGCAGCGCTGCGATGGGCCTTGCATCGCTGAGAGCAGGAGAGCACCAACAGCGTGATGCAGCAGCTGAACTGGGGCTATGTGCAGCTGGGTTTGTTTGCCTTGGCCTTTGGCGCACTGCAGATCTGGCGGATCGGCAGCACCCTGCGCCGGCAACGGCTGCCCCGGCCGCTCAGCGAGGGTGAGTTTCGCCGCCGCTTGGAGCGCATCTGGCAGAAGCAGCACTGAGCGCCAAGCGCCACCCCAATTAGGAGCGGCTCACGCCCTTCCAGATCCACCAGAGCACAACGGCGAGGATCACCCAGGGCAGCAGGGCCCGCAGGAGCAGCAGTGCCCCAAACACCACCAACGCCGAGACGGCCACACGTTTGGTGAGCGCCTTGGCGTCGTCGGTCATGTAGCGCCAACGCGGAATCAGGGCCATGGCGGGAAGCAGTGCAGGCGATCAGAGGACCATCGATAGCGCAGAGACCTCCTGGTGAGGAGCGATCATTGCGTTGATGCCTCCTTGACGCCGGCAAAGGGCTGATCCACCAGTGAGCGGTGCGCATCGGCAGTACTCCTCACATCGCAGCTCACCCACAAGAAGCGCGCGCCGGGTTTGCTGCGAAAACTGGCGATGCGTGGCCGATCGAGAGCAAGCCGAATACCTTGCGACCGTTCTTTTCCCGGAATCCGTGGCGTCGTCCGTTCCCATGGGCAAAAAGCTTCTGGCGGAAGCTTTCGGCACTTTCTGGCTGGTGTTGGGTGGTTGCGGCAGTGCAGCCATCGCTGCCAACTTCCCCTATCTCACCGGCGCCGATATCGCTCCCGGCAATCCCTTCGGTTTGGGCTTCCTGGGTGTGTCGCTGGCCTTTGGTCTCACCGTGGTCACCATGGCCTATGCCATTGGGCACATCTCCGGTTGCCATCTCAACCCTGCTGTGAGCTTCGGCCTCTGGGCCAGCGGCCGTATGAAGGGATCCGAGCTTCTCCCCTACATCGTGGCTCAGGTGATTGGTGGTGTGCTCGCCGGTGGATTCATCAAGCTGGTGGTGGCCGGTGGGCCCGCCTTCAACCTGGTGATGAGCGGCAGCAACCCTTTAGCCACCAACGGTTGGGGTGCGCATTCACCAGGGGGCTATGGCTTCTGGGCCGCGCTGATTGTTGAGCTGGTGCTCACGTTTTTCTTCCTGCTCGTGATCATTGGTGCCACCGATCGGCTGGCACCTGCAGGTTTTGCTGGTGCGGCGATCGGTCTCACCCTGGCGCTGATTCACATGATCAGCATCCCTGTCACCAACACCTCGGTGAATCCAGCACGCAGCACGGCCGTCGCCGTCTGGGCTGGGTTGGAGGCGATGGGTCAGCTCTGGTTGTTCTGGGTCGCCCCAATCGCAGGCGCTCTTCTGGCGGGCTGGTTCTATCGCCATGTGTTGAGCGACTCCGCCGCCTGATCTGTTGGTCGAGCGCGGCAGCCCGCTAGCCATGCGTCATTGCTTCAGGCTGTGTGCTGCCACCGCTCGAGTGAATCCCCTGCTCTTAAGTCACGACAAAAGTGGTGACATCGATGGAAGCCAAATCGATTCTCGTCCTTGCGCCACTTCTCAGCACCGCAGAGAAATTGATGCTGGAGTCAGGTTCATTCATTCACGCCAAGTACTAAACCTCTACCCCTGACCGCTTGGCTGTATCGTCGTGGCTCGAAGCTTTAGGGAATCTCTGGGTAATAGGGGTTTGAGGGCTGACTGAGCTCGACAGATTTGTTTCTTGCCTTGACGTGACTCTGGGGCGATCTCCCGATGGCTCTATCGGCTCGTTTTCACCCTCGCCT
>JAHUZV010000005.1 GCA_019264575.1 Vulcanococcus sp. | reverse complement strand
CAGCCACCCAGCGCCAGGTAGGCGGTGGGGAACAGGAGCAGACCCGACCACCCGACAAAAACGAAGCGGTCGCGCTTGAGCCAGTCATCGAGGACGTCAAACCATCCCCGCTGCGGCGCGCGCCCTACAGCGATCGTCATGAGAGCGGCTTCATGAAGCGTTACACGGCCACTGTACGGGGAACCGGGCTGCTGTGGCGGCTTTCCGGGAAGCAGGGGCGCCGGATAGGTAAAAGCTCCTAGCGAGCCATCGGAGCGGAGTTGATTCGCCAAAGTGGGGCCTGGCCGAAATCCCCGTTGTGTTCGTTGTTGAGCTCTCTCTCAAGCTGAGCCCCATGCCCGTTGCGGTGCAACGCAAGGAGCAATCGGCTGCCGATGCGCTCTACCAACAGGTGAAGCAGGCGATGGAAAGCGGTCAGCCCCGCCTGCTCGAGCTCACCTGCGAAAAAGAGGAAAGCAAGCGGGTCACGCTGCTCACCAGCGAGGTGGTGGCGGTTCAGACCTACGAGAAGTCCGCCATGGGCGGCGGCAGCAAGCGCCCTGGCTTCAGCTTCGATGGCTGAGCAGGCATCGAGCCTGGTGGTGGATCAGCTGGGCTTTGCCTGGCCCAATGGCCACAGCGCCCTCAATCACTGCAGCTTCTCGATTCCCAAGCCAGGGCTATGGATGCTGGTGGGCGGCAACGGCAGCGGCAAGAGCACCCTGCTGCGGCTGATTGCCGGCTTGCTCACCCCCAATCGCGGCCGCCTGCAGCGACCGCTCAAACCCGCGTTGGTGTTTCAGAACCCTGATCACCAGCTGCTGCTGCCGAGCTGCGGCAGCGAGATCGAACTGGCCTTGCCCGAAGCGGCGCAAGGCCCCGAGCGGCTGGCGCGCGTAGAGCGGGCGCTGCAGCAGGTGGGATTGGCCGGCTTTCGGCAGCGGCCGATCCACAGCCTGAGCGGCGGGCAGAAGCAACGCCTGGCCATCGCCGCCTCACTGGCCAGCGAAGCCCAACTGCTGCTGCTGGATGAACCCACGGCTCTGCTCGATGAAACGAGCCAGGTGGAGGTGCTCCAGCTGATTCGCTCCCTGTGCGATCGCCCCGAGCAGCCGATCACAGCCCTGTGGATCACCCACCGCCTCGAGGAGCTGCGCTGGTGCGATGGCGCTGCCCTGATGCAACGGGGCAGCGTTGGGCCGTGGCGCAGCGGCGAAACGCTGCAACGACAGCTCGCCCCCCTTGCGGGCGGGAAGGGCTGAGGGGTAAGTTCTTCACGCACCCGTCAGGGCCGCATTCCTCGGTAGCTCAGCGGTAGAGCGATCGACTGTTAATCGATTGGTCGCAGGTTCGAATCCCGCCCGGGGAGCTTGAAAACCCCAGCCTTACGGCTGGGGTTTTTTCATGGCCACTGCCGGGACAGCGAAGCGCCGCAAGTGCACCGCTGCATCGCATCGTTGGCCGACAAATTGCAACAGGGCAAACGGAAGAAAACCTGTAAATCCTGAGGCATTAATCAACTGCACCTGGCGACAAATCCCAGTGAGGGCAAGGGATCCCGGCTTCGTGCACGTCAGCCTGGCGAGCCAGAACTTCTGCAGATCCTCAACTCTCTGGAGAGAATGTGAGCAACGAACAGCGGACACACCCCGCAGCGCCTGCACGCCACGAGCGGAGATCCACCATGAAGCCCTGCATCCTGCTGATCGAAGACGACAGCGACATGCGCGAGCTGGTGGCCGGCCACCTGGAGCACAGCGGCTTCGACGTTCAGCGCGCGGAAGACGGTATCAAGGGCCAGGCGCTTGCTCTCCAATACACCCCTGATCTGATCCTGCTGGATCTGATGCTGCCCAAGGTGGATGGCCTCACCCTCTGCCAGCGGCTGCGCCGCGACGAGCGCACCACAGGGATCCCGATCCTGATGCTCACCGCCCTGGGGAGCACCAAAGACAAGGTGAGCGGCTTCAACTCAGGCGCCGACGACTACCTGGCCAAGCCCTTTGATCTCGAAGAACTGCTGGTGCGGATCAAGGCACTGCTGCGCCGCAGCGACCGCGCCCCGCTCTCGACCAAACACAACGAAATCCTCAGCTACGGGGCTCTCACCTTGGTGCCGGAGCGCTTTGAGGCGATCTGGTTCGACGAACCGGTGCGGCTCACCCACCTCGAATTCGAGCTGCTGCACTGCCTGCTGCAGCGGCACGGTCAGACCGTGGCTCCCTCGCTGATCCTCAAGGAAGTGTGGGGCTACGAGCCCGACGACGACATCGAGACCATCCGGGTGCACGTGCGCCATCTGCGCACCAAGCTCGAGCCCGATCCACGCAAACCCCGCTTCATCAAAACCGTGTATGGCGCTGGCTACTGCCTGGAGCTTCCCAGCGGCAGCCACGCAGAGGAACTCGCCCAGCTCGTGCACAACGCCCGCGCCAGTCGCCGCAGCGCGGCCTAGGCGCCTGCAACGCCGCTGAGCTCCAGCAACGCCACCTCCCAGGCCAGCCGTGGCTGCACAAACGAGCGGAGCTGGCGCCGGAGCTGCTCCAAACGCTGCTGCTGCGCTGCGTTGTGGCACAACCGCCACAGGCGCAGCTGCCACCAATCGAGCAGCCAGAGCTGCTGTTCCACCTCCAGCGCTCCACAGAGATCACGGGCCAGGCTCAGGGCCTCCACCGGGCTGACCGGCTGGGATGGCAGCGCTCCACCGCTGGACCCGGCGCCCACCAGCGCGGCGCAGCGCTGGGCCAACCCTTCTGGCAACGCCTGCCATTGCTGCCGCTGCAGCAGCAAGGCGCCTGGGGAGCCGGCCGCCAACTCCACCAGTTCCGGCGGATCGGGGCTGCTGGCCTCGAACCCTTTCTCAACCAACACCTGCTGCAGCTGCTCCGGCGCCAAACGGGCAAAGGGAATCGCTTGGCAGCGCGAGCGAATCGTGCTGAGCAGGCGATCCGGAGCAGCGGTGAGCAGGATCAGCAAGCCATCTCCTGGCTCCTCGAGGGTTTTGAGCAAGGCGTTGGCCGCGCCTTCGGCCATGGCTTCCACCGCCTCGATCACCACCAGGCAGCGCTCAGCCTCCACAGGCCGGCGACCCAGAAACTGCGACACCGCCCGCACCTGCTCCAGGCGGAGCTGCGGCGGCGCTTTCCGGCTGACTCCAGCTTCCAGTGCCTTGGAGGCCGGCACCAGCTGGCCTTTCTCGCTGTAGGTGGGCTCCACCCAGAGCAGATCGGGGTGGTTGCCCTCCTGCAGCCGGCGCCGCACGGAGGCTGAACCACCAGGCCCAGCGATCACGCCCTCCAAAAACCGGCGGGCCGCAGTCGAGCGGCCGACGCCATCGGGGCCGCAGAACAGATAGGCCGGCGCCAGCCGCTGACGCTCGAGAGCGGCCAACAGCAAGGCAGTGGCCTGCTGCTGACCCACCAATCCACCGAACAATGGTTCAGCCATCAGCGCCGGGGCGATCGGCCCTGCAGCACTGGGTGATGGCCGCTTGCAGGGCTGCGCTCACCTGCTCCGCTGGTTGCGTTCCATCCAGCCGCTGCCAGCCCGGCTGAGCCGCCAGCGCCACAAACCCAGCGCAGACGCGCGCCAGAAAGGCTTCACCGCTGGCCTCAATGCGATCAGCGGGGCGATGACCGCGCCGCCGCAGCGACTCCGCCAGTGGCACATCGAGCAGCAGGGTGAGATCCGGCTGCAAGCCACGGCAGGCGATCAGGCTGAGCTGCTCGATCAACGGCAACGACAAGCCGCGGCCATAGCCCTGATAAGCGGCGGTGGAGCCACTGAAGCGATCGCTCAACACCCAATGCCCCGCCTCGAGCGCCGGCCGGATGTGCTCCTGCACATGCTGGGCGCGATCGGCGGCATAGAGAAGCAGCTCAGCGGTGCTGCAGGGTGCCGCGGCCCCAGGGGGATGCAGCAGCAGTTCCCGCAGGGCGCGGCCCAGCTCGGTGCCACCGGGCTCGCGGGTCACCACCAGCTCGGCGCCAGCAGGCATCAGGCCGCTGCTGGGCAGCCACTGGCGCAGGTGCTGGATCTGGGTGGTCTTGCCGCAACCATCGATCCCCTCAAGCACCAGAAAGCGGCCGCGCTCAGTCATCACCACCAAGCAGCAAGGCGTTCACCACCACGGTGATCGAACTGAGGGCCATCAACAGAGCTGCCAAAGGAGGGGAGAGCACCACACCAAAGCCCGGCAGCAGTGCACCGGCGGCAATGGGCAACACCAGCAGGTTGTAGCCGAAGGCCCAGGCGAGGTTCTGACGCACCTTGGCCATGGTGAGGCGGGCCAGGCGCAGGGCCTGGGGAATGGCGGTGAGGTGATCACCGAGCACCACCAGATCGGCGGTATCCATCGCGATCTGGGTGCCGGTACCCACGGCGATGCCGAGGTCTGCCGCCGCCAGGGCAGGGGCGTCGTTGATGCCATCGCCGACCATCGCCACCGGGCCCTTGGCACCGCCGTGCTGCAGCCGCTCCAGCTTCTGCTGGGGCAGCAGTTCCCACGCCAATTGATCAGGGCGCAGCCCCAAGGCTGCACCCAGCCGCTGCACAGGCCCCTGCCGATCACCGCTGAGAACGCCCAGCCGCAAACCCATGGCCTGGAGTGCGGCCAAAGCCTCGGGGGCATCCGGGCGCATCAGGTCTTCGATGGCGAGCAACGCCAGCAACTGCTGCTCAGCGCTGAGAGCCACCACCGTGGCACCGCAGGCCTCCTGCGCTTCAAGCCAGCGCTGCTGCTCAGGCGCAAAGACCACACCCGAGGCGGCGATCCAGCCCGGACGACCCAGCCGGCAGCGCCCATAACCCTCCACCTCGCCCTCCAGCCCATCACCAGCGAGGGTGCGCGCCTGCTGCACCGGAAGCAGGGGGAGCTCGAGCTCCTGGGCCCGCTGCAGCAGGGCATGGGCCAGGGGATGGCGCGTATCGACCTCGAGGCTGGCGGCCAGCTGAACCAGCTCAGCGCTGCCAGCGCCGCTGCCTGCTTCGAGCAGGCCGCTGAGGCTGGGACGGCCGATGCTCAAGGTGCCGGTCTTATCGAAGAACACGGTTTTGAGCGCAGCGGCGGTTTCGATCACGTCGCCGCCGCGAAACAGGATGCCGGCCTTGGCGGCGCGGCCAGTGCCCACGGTGATCGCCGCCGGCGTAGCCAGCCCCAAGGCGCAGGGGCAGGCCACCACCAGCACGGCAATGCTCAGTTGCAAACCGAGCACAAACGGGGTTTCTGCGCTCAGCCCCAGGCTTCTGTGGGCGCCGTGGGCATGGACCGCCGGGGCAGCCGTGAGCACCTGGGGCCAGAGCTGAGCGCCCCAGAGCCACCAAAAGATCAAGGTGGCGAGCGCCAGCAGCATCACCGCCACGCTGAAACGGCCAGCCACCCGATCGGTGAGCCCTTGAATCGGCCCCTTGCGCGACTGAGCCTGCTCCACCAACGCAATGATTCGCGCCACGGCGCTGTCGCGCCCTGGGCGCACCACCTCCAGCAGCAGTGGGGCCTGAAGGTTGAGGCTGCCGGCTGCCAGTTCGCAGCCCACGCTCACCTGCTGGGGCAACGGTTCACCGGTGAGGCTCGAAACATCCAGGTTGGAGAGGCCCTCCAGCACGCGGCTATCCACGGGCACCCGATCTCCAGGCAGCAGCTTCAAGCGATCACCAGGGCGCAGGGCACCCACTCGCACCGGGCGGGTGATCGCCTCAGCCCCAGTGCCCACCACCAAAAGGGCCTCATCGGGCTGCAGCCGCGCCAGCTCCTGCAGGGCGCGGCCGGTGCGGAAGCGGGCACGCTCCTCGAGAAACCGGCCGAGCAGCACAAAGCCCAGTAGGGTGACCGGCTCGTTGAAGAAGCACTGCCAACCCACCGCCGGCCAGATCAGCGCCACCAGGCTGGCGAGGTAGGCGCTGGCCATACCCAGGCCCACCAACGTGTCCATGCCAGGGGCACCGGCCAGGGCCGAACGCAAGCCCCGCACCAATATCGGCCGACCCGGGAAGGCCAGAGCCAGGGTGGCCACAAGGGCGTGCATGCGAATGTCGGCCAGCCAGGGCAGAGGCAGCTGGCCCATCTCGGCCAGGTGCCCCGCTGCCGAGAGCAGCAGCAACACCAGGGCCACCACCAACTGCTGCCAGCGCTCCCACCAGCTCTGCTGCTGAGCGCGCTCCGCTGGCGTGCTCACCTGCTCCTCTCGGCGATGGGCTTGGTAGCCCATGGTGAGCAGCGCCTCGATCAGGCCTTCGGCGGGATCACGGCCTGCCTCAGCCAGCAGAGCCGGATCCAAGCCCACCCAGGCGGTGCGATTGAGCAGGCTCACGCTGGCCTGACGCACCCCAGGCTGAGCCAACAGGCGCTGCTCCACGGCGCGCACGCAGCCGCCGCACTTCATACCCTCCACCTCGAGCAGCAGGGCAGCCACCGGCTGCGGGGCAGATTCAGAGCCGCTGCTCACGGTGCTGGCAGTTGATGGCTCTCAGGCTAGGGAGTGCGAACAGCCCAGGCAGCAAGCACAGCAGGCAGGTGAGGATGGGCCCACGAAGCTCCACAAACCGCCGTGCCCCGCTCCCAGCGCAACGACAACTTCATCGACAAGAGCTTCACGGTGATGGCGGACCTGATCCTCAAGGTGCTGCCCACCAACCAGCGCGCCAAGGAGGCCTTCGCCTACTACCGCGATGGCATGAGCGCCCAAGCCGACGGGGAATACGCCGAGGCTCTCGATAACTACGCCGAGGCCCTCAAACTCGAGGAAGACCCGAACGACCGCGCCTTCATCCTCTACAACATGGCGCTGGTGTACGCCAGCAACGGAGAGCACGAGAAAGCGCTCGACCAATACGGCCAGGCCCTCGATCTCAACAGCAAGATGCCGCAGGCCCTCAACAACATGGCGGTGATTCATCACCACCTGGGCTCCCTGGCCGAGGAAAAGGGCGACGCCGACCTGGCGGACCGCCACTTCGATCAGGCTGCTGATCTGTGGACGAAGGCCATCCGCCTGGCCCCCAACAACTACATCGAGGCCCAGAACTGGCTCAAGACCAGCGGCCGCGGCAGCGTGGACGTGTACTTCTGAGCCAAGGCCTAGGCGTCAGGCCCTGGGCTGGTGCTGCATCAGGCGCGATCGTCGGCCGGATTCACGCCCAGCGCCGCCACGAGCGCTTCAGCCACACCGCCTGCCTCCAGCAACTGCAAATCGAGCCCGGCGGCAAGGCGGCCGAGGCCACTGCCCTTGGGCACAACGGCCCGGCGGAACCCGAGGCGGGCTGATTCCTGCAACCGCTGCTCCAGCTGGGCCACCGGCCGCAGCTGGCCGCCCAGGCCCAACTCACCGATCAACACGGTGCCTGGCGGCAGGGTGAGATCCCGATAGCTGGCGACCACCGCCGCGGCCACCCCCAGATCCGCCGCCGGCTCTTCCACTTCGAGGCCACCGGCCACCGCCAAGTAGCAGTCGAAGCGGGAGAGGGGCAGGCCCAGATGCTTTTCCAGCACCGCCAGGATCTGGTGGAGCCGGTTGGTGCCGATGCCGGTGGCTGTGCGGCGCGGGCTCGAGTAGCTGGTGGTGCTCACCAGGGCCTGCAGTTCCACCACCAGGGGCCGCGTGCCTTCGCAGGCCACGATCGTGGCAGTGCCGGCGCTGGGCTCATCGCTGCCCAGGAACAGCTCACTGGGGTTGAGCACCTGAGCCAGGCCCTGGCCGCGCATCTCAAACACCCCCAGCTCATGGGTGGCGCCGAAGCGGTTTTTCACGGCCCGCAGCAGCCGGTGGCTCGCGAAGCGATCCCCTTCGAAGGTGAGCACCGCATCCACCAGGTGCTCCAGCACCTTGGGGCCCGCCAGCATCCCCTCCTTGGTCACATGGCCCACCAGCAGCAGGGCTGTGTCTTGTCGTTTGGCGATGCGGGCCAGGGCCGCCGCGCACTCGCGCACCTGGGCCACCGAACCGGGAGCGCTGCCCAGCTCGCCGTCGTGAAGGGCCTGGATGCTGTCGATCACCGCCACGGCAGGGCGCAACGCCTCCAGCTCCTGCAGCACCAGCTCCAGATCGGTTTCCGCCAGCAGCTGCAATCCCGGCCCCCCGGCTTGCTGTTCGGCCACAGGTGCCAGCTCCCCCTGCTCTTCCGCCAGCCGCCGCCAACGCAACTTCACCTGCTGCGCTGATTCCTCAGCGCTCACATACAAAACCGAATGGCGCGCGGCCATGGCCTGGGCGCTCTGCAGCAACAACGTGCTCTTGCCGATACCGGGATCACCGCCCAGCAGCACCAGGGAACCCGGCACCAAACCACCGCCGAGCACACGATCCAGCTCGCCGTAGCCACTGCCCAGGCGCTGCAGGGGCCGATCGCCCACAGCCGCGATCGGCTCCGAGCGCCGTGGTGCCGCTGGCATTGCGGCCTCGGGTGCCGCGGCCACCGGGCGGCGGCGGCGGTTGTCGGTGGGGGTGGCCGTCTGCTCCACCAGCGTGTTCCAACTGCCGCAGCTGCTGCAGCGACCAAAGAACTGGCGGGTCTGGGCTCCGCAGCTCTGGCAGACGTAAAGGCTGGTGGCGCGGGCCAAAACGGAGTATGAAGAAAGGTGGCTGCCGCAGAACCCGGAGGCCTGCCGACCTTTTCAGTAGGTCGAACTACTTAACCCCGTCCACAGCGAGTGGCGCAATGACGGCCTCAACCGCCACAACTCCCTCCACCGCCAAGGAAACCATCCTTGTGGTGGACGACGAAGCGAGCATCCGCCGGATTCTGGAAACGCGGCTGTCGATGATTGGCTACCAGGTGGTCACCGCCTGTGATGGCCAGGAAGCGCTCGAAGCCTTCCGCCGCACCGATCCCGATCTGGTGGTGCTCGACGTGATGATGCCGAAGCTCGATGGCTACGGCGTCTGCCAGGAGCTGCGCAAGGAATCGGATGTGCCGATCGTGATGCTCACTGCCCTCGGCGATGTAGCCGACCGCATTACCGGCCTTGAACTGGGCGCCGACGATTACGTGGTGAAACCCTTCAGCCCCAAGGAGCTGGAGGCCCGCATCCGCTGCGTACTGCGCCGCGTGGAGAAAGAGAGCGTGGCCGGCATCCCCAACTCCGGGGTGATCCAGGTGGGCGAGCTGCGCATCGACACCAACAAGCGGCAGGTGTACCGCGGTGAGGAGCGCATCCGCCTCACAGGCATGGAATTCAGCCTGCTGGAGCTGCTGGTGGGCCGCAGCGGCGAACCCTTCAGCCGCGGCGAAATCCTTAAGGAGGTGTGGGGCTACACCCCCGAACGTCACGTGGACACCCGGGTGGTGGATGTCCATATTTCCCGTCTGCGCTCCAAACTGGAAGACGATCCGGCGAACCCCGAGCTGATCCTCACGGCCCGCGGCACCGGCTATCTGTTCCAACGCATCGTTGACGCCGTTGCCCCCGAAGCCCTCTGACGCCCCAGGCCACGGCTCCAACCGCCGCGGCCAACCCCGCGCCATCCGTCGGCTGGTGATCTGGTACCGCCGCAATGCAGCGGTGACCAGCCTCGTGGGAACTGCCACAGCCACGGCCAATGCCGCTGGGTCGATGGCAGGGTCGATGGCCGGCAGCGCTGCTGGCGCCGCGGCCGGTGCGGCCAACACCGTGCTGCAACCGCTGGTGTTTGATCCCCTGCGGCGGCTGCAGCGGGGCGTGGGCGGCAGCGAAGGCACCCCCATCAACGACGCCGACCGCCTCTGGGTCGCCGTGGACGGCATGGGCGGTGACTACGCCCCCGGGCCGATCCTGGAAGGCTGCCTGCGGGCGGTGCGGTTGCTGCCGCTGCGGGTGAAATTCGTAGCGGAAGCCGAAGCGGTGGCCGCCGCCGTGGCCGAACTTGATCTAGCTGAAGAACTGCAGAGCGCCCAGCAGGAAGGCCTGCTGGAGCTGGTGCCCAGTGGTGTGTCGGTGGGCATGGATGAAGAAGCCACCGTGGTGCGCAAGAAGCGCGACGCCAGCATCAACCTGGCGATGGATCTGGTGAAGGAGGGCAAGGCCACAGCCGTGTATTCGGCGGGCAACTCCGGAGCTGTGATGGCCTCAGCGATCTTCCGGCTTGGGCGGCTGAAGGGCATCGATCGCCCCGCCATCGGCGCTCTGTTCCCCACCAAAGACCCCGAGCAGCAGGTGCTGGTCCTGGATGTGGGCGCCAACATGGACGCCAAGCCGGCCTATCTGCACCAATGGGCTCTGCTCGGCAACATCTACAGCCGCGATGTGCTGCAGATGAAGCAGCCCCGCATCGGCCTGCTCAACATCGGTGAAGAGGAGTGCAAGGGCAACGACCTGGCCCTGCGCACCTATCCGCTGATGGCCGCCGAAACCCGCTTCCACTTTGCCGGCAACTGCGAGGGGCGCGACGTGCTCTCAGGCGAGTTCGATGTAGTGGTGTGCGACGGCTTCACGGGCAACGTGCTACTGAAGTTCCTCGAGAGCGTGGGCAGCGTGCTGCTGGATGTGCTCAAGGCAGAGCTGCCCCGCGGCCGCCGCGGCAAGGTGGGCTCCGCCTTCTTAATGAGCAATCTGCGCCGCATCAAAAAACGCCTCGATCACGCCGAGCACGGCGGCGCCCTGCTGCTGGGCGTGAATGGGGTTTGCGTGATCGGCCATGGCAGCAGCAAGGCCCTCTCAGTGGTGAGCGCCCTACGCATCGCCCACTCCGCCGCCAACCACGGTGTGATGGAGGATCTGCAACGGCTGAGCGAGGGATCAGAACCAGCCGTTGCCTGTGGTTGACTGACCCCACCATTGGGTTGAACCGGTGCGGCAGGGCCAGATCGATCGCTGCGGCATGGCCCTGGTTGGATGCGGCAGCGCCGTTCCCGCCATCAGCGTCAGCAATCAACAGCTGAGCGAACGGGTCGACACCAGCGACGAGTGGATTCGCACCCGCACCGGCATCGGCGCCCGCCGCATCTGCGCCGCCGATGAACCGCTCACCGTGCTGGCAAGCCGGGCCGCCCAGGCTGCGCTGGAGCATGCCGGCTGGAGCCCTGAGGATCTCGACTTGATCCTGATGGCCACCTCCAGCCCCGACGACCTCTTCGGCACCGCACCACGCGTGCAGGGGGCGATCGGTGCTCGCAACGCCGTGGCCTTTGATCTCACCGCCGCCTGCAGCGGTTTTCTGTTTGCCCTGATCACAGCAGGGCAATACCTGCGCAGCGGGGCGATGCGCCGCGCGCTGGTGATTGGAGCTGATCAACTGAGCCGCTGGGTGGACTGGGACGACCGCACCACCTGCGTGCTGTTTGGCGATGGTGCTGCCGCAGTAGCGGTGGAAGCCTGCGCTGATGAGGCCAATGGCCTGCTGGGCTTCCGCATGCACTCCGATGGCAGCCGCAACGGTTGCCTCACCCTCGCCCAGACCGACACCCACACCGATGTGCTCGGTGGCGTAAGCGCTCAGGTGGGCGGCTTTGCGCCCCTGCGCATGAACGGCCAGGAGGTGTACAAGTTCGCGGTGCGGGAAGTGCCGGCGGTGCTCAAAGAGCTGCTGGAGAGCACCGGCACCCCTGCCTCCGATCTCAACTGGCTGCTGCTGCACCAGGCCAACCAGCGGATCCTCGATGCCGTGGCCGATCGCTTTGCCATCCCCCATGAGCGAGTGCTCAGCAACCTCGCCAGCTACGGCAACACCTCCGCCGCCACCATTCCGCTGATGCTGGATGAGGCCGTGAAGGATGGCCGCATCAAGCCGGGTGATCTGATTGCCAGCAGCGGCTTTGGCGCCGGCCTGAGCTGGGGCGGAGCGCTGCTGCGCTGGGCGGGCCCGCAAGGCTGAACCGGCTGCAATCTCTGCCCCGCCGCGTAATCTCCCCCCGACAATGCAACGCGAGCGGCTATGGGTATCGCCTGGGTGTTTCCCGGACAGGGCTCACAAAAGGTGGGCATGGCTGCCGGGGTGCTCGAACTACCCGGGGCCGCTGAACGCTTCGCCGCCGCCTCCGAGCTGCTCGGGCGCGACCTTCTAGCCATCTGCGCCGGCGAAGCCGAAGGCGAGCTGAGCGATCTCAACGACACGCGCAACACCCAGCCGGCCCTGTTCGTGATCGAAAGCCTGCTGGTGGATGGCCTCAAGGCCCAGGGGCGCCAGGCTGATCTGGTGGCGGGCCACAGCCTGGGTGAACTGGTGGCCCTCTATGCCGCCGGCGTGTTCGATGTGACGACGGGACTGCAACTGATGAAAACCCGCAGCGAGCTGATGGCCGCCGCCGGTGGCGGCGCCATGACGGCCGTGATGGGCTTCGATCGCGCCGAGCTCGAACAACTGGTGGCCGTCACCGAAGGGGTGGTGATTGCCAACGACAACAGCAGCGCCCAGGTGGTGCTGTCGGGATCCCCCGAAGCGGTGGCGGGCGTGAGCGGCCAGCTCAAGTGCAAACGCGCCATCCCCCTGGCAGTGAGCGGAGCGTTCCACTCGCCCTTCATGCAAGCGGCGGCCGATGCCTTCGCCACCCAGCTGGAAAGCGTGCCCTTCAACGACGCCAGCATCCCCGTGCTGAGCAACACCGATCCCAGCCCCGAAACCAGCGGTGCAGCACTCAAAGCTCGCCTGCGGAGCCAAATGATCACGGGTGTGCGCTGGCGCGAAACCATGGATCGCTTCAGCGCCGATGGCATCGATACGGCAGTGGAAATCGGCCCCGGCAACGTACTGAGCGGCCTGATCAAGCGCAGCTGCGAAGGGATCACCACCGCTCAGATCAGCAGCGCCGCTGACTTGGGGCTGTGAACAAGCCCGTTCAGGCCGTGAAGCGGGTGCTGCGCCGGCACCGCAAACCAGCCGAACCGCCGGCGCTGCTGCGCACGCCGCGGCCCAGCCTCACCTACCGGCTGGTGAGCTACCTGCTGGTGTTCCCCATCTACCGGCTGCTGTTCCGCGGCCGCACCGCCGGCAATGGCAACGTGCCCCTCGAGGGCGCGCTGGTGGTGGTGGCCAACCACGGCTCCCACCTCGACCCACCACTGCTGGGCCATGCCCTGGGCCGGCCCGTGGCCTTCATGGCCAAGGCCGAGCTGTTCCGGATCCCTGTGCTGGGGCCGATCATCCGCGCCTGCGGCGCCTATCCCGTGGCTCGCGGTGCCAGCGACCGCGAGGCGATCCGCACGGCCACCGATCGGCTGGAGCAGGGCTGGGCCACCGGTGTGTTCATCGATGGCACCCGCCAGGCCGATGGCCGGGTGAACAACCCTCAAGCTGGCGCTGCCCTGCTGGCGGCCCGGGCCGGCGTGCCCTTGTTGCCGGTGGCGATCATCAACAGCCACCGGGCCCTTGGCACCGGCTCGAAGCGGGCGCGGCTGGTGCCCGTGCATATCCGCATCGGCACCCCGATCCCGCCCCCGGCTTCACGCAAGCGGGCCGATCTCGATGCCGCCACCGCCGCCTGCCAAGCCCAGATCAATGCCCTGCTGGATCAAGGCCTGATCAGCGGCCCCGCGCTCCCTCCAACAGCGGCCCGAACCGCGCTGCCGCCCAGCTCCTGAGATCGCGGCCCGTCATCACCCACAGGGCTGCGCGGGCACCATCACCCCACACCTTGCGCCAGCCCTCCGGCGTGCACCGCTGGCCACAGGGCACCTCCACCGGCGTGAGGCCGATGCCGCGGCTACCCGCCACCAAACGGCCTACGAGCATGGCCCGCGGCATGTGATCGCTGCTGGTCACCAGCAACACGTGGCGCACCTTGGCGCGCCTGAGCTCATCCACGATCGAGGTGAAGTTGGTGAGGGTGTCGGTGGCGCGGTAATCAAGCTGCACCCTCCCCTGATCCAAGCCGCGGCGCCCAAAGAGCCAATGGGCGTATTCCGGATTGCTCCCCCCGCTCACCAGTACCGGCAGGCCATCGCGCTCAGCCAGTTCAGCGGCGACCCGCTCCCGCTCCACATCACCGCCCAGCACCAGGATCATCTGTGGTGGCGGCAAGGGGGGCTGCCACAGCCCGCGGGAGAACACCAACAAGCCAGCCCCCGCCAAAGCCAGCAGTAGCCAACGGCCATTGCCGCGCCTTCTGCGCCTTGGCTGGCGCCGGGGCTTGGTGGCGCGCCGCGGACGCGCCGCACCCTGAGGCACACGGGCTTGGGGGGAGCCGGGCCGCTGGCCTGAACGGGGGCGCGTCACAACCCCTCCACCGGGCTCGTGGGATACAGCGGCAACACCGGAGCCCAGGGGCCTGCCAGATCGGCGGCTTGGGCCAGCTGCGCCAGCTCCAGCAGTTGCCGCGCATCCGCATCAGCATCCACAACGGCCGCCGCGCAGGGCCCATCACCGCCCCAGCTCTCGCCTGGTCGCACCAGCCGCGGCAGCTCCAGCTCCGCCACCCCACCCAGAGCAGCGGGATCGAGACCGTAACAACCCACCACGCTGCCGCGGCGGGGCAGCACCTGCTCGAGCCATAGCCGCTGGCCAGCCTCCTGCGGGGCTTGGGAAGCCAACAGACGCCGGGCGATCAGCAGAAAACTGCTGAAGCCATGCAAGGGGATCGCCAACTGCTGGGCCAGGGTGCGGGCCAGCACCACCGTGAGCCGGGTGCCCGTAAAACCACCGGGCCCAGTGGCAACAGCCAGCCGCCCGATCTGAGGCCACTGATCAGCTGGCAGCAGCTGCTCCACGCAGGGCAGCAGCTCATTCGAGAGGCGCCGCCAAAGGGGAAAACTCGCCACCCGCGCCGGCCCCGCCGGTTGGCCCAGGGGCTGCACCGCCACTCCGAGGCTCTCACTGGAGCTGTGCAACGCCAGCAGCAACGGCTTGGCAGACGCAGCGGTGGATGCGGCACCACTCATGTAGGCACCACCTGATCGGGCCGAAGCCGCTGCCAGCGGCCGCGCTCGAGCTCAAAGCTGCCGCAGCTGCGCACGTCCCACTCCACACCCACCTGGCCATCCTGCAGATCAAGCACCTGCACGTGAATCCGGGGTTCCTGCGGGGCAAAAAGAGGGTTTGCCGTGAGATGGGCCACACCGTGCTGGCGCTCAACCGCGTGGTAGGCCTGACATTGATCCACCCAGCGGCAATCCACGCAGATGCACATGCCCGGCGCCGCAGCGGATGGGGCCATTGTGAACCCTGCCGGGGCGGCGGAGCTGGCCTGGCAGCGGCTGCAGCCTGAGCGCTGGCCGCTGCCGCCGGAAGCCTTTCCCAGCGAGGCGGCCCTGGTGGGGGGCGCCGTGCGCGATGCCCTGCTCGATCGCCTGGGCGCCGCACCGGATCTGGATCTGGTGGTGGAGGGCGATGCCGTGGCCCTCTGCAAGCAACTGGGCCGGCGCCATGGCGGCAGCAGCGTGGTGCTCGATGCCGAGCGCTCGATGGCGCGGCTGGTGATCGGCGGCTGGAGCATCGATCTGGCCCGCCGCGATGGAGACAGCCTGGAGGCGGATCTGCATCGGCGCGACTACACGATCAATGCCATGGCACTGCCCCTGGCCGATCGCCAGCAGCTGGTGGATCCCCTCGACGGCCTGACCCACCTGCAAAGCCAACAGCTGGTGGCCGTGGCGGAGACCAACCTGCTCGACGATCCCCTGCGCCTGCTGCGCGGGCTGCGGCTGGCCGGCCAACTGGGCTTTGCGCTCGAGCCCGGCACGGAGCGCTGGATTCAGCAGCACCACGCCGCAATCGCTGGGGTGGCCGGTGAACGGGTGCTGGCCGAACTGGAGAAGCTGGCGGCCGCACCCAGCGGTGAGCACTGGCTGGCCGGCTGCCTGGAGCTGCGCCTGCTGGCCCCCTGGCGCAGCAGCCCCTGGAGTCTTGAGGAAGCGCAACGGCTCAGCTGTTGCAGCGCAGCCAACGCCGAGCAGCTCGGGCTCAACCCGGCGGAAACAAACACCCTGCTGCCGCTGGCGCGCCTGGCGAACGTGCTCGATGGCCCTGCTCTTTATCAGCTGCGCAGCAGCCGCAAATTGCAGAAGCAGGTGGTGACACTGCGCCAGTGGCAGCAGCGCCTGAGCGGCGGCGATCCCGCGGTGCAAGCCGAAGCGCTGGATGAAAACGAACGCCTGCAACTGCATCGCGATCTGGAGGACAGCCTTCCAGCACTCCTGTTGAGCTGGTCTGCAGAACCGGCTCAGCGCTGGCTCCAGCGTTGGCGCGACAGCGACGATCCGCTCTTTCACCCCAAGCCAGCCATCGATGGGCGCAGCCTGCAGCAGACGTTAGACATCGCACCCTCGCCAGCCTTGGGAGACCTGCTGATGCATCTGATGCGGGAACAGGCCTTCGGGCGTTTGCACAGCCGTGAGGAGGCGTTGCAGCAGGCCAAGCAGTGGCTCGCCTCTGCTGAACATGCTGGCGAAAGGGCACCTCGGCGTGATTAACTTCCTACGCAAAGGCGTTTAAGACGACCTGATTCGCGCCAGTTCGGACGCTGAGATCACGCCAGTTCGGTTAACAGCCTTGAAACGTCACTTCAAGCAGCTGCACTGTCAGTCGCACTTGATGCGCTGCCAGCACTGCAAGACGTGATGGGCACTTTCCCAACGCGTGCTGTCAGCCCGCAGGCCAGAACACGTTTTCCTTCCTCTCTTCTCACTCCCTTCCCATGAGCGTTCGTCTGTACGTCGGCAACCTGCCCCAGAGCTTTGATGCCAAGGAGCTCGACGCTCTGTTCGCCAGCGTGGGTGAAGGGATCCGTTTCAAGGCTGTTCAAGATCGTGAAACCGGCGCTGGCCGTGGCTTCGGCTTCGCCAACGTCGACGACGAGAAAGTTGCTGATGCCGTGATCGAGCAACTGAACGGCCGTGACTTCGGCGGTAACGCCCTGCGCATCGAGCGCTCCGAGCGCCGCGATGAGCGCCGCAGCAACGATCGCCGCCCGGGTGGCGCCCCTGGCACCCCCGCCGTGGCTCGCAAGGCCGTGAACAAAGTTGTCCACCGCGATTCCGTAGAAGAAGGTGCTCCCGATCCCCGCTGGGCCGGCGAACTGGCCAAGCTCAAGAACCTGCTCGACAACCAAAAGGCAGCGGTCTGAGTTTCGCCATGGAGGAGCAGTGCTGGAGTTGGCGCGGCTTCTCCATCAGCTACAGCTGCGTTAAGGCGCAAACCAACGGCCCTTCCTCTGGGAGGGCCGTTCTTTGTGTGCATGGCTTCGGCGCCTCCAAAGGCCACTGGCGCCACAACCTGGCTCCTTTGAGCCAAGAAGCAACGGTTTATGCCATCGATTTGCTCGGCTTTGGCAACAGCAGCAAACCAATCTCCTGCCTGGAAGGAGAACCTTTAGTTCCCACAGGAGTGCGCTACGGCTTCGATCTCTGGGCAGAGCAGGTGCGCGATTTCTGCCTCGAGGTGATCGGCATCGGCGCTGACATTGAACTGCAACTGATCGGCAACTCGATCGGTGGTGTGGTGGCACTCAACGCCACGCGGCTCTTGCAAGAGATGCACCAGGACCCGCAGCAGGTGATCCTGATCGACTGCGCCCAGCGCGAACTCGATCTCAAGCGGCTAGACACCCAACCCTGGCCGGCTCGCCTCACCCGGCCGCTGGTGATGGCGGTGGTGCGGCAGCGCTGGTTGATCAACAGCCTGTTTCAGGTGCTGGCCCGGCCAGCCTTCGTGCGGGGCGTGCTGCAGCAGGCCTATCCGAGCGGCCGCAACGTGGATCAGGAGTTGGTGGATCTGTTGCTCCGCCCCAGCCAGCAACCCGGCGCCACCGAAAGCTTCCGCGGGTTTGTGAATCTGTTCAACGACTGGCTGGCGCCCCAGTTGCTGGAGCAGCTCCGTGTGCCCGTGCGCCTGCTGTGGGGCGCGAACGATCCCTGGGAACCGCTGGAGGAAGCGCAGCGATGGAAGCAGGCCCACGCCTGCATTCAGGAGCTCACCGTGCTGGAAGGGCTCGGCCACTGCCCCCACGACGAATCACCCGAGCAGGTGAATCCAATCCTGCTGCGTTGGCTGCAACTGGGCTGGCGTTAACGGGCCTGAGCGATCACAAACGAACGCGGTAAATCCAGGAATTTGCCTGAGGTGGGCACATAGGCGCGGTGATTGAAGACGTCGTAATCCAGCTCTTCAATCACATCGAGAATGCCGCGATACAGGCGCAGTGAGGCCCACACCGGCCAGCGCGCATCCGGGGCCAGCCAGCGCACACCCGCTTCCGATCGAGCGAACCAATCCCGCGCCCGCTTCAACTGAAAGCGCATCAACTCGCGCCAACTGTCGTTAAGGGTGCCGGCCATCAGCTCGTCTTCGCTGTAGCCGAAGCGCTCCAGATCTTCCTGAGGAAGATAGATACGGCCGCGGCCCCGGTCTTCACCCACATCGCGCAGGATGTTGGTGAGCTGATTGGCAATGCCGAGCGCCACCGCTGCTTCGCTGGTGTCGGGGGGATGGCTCCAAGGGGCCGAGGTGTAGGCCGGATCAATGCCCATCACCTCTTGGGTCATCAACCCCACCGTGCCTGCCACGCGGTAGCAGTACAGCTTCAGTTGCTCGAAGGTGGCATAGCGATGGGTGGTGAGATCCATCCGCATGCCCTCGATCATGTCGAGATAGGGCTGGATCGGCTGGGGATAGCGCTCGATCGTGTCGGCCATCACCCGATCGAGGCCGTCGCGCACGGTGCCTTGAAACAGATCGCGGGTGCGCTGCTCCCAGGCATCCAGCCGCTGCGCCAGCTCAGCCTCAGGGCGTGTCATCGCCTCGGGGCTGTCCATCAACTCATCGGTGCGGCGACACCACACGTAGATCGCCCAGATGGCCCGGCGCTTCGCCGGGGGCATCAACAGGGTGCCGAGATAAAAGGTTTTGGCCCACTCGGCGGTTTCCTGCCGGCAGGCCTCATAGGCCTCCTCTAAGGAAGGAATCTCCGTTGGGGCAGCAGCCAACGACACAGGCTCAGGCCGCCACTGGCACCGCTACAGCCACCGGCGCAGCCGCCACAGCCTCGGCGCAGAGCTTGCCGCTCAGCACAGCGCCTTCCATCGACGCCAGATAGCGCTGCATGGTGTAGCAGCCAGCGAGGAAGAAGTTGGGGATCGGCGAGTTCTGATCCGGGCGCAGCTGCTGGCAACCAGGCACGGTCTTGTACACCGACAAGGGTGTTTTCACCACGATCGCCTTGCGCAGCTTGGCTTGATCGTCTCCGGTGAAGTGCATCGGGAAGAGGCGCTTCAGCTCCTCCATGGTGGCGGCAACGATCTCGTCATCGCTGCGGCCGATCCAATCTTTGGCAGGAGCGAACACCAGCTCAAGCATCGAACGCTCGGGATCTTCGTATTCCTTACAGGTGTTGCTCATGTCGGCATACACGCTCAGCAGTGGGCTGCGGCTGAACAGCAGGTGATCAATCTCGGTGAGCTTGCGATCGAACCAGAGGTGGATATTGATCACCGGCACGCCATTGAGGCCGTCGAGCTTCTTGAAGTAGGGCATCTCCTTCCAGGGCTCAGGCAGCAGCAGCTTGAACGGATCCACCGGCATCGCACTCACATAAGCATCGGCATGCAAGGTGTAACTCTCCTTGCCTTTGATGCCACCGATGCGGAAGCCGCTCACGCTGCCATCGGCATTGAGCTCGATCTCACGCAGCGGTGAATCGAGATGCACTTCGCCGCCACGCTCGGTGACGTAATCCACGATCGGCTGGCACAGCCGCTGGGGCGGGTTGCCATCGAGGAAGGCCATCTTCGAGCCATCACCCTCCTGCAGGAAGCGGTTGAGGGCGGTGAGCACCACGGTGCTGGAGATCTCATCGGGATCGATGAAATTGAGCGCCTTGGCCATGGCGATGAACACCTCATCGTTCACCCGCTCCGGGATGTTGTGCAGACGCAGCCACTCCGTCCAGGAGTACTTATCGCACTCCTCCACGTACTGCTGACCACGCAGCATGGCCGGAACGAGTCCCATGCCGAAGGAGATCTTCTCCGGCCAGGTGAGCATGTCGTTGTTGCCGAGAATCGCCGCCACACCGTTGAAGGGAGCCGGGATGTCGGGGAAATCGAAGCGGCTGTAAGTACCCGGCGTTTCCTTTTGGTTGAAGATCATCGAGTGGCTCTTCCACTGGAGCCGGTCCTCGATGTTCAGCTCTTTGAAGAGCTGGCGCATATTGCGGTACGCGCCAAAAAAGATGTGTAGACCCGTTTCGTACCAGTCACCGTCCTCGTCCTGCCAGGCGGCCACCTTGCCGCCCAGAACGTCGCGGGCTTCCACCACCACCGGGGTGTGGCCGGCGTCGCAGAGGTACTTGGCGCAGGCCAGACCGGCCAGACCAGCACCGGCGATTGCGACGCGCATGAAAACCCCTGAATCAGCAGACAACCTTAAGGGGGCTGATGCAGCAATGCTGAATCGATGCCCTGGGCCAGCCGGCGCTTGACCGGACGGTGCGGGTGCTTTCTAAAGTCAACGAAGCCGGTCTTTGGGTCTGCCGGCCTGCGCTGCCCTGCCCGCCCCATGGCCGAAACACTGCTCAAAGCCACCACCCGCCACGTGCGGATCTTCACGGCCCGCGTGGAGAACGCCCAACTGGTGTTCGACCCGAACCAGCTCACTCTGGATCTTGACCCGGACAACGAATTCATCTGGGACCAACCCAGCCAGGAGGCCGTACAGCAGCGCTTCCGGGAGCTGGTGGCCGCCCATGCCGGCCAGGATCTCAACGACTACAACCTGCGCAGGATCGGCTCTGAACTGGAGGGCAAGATTCGCGAGCTGCTCCAGGCCGGCGCCCTCCGCTACAACCCCGATTGCCGGGTACTGAACTACTCCATGGGCCTACCGCAGGCCCCCCAGAGCGCATGACCCGATCCCGCAGCAGCCGCGGCTACGACGACGACCGTTACGGCTATCCGGAGGAGCGTCGTGGCCGGCCCAGCCGCGGACGCGATCCCTACTACATGCCGCGGCGCGGCGGCCCCTCTGGGGGCTCCGGCGGCGGACAAGGCGGCCCCGGTGGTGGCGGCTTTCAGTTCAACGTGGCCAGCGGCGCGATCCTGGCCGGCGTGTTGGTGGTGGGGATCGGCATCGGCACAGGCATTTCCAGCACCACCCAGGGCGATCAGGGCAACATCGCCAGCTCTCAGCAGCTCGACATGGCCGTGCCGGATCCCGAGTTCTGCCGCCAATGGGGCGCCAGCGCGTTCGTGATGGACATCGAGCTGTACACCACGATGAACCCCAGCAGCAGCTTCGTGACTCAGCCCTCGCTCAAGCCTGGCTGCGTGATTCGGCGGGAAAACTGGAGTGTGCTGCAGAAAGAAGGTGCAGTGACCGCCGAGCAGATGCGCCAGTGCAAGCAGCGCATGAACACCTTTGCCTACATCGGTTCGGTGAAGGACAAACCGATCGTGCGCTGCGTCTACCAGACCGATATCAGCGAGAACAAATTCCTCACCAAAGGTGTGGCCGACGACAGCGTGGGCATCACACCAGAGGCGGATCAGTTCTGATCGTCGCCGCCTGGCTCTGAGCCGGGGGGCTGGTTCTGCAGCAACGGCCGGCGCAGGGGGCTATCGGGGCTGGCGAACACCGGCAGCACCTCTTTGCGGAAGGCATCAGCAGCCCTCGAGCAGTAGCGCGAGGGGTGGCTGATCAACTTCAGCTGCCGCCGCACGGAGAGATCCGCCAGGGCCGGGCGATGCAGGCTGCCCGCGGCCAGCTCCCGCTCGATCGACACCACTGGCAGGAACGCCGCACCCAGGCCGCTCTGCACAGCGTTCTTGATGGCCTCAAACGAGTTGAGTTCCATCTCGATCTTCAGGCGTGACACATCGAGGCCCGAGCGCGCCAGCAGCTGATCCACCATCTTGCGGGTGGTCGACTGGGCATCCAGGCAGACGAAGCCCAGGCGGTAGAGGTCGTCTTTGCTGAGCTCGGGCAGGCGGGCCAGGGGGTGCTTGGTGGGCAGCACCAGGGCCAGCTCATCGCTGGCATAAGGAACTACCTGCAACAGCTCATTGAGCTCGCTGGGAAGTTCGCCGCCGATAATCGCCAGATCGATCTGGCCGTTGGCCACGCTCCAGCCGGTGCGCCGGGTGCTGTGCACCTGCAGCTGCACTGCCACCTCCGGATATTTCTGGCGGAACAGGCCGATCATCCGCGGCATCAGATAGGTGCCTGTGGTCTGGCTGGCGCCCACGACCAGCGAGCCGCCCTTGAGGTTGTGGAGATCGTCGAGCGCTCGGCAGGCCTCCTGGCACTGGCTGAGGATCCGATCGCAATAGCTGAGCAGCAGGTGGCCGGCTTCTGTGAGCTGGGCCTTGCGCCCGCCTCGATCGAACAGCGACACATTGAGCTGCTTCTCCAGGTTCTGGATCTGCAGGCTCACCGCCGGCTGCGTCACATACAGGCTGTCGGCCGCTTTTTTGAAGCTGCCCTCGCTGGCGATCGCTCGCAGGATGCGCAGCTGATCAAGGGTGAAGGGCAGATCAGCCATGCAGGGGCGCAGGGATGCTGCGGGAAGCAGAACTCTAGGGGCCCTCTCGGGGATCTCAGGCGACTGAGGAGAATCAGCCCACTCCTTGCGCCAGCCGGCCTGTGACTCCCACCAGCGACCTCCACCACAGCAGCTGGGTGATGCTGGCGCTGCTGCTGGCCTTTGCCGTGATCCACAGCGGCGGCGCCTCGCTCCGCTACTGGGGTGTGGAGCGCATCGGCGAACGGGCTTGGCGGCTGCTGTTCGCGGCGGTGAGCATTCCCTCGGCTGTGGTGGTAATCGGCTACTTCCTGGCGCACCGCTACGACGGCCTGCGCCTTTGGAACCTGCAGGACCAGCCCTGGATCATTCCGGTGGTGTGGGTCGGCACCGCCATCAGCTTCCTGTTCCTTTACCCAGCCACCTACAACCTGCTGGAGATCCCAGCGGTGCTCAAGCCCCAGGTGCGGATGTATGCCACCGGGATCATCCGCATCAGCCGCCATCCCCAGGCGATTGGCCAAATCCTCTGGTGCTGCACCCACCTGCTCTGGATCGGCAGCAGCTTCATGGTGGCCACCTGCGCCGGGCTGATCGCCCATCACCTGTTTGCGATCTGGAACGGCGATCGCCGCCTGAGCAACCGCTTCGGAGCGGCCTTCGAGGAGCTGCGGGCCAGCACCTCGGTGATTCCCTTTAAAGCTGTGCTCGATGGACGGCAGCAGCTGCAGCTGAGCGAGTTCCTGCGTCCAGCCCAGCTGGGCATTGCCATTGCGGTGGGGGTGTTCTGGTGGGCTCACCGCTTCATCGGCAGCGGTGCCACAGCCTTCAGCCGCACCGGGTTGGCTCACTGGCTGGGATAAATCGCCCATTGCGCTGCCTACACTCGCCCTGACTGCACCAGCGCCGGATGCCCTCGCCTGCCGAACTCGCCTGGCTGATTCCGGTCTTGCCCCTGATTGGGGCAGCGGTGGTGGGCCTTGGCCTGATCAGTTTCAACCGCACGGTGAACCGGCTGCGAAAACCGGTGGCCCTGTTCCTGATCACCAGCGTGGGCGCTGCCGCAGTGCTCAGCTACGCCGTGCTCGCTCAGCAGCTGGCAGGTGCAGGCCCCACCGAAGTGCTGTTCAACTGGGCCAGCGCCGGCACCTTCACTCTGGAGATGGGCTTCCGGGTGGATGCCCTGGGTGCGGTGATGCTGGCGCTGGTTACCACCATTGCCGTTCTGGTGATGGTGTATTCCGATGGCTACATGGCCCACGACAAGGGCTATGTGCGCTTTTTCACGTACCTGGCGCTGTTCAGCAGCTCGATGCTGGGCCTGGTGATCAGCCCCAACCTCCTGCAGATCTATGTGTTCTGGGAGCTGGTGGGCATGTGCTCTTACCTGCTGGTGGGCTTCTGGTACGACCGCGATGGCGCCGCTAATGCCGCCCAGAAGGCCTTTGTGGTGAACCGCGTCGGCGATTTCGGCCTGCTGCTCGGCATCCTTGGCCTGTTCTGGGCCACCGGCAGCTTCGGCTTTGAGCAGGTGGGCACAGGCCTGCAGGCCGCCATCGCCAACGGCAGCGTGTCGAACGGCATTGCTGTGCTGCTCTGCCTGCTGGTGTTCATGGGCCCGATGGCGAAATCGGCCCAGTTCCCGCTGCATGTGTGGCTGCCCGATGCCATGGAGGGTCCAACACCGATCTCGGCTCTGATCCACGCGGCCACGATGGTGGCGGCCGGCGTGTTCCTGGTGGCGCGGCTCCAGCCGGTGTACGTGCCCTTCCCTGAAGTGCAGGTGGTGGTGGCCGTGATCGGCACGATCACGCTGTTCCTGGGGGCCTCGATCGCCCTCACCCAGATGGATCTGAAGAAGGGCCTGGCCTACAGCACCGTGAGCCAGCTCGGCTACATGATGCTGGCCATGGGCTGCGGCGCGCCGGTGGCCGGCATGTTCCACCTGGTGACTCACGCCTTCTTCAAGGCGATGCTCTTCCTGGGTTCCGGCTCGGTGATCCACGCCATGGAAGAGGTGGTGGGCCACGAGCCGGTGCTCGCCCAAGACATGCGCCTGATGGGAGGCCTGCGCAAGCACATGCCCATCACCAGCAGCACCTTCTTCATCGGCTGCCTGGCCATCAGCGGCATCCCGCCCCTGGCTGGCTTCTGGAGCAAAGACGAGATCCTCGGCCAGGCCTTCGGCAGCTTCCCGGTGCTCTGGGCCGCCGGCTTCATCACCGCCGGCATGACCGCCTTCTACATGTTCCGGCTCTACTTCCTCACCTTCGAGGGCAGCTTCCGCGGCAACGACAAGACGATGCAGGCCCAGCTGATGGCTGCTGCCGGCAAGGGCTCCGACGACCACGGCGATGACCATGGTCATGCCCACGCCGATCACCCCCACGAATCGGGCTGGCAGATGGCGATGCCCCTGGCGGTGCTGGCAGTGCCCTCAGCCCTGGTGGGTCTGTTGGGTGTGCCCTGGAACAGCCGCTTCGGCTATCTGCTCGATCCCCACGAAGCCGCCGAGGTGGCCGAGCACTTCAGCTGGGGCGAATTCCTGCCTCTCGCCGGCGCATCCGTTGGCATCTCCCTGGTGGGCATCACCGTGGCCATGCTGGCCTACGCCCTCCGCAAGATCGATCTTGGCACCGCCGTCGCGGCGCGCTTCCCCACGATCAATGCCTTCCTGGCCAACAAGTGGTACCTCGATGCCATCAACGACAAGCTCTTCGTGCAGGGCAGCCGCAAGCTGGCCCGCTCCGTGCTGGAAGTGGATTCCAAGGTGGTGGACGGCGTGGTGAACCTCACCGGCCTGGTGACCCTCGGCAGTGGCGAAGGCCTCAAATACTTCGAAACCGGCCGCGCCCAGTTCTATGCCCTGATCGTGTTCGGCGGCGTGATCGCGCTGGTGGTGCTGTTCGGAGCACTCGGTTGATGGTCTGAGGCGTTGCCCTTTCGCCGGCTGCCGCTCGCGCTGCGCGCGGCGGATGCCGGCTGCAGGGCAACGCCTCAGACAGTGAGTGGGGGACCAGGACCCCAAAGCGGCACATGGCGGGGCAGGCTCTTGCGGGCCTCAAGCGCAGTGCCCTGAGCCTGCCGCAGCCCAGCTCTCGCCTACGCCGGCGGGGGTTGTGTTCCCGGGGCGCTGTCCGCCCCAGGCGGTGAGCGCCCCGGGAACACAACCCCCGCCACAACGCTCTGTGTGACATCCGCCACGCCACCGATGCAGCAGCGGAAGTGATTTCTACACTCCGCCCAGAGCTGTTGCCCCGTCTGTGCATCTGGATGTCGCCACGCTCCTGGCTGCCGCTGCAGACCAGGGCAGCAGCACAGCTTTTCCCTGGTTAAGTGCGTCGATCCTGTTCCCGATCGGCGCGGCGCTCTGCATCCCGTTTGTGCCCGACAACGGTGATGGCAAACAGGTGCGTTGGTTCGCCCTCGGCATTGCGCTGATCACGTTCCTGCTCACGGTGGGCGGGTATCTGAACGGCTACGACCCCAGCAACCCCGATCTGCAGCTGGTGGAGAAGGTGAGCTGGCTGCCCGATCTGGGCCTGGAGTGGTCGGTGGGGGCCGACGGCATCTCAATGCCGCTGATCCTGCTCACCAGCTTCATCACGGCCTTGGCGGTGCTCGCCGCTTGGCCGGTGAGCTTCAAGCCGAAGCTCTTCTATTTCCTGCTGCTGGCGATGGATGGCGGCCAGATCGCCGTGTTCGCCGTGCAGGACATGCTCCTGTTCTTCCTGGCCTGGGAGCTGGAACTGATTCCGGTGTACCTGCTGCTGGCGATCTGGGGCGGCAAGAAGCGCCAATACGCCGCGACCAAATTCATCCTCTACACAGCCGGCAGCTCGCTGTTCATCCTGCTGGCGGGCCTGGCGATGGCCTTCTACGGCGGCGACATCAGCTTCAACTACACGGATCTGATGGCCAAGGGCTTCTCCGTGAAGTTCCAGCTGCTCGCCTACGCCGGCCTGTTGATTGCGTTCGGGGTGAAGCTGCCGATCGTGCCGCTGCACACCTGGTTACCGGATGCCCACGGTGAGGCCACTGCGCCGGTGCACATGCTGCTGGCGGGCATCCTGCTGAAGATGGGCGGCTACGCCCTGCTGCGCTTCAACTGTCAGATCCTGCCGGATGGCCACGCCGTGTTCGCGCCGCTGCTGGTGGTGCTGGGGGTGGTGAACATCATTTACGCAGCGCTCACCTCCTTCGCCCAGCGCAACCTCAAACGCAAGATCGCCTACAGCTCGATCAGCCACATGGGCTTTGTGTTGATCGGCATCGGCAGCTTCAGCGCCCTGGGATCCAGCGGAGCGATGCTGCAGATGATCAGCCACGGCCTGATCGGCGCCTCGCTGTTCTTCCTGGTGGGTGCCACCTACGACCGCACCCACACCCTGCAGCTCGATGAGATGGGCGGCGTGGGCCAGAAGATGCGCAAGATGTTCGCCCTCTGGACCGTGTGCTCCCTGGCCTCCCTAGCGCTGCCAGGCATGAGCGGCTTCGTGAGCGAACTGATGGTGTTCGTGGGCTTCGCCACCGATGACGCCTACACCCTTCCCTTCCGCGTGGCCATCGACGGCCTGGCGGCCATCGGGGTGATCCTCACGCCGATCTATCTACTCTCAATGCTGCGGGAGATCTTCTACGGCCAGGAAAAAGCCGAGCTGGTGGGCCACACCAACCTGGTGGATGCCGAGCCGCGCGAGATCTACATCATTGGCTGCCTGCTGGTGCCGATCATTGGCATCGGGCTCTACCCCCGCCTGATGACCGACAGCTACAAGGCCACCATGGAAGTGCTCGTAGCCAAAGACGAACGGGCGATGAAGGCGATGAATGCCCCCGCCGGTGCGGGCTTGATCCGCCAGGCGCCGCTGAGAGCGCCAGCGCTGGCCGGGTAACAAAGCCTTCAGGCTTGCGAATGGGCTGGTACGGATCTCAAGGATCTACGTAATCTTCGAGCCCAAGCCCCCGGTGCATCCCGACCGATGAAGCAGCTGAACTTCCTGCTGATCTTCAGCTTCGGCCTGGCCATGGTGATGTTCACCCTCGAGAACACCGCCCCCACCACGGTGCAGTTCCTGCCGGGGCTGAGCGCCACCCTGCCCTTGGCGGCCCTGTTGCTGCTGGTGGGCGGCATCGGTGCCACCGCCGCCTGGGTGTTCGCGGTGTGGACCGGTGTGGTGAAGCGGGTGGAGAGCCAGATCAATCCGGGCGAGGCCGAAGCGCAACAGGTGCGCATCCGCGAGCTCGAAGAAGACGTGCAGCGCTACCGCGCCGCTGTGGACGCTCAGCTGGGGCTGCTGCCAGCCGCCGGTGAGAGCTCAGCCCAAAGCGAGGCCGCCTGAAGGCTGCTCTGGCCTGGCTTTTCAGGCTTTGAGCCGATAGGGTCGGGTGAGTGCACGCGGACCCGTGGCCACAGATGGCGCCAGGCTGGCCATCCGCCTGTTGCAAGACGCCGCGGAACGGGGCGACCTTGATCCCTGGGATGTGGATGTGATTGCCGTCGTGGACGGCTTTCTCGATCAGCTGCGCCAGCGCATTGAAGTGCCCCGGCTGGTGGCGGCCATGGGGCGCGGCGGCAGCTACGAGCAGGATTTGGCCGAAACCAGCGAGGCCTTTCTGGCGGCCTCGATGCTGGTGAGCCTCAAAGCCGAAGTGCTGGAAGCGCAAACCTTCCCGCCCGAACCCCTCGCCGACGACGCCTTCAGCTACGACTTTGATGCCGAAGGCCAGGGCTGGTTACTCAGCCCCGGCGTGGAACTGCCCAGGCGCCCAGAGCGCCACCTGCTACGCCGCCCGGTGGCGCCGCCACCCCTGCAGCGGCCGGTCACGCTGGGCGAGCTGATCCGCCAACTCGAAGACATCGCCGAGAGGCTGGAGCAAGAAGAGGTCCAGCGCAGCAAACGCCAGCGGAGCAAGCGCTACAGCGACCGGGCTGTGATCGAGCAGGTGGCGGCCCTGGCGCACCGCGAGAAGCTGCCGGAAACCACCGCCGCCCTCAGCCAGTTCCTGCTGCAGTGGCCGCAATCGCTGGAGTGGACGGGCTTCGAAGGGCTGGTGCAGGCCTGGGCGGCGGTTGCTCCCGAAGATCTCGACAGCGATCGGGTGGGGGTGTTCTGGGCGCTGCTGTTCCTCTGCTCCCAGGGGAAGGTGGAGCTGGAGCAGCGGGGCGGCCTGTTCGGGCCGCTGCAGCTCAAGCGGCTGCTCGATGAGCGCGAGAGCGTGCAACTGCCCCTGCCTGCCGAGCTGGGGTCAGCTCGGGGGCCGGCTCGGGAGCCGCTTGCTGCCTAGGGGCCTTGCGTAGGGTGGGCCAACTCACCGAAAGCAGACAGCGCCGATGAAGGCGATGATCCTGGCGGCCGGTAAGGGGACCCGGGTGCGACCGATCACCCACATCGTCCCCAAACCGATGATTCCGATCCTGCAGAAACCCGTCATGGAGTTTCTGCTCGAGTTGCTGCGGGAACACGGCTTCACCGAAATCATGGTGAATGTCTCCCACCTGGCCGAGGAGATTGAGAACTACTTCCGCGATGGCCAGCGCTTCGGCGTGGAGATCGCCTACAGCTTTGAAGGCCGCATTGAAGACGGCCAACTGATCGGCGATGCGCTCGGCTCCGCCGGCGGCCTCAAGAAAATCCAGACCTTCCAGCGCTTCTTCGACGACACCTTTGTGGTGCTCTGCGGTGATGCCCTGATCGACCTCGACCTGAGCGAGGCGGTGCGCCGCCATAAGGCGAAAGGGGCCATGGCCAGTCTGATCACCAAGCGCGTACCCCGCGATCAGGTGAGCAGCTACGGCGTGGTGGTGACCGACAACGACGGCCGGGTGCTCTCCTTCCAAGAGAAGCCGGCGGTGGATGAGGCCGCCAGCGACATGATCAACACCGGCATCTACATCTTCGAGCCCGAAGTGCTCGACTACGTGCCGGAGGGCGTGCCATTCGACATCGGTTCGGATCTCTTCCCGCGCCTGGTGGCTGACGATGCCGCCTTCTACGCCCTGCCGATGGAATTCGAATGGGTGGATATCGGCAAGGTGCCCGATTACTGGCAGGCGATTCGCAGCGTGCTGCAGGGCCAGGTGCGGCAGGTGCAAATCCCCGGTAAAGAGGTGCGCCCGGGCATCTATGCGGGCCTGAATGTGGCGGCCAATTGGGACAAGATCAACGTGGAAGGCCCCATCTACGTGGGTGGCATGAGCCGCATTGAAGATGGCGCCACGATCATTGGCCCAGCGATGATCGGCCCCAGCTGCCACATCTGCGAAGGCGCCACGATCGATAACTCGATCATTTTCGATTATTCGCGCATCGGCCCCGGCGTGCGGCTGGTGGAGAAGTTGGTGTTCGGCCGCTATTGCGTCGACCGCAATGGCGATCACTTCGATCTGCAGGAAGCTGCGCTTGATTGGCTGATCACCGATGTACGCCGCCAGGACCATGTGAGCCCATCGCCTCAGCAGAAGGCGATGGCTGAACTGCTGGGCACCGATCTGGCGATCAGCAACGCGAGCTGATCCCAGCGCGCTCCAGGATTAGGGGGATACGCTCCTCGGCCTTCACCGCCATCAGGTGCACGCCTTGGGCAATGCCCGCGTAAGCCGCCACCTGCTCAGCGGCAATGCTGATGCCCTCATCAGCGGGATTGGAGGCGGCTGCAAGGCGATCGATGATCGCCTGCGGGATATTCGCGCCCGGCACCACGCGGTTGATGAAGGCGGCGTTTTTGGCCGACTTGAGCAGAAACACCCCTGCCAGCACCGGCAGGCCGATCGGCCCCGTGATCTCCCCCACGAAGCGCTTTAAGCACTCCGCATCCATCACCATCTGGGTTTGCAGGAAGCGAGCACCGGCCTGATGCTTGCGGGCGATGCGGCTCTTCAGGCCGCTCCAGCTGGGGCTCTGGGGATCGGCTGCGGCTCCGGCAAACAACGCCGTGGGGCCGTCGGCCAAAGAGCCCCCAATCGGATCCTCCCCACGATTGAACGCCTGCAACTGCTGCAGCAGGCGCACGGATTCGAGCTCATTCACCGGCCGTGCGCCGGGCTGATCGCCGGCGCGCACGGGATCTCCGGTGAGGCAGAGCACGTTGCGAATGCCTAGGGCGTGGGCACCCAGCAGGTCGGCCTGAAGGCCGATGCGGTTGCGGTCGCGGCAGGCGATTTGCCACACCGGCTCAATGCCCTGATCGAGAAGCAGCCGGCACACCGCGAGGCTGCTCATCCGCATCACGGCGCGGCTGCCATCGGTCACATTCACCGCATGCACGCGGCCTTTGAGGGCACGGGCATGGGCCAGGGTGCTGCTGGCATCACCACCGCGTGGTGGCATCACCTCCGCTGTGATGGCGAGGGAGCCCACCTCCAGTGCCTGCTGCAGCCCCAAAACACCCGTGATCAGATCGGGCCATCATCAACCACCGCCCTGAGCCAGCGGCCTGTTCAGCCCTGGGCTGTCCGCCCAGGGGCACTCTCCCTAAAGTGAGCGCTCAGCCTTCAGGCGTGGATGGATCTCTCGGAGCGCGAACTGGAGATCATCGACCTGGTGGCCCAGGGGCTCACCAATCAGGAAATCGGCGAGCGGCTGATGATCAGCAAGCGCACCGTGGACAACCACGTGAGCAATGTCTTCACCAAAACCGGTGCCAAAAACCGTGTGGCCCTGCTGAATTGGGCCATGGATCACGGCAAAATCTGCCGCGACGGCTTCAACTGCTGCAACCTGCCTCAAGAAGGCAGCGCCAACTGAGCCCCCGCCGCCTCGGCGGCGAACTCGTGCACGAGGGATTCCAGGCTGAAGCTGCCCTCCACCAGGCCAAACAACTCGGCATAGGCCAAGCAATCGGCGAGGTCGCGGCCGCTGAAGCGGAGCAGTCCCTGCTGGTCGTAAAGCCCGAGCACAGGCCCTTGCCCAATCCTTAAGAGAATCCTAAGCCTGCTGCGTCTGCAGGTTCAAGAGCCAGGGGCGCTGCTCCTCTGGCTGCCAGTGCTGGAAGGGGCGCTGAGCCAACGCTGCATTACTGAAGGCGCCGATGCCCGTGATCTCACGGCTGCACCAAGGCGGGATCGCCACCGCCGCCTGCTCACTTTCCAGCTCCACCTCAGCGATCACCAGCGGCTCATTGGCGCCGGAGAACACATCCAGCACCCAATCGCCGCCCGGGAGGTCGAGCCCATGGCGCTGCTTCAGCACCCGCGCTGCACTGCGCTGCAGCAGGGCATTGGCATCCTGCGGCGGGATGGCGTATTCAAATTCGTGGCGCGCGATGCCGCTGGCGGGATATTTGAGCGTGAGCCAGGCGGCCTCGTCGCCGTCGCTGCGCACGCGCAGGGTGAGGCCATCGGCAGAGCCCGCCAAATAGCCCTGCTGCAGGTTGCGGCTCCAGCGCACATGCGGCCGCCAGGCCTCACCGGCCACCAGAAAGCGCCGCTCAATCTCAAGAGCCATGGAACTCCGGCGTGAAGGGATCGATGCCGCTCAATTGGGAGAGGGTTCAGAAGCAGTGAGGCTGCCGGCCCAGTGCAGTTTGCGGCTGAGGGTGCGGTAGTAGGAGGGGTTCTGCTCCAGCAGCACCATCAAGGCGTGGTGCGGGGAGCGGTGCACATCGCAGCGATCGCCGGGCTCCAGCACGGTGGCGAAGGCGCCATCGTTCCAGAGCCGCACGCGCCGGCTGGCTTCACCCAGGGGCCACACCGCCAGCTGCGCCCGCGGCGGCACTACCACCGGGCGGCTGGAGAGGCTCATCGGACAGATCGGATTCACCACGATCGCCTCTACACCGGGATGCAGGATCGGGCCACCGGCGGCCATCGAATAGCCGGTGGAGCCGGTGGCGGTGGAGATGATCAAGCCATCGCCGCGGTATTGATCCACCACCTCACCATCGATCTCCAGCTCCAGCACGCAGGTGGGCGACACCTCATCAAGGCCAGGCCGGAAGTAGAAGTCGTTGAGCGCGGCATAGACCGCGTCGCTCCGGTCGGTGCGGGCCTCGAGCATCATGCGGCGCTCCAGGGCGAAGCGGTCGTCGCGCAGGCGGTGCCAGAGATCAATCTCGCCATCAGGCCCATGGCCCTGGCTGAGCAGCTTGCGCTCATGGGTGAGGAAGCCGAAATGGCCGCCCACGTTGAAGCAGAGGATCGGCACCCCCAGGGGTGCGAGGTGGCGTGCGGCGCCGAGCACGGTGCCATCACCACCCAGCACCACCGCCAGATCCGGCGGGCCGCCCTCATCGGCGAGCAGACCAGGGAAGGGGTTGGCGGTGGCACCGCTCATCGCCACCGCCACCTTCACGCCCTGCTCCCGCAGGGTTTCAGCGCTCCGGCGCGCCTGGCGCAGAGCTGCCTGACTGGCGGCGCGATGAATCAACCAGACGTTCTCAAGCCGCATGGCAGGTGAGCAGTGCCCCCAGCCTGGCTACCAACGCAGCAGGTTGAAGCGCTCCATGTCGACCGTCTCACGGTTGCGGTAGAGCGACAGCAGGATCGCCAGGCCCACGGCGGCCTCGGCGGCAGCCACGGTGATCACGAAGATGGTGAACACTTGGCCGCGGATCAGCTGACCATCGAGGTAGCTGGAGAAGGCCATCAGGTTGATGTTCACAGCATTGAGCATCAGCTCGATGCTCATCAGCACGCGCACGGCGTTGCGGCTGTTGATCAAGCCCCACACGCCTGTGCAAAACAGGATGGCGGCCAGAGCCAAATAAGCCTGGAGGGGAACGGTGGTGGGCAGCTCGAAGTTCATCAGTTGCTCTTCTCCAGCAGCAGGGGGGTGCGGGATTTTTCGATCAAGCCCTGATCGGCGGGTTCACCGGTGACGATGTCAGTGGTCATCACATCGCGGCGGGCCAGCACGATCGCACCGATCATCGCCATCAGTAGCAGCACGGAGGCCAGCTCGAAGGGCAGCAGGTAATCACTAAACAGGTGCTCGCCGATGCGGATCGTGGCTTCCTCACCCACCGGCTCAGGACCAGGAGTGGCCCAGGGCGTGGTGAAGGCCACGCGCAGCAGCAGAGCGAACAAGCCGGCACACACGGCACCGGAGAGCAGACGACGCACGGCAAGGCCGGGGATGGCAGCCAGATCTTCCGTCTTGTTCACGAGCATGATCGCGAACAGGATCAGCACGTTCACCGCGCCCACGTACACGAGCACCTGAGCGGCGGCCACGAAGCTGGCATTCAGCAGCAGGTAGAGGCCTGCCACGGAAAGGAACACACCGCCCAGCAAGAAGGCGGAATACACGATGTTGGGCAGCAGCACCACGCCCAGGGCGCCGATGGCCACCACGGCCGAGAGCACCGTGAAGCAGATCAGCTGGGTGGAGGAGGCGATGGTCATCAGGCGTTCTCCTCGCTGGCGGCAGGGGAAGTCTGCACCTGGGAGGGCAATTGGCCGGCGCGGGGGCGCTTGGGATCCACACCGTGCGGCTCGATTTCGCCCTTGGGCAGATAGGCCAGCTCGCGCAGGGGGATCACCGCCGGGTCGCTGGTCACGCTGGTGGGCAGGCGGCCGAGGGCAACGTTGTCGTAGTTGAGGCTGTGGCGATCGAAGGCTGCCAGCTCGTATTCCTCGGTCATCGAGAGGCAGTTGGTGGGGCAGTACTCCACGCAGTTGCCGCAGAAGATGCACACCCCGAAATCGATCGAGTAGTTGCGCAGCTCCTTCTTCTTGGTGGCCTTGTTCATCACCCAATCCACCACCGGCAGGTTGATCGGGCACACCCGAACGCACACCTCACAGGCGATGCACTTGTCGAATTCGTAGTGAATCCGGCCCCTGTAGCGCTCCGAAGGGATCAGCTTCTCGTAGGGGTACTGCACCGTGATCGGTCGGCGCCTCAGGTGGTCAAACGTGACCGACAAGCCCTGGGTCAGGTAGTTGGCTGCACCCACCGCGTCGCGGGTGTAGTCACCGACTTTTTTGAGGAACCCGAACATGAACAGGCGAGCAGGGGCGGGAAACGCCGGCACCATGATGGCCCGGCCAAACGGAGGTAGGGGCTCAGCCGCCGAAGAAGGCGGGGAAGGCGAGCTTGAGACCGGCGGTGACCAGCAGGTTCACCAGGGCGATCGGCAGCAGGAACTTCCAGCCCAGATCGAGCAGCTGGTCGATGCGCACCCGGGGCACGGTCCAGCGCAGCAGGATCGCGAAGAACACCAGCAGGTAGGCCTTGAGCACGGTCATCACGATGCCGGTGGTGGCGGTGATCACCTGCACCAGCGGCGCATCGATCGGCTGGCCGGTGAGGTTCACGATCCACTCCACCGGCAGAGGGAAGCCCCAGCCGCCCAGATAAAGCACCGACACCAGCAGTGCCGAGAGCACCAGGTTGATGTAGCTGCCCAGATAGAAGAGGGCGAACTTCATGCCGGAGTACTCGGTCTGGTAGCCGGCCACCAGCTCCTCTTCAGCCTCAGGAAGGTCGAAGGGGAGGCGCTCGCACTCGGCCAGGGCGCAGATCCAGAAGATGGCGAAGCCCACCGGCTGGCGCCAGATGTTCCAGCTGAGGATGCCGGCACCGGTCTGCTGGTCAACGATGTCGACCGTGCTGAGCGAGTTGCTCATCATCACCACGGCCAGCACCGCCAGTGCCAGGGGGATCTCGTAGGAGATCGACTGAGCCGCCGCGCGCAGGCCGCCCAGAAGGGAATACTTGTTGTTGGAGGCGTAGCCAGCCATCAGCAGGCCGATGGGCTGGATGCTGCTCAAGGAGATCCAGAGGAAGATCCCCACGCCCACATTGCTGATCAGCAGGTTCTGGCCGAACGGCACCACCAGCCAGCTGAGGATCACCGGCACCAGCACCAGCACCGGGCCCAGGGTGAACAGCAATCCATCGGCGCGGGCCGGGATGATGTCTTCCTTGAACAGCAGCTTCAGGCCATCGGCGAGGGGCTGAAGGATGCCCAGGGCACCCGCGTATTCGGGGCCAATGCGCTGCTGCACGGCGGCGGAGATTTTGCGCTCCAGCCACACATTCACCAGCACGCCCACCACGGCGGCCACCAGCACCAGCAGCATCGGCAGCGGCAGCCACAGCAGGTGCGCCGCCCCTGGCGACAAACCCAGACCCTGCAACAGGTCGGTGAAGCTGGCCTCCAGGTCGAGGCCGGCGCTCACGACGGCGGGATTGGCAAACACCATGGGTGGCCTGTGGATGGGGGCAACTTAAGCGGCCGCAGCCGCAGTCGGGTCAGCGGGCTTCCAGCGGTGCCCAGGCTCGACCGGTGGAACCGGTGTAGATCTGCGTGGGGCGGTAGATGCGGTTGGCGCCGAGCTGCTCTTTCCAGTGGGCGAGCCAGCCGGCGGTGCGGGCGATGGCAAAGATCGGGGTGAACAGATCCACCGGGATGCCGAGCTTGCGGTAAACAAGCCCGGAATAGAAATCCACGTTGGGGTAGATGCCCTTGGGGCCCAGCCGCACGGCAGCCACCTCTTCGAGTTTGCGGGCCAGGTCGTAGAGGGGGTCGTGACCGAACTGATCGAACAGCTGCTCAGCCAGCTTCTGCAGGATCACCGCCCGGGGATCCTTCACCTTGTATTCACGGTGGCCGAAGCCCATGATCTTGCGCTTCTCGGCGATGGCCCGATCCAGCCAGGGCTCCACCTGATCGGCCGTACCGATGCTGTCGAGCATCTCGAGCACGTCTTCGTTGGCACCGCCATGCAGCGGGCCGGCCAGGGTGCCCACCGCTGAGGCCACCACCGCATAGGGATCGGTGAGGGTGCTGGCCGTCACCCGGGCGCTGAAGGTGCTTGCGTTGAGGCTGTGCTCGGCGTGCAGGATCAAGCAGGCGTCAAAGATGCGGGCCGCCAGCGGGTCGGGCTCCCGCTCCGTGAGCATGTAGAGGAAGTTGGCCGCGTAGGGCAGATCGTCGCGGGGCTGGATCGGATCCTGGCCTTTGCGGATCAGCTGGAACGCTGCCACCATCGTGGGGATCTTGGCGATCAGGCGCACCACCGCCGAGACGATGTACTCAGGGTTGTCGAGAGCGCGGCGCGAATAAAACAACCCGAGCGAGGCGGCACTGCTCTGCAGCGCATCCATCGGGTGCCCCTGGGAGGGGAAGCACTTCATCATGTCGCGGATGCGGAAGCTCACCCGCCGGTGCATCTGCACCTCGTGCTCAAACTCGCGCAGCTGAGCTGCCGTGGGCAGCTCGCCCCAGATCAGCAGGTAGGTGGTTTCGAGGAAAGTGCTGTGCTGCGCCAGCTCCTCCACGCTGTAGCCGCGATAGGTGAGTCGCCCCCGCTGGCCATCGATGTCGCACACCGACGACTGCGTGGCGGGAACACCCTCCAAACCAGGGCGATAGGTCGGGGCTTCAGCCCTCAAACCAGCCTCAGCCGGTGCTGCACTCACCATGGCGGCATCCACCCAAACCGTTTCGGCAACCTAAGGCGGCTGAGCGTCGCACTTCGGTGCCATCAGCCACCGGATGGCGGCATCTGGCGCCGGCCCAGCAGCACGCGCGGCGGCAGCAGCAGCTCCAGGCGGGCGCTACCCAACAGGCCCGTTGGCGGTGCTTTGGGCCACTGCAGCAGCACTACTCCGGCCTTTTTCAGCTGCAGGGCATCGGGCGCCATCGCCATGGGAACCCCAATCAACAAGGCCGCCAGGGTGCTGAGGTCGGGTTCATGGCCCACCAGCGCCAAGCGGCGCCAGGCCGGCCGCGGCGACACCGGCCCCAGCCAACGCTCCAGCAGCGGCAGTGCATCGGCCAGGGGTGCCAGGGCTGCTGCCAGCTCCAACTCCGGCGCCAGGCCCGCCTGCACCGCCAGCTCAGCGGTCTGGCGGGCCCGCACCAGCGGGCTGCTCAGCACGAGGTCGCAGCCGAGATCCAGCTCCACCAGCTGACGCAGCTGGGCCATGGTGCGCTCCCGGCCTTCAGGGGTCAGCGCCCGCTGGGCGTCGTCCATACCCTCAGAGCGCTCCTCGGCAATGCCGTGGCGCAGCAGCAACAGCTCACGTTTGCGCGGGGCCATCGCTCAACCCTTGAACTGCAGCAGGGCCCGCAGCCTCAGGGCTCGGGCCGGCGCGTCATCGCTCTCCAGGCTGAGGGCAGCTCCGTCCACCAGGGGGGTGAGGGAACTGCTGGAGAGGGCGCTGACCAAGCGCCAGGGCTGCCAGCCAGCAAGGAGCTGCTGGGCTGTAGCGCCATCCATGGCCCACTGCACGGGTGCTTTCGGCGTACCCAGGCTCTCCAGCTGCTCGAGCCGCTCCGCCGGAGCGTGGCGACCCTCATCCTGTTGATTGAGCACGCTGAGGCCCTGGCCCCACCAGGCCCAGTTGGCCTGCACAGAGCGGGCGCCAGCCAGTTGGGCCTGCAGCTGATCGGGATTGCCCTTCACCGGCTTGGATTGGAGCTTCGTCCAGGCCTGGAGGGTCAAACCACGGCTCTGCAGCGGGGAGCTGCTGTAGCCCTCAGCCGCCAGGGCCGCATCGAGCGCCTCGAGAGGGGGCTGCTGCGCCGTGGTTCCCAGCAGCCAGGCCTCGCCAGACTGGGCCCAGAGCAACGGCCCCTGATCGGCCGAGGCCACCAGGGCTGGCAGCGAGGCAGGCAAACGCTCCAGGGCGCTGCGCAGCACTGGGCCCAGCAGCTGCGCCCAGGGATCGGGATCGGTGGTTTCGAGCAGGCGTGCCGGCTCACTCACCACAGCCAGGCTGCTGGCAGGCACCTGCAGCTGCTGGGCCAGGGCAGCCGGTGGCGCGGGCAGAGGCGGCAGGGGCTCCCGCAGTTGGGTGAGGGCATCGAGTTGCAGCCCGCGGCCCGAAGGGCTCAGCGCTGCCACGAGCTCCACCGCAGCCCCGGGCTCAGCGCCGGCCACCGCCGGCAGGCCGAGCCACTGCTCCATCGCCTGGGGCCGGGCCGTGAGCAGGGCCACGCCATGACCCAGCCGTGCCACGGCCTGCTGCAGCGGGGGGCTGGCGGCCTGATTCAGCTCATCGATCTGCGACACATCGAGGGCCTGCTCCAGCACGCCGCGGCCCGAGGCGATCAGCACCAACTCGTCGTTGATCAGCGCGGTGGCGAGGGGCTGAGGGTCCTGACCCAACAGCGCGCCGCGGCCACTGATCAAACCCATGCCGCGGTAGCTGCTGATCTGCAGATCGGTGCCGGCCAGGCTGCGGCTCTGCCAGAAGCGCTGCAGGAAACGGCGGGCACCTTCGCTATCGCGGCTGCGGAGTGCCAGCACCCACCCGGGCTGCTCCGGCGCCCCGGGCGGGGTGAGCATGGCAAAGCTGCTCTCACGCCCCAACCAGGGGGCGAGCTCACTGGCGTAATCCAAGCCAGCAGCGGCAAACGCACCATCCCGCAGGCGATCAGCGGCTGCGGCCGCCTGGCGCCGTTGGCGCGGTGCAGCCACCGCGCGCGCGTAGGCCGCAGGCTGCTCGGGTGTAAGCAGCCAATGCAGGCTGAGCGGTGCCGTGCGGGGCACAAAGCGAGCCGCCAAGGGCAGCTCCAGCCGTTGGTTCTGCAAACCAAGCGGGCTGCGTTGCCACAGCACCGACCAACCCGCTGCTCCCAGACTCAGCAACGCGAGAGCGGCCGCCAACACTGCCGCCAGGAAGGGGCGGGCCTTCATCCGTTGCCTGCAGGACTGGCCTCATCTTTATGCATAGCGGCAGTGTTTGGCACCCCGACAGACCTAGGGAGACTCTGGAAAACCCAAGCCTTCCGCGCGACAATGGAGCCGTGATCGCAGGCCAGGACTGAGGTGATGGGCGGCAAGCAGCTCGGCTTCTCGGATTACGAGCTCACCACCGCCAAGAAGCAGACCAAACGCGAG
>JAHUZV010000010.1 GCA_019264575.1 Vulcanococcus sp. | reverse complement strand
TCGCGTTTGGTCTGCTTCTTGGCGGTGGTGAGCTCGTAATCCGAGAAGCCGAGCTGCTTGCCGCCCATCACCTCAGTCCTGGCCTGCGATCACGGCTCCATTGTCGCGCGGAAGGCTTGGGTTTTCCAGAGTCTCCCTAGTATGAATCCAGTATCGAGAAGATACTGATCATTTTCAATATAAGTAACTGCGGCTGGCTGGGATAAGCTCAGGGTTAGAGGATCATCGGCAATACTCACGGTCACCGAGGCCGTATTGGTGGCACTGGAAAAAGCGCTGGCACCACCGTTGAACGTGGTGTCAACCCTGCTGCCTGCGGTATTGCTATCACTGCCATCCCAGGCGAGATAGCTGATCGAGGCTCCACTTTCGCTGCCAGTGCCGTCAGGCACATAACGCACCTGGGTGCTGCTGCTCAACAGCAGGGCGCTGCTGGTTGACAGGTTCCAAGTGCAGTCCTGCTGGAGCCGTTGGTGGTTGAAACTTGCCAGGCGCCTCGCCCGTTGAAGGCCGTGACAGCAACGCCGAGATTGGCGTTGTCTATATCTGTGCCGCGACCAGACGACAGCAGTGTGCTGACGACTACGCCTGCTGTGGGGGTAAGTTCGTTGGTTGAGATGCTGTAGTTCGACCCATTCGCTGCCGGCGCATCATTCACCGCCGCCACATTGATCGTGACAGCTACGGCAGAGCTTGAGGTCTGATTGCTATCGTCGATCGCCTTGATCATAAAGGCGCCGCTAATCGCTCCGTTGCTATTGGCAACCGCCGAGGTCCACTCCGCCTTGCGGTCAGCATTGATCAGGTTGTTGTTGGCAGCGTCGTAAACACTGCCGTTGATCCTTAGCGTGCCTTTGTTGGTATCCACACTTGTGACCACAAAACCGGCGACGTTGCCGCCCGGATCTGCCTCGTTTGCTGCTGACATCAGATCAGCAGCCGTGATCGTGAACGCCAGATCCTCTTTTGCACCACTCAGCGCTGACACCGTGGTGAGGGTTGGGGCCGCGTTGCTGGCGTTCAGGTTGTAAGTGGCACTGACAGGGGTCGTGATCACCCCATCAGTGACACTGGCAGTGATGTTGGCTGCTCCATCAGCACTGGCTACAAACGAACCCGCCGCCAGTGCGGCGTTGATCGCACTGGCAGTTCCGTTCAGCTGAAAGCCGGCGCTGTTGAGATCGGCATCGGCAACGTTGCGGAACGTTCCGCCAGTTGCCGTGAGGGTCAATGTCAATGACTGACCCGCGTCGCTATCACTGGCGGTGATGTAGCTCAGCGCATCGCTCACGCCCGTGGTGATGTTGCGCGTGGAGCCAGGGGTGCTCAGGGTCGGCGGATTATTAACTGCAGTGGCCGTGAGGTTGTAGACGTCTGAGACGGTTTCGCTACCACCATCCTCAAGCTGCAACTTGATTGAGGCCGCCCCACTGGTTGCAGCCGTGAATGTTGCAGCGGCAATAGCTGTGTTGATCTGCGCTGCAGTGCCGCTGAGCTGAATGCCTTCGCGGTTGTTTTCGGCATCAGTCAAGCCACCGATGCTGCCGTTCACTGGCCGCAGAGTCAGCGTCAGAGCGTTGCTGTCAATATCGGCAACGGTGAAATCGGCCAGGGCGCTGCTGATACCGGTGCTTACAGAACTGCCACCAACGGGAAGGCCAGCAATGCTCGGTGTGTCATTCACCGGGCTCACCTCCACTTTCACGGCAACAGGTGTGGTGGATTCGCCATTGCTGTTGTCCAGCGCTGTCACGGTGAAGGCCGTGATTGCACTGCCGCCAGTTCCGTTGGCGTTGGCAGCTGCGTTCCAATAGGCGTTGAGGATCGGTGTGATCTTGTCGTTCGTGTTCGCTGCCCAAGGCGTGGCAAGCTGCTCTGTGGTGCCGATCTTGAGGGTGCCGCTGCTGACAGCCTTGACGACGAAGCCTTCGACGCTGCCGCCCTGATCAGCGTCATTGGCGACGGCTGCAAGATCGGAGAAGGAGATCGCAAACGGTTGATCTTCCTTGGCTCCCGTGAGGTTGCTGATCTGGGTGAGGGTGGGAAGCGGATTGCTCCCCGTGAAGTTGGCGGTGCTGTTGATCGCTGGTGCCAGACCATTGCTGAGGCTCAGTTGCAGGCTGGAGCTCCCCAGTGCTGATGCCTTGTAGCGGCCATCAGCCAGCTGGGCATTGATCTGGGCTGCGGTTCCAGTGAGCTGAATGCCACTGGTTCCGCTATTGGCATCCGTTAAGCCTGAGAGTGTGGCTGCATTGCCGGGATCACTGATCGACAGCGTGAAGGTTTGCGGATTGCTGCCGGCATCGGGATCGGTGATCGTTAGGAAGCTCAGGCTTTCGTCAAAACCTGCACTGATCGAACGGGCCGAACTGCTGGCGCTGTTGATGAGAATGGGATCGCTGGCTGCCAGGAACTGAACAGCTGCAGTGGTGGTGGATCCAGTGACGTTTGAGCCATCGTTCAGCTGCAGGCTCAAGTTCACTGCACCGGCCGTTGCCGATTGCAGCGTGATTGTTGGAGCGGCCAACACCGCATTGATCTGCGCCAATGTGCCATTCACCAGCCAGCTCGTGGCGCTGTTGATCGTGAGCGTGGCGCCGCCGTTCTGAACACCATCGCTCAGGCCAGCCAGGCTGGCGTTGGTGACGGTGAGGGTGAGATCCGTGCGGCCGGCAGCACCTCGGTTGGCGTGTTGATCGACGTCTAAATCAGCCACGCTGATCGGTGTATTGCCGATCAAGCTCTGCAGGGTTGTGGCCACGCCATGGCGCAGGCTCGCCACACTGCCGGCGGCTGGAACACCACTGAACACCCCTGGATCGTTCACTGGCGCCACGTTGATCGTCGTGCTGCCGAGGCTCTGGCTGCTACCGCCAGTAACCACGGCAAAGCTCAATGCATGGCTGCCATTGGCGTTGCTGGCGGGCGTGAAGTTCAGAACTCCACTGGTTCTCAGATAGTTATTGAGATCACTAATCGTGCCCTCGAGGCTGACTTGAGCACTGTTACTGCCGGTGACGGTGACGCCTGGGCCGTTGCTGGCGCTGAGGCTGCCACTGGGCGCGGCGTTCTTTGTGACTGACAGGGTCAGCGTTTGCTGTGTATCGCCACTATCGAGATCGCTCAGCACCAGAGAGCCCAGATTCAGCGGCGCCTGGGTGTCTTCCGTTGCGTTGATCGAGCCCGGCAGGTTGGTGAGGGTCGTTGGATCATCGACTGCACTCACCGTGAGGGTGCGGGTAGCCGTGCCGGTTGCACTGGAGAGGCCGCTGCCGTCATTGGCCGTCACCGTGATCTGGCGCGGCGTGGTGTTGGGGTTCTCGGAACTGTTGGAGTAGCGCACCTCCTTCAGGGCGCTGGTGAAGTCGTCCAGCGTTGGTGATGCGTTGGCAGACGCCTTGATCAACAGCAAGCCACTGGATGTGTCGTAATTCGCCGTTAATCCGCTGGGTGTGGTCGCCAACGCCAGCAGATCACCCACTTGTACATTCGTGATCGCCACCTGCAGCGATTGCAGGGTGGTGTCAGCGTCGCTGACGCTGGCGCCAGAACCAACAACCGCGATGGCCGTGCCGTTTTCGCTGTATGCCGCTGGCGCATTCGCTAGATCCAGATTGAGCTGAGGAGCACTGTTGGTAGCAACCGTGCTGCTGCTCGTGAGGCTCGATGACAGCACTCCTGTGAGCACTGGGTCACTGCCACCGATGCGTTCGGCCTTCAGCGCCAGGGCCTCGGTGGTCGTGCCGCTTGGATTGGTGTATTGCAGCTGCAGCGCGCCCAGATCGATGCTTCCATCGGCGCGGATGGCATTGCTGCCCAGGGTGATCGTGGTGGCGTTGGTGTCTGTATCGCTCAGGGCGTTGCCGCTGGCGAGCGCCAGTGCGTTGACGGACCCAAGCAGTGATGTGCCGTTTGGCTTCGTCAGGGTGAGCTTGACGGTTTGACCACTGCCCAGCCACTGGGTGTCAATGCGTCCAGCGGCATCGACGGCCACCAGACGCAGACCGCTGAGGCTGTTGGCGACGCCTGACTCCAACGTGGAGGCGCTGGGAGTGCCAAGAATTTGGAACTCGGTTGCCACAACATCGGCGCCGATCACCTGCGTGGGTGCGCTGCTCAAGCCGGTGGCGGAGGCACCTAACTTGAACTCTTCGTTATCGGCCGAAGCCTTGTAAACCAGCCCCTGGAAGGTGGCCACGCCGTTGATCAGGTTGGCGGTGAGGCCGCCGCTGCCCGTGAGTTCCAGGCTGCCCGCACCTGTCGGCTGGAGCGTCACCGTGCCGGTGGCGTTTTTGTCGACGTTGCCGTAGGCATCGACAGCTTGAACCTCGACAGTATTGGCTTTGCCGCTCACCACAGCAGACGGGGCCACGATCTTCAACGCCGTGGCCGCCATCGCGGCCATGGTGAGGGTGAAGGTCTTATTGGCAGCGGTGCCAATGTTGTTTGAGGCCTCGATGATTAATGTTGTTGAGCCAAGCGATGCGGCATTGGCAATACCGCTCAGCTCACCACTGGTGGACAGACTGAGGCCATTTGGCAGGCTTCCAGAGACGACCTTGAAGGTTGGTTTAGGAAAACCGGTTGCGTCCAGCTTGATGTTCACCGACGCCCCGGGTGTGCCGTTGAGCGAGGCCGTGCTGGTGATCTCTGGCGCTTGATTCAGTGTGAGCGTGAAATCCTGTGTGGTGCTGCCAGCGTTGTTGGTGGCCGTGATCACCAGCGTGTGAATACCACCGCTCGGGGTTCCGTTGGTGACGTTTGCCGGTGTTCCGGAGATCAGACCCGTGGAGGCATTCAGTGTGAGCCCCGAGGGCAACGTGCCTTTTGAAAGGGCATAACTCACGCCAGTGCCTTGAGCGCTGACTTGGAACTGGCTTGATGTGCCTACCTTGGCAGTGGTTGTTTTGGCACTAACGAACACTGGGGCAGTGGCATTTGCATCCACCGCCAAGTTGAAGACTTGCGTGTCAACGCCAGCAGGATTGGAGGCCGCCAAAATGAACGAGTAGTTGCCTGAAGCCGTGGGAATACCGCTCAGCACTCCGGTGGTGGGATCCAGCGTGAGGCCGGTTGGCAGGTTGCCTACCGCGATCTCGTAGCGAGAGCCCACGCCCTGGGCCCCCAGGTTGGCGAAAAAGGGCAGGTTCGCTTTGGTGGATAGGGCGGAGTTGGCCGGGAAGGCGGCGAACTCGGGATCGCTCACCAGGGCCGATTGCACGGTGGCGAAACTTCCGGCTGGCGCGCCGCTGCCACCGTTAGCGGCACTGCCCCAGACGGTGATCGACCCGTCGGCTTTCTGCGCGGCAAAAGCACTATTTGTGGAATAGATCTGCGTGAAGCCCGTGCCGGCAGGCGCTCCGCTGCCACCAAAACCGCTACCGCCCCATGCCGTGATCGAGCCATCGGCTGTCAATGCGGCAAACGCACCTTCGCTGGAATAAATCTTGGTGAAGCCTGTGGCCGTGGGCGCTGGCGCGCCTGTGCCACCCGAACTGCTATCACCCCAGGCGGTGATTGACCCGTCGGCTTTCAACGCGGCAAACGCGTTGCCGGTGGAATAAATCTCCTTATAGCCCGAGGTGGTTGGTGCACCTTTGCCTCCATGCAGGCTAGAGCCCCAAGCTGTAATCGTCCCGTTTCCATTCAATGCCGCGAATGCATTGGTGTTGGAAAACACCTGCTTAAAGCCTGCGGCAACTGGAGCGCCGCTGCCACCATTCGCTGTATTGCCCCAGGCGGTGATTGAGCCGTCGGCTTTTAAGGCGGTAAAGGCTGAGCCAGTGGAATAAACCTGCGTGTAACCCGTGCCGGTGGGTGCGCCGGTGCCACCGGAACTGTTGCTGCCCCACGCGGTCAGCGAGCCGTCGGCTTTCAGGGCGGTAAACGCTGAACCCGTGGAATAAACCTGCGTATAACCCGTGCCGGTGGGAGCGCCGGTGCCGCCGTAATTGGCATCGCCCCACGCGGTGATGGCACCGTCAGCCTGCAAAGCGGCAAACGCACGACCGGAGGAATACATCTGCGTGAAACCGGTGCCGGTTGCACCGCCGGTGCCTCCGTAAGTGGCATCGCCCCAGGTGGTGATCGAGCCGTCGGCTTTTAACGCGGCAAACGCACTGCCCGTGGAATAAATCTGGGTGTAGCCCGTGCCGGTTGGTGCGTTGCTGCCACCGGCACTGGTGCTTCCCCAGGCGGTGATCGAGCCGTCGGCTTTCAGGGCGGCAAAGGCAGAGCCGGAGGAATAAATCTGGGTGAAGCCCGTGCCGGTCGGCGCGCCACTGCCACCCGCAGTGCTGTCACCCCACGCGGTGATCGACCCGTCGGTTTTTAACGCGGCAAACGCGGTTTGGTTTCTGGCGGATTGGCCCGTCCCGTTACTAAAACTCGCCCCGCTGCCCACCCGCTGGTTGGGCGCAATCACCGCCAGCGGATCTTTCACATCCAGCGTGTACGCCTGGACCGTTGAATCCACCGCGCTGGTGGTGGTGATGGTGAACGTGTAGGTGCCCGCCAGGCCTGCGGGCGTGCCGAACAGGAACCCGGTGGCTGCGTCGAGGGCCAATCCTCCCGGCAAGGCGCCGGCGGTGATGCGGGAGTAGGACCCCTGGCTGTAGGCACCCACCTGATAGGCCGCGGGGCCGGCGCCGCCGTCCGGACCGATCGGCTTGCCCAGGTAGGCGGTGGGCAGTTCGCCGCTGGTGCCCGCTGGCTGATAGGGGATCGCCGCCCGGGCCGAGCTGACTGTCAGGCCCGTGGCCGTGGGCACGCCTGAGCCGCCGGAGGTGGAGTTGCCCCAGGCCACCAGGCTGCCATCGGTTTTTTGGGCGACGAACGCCGAAGAGGTTGAGAAGACCTGCGTGAAAAGGCTGCCCGCGGGCGCCTTGGCCTTGCCGCCGAAGCTGGCGTTCCCCCACGAGACGACCGTGCCATCGTTCTTGAGGGCGGTGAACGCCTGGGGGTTGGAAACGATCGTGATATAACCTGTCCCAGCGGGCGTGCTATCGCCGCCAGCGACTTTGTTGCCCCATGAGGCCATCGAGCTATCGGCCTTTAGGCCCGTAAAGGCGCTATCGGTGGAATAGAGGGCGGTGAAGCCGGTGCCGGTGGTGCCGGTGCCGCCCTTGAATGAATTGCCCCACGCCGTGACGGTGCCATCGGCCCGCAGCGCCGCGAAGGCCCCACTGTTAGACGCAATGCTGACGAAGTTGTTGCCGCCGGTGAAGAGCACATCGCCCGCGAGCGTGTTGCCCCAGGTGGCGATGGTGCCATCGGCTCGCAGCGCCGCGAAGCCGTTGGGATTGGAATAGATGGCGGTGTAGCTGTTGTTGGTGGGCAGGGTGGGCTGCAGGCCGCCATTGGTGCTGTTGCCCCAGGCCCAGAGCGATCCATCACCCTTCAGGGCGGCGAAGGCGGTGGCGTTGGCGGTGATGGTGACGTAGCCGGTGCCGGTGGGGGCGCTGGAGCCACCGGTCGCCGAGTTGCCCCAGGCAACCAGGCTGCCGTCGGTCTTCAAGGCCACCATGCTCTCGCTGTTGGTGAAGATCTGGCTGTAGCCCGTGTCCGTGGGTTCGCCGCTGCCGCCGGCGTTGTCGGCTCCCCAGGAGACAATGCTGCCGTTGGCCTTGAGGGCGGCGAAGGCAGAGCCATTGGAGAACAGCCGGGTGTAGCCGCTGTCGGTGGGCGCACCCAGTCCGCCCGAAGCGGTGTGTCCCCAAGACTGGATGGCGCCGTCGTAGCGCAGGCCCGCAAAGGCTTTGTTGGTTTGGGCGATCTGCACATAGCCCAGATCGGTCGGCACGCCGGTCGCACCGGCGCCACCAGCGGCGCTGTCGCCCCAGGTCACGATGCTGCCGTTGGGCCTAAGGGCGGCGAAGGCGGACTCGTTGATGCCCTGACTGCCGCTGCTACCAGCCGCGATGGCCGAGTACTGGCCTGGGCGCTGGTTGGGGGTGTCGCCGCTCACCTCGATGGTGAAGGTCTGCGTTGCAACGCCCTTGCTGTCGCTGGCGGCCAGGGTGAACTGGTAGGTGCCGGGTGTGGTGGGGGTACCGGCCACTGTGCCGTTGGTTTGCAGCGTCATGCCGGGGGGCAGGGTGCCGGCGATCCGCGAATAGTTCAGCGGGACAGTTGTTGGAGTCGCAACCGCGCTCAGGTCGTAGCTGGCCGGTTTGCCGATGGCGTAGTTGGCGTAGCCGATCGGTTTGGCCGTGCTGAACGTGGGCGCGGCGGTGGAGGTGCTGGAACCCGTCACCGTGAGTGAATAGGCCTGGCTCGATTGGCCGCTGCCGTTGTAGGTGGTGACCGTGAAGTTGGAGGTGCCGCTCTTGGTGGCCGTGCCTTCCAAATAGCCAGTGGCCACATTGAGGCTGAGTCCGTCCGGCAAACTGCCGGCGGTGATGGCACTGCCCAGGCCAAGGCCATTGTTGGCGCCCACCTGGTAGGCCGCCGTGCCGTTCATCCCCAGGGCCTGGGTGGCCAGCGAGGTGCCGTTTCGGGCGGCGGGCAGGTTGCCGGTGAGGCCGAATTCGCGGGCGGGCACCACCGCGGTGGCGTTTTGGATCGAGCCAAACGGCACCAGGCTCGACCATTTTGAGGTTTGAGTTAACTGGCCCCAGACGGAAACGGTGCCGTCCGCCTTCATGGCGGCAAAGGAGCTTGAGCGGCTGAAGATCTGGGTGTAGCCCGTGCCTGCGGGCGCGCCGCTGCCCCCAGAGTCGGAATGGCCCCAGGTGGTGATGCTGCCATCGGCCTTCAGGGCGGCGAAGGCTTTTTGGCTGCTGTAGATGGTGGTGTAGCCGGTGCCCGTGGGCGCGCCGGAGCCAGCGTCATTGAGGGTGGCGCCCCACGACACGATGGATCCATCGGCTTTCAGGGCTGCGAAGGATCCTTGGGTTGAAAAAACCTGGGTGTAGCCGGTGCCCGTGGGTGTAGCGGTGCCATTGGCGCCCGAAGCGCCCCACGAAGCGAGGGACCCATCGGTCTTCAGCGCGGCGAAGCCGGTGCCCGAAGACCAGATATCGACAAAGCCGGTTCCGGTTGGGGCGTTGGTTCCACCGGTGGCGGTGGCGCCCCACACGGCGATGCTGCCATCGTTTTTGAGCGCCGCGTAGGCATTGGGGCTGGCAAAAATCTTGGTGTAGCCGGTGCCCGCAGGCGCGCCGCTGCCGCCCGTACCGGTGTTGCCCCAGGCGGTGATGCTGCCGTTGCTTGTGAGGGCCGCATAGGCGCCGGCATTGGGGGTAATGCTGGTGTAGCCGGTGCCTGTTGGGGTCTTACCTCCCAGATTGGCGGTATCGCCCCACACCGTGATGCTGCCGTCGGCCTTTTGCGCGGCAAAGCTTTCGGTGGTGGTGTAGATCTTGGTGAAGCCGGTGCCGCTGGGCGCCCCGCTGCCGCCCGTTACGGTGTTGCCCCAGGCGGTGATGCTGCCATCGGTCTTCAGGGCAGCGAAGGCTGACCGTGAGGCGTAGATCTTGGTGTAGCCGGTACCGGTGGGCACACCGCTACTACCGGTGCCACCGGAGGTGCTCTTACCCCAGGCGCTGATGCTGCCGTCAACTTTCAGCGCGGCGTAAGCATCGGCATTGGAGGTGATTTGGGTGTAGCCGGTGCCGGTGGGCGCACCCGTGCCGCCAACCAGGCCTTGGCCCCAGGCGTAGATGCTGCCGTTGGCGGTGAGGCCGGCATAGGCGTTCGTGTTGACGACTTCCGTGCCCGAGCCGATGCTGTAAACGGCGCCCGTGCCCTGGCGCTGGTTGGGCAACAGCGAACTTTCCACCCGCAGGGTGTAGTTCTGGGTAACGCTGCCGGCCGCGCTGGTGGCGTTAATCGTGAGCGGAAAGGTGCCTGGCTCGGCCGGGTTGCCATGGATCCAGCCGGTGGCGGCATCGAGCTTCAAGCCGCCGGGGAGCTTGCCGTTGGTGATCGTGAAGTTGAGGCCATCGCCCTGGATGCCCAGGAACAGTTGCGAGGGCACCGTCTGGTTCATGGCGAGGTTCACCGGGGCGCCGGCGGCCTGCGGGAAATAGGGCTTCGCCAAGGTGGGCGACTGCACCGTGAGGTAGTTGCTGCCCGTGGGGGCGCCGGTGCCTCCGGTGAGCGAGGAGCCCCATGAATAGAGGCTGCCATCGGTTTTGCGGGCGGCAAACGCCGTGCCCGAGCTGGTGATCTCAGTCCAGCCGGTGCCGGTGGGGCCGCCCGTGCCGCCCATGCTGGTGTCACCCCACACGGTGACCGAGCCGTCGCCCTTGAGGGCCGCAAAGGCGCCCTGGCTACTGAACAGGTTGGTGTAACCGGTAGCCGTGGCCAGTGGGGCCACCTTGATGTTGCCGCCCTCTAGGGCGCTGCCCCAAACGCTGATGCTGCCGTCGGCCTTCAGGGCCGCAAACGAATTGAGCGTGGAGTACACCTGGGTGTAGCCCGTGCCGGTGGGGGCGCCGGAGCCGCCATTAATCGAGTTGCCCCAGGCGGCCAGGGAGCCGTCCTGGCGGACCGCCACAAAGGCCGAGCTGTTGCCGTACAGCTGGCGGTAGCCGCTGTCGGTGGGGGCCTTGAGGTAGGTGAGGGTCGGTGACGTTGAGGTGCTACCGCCGCCGAAAGCCGAATCGCCCCAGGCAGCGATGGTGCCGTTGCTGTCGATCGCCGCGAAGGCCTTGGCAGTGGGGACGATGTCCTGCCAGCCAGAGCTGCCGGGTTTGCCCGCGGTGGGGGCAGTAGCTGTCGAACCCCAGGTGATGATGGAGCCCTTGCTGTCGAGGCCCGCGAACGCGCCGAAGGAGTTGGTGCTCGCCTGGTAGCCGTTGGCCGTGACGCGGGTGAAATTCGTTGTGGGCGGCACGGGAGGCGCGCCCGAGCCGATGCTGCTGCTGTTGCCCCAAGCTCGGATCGTGCCGTCACTCTTTTGGGCCGTGAAGCCGCCACCGTTGGCGAAGATGCGCAGGTAGCCGGTGCCGGTGGGCGAGCTGGTGCTGATGGTGCCAAAGGAGCCACCGTTGGCGGTGTTGCCCCAGGCGACGATGCTGCCGTCGTTTTTGATGGCGGCAAAGGCGTCTCGGCTGGCCGAAATCATCTGGTAGCCGGTGCCCGTGGGCTCGCCCGTGGCGCCGTTGGCGCCAAAGCCCCAGGAGACGATCGAACCGTCGTTTTTCAACGCGGCGAAGGCCCTCTCGTTGGAGGTGATCACGGTGTAGCCGGTGCCGGTGGGGGCCTCGGCCTGGAGGCCGCCGTTGAGGGTGTTGCCCCACACCTTCACCTGGCCGTCGGTGGTGAGCGCCGCGAAGGCGCTCAGGTTGCGGAACTGCTCGCCCGTGGCGCCAAGGCCATCGGGGCCGCCGAGGCTGGTGCCGGTGCCCGGGCGCTGGCCGGGCAGGGTGTTGCTGGCGCTCACATCCAGCTTCACGAGCTGGGTGGTGCTGCCCGCGGCATTGGTGGCCGTGACATGGACGTAGGGGTCCACCGCGGTGCCGATGCCCAGCTGGCCGCTGATCACCCCGGTGGCGGGGTCGAGGGTCAGACCCGGCGGCAGCACCCCATTGGTGCCGATCACCACATCCTTAATGGTGTGGAAGTTGTTGTTGCTAGCGCCGGTGGTGCCCGTGAAGCCGAAGGCCCACAACGACTTATCGGTGGTCTGCCAACCAGTGACATTGGTTGTGTCAGAGGCCAACACATTGTTGACCGACACCTGCAGGCGCCCCTCGGCGCTCATTGCCAGCTTGACGGGTAAGTAGGTATTGCTTGAATAAAGGGCGCCGGTAAAGGGGTTGGCGACAGTGGTACCAGAAACCCGCAGGCCATTCAGCCAAACAGCCACCTCCAGGTTGGCATTGCTGGTGGCGCTGGTTGGCAGTTCAGTGATAACAACACGCAGGCCCTTGCTGTGATCGCCGGGGTTGCCATAGTTGAAGCTGATGCCGCCGCCGCCAACCGTGGTGCCGCCGCCCACCTTGTAGTTGAAGCTGGCCGTAAATGGCGTGGGGTTCTGATCACCCTGGCCCAGGAATTGAACCCAGCTGGTTTGATTGTTCTTATTCTGGGTGAGTTCAATCGCACCGCTATTGAATCGGCTAGTGCCATTGATGTAGGCGCCGGCGGGCAGGGCAGCAGCGTTCGCCAGCGTGGTGCTGATCAGGGTCTGGGGCGCCACGCTGTAGGTGGTGGGGCCGGCGCTCCCTGCGGCCGTGATGGCAATCGTGGTGGGCACTCCAGGTAGCGTTGCCTGGGTGGAGGAGCTGCTGAAAACCGGCGCACCAGAGGCCAGGTTCAGCCTGAAGGGTTGCGAGGTGGCGCCATCGGCATTGGTGGCCACCAGGTTGAACACGTGCTGGCCCGCGCTCGCCGCCGCGGTGGGTGTACCGGAGATCTCTCCAGTCGTTGGATTGAGCGAAAGACCAGCGGGCAACCCCCCGTTGGTCACGATCGCGAGGTTGTCGATGCTGTGACTGCTGGCGTTCTGGCTGGTGTTGGCCGAGCCCAGGGCGAACTGCCAGTTGGAGCGGTCGGCGGCGTTCACCAGGCCGCTCAGGTTCGTGTTTAAAACCTGGGCGTGGTCATAGCTGACCATGAGCAGATTGGCCGCATCGAGCTTGATCTGCACCGGCTTGGCCCCGCTGCCAAAACTGACGGGTGCCGAGGCGATGGGCGTGCCGTTCCAGCGCACCTCAACGGACGAGGGCACTGTTGTGGTGACAGCCCCCGCCTTGGTATAGGCCTCAAGGAAGCTGACCGCGAGGCCATTGCTGCCGACCATGCCGAGCGCGCTGGCTGTGCTAGCGCTGAGCGCGCCGTAGTTGAAGCTGGTTCCGCTTGCCTTGGTACCGCCGACGGTGACATTGCCAGCGGTGTAGTCAAACGATGCGGTGAAAGAGCCGGGGCTGGTGGTTCCCAGTTTGGGCAGGATGAGCGTGCCGTTGGTGTCAGGGGTGGCCGGGTTGAGCGCAACCGAACCACCGCTGATTTGGGCATTGCTCAGCACCCAATCCGATGGCAGGGTGATGAAACTGCTTTCAAATAAGGTCGCTGGAGCGATCGAATACGTCGGCAGCCCCGAGGCGGCCACAGCAAACGATCCGGCCACGGTGCGGCTGAAATTGGCGCTGGCAGCGCTGGTGAACACCGGAGCCACCAAGATCAGGCCGGATTGATCCCACGCCTGCAAGAAGCGCTCGGTGATCGCCCCAATCGGCCCGGTTGTGTAGCCAAGCGACAAATCGCCGCCCTTGGCGGCCGAACCGGTGAGGCTTGCGCTGGCGGCCACCTCGGCTCCCGTGAGCTCCGCGATCAGGTGAACAAAGCTCCGCCCCTCGGGCGTTGCTGCCACGCAGCAGCCGTAAAGCAAGATCTCGGCACCCGGAGCCAGGTGCTGCCGCCAGCCGGCCATGGCTGCGGACTGCAGCCGCAACGTTTCGCGGCTCAACCGCTGGCCCGCCAAGAACAGCGCACCCGGTTCGCCGTGGCTGATCACGCGGACCACGGTGGTGCCCGGATGGGCCTGGAGGGCAGCCCCGATCTGGCCCATCACCTCCTGGGCCGTATCGAGAACAACCACCCGCGCGCCGGCGAGCTCCTCTTGCGGCACCGAAGCCACGAGCTCGGGGCTCAACACCACCAAGTCGGGCGCAAGCGCCGCTGCCGTACTAGGTGGGCTGCTACAGGGGTCCTTGCAAGGCCTCGATCCGCCCAGGCCCACGCTGCTCAGGCTGGCGATGAGAGTCGCAACGGTTGCAGGCATCGCCAGGGGGGATCGAATCAGATATCAGCAGGCGAAATCCGAAGTTAACGGCACTCGTCTGCATGCTTTTCCACTCTGGCAGATCTGTTTGTTCTGTGCACTACCCATCTGGGTAGGTCGTTCCATGAAGAGCTTTTGCAGTTCAATATTTCTGTCTATGATTCTGGTTGGGTGCTGTGGCCCAAGTGCCAGGAATCCGATAACATGAACAAAGCATGCCTTGGGTATTGAAAGCTGATGTCGGAAGGAACGGAGCGGCAGAGGCGCGTCCTCAATGTTGGTGGTCACTCTGGCGGTATCCCGCTGCCTGGGGCCTACGGCACCTTTGAGCATGTATTGCTTGGTCTCAATCCAGATGTTGGAGCTGATCTCGTTCTGGATGTCAGAGAACTCACATCTTTAGAGCCTCAGCAATTCGATGCTGTGTATTGCTCTCACAACCTTGAACACGTGCGCCAGCATGAAGTGCCTGGTGTTCTTGCTGGCTTTCGTCATGTGCTCAAGCCAGGGGGGTTGGCCCACATCATCGTGCCCGATCTGCAGGAGCTGATGCTCGTCTGCGTGCAGCAGGGGATCGATCTGGATGGCCTGCTTTACGAATCACCGATGGGTCCGATTACACCGCTTGATGTGCTGTATGGCCACGGCGGCATCATCGCGCAAAGTGGCCAGGATGGTTATGCCCCTCGCACCGGCTTCAGCCGCCGCACCCTGGCCAATGTGGTGGAAGCCAGCGGCTTCAGCCCAATGTTCTGCCAGCAAGGCAACCTTGAGCTCAATCTGATCACCTTCAACGGCAACCCAGACCCCGAGTTGGCCGCTCTGTTTGATCTCCCTCTCGACGGGACAGACCCAGCCGCAGCCTCCTAGGCCACGCGGCATGGCTTTCGTTCCGAGCGGCCCTCTGGCCGAAGTGATTGCCCTGCATCAGCAGGGTCAGCTGGAGCAGGCCCGGCAGGGCTATGAAGCGATCCTGGCGACTGATCCCAGCAGCGCTGCGGCCCTTCACTACCTGGGCTTGCTGGAGCACCAGTGCGGGAATACCAGTGCCGCGCTCCAGCACTTGCGCAGAGCTGCGCAGAGCGAAGGCGCTCAGCCGTTTTATTGGGTGAACCTGGGGAACCTCCTCAAGGATCTGCAGCGACCCCAGGAGGCCGAGGAGGCGTACCAGCGCGCTTTGGCTCAGGAGCCAGGCGATGCGTTGGCGCTCTACAACCTGGGGCATCTCTACCAGCTCTATGGCCGCTGGAGCGATGCGGCGGCCACCTTTGCCCAAGCGGTGGGCGCCCAGAACGATTTTGTGCCCGCCTGGCAAAAGCTCGCCGCCATGGAGCTGCGCAGCAACCGCCGCGAGCAGGCCCTGGCGGCGGCCGAACAGGCGGTGGCCCTGGCACCAGGTGATGCCCCGGGCTGGTTTCACCTGGCGGATGCCCTGGGGCGATTCGGCCGCTGGACCGACTCCAAGCAAGCGCTAGAGCGCTGCCTTGCCCTGCAACCGCAGTTTCCCGAGGCGTGGAACAACCTGGGGCTAGCGCGCAAGAACCAAGGCGATCTGGATGGGGCCATGGCGGCCTTTGAGGCCGCCCTGCAGCAGGCACCGCCGAGCGATCCGGGCAACGCTTCGATGGCGGCCGAAACCTGCGCCAACTTGGCGCAATTTGAACTTGACGCCTACCACCTCGAGGCCGCCCAGCAGTGGAGCGCCCGGGCGTTGGCCTTGGATCCCGGCAACGCCCAAGTGCAGTTCACCCAGGGCAACGTGCTCAACGCTTTGGGTCAGTACGAGCCGGCAGCAACGGCCTTGCGCCTGGCGCTTGAACTGCAACCCGACTTTCCAGAGGCGCTCAACAACCTGGGCAACATCCTGCTCAACCTGCGGCGCCACAGCGAAAGCATCGCCATCTTTGAGCGGGCCATCGCCCAACGCACGGATTACGCCGAGGCCCTGGCCAATCTGGCCAATGCCCAGCGCGAGGCCAGTTATCCCGACCTGGCAGAACAAGCGCTGCAGGAAGCGATTCGGATCAGACCCGATTTCGCCGCCGCCCACTCGAACCTCGGCAACGCCTATTTCGATCAGGGCAAGGTGGATCTGGCCCTCGCCAGTTATCGCCGCGGCATCGAACTGGGCCAGGACGATCGCGACTTTGTGCCCAACTACTTGTTCGCACTCAACTACAGCCCCAGCGCCAGTGATGCTGATCTGGCCGCCGAGACACGGCGCCTCTGCCAGGCCAAATTCGATGACCTACGCAGTGATCCCGTTGCCCGTGATCCCGCTGCGCGGCGGCTACGGGTGGGTTATGTGTCGCCTGATCTCTGGATGCATCCGGTGGCGCGGTTCCTGCTGCCGGTACTGGAACACCACGACCGCAGCCGTTTTGAGGTGTTTGCCTACTCCTCGCGTTATCTCAAGGATGGGATGACTACCGAGATCGCCAAGCGCGTGGAGCAGTGGCGCGAGGTACATCAGCTCAATGATGCGGCCCTGGCCGATCTGATCCGCGCCGACGGAATCGACCTGCTGGTCGATCTAACGATGTACGCCCGGGACTGCCGGCCTGGGCTGTTTGCCCGCAAGCCGGCACCGGTGCAGATCACCTATCTGGCCTATGTGGGCACCACCGGCCTGGCCGCCATGGATTACCGCATCACCGATGGGGTGCTCGATCCGCCCGAGGGTTCGCCGCTGCCCTTCAGCGAACAACCGCTGCGCCTGCCGCGGTGCTGGTGGAGTTTTGCCGTGCCGCCGCCGGTGGTGTCCATCCCCCTAGTGGCGCCGCCCCCCTGCCTGAGCAGCGGGGTGATCAGCTTTGGCAGCCTGAACAACTTCGTGAAGGTGAACGAAGGGGTGCGGGAGCTGTGGGCCCAGCTGGTGGCCAGCGTGCCCGGCTCGCGCCTGGTGCTCCATATCAAGGAAACCCGAGCCCGCCAGGGATTGCTGGAGTTCTTTGCCGAACGCGGTGTGGCCAGCGATCGGATCAGCCTGATCGGCTATCAGAACGGGCCGGATTACATGGCCACCTACGGCCAGATCGATATCGCCCTCGACACCGCACCCTTCGCCGGCGGCACCACCAGCTTCGATGCCCTGTGGATGGGGGTGCCGCTGGTGACCCTGGCCGGCGAGCGCAGCTCCAGCCGCGGCGGCGCCAGCATCCTCACCAGCCTGGGCCGGCCTGAGTGGATCGCCCGCAGCCCCGAGGAGTACATCGCCATCGCCCAACGCCTCGCCGCCGACCCTCAGCAGCTGGCGGCGATCCGCAGCGGCCTGCGCGCCGAACTGCAGGCCTCGCCGTTGATGGACTGCGCCGGCTTCACCCGGGAGCTGGAAGATCTTTACCGCCAGGCATGGGAGCGGGGGAGTCGGCGCGGTGCAGCATCAGGCGCAGGGCACTGAGGCGCTGGTTTGATGCGAGTACAGGTCTGCATCCCGCACTACTTCCGAGAGCACGCCGATCCGGGCGAAAACCCCAACGGCTATGGATCGCTGCGCAGTGGAGCACGGCTGGCGCGCTCCATTGCCCTGTCACGCTGCATCACATCGTTGCTGGATCTCCAACGCAGACCCGAAACATGCCTGCTCAACATGAGCAGCTGCAGCATCGATCACATTGCCAACAGCGAGACACCGCTTGAGGTGCAGATCAGTCTCTGCACCGATGGAACCAACGGGTTGCAGGAAGTTCTCGATCTCTACACGAACAGTATCCAGGTGATCGATCTGCCTCTGGACAATCCGCGCGATCTGCCGTTGGCATGCCGCGATCATCTGATCCGCAACCATCCAGAAGCCGATCTGCTGAGCTATCTGGAAGATGACTTGGTGATCCACGACAAGCTGTACTTCGATAAGCAGCTGTGGTTCCACGCCTATACCAACCATCAGTTTTCGCTGATGCCCCATCGCTATGAACGTGTGGATGCGGGATCTATGGAAACCCTGATGGTGGATGGCCCTCTGGATCCAAGCTTCATCAGCAAGTTCGCCCAACCTCAGACCAACGTGGCCCATGGCCAGTTCCGCGACGTCGAGAACGTGTCGTTCGACGTGGCCAGCAACCCCCACTCCGGTACCTTCTGCGTGAGCCGGGAGCAGGCGCAGCAGTTGCAAGCGGCTGAACTACCCCGCGATGGTTTTGTGGGCCCGCTCGAAACAGCAGCCACCCTCACCGTGCTGCATCGCTATCCCGTGATGAAGCCAAGCCTGAACTGCTGGAAGTTCCTCAGGGTGGAACATGGCCACCCTTCCTTCCTGCGCTACATCAACACGTTGCCCCCTGGCTGCTCGATACAAGTCCGAGACCCCTTGCAACAGGACGGGTCTCATCGCATTGGGTGGGCAGGTAGCCATGAGAGCGTCGGCCTGTCAGACCAAACTAAGTCCCCGTGGCATCCCGTGCCCGGCTCCATGCTGAGGTGATCGCTTACCTCTTTTGACACTGCCTCGTTGTCGATCAGTGTCATCTGGTGCTCTTGGCCTGGATGGTGGCCAGCTGGCAACGCCGCTGGCAATGCTGGTTGGCCAACAGCCGTATTGACGTAGAGGCGCTGTGTAGCCGTTGATTCTCTGGGCGATACAGCACTGGCAAAACCCAGGCCACACCTTGCATCTGGCCATCGATACCACGATGCTCTGGAACCGCTTCTGCGTGGTAGTGCTCTTTGTGGTCGCCCACGGCCGGACAATTCCAATGTTGATGCAGATCGCTCGAGCATCCCAGTGCCAGCGTCAGCGGCGTCGGTTTCGATCGCCTTGCTGGAGAAGGCGGAGCAGCTCCTGAGCGCAATCGGCGCACCTGGCGCTGATTGCGTTTCCAGCGCGGTGAATGCCGTTGCTTCCGCAATGTGCCTCTCTGGAGCGATGGAACTCAGATGGTGAACCTGGTGCTGGCAACCCACTCTGGGGCTGCCTGAGTGGATCGCCCGCAGCCCCGAGGAGTACATCGCCATTGCCCAACACCTCGCCGCCGACCCTCAGCAGCTGGCGGTGATCCGCAGCGGCTTGCGGGCCGAGCTGCAGGCCTCGCCGTTGAGGGATGGCGCCGGCGTCACCCGGGAGCTGGAAGATCTGTACCGCCAGGCGTGGGACGAGCGGAGTGGGGGCGGGTGAGCTCTCAGGCGCATCAATTCTGAACAAACCTCCGCGCGGAATTGACATCAGCCGCAATCTTTTTCCGGTTGATCGCAGTCGTTGGAATCAGCGAAGGCTCAAAGACAATCCAGGAACTCCCGCACATCTACTTGAGCCTGCCGCAGCAAGCCGGACAAGGTGCCCACCTTGACGGGCTTGTGTAAAGGGACAACGCAGCCGCGACTGCCAGATCGCATCACCACGTGGCTGCCGTTCTGGCGAACCGTCTGAAATCCCAGCCGTTCCAATGCCCGGATGATCTCCCGTCCAGAGAGGTGCGGCAGCTTAGGCATGGGCAGCAACGCTGAACAGGGTCACCAGGGGATGGCCCTTCACACCAGCAGGGAACTCCTCGAGGTAGAGCGACGTGGCTTCGCGCAGATTGGCGAGGGCCTCCTCGATGGAGTCTCCCTCGGTTGTCGTGCCTGTCTCGGGGTTAAAGGCCATATACCCGCCTTCCTCAGCGGGGGTGAGCACAGCAGTGAGTTCCATCGGCGCTGGTGAGATGCTCTCAGTCTGGGGTTGCCCGGATCAGTTTGCTTGGAGCGCTGCGGATCCCAGCACCCCCAGACGGCGCAGCAGCGGCAGGCAGCGGCGGCGAAAATCGTTCGCCAAGCGCTCCAGTTCGTCTGGGCGTTGGCTCTCGGGCACGGGCTGCCCATCGCGCAACAGGTTTTGATTGAGGTTCCTGAGGCCGGCATCGATCGCCCCAGCGATGTCGGCTTCGTTGCAGCCTTGGTTCAGGGCGTTGAAGGCGAGGAACTCGATCCCAGAGAGCTTGTGGAGGTTGCCGCTCAGGGGGCAGGCCACGGCGCTGTAGTTCGCACCGGCAGTCACGCTGGCGCCGATGTGGGCGTTGAAGCGCTGGCTGGGGCCTCGATCGCGCTCGCCGGGCACAAGCGCAATGGCTTTGCTGCCCAGAAGCAGGCCCAGGTTCTGCAGCAGCGAGAGCTGGGGCGTGTCGGCGGGGATCACCTGACGCAGCTCGGCCAGGGAGCGGGTGCCATCCCGCAGGCCCTCCATCAGCGCCACAATCCAGTCGCGCTTGCCCTGGATCTCGCCCCAACCCAGGGCAAAGCGGTAGCTGCTCTCGTCGTCGAGGGCGTCCTGATTCAGCAGGCCGCACACGCGCACCTGCTCAAGGGCGGCTGAAGCCTCGAGGGGCCAGAGGGGATCGAGCCCCTTCACGTAAACATCGCGGCGGAACGACTGGTTGGTGGCCAGGTCGCGAACCAGCTCCCGCAAGCCGGGATCGCTCTGGCGCTGGATCTGCTGCTGGACAGGCACCGGCAGCAACCCCTCAAAATTCTCGGCCAGAGTGGCGCTACCGAGGAACCGCAAGCCCAACTCGCGCAGCGGTTCGATCACCTGGTTGGCATAGAGCGGCTGCCAGTGGCTGTTGTTGTATTCGTGCAGCAGGTAGGTGGGGTCGTAGTGGCCCAAGCCCTCCAGTCGTGCCGCCAGCTGCGGCTGGGAGCTGAACACCAGGGCATTCGCCTGGCGTAAGCCCTGGAACAGCTCACGGGCAGCGTCAAGCGCTGGCTGTCCATCACCGCGCGGGTTCTGCAGGCTGCTCACGCAGTGCTGAAACGGCAGAAGCGGTAGCCAGCCGGGCAGGGTGTTGTACGAGAGGTAGAAGAGGCCGCCGGGACGCAGGGCTCGCTCTGCCAGCTGCATCAGGCTGCGGCGTACCTCCGGGGAGACCCAGCTCAGGATCCCGTGGGCCACGGTGAAATCCACCTCGCCCCACGCAATGCCGCCGCCATCGGCCTGAATCAGCTCCAGGAAATCGGCCTGTTCAAAGCGGATATTGCTCAGGCCGGCCGCCGCCGCCAAGGAGCGGGCATGGGCGATGTGCTCGGGGTTGAAATCGATGCCCACGAAGCGGGCCTGGGGATAATTCGCCGCTTGCAGGCAGAGGTTGAAGCCCTGGCCGCAGCCGAGCTCCAGCAGCTGGAAGGGTCCGCAAATCTCGGGGGGCCGATGCCGGTGGAGCAGCGCCAGGAAGGCCAGCCGTTCCGGGGATGGCTCGCTTTGGGCGTCAAAGGTGTAGCCGGCTCCCGTGAAATAGCCGTGGCGGAGAGTCATGCGCTGAGTTCCTGAGACCGCTGGAGCCCAGTTTGGAGCTGTGTAGTGGACGTTCTATTTCACATCGTTCATTGCGTGGATGAGTTGAAGCATGGCTGTCAGAAAATGATGGCATCGGCATCCACGGTGGGCCCAGTTCTGTTCGCCTCTGCAAAACCACGACATGCCAGGTCGTTACAGGCGCCAAACAACCGAACATGACAACTGAAAACACTTTGCGATCGAGTACGAGGTACAGACGATCTGAAGGCGTCTATGAAGTTGATGCTGCTGACGTGGCAGGTGCTTATTCTCATGTCTTCAACGATCTCGGCACTGGGTATCTGAACGCCTACCTACGGTCGCCACTGGTCTCACGCTGGCATCCGTTGACATCAGGCAACCGCAGGCAATTTTGGAAGCTACACAGTGGCAACTCTTAGATCAATTGCGCTGCGGGTTTTTTCATGATCTTGAACAGCAAGCCATGCAGCTCGGGATCTTGCATGTAGCGCAGGATCCGGGCGGGGTAGTCGAGCTTGCCGTTGTGGAGGTAGGCGAGCGTGGCCACGGTTTTGGCGCGGCTGCGGCTCTCGCTCACGTTGAAGGTGGAGGCCGGTGACTGCTCAAGAACCGTCAGGATGCGAGCCATCTTTCCGGCTAAGAGCTCCACGTTGCGCTCGGGATCGAGCAGTTGGTTGCGCGCCTCGGCCAGTTCCTCCGGTGTGGCGTCTTCCCGCAGCAGGCCCTGCTTCACCATTTCGCTCAGGCCGAGCTGGGCGGGGCCATGGGTGCTGAACAGGCCGGAGTGGGCCGCCAAGGGGAGATCCTCTCCTGGTTTGGCGTGCTGCATCTCATCAAAAAGAATCGCCGCCAGCAACATCGGGTTGATCCCGGTGCGCCGGCTCTCCCGCCACACCACAGGCCGCAGGGATTCGAGCCGGGTCACCGTGTGGTTGCGCAACGGTGTGAGCTGATCAACCCCACGGGTGAACAGCTGGGCGAGCTTGGGCTGCGGGCCGTGCACCCCGAAACGCCGCTGCAGCTCCTGAAGTTCGCTTGCCGTGAAGGTGGTTGGATCGGGCTCGGCCCGGCCCGAAAGATTGGCGTCCAATTGCGAGCGACCGTGATCGACGTGCGCCGACCAGTCGATCCCCCCCAAGGTCAGCAGGCCGAACCCCACCACCCCAGCCCAGAGAGCCGTGCGGGAGCTGCGGTAGCCGGAGGCGCGACCCAGGGGTGTCACCGAATTAACCAAATCTTACGAAGCCTTGCTCAATTCGACAGATGGGTCAGGGTGCAGCTGTGTGCTTGTCCACACCGTCGCGCATCAGTCTTGTAATTTCTCGGGCTCAACCTCAAAAAGGCTTTGCCAACTGGGACTTCGCAGATAGGTTCGCCTGGCGCCCGCTTGATCCGGCCTCTCGATGACTCCCACCGCTTCCGCTCCCGGCGTTGACGCCAACAGCCAGTGGCAGCGGTTCTGCAGCCAGCTCTGGCATAACCCGAGCCTCGGTTTTTGGCTGGATGTGAGCCGTATGGGCCTCGATGAGGCTGTGCTCTCCAGCCTCCGGCCGCGCTTTCAAGAAGCCTTCAAGGCCATGGCAGCCCTGGAAGGTGGGGCAATTGCTAATGCAGATGAGCAGCGCCAGGTGGGGCACTACTGGCTGCGCAACCCCTCTCTGGCACCTGATCCCGCCAGCGGCCAGCACATCCAGGCGGAGATTGACCGGATCGAGGCGTTCGGCCGCGATGTGCTCAGCGGCGCCATCCACCCGGATAGTGGCAGCCGCTTCACCGATGTGCTGTGGATCGGTATCGGTGGCTCAGGCCTCGGCCCGCTGCTGATGATCCGGGCCCTGCAGGATCCCGGCGCCGGCCTGCCGTTCCACTTCTTCGACAACGTCGATCCCGACGGCATGCGCCGCACCCTGGCCTCCCTGGGTGATCGGCTCAAGACCACCCTGGTGATCGTGGTGAGTAAGTCCGGCGGTACGCCGGAGCCGCACATCGGCATGCTCCAGGCCCGCCGCGCTGTGGAGGCCGCCGGTGGCAACTGGATCAAGCAAGCCGTGGCTGTGACCATGCTCGGCAGCCGGCTCGATCAAGAAGCGGAGCAGGGCGATTGGCTGGCCCGCTTCGACATGTTCGATTGGGTGGGCGGCCGCACCAGCATCACCAGCGCCGTTGGCTTGCTGCCCGGTGTGCTGATCGGCTCCGATATCCGCGCCTTCCTGGCCGGTGCAGCCGAGATGGATGCGCTGACCCGCTCCGCCAACACTCTGGACACCAATCCGGCGGCCCTCTTGGCGGCTGCCTGGTTCCAGGCCGGTGGTGGTCGCGGCCAGCGGGACATGGTGGTGCTGCCCTACCGCGACCGGCTGGAGGTGTTCAGCCGCTACCTGCAGCAGCTGGTGATGGAGAGCCTGGGCAAGAAGCTCGATCGCCAGGGCAACGTGGTGCACCAGGGCATTGCCGTGTACGGCAACAAGGGCTCCACCGATCAGCACGCCTACGTGCAGCAGCTGCGCGATGGCGTGGATAACTACTTCGTGACTTTCATCGAAGTGCTCGAAGATCCGGGCGACATTCCGCCGCTCGAGGGCGAGAACCCTGGTGATTTCCTCGATGGTTTCCTGCAGGGCACCCGCTCCGCTCTCACCGATGAGGGTCGCTACAACCTCAGCATCACGATGCAGAAGCTTGATGCCCGCAGCCTCGGCGCCCTCATCGCTCTGTTTGAGCGTGCTGTGGGGTATTACGGCGAGCTGGTGAACATCAACGCCTACCACCAGCCCGGCGTCGAAGCCGGCAAGAAAGCGGCGGCGGCCCTGCTCGATCTGCAGGCGCGGCTGGAGCAAGCGATGGCCGACAAGCGTGAACACACCCTGGCCGAGCTCCAGCAGCTGATGGGCCTGCCTTCACCCGAGCCGCTCTACTGGATCCTGCGCCACCTCTGCGCCAACCGCCGCCACATTGATGCGCGCGGCGATTGGGGTCAGCCGGAATCGCTCGTGTTCATTCACGACTGAGGCCCGGCCTCAGGGCACCAGGTTCACGAGCTTGCCCGGCACCACGATCACGCGGCTGGGGGCTTTGCCCTCCAGCCACTTGGCGGCGATGTCGCTCTCGAGAGCCAGCTTTTCCAGGGTGGCCTTGTCCGCATCGGCGGGCACCTCGAGGTTGCCGCGCACCTTGCCCTTGATCTGAATTACCAGGGGCACCGTGTCGCGCACCAGGGCGCTGGCATCGGCTGCTGGCCAACGCTGGGCGTGGATGCTGCTGCTGCCCAGGGCATCGCCTGCGTTGCGGCCGCCGAGCTTCAGCCAGAGCTCCTCGGCCAAGTGAGGCGCGAAGGGGGCCAGCAGGATCAACAGATTGCGCAGCGCTTCGCAGGCGAACACCTCACTGCTGGCTTCCAGGTGGCTTCCCATCGCATTGCTGAGTTTCATCAGCTCCGACACGGCGGTGTTGAACTGATAGTCGCCATCGAGGTCGTCGCTGATCTCGGTGATGGCGGTGTGCACCGCCCGCCGCAGCTCCTGCTCGGCTGGGTTCAGTGATCCGGCGGCCAGGGCCTGGGCCACAGCCTCAGGGCCACCGGCGCCCGCTTCCAGGCTCAGACCGCGCTCGCAGGCCGCATCCACCAGACGCCAGATTCGTTGCAGGAAGCGGAACTGCCCCTCCACATCAGCGTCATCCCACTCGAGATCCTTCTCCGGCGGCGCCTTGAACAGGATGAACATCCGGGCGGTATCGGCGCCGTACTTGTCGATCACAACAGCAGGATCCACGCCGTTGTACTTCGACTTCGACATCTTTTCGTAGAACGTCTCCAACACGTCTCCACTGGCTGGATCACGCGGATCGGTGGGATCGGCCACATCGGCCGGGGCGATGTATTTGCCGGTGTGGGGGTTCTTGTAGGTGATCCCCTGCACCATGCCCTGAGTAAGCAGGCGCTGGAAGGGTTCATCGAAGCCGAGCAGGCCCCGGTCGCGCAGCACCTTGGTGAAGAAGCGCGAGTAGAGCAGGTGCAGGATCGCGTGCTCGATGCCGCCCACGTATTGATCCACGGGAAGCCAGCTGTTCACCGCCTCGCTGCTGAACGGAAGCGCGGTGTTCTTGGCGTCGCTGTAGCGCAGGTAGTACCAGCTGGAGCACATGAACGTGTCCATGGTGTCGGTCTCGCGCTTGGCGGGTTTGCCGCAGCAGGGGCAGCTCACGTTCACCCAACTCTCCAGCTGCGCCAGGGGTGAGCCCCCCTTGCCGGCGAGGCTGGCGCCTTTTGGCAGTTCCACCGGCAGCTGATCGGAGGGCACGGGCACCACGCCGCAGCTCTCGCAGTGGATCACAGGGATCGGGCAGCCCCAGTAGCGCTGGCGGGAGATCAGCCAGTCGCGCAGACGGAACTGAACCTTCTCGCGGCCCCAGCCCTCGGTTTCGGCGGCGGCGGTGATTACCTGCTTGGCCTCGCGGCTGGGCAGGCCATCAAAGCGGCCAGAGTGAATTAGCACACCGGCTTCGGTCCAGGCGCCGCCCTCAAAGGCGTGCTCATCGCTGCCTTCGGGAATGATCACCTGCTGCACCGGCAGTTCGTACTGGCGGGCGAACAGAAAATCGCGCTGGTCGTGGGCGGGCACACCCATCACAGCGCCGGTGCCGTACTCGGCGAGCACGTAGTCGGCGATCCAGATCGGAATTAGCTCGCCGTTGGCGGGGTTGCGCACCTGGGCGCCGATCGGCACGCCGCGCTTGGGCTTGTCCTCCGCCGTGCGCTCCTGCTCGCTCTGGCGCGACACCAGATCGCAGAAGGCTTCCACGGCGATCTCCTGCTCGGGCGTGGTGAGCTGCGCCACCAGCGGATGCTCCGGTGCCAACACCACATAGGAGGCGCCGAAGATCGTGTCCGGCCGGGTGGTGAACACGGTGATGCGCTCGGGTGTGTCATTGCCGGCGGCATCCACAACGCTGAACTGCAGCTCGGCGCCAGTGCTGCGGCCGATCCAGTTGGCCTGCATCGTGCGCACGCGCTCCGGCCAGCCTTCGAGCTTGCTCAGGTCGTCGAGGAGTTGCTGGGCGTAATCGGTGATCTTGAGGAACCACTGGCGCAGCTTGCGCTTCTCCACCAAGGCACCGGAGCGCCAGGAGCGTCCCTCGCTGTCCACCTGCTCATTGGCGAGCACGGTCTGATCAATGGGGTCCCAGTTGACCGTGGCGTCTTTTTGGTAAGCCAGCCCGGACTCGAGGAACTGGAGGAACAGCCACTGGGTCCAGCGGTAGTAATCGGCGTGGCAGGTGGCCACCTCGCGCTGCCAATCGATCGAGAGGCCCAGCTGATTCAGCTGCTCCCGCATCGAAGCGATGTTCTGATCGGTCCAGGCGCCGGGGTCCACACCCCGCTCGATGGCTGCGTTCTCCGCCGGCAGGCCGAAGGCATCCCAGCCCATCGGATGCAGCACCTTTCTGCCCCGCAGCCGCTGCACCCGCGCCACCACATCCGTGATCACGTAATTGCGCACATGGCCCATGTGCAGGTTCCCCGAGGGATAAGGGAACATCGAGAGCGCGTAGAAGGCGTCGTCACCGGGTTTGAGCTCCGGCGTGTCGTGTAGGCCGTTGTCCTGCCAGGCCCGTTGCCAGCCGGTCTCGATCGCCTGGGGTTGGTAGCGGCTGCTCTCGCTCACGGACGGGCTGGGGGCAAGTGGGGCGTGGGGGCGATGCTCCCACAGCCCTCAGACCAGGGCTCTGAGCAAGGCAATGGCATGCCGGTTCACCAGCATCAACTCACCGCCATGGGCTGGCTCCAGGGCGACGAAATCGGCATCCACCCAGCGGGGGATCCCCGTGAGGCTGGTGCCATCGAGGAGCTGTACGGCCAGGTTGGAGCGGCTGCGAATCCAGCTCTGCAGCTGCCGGATTCCGGGCTGGGAGGTGTCGAACTGCGCAGCCCGGTTGTCCATGCCGCTCCCCATAGGATTTGCCTCAACCTCATGCCTGCCCAGGCAGGCTGCCGCGCGTGTCGTCCCCCAGCAAGACCCCGTTCAGCTCGCTTCAGGCTGAACTGAGCTTCAGCAAGTACCAGGGGCTGGGCAACGACTTTCTGATGCTGGATGGCCGCGCGGCCAGCGATCCCAACTTTGTGTTTGGTCTGACGCCAGAGCTCGTGGTGGAGCTTTGCGATCGCCGCTTCGGTGTGGGCGGTGATGGCGTGATCCTGGCTCTGCCCCCCAACAACGGCGGCGAGCTGCGCATGCGCATCTTCAACGCCGATGGCACCGAGCCGGAGATGTGCGGCAACGGCATCCGCTGCCTGGCCCGTTTCCTCGCCGATCGCGACGGCGATGGCCCCGGCCGCACCTGGCAGATCGACACCTTGGCAGGACGAATCGTGCCGGAGCTCCTGCCCGACGGCACCATTCGTGTGGACATGGGCGCTCCCTTCCTCGAACCCACCGAGGTGCCCACGACCCTGGAGAAAAGCTCTGCCGGCCTACCCCAGGGCGACTTGGAGGTGGACGGTGAATCCTTCGCGGTGGCGGCCGCCGGCATGGGCAATCCCCATGCGGTGATCCCCGTGCCGCTGGTGGAGGAGATCGATCTGGAGCGCTTCGGCGCTCTGCTCGAGGTGCATCCCGCCTTCCCGGCCAAAACCAACGTGCACTTTGTGCAGGTGCTCGCTCCCGATCACCTGGTGATGCGGGTGTGGGAACGCGGTGCTGGCCCCACCCTGGCTTGCGGCACCGGCGCCTGCGCCACCCTCGTGGCCTGCCACAGCCTTGGGCTGTGTGAGCGGCGGGCTCGCCTCGATCTGCCCGGCGGTCCGCTGCAGATTCACTGGGATGCCAAAAGCGGCAAGGTGTTTATGGATGGACCGGCGGAGCACGTGTTTGACGCCGTGATCCCCGACCCCCGCGCCGTGGCCGAAGCCCGCAGCCAATCCGTTGCGGCGGCACCTGCAGCGGCAACTCCGTCCAGCGCCCCTGTTGCCGCACCCGAGATCGATTGCGCCACGGTGTGCACCAATGGCTGCATCCGTCCCGACAACTGCCCCAGCGCTGAGGCCCGCGCTCGGGTGGCAGCACTGCTGAGCGGCAGCTCCCTCGACGACCTGGTCACACTGGCCACCAACACGCTCGAATCCCGCACCCGCGCGCGCTTCGAGCGCGACACCGGCCTGGGCAGCTGAGGCGATGGCGCCGCCGTCCCTCAGCCAGTATCTCGATTGCTGCGCCACCACTCCGCTGGCGCCTGAGGTGGCTGAACGGATGGCGGTGGTTCAGGCGGAAGCCTGGGGAAACCCCTCCAGCCTGCATGGGTTTGGTTTCGCAGCGGCTGAGCAGCTGGAGCGCTCACGCCAAGCCATGGCGGCGCTGCTTGGCTGCCAGCAGGAGCGGTTGGTCTTCACCTCCGGCGGCAGCGAATCCATCCATCTGGCCCTGCTGGGCAGCGCCCCGCCCCTTGAGCTGACCAACACCAGCGGCGACGCCCCACGTCTCTTGATCTCGGCGGTGGAACATCCAGCCAGCCGGGCGGCGGCGGCGGCTCTGCAGCGCCGGGGCTGGCTGGTGCAGGAGGTTCCGGTGGATCGCCTGGGTGTCATCGACCTTGAGGCGTTCGAGCTTCTGCTGGCGCCGCCCACGCGGCTGGTGTCGTTGATCTGGGGTCAGAGCGAAGTGGGCACGATTCAGCCGGTGGAGCGGATCGCGGCGCTCTGCCGCAGCGCCGGGGTGTTGCTGCATCTCGATGCCGTGCAAGTGCTGGGGCATCAACCCCTGCGGATCGCCGAGATGCCGGTGGATCTGTTGAGCTTTGCGGCACACAAAATCCAGGGACCTCGCGGCGTTGGCGCCCTCGTGGTGAAGCCAGGAATTCAGTTGCAACCCTTTATTGGCGGGGGCGGGCAAGAAGGCGGTTTGCGCTCCGGCACGGAAGCGGTGGCCCTGGTGGCCGGTTTTGAAGCGGCGTTGCAGCTGGCCACGGATCGCTTGGTGGCCCATGGCGGCCGTGATCCGGTGGCGCCACTCCGGGATGCCTTGGCTGCAGAGCTGTTGGCGATCCCTGGGGTGGAGCTCACGGGGCCGGATCCGCGCCAGGCCGGCCATCCCGCGCGGTTGCCCCACCACCTCAGCCTGTTGGTGCATGCAGGCAGAGGCGATTGGCTGAATGGTCGCCAGCTGGTGCAGACCCTTTGGCGGGAAGGCTTTGCCTGCAGCAGTGGCTCTGCTTGCAGCAGCAGCGGCTCAGCCGCCAGTGCCGTGTTGTTGGCCATGGGCTACGAGCCGTCCGCTGCGGCTGCGGGCCTGCGGATCAGCCTGGGCCCCTGGCATGGCTCTGAGCTGCTCGAGCAGTTCCCGCAGGCACTCGAGCGGGCCCGAGCAGCGCTTTAGGGTCGGCCGATCCGATCCACAGCCATGCTCCCCGCCGACCTGCGCCAAGCCGAACTGGAGGCCCTGGCCAGCGTGCAGGCGGCTTTGGCGAGCCAGAGCAAGGGTCTGTGGACCGTGGAGTTCCGGTTTGAGGGGTTGCGGATCTTGCCGGTGGCGCTGCGCCTGTTGGCCGCCCTCACCCCCCAGCACCCTGAAGCACGGCTGCTGTTTCCCGATGCGGGAGCGACGGCGTTGGCCAAACGCGATGCGCCCGATCAAGCGGCTCAGTTGCTGGGGCTGGGCGATCTGCTGCGCCTCCAGCAGGCCGATGGCGGCAGTGACGGCATGGTGTTGCTGGCGGCCCCCACTCCCGCTGACTACGAGGAGGTGGAATCGCTCTGCGCGCAGCATCGCGGTTCGCTGGTGATGCTCAATGGGCGCCTCGAAGATGCCGCCATCGGTATCGGCACGGTCGCCCGGGAGCGGCGCAAAGGCTTCCTGGCGGAATGGCAAAGCGCCTACGGCCTCATCCCCACGGCAGAGGGTGCCCTCCGCCGCGCTTACCCGGGTGACTGGCAGCTCTATCGCCGCGATCCCGATGGCTACCGCAGCGTCTGCAGCTTCGAGCAACGCCCGGATCGCGAGGCGCAGTTGGAAGCCCTGGAAGAGGCCGCCCGTTGACCTTGTGCAGCCCGAACACGCTCCTTACAGTTCGGTGTCTGCTGTTGCTCCATGGCTGAAAACTCCCGTCGTTTCTCCCTGGTGGATGCGGGCGCAGCAGCGGCTGTTCTGTTGGCTGCGGCGGGGGTGATCTGGAGCCCCAAGCTCAGCGGCGCGGTGGCACGGGCCACCGGCGGTTTGGTGCCGGTGACTGTGATGGTGGATGTGCGCGGTGTGCCGGTGGCTGATCCCGCCGCTCTGATCACCGCTGCGCGGGAGGGGGGCAAGGTGGCGATCGTGATCCGCAACCAGCCGCACGGCAGCGTGCCTGTGGAACAGGTGATTCCGCTCCAGCGGCGTTTGGCAGCTGTGCTGCCGGATGGAAAGGTGGTGAGTGCTCCCGATCCCAACCAGGATCAGTTCCCCAGCCTGGATGCCCGCTTTGTGCTCCGCGGTGAAGGTCGCAAGGGGGCCGATGGGGTGGTCTTCGGCAATCAAAACCTCAAGATCGGAGCGCCGATTGAGCTGGAAGGCACCGATTTCCGCGTGACGGGTTCGGTGACCGGCCTCAAGGTGGGCTCCTGAGATGACGGCACGCCTGCTGATCGCAGCGCTGTTGCCCCTGAGCATCAGCCTCCCCCTCCAAGCGCTGGAGGTGCCGAGCGATGTGCCCACGGTGGCAGCCAGCAGCTTCCCTGCTGCGCCACCGCCGGTGGGGCTGCCGCAGCTCCAGCAGCAGGTGAGCTGCCCAGCGCTGCAACAGCGCATCCGCTCGGTGGTGGGCGGCGAGGCGGCGGTGTGGAGCGTGAGCGTGGCCGATGCCAATGGCCGGCTCCTGGCCGATGTGAATGGCACCAGAGCCCGCATCCCCGCCTCGAATCAGAAGCTGATCAGCACGGCGATCGCCCTGGATCGCCTCGGCCCCGATTACCGCCTCACAACCCGCCTGTGGCGTCAGCCTGATGGCACCTTGCAGATCACCGGTGAAGGCGATCCCGATCTGGATCTGGCGCAACTGCAGCGCTTTGCCAAGCTCGCCCTGGGCTCAGGCGGCAGCAGTGGTCAGGCCAGTGGGCCTGTGGCGATCCAGCTGGTGGAGGAACCGCAGCAGCGCTGGTGGCCCCAGGGCTGGCACTGGGCCGATCGCGCCGAAGCCTATGGCGCGCCGATCACTCGCTTGGCGCTCACCAGCAATGCCCTCGATATGGCGGTGAGCAATCCCCCCAGCCGCATGCAGAAGCTGCTGGGGCAGGAGATCAAACGTCAGGGCGGCAGTGCTGCGATCCGGCTGGTGCCCGTCACCACCGCCAACACCGATACGGCCACGCTCTTGCATGAGGAGCGGTCGGTGAGCATGCACGGCTTGCTCAGCCTGGCCAACACTGACAGCCACAACTTCACCTCCGAGGTGCTGCTGCGCCAGGGCACGGGCAGCTGGGATCTCAACCAAGCCCGCCAACGCGCCATGCAGTGGCTGTCCGCTCAGGGTCTGCCGATGGCGGGGGTGTCAGTGGTGGATGGCAGCGGACTGGATCGCGGCAACAAGGTCACCAGCCGTCTGCTCACGGCCCTGATGCTGCGGATGGCCCAGCACCCCTACGCCAACAACTACTGGGCCTCGATGGCCATCGCCGGCCAGCGCGGCACCTTGCGCAGTCTTTGGCGTGGCACCGAACTCGATGGCCGCTTCCGCGGCAAAACCGGCACGATCAGCGGCGTGCGCTCGATCAGCGGTGTGCTCGAGGCCCCGGATGGGGTGCGCTACGTGAGCATGGTGTCGAATGGCGCCGGCTCGCCCAACAGCACCATCGGGGAAATCCTGCGTCAGAGCCGTGTGGCAGGCCTGTGTCCTGCGCAGGCCCCAACGGCTCAGCCGCTCTAGCGCTGACCGGCGGCGCGCTTGAGGCGATCAGCCGCCCGGCGGGCACGGCTGATCGGTACGGCTTGCTCCTCAGCTGAGCGGCCCTGCTGCACCAGGGTGGTGGGGTCGACGGCCTGCAGGCGCACCAGCTCACGCCGGCCAGCCACCACCACCTGCCCCATCTCCTTGAGCCGGCCCTCGAGTTCGGTGAGCACCTGTTCGGCGTAGCGGTTGGCGCCTTCCTGGATCGTGGCGGCCTCCTGGCGGCTGCGGCTGATCAACGCTTCGCACTGCTGCTGCGTTTGTTGGCGGAACTGCAGGGCATCGCTTTGCACCCGCTCCGCCTCGGCCTGGCTGCTCTGCTGCACCCGCACCGCTTCCTGGCGGATCTTCTCCAGTTCCACCAGGCTTTGCTGCCGCGCTTGCTCGTGCTGTTCCGCCAACTGCCGCTTCAGTTCGAGCGCTTCTTGATCCAGCTGCTGGCGGCGCTGCAGTGCTTCCTGCTCCAGTTGTTGACGCCGCTGGCTGAATTGCTGCTCCATCTGCGCCATACGGGCTTGATGGTCTTGCTCGGTTTTCGCCAATTGCTGGCGGGCCTGGGTGAGCAGCTGTTCCCCCTGTTGACGCCCCTGTTCGCGTAGCTCGGCTCCTTGACGCTCCGCTTCCTGGCGAATCGCCTGGCTGTTGATCAGTTGCTCGCGCTGCTGCCGCGCCTGGTTGAGGATTTCTTCCGTTTGTTGCCTTGCCTGACTGATGAACTCATCTTTTTTGGCCACCAGTTCTTCGGCCTGGGCCAACTGCTGCGGCAGGGCTTCGCGCACCGCATCCATCAGTTCGATGGCGTCCTGCTCGTTCACCAGGCGGCCGCCACTGAAGGGCACCCGGGTGCCATCAAGAACGATTTCCTCCAGTTGATCGAGCTGGTCGAGCACGGACGTGAGCTGCGCCTCAGCCATGGGAAACGATCAAGGGAATGACTGATTAAAAAGCCTGGCCAGGTCTTCTGCCACTCCTGTGGGCACCATGTGACCCACGCTGCCGCCGAAGCGAGCCACCTCTTTCACCACCGAGCTGCTGAGAAAGCTGTGGGTGGTGGCTGTAGCGAGAAACAAGGTTTCCAGCTGGGGCGCCAGGCTCTTGTTGGTGTGCGCGATCTGCAGCTCGTATTCGAAGTCGCTGAGGGCGCGCAAACCCCGCAAAATCACCCCGGCGCCGCAGCGCTGGGCAAAGTCCACCGTGAGGCCATCGAAGGCGGCCACCTGCACGTTGCTGAGGTGGCTGGTGGCCTGGTGGATCTGCTCGAGCCGTTGCTCCACGCTGAAGCAGGGGTTTTTGCTCGGGTTGCGCAGCACCGCCACCGTGAGGCCCTGAAACAGGTTGGCCCCCCGCTCGATCACATCCAGGTGACCGAGGGTGAGCGGGTCGAAACTGCCGGGATAGAGCGCCTGCATGGGCCCGATCCTATGGAGCGAGCTCTGCGGGGGCGGGCATCCGGCCAGCCCCCTGCCCAGAGGCGTTTCTAGAGTTCAAGCAGGTTTCCGTTCCCCCGCTGCTTCGCCCATGGCCCTCAACGCTGAAGCCAAGAAGACCCTCCTGCGCAAGATCCCCCACGGGGTGTTCATCTGCGGCGTGGCCGAGGGCGAAGAGGTGAATGGTTTCACCGCCAGCTGGGTGACCCAGGGTTCCTTTGAACCGCCCCTGGTGGTGATGGCGGTGCGCTCCGACAGCACCAGCAACGGCATGATCCAGCGCACCGGCCGCTTCTCTCTGAACGTGCTCGCCGCCGATCAGAAAGACCTGGCCGCCGTGTTCTTCAAGCCCCAAAAGGGTGTGGGTGGCCGCTTCGACGCCGCGCCCTATCAGCTGGGTGAGCTGGGCCTGCCGGTGCTCAACGATGCCCTCGGCGCCGTGGAATGCGAGCTGGTGGGTCAGGTGGCCCATGGTGATCACACCGTGTTCGTGGGTGAGGTGAAGAGCGCGGTGCTGCATCGCGATGGCGCCGCCCTGGAATTGAGCAGCACCGGCTGGCAGTACGGCGGCTGAGCCTCGGCCGTTGAGCACCATCCAGCCCCTCCTTCAGGACCGGGACCGGCTGCGGGCACGCCTGAAGGAGGTGCCCGCTGAGCCCGGTTGTTATTTGATGCGCGATGGCGAGGACCGCATCCTCTACATCGGCAAGGCCAAGGTGCTGCGCAACCGCGTGCGCAGCTATTTCCAAAGCGGCAGCGGCCATGGCCACTCGCCTCGCATCGCCCTGATGGTGCGGCAGGTGTGCGAGATCGAATTCATCGTCACCGACAGCGAAGCGGAAGCGCTGGCGCTGGAATCCAACCTGATCAAGAACCACCAGCCGCACTTCAATGTGCTGCTGAAGGACGACAAGAAATACCCCTATCTCTGCGTCACCTGGAGCGAGGCCTACCCGCGCATCTTCATCACGCGCAAGCGAAGGTTTCGCTCACCACTCGATCGCTTCTATGGGCCCTATGTGGATGTGGGCCTGTTGCGCCGCACCCTGGGGCTGGTGAAACGGGTGTTTCCGCTCCGCCAGCGGCCCCAGCCGCTGCATAAAGACCGCACGTGCCTCAACTACGACATCGGTCGCTGCCCCGGCGTGTGCCAGGAAAAGATCAGCTCAGACGACTACCACCGCACCCTCAGGCAGGTGGCGATGGTGTTCCAGGGCCGTAACGAGGAGTTGCTGCAGCTGCTGCAGGAGCAGATGGAGCGCTACGCCGAGCGCCTCGATTTTGAAAGTGCTGCGAGGGTGCGCGATCAGCTGCAGGGCATCGACACGCTTACGGCCGATCAGAAAATGAGCATCGGCGATAGCTCCGTCAGCCGGGATGTGTTGGCTCTGGCGGCCGACGAACGGGTGGCGGCGGTGCAGTTGTTTCAGATGCGCGCCGGCAAGCTGGTGGGCCGGCTCGGTTTCACCGCCGATGCGATCGGGATGCCCCCGGCGGAAGAGGGGGCCGGCGGTGAGCTGCCGCCCTCCCCCGAGCGGTCTGCAGCCCTCGGCCGCGTGCTGCAGACCGTGGTGGAGGAGCACTACAGCCAGGTGGAGCCCGTGGAGATTCCGCCGGAACTGCTCTTGCAGGTACCGCTGCCTCAGCAGGAGCTGATCGAGGAGTGGCTGTCCGAGCTGCGCGGCCGCAAGGTGAAGCTGGCGGTACCGCAACGCTCGCAAAAGGCGGATCTGATCGAACTGGTGCAGCGCAATGCCAGCTACGAGCTGGAGCGCGCCCGCCGCGCCAGTGAGCAGAACCTGCTGGCCACGGAGGATCTGGCCCAGCTGCTCGAGCTGCCCAGTGCGCCGCGCCGAATTGAGGGCTACGACATCAGCCACATCCAGGGCAGTGATGCGGTGGCCTCGCAGGTGGTGTTCATCGATGGCCTGCCGGCCAAGCAGCACTACCGCAAATACAAGATCCAGAGCAGCAGCGTTCGAGCGGGCCACTCGGACGATTTCATGAGCATGGCCGAGGTGATTCGTCGCCGCTTCCGCCGCTGGGCCCAGGCCAAAGCGGAGGGGGCAGACCTGCGTGAGCTACGCCGCTCCGCCGGCAGCGCTCTGCACACCGGTGGGCTGAATGACTGGCCGGATGTGGTGATGATCGATGGCGGCAAGGGCCAGCTCTCCGCCGTGATGGAGGCCCTGCGAGAGCTCAACCTCGATGAAGAGCTGGTGGTGTGCTCGCTGGCCAAGCAACGCGAGGAGGTGTTCATCCCCGGGGCGAAGGATCCACTGGAGAGCGAACCGGAGCAACTGGGGGTGCAACTGTTGCGGCGTCTGCGGGATGAGGCGCACCGCTTTGCCGTGAGTTTCCATCGCCAGCAACGGGGCGAACGGATGAAGCGCTCACGCCTCTCCGATATCCCGGGCATGGGTCCGAAGCGGATCAAGGAGCTGCTGGCTCATTTCCGCTCGATCGATGCGATCCAGCTCGCGAGCGTGGAAACCCTGGCGGCCGCACCGGGCATGGGGCCGGGCATGGCCAAGGTGGTGTGGGAGTACTTCCACCCGCAGGAGCTGGAGGCACCGCCGGAGCTGGACAATGAACCAACGCTGGAGCTGGCCGGTTGAAGAGAATGCCTGCCCTGGCTTGTGCCCTGGCGCTACTGATTGCCCTGTTGGCCTGGGTGCTGCCGGTGGCTGCGGCGCCGGGTTTGTGCGTGGGGCCGATCTGCGGCGATGAGATCACCCGCAGCGCCAAGCATCACTTTCAGCTGCGCATGCGGGTGAGCGATCAGCTCGGCCATCGCGAGCGGCTCACCGTTGATTGCCGCAACGGCTCCCTCAGCCCCGCCGCGGGCCTGGTGGAGCGCGGGTATGCCGCGGCCGTGGCCCGCAAGGCCTGCCGGCTGGCTGGGGAGGCCCCGGCATGACGGTTGGCATCTGGGTGCTCGGGGATCAGCTCAATGCGGCCCAGAGCGCTCTGGTTGGAGCGGATCCTTCGACGGCCCGAGTGCTGCTGGTGGAAAGCACTTCGGTGTTGCAGCGCCGCGCTTATCACCGCCAGAAGCTGGTGCTGGTGTGGAGCGCCATGCGCCACTTCGCCGAGGAGCTGCGCGGCGCCGGCTGGACGGTGGACCACGTGGAAAGCGAGAGCTTTGGCGCAGCGGTGCGCGACTGGATCGCCACTGCCGGGATCAGCGAACTGTGCGTGATGGAGCCGGCCGATCGCGGATTCCGCCAGGCGATCGAGGCCCTGCAGCTGCAGGTACCGCTGCAGTGGATCCCCAGCAATGCCTTCCTTTGGAGCCGCGAAGAGTTCGCTGCCTGGGCCCAGGGCTACAAGCAGCTGCGCCTGGAGCTCTTCTACCGGGAGGGCCGCCGCCGCTTCGGTGTGCTGATGGAGGGCGAGGGCAAGGCGGCCCAGCCACTCGGTGGCCAGTGGAACTTCGATGCCGAAAACCGCAAGCCGCCACCGAAGGGCTTGCAGGGTCCGAAGCCGCTCTGGTTTGAGCCGGATGCGATCACGCAGGCGGTGATCGCCAATCTGCAGCGAATCGATCAGCAGCGGGCCGAGGCGGGCCTGGCGCCTTTGCCTGGCGATCTAGAGCCCTTCCATTGGGCTGTGACCCGTGATCAGGCGTTGGCGGTGCTGGAGCACTTCATTGCAACGCGCCTGGATGGCTTCGGCCCCTATCAAGACGCGATGGTGAGCGGTGAGCCCACCCTGTGGCATGCCCTGCTCTCGCCCTACCTGAACCTGGGGCTGCTGCATCCGCTGGAGGTGATCCAGCGCCTGGAGCAGGCGGGGCTGGAGCAGCAGGTGCCGCTGGCCGGCCTGGAAGGGGTGATCCGGCAGATCCTGGGTTGGCGGGAATACACCCACGGTCTGTACCACTGGTTCGGAACCGACTACCCGGCCCTCAACCACTTCGCGGCGGAGCAGCCGTTGCCGCTGAGCTTCGAGCAGCTGGGCGGCAGCGGCCTCAACTGCCTTGACAGCGTGTTCGCCGAGCTGCGCAGCAATGGCTACGCCCACCACATCCAGCGTCTGATGGTGCTGGCCAACTACGGCCTGATTGCCGGGCTGAATCCCCAGGCCCTCACCACCTGGTTCCACCGCATGTTCATCGACGGCCACGACTGGGTGATGCAGACCAATGTGATCGGAATGGGCCTCTTTGCCGACGGCGGCCGTCTGGCCAGCAAGCCCTATGCCGCCAGCGGCAACTACATCAGGCGGATGAGCACCTACTGCAAGGGCTGCCGCTACGACGTGAAACAGCGCACTGGCCCCAAGGCCTGCCCGTTCAACAGCCTCTACTGGGATTTCCTTGATCGCCACGCCGAAAGCCTGCGCCGCAACCCGCGGATGGGCCTGGTGATGAAGCAGCTGGAGAAGCTGCCCGAAGCGGAACTGGAGCAGATCCGCGAGGCGGCTCAGCAGCATCGCCGCCAAATGGTTGCAACGGTTGCTTGACAGGCGCAGCGGCGCAGCGGATCCTTGGCATCCACCAGATCTGGGTTCATGAGCCAAGGCGCCACCACCACTAGTGCTCAAGCGGTTGAGGTGCATGCTCTCGACGTGGAGCTGCCGGTGGATCTGGCCCGGGCTGTGGAGGGCTACGTGGCGCAGCGCCCTGGGCTCGATCCGGCCCGTCTGTTGCAGACCGCCTTGGCCCAGTTCCTGGTGCAGCAGGGTGGTGCCCGGCCTGAGGTGCGCGAGCTTTACCTTGATGGCCTGTTCGGCACCGGTCTGTGATCGCTCCCCTGGCAGCCCTTCCGCCTGAGGCTTACCTCTGGTTCAAAACCCTCCACATCGTGGGGGTGGTGGTGTGGTTTGCCGGGTTGTTCTATCTGGTGCGGCTGTTCATCTATCACCGCGAGGCGGAAGAGCTGGAGCCGGCCCTGCGGGCTCCGTTTCAGGCCCAGTACGCGCTGATGGAAAAGCGCCTGGCCAACATCATCACCACACCCGGGATGGTGGTGGCCGTGAGCATGGCCATCGGCCTGCTGGTGAGCAATCCAGCCTGGCTGCACCAGGGGTGGATGCACGCCAAGCTGGCCTTTGTGGCGGCTTTGCTGGCCTACCACGCGTTTTGTTACCGGCTTATGGGCCAGCTGCAGAACGGCAGCTGCGGTTGGAGCCCCAAGCAGCTGCGCGCGCTCAATGAGCTGCCCACCTTGCTGTTGGTGATCGTGGTGATGCTGGTGGTGTTCAAGAACCAGTTCCCCACGGGTGCGGCCACGTGGTTCATCGTGGCGTTGGTGGTGTTCATGGCCGCTTCGATTCAGTTCTATGCGCGCTGGCGGCGTCTGCGGGCTGAACGTGAAGCGGCCGCAGCCGCTTAAGCCCATGGCCAGCCATCCACTGCGTGCCGTTCTGGAGCAAGTGGAGGCAAGCAGCTGCCCAGGCCGGCTCAACTTCCACTGCCACACCATCCACAGCGATGGCAGCCTCCGGCCGGAGCAGTTAGGCCAGCAGGCCTTGGCCTTGGGGCTGGAGCACCTGGCGGTGACCGATCACCACAGCACCGTCGCTTTCGACCCTCTGCAGCAATGGTTCGCCAGCAAGGCCGACCAGGGATCTCCAGTGCCCACCTTCTGGAGCGGCGTGGAGATCAGTTGCCTGCTGGAGAGCTGCCTGGTACATGTGCTCGCGCTCGGCTTTGAACCCGGCCATGAGGCTCTCGAGCCCTACAGGCAGGGCCAGGCCCCGATCGGCGACGAGCTCCAGGCCGCCACGGTGGTGGAGCGCATTCACGCGGCCGGCGGATTGGCGTTGCTGGCCCATCCCGGCCGCTACCGGCTCAGCTTTCAGCGCTTGATCCCCGCCGCCGCCGCGCTCGGCTTCGATGGCGGTGAGGCCTATTACGACTACGCCATGCAGCCCCGCTGGGAACCGACGCCAGTGGTGTGTGATGCGATTGCACGACTCTTAGACGATCACGCACTTCTGCGAAGTTGCGGTACCGATACCCATGGCCTCGAGCTCTGTGGCCGCTAGGGTTCCCGGAGCATTCATCCCCTGCCGATGGGCCTGTTTGATCGTCTGCTCGGTGGCAACAAGCCGGTGAGCGTCACCGGCGCAGCGAAGCCCGCCAAGAAGCAAGAGGAAGCCTTCTTCCTGGATGCCGATGCTTCCAGCAGCATGGGCAACGTGGAGTTCATGCGTCGCTCGAACACCATCCGCCACACCTTCCCCGGTACGGCCAGCAGCCCTGGCGATAAGGAGCTGGTGGAGGAAGTGGCCTCGATGGAAATGCGCCGCGAGAAAGCCACCCCCGGCCTCGGTGGTGTTGAAGAGAAGCAGGAAGAGATCAACCTCACCGGCGGTATCCCCAAGCCGGTGAAGAAGACCTTCGCCGAGCAGATGAGCAAGGCCGAGCTCGATCAGCGCATGAAGGGTTCTGCCGTGGGCGTGAACACCCCTGGCCAGGCCAACGCCAAGCTGCAGACACCCACCGAAGCGCAGCCTCAGATCACCACCCAGCAGCCCACCAGCAAGCCCGGCGACATCGGTGCCTTCAAGGGTTGGGTGAAAGATCTCTGATCACCTAAGGGGGTTTACCCCTCCACAAGTTGTTCTGCTTCAAGCACCAGCTGGCGCAACTGCTCCAGCTGGTTTTTTTGTGCGCCGCTCCAGAGGCCGCGGTTGTGGGCTTCCAGCAATCGTTCGGCCATGTCGCGTAGGGCCCAGGGGTTGGCGCGGCGCAGAAACTCCAGCACCTGCTCATCACCCAGCCACTGCTCGGTGATGGCGCCGTAGCTCCAGTCGGGCACGCGGCCGGTGCTGGCGTCGTAGGCGAAGAGGTAGTCGAGGCTGGCCGCCATCTCGAAGCCGCCCTTGTAGCCGTGTTGCTGCATCCCCTCGATCCAGCGTGGGTTGAGCACGCGCGAGCGCAACACCTTGTCGAACTCACGCTCAAGCCGATGCACGCGCGGGCGTTGCTGGCGGGAGTGGTCGCCAAACCACAGCTGCGGTGCCCGGCCGGACACCGCCTCCACGGCCGCCGCCAGACCCCCCTGGAACTGGTAGTAGTCGTCGGAATCGAAGACGTCGTGTTCGCGGTTGTCCTGGTTGTGCAGCACCACCTGCACTTCGCGCAGACGCGCTTCCAACCCTTCCCGATCGGCGTGCACCTCCAGCCGGCCGCCTGAGCCATCGCTGCCGCCGAGGCCCTCGTAGCGCCAACTGCTCCAGTTCAGATAAGCCGCCGCCAGATCTGCCCGTTCCTCCCATTCGCCGCTGTCGATCAACCCCTGCAGCCCCGCTCCGTAGGCGCCCGGCGCCGAGCCGTACACCCGCCAGGCATGGCCATCACGCCGTGCCGCTGACGCGAGGGGATTGTCGGCATCAGGTTCGTCCGCCGCCGCCACCATGGCTGTGGCGCGGTTCACCCAGGCCACCAGTTGCGGGAAGGCATCGCGGAACAATCCGGAAATGCGCAGGGTCACATCCACCCGCGGCCGGCCCAGCTCCCGCACAGGGATCAGTTCCAGGTCGACAAGTCGCCGGCTGGGGCCATCCCAAATCGGCCGCACCCCCAGCAGCGCCAGGGCCTGGGCGATGTCTTCGCCGCCATTGCGCATGGTGCTGGTGCCCCATACCGAGAGGGCCAGCTGTTGCAGCGGTTCGCCTTCCTCCATCCAGTGCTGCTCCAGCAGCAGTTCGGCGCTGCGCCGCCCCAGATCCCAGGCCGCCTCCGTAGGTAGAGCCCGTAAATCCACGCTGTAGAAGTTGCGGCCGGTGGGCAGCAGATCGGGCCGTCCGCGCGTTGGCGCACCCGACGGCCCGGCGGCGATCCGTCCACCGGCCACTGCGGTGAGAAACGCCTGGCGTTCGGCTGTGCCGCACTGCAGCAGGTTGGGCACCAGCCCCGAGGCCAGCCGTTGCAGCACCGCTTTGGTGTGCTCCCCCGCGGCTGGTACGGCTCCCGGGTTGTCGAGCAAGGCCTGGCAGTGCTGCTCAGCTGTGGCCTCGATCCAAGCCACCGCGTCCCCCACCAGCCGGGGCTGCTCGGCGCCCAGTTCCAGCAAACGCTGTTGATCCGCGGCGCTTAGTGCTTGCTCCTCGGGATCACTCCAGGGATCCAGCTCCAGCTCGAGATCACGCGCTAGGGCTTGCGTCAGGCCGAGCCCTTGCTGCTGCGGTGGCCGGGCCAGGCACGTGAGCAGTTCGGCCAGGGCTGAACCCTCCGGCAGGCTGCCGAAGCGGTGCAAGCCGGTGCGCACCTGGGCTTCCTTCAGTTCGCACAGATAGCCATCGGCGGCATCGAGGGGATCGCCATTGGCGTTCCCGCTGAGCAGATCCGGTAGCTCCAACGCCGCCAAGCGCTCCAACACGCTCTGGCGCAGTTGATCACTACGAGCACTGCCGAGTTGAACGGCTTCCCAGTACTCGTCGATCAGGGCCTCAAGATCCCGCAAATCACCGTGCAGTCCGGCGCGGCCCAGCGGTGGCGTGAGGTGATCGAGGATCACGGCCTGGGCGCGGCGTTTTGCCTGCGAGCCCTCACCGGGGTCGTTAACGATGAAGGGATAGATGTGGGGCATGGGCCCCACAGCCCATTCGGGGTAGCAGCTGCTGGAGAGCCCCAAGCCTTTGCCCGGCAGCCATTCGAGGTTGCCGTGCTTGCCCACATGGCAGATCAGCTGCACACCAGCCTCCTGGCGCAGCCAGAGGTATTGGGCCAGGTAGTGGTGCGGTGGCGGTAAATCCGGGCAGTGATAACTCAGGCTCGGGTCGCGGTCATAACCGCGTTCCGGCTGGATCAGCAGCGTCACGTTCCCGAAGCGCAGCGCTTGGATCGGAAACCCCTGCGCTTCCAGCAGCGGATCCTGCTGCGGGCTGCCCCAGCGCTGGTCGAGCTTCTGGCGCCCCTCCAGCGGAAGCTGGCCGTACCAGGCTTCGTAGCTCGCCAGCGGCAGATGAGCCAGGGCGGGCCGGTGCAGGCTCTCGGGGTCATTGCTGCGGCCGGCGAGTAGCAGCTGAATCAGTTCATCGCCATCGGCCGGCAGCTCCTGCGAGCCGAGCGCGTAGCCGGCCTCAGCTAGCCAATGCAGCATGGCGGCGGCGCTGGCTGGTGTATCGAGCCCCACGCCATTGGCTAAGCGAGCGTTGCGGGTGGGGTAATTGGCCAGCACCAGCGCCAGGCGGCGTTCGGCCGCGGGGGTGCTGCGCAGCTCGCACCACCGCCTCAGCAGCTCAGCCACCCAGGCGAGCCGCTCCGGTTGGGGCTGGTAGCGCTGAAGCGCCGTGGAGAGGCGCGGATCAGACACGTCCATCTCTTTGAAGGCACCAACCCGCGTGGTGATGCGGCCATCGAGTTCCGGCAGGGCGATCTGGAGGGTGAGATCCAAGGGCGCTAATCCCACGGAGCTCTCCAGCCAGCTGGCTTCGCTCTGGGTGCTGCAGAGCAGCTGCAGCACCGGCACCGCCAGCTGATCCCAGAGGGGAGCACCCAGGCCCGCCTCACTCATCTGCACTGAGGCGAAGGAGGTAGTGCAGAGCACCGCTTGCACCTGCTCCCGTTGCAGTAGATCGGCCACGCCCTTCTGCACCGCCGGATCCCGCAAGCTGCTCAGCCACAGGGCCCGTGGCGCCAGACCAGCGGCGCGCAGGGCTTGCAGCAGGCTCTCCGCCAAGCCAAGATCCCCCGCCTGGAGCAAAGCCCGGTACAGCACCACCCCCACGCGGGGACCGGGCTCGGCGCGCCAGTCGTGGGGCTGAGGATCGGCCAGAGCCTGCACTTCTGGTGTGGGCGGCTCGGTGCCATCCAGCAATGCCCGCAGGCTGGTGAACACAGCCCGCCAGTTGGCGGGCCCGCCTTCACGCAGACAGCGACTGCAGGCCAGGGCCAACGGAGCTGCCACCGTGCCCAGCTCCACCATGTTGTCGTCTTCCTCAGCCGTGCCGGCCAAAACCATGAGGTGGCGCCTTTGCTTCGCCTGCGCCCACTGCCGCAGCTGCTCAAGGCCGTAGCTCCAGTGTCCGCGCCCCCCCAGCAAACGCACAACCACCAGTTCGGTGTGCTGGAGGCTGGTGCGGATGTAGTGATCGAGCACCGCAGGGTACTGCAGCGCCGCCAAGTTCAGGGCCCGGATGCTGCGGTTGGGGCCAAGCAGCTCGGGTTTGCGATCGAGTTCAGCCGCCAGGGCGGTGAGGTCGGTGTCGGCGCTGGTGAGCAGCACCGCCGTTGCGGCTGGTTGTTCGATGAACAGCACCCCATCGGCAGGGCTGCTGCTGCCCGGAACGGCGGCGAGGCGATGCATCCCACCATCTTGTCGGCAGCTGGCAACTCACAGGCAGGACCCCGCCGATGAGAAGATCACATTCAGCTGTGGCCGCCACGCCCCACCGACCCCATGCATCAGTTTCTGCCCTACGCCTGGTTCGGTGGCAAGTGCGTTCCCTTTGCTGAAGCCACGCTGTCGGTGGCAACCCACGCCTTGCACTACGGCACCGGTGCGTTTGGCGGCATGCGGGCGCTGCCCAACCCGGCTGATTCCAACGAGATCCTGCTGTTCCGGGCCGATCGCCATGCTCGCCGGCTGAGCCAGAGCGCCCGGCTGCTGCTCACCGAGCTGAGCGAAGACACGATTCACAGCGCCATCCATCAATTCCTGCAGGCGAACAAGCCCACCTGCCCGGTGTATCTGCGGCCTTTCGTTTACACCAGCGATCTGGGTATTGCGCCGCGTCTGCACAACATCGAGACCGATTTCCTGATCTATGGCCTCGAGCTGGGTGACTACCTCTCACCGGAGGGCGTGAGCTGCCGCATCAGCTCCTGGACCCGCCAGGAAGATCGCTCCCTGCCCCTGCGCGGCAAGATCAGCGGCGCCTACATCACCAGCTCCCTGGCCAAAACTGAAGCCGTGAAGAGCGGCTTCGATGAAGCCCTGCTGCTCAACAGTCGCGGCAAGGTGAGCGAGGCCAGCGGCATGAACCTGTTCATCGTGCGCGATGGCGTGCTGATCACCCCTGGCGTGGATCAGGACATCCTCGAGGGCATCACCCGCGCCAGCGTGCTCGAACTCGCTAAGACCATGGACATTCCCACCCTGGAGCGCCCGGTGGACAAGAGCGAGCTGTTCATTGCTGATGAGGTGTTCCTCAGCGGCACGGCCGCCAAGGTCACACCGGTGCGCCGCGTGGAGAACACCGACCTGAGTGCAAGCCGTCCGGTGATGGATGCCATCCGCGATCGCCTCACCGCGATCACTGAAGGCCGCGATCCGGCCTTTGATCACTGGGTCACCCGTGTGCGTCTGAACGGTTGATGCTGGCCACCCAACGGATCGGTTTCCTCGAGCGTTTGCACAGCCCGGAGCACCCGGTGCTGGTGTTTGACGGCGCGACGGGCACTTCGCTGCAACAGATGGATCTCACCGCCGAGGACTTCGGCGGTGCCGCCCTGGAGGGCTGCAACGAGAACCTGGTGTTTACCCGCCCCGACGCCGTGCAGGCGGTGCACCGGCAGTTCCTCGAGGTGGGCTGCGATGTGATCGAGACCGACACCTTCGGTGCGGCCTCCACCGTGCTCGTGGAATACGACCTGCAGGATCAGGCCTTCGCCATCAACAAGCGCGCGGCCGAGCTAGCCCGCGAAATGGCGGATGCCTACAGCACGCCAGAGAAACCGCGTTTCGTGGCGGGCTCCATGGGCCCCACCACCAAACTGCCCACCCTGGGACACATCGGCTTCGATGAACTGCGCGATGCCTTCGCCGAGCAGGCTGAGGGCCTGATTGCCGGCGATGTGGATCTGTTCATCGTCGAAACCTGCCAGGACGTGCTGCAGATCAAGGCAGCCCTGCAGGGGATCGAGCAGGCCTTCGCCAAAACCGGTCAGCGCCGGCCCTTGATGGTGAGCGTGACGATGGAAACCACCGGCACGATGCTGGTGGGCTCCGACATCGCCGCGGTGGTGGCGATCCTGGAGCCGTTCCCGATCGATGTGCTCGGGCTCAACTGCGCCACGGGCCCGGAGCAGATGAAGGAGCACGTGCGCTATCTGAGCGAGCACAGCCCCTTTGTGGTGAGCTGCATCCCCAACGCCGGCTTGCCCGAAAACATCGGCGGTGTGGCCCACTACCGGCTCACGCCGGTGGAGATGAAGATGCAGCTGATGCACTTCGTGGAAGACCTCGGCGTACAGGTGATCGGTGGCTGCTGCGGCACCACCCCCGCCCATATCGGTGCCCTGGCCGAACTGGCAGCCGAGCTCAAGCCGGCCCAGCGCCAGGTGCGCACACCGGAGTTGCGCCAGAGCGCCGAAGATCCGCGCCCAGCACTGACCTACGAGCCGGCGGCCGCCTCCCTCTACGGCACCACGCCTTACCTACAGGACAACTCTTTCCTGATCATTGGCGAGCGGCTCAATGCCAGCGGCTCCAAGAAGGTGCGCGATCTCCTGGCCGAAGAAGACTGGGATGGCCTGGTGGCCGTGGCCCGCGGCCAGGTGAAGGAAAACGCCCACGTGCTCGACGTGAACGTCGACTACGTGGGGCGCGATGGCGAGCGCGATATGCGCGAGCTGGTGAGCCGGCTGGTCACCAACGTGAACCTGCCGCTGATGCTCGATTCCACCGAGTGGCAGAAGATGGAGGCCGGCCTGAAGATGGCCGGCGGCAAGTGCATCCTCAACTCCACCAACTACGAAGACGGCGACGAACGCTTCTTCAAGGTGCTGGAGCTCGCCCGCGCTTATGGCGCCGGTGTGGTGGTGGGCACCATCGATGAAGAGGGCATGGCCCGCACGGCGGCGCGCAAGTTCGCGATCGCCCAGCGCGCCTACCGCGATGCACTCGAATTCGGCATCCCCGCCCACGAGATCTTCTATGACCCCCTCGCCCTGCCGATCTCCACCGGCATCGAGGAAGACCGCGAGAACGGCCTGGCCACGGTGGAGGCCATCCGTCTGATTCGCCAGAACCTGCCCGGCGTGCACGTGGTGCTCGGTGTGAGCAACGTGAGCTTTGGTCTCTCGTCGGCGGCGCGGATCGTGCTCAATTCGGTGTTCCTGCACGACTGCTGCGAAGCCGGCATGGATGCGGCGATCGTGAGCCCGGCCAAGATCCTGCCGCTGGTGAAGATCAGCGAGGAGCACCAACAGGTGTGCCGTGATCTGATCAACGACAACCGCCGCTTCGACAACGGCGTGTGTATCTACGACCCACTCACCGAACTCACCAAGCTGTTCGAAGGGGTGAGCGCGAAAGAGGCGCGCGCCTCAGGCCCACAGCTCAGCGACCTGCCAATCGAGGAGCGGCTCAAGCAGCACATCATCGATGGCGAGCGCATCGGCCTGGAAGACGCGCTCAAGATCGCGCTTGAGCGCTACAAGCCGCTGGAGATCATCAACACCTTCCTGCTCGACGGCATGAAGGTGGTGGGTGAGCTGTTCGGCTCCGGCCAGATGCAGCTTCCCTTTGTGCTGCAGAGCGCTGAAACGATGAAATCGGCCGTGGCCTTCCTCGAGCCGCTGATGGACAAGGTGGAAGGCGAGAGCTCCGCCAAAGCCAAGTTCCTGATCGCCACCGTGAAGGGCGATGTTCACGACATTGGCAAAAACCTGGTCGACATCATTCTCACCAACAACGGCTACGAGGTGATCAACCTCGGCATCAAGCAGCCCGTCGAGGCGATCATCGAGGCCCAGCACAAGCACCAGGCCGATTGCATCGCCATGAGCGGCCTGCTGGTGAAGTCGACCGCGTTCATGAAGGACAACCTGGCGGCCTTCAACGAAGCCGGCATCAACGTTCCCGTGATCCTCGGCGGTGCGGCGCTGACCCCGCGCTTCGTGAATAAGGACTGCCGTGAGGTGTACCAGGGCCAGGTGATCTACGGCCGCGATGCCTTCGCCGACCTGCGCTTCATGGATGCCTACGTGGCAGCCCGTGATGCCGACCAGTGGGACAACGGGCGTGGCTTCCTCGCCGGTGCACCTGAGGGCCTTGGGCTCGAGACGGCCGTAGAGGCCGAGGCTGCGGCTGAACCGGCCGGTGATGCCGCCGGAACGGCTCCCGAGGCCGCAGCCGCCATTGAAGCGGCCCCCGCACCTACCGAACCCAACGACCACCGCTCCGAAGCGGTGCCCGCCGAACCGGCGCTCAAACCTCCCTTCTGGGGCAGCCGGGTGCTCACCGAGGCCGACATCCAACTCGAGCAGGTGTTTGCCTACCTCGATCGCAACGCGTTGTTTGCCGGCCAGTGGCAACTGCGCAAAGCCCAGGGCCAATCGCGAGAGGACTACGAAGCGATGCTCGCCGAGAAGGCCGAGCCGGTGCTGCAGCAGTGGATGGCGCGCTGCCTTGAGGAGCAGCTGCTCACGCCGCGGGTGGCCTACGGCTACTTCCCCTGCGGCCGCGAGGGCAACAGCGTGGTGGTGTTCGATCCCGAGCAACGCAGCCGTGAGCTCGGCCGTTTCGCCCTACCGCGGCAACGCTCCGGCAACCGCTACTGCATCGCCGACTTCTATCAAGACCTCGCCGGCGGCCAGCCCACCGATGTGCTGCCGATGCAGGCGGTGACCATGGGCGAGAAGGCCAGCGCATTCGCCCAGGAGCTGTTCAAGGGCGATCAGTACAGCGACTACCTCTACTTCCACGGCCTGGGCGTGCAGATGGCCGAGGCCCTGGCCGAGTGGGTGCATGCCCGCATCCGCAGCGAGCTGGGCTTCGCCGATCCCGCTGAGATGCCGCTGCGGGATGTGCTCGCCCAGCGCTACCGCGGAAGTCGCTACTCCTTCGGCTACCCAGCCTGCCCCAACGTGGCCGATTCCCGCCAGCAACTCGCCTGGCTGCACACCGATCGAATCGGCCTCTCGATGGATGAGAGCGATCAGCTCGAGCCCGAGCAAAGCACCACGGCGCTTGTGGCCTTGCACAGCCAGGCGCGTTACTTCTCGGCCTGAGAACCGTTCTGCCAGGGGCTGGAACTAGGGTCAGCTGGCCCTAATTCCCTCCCCTGCATGGCCATTGCCGGACCCGGCGGCGTTGATGACGCCATCGCTGCAGGCCTCGATCTCGATGGCACCCCCATCCCGCCCGAGATGCTCAGCCTCTACAACGAGGTGATGGATCTGGAAAGCCAGCGGGCTCGCAGCGGCGTGAAGAAATCGATGCGCAACCGCATCGTGAAAACCGGCTCGAAGCATTTCGACCAGCAAACCCTCGATGCGCGCCTCAAGGCCGCCGGTTGGGAGGGTCTGAAGGACAAGGAGATCGCCTTCTTCTACGGCGCCTGACGCCGTTCTCCTGTTGAGCGAGAAGCCCTGCGGCCTGAGCTGTGGGGCCCTCCGCTCCGTTGTGCGTTTAGCCGCAGAGGTCTTCGAGGGTTTCGATCACTTCCTGTTGGAACTCCTCGAGATCGGTGGAGTCGGAGAGATCGATGCCCTCACCGGCGGCGTTCTGAGCCAGCTCCTGGAAGTGGAAGGCACCTTCACCATTGGCCAGGAACTCGATCGCCGAGCTCTCGCCGCTTTCCTTGAAGGCATCGCACAGGGCCAGGAAGGCGCCGTCTTCGGTGAAGTCCCAGCTCATGTAGGGGGGTCTGCTGAAAGACCTTTAACGCCTGCCCCCCAGGGTCCGTCAACTGTCTGATCGCGATTTGTGCCACTCCGTCGTCAGACTGCCGCTCACCAGAGCGTTGTTCGCCCCTGTGACCTCCCCCGATTCAGTAGCCCTGAACGTGTTGGGGCAACCGTTGGCGTTGTGCGGCTGCCAGCCGATGACCGGTTGGTACCGCGATGGCTATTGCCGCACCGACGGCGCTGATCTCGGCCGCCACACGGTGTGTTGCGTGGTGGATGAACGGTTTCTGTCCTACACACGCGCCCAGGGGAACGACCTGAGCACGCCCATGCCCCAGTACGGCTTCCCTGGGTTGAAGCCCGGTGATCACTGGTGCGTCTGCGCCGGCCGCTGGCTGGAGGCCTATGAAGACGGCATGGCACCGCCGGTGCGGCTGGAGGCCTGCGAGCAAAGTGCGTTAGAGGTGATTCCGCTCGAGCTGTTGCAGGAGCACGCCAGCGCTGCCGCATGATGGCGCGATGAGCCTGCGCATCGCGGTGATCGGTCTGGGGGCCTGGGGCTCCACTCTGGCTGGCCTGTTCGAGGAGCAGGGCCACCAGGTTCAAGGCTGGAGTCGCCGTCAGGGGGGCGATCCCATCCCTTTGCTGGCTGATGCCGAACTGGTGGTGATGGCCACCGCGCTTCAGGGTGTGCGCGAGCTTGCGCAGCAGTTGGCTCCCCACTGGCCTTCTGGTCTGCCCTTGCTCAGTTGCAGCAAAGGCATCGACCTGGACCAGCAGTGCACCCCAAGTCAGCTCTGGCAGCAGCAGTTGAGCGCCATCCCCCTGGTGGTGCTCAGTGGTCCCAATCTGGCCACGGAACTTGCCGCGGGCCTGCCTGCCGCCAGCGTGCTCGCAAGTCACGATCAGGCGCTGGCAACGCGATTGCAGCAGGCCCTAAGCAGTGAGCGCCTGCGGCTCTACACCAATAACGACCCAGTTGGCACTGAGGTGGCCGGCGCCCTCAAAAACGTGATGGCGATCGCGGCTGGTGTCTGCGACGGTCTCAATCTGGGAGCCAACGCCAAGGCGTCACTGCTGTGCCGTGGCCTGGTGGAAATGGGTTTGGTGATTCAGGGCTTGGGCGGTGAGGCACCCAGCCTCTACGGGCTGGCGGGTCTGGGGGATTTGCTGGCTACAGCCAACAGCACCCTCAGCCGCAACTACCGCTTCGGGTTGGCGTTGGCCGAGGGGCTCGACCGTGAAGCCGCCCTCACCCGCGTTGGCGCCACCGTGGAAGGAGCGCAGACGGCCATGGCTGTGCTCGCCCTGGCGGAGCGCCACAGCTGGCGGCTGCCCATCTGCGAACAGGTGGGAGCCCTGATGGCTGGCACGATTCAGCCCGAAGCAGCTGTGCGGCAGTTGATGGGCCGTGGCTTGCGGCCTGAGGAATTGGCCTTCGCCTGATGACCACAAGCCCCGCACTGTTGGTGGAAACTTTCACCGATCAGCCTCTTCAGGGCAATGGAGCGGCGGTTGTGCTGCTCGATCAGCCCGCCACTGCCGATTGGATGCAGCGTCTGGCCGGCAGCTTCAAGCAATCGGAAACCGCCTTTCTCCACCGCGATTCCACAGGCCCCTGGCGTCTGCGTTGGTTCACGCCCACCTGCGAAGTGCCGCTTTGCGGTCACGCCACCTTGGCCGCCACCTTCGCCTTGGCCCATTGGGGCCTCTTGGAAGTCGGCGCATCACTGCCGCTGGCCACCCGCAGTGGAGCGCTGCAGGTGGGATTGGATCGCTCCGAGGCCAGCGTGGCCCATCTGGTGCTGCCCAGCTCGGGCTTGATCCCGTTGGACGTGCCTGCTCCGCTGCAAGCCATCCTTGGCCAACCGATCGAGCGCTATTGGGATTCACCCCTGGGCTATCGGGTGGCATTGCTAGCGGCGGATGCACCCTTGGCGGCGATGGACAACCCCTCGCCACAGCTCGAGGGGCCCGATCGGAATGGCTTGGTGCTGATGCAGCCGCTGGTGGGTGCTGCTCCCCAGCTGATGGGTGCCCCCTGTGATTACCAACTGCGCTTCTTTGCCCCAGGGCTCGGCATCGACGAAGACCCAGTGACCGGATCCGCCCACGCGCTGGTGGCACCGTGGTGGATGGAGCAGCTGCAACGCAACCAAGTGCGCGGCTGGCAAGCCTCCGCTCGTCATGGTGGAATGCTGTGCGAGTCAGTCGGTCCGGGTCAGGTCCGGCTCACAGGCGCCGCGCAGCTCCTATGGGACGGGCAGATCAACAGTTCTGGAGCCGGTTGCGACCCCGCAGGCTGGCAGCAAGCTGTGCGGCTGTGAACTGGCGCCGCTGGATGCTCGGCGCTCCGATGGGCTTGGGTGCCATGGGCCTTGGGTTCTGGGCTCAGGCAGTGCTGCCGGGGAGCTCGGGGATCAACGGCCCGCTGCTTGAGGCCATGCTGGCCAGCCCACCGCCCCATGCGGTGCCCAAAGATTCAGCCCGCGACGACCTGCAGGGTGTTGCCGCTGAACGTACAGCCACCGCGGGTGGCGGCTATGCCCTGGCGGAACCAGCCAAGGGCACACCACTGGAGCTGGAAATTCGCGTGGCTGTGGTGCGCGAGGGCGATCAGCTGCAGCTCTCCGCCTCCGGCCACTGGTGGTTGCGCAAAGCTGATGGCAGCGTGCTGCGCCAGGGATCGGCTACAGACGCGATCAACCTGAGCGCTTCCGAGACCTTGCCGGCAGAGCTGTGGCTGGAAACGTCAGCCGGGCACGCTGTGCGCGTGAATGGCCAGGGCTATGACGGTCGCGTGCGGGTGCTGCGCGACAGCGGCGGGCTGCTGGCGGTGAATCATCTGCCGCTGGAGGCTTACGTGGCTTCGGTGGTGGGCGCTGAAATGCCGAGCTCCTGGAGCCTGGAGGCGTTGAAAGCCCAGGCGGTGGCGGCCCGCTCCTACGCCCTGGCTCACATGGCTCGCCCGGCCAATCGCCATTGGCATCTGGGCAACACCACCCGGTGGCAGGCTTATCGAGGGTTGGCCAGCAGTCACCCTCGCACCCGTCAGGCAGCCGCCGACACCCGTGGGCTGATCCTCAGTTACCAGGGCGGCATCGTGGAAAGCCTCTACGCCGCCACCAGCGAGATCAGCATGGAGGCCCATGGTCACTTGGGAGCGTCAATGAGTCAGCACGGCGCCCAGGCTCTGGCGAGCAGCGGCCAGCGTTACAACGAGATCCTGGGCCACTACTACAGCGGAGCCTCGCTGGCTCGGTTGCGGCAGGGTTCCGGTTGATGGTGAGCTCCAAGTGGCGGTTGCTGGATGCAGCCTTGCTCCGTTCCGAGGAAGCCGAGCGTTGCGGTGCTCTGGTGCCCTTGGAGACGGAGATCGTTCCTGTGCCGGGATGCGAGCCCTTCGTGCTGCGGCGGCTGCTCTCTGAAACGCCGAAACATCTGCGCAGCGCGGGGCCAAAGCCCAACCCGTTTCTGCCCTGGGATCCAGCGTTGGAGGTGGAGCGCCTCAGCGATGAGCACGTGCTCATCCTCAACAAGTTCCCCGTACAACGCGGGCATGTGCTGCTGATTCCCCAGCGCTGGCAGCCGCAGTCCGGCTGGCTCAGTGCCCTGGATTGGCAAACCCTGGCCGATGTGGAGGCCGATACGCCCGGTCTGTGGTTTTTCAACAGCTGCGCTGCCGCGGGTGCCAGCCAACCCCACCGGCATCTGCAGCTCCTCCCACGGGTGGATGGCGAACCGAGCTGTCCGTTGGCCGCCGCCTGCAGCGCGCAATTGCAGGGCAGCGAGCCCTCCTGGCCATGGCACTACCGGCTCAGCCCCCGCAAACACTCCGGTACCCGGCAGGCGGCCGCTGAGTTGCAGGAGTTGTACGAGCGCCATCAATGGGAGTTAGGGCTCGGCTCACCGCAGCAACAGCCCCAACCGCTGCAGCCCTACAACCTGGTGACTGAACCCACCTGGTTCATGACGGTGGTGCGCAGCCAAGAGCATTTGGCTGGCATGAGCATCAATGCCTTGGGCTTTGCCGGCTGCCTGTTGATCACACCGGAATCCGATACGGCCTGGCTGCAGCGCCATGGCCCCCTGGCGTTGCTGGCTGCGGTGGCGATCCAACCCATTTGATTGCGTGCTTTCCCGGATGCGCCCGTGTGCTGATGGCGGTTTGGCTGAGAGAGCCCAACGATCCAGCGCATGCCGCACCGTTCTCCCGATCCCCTTCAGCTGCGCAATCAGCGGGTGGCCGAACACTTCTCGCTGGTACAGAGCGTGGCCAGGCACTACGCCGCCTGCACGCGGGAGCGCCGCGATGACCTCCAGCAGGTGGCAGCACTCGGCTTGATTCGCGCCGCTGAGCGCTACGACAACTCCAGCCAGGTGCCATTTGCAGCCTTTGCGCGCCCCCATATCCGTGGAGCGGTGTTGCACTACCTGCGGGACGTGGCGCCGTTGCTGCGGATGTCGCGGCGGATGCAGGAGCGGGCTCAACAGCTGAACCGCCAGTGCCGTGAGGCCCTGCCGGCTCCTCTGTTGGCGGAGCTGGAGGGTTTTGAGCGGGAGCGACGCGTGGAACTGCTACCGCCGTGGCTCCTGCAAAACACCCCAGCTCTGGGTCACGAACTCTTCAGTCGAGACGGCCTGACCGAACGGGAGACCGCCGAGGAACGCGACAACGCCATGGCGGCGCTCAGACGCTTGAACCAGCGCCAACGCCAGGTGGTGGAAGCGGTGGTTCTGCGCGGACAGACCCTGCGCACGGTGGGGCGAAGCCTTGGCATCAGCGCCGCCACCGTGCATCGCGTGTTGCACCAAGCGTTGGAAGAACTCAGGCGTCAGCTGAGTCCTTCATCTGGCGCTCCAGCGTGCTGATGGCGGCGTTGATCGCAGCCAGCTGACGCTCGAGGCCATCGCGCCAGAAGGTGAGGGTGTGCAGCTTGCGCTCCTGATGGCGCCGGCGGCACTGCTCGGGGGTGGAGCTGTCTCCGCAGCCAAAGAATGGCGGGAACATGGGAAAATAGTCACCAGTTGTTGTTCTAGCGGTCGATGACGGCCGACCGCGGGAATGGATCGACAGGGCCACGCCGCCTCGTCCGCGAGGTCAGAACCCTTTGCCTTGACTGATTTTCATGCTGAGAGAGCTAAAGCAATTCCGCAGCCTCGGCGACCTCAGGCTCGTTTGATCGCAGGGTGAGAGCAGTGGGTCCCAGAGCTCCGATGAAAGCCACGCTTCTGGCGCTGCTCGGCAGCGTGATTGTCGCCCCCATGCCGTCTCAGGCCTATGTGGCACTGATGGCTGGCCAAAGTGCACGCCCGCTTAACGGCACGTTCAACAACGTGCCGGTGCTCCACTCCAACCAGCCGGAAGAGGTGCTGGGGCCTGGAGTCCTGGTGGATACAAGGCCTGGATCTGCCATTGCGGCTGAAACCAACCAGCCCCTGGCCAATGCCACCTACACCTTCAATGGTGAATTCGGCCTACACGTCCACCACAAGTACTACCCGGAAGATCGCAGCCGCATCCGTGGGACCAACGGCCGGCGCGGTGAGCTCACCCTGGCGACGATCCTGATTAACCCTGGGTCGACCCCCGTCCACATCCGTTTCAAGAAGGGGGCGGTGCGCAACAGCTTTGAAGCGCCCTACCTGGCCAACAACCTGATGGGGGTGAAACCACTGGGCCCCCGTCCGTGGAATACCGGCCCTGGCGATGCCACTGCCATCCAGATGCTGCGCGGTCAGCTGGATCGTCGCCTCGAGGATGAAATCACGATCCCGCCCTACAGCCGGATTGTGCTCTTCAGTACCGCTCTGCCGGCACTTGGCATCGCCAATGGCTTGCTGCGTGGCCGCAGTGATGGCCCGTTCCAGATGGCCGTCGTGGCTGCCCGTGATCCCCAGAACGACACCGATATCTTCCGGGTGCTCGATAGCAACCGCCTGGCTCCAGGCCGCATCTACCTAAGCCGTGTGCACCAGATCCAAGACGGCACGGTGTTCTCCAGGGTGGGTGGCGTGGCCCTTGGCGACACCTACACCGCCAGCCTCAGCCACGACCTCAATCAAGGGGCACTGCACGTGCCCTTAACCAGCACAAACCGCCACCACTTCGGCACCCGTGAGGTGCAGGTGAATCAGTTGGCGTCGCGCATGGTCGATTCATCGCTCGACAACGTCGGCACCTACGGCGTTCGCTTCGACGTTCAGCTCAATCTGCAGGGTTCAGGGCCGCACCAGTTGGTGTTCAGCCACCCGACTCCAAACGGAAAACACTTCACCGCCTTCCGCGGCTCGATCGGCATTGATACCGACGAGGGCTATCGCGAAGTGCATGTGGGCATGCGTTCTGGCCAGAGCCTTCCGATCGCTTCCCTCAACCTCAAGCCTGGTCGGAACAATCCAGTGAAGGTGAGCCTGGTGTACCCGGCCGATGCCACTCCCGGCCACCTGCTCAGCGTGGTTCCCGACCAGCAACTCGCTCAGCTGCGTCAGCGGGAAGACCTGCTGGCCGCTGCGCAAGCCAGCAAACCCAAGGCCGCGCCCGCTGCTCCGCCTCTGGCCGATGTGGCCGCTGCACCGGCTGCCGCACCGGCGCCCAGGCCCGCCAAACCAGCGGCTGCCAAGCCAGCCCCCAAAGCCAAGCCGGCTGCGCCGGCGGTGGTGATGAATCCAGGCTGGATTCAGCCGCTTCCTCCTGTCCCTGTGCTGCAGGGCCTGCCACCGGCGGTGATCACACCCACGCGCATGAGCCAGAGCCTGATGGAGCGTTATCAGCAAGCCGTTCAGGCCCAGCAGCAGCTGATGAATTCCCTGATGGGCCGATAACCTCAGGGGGCATCAGCAGCGGGGCGTGGGGGAGAGCGGATCCGATAAGCGGCGCATCACCCTGGAACTCAGCGAAGACCTGCTGCGCTGGATCGATGGTTTGAAGTCGCAGATGGGCTTCCGCAACCGCGGGCTCATCGTTGAACAGTTGCTGCGCGAGCTGGTTCCAGACCTCGACGACGAGGCTGAGGCCCAACCGGATGTCTCAGCTGGCAGCCTCAACGGAGATCGACTGGTCGATGCTGATGCACGATCCGATGAGGCTCCTTTCCTTGTTGATGGGAGCCTCGACGCCGAGCCCAAGCAAGCAGTAGCCGCCGCCGAGAGCAGTCAGGCTTCGGCCCGTGGAGCTGCGACGCGCGCTCCGGCACAAGAGCTGACCAGCGGCTCTGAGTTGGGCAACCGAGTTGGGCCCGGCGAGCTCGACGACAACACCGCGATTGTTCTCATTGGATCTGGAGAGATCTCAAAGCTGGACCAGAGACGAGACTCATCCAGGACTACTGACGACGCTGCTGCACGGGCTGGTGCGGCCCTCGGAGTTGGCATTCAGCTGCCTGGATTTGTTCGTCGGCAGGCCAGGGCGGTGAAGCGCAGCTTGGCCGAACAGGCCAGGCCAATCAGTGAAGATCGCAATACCGGACTGGCGCTGATTCCGGCGGAGGCTCTTCAGGAGGCGTTGGTCAGGGCCCAGCAGCACTGGTTAGAGATTTACGGAACTCCGCCCAGCGATGCGGCCCAGGATGCAGCGCTCACCTGGTTGGCTCGGGACATCTGGCCCCAGTCGGATCACAGTGATGGCCGTCCGTTCAGCTGGGGGCTAGCCCAGCAGGTTCTGCTTGGTTTTGCTCCTGGCTGGACGGTGGGAGATCCAAGCCTCGATCGCGTGATTACCGCCGCGGGCATCCTCGAGGACCCCTTTGGCGGCAGCAGCCTCGCGGTCCGCGTGCCCACCTTGATCACGCGTTTTGTGCAGCGTCAACGCAGCAAGCAAAAACGCAGCACCTCCTTTGAGGCCATCGATCAATCGATGACTGTGCATGGCGCACTGCGCTTGCTGCAGCTCCCCACCATTGCGGATCGCCCCTACACGCTCAAGGAAATTCGCGAGGCCTACCGGGAACAGGCTCAAAGCCACCACCCCGATGCCGGCGGCTCCGCCGATGCGATGCGTCGCTTGAACGAGGCCTATCAGTTCCTGAAGGAGCGATACCGCCAGGCAGCGTAATCAGTGGTCTCATTCTGGTCGCGACTTGATTCCTGTGCCGAGACGCCTAATGGACTAATGATTCGCTATCTGGTCTCGTTTTTCGGCAGCATGTCCGCGGGGCTGAGTCGGGCCTGGAGGCTCGAAGGCTTCAGGTCGATGGATCGTTCACAGCAACCAGTCAGGCAATGCGGCATCCACTGAAAATGTCTCGCTATGGTTGTTTGCGTCTAGTCATGAGTCCTCACCTGAGACTTGGACAGGACCATTAATCCTATTCATCGTCGGCCCCCTCGACATGTGCTGAGTTGAACCAATCAGGCCAGGCACACCGGACGAGCAAAAAGTCTCCGTCGCTTTCTGTTCGATCTGGCTTTTTTCGTGAATTCTGCGTGCATCGGCCTTCCGCTTATTCGTCCAGAGTTTTTGACGCGGTCTCAACGCCGTTCTCTCAATTTCCAAGTCGCTTCGACTGGGGTGGAGGCTGAATCGGAGTCAGTCGGTCTCCGCGCTGCTGTCCATGCGATGCAACGTCATGTCCAGCTCTGTTGGACCACTCCAAATAGCCTGTGAAAAGGGAGCTCTTGCTAGTGCGTACCTGCTGTAGACACAGGTACGCGATTGGAATTGGTCCCGAATCGGGTTTTCTCAGGTCTAGGCGCGACTACGAGCTGTGGTGAGGGTGGCGCATCGTCGTGTCGAACGTGCGCCTGTTCCGGCACGCCTCTCACCAGCTCAACAGCAAGCACGAACAAGGCGTGTTCATTGGTGGTCGGCATCCGGATGTGTCGTCAAGAAAGCAAAGATGCGGGCATTGCTGCAGTCGTCTTGCCTGCGATCTGTATTAGTTCTGGAGATGCGACGCACCCGCGACTTCTGAACATCTCTTAAGGCTTGACTCGAGGTTGCGCTGGATTTCCCAGGCCTTGGTCGTGTCGGTTTTGTTGCGCTGGTTTTTATGCGAGTCGAGCTCTTGGTGTCAGCGTGTAGGCACATCAAATCCCAGGCGCCTGAGGCAAGACACGGCCTGGGACCCATGTTGTGGCCTGAGCTGTCCAAGTGAGACCCATTCCAGTTCGCTAAGGCTGGGCAAGGCAATGCCTGGTCGCAAGCACTGAGTCACAAAAAAAGCCGGCAGACGTGGCTGCCGGCTTTTGCGAGATGTTTTGGATGATCAAAACCTGCGATCAGCAGGGTGTTTGCATCCCCTGGATCAGGAAGTCGAAGTAAGGAGCAGCCAGAGCAGCATCTTCGCCGCTGAGGAGCACGAGCGAGGCTTCTTTCAGGCAGCGCATCGACTCGACCATGCCAGGCATGGGAACGCCGAGGCTGTTGTACATCTCGCGGGCGCCTTCGAGACCGATCTTCTGGATCATCTCGGTGCTGCCGGCCAGCACGCCGTAGGTCACGAGGCGCAGGTACCAGCCGAAGTCGCGCAGGCACTGGGCACGTTGCTTTTGGCCGTAGGCGTTGCCGCCTGGGGCAACGTATTCGGGCTTGCGGCTGAACAGCTGCTTGGCTGCTTCGTCGACGATCTTTTTCTCGTTCTCGGTGAGAGCCTTCACCACCACCATGCGGCTGGCGCCGGTGGAGAGGAATTCCACCATCGAACGCAGCTCACCGCCGGTGGGATAGCGCAGCTGATCGTCGGCCTGCAGGATCAGATCGCGTACGACGCTCATCGAAACCACCTGGTGCCCCGCTATCTTATCGAGACTGAAGGCCTGATCATTGCTGCGATGGCCAGGTGTTTACGCACCGATAGGGTCGAGTGAACAGACCGGCGCGTGCCATGGCCACACCAACTGCACTGCGGCTGGGGCAAATCTTTGAGCTCACCATCCAGGGCCTCGGCCATGACGGCCAGGGTGTTGGGCGCTTTAAAGACTTAGTGGTCTTCGTTCCGGGTGCCCTTCCGGGTGAGCGCGTCGTGGCTCGGTTGCGGCGTCAGGCCAAGAGGCATCTCGAGGCCGACCTGGTGGGGGTTGAGGAGCCATCCCCCAGTCGCATCAAGCCTCCCTGCATCCTGGCGGAGCGTTGCGGGGGGTGTTCTCTGCAGCACTGCGCGGATGATGCTCAGGCCGAGCTGAAGACCGATCTGGTGCGACAGGCGCTGCAGCGCGTGGGCCATCTGCAGGTGGAGGTGTTGCCGATCTTCAGCGCCGCCAGCGGCCTTGGTTACCGCAACCGGGCTTTGATCCCCCTGGAACGCGCCCCGGAAGGTCAGCTGCGTGCGGGCTATTACCGGCGCGGCAGCCACAAGATCGTGAACATGAACCGCTGTCCGGTGCTCGATCCGCGCATCGACGCGCTGATTGCTCCGCTCAAGGCCGATCTGGAAGCCACCCGCTGGCCGGTGGATGTGAATCTCAGCAGCGGTGGCGGTCTGAGGCATCTAGCCCTGCGCGTGGGTCACCACAGCGGCGAAGTGCTGATCACCCTGGTCAGCGGCCACAACAACCTGCCCGGACTGGAAGCGCTCGCCAACAAATGGATGCAGCGCTGGCCGGAGGTTGTGGGGGTGAACCTCAACATCCAGCCGATCGCCAGCAATGTGGTGCTCGGCCCCGAAACCCATCAGGTGGCAGGCCGGTCCTGGTTGCTGGAGCGTTTCGCCGGGCAGGAGCTGCACATTGCTGCCGACACGTTCTTTCAGGTGAACACGGCCCAGGCCGAACGGGTGGTGCCACTGCTGACAGCGTTCTTCTCAGAAACGCCCGGCACCCAGGTGTTGGAGGCCTACAGCGGCATCGGTACGTTCTCGTTGCCCCTGGCGGCTGCAGGCCTAGATGTGCTCGGTTTGGAGCTGCATCCGGGATCCGTGCAGCAGGCCCGCTCCAATGCCGAGCGCAACGCCTTGCCGCGCGCACGCTTTGAACAGGCGGATGTGGCCGCTTCCCTGGCGGAACACCTCACCTGGGCCGCCTCACTGCTGGTGGACCCACCGCGTAAGGGACTCACGCCGGAGGTGATGGAGGCCATCCTGCAGGCACCGCCGAAGCGACTCGCCTACATCAGCTGCAACCCCGCCACCCTGGCGCGCGACCTAGGCCGGCTTACCAGCGAAGCCGGCTACCGGTTGCGGCCCGTGCAGCCGGTGGATTTCTTCCCGCAGACCAGCCACGTGGAATGCGTGGCTCTGTTGGAGCGCGACTAAACCGGAGTGCTCAGGCCCGCAGCTGCGCGCCGAACTGCTTCTCCAATGCGGCGCGGATCTTCTCGTGGGCGCCATCCACTTCCGCATCGGTGAGGGTGCGCTTCGGATCGCGATAGCGCAGGCGGAAGGCCTGGCTGCAACTGCCGGCGGCTACCTGCTCGCCCTCGTACCGGTCCACCAGTTCGGCCTGCTCGAGCAACGGCTTGCCCGACTTGCGGATCGCCTGCAGCAGCTGGCCACTGGCGGTGCTGCTGGGCACCACAAGGGCCAGGTCCCGCTCGGAAGCGGGCACGGTGGCGAAGGGTGCGAAGGCCGGCTGCCAGCGGTTGCGGCGGGTGGCTGCACCGAGCAGCTGGGGCACATCCAGCTGGAAGAGATAGGTGGCGGCGGGCAGGTCGTAGCGCTCAGCCAGTTCTGGGTGAACCTGGCCGAACCAGCCGGCGGGCCGCCCTTCCACCACCACCTGGGCCGCACGACCGGGATGCAGCAGTGGCTCATCGCTGAGGCGGCGATCCTCCACGGGCAGCTTCAGGCTCTCGAGGGCTTGCTGCAGCACGCCGCGAGCCTGGAAGTAATCGAGCGGCTGGGGTTTGCCGCTGCTGCTCCACAGCTCCGCCTGGCGGGCACCACAGATCACACCAGCCAGCTGCAACCGCTGACCGCCGTCTTTGGCGGTGGCGTCAAACACGTTGCCTAGCTCGAAGGCCCAGAAGCCGTTGCGGCCGGCCTGCAGGTTGCGTTGGGCTGCTGTAAGCAGCTCATCCACGAGGCTGTCGCGCAGGTGGCTGTAATCAGCCAGCAAAGGGTTAGCGAGGGGCACCCGCTTGGCGGGATCCGCGCCAGGCCGCTCTGATTGAGCCGGACCGAGCGAGAGACTGCAGGTCTCCTGGAGACCGGCGGCAGCCAACATCCGGCGTAGACGTCGCTCGGCTTGTTGTTCCTCGCTGAGGCCACCGGGCTCGATCGGATCGGGCAGATGGCTGGCAAAGCGGTCGTAGCCCACCAGGCGGGCCACCTCTTCGATTAGGTCCACCTCGCGCTGCAGATCCATGGCGCGGGAGGGGGGCACCTGCACCTGCCAACCCTCATCGTCTGGGCTGAGGCTGCAGCCCAGGGCGGTGAGGATCTGCTCGATCTCGGCGTCGGGTAGGTCACTCTCGTTGCCGTCGGCATCCACCACGGGGCCGAGCAGGTTGTGCAGCGCATCGCTGCGCAGGCTCAGGGCAGGGCGAGCCGCATCCTGGCGCTCATGGCACCAGCGACCTTCAACCTCAGCACCACAGAGTTCCTGCAGCAGTTGCACGGCGCGGTCGGCAGCCGTGAGGGTCACTTCGCGCGGCAGTCCCTTCTCGAACCGGCTGCTGGCATCGGTGCGCAGGCCCACACTGCGGGCACTGCGGCGCACGGTTTGGGGGGCGAACATCGCCGCCTCAAGCCAGATGCTGGTGGTGGTGTCATCCACGCAGCTGTTGTCGCCACCGATCACGCCCGCCAAGGCGATGGCTTGATCGGCGTAGCTCACCACCCAGGCTTCTTCGCTGAGGCTGTGCTCACTGGCATCGAGGGCCTTGAACGCTTCGGCGGCGCGGCCGCTGCGCAGATCGAGGCGAGCTGGATCGGTATTGCTGCCACTCAGGGCCGCCAGCTTGTCGGCATCAAACGCATGCAGGGGCTGGCCGAACTCGAGCATCACCAGATTGGTGATGTCGACCACGTTGTTGATGGGGCGCAGGCCAGCGCGCTCCAGCCGGCTCTGGAGCCACTGGGGCGAGGGAGCCACCTTGAGACCGTTGAGTGCGGTGACGCTGAACAAACCACCGGCTTCGATGCGTTCCTGCACCGCCGCATCCACGGGCAGGGCCTTGGACGCAATGGCAGGGGCAGCGGCCAGCAGGGTGAGTGCCCCGCCGCTGAGGGCTGCCACCTCGCGGGCGATGCCTTGCATCGAGAGGCCATCGGGCCGGTTGGCGGTGATCGCCAGCTCCAGCACCTGATCATCGAGACCGAACAACGGACCCACCGGGGTGCCCAGGGCCGGCACGCTCTCCAGTGCCTCATCGAGGATCACGATGCCGTCGGAGCTATCGGCCAGGCCCAGCTCCGAGAGGGAACAGATCATGCCGCTGCTGGCCACGCCGCGCAGTTCTGCTGGTTTGATCGTGAGATCCACTGCGGGCAGGTAAGACCCCACCGTGGCCACAGCCACATGAATTCCGGCCCGCACATTCTTGGCGCCGCAGACAATCTGCAGCGGCTCGGCGGCGCCGATGTCCACCGTGCAGACGCTCAGCTTGTCGGCATTGGGATGTTGATCTCGGTTCTGCACATGGCCCACCACCACACCGGCGGCGCGGGCGGCGAGATCCTCGATCTCCTCCACTTCAAAGCCGGCCACTGACAGACGCTCACCCAGCTCTTCGGCGGGCAGATCACAGGCCACCAGCTCCCGCAGCCATTGGAGCGAGACCCGCATGTCAGAACCGTTCGCAATCGGCCGACTCTAAAGACCGGGCCTGGAGGGAGAGGTCAGGCGACACGGTATGGTTGATCGCTGTCCAACACGCATCGCCCAAGCGAGGCAACGTCCTTTATGGCTAAGAACAAGGGCGTCCGGATCGTGATCACTCTCGAGTGCACCGAATGCCGGTCCAACCCCGCCAAGCGGTCTCCTGGTGTGTCCCGTTACACCACCCAGAAGAACCGCCGCAACACCACTGAACGGATCGAACTGAAGAAGTTCTGCCCGCACTGCAACAAGTCGACGGTCCACAAAGAGATCAAGTGATCTCAGCGGCTTCAACGTCAGCTGTGTAGTCAGCGCCTTCTGCTTTTTTCCTTCTCCGTTCTGCCATGGCTAGTTCCTTCTTCAAGAAGCGCCTTTCGCCGATCAAACCCGGCGATCCGATCGACTACAAGGATGTCGATCTGCTCAAGAAGTTCATCACCGAGCGCGGCAAAATCCTTCCCCGCCGCCTCACAGGCCTCACCGCCAAGCAGCAGCGTGATCTCACCAATGCGGTGAAGCGCGCGCGCATCGTGGCTCTGCTGCCCTTCGTGAATCCCGAGGGCTGATCTCCTGGCATCCGCGGCGTTCCATCCCGGCGACCTGGTCGGTGTTCAGGAATCCCGCGGAGCCCAGCTCGCGGTTGTTGAAGCGATCCAGGGCAGCAAAGCTCGCCTGAGGATTGGCTTCGACGCCAAACAATCCGTGTTGCCCCAGCGCCAGCTGGAGCTGATTTGCCCCCTGCCCTCCGGTGCTGATACACCGCTGCGGCTGGGGGCTTCGCCTTGGAATCTCAGGCCGGAATCCCTCCAGCAAGCCTGTCTCAGTCGTCGCGCTTGGGGCGAGGCCTGGGTGCTTCTTCTGGAATCGGATGAGACGGTTGCGCTTGACGAGTTTGCTGATCTCGTGTGCGGTGGCACCGAGCCCGCGCAACTGGCGGTCTGCTGGCTCGAGCTGGTGGGTCCGCAGCTCTGGTTCCGCTTTAAGCAGGGGGAAATCCAGCCCCGCAGCGCTGCCGATCTGAAGCCACTGCGGCGCGACCGGCGCCTCAAGCAGCTGGCGGAGCAACGCGAACAGCAGTGGCAACAGCTGCTACGCGCCCGCCAGCCGGTGCAGACCGAAGCCCTACCGCCTGAACAGCAACGCCGGTTGGAAGCCCTCAAACAGCTGGCGGCCGGTGCGATCGAGCTCGAGCAACTCGATCCAACCCTGCGCCAGAGCCTCACAGCTCTGCATCTGGGCCACGACCGCGGCGACTTGCGCCATTTGCTGGTGGATCTGGGCCAGTGGGACCGGCACCACCTGGTGTCGATGGGTGGCACCACCTGGAGTCTCGGCTTCAGCCCTGAGCTGGAAGCGGAAGCCGAGCGCCTATTGGCGCTGCATGAGCAGGAGCTCCCGGGTGATGCGGAGCGCCACGATCTCACCGGCCAGCGTTGCGTCACGATCGACGACGACGACACCCGCGACATCGACGACGGCTTGGCGCTGGAGCGCCGCCCCGATGGCGGCCTGCGGCTCTGGATCCATGTAGCCGATCCGGGGCGCCTGGTGGAGCCGGAATCACCGCTCGATCTGGAAGCGCGCCGCCGCGGCAGCAGCCTCTACCTGGCCAGCGGCAACCTGCCGATGTTCCCGTTAGAACTCACCACGGGGCCCTTCAGCCTGCGCGCCGGGGTACGCAGTGCAGCCTGGAGCACCTGGGTGGATCTCGACGCTGAGGGTGACATCGCCGATTACGGCATCCTGCGCAGCTGGGTGAAGCCCACCTTCCGGCTGAGCTACAGCGATGCCGACGATCTGATCGATCTGGCGCCGCCGGAGGAGCCCGATCTAGCCGACCTGGATCAACTGCTCAACCGCCGTCGTCAGTGGCGCGTTGGCAAGGGCGCGTTGCTGATGGATCTGCCTGAAGGGCGCATCCGCAGCCGGGACGGTGAACCAGTGCTGGAGGTGAGTGAGCCGAGCCCCTCGCGGGCGATGGTGGCTGAAGCGATGATCCTTGCCGGCGCGATCGCGGCTCGCTTTGCGGTGGAGCACAACCTGGCCTTGCCCTTCCGCAGCCAGTTGCCAGCGGAGCTTCCCCCCAAGAGCGAGCTGGACGCGCTGCCGGATGGAGCGGTGCGGTTCGCGGCGATCAAGCGCTGCCTCAGCCGTGGCCTCATGGGCACCCAGCCTGCCGCCCACTTCAGCCTCGGGCTGCCGGCCTACGCCCAGGCCACTTCACCGATCCGCCGCTACGGGGATCTGGTGGTGCAACGCCAGATTCAGGCCCAGCTCAGTGGCGGCACACCACTCAACGAAGACGGCCTCCAGGAGCTTTTGAACAACTTCGATGGAGCGGTGCGCGAGGGCATCGGCATTTCCCGCGAAGACCAGCGCCATTGGCAGCAGGTGTGGTTTGAAGTCCACAAGAGCGGCCAGTGGCGCGCTGATTTCCTGCGCTGGCTTCGGCCTCAAGACCGCCTAGGCCTGGTGCGCATCGACGATTTAGCGATGGACCTGGCCGCTGAATGCCCCCAGAACGCCCAGCCCGGTGAAGCGCTCCTGCTGCGCGTGCAACAAGTGGATTCGCTGCGCGATCAGCTGAAGCTGGTGGCTTCAGCCAGCTAGGCGCGATACCCGTAGCCAGGGCCCCCAGGGGTTCACATTGCCGATCAGCTCCACTGATCTGGAACTCTCCAGCTGGCTGAGCCAACGGTGCATGGATGGCTCGAGCGTGATCACTGGCCAGACATCACCGTTGCTAGTAGTGAAGCTGAACCCGCCCGAGGCTTCCACCTGGATCGTGCCCGACCACAGCTGTTCATGGCGGCTCGCCGGGATCGGGTCCTGAGTCGCTGAGCCATCAGCAGCCAAGCCATGTGGGTTGGCCAGCACAGCCTCTTGCCGCTCACGCCATTTGGGGTGATGCCAGGGGGTATCCCAAAGCGGAGCCACGGCCGAGGGGGCCAGGGAATCGGCGATCAAGGCGTTTTGCAGTTCACGCACCGGTAGCTGGGCAGGGGGCACGCCCACATGCACCGCCAGCGCCGCCGCTGCTCCCGCCGCTTGCCCCACGTTCAGGATCAGTGGCTGCAGGCGCGTGGCACCGTTCGCCATGTGGCTGGTGCTGAAGGCCTTATCGGCAGCCAAGAGGTTGTCGATGGCTTCACTCACCAGGGCGCCATAGGGAATGCAGAACGGCGTCCCTGTCCAGCGGCCACCCCAGCGGATGCTTTTCGGCGCCAGGGGCCAATCAGGCCCGGGGTAGTGATGGTCATTGGCGTAGTTGCCCACCGCGATCGACTGCAGCTCTCCGGCCTCATTCAGCGGGAGGGCGGCCACGGGAGACCCAGTGGCTGGCGGGAGTAAGTCCTGCTCAATCACTATCTGGCGACCGATCAGGCGCCGTCCTTCGCGCCAGTAGGGCATGGCTGCCAGGCAGGGGGCAGGGCTGCCTGCCTCGGTTGGGAAGGCTTCCCCCAGCTGAAGCCAACCTCCGCTGGCCTTTTGCAGTGCCTCGGCAAAGCGCAGGCTGTGGGCCTGCATCTCGCCGTAGAGCTCTGCTTCCTGGCTCGGAGTCCCGCTGAAGGCCCGCCCCAACCCTCCATGCCAATCGTTGCCGTTCAGCGGCCAATTCAGCATTACCAGCCCGCCGGGCAAGCGCCCATAGGTGAGCGTGCGCTCCAGCCCGAAGGCTTCACAGGCCTGCTCGAACGGTTGAGGCAGTCGTGGCTTGCTGGCCGGATCGATGCCTGTCGAGGGGTCGGCCGCGAGCCGATCGCTCTGCAGCTGACCCATCACCACCCAGGTGGGTGATTGCAGCGGCTGCTCGCGGAAGAAGGGTTCGCTCTCCAGCCGCTGTTGGCTCGGTGCACTCGGTTCACCCCACTGCTCCTGTGGCTCCCAGCCCAGCCGGAACGGCGCCTGCGCCAGGGGCAAGAGATCGCCGCGATCGCTGCCATCGATCACCACCTGGCAACGCACCCGCCGTTGCTCGCCGCCGCTCTCCATCCGCACCGCGGTGATCAGTGCCCCCTGCCGCTCCACTTCCAACAAGCCGCAGCGAGGCCACCAGAGCAGCTTCGGCTCAGCCTTCACCCAGTCTTGAAGAATCGCTTCGGCGGTGCTGGGCCGGTAGCCGAAGCAACTCACCCAGTTGTGATCGAGCCCCTCGGGTTCACGGCGTTCCAACTCCCGTAGGAAGGCACCCCAGATCCCCGTCTGCCAAGGCGTGAGCTCATTGCCATCGGGGCAACACACCCCGGCGGCGCTCACCATCCCCCCCAACCAGCTCCCTGGCGTCAGCAACAGCGTGGTGGCGCCGCCACGGGCCGCCTGGATCGCCGCCGCCGCACCACCCGTACCGCCGCCCCACACCAGCACATCCACCGCGTCGATCGCTGGGGTCATCGGTATCGCGAGCGCAACTGCCAAGAGCCTCGCAGGACTGCGCTGAAAGCCACGGCGCTGCTCCGTAGGATCCGCCCGATGACTTACACCCTCACCACCCCGCTCTATTACGTCAACGACAAGCCGCACCTGGGCAGCGCCTACACCACGCTGGCCTGTGATGCCTTGGCGCGGTTTAAGCGGCTCAAGGGTGAGCAGGTGCTGTTCATCACCGGCTGCGATGAGCACGGGCAGAAGATCCAACGCACGGCGGAAGCCGCCGGCCTGAGCCCCCAGGCCCACTGCGATGGCGTGAGTGCTCAATACCGGGAGCTGTGGGAGCGCTGGCAGATCAGCAACAACCGCCTGATTCGCACCACCGATCCGCGCCACCGCCAGATCGTGGAGCAGTTCTTCGCAAGGGTGGAAGCCAACGGAGACATCGTGGAAGGCCGCCAGCAGGGTTGGTACTGCGTGGCCTGCGAGGAATTCAAAGACGATCCCCACGAAGCCCAGGATCCCGAGTGCCCCACCCACAAGCGGCCGCTGGAATGGCGCGATGAGGTGAATCTGTTTTTCCGGCTCTCCCGCTATCAAGAGCAGATCGAGGCGTTGATCGCCCAGCCGGGCTTCATCCAGCCGGCCAGCCGCCGCAACGAGGTGGAGAACTTCGTGAAGCAGGGCCTGCGCGATTTCTCGATTTCGCGCGTGAACCTGCCCTGGGGGATCCCGGTGCCCGGCCATGAGGGCCACACCTTTTATGTGTGGTTCGACGCCCTACTCGGCTACATCACCGCCCTGCTGGAGCAGAGCGACGCCCCAGATCTCGACACCGCCCTCAGCCGCGGCTGGCCGGCTTCCGTGCACGTGATCGGCAAAGACATCCTGCGCTTTCACGCCGTGTATTGGCCGGCGATGCTGCTGTCGGCCGGGTTGCCCCTGCCGGCCAAGGTGTTTGGCCATGGCTTCCTCACCCGTGAGGGCCAGAAGATGGGCAAATCCCTCGGCAATGTGCTCGATCCGGCGGATCTGCTTGAGCGCTGCGGCCGCGATGCGGTGCGTTGGTATCTGCTGCGCGATATCCCCTTCGGCGACGACGGTGATTTTCAGCAGCAGCGCTTCAGCGATCTGGTGAACAACGACCTGGCGAACACCATCGGCAACATGCTCAACCGCACCAGCTCGATGGCGCGCCGCTGGTTTGACAACGCCGTGCCGCCGGCCTCAGCGGCCATAGGTAGCGATCACCCGCTCGCTCAGGCGGCCGCCCAGGCCCGCACGACGGTGCTCCAGGGCCTGGAGCAGCTGGAGTTTCGCAGTGCTGCAGAAGCCGCCCTCCAGCTGGCCATTGCCGCCAACGGCTTCCTCAACGAGCAGGCCCCCTGGAGCCGCATGAAGCAGGAAGGCACGCGCGATCAGGTGGCTGACGACCTTTACGCCGTTCTCGAGGCGGCTCGGATCACGGCCCTGCTGATGGCACCGCTCCTCCCGGATCTGAGTGAGCGCATGCTGCTGCAGCTGGGCCAGAGCATTCCGGATTCCTCCGCCACCGCTCAGCCCGATGGCGCCTGGCTGACTCAGCTGGAATGGGGCGCGCTGCAGAGTGGGGCGCCGCTGCCAGAACCCTCGCCGGTGATGGCCCGCCTTGAACTCAGCGAGCCCCTTTGAGCCGATTGCCGTGAAACGTCTCGCTGGGGTTGCGATCGCCCTGATCGTTAGCGGCTGCGTCAGCAGCAAGCCGAAGGTGCCGCCGCCCTCCGAGCCGTTTGTGTTCAAGTCGTTGGACCTGGAACAGCAGGATGCCAAGGGCCGGCCGGCCTGGAACCTGAAGAGTCCGGAAACCCGCTACGACATCACCCGTCAGGTGGCTCAGGCTCGCCAACCACGCGGCACGGTGTTCAAACGCGGCAAGGCCAACATCCGCATCAGCGCCACCAGCGCCACCGTGATCGGCGATGGTCAGGCCATCCAGTTGGAAGGTGATGTGGAGATCACCCTGCTGGGCCAGAACCCCGTTCGGATCACGGGCGAACAGGCCCGCTGGATTCCGAGCCAATCGCTGATGCTGATCGATCGCAAGCCGGCAGCGTTGGATCGTCAGTCGCGCATCACCGCTCAATTGGCCACCTACTACCTCGATCGTGACCTGATCGAGTTGCGCGGCTCCCCCGTGCTCGAGCAGTGGGATCCCAAGGCCAAGGGCGCTGCCAAGGCCAATACCAAAGCCAAGCCCGCCCCCCTGCGCGTGCAAACAGCCCAGGTGGACTGGAAGCCTGAGCAGGGCGATCTCAAGGCTCCGCAACAGGTGCGTGGCCTGCGCCGCGACAAGGACGGCCAGCTCAACCTCACCGCCTCTGCGCTCAACGGCAACCTGCGCGAGGGCTTTGTGGATCTGATCGCTCCGGTGCAGGTGCGTGATCCCAAGCGCAAGGGTTGGCTCAATGCGCAGCAAACCCGCTGGTTGATCAACGACCAACAACTGAGCAGCGATCAACCGTTCCAGGGGGCTTTCAACAAGCTGCAGGGCGAGGGGCAGCAGTTCAAGGTGGATCTCGCCACCAGCACCGTGTTCATCCCGGCGGGCTGCAATCTGCGCCAGCCTTCAGAACAGCTCACAGCCCAGCGCTGCCAATGGAACTGGCCCACCGGCAGGTTCCAGGCCCAAGGGGATGTGGTGTTGCGCCGCCAGGCCTACAAACAGATCACCCGCTCCAGCGAATTGCGGGGCTCGATCGGCAAAGACGGCACCGCTGTGTTCAGTTCGCCGGGAGCCAAGGTGAACTCCCAGTTCACGCTCCCGCCGGCTCAGAAGGGAGCGAAACAGCAGGGTCGTTCAGCTCCTGCAGTGCGCTTCTGAGCTTGAGGCTCCAGCCCTCCAGCCAGGTTTCATCGCTGCGGCTGAAACAGCGGGGCGACCATCCCGCCAGCAATAACACGCCTTCATCTCCGATCGGCTGAACGATCACCGCGGGGATCCCACTGGGTAGCCCCTGAAATTCATCGCGCCCTGGGTAGAGCTTCAGGTTCACCAGCCCAATCGCCTTGCCGGTGCTCCAGGCCCGCTGGCAGATGGCTCCCGGGGCAAAACCACCCACGCCGAGCACACCGCGCTCCAGCAGGGTGCGCCCCTGCCAATGCAGCAGCACCGTGGCCGCCGGTGTGGCCGTGAGCAACATCTGGCTCCCCCAGGCCAACTCCTGACGCAACGGTTCCGGCAGATCGTCGGCGAGACGCAACCCCTGCTCACCCTCGAGCTCCACGCGCTCCGGTGCCACGGGAACCGCCCGCGTCCACAAGATCGACACCAACATCAAGCCCACCGCCAGGAAGCTGGCCAGCACTCCCGCCCGCTCCAACGCCGGGGTGAGTTGCGGCGCCGTGAGCTGATTCGCCACACACAGGGCGAGGCCGGCCACACCGGCGCTGAGACAGAGGCGGGCGGCGAGGCCCATCGCAGCGAAAGAGGCAGAGATGGCCGTCGCACCCTCTCACAACTGGTGACAAAGGAATTGGCAGGCCTGGGGTGATAGCGCTCGAATGCAGCCACTGCCCGCGGATCGGCACCAGCCATGGCCAACCTCAGCGCTTCCCCAATCAGCACCGCCGCGGAAGCCTTTGCCGCGATCGCCCTGGCGGCCGTGGCCTGTGATGGCGAGTTGGCCAGCCTGGAAGCCAGGAGCCTGCGCCAACAGCTTGAATTTCGCGAGCCCTATTGCCAGCTCAGTGATCAGGCGATGGGCGAGCTGCTGGATCGCCTGTTGCAGCTGTTGCGTGAACAGGGGTGGGAAGCCCTTGTGAGCCATGCGGCTCCCTTGCTGCCCCCTGAAGCCGCTGAAACAGCTTTGGCCGTGGCCGCTGCTCTCACCCAAGCCGATCACGTGGAATCCAAGGCTGAGCAAACCTTTCTGGTCACCCTCAGCCAGGCCTTGGCTGTGGAGAGCGACAGGGCCCGCGTGATTGTTGATGTGGTGGCCATCCTCAACCGCGACAGCCTGGCGGGCTGACGGCAGACTGTGTCGAACCATCCGACTGCATCCGTGGGGCACGTGATTCGCGCGCGTCTGTCGGCAGTACTGCTGAGTGCAGCGCTGCTGTTTGCCGGCCTGGCACTTCCAGCGGCGGCCTGGGCCACCGGTGCGGCCGACTTTCCGGCGCAACCACCGGCCAGCCATGTGATCGATGAGGCCGATCTGCTCAGCCGCGCTGCGGGCACTGAGCTGGATCGCCGCCTGCAGGAGTTCGGTGGCGATCACATCGATGCCCGCCTGGTCACCTTGCGCCGCCTCGACTACGGCCTCAGCCTCGATGCCCTGGGTGAGCAGCTGGTGGAGCGCTGGAGCGCTGATGAACCGGATCGCTCACTGCTCCTGCTGTTGATCGAGTCGCAGAACAACAGTGCCGCTGTGGTGGCCTCCTCGGATCTCGAGGGTCAGCTGCCCAGTGAGCTGCTCTCGAGCACAGCGATCAGCACCATGGGCCTGCCCCTGCGCGAGGGGGCCCGCTACCGCCAGGCCAGCGTTGATGCGCTGGATCGTCTGGCCGTGGTGCTCAATGGCGGCGAAGATCCCGGCCCGCCGCAACTGGCGGAGCGCATGCCGATCGAAACCAACATCCCCACCCGTGAGGAAACCCAGTCGAGCAATGCCTTCCTGTGGGTTGTCGTGTTGCTCGTGGTTGGCACACTGGTGCCGATGATCACCTGGTGGGTCTTCTCCCGCTGAAGCAGCTATGGGGTTGACCGATTGGATGGGCGCGTTTGATCGCGCTACCACCAGCGATCTGAGCCTGAATCTGGAGCGGGCCTACGAGGCGGCGTTGCTGATTCAGAGCCTGGAGCTCGAGTACTACAACGACCGCCCTGTTCGCCCAGAGCTGCAGCTGAGCATTCCCAAGCAGGCCCAGGCGCAGATGTTGCGCCGCTTCCGGGCTGCGCTTGAGGTGTGCCAGGAGAACCTGCCCACCCTGCAGAACCGCCGCGGCGAGCTCGACAGCCAGGAGTTGCGACAGCTGCAGCTGATCCAATCGGTGGCATCGCGCTATCAGCGCCGCAGTGGCTCCACCAGCCTGTCCCGCGCGCCTGAGTTGCTGCCTCGCAGCCTGCTTGGGGTGTTCGATGGGGTGCGCCGCCAGCTGGATCCCGAGGCTGAAACGGCCCTGTTGGAGGGCTTTCGCCGCCGGCGCAGCTCCACGCTGGTGTCGCTGCGGATCTTCCTGCTGATGATCCTGGTGCCGTTGATCGTGCAGCAAACCAGTCGCACGCTGGTGATCTCACCCTTGCTGGATCGTTTCGCGCCGGACATCCCCTTCCTCAGCTACACGAAGCCGCACCTGCAGGAGAAGGCGGTGAACAAGCTGCGGATCTACCAGCAAGAACTCGAATTTGAAGCTCTGCTTGAGGGCAAGGCCCCTCCTTCACCCGAGGAGATCCAAACGGCCCTGATGGCCCGCGCCAATCAGCTCAAACAGGACGCGGATGACGAGAGCCTGGAAGCCACCAAAAACGTGCTGGCCGACCTGGCAGCCCTGGTGGGCTTCACGCTGGTGTGTGTGCTCGGCCGGCGCGATCTGCAGGTGCTGCGGGGATTCCTCGATGAAGCCGTCTATGGCCTGAGCGATAGCGCCAAAGCCTTCGCGATCATCCTGTTCACCGACATCTTCGTGGGCTTCCACAGCCCTGAAGGCTGGACGGTGCTGCTCGATGGCATTGCCCACCACCTGGGCTTGCCGGCGGAGGAGAACTTCATCCTCTTGTTCATCGCCACCTTCCCGGTGGTGCTGGCCACGATCTTCAAGTACTGGATCTTCCGCTACCTCAACCGCGTCTCTCCCTCTGCCGTTGCCACCCTGCGCGGCATGGATGGTGGTTGAGCCAGCCACTGCTCAACTGCCTCCTCGCGGCCTGATCCTGATCAGTGGCCCCAGCCGCGGCGGCAAGAGCAGCTGGGCCGAGCACTTGGCCCAGGGATGGACCGGCCCCGTGGACTACCTGGCCACAGGACCGTCTTCCGGCAGCGATCCCAGTTGGTCTGAGCGGGTGCAGGCGCACCAGCGCAGGCGGCCGGGTCATTGGCGCTGCCGCGAGGTGGGAGGCCAGCTGGTGGACGATCTGCGCGCCACTGCCCCTGGCAAAACGCCCGCGCTGCGGTTGATCGATTCGCTGGGCACTTGGGTGGCCTGGCATCTCGAGGACACAACGCCGCAGTGGCAAAACCGCTGTGATCAGCTGGTGGAGGCTCTCGCCCAGCAAGAAGGCCCTGTGCTGCTGGTTGTTGAAGAAACGGGCTGGGGCGTCGTGCCCCCCACGGCCATCGGCGGCTTGTTCCGCGATCGACTCGGAGCCCTCCAGCAAACCCTGATGCAGCACTGCCACACCGCCTGGCTGGTGGTAGCAGGGCGAGCGCTCAATCTGAGTGTGCTGGGTCACCCCGTTCCACTGAGCCACTGATGCCGCGCCTGGTGCTGTTTCAGCCTGAAATTCCGCCCAACACCGGCAATGTGGCGCGCACCTGCGCGGCCACCCGCACGGAGCTGCATTTGATTGAGCCCCTCGGCTTTGAAATCAGTGACCGCACCCTCAAGCGCGCTGGCCTGGATTACTGGCCTTGGGTGGATCTGCATCGCCATGCCGATTGGACGGCCTTTCGTGAGCAGCAGCAACGGCGAGGCGGGCGCTTGCTTGCTCTGAGCCGCAACGGCAGCCAGCCCTATACGCAGCTCCGCTATCAAGCTGACGACTGGTTGCTGTTCGGGCGCGAAACCTGCGGCCTGCCGGCCGAGGTGGTCGCCGAGGCCGATGCCTGCCTCGCGATTCCCATGCCCGGTGCGATCGAGCACGGGGGTGGCGTGCGCAGCTTGAACCTCGCTACCGCCGCTGGGGTGGTGCTGTTCGAGGCGATCCGTCAGCTGGAGCTGACGGGTGGGGGATCAGCCTGATTCGCCCAGATCCGCTGGTAGCACGGGCTTTTTTCATTTGGTCAACCAAAAGAGTGACCACGACTACTTGCAGCGCTGTGTTCAAGCCGTTACTCTCAGCGCGGCTCACGGATGCTGGCTTCTCCGCTGGGCTTTGACCTCTGGCCAATGGTGCATGAAGCCTTATCAATTCTTATTCACGACCCTGGTGAGTACGAGCGCGATCGGCGCCGTAGCCACCGTTGTCGGCCCCTCGATCGCAGATTCGCGCCCGCCATATCCCGCTCCCCTGCCTTCCCTCGCTGCCAATGAGCAGCTGATCGCGGCACTGCCCACCACCGATCGCCTCTGGGTGAAGGTGCGCAGCGCCATCTCCATCGAAGAACTGGCTGACAAGCTCGCCCAAGACGAGAGCAAGCTCGCCAAGCTCAACGACGTCAACGAAGACCATTCCTTCAGCAGCGGCGACTGGCTCGTCCTCCCAACCCAGAGCAGCAAGAAGGTCAAGCAGCTGGCCGCCATCGATACCAGTGAGCTGCGCCGTTCCCCTCCTCTGGCAGCACCGCCTGAGCCCCAGGAGCCCGCTCGCATCCGGCTCGGCGACAGCCTGGCCAAGATCGCAACCCGCTACAACCTGAGCATTGGGGAGCTGTTGCGCCTGAACCCGGGCCTGCAGGCCGCCCGCCTTGTGGCTGGTACGCAGATCCGAGTCGCCAACTCCACGCCTGGACGCAGCCGGATGATCCTGGGATTGAAGCCCACGGCTTCTGGCGGTCTGAGCTGGCCCGACCAACCCGATTTCGGCTTCGGCAATGATCCCGGCTCTGAACTCGCCGACACCGGCTGGATCTGGCCCACCAAGGGCATCTTCACTTCCGGCTATGGCTGGCGCTGGGGCCGTATGCACAAGGGCATCGATGTGGCCAACAACGTGGGTACCCCGATCGTGGCCGCCCGCAGCGGTGAAGTGGTGGTGGCTGGCTGGGATGACGGCGGCTATGGCTTCCTCGTCGAGCTGCGCCATCCGGATGGATCCCGCAGCCGCTACGCCCACAACAGCCGCATCCTGGTGCGCGTTGGTCAAGTGGTGAATCAGGGCACCGTGATCTCCCAGATGGGCAGCACTGGCCGTAGCACCGGCCCTCACCTGCACTTTGAAATCCTTCCCCCCGGTCGCGGTGCGGTGAATCCGCTTCAGTTCCTGCCGGCGCGGGCCTGAACCCCCGGCGCCACAGGGATCCGGGCAGACGATCCTTTACAATCAAATCACCGCGGCTCGGTAGCTCAGCTGGTTAGAGCGTGGGATTCATAACCCCAAGGTCGGGAGTTCAAGTCTCCCCCGAGCCATTGCTCAATGCCCTGCTTCGGCGGGGCTTTTTGCTGTCTGGGACAGGTTTTTTCGGGGATTCCACAGCCGGGACTCATGTGATCACCTTGTAGCAGGTTGACCCTGGTTGAGGCGGTTGGTTGTGAACTGGTTCACAACCGAGACAGGGGGTTGTGGGGAATACTCCCCGCACCTTCGCCGTTGGCGTTATGTCCGTATTCCGGTCTCAGCGAGTAGACACATGGGACATCTGCTCGAGGGATCTCGTATCCAGGCATTCACGGTTCCGGCTGCGCCGCTACGCACGCAGTCCCTTCATCTACGTGCGGGAACTGGCGCAGGGCAAGCAGGTGCGGGAGTTCTCTCTAGGACCGCTGGAGCATGCCAACGCTGCCGATGTAGAGAAGGTGCGTGACCTCTGCCTTGAGGGTCACCGCAGCGGGCAGTGGCCGGCCCACTGCCTTGGCAAGCCAACAACCCAGGTCGAATCCTGGAGCGCCCTGACCGAGGCCTGCGTCACCGACATCGAGCGTCGGATCCGCAAGGAAGGCAGCCGTGTGCATGCCATCAATGACCTGCGCCTGAGAATCGCGCGCTTTCGTGATCCGGTGGATCCACAACACCTGCTCCGCTGGTTCCTCGAGCTCGATCCGGTGACAAGCCTCAAAAGTTTCAATCGCCGCATCGAAACCCTGTCCCAGATCCAGCGCAGCGGCTTACTTGACCTAGCGGCGGTCCTAGAGCGGCTGCGCGCCATGAGGCCGAAGGGTGCTGCCGAGAAAATCCGCAAGGCCTCCTCCATGCGCGTAAGGGTGATTCCGAGCGATGACGATCTGCAGCACTGGCTAGATCGCCTCGAGCCCTTCCACCAGTGGGTGTTCGGCTGCATCGCCACCTATGGCCTCAGGCCCCATGAGCTGTGGCATGCGGAGGGGATCGATCCCCAGGGCTGGATCAGCATCCCCGGTGACATGAAGACCAAGACCGGCGAGCACTTCGCGCCAGCTGTTCCGGAAGCCTGGGTGGAGCGCTATGGCCTGCGGGAGAACTGGGATCAATTCCACGACCAGCTCAATGGCCGTTGGAAGGTGCGCTTTGCCGATGTCTCCGGCGTGAAGATCGCCGTGAACAATGTGGCTGTTTCGAACGCGCTCTACAAGGAGTTCCAGCGCAAGGGGTTGCAGAAGCTCTGGGCTCCGGTGGCTGACGGTGAGGGGATGGACTGGGTGCGGCCCTATGACCTGCGTCACGCGTATGCCATCCGCTGCGCCACTTCAGAGGAGACCGCGGATGAGTTTGACGACGACATGGCCTGCTGGATGGGGCATGGGCTGGATGTGCACCGCCGCATCTACCTGCGCTGGCTGAGCTCAAGCCGCCGCAAGGAGTCGCTTCAGCGGCGACGGAGCGGTGGAGGAACAGCCGCAAACCGCATCCAGCCTTTTGAGCCACCTTCGGTTGTGCCATCACCATCTGCGGCCCTACCGGAAGGGATCACACCGGAGCTGCTGGAGATGGCGATGAAGCTGAAAGCGGCTGGCCTCGGTTGAGGCCGGGCCGGTGAATCAGAACTCCTCGTCCCAAAGCCCCATGCGCTCGAGCCAGGCGTCGGATTGATCAAAGCTCCAGCCGTGATCGGCCTCGAGGACATCGGCGATGGCGAACATCAGATTGAACGCGCGTTCGTCGTATTCACCGCGGCTGATCGCGCTGCGCTGCAGGGCATTGGCGAGCTGCAGGAGTTCGAGCTCCGCAAGCCAGTCGCCCTGTTCAAAGGAAGCAAGGGCGTGGTCCTGTTGGTAAGGCAGGGCGCTGGGCTTTGAGGGGCAGTCGGTCTGCCGCTTGAACAGCGAAGGGATGAAGGAAGTGATGCGTTGAAAGAAGACGAGCAAAGGAGTTGGCGTGAGGCCTCAAAGGGTTCCGACAGCCCCCGCGACAACCAATCCGATTCCTGCTAGTACATATGTGCGCATGCAGGATTTGATGATGGCGCTCTCCCGTTCAAGGTCTGCCCGCTCTGTGGCCGCAGCCGTTGAGGCTGCAGGTGACTGCGAGGCCTGGCCCTACCTCGATGAAGACGTGCTGCGCCCCAGCCGCAGCCGCAAGGTCTGCATGACCTGCCATTGGTTCCGGCATCACCCCGGAGCCCAGTGCATTCCCCTGCTCACCTGCCAGCTGCATCAGGGCTTGATTGCCCAGGGCGACCACCTGCTGAGCCGCTGCCAGGGGTGGACTGACGACATGGTCCGCCAGCGCGGTTGGGCGCCGGAGGGGGGTTAAGGCGTGTGGGTGCCCGGCGGATCCAACTGACGCCAGCTAAGCAAAAGCAAGTCAGGCTCGTATCGACACGTCAGTGGTATGAATTCAGCCGCGCCGACCAACATCACAATGCAACAAAGGCACTTACAGTGAATCGGTGTCCTGTTCATGGACGGGCACTGTTCTTTGGTCAGCCGTCATGGCCCCATCACCATCTGTACTTACGGGATATTTCAGTCCAACTGGACAGATGATGAGTGCTCGTTCGTTGCACACAGCAACTGAACTTGCCGATGGCTCTGTTCTGATCGCCGGTGGTTATGACACAACGCTGGCGACGCTTGCATCGGCTGAGATCTACGACCCGATCACCAGAACCTTTACAGCTACTGGGTCGATGGGGGCAGGTCGTGTAGCGGCAGAAGCAACGCAGCTACGCAGCGGGCGAATTCTGATGGTGGGTGGTCAGGATGCCAGTGGCAATGCCATCGCATCGGCCGAGCTCTATGACCCGATCACGGGAACCTTCTCACCGACTGGTTCGTTGCTGACAGCTCGACTCAACCCGACCGTGACACTGCTGAAAGGTGGTCGGGTGCTTGTGGCTGGCGGCTATGAAGGCACGAGCCATGGCACACCCCTCGCTACTGCAGAGATCTACAAACCCAAGACCGGTCGCTTTGAGGAGACGGGTTCGATGGGCACGGCGCGACGTAACGCAACGGCAACACTGCTTCGTGATGGCACTGTTTTGGTGGCTGGCGGATACAACGGGAGGGCCGTCAATTCACCCGAACTCTTCAATCCGAAATCGGGCAGCTTTAGCCCCGCGGAGGGCATGTCAACGCCCAGGCGCTACCCAACGGCCAGTCTCTTGCCAAACGGAGCGGTTTTGATGGCTGGGGGCTTCGCTACAGCGACAGGAGATGCACTCAAATCCAGTGAGCGATTTGTGCATAGCCGCTGGTCATGGCTGACAGGCGCTGGAAAATTTGTCAAGGACGGCATGATGCATATCGCGCGTGGCCGTCACACCGCTACCCAAGTGAGCCGCAACTCCATTCTGATGGCAGGGGGGTTTGACGGTGTTCTGCCGCTTGCCTCAGCAGAGCTCTACAACGTCGCCCGCCAAACGTTCAAGGAGGTTGGATCAATGCACACGGCGCGCTATCGCCACACCGCAACACCGCTCAAGAACGGCAGCGTACTAATCGTTGGTGGAGCGGATGCGAGCGGAGCTCTAGCTACTGCTGAACTGTTTCAGTGGACAGGCTATGGGACTCGTCCAGATGGAGCACTTCTGACTGGCAATACTGTCGAACTTGTCTAAGGACAACGGAAGCTGAGGCAACGCAGGTCGTCGTCCGTACGGATCACATTCTTTTTGATGGATGCCCCATGTGAGCCGTTAAGTGATCGGCTTGCCGCTAGCTAGATGTTGTGATTCGCCACCTTGTGGTATAGACAGACAGGTATTTCTGTCGATAGCCGTTAACCGCCGGAGGTGGCTGAGGCGGAGTGGAGCAGAAGGAATAGTGAATCCCATCCTCCCTGCCGGGGCCTGGCTGAGTGATTACCGACAGCTGCTGCACTTCAAACCGGTGATCGGGAGGCGCTCTCAGGAATAGCTGATGGTGACGAGCGGTGAGTGGCTGAGTGATCAGGGCGCGCCATTGCGGAAGCGCTCTCAGCGGCTTAGCCGTGAACAGGTAGTTGAGCTGTGGCCCCCGGTTTCAGGAAAGTTGTCACCCCTCTGATCAGTACACCCGGGGGCTTGAGGACATGACCAATGCGTCGTTACAGCGAGGCCGTCAAGGCTGATGTGAGGAGGCGGATGAGTCCGCCACATCGGCAGAGCGTGGCTCAGATCTCAGCAGCGCTGGGCATTCACATCGTCACCCTCTACAACTGGAGGAAGGCGTGGCGGTTGCAAGGAGAGGTGGTGCCGGCATCGGAGAAGGAACCTGAGGGCTGGAGTGCCGCCGACAAATTCACGGTGGTACTCGACACCGCTGGGCTGAACGCCACCGAGCTCAGCGCCTACTGCCGGGAACGGGGCCTATATCCGGTGCAGGTGGAGCGTTGGCGGCAGGCAGCGCAGGATGCCAATGAGAAGCCAGTGCTGACCTTGAAAGAGCAGAAGGAGCTGGAGAAGCTCCGTGCCCAGGACCAGCGGGAAATCAAGGCCTTAAAGAAGGAGCTACAGCGCAAGGAAAAGGCCATGGCGGAGATGGCGGACTTGCTGGTGCTGCGAAAAAAGTGGGAAGCCTTCTGCTCGGAGGACGCGGAAGGCTGACCAGCGCCGCTCACCGGCTCAAGGCGATCGAGCTGATCAACGAGGCTCATACCGCTGGTGCAGGCTTGGGCAGCGCTTGCAGCGAGATCGGCATCTGCCTGCGCACTCTCAAGCGCTGGCGGAAGGCCTTGATCGCTGATGGCGATGGTCACGATCGTCGCAAAGGCAGCCCACGCCTGGTCTCGCACAAGCTGAGCGATGAGGAGCGCCAACGCATCCTGCTCACCTGCAACCAGGCGGAGTACGCCTCACTGCCGCCAGGGCAGATCGTGCCAGCACTGGCCGATCAGGGTCTGTACATCGGCTCGGAGAGCAGCTTTTACCGGGTACTCCATGCCCATGGCCAGGTTCACCGTCGCGGTCGTGCACGGCCACCACAGGAACCGCGCCCCGTTCCACGGCTCAGGGCCTCAGGAGCAAACCAGGTGTGGAGTTGGGACATCACCTATCTGCCCACCACCGTGCGCGGGATCTGGCTTTACCTCTACCTGGTGATCGACGTCTGGAGCCGAAAGGTCGTGGCCTGGGATGTGGATGAGCGTGAAGATCCAGCCATTGCAGCGGATCTGGTCAGTAGGGCTTGTTTGAGAGAACGGATCAGCAAAGGCAGGAAGCACCCCCTGGTTCTCCATGCCGACAACGGCAACGCCATGCGTGCGGCCACGCTGGAATGCCGGCTGGAGGAACTGGGCGTCCTCAGATCCTTCTCCAGGCCACGGGTGTCGAATGACAACCCGTACTCGGAATCGCTATTCAGAACGGTGAAGTATCGGCCTGATTACCCCCGTAAGCCATTTGCCTCCAAAGAGCAGGCTTGTCAGTGGGTGGCCGCGTTCGTCGACTGGTACAACCATCGGCACCGGCACAGCGGGATCAAATTCGTGACTCCCCAGCAACGTCACGATGGTCAGGCTACGGAGATCTGCAGGCACCGTTCTGTCGTGTATGAACAGGCCCGACAGCGCCATCCAAGGCGTTGGTCACGATCAACCAGGTGTTGGCGTCAACCGGAGGTGGTCTGGATCAATCAGCCGCCGGATGAGCACGACCTGGAACAGAAGCTACCGTTGATGCAGGCCGCATAAACGGCAGCCCAGGAGTGACACCTTTCCTGAAAGTCACCGTGGCAGGGGATTTCTCCCCCACCAGCATCGATACGGAAGTGCATTTGATGAACCTCCGTTGGCTTCCGTAGATTGGGTTGGAGTGTTGAAACTCATTTATTCCCTCACCCTTCAAATTCACAACAATAGTATTCCAGTGGTTTTTCGTTCATAGGCTGTTCTTCACGGGCGCCCCAGGGTGGTGGGGACGCTCGGTTTCCTTTGATCCTGCTAGTTCTGACCATGTTGAACTTGATCCTCCGCAAATAGCGTTGCGACTCCTGATTGGCTTCCATAACTCTTGGCATGTTAGGGCTCTGTTCTATTTGCCAATACTCTGCACGCCCGCTATGGTTGGAATGAGATCCGAACCTTATTGCATTGAGGCGTTTCGCTAGCCGCAATTGGGAAGTATTCCTGCTGTCCTTGGTGGCCCTGCTTCAGGGCATTTCTGGCAATCTGTTTTTGCTCGCAAGCGGGGAATCGACTCCTTACTCGCTACTTAACTATTCGATTGCATTCCTTGCGTATATCCGAGAATCAGTTGGTCCAGTGGCGTTGCCTTTCCTGATTGCATCGGCATTTGCCTGCTTGTTTTGCCCGCTGACACCCCGATGGCGCCGCTTGCTGGTCGACATCATGTTCGCTCTGGTCGGGCTTCGACTGTTGACGCTTTTCGGAATCCTGAACCTGATGATATTCTTCCCTCCCTCCGACCGCATACTTCTATTCTCTCAGCTTCTCATATTTCTTCCATGCCTGCTGTTGGTTTGGGGCTGGTTGTATTGGCGTTTTGATTCGTATTCCGTTGCGGTTGGACGAGGACGCATCTTTTCGTCGAGCACCTCTGGGGACAAGATTCCGTCGCCAGTTGACTATTTTATCGCGTCATTTACATCGCTTCTGACGAATACGCTGGATAACTTTGACGGGACAACAAGAGTCGCGCGTGTGCTGATCTATATTCATGGAATTATGACGTGGGATATAATGGCGCTTGCTTTGTCACGTGCCATTGCGCTCGCTTCGGCGTGAATATATTGTATGCATTGGGAATATCGCAAAGACAGGACTTAGGGATCTGGACCCCCCCGGTTTCAGGAAAGTTGTCACCCCTCTGATCTGAACACCCGGGGGCTTGAGGATATGAGCAATGCGCCGTTACAGCGAGGCTGTTAAGGCTGATGTGAGGAGGCGAATGAGCCCACCGCAGCGGCAAAGCGTGGCC
>JAHUZV010000011.1 GCA_019264575.1 Vulcanococcus sp. | reverse complement strand
GGCTCAACTGCCAGTCAGGCGAGGGTGAAAACGAGCCGATAGAGCCATCGGGAGATCGCCCCAGAGTCACGTCAAGGCAAGAAACAAATCTGTCGAGCTCAGTCAGCCCTCAAACCCCTATTACCCAGAGATTCCCTAGCTGTTTCGGGGTGCTCCGGCCCAAGATTGGCTTCCTTCCACGCCAGGATTTGCTCGACAATCGCTATTGCCTCTGCATCCTTGCCGGCTTCGAGGAGCTTCTCTGCATCTGCATCGAGCTGCTTCACCTTCTCGGCACCGAGCGCTGCACCCTCCTGGACCATGGCCTGAGCAACGATCGGCTCCGCGACCTCCTTTGCCCAAACAGGCCCTGCCAGCCCACCAAGCCCGATCAGCAGAGCTGTCGTTGAGCTAGAGATCCAACCCTTCATGTCCGCACAGGTTTCAGGAGTCGTGAGACAGCTACCGCGTTGCACCCAGTGATGGGAGATGATCTATCGACGAATCCTGGATATCACTCCAAGACTCTGACCCAAAAATCCAGTCGAGACATCCGGTCGAGACAAAGTCCCACGATCTAAAGGATCTCTCAACGCCGACCCAGCAGGAAATAAAAACCTCTGAGTCTGAATACTTAAAAGGGGCCTTCCAGCCCCCATGGATCATTTGGTTGATAAGGCTAATCTCACCCCATCTCCCTTATTAGGGTCAGGCGGCCACAGGGGCGGTCTGACGGGAGAAACGAACGATGTTGTTCGCTGTTACGTGTTTGCTCTGACCGAGCAGGCTTCAGTCACCCTCCTCATGCCCCGTCGAAACCATTGCAGCCCCGGGAGCGGTCCCGGCGGGTGCCGGGAGAACCAATGGAGCTGAGCGGAATCGAACCGCTGTCCGAAACACTGGTGTGAGCCACCTAGTCCGGCCGAAACCGGACTCCTTCATTGTGGCAGTAGCGAGCACAGGGCGCAGGGGTGGGCATGACCGAACAGATGCAGTTCCAGGGCACCGCGGTGATTCCCCCTGGCCTGGAAGCCTGCGGCGCGGAGGAGTTGAGCGCGCTCGGGGCCACGGACGTGAAAGCCCTGCACCGGGCCGTGGGCTTCCGCACGGATCTGGCCGGCTTCTACCGCCTGCAACTGCAGGCCCGTCTGCCCTTCCGGCTGCTGCGGCAGTTGGCGGTGTTTCCCTGCCGTCATCGCGAGGAGCTCTATGCGGGCGTTCAGCGGTCAGTCGACTGGAGCGAGTGGCTCCCCCCTGAGCTGAGCTTCCGCGTGGATGCCAGCGGCAGCCTTCCCGGCCTCACCCACAGCCACTACAGCGCCCTGCAGGTGAAAAACGCGCTGGTGGATTGGCAGCGGGAGCGCTGGGGCGAGCGCTCGTCGGTGGATTTGGACAACCCCGATCTCTCTATTCACGTGCACCTGGGTGGCGGCCAAGCCCGGCTGAGCGTGGATGGCAGCGGCGAGAGCCTGCACCGCCGCGGCTACCGCCCCCGCATGGGTCTGGCACCGCTGAAGGAAAACCTGGCCGCCGGCCTGATCCGGCTCACGGGCTGGGATGGAAGCGTGCCCCTGGCCGATCCGCTCTGCGGCTCTGGCACGTTGCTGATCGAGGCCGCCTGCATGGCCCTGGGCCGCGCCCCTGGCCTGGACCATCGCTTTGCCCTCGAGCGCTGGCCTGATTTCAACGGGCAGCTCTGGACCCAGGCGCTGGAGCAGGCCGGCCAGAGCGAACGCCAGCAGCTCGCTGATGGCCGGCCCCTGGCAGCGGTGATGGGGCTCGAACTCGATGGCGAGGTGGCCGATCAGGCCCGCGCCAATGCCGAAGCTGCGGGCGTGGGCGATGCCATCTCGATCCAGAGCGGCGATTTCCGCAGCTTCCAGCCGCCGGAGGGGCCTGGCGTGCTGGTGTGCAACCCGCCCTATGGCGAGCGCATCGGTGATCGCGATGCCCTTGAGCCGCTCTATGCCGATCTGGGCCGCATGGTGAAGGAGCGCTGCAGTGGATGGGATTTCTGGCTGCTCAGCGGCAACCCCGAGCTCACCGGCGCCCTAAAGATGAAAGCCAGCCGGCGCATCCCTGTGAGCAACGGCGGCATCGATTGCCGCTGGCTTCATTACGCCATTCACTGAAACGCAGACAACCATTGCACAATTGGGGAAGCAGCTACCAACTGGAATGCTCTCGAGTATTTCCCTCCTACTAGGCACGTCTTCAGCAGAGCAGCATGCGTCTCTTCTCTCCGTGCCACTGGAAGCACAAGTACTCTTCATCGGAGTGGTCTTTTTAGGCACACTGATCGTCAGCCGGTTCTCGATCAAAGCCGGAGTTCCCGCCATTCTCGGCGTTCTTTTACTTGGACTTGCGATCAATATCAACGTTCTCGACGTTGACCATGCAGAAGTAGAGACGCTACACGTATTCGCACTTGCGCTCCTTCTTTTTTACGCCGGGCTCAGAACAGACATCAAATCCATCCGCGGCTTCCTGGAATACGGCCTTCTATTAGCCACGGGAGGCGCAGTGATATCGACCGTGATTCTTGGGTCAGCAATTTACTGGCTTGTTTCTGCAAATGGAGGGAGTCTTGCGCCAGGACTAAGCGAGACCATGCCCATCGGCGCAGCCTTCCTGGTCGCTGCTTGCCTTGGCTCTACCGATGCAGGAGCAACGCTAGCAATCCTAACTCAGGTCAAGCGATATGTACCAAATCGGGTGAGGAAACTTCTCGAATTCGAATCATCTGTCAACGACCCCTCTGCTCTGATCATTTTTGGTATCTGCTTGAGCCTATTCACCATGACGAACGGAAGCGATCAGTCCGCACAGTCCCTTGTCATCAGCGCATCAAGCAGTCTGATCCAAAAAATCGGATCAGGGCTATTGACTGGATTAGGCCTTGGCTACGTAGCAAAAATCATCATAAACCGTTTTGTTTCCGATAAAGAGCAACTTCTTGTTGTAGCCATGTCTATTACCTTCATTGACTATGGCTGCGCACATTACCTTGGCGGCTCTGGCTATGTAGCTGTTTACGTTACCGGCGTATTCATGGCCAACCTCCATTATCAAGATGATCAAATTAATCACCAGAGCATCCAAGAGGCCCTACTACCTTTCAACACCATGACGGAAATCAGTACATTTTTACTCTTCGGACTCTTGGTCAGCCCTGCCGATCTAGTTCCAAGCCTGCCGTCTGGAGTCGCCGCAGCGATTGCCCTGATGTTTCTTGCAAGACCGCTCAGCGTTGTGTGCTTTCAGCGACTATCTCCTTTCAATCTTCGCGATTCGGCACTCATCTCTTGGTGCGGAATTCGAGGAGCGGTTCCTCTAGCGCTGTCATTCAATATGGCCACGGCAATCCCAACCCTTAGGGGCTTGACGCCCGAGTTCGCAACTCAGTTGGCACAGAACAGCCAAAGCATTGTTTTCATAGTGGTGATTCTCAACCTGTTAATTCAGGGACTATCGCTTCCGCGAGTTTGCCTCTGGCTCAACGCCCCACCAACGCCCGCGTCGTCTTCGTGAGGCCCGCCATCGTTTCTGGCAGGTAGGGGCCTTTGGTGAGCTGACCGCCCACGCGCAGCAAGATCCCGCTGAACACCAGGTTGGCGGCGGCCCACGCCAGCAAGGCCTGGATCCAGCCCCAGCCCTGGATGAGCACGAGCCAGAGCACGAGTGCCAACTCAGCAGCCAACAGCGCCGCTAACAGGGCCGCCATCCCGCCCCCCAGCAGCAGCACCCCCACAATCAGCCGCCGCTTCTCCCGGTCGACCTCCTTGAGGGCGATGCGTACATGCAGATCCATCACCGAAGTCACCAGACCGGTGATGCGTGAGGCGGCCTCTAACGGAAGGCCCCGGCGGCGCTCCTCGCGGCCGTTTCCGCTGCTCTCGGTCATGCCGAACGCCGGCCCGAAGCCAGCAGCAGACCGACCAGCACACCCACACCGGCGGCGATACCGAGGGCCATCAGGGGCCGCTCCCGCACGGGCTTCTCGATCCGGGGCCGCAGGCTGGCGTTGAGGTCATCGAGCAACTGCTCGAGCTGCTCCTCCAGAGGGCGCAGGGAATCGGCCAGGTGATGGGCCTGATCACCCGTGACTTGCACCAGCTCCAACAGCTGCTGCTTCACACCGTCGCTGGTGCGACCGGTCTGGCGGGCGATCACCTCCACCACCGTGTCAAAGCTGCCGCGGGTCGCCTCGAGCGTGGAGCGAGCCACCTCGGGCCATTCCCGCTGGATCGAAGGCAGCAGGCTCTCGAAGCGATCACGAAACTGACTCGCCGCCGGGCTCTCCGCAGCTGGAGCCGAGGCCTGAGGCTCAGCGGTGGTGTCGCCGGCGGGGGTTGGATCCATGGCGAAACAAGCCCGGTTGGCTGCACTGCTGCGCCCAAACTATCGACGGCGGCTTGAAAACGTCAGGGGCTCCGCTACTTTGCAGCTGCTCGGCGCTCGGGCCTGTTGGTTCACATCAATCAGGTAGAGCTCACGCACTTCAAGTCGTTCGGGGGGTCGATGACCATCCCCCTCGAGCAGGGCTTCACGGTGGTAACCGGCCCCAACGGCAGCGGCAAGAGCAACATCCTTGACGGCGTGCTGTTCTGCCTGGGCCTGGCCAGCAGCCGCGGCATGCGGGCCGAACGCCTGCCGGATCTGGTGAACAGCTCCATGCTCAAACAGGGCAAGGCGGCTGAAACCGTGGTGACGGTGCGCTTCGACCTGCGCGACTGGCAGCCCGACGAAGCTGAAGCAGGGCTGGAGCCACCGGAGGAGGGGCCCTGGATCAAGCCGGGGCAACAGGAATGGTCGGTGACCCGCCGGCTGCGCATCGCCCCCGGCGGCACCTACGCCAGCAGCTACAGCGCCGATGGCGTGGCCTGCAACCTGCAGCAGCTGCAAACGCAGTTGCGCCGCCTGCGGGTGGATCCCGAGGGCAGCAACGTGGTGATGCAGGGGGATGTGACCCGCATCGTGTCGATGAGCGCCAAGGAACGGCGCGGCATCATCGATGAATTGGCCGGCGTGGCCCTGTTCGATTCGCGCATCGAGCAGACCCGCAGCAAGCTCACGGAAGTGCAGGAGCGCGAAGAACGCTGCGCGATCGTGCAGCAGGAACTGCTGGTGTCGCGCCAAAAGCTGGAGCGCGACTGCGCCAAGGCCCGCACGTATCAGGATCTGCGCGAGCGCTTCCAGCGCGGCCGGCTGCAGGAGCAGGTGCTCGGCTTTGAGCAGGCGCAGCAGGAGCAACGGCAACTGCAGAGCCGCCAGGCGGCGCTCGGGCAACAGCAGCAGAGCGATCGCCAGGCCATCGCCGAAGCCAAAACCAGCCTCGAGCAATCGGCCAAGGCCCTCGAAGCCCTGCAAGCCGAGGTGAAGGCCCTCGGTGAAGACAGCCTTTTGGCCGTGCAATCGGAGCTAGCCGGCCTGGAGGCCAGCGGCCGCGAGCTGGCTCGCCAGGCGGAGAAACATCAACACAGCGCCGAAGAGCTGCAGCGCCAGCGCCAGGAGCTCGCCCGGCAGCAGGGCGACCTGCGCCAGCAGCAGAGCCAGCTGGCCGCCCCAGACGATGACGCGGCCCTGGAGCAGGCCGAAACCAGCTGCCGCAGCGCCGAAGCCGCTGTGGAGCTCTCGCGCCGCCGCCTCGGCGAGGTAGCCGGACGCAGCGGCAGCTGGATGGAGGAGCAAAAGCAACGCAGCCAGCGGCGCCAGGAGCTGCAGGCGCGGCTCTCACCGCTGCAGGCCGAGCAGCAGCAACTGGCGGCGCGGCTCCAACAGGAGCAGGAGCGGCTCACAGAGCTGAAGCAGCAGCAAGCCGATGACGCCGCCAGCAGCGAGGGCGTGGCCAGCGCCCTCGATCAGCTGGAGGCCGAGTGGCAGCAGCTGCTCAACGATCTGCAGAGCCAACAAACACAGGCGCAAGAGGTAGCGGAGGCCCTGGCCCTCCAGCAGCGCACCCGCCAACGGCTCGAGCAGGAGCAGGTGAGCCTCGAGCGCGAGATCGCACGCTTGGAATCCCGCCGCGAAACCCTGCAGGAAAGCCGCGGCACCGGCGCCCTGCGCCTGCTGCTGGAAGCGGGTCTTGATGGCATCCACGGCCCGGTGGCCCAGCTGGGTGAGGTGGAGGAACGGCACCGCCTCGCCCTTGAGGTGGCCGCCGGCGCCCGCCTGGGCCAGGTGGTGGTCGACGACGACCGCATCGCCGCCCGGGCCATCGACCTGCTCAAGAGCCGCCGCGCCGGCCGCCTCACCTTCCTGCCACTCAACAAAATCCGCGGGGGGAGTGGCAGCAGCGGCAACAGCGCCGCCTTCCAACGCGGCAGCGGCCCAGGGCCTGGCACCAGCGGCGGCGAGGGATTGGTGGGCCGCGCCGTGGAGCTGGTGCGCTTTGAACCGGTGTACGGCGAAGTGTTCCGCTACGTGTTCGGCGACACGCTGGTGTTTCGCGATCTGGCCAGCGCCCGCCGCGAGCTGGGCCGCTGCCGCGCCGTGACCCTCGATGGCGAACTGCTCGAGAAGAGCGGCGCCATGACCGGCGGCAGCTTCCAGCAGCGGGGCAACCAGCTGAGCTTCGGCGCCGCCAGTGATGCCGATGAAGCCGAGCCCCTGCGCCGCCGTCTGCTGGAGCTGGGCGAAACCCTGGCGGCCAGCCGCCGCAAAGAATCCGAGCTGGGCCGCCAACTGGAGGAGCTGCGCCCCCGGCTGAGCCGCCTCGAACAACGCCAGGCAGCCTTGGAGGCCGAACGCGGCGCCGCCCAACGCTCCCATGGCCCGCTGCAACAGCGGCGCGAGCAACAGCTGCAGCGCATCAGCCAGATCGAGGCGGATCTGAGCAGCGGCCAGCAACGGCTGCAAACCCTCGCCGCTGAACTGGCACCGTTGCAGCAGAGCCTCCAGGAGCTCGAAGCCCAGGAAGCAAGCGCCCAAGCCAGCGGCGACAGCGAGCGCTGGCAAGGGCTGCAGCAGGAACTCGAAGCTGCCGATGCCGCCCTCACCGCTGCGCGCGCCCAGCGCGATGGCCTGCTGGCCGCCCGGCGCGAGCGCGGGCTCGCAGCCGAACGGGTGGCCAGCCAGCTGCAGGCCCTGGGCGGTGAGGAGCAGCGGTTGGTGCAAGCGGTGAACGCTCTGGTGGCGGAGCGAGCGGCCTGGAAGGAGCAGCAGCAGGCTGATCAGAGCAAGCGCGCTGAGCTCGAGGCACGGCAACAGGAGCTGCAGGAGCGCTTCGGGGCGCGGCGCCGCGCCCGTGATGAAGCCGAAGCCCTGCTCTCGCGCCAGCGCCAGGCCCTGCAACAGAAGGAATGGGAGCTGCAGCGCCTGGCAGAAGAGCTCACGGCCCTGGCCGAGCAGGAGCGCAGCAGCGCCCTGCGGCTCGAGCAGCTGCAGCGCGAGCTGCCCGATCCCCTTCCCGAGATCCCGGAGGACGTCCGCGAGAACGGCCTGGAAGCCTTGCAGGCGGAGCTCAAAAGCCTGCAGGCGCGGATGGAAGCGCTCGAGCCGGTGAACATGCTCGCCCTGCAGGAGCTTGAGGAGCTGGAAACCCGCCTTGCCGATCTGCAGGAGCGGCTGGATGTGCTGTGCAAGGAGCGCGAGGAGCTGCTGCTGCGCATCGAAACCGTGGCCACCCTGCGGCAAGAGGCCTTCATGGAGGCGTTCAAAGCCGTGGACGGTCACTTCCGCGAGATCTTTGCCGGCCTCTCCGATGGCGAAGGGCACCTGCAGCTGGAAAACCCCGAGTCGCCGCTCGATGGCGGCCTGAGCCTGGTGGCCCATCCCAAGGGCAAGGCGGTGCGGCGCTTGGCGTCGATGAGCGGCGGCGAGAAATCGCTCACGGCCCTGAGCTTCCTATTTGCGCTGCAGCGCTTCCGCCCCTCGCCCTTCTATGCCCTCGATGAGGTGGACAGCTTCCTCGATGGCGTGAATGTGGAGCGCCTGGCAGCCCTGATCGCCCAACAGGCAGAAGCCGCTCAGTTCCTGGTGGTGAGCCACCGCCGCCCGATGATCGGCGCTGCGACCCGCACCATCGGTGTGACCCAGGCCCGCGGCGCCCACACCCAGGTGGTGGGATTACCACCAGCCGCCTGAGGGCAGCCCCTTCCCGCTCGGCCACAATGCGCCCATGACAAGCACACCTCCCGGCAGCGATCCGACCGCCACACCCAGTGATCGCCTCTGGCTGCGTTCGGAGCTGATGGGCACGCAGGTGATCACCCGCGACTCCGGCCGGCGCCTGGGTGTGGTGGGCGATGTGGTGGTGGATATCGACCGCAGGGAAGTGGTGGCGCTGGGTTTGCGCGATAACCCCCTCACGCGCTTCCTGCCGGGCCTCCCCCGCTGGATGCCGCTGCAGAGCATCCGCCAGGTGGGCGATGTGATCCTTGTGGATTCCGCCGACTCCTTGGCGGAAGGCTTCAATCCCGATCGCTATTCCAAGGTGATCAACTGCCAGGTGATCACCGAAGCGGGCGAGCAGCTGGGCAAGGTGCTCGGCTTCAGTTTCGACATCGAAACCGGCGAACTCACCACCCTGGTGCTGGGTGCCCTGGGGATTCCCCTACTCGGCGAAGGCGTGCTGAGCACCTGGGAACTCACGGTGGAGGAGATCGTGAGCAGCGGCCCCGATCGGATCATCGTGTACGAGGGCGCCGAAGAGAAGCTCAAGCAGCTGGGCACCGGCCTGCTGGAGAAGCTGGGCGTGGGTGGTCCGAGCTGGGAGCAGGAAGAGCGCGAGCGCTACAGGCTCAACATGGTGCCGGTAGAGAACCAGCTGGCCGCTGGTCAACCTTCGGTGCAGGAGCAGCAGCGCCGCATCGAGCCCGCCACCAACCGCCGCTTTGAGCCGGAAGAGGATTACGACTACGTGGAAGTGGAGCAGCGCCGCGAGCGCGAGCCGCTGCGTCAGCGCCGTTATCTCGATGAGGAGCCGCTCGATCCGCAACCGAGGCGCGGCTACCAAGAAGAAGCCCCCCGCCGGCGCTATGTGCGCGACGAGGGACCGCTTGATGTTGAGCCGGTTGAGCCGTTCGATCGGCGCGATGCCGACCGCTGGTAGACGCGGCCGGCTCAGCGATCAACCCTGGCCTGGCTCGAACTGGAGCGAGGCCGAATTCACGCAGTAGCGCAGCCCTGTGGGGTTGGGGCCATCGTTGAACACATGCCCGAGGTGGGCATCGCACTTGGCGCACTTGATTTCGGTGCGCACCATGCCGTGGCTGCGGTCTTCCACGGTGGTGATCGCCGCGGGATTCACCCCCTCCCAGAAGCTGGGCCAGCCGCTGCCGGAGTCGTATTTGGTGTCGGAGCTGAACAGCTCACTGCCGCAGCACACGCAGCGGTACATCCCCTTGGCCTTGTTGTCCCAGTAGACGCCGGTGAAGGCGCGCTCGGTGCCCCCCAGGCGAGCCACCTGGAACTGCTCCGGGGTGAGCTGGTCGCGCCACTGCTCGTGATCAGCGGGGGAAGCGGAAGCCATGCAAAGCGTGATGGGCAGGCCCACAAGCTAGGGAGTTCCCGCCAGCAGCTCTCGCACCATGCCGGCCAGCGCCGCCACCGCACCTGGCTGACCACGCAGGCTGCGCAGGTCATCGCGCATGCCCGCCAGCCGTTCAGGCTGCTCGAGCCAGCCCGCTGCTTCCTCAGCGATCTGGGCCGGGGTGATCGCCCCCACCCGCTCGGGCACCACGGCCCGGCCCGCCGAGATGTTGGGCCAAGCCAGAAAACCGTGATGGCGCATCCGCCAGGCGGTGAGGGCCGCCCCCAGCAACCAACGCAAGATCGGCAGGCGGGCCAGGATCCCGAGGCCGCCATCCCAGGCCTGCATCACATGCAGATGCTGGGTGGGCACCAGCACGATCATCGGCACCCCCAGCGCTCCCAGCTCCGCCGTGTTGGCGCCCACGGTGGTGAGGGCCAACCGGCACTGGCTGAGCACGCCATGGGCCGGCTGCTGCTCCACCAAACGAATCCGCGTTCCTGCCGGCGTGCGGAGCTCGGCGCCCTCGGGGCCCTGCAGCAGCCCGGGCTCGCCGGCGGCGTAGGCAGCCGCAATCGCATTGGCAGGGCCGGCGTAGGCCAGGAGCTCCCGCACGCTGGTGGTGGGTGCCACGGGCAAGAGGAATCGGCAGCCGGGGTGCAAGCGGGCCAGGCGATCGGCCGTTTCGAGCAGAAACGGCATGCCCACCTGCAATTTGGCCCGCTTGGAGCCCGGCATCAAGGCCACCCACTCCCCCTGTGGCAGCGGCTGATCACTGCGGGCTGATTCCGAGAGATCCGCCATCAGATCGCCCACCACCTGGCAGCGGGGTTGCCAGCGGGGCGCCAGCCGATCCGCTGCTGCAGGGCCCATGGCCGCGATCCGATCGTTCCAGCGGGGCCAGCGCGCCACCCATTCGGCGTAGGTGATGTGGCGATAGCGGAGGCGCGCCGAGAGCAGCACCGTCCAGAACTGGTCGCCACCGAGAAACACCACCACCCCACGGGCTGGCCAGGGGCCGCCGCGGCGCGGACGCAGCAGCAGCCACCAAAACCGTGCTGCCGGAAGGATCCGATCAAACAGACCCATCCCCTCGGCCACGTGATGCTCGATGCCAGTGGCATTGGGGCAGGGCACCAGCACCAGCTGCAGGCTGATCGGAGCCTGCGGATCCAGGGGCCGCATGGCCAGTTCGCGGTGCAGCCGCTGCGCCAGCGGACGCACCCAGGTGCTGAGCTCGCCCGGCCCATTGCACACGAGCACGATGGCAGCCTCAGCTGGGCTGGTTCGCACTGCCCTGGCGGGAGGAGGGAAGCCGCCGGGCTGGGTCACACGGATGACCTGCTGGAGAACTTGATCAGTGCGGATGGCGAGACTTGAACTCGCAAGACCGAAGTCACACGCCCCTCAAACGTGCGTGTCTACCAATTCCACCACATCCGCGTGGTTGTTGATTCGGCAGCGAAGGGCTGACTGAATCGGGGGGTTGGACGTCTGCGCGTGGGTCTGAAAAGACCTCAGCAACAGGCGTGAGGGCTGACGACGCCTCGGCGCCGCCCCGGAACTATACCCATCAGCCTGGCGTGATCTGCCCTGGTGAGCACTGATACAGTCCCAGGCGGCCTGCGCTGCCGGATCTGCCGGCCTGCCACTGGATGCCCATCGGCAAACTGCTGATCGCCAACCGTGGCGAAATCGCTCTGCGCATCTTGCGCACCTGCCGCGAACTCGGCATCCCCACCGTGGCTGTGTACAGCACGGTGGATCGCAACGCTCTGCATGTTCAGCTCGCCGATGAGGCGGTGTGCATCGGCGATGCACCTAGCAGCAAGAGCTACCTCAATATTCCGAACATCCTGGCGGCCGCCACCTCCCGCGGCGCCGATGCCATCCACCCGGGCTACGGCTTCCTGGCCGAGAACGACAAATTCGCCGAGATCTGCGCCGCCCACGGCATCACCTTCGTGGGCCCCTCACCCGAATCGATCCGTTCGATGGGGGATAAGTCGACGGCCAAAGCCACGATGCAGAGCGTTGGCGTGCCCACCATCCCGGGCAGCGAAGGCCTGCTGGAGAACGTGGAGGAGGCCCGCAGCCTGGCCGAGTCCATGGGCTACCCGGTGATGATCAAGGCCACCGCCGGCGGCGGCGGCCGTGGCATGCGCCTGGTGCCGAGTGCCGATCAGCTTGAGAACCTGTTCAAGGCTGCCCAGGGCGAAGCGGAAGCCGCCTTCGGCAATCCCGGCCTCTACATGGAGAAATTCATCGACCGGCCCCGGCACGTGGAGGTGCAGGTGCTGGCCGATCGCCACGGCAACGTGGTGCACGTGGGCGAGCGCGACTGCTCAATCCAGCGCCGCCACCAGAAGCTGCTGGAGGAAGCCCCCAGCGTGGCGATCAACGCCGACCTGCGAAAGCAAATGGGTGATGCAGCTGTCGCGGCGGCGCGCACCATCGGCTACGAGGGCGCCGGCACCGTGGAGTTCCTGGTGGATCGCAACGGCAGCTTCTATTTCATGGAGATGAACACCCGCATTCAGGTGGAGCACCCCGTGACCGAAATGGTGACGGGAGTCGACCTGATCGCGGAGCAGCTGCGGATCGCCGGCGGCGAGCCGATCTCACTGCGCCAAGACGAGATCAAACTCACCGGCCACGCGATCGAGGTGCGCATCAATGCCGAAGACCCGCGCCAGAACTTCCGCCCCGCCCCCGGCAAGATCACCGGCTGGCTACCACCCGGCGGCCCCGGCGTGCGCTTCGACAGCCACGTGTACACCGGCTACGAGATCCCGCCCTTCTACGACTCCCTGATCGGCAAGCTGATCGTGTGGGGCACCGACCGCAACCACGCCCTGAGGCGGCTGCGCCGGGCCCTCTCGGAATGCGCTGTGACTGGCATCCCCACCACGATCGACTTCCACCTGCAGCTGCTCGATCGCCCGGAATTCCAGGCCGGCGACGTGCACACCAAATTTGTGGAGCAGGAAATGCTCCCTCCGCCCTAAGCCGGCAGCACGCTGGCGCGGATCATCACCTGCGTGATCAGGCCCTGCTGGCCCACCAGCAGCTCGCGCACAAGGCTGATCAACCCCAACCAGATCACCGGTGTGACATCCACCCCACCGATCGGGGCAATCAGCTTGCGGGTGGCGGCGAGCAGAGGCTCAGTGGGGATGGCCACCACGCGCCAGATTCCCTGGCTGAGATCCACCTGGGGATACCAGGTGAGCACGATCCGAAACAGGAAGAGCAGTGTCCAGGCTGAGAGCAGCAGGCCCAGCACCAGATGCACAGGGGGCAGCACCTGCCGCAGAAGCGCCAGGGTGTCAGCCCCAGATCCCGCCGCCTGCTCCACTCCCGCCATGGCAAGGCTCCCCGTCACAAAGCTCTAAGCAGCAGTGAACGGATCGTAGGAAGCAGCCATCGCTGCCTAGGATCCCGAGCGGATTCGTGACAGCCATGACCCCCTCCCTCGCCAACTTCCTGAGCAGCCTCGTGTGGGGTGCGGTGATCGTGGTCATCCCCATCACCATCGCCGTGATCCTGATCAGCCAGAACGATCGCGTCGATCGCAAGCTCTGATCCCCTCGCTCTGAGCTCCAGGGCCTGGTAATCGGCTCAGCGGCTCTCGACTCCCGGCCTACAGTGGCTTGAACGAGAGCTGCGATCCGTGGTCAACGCCAGCCTGAATTGGGCCAGCATTGTTGGCATCGTGCTGGCTGTTGGTGGCGCACTCCTCTATTTCATGAGGAGTTTTAAGCCTGCCCTGGCCCGCGATTACGACGTGTTTTTCGCCGCCGTGGGCTTGCTCTGCGGCGGCATTTTGTTTTTTCAGGGCTGGCGCCTCGATCCGATCCTGCAGTTCGGCCAATTTCTGCTGGCCGGCACCACGGTGTTCTTCGCTTACGAAAGCGTGCGCCTGCGTGGGGTGACCACCGAGCAGGCCCGGCGTTCCTCCTTCTTCGACGACGACGAACCGCAGCCCAAACCCCGCATGGGTGGCGGCCGTGATTTTCGAGACGATGTGGATCGTTTCGATGAACCGCAGCCGCTCCGCCGGCGCATCCGCTCCCGCGACGAGGGCTACAGCGAGCGCGATGAAGATGATTTGTACCGCCCCCGCCGAGCACCCGCCCGTGCGGCCATTCCCGAGCGCGCGGCCTCCCGCGATGAATGGGATCGCGACAACCGCAGCGAGCGCCGCTACCGCGCTGGCAGCGCCCCGGCTGACACCTCCGCACGCGACTTCGGTGCACGCCGCCAAGACCGCGACGAAACCCGCCGCGGCACCCGGCCTGCCCCCGCCACCGAGCCGATGCCACGTTCCAGCCGCCGCCCCGGCCCCGGCCCGAGCGAGCGTCCGATGGACAAGCCCCAAGGAACGCCGTATCGGGCCCCCAGCGGCAGCCCTGCCCCCGCCGCTTCCAGCACCGCCAGCGATGCCGGCGTGAGCGATGCCGAATTCCGCCCTGTTCCTCCCTCCAGCCGCAACAACGGCCCCAGCAGCCCCGCTCCGCGCGACAACAGCTCCCGCTTCGACGACTGATCCTTGGCTGCGGCTGGCGGCGGCCGCAGCGCTTGCAATGGGCTTGAGCGGCTGCAGCCTCTCACCGTTCAACCGCCAACCTGCCGCACCCACAGGCTTGGGAGCTGAATCGCGGCAGCAGCCTGCCCTCAGCGGCGACGGACGCCTGCTGGCCAGCCTGGTGGATCGGGGTGGACGCACCACCGTGATCCTTCAGGAGCGCCGCTCAGGCCGCGTGCTGCCCTTGCGGCAGTTGCGCAATCGTCAGCCCCACAGCTCACCATCACTGAGCTGGAATGGCCGATATCTGGCCCTGTTGGTGCAGCAGGGTGGCCGGCGCCAAGCGGTGATTGAAGATCGCGCCACCGGCCAACAGCACCCGTTGTTCTTGCCCGCGGCACAGGAGCCGCAGCAATTGAGCCTGGCGCCCGACGGGCAAAGCATCGCCCTGGAACTGATCAATGGCGGCAGTCGGCGGCTGCAGGTGTTCAGCCTCGCGGGCATGCTCGAGCCCGATCGTGCCCCTGGCCTGCGCGAAAGCGGCGGCGGCACCCCATTGCAGCCATGAGCAAACGAACCTGCATCAGCGCAGGCCTCTGGGTTGGTGCACTCGCACTGTTGCTGGCGGGCTGCCAGGGGGGACTGCGCCCGATTCAGCAGCTGAACCAGCCCCTGAGCGGCCTGGGCGACAGCCAGAGCCCATCCCTCAACAGCGACTGGCTAGCGCTGATCAGCAGCCGTGCGGGTAGCCGGGCGCAGGTGCAACTGATTGATCGACGCCGCAATGCCCCTGTTCCCCTGCCAGGTCTCAACCGGCCCGACAGCCTGCCGATCAGCGTGGCGGTGGATCAACAGGGCGAGCGCCTCGCCCTTGTGCGGCAGCGGGATGATCGCAGCGAGCTGGTGATCCACCGCCGTTCGCTGCAGGCCTCCCAAACGGTGCCGATCGAGCCAGCTGGGGTGCCGCAACGGGTGAGCCTCAGCGCCGACGGCCGGGTGCTGGCGGTGGAGGTGAGCCGCGCAGGCCTCTGGCAGGTGGATCTACTGGAGTTGCCCTAAGCGGAGCGGGGCGATCAGCCCACGAAACCGGCCCAGCGCAGGAACGTCTCGCCGCTGATCGCCTCCACCAGCAGCACTGCCGCAAACCCCACCATCGCGAAACGGCCATTCACCCGCTCGGCATAGCCGCTCCAGCCAAAGGCGGGAACGTCGTTGGTGGTGGCGCTGGTGGCGGGCGGTTCGGGGGTACTGGTCATCGCGAAATCAGACGCCGGAGTTGAAGGTATAGCTGGCGGCGGGCATCAGCTTCCAGCCGCCTTGGCCGTCGAGCTCAAGCACCAGGTTGTGGAAGCTCTTGAGGGTGGGGCGGTGGCCCACGCTCACAAACGCCATCTCGCGCTGGGCCAGCAGCTCATAGAGATGCTGCTCGGTGCTCACATCGAGGGCGCTGGTGGCCTCATCGAGCACCACAAACCGCGGTGAGTTGAGCAGCAAGCGGGCAAAGGCCAGGCGCTGCTGCTCACCCAGTGAGAGCAGCCGCGGCCAGTCCTGCTTGATGTCGAAGTCGGGGTAGCGCTGCACCAGGGCGCCAAGGCGCACCTCCTCGAGCACGCTGCGCAGGTGCTCATCGCTGAAGCGCTGCGGATCCTGGGGATAACAGAGCTGTTCGCGCAGGCTGCCCAGAATCATGTAGGGCTTCTGCGGGATGAACAGCAGCTCCGAGAGGGGCGGGCGCTCCACCTCACCGGCACTGGGGGGCCAAAGCCCGCTCACCAAGCGCAGGAAGGAGGTTTTACCGCAGCCGCTCGGGCCCACCACCAGCACCCGCTGGCTGGGGGCCACCTCCAGGCTGAGGTCGTGGATCAAGCGGCGATCGCTGCCTGGGGGCACCAGATCCACATGGCGCACTAGCAGCGACTGGGCGTCGCGCGACGACTCATCCGCCAGCAGTTCACGCTGGGCCTCGGAGCGGTTGATCGCTTCCACCTTGCCCTGGAAGCCCTCCAAGCGACTGATCGAGGCGGAGAAAGCCGCCAGGCGGTCGATGTTGTTCACGATGTAGCTCACCGAGAACAACACCTGGGAGAAGGCAATGCTGGCCTGTCCAAACACACCGAAATCCACCTCTTTGGCGAAATAGATCGGTGCGATCACCAGCCAGGGCAGGAAGCGCGAGAAGTAATCGTAGGAGCGCTGAATCACGCTGATCAGCGCTTCCCACACGATCAACTTGTCGTAGTTGCGGATCGCTCCATCCAGGCGGCGCACCGCCTCGCGCGATTCCTGCTGCTCACCGCGATAGAAGGCGATCGACTCAGCGTTGTCGCGGATGTGCACCAGGCCGTAGCGAAAGTCGGCCTCGAGGCGCAGCTGGTCATAGTTCAGTGCCACCAGCTTGCGGCTGGCGAACACGATCACGGCCGTACCACCCACCGAATACACCAGCAGCCACAGGGCGAGCGTGGTGCTGATCGTCCAGAGCACCACGATGAAGCTGATGAAGGTGAGGAGCGCCGAAACGATCTCCACCGTCACGCTCAAGCTGGTGCCGGTGAAGCTGGCTGTGTCCTGGGAGATCCGCTGGTCGGGGTTATCGATCTCCTCGGCGGTTTCGTCGTTGGGGTTGAGAACGTAGTAAGCGCGATTCTTGAGGTAGCGGCTCAGCAGACGGCCACTCAACCACTCACGCCAGAGCAGGCCCAGCTTGGGGATCAGATAACTCTGTAGGGCACGAATCGGCAGCGCCAGCACCAGGCAGAAGGCATAGATCGCCACCACCTGCCAAAACTCATCGGCCTTGTAGGCCACCAGAGTGTTATCAACGTTGCGGGCGATGTAGCTGATGCCCACGTTGATGCCGTTGATCACCAGGATCAGCAGCGTGATCACGCCCATCAACAACCAGGGCAGCCAACGCCCTTGGCGCAGCTTGCTGCGCAGCGCTCCAAACGCAATCAGGCCCGCCACGAACAGCACCATCACCACCGGCCCGGCGGGGCTGGACCAGATGGCACTCACCTGTTGCGGCACGCCCGGCAGAAAACGCGCCTGCAACTCCGGAATCAAGGCACCGCTAGCCGCCACCACACCCGTGAGCAACAGCAGGGTGCTGCCCACCACCACGGTGAGCAGGGCCACGATCAGCAGCAGGAACTGCCAGCCACTGGTGTCTTCCACCGGCAGGAAGTAGGGCTGGGCGAGGCGCCGCAGCTTGCCGAGCTGACTGCGGAAGGCCTGCAGGGGGTTCATGACGGCGTTCAGGTCAGCCCATTCTCGCCGGCTGTGCCTCAGCCCGGCGGCCAGGCCAGCGGACGGCCACCGATCACATGCACGTGCAGGTGGAACACGGTCTGGCCGGCCTCTTCACCGCTGTTGATCACGGTGCGGAAGCCGCTCAGCCCCTCCTGGCGAGCCACCTTGGCCGCCACCAGCAGCAGATGGCCCAGCAGCTGCTCGTGCTGATCGCCCGCTTCCGCCAGGTTCACCACAGGCTCCCGGGGAATCACCAGGATGTGAACGGGTGCCTGGGGCGCCACATCGCGGAAGGCCAGGCACTGCTCATCGGCATACACCTGATCGCAGGGGATCTCACCCCGCAGGATGCGGCCGAAGATCGTGTCGTTCGGCGGAGAGGCAGCGGAATCGGCCATCAGATGAAACAGCGGTGGCACTTCACCACTGCAGGTTTGCGTGAGCCCGATGTTGGCACGATGCAGCGGAGCCGCCCTGGTGGGGCTCGAAGCCCGGGCCGTAGCTGTGGAGGTGGACATTGCACCCGGGCTGCCTGGGCTGCAGGTGGTGGGGCTGGCCGATGCGGCCGTGCAGGAATCGCGGCAGCGCGTGCGGGCCGCCATCCGCAACAGCCAGCTGCGCATGCCCCTCACCCGGGTGATCGTGAACCTGGCCCCTGCGGATCTACGAAAGGAGGGCCCCGCCTTCGACCTTCCCATTGCCCTGGCCGTGCTGGCCGCCAGCGGCCAACTGGATCCGGCCCAGCTGGAGGGGATCTGGTGCGCTGGAGAGCTGGGGCTGGGCGGTGAACTGCGGCCGGTGCGCGGTGCGGTGGCGCTCGCCCTGGCAGCGCAGCGCCATGGGGCGCGAGCCCTGCTGCTGCCGCAGGCGAATCAGCGCGAAGCCGAGCTGTTGGAGCAGCTGCCGCTGGTGGTGGCCGGCAGCTTGAGCGAAGCGCTGCAGTGGCTGCAGAACCCGAATCGCACCACCCAGCCAACCCGCACGCCGGGAACCGATGCACTGCCGCCGCCCCTGGATCCGCTCACTGATCTCTCTGGCGTGCAAGGGCAGCTGCATGGCCGGCGAGCGCTCGAGATCGCCGCGGCCGGCAGCCATCACCTGCTGTTGGTGGGCCCGCCCGGCAGCGGCAAAACCATGCTGGCCCGCTGCTTACCAGGCCTGCTGCCCCAGCTCAACCGAGCTGAGCGGCTCGAGCTCACCCAGCTCTACTCCGTAGCGGGATTGCTGCCTCCCCAGGGTGAGCTGCTGCAGCAACGGCCGTTCCGCAGCCCGCATCACAGCTGCTCCAGCGCTGCGCTGGTGGGAGGCGGCGCCAAGCTGCGGCCGGGGGAGCTGGCCCTAGCCCACCGGGGGGTGCTGTTTCTCGATGAACTGGCGGAATTCCGCCGCGATGTGCTCAACCAGCTGCGGCAACCACTGGAGCAGGGGGAACTGTGGTTTAGCCGGGCCCGGCAGCGGCTGCGCTTCCCCTGCGCGGTGCATCTTGTGGCGGCCACCAACCCCTGCGCCTGCGGCTGGGCCGGGGATCCTGAGCGCACCTGCAGCTGCGGCAGCGCCCAGCAGCAGCGCTACTGGGGCCGGATCTCAGGCCCCCTGCTCGATCGCATCGACTTGCAGGTGGTGATGCGGCGGCTGGAGGGAAGCACCCTGGGCGCTGGCTTTCGGGGCAACAGCACCAGCGAGGCCAGCGCCGTGGTGCGGCAGCGGGTGCAGGCGGCACGCGAGCGCATGCTCCAGCGCAATCCCGACGGGGTGAGCAACAGTGCGCTCAGTGCCCGTGACCTGCGCCAATGCGGATCGATCGGCACCGAAGCGCTCGATCTATGGCAGGCCGCGATCGATCAACGGGGCCTCAGCGCCCGCGTCGCCGAACGGGTGCTGCGGGTGGGGCGCACGATTGCTGATCTGGGCGATCAGCCCAGTGTGGGGGCCTCCGCCATTGCCGAGGCCCTCAGTTACCGCAGCTTTGACCAGCTCAGTGCCGCAGCGGCTGATCGCGGTAAGGCTGCACACCCGCCAGTGGCGGCTGGTGCTGGCGCTCCTCGAAGGGATTACCGAAGGCATTGCCAAGGCTCGAGCCAAGCCAGCGATTGAGAACCTGCATCAGCTGCTTCATGGGACACCTCTGCGGGGAGTGATCCCATCATCAACAGCCCACAAAAAAGCGGAAACCGGTAAAAACACCGGTTTCCGCCAGGGGCCTCTTGGGAAGGTTGTTGAAGCCGATCAGCGGCGACGACGACGCTGCTGAGCCTTGCGCTTGTACTTCTCAACCGGGGTTTCGTGGTGACGCAGGCGCTTGAGGTCGGCGAAGATCCCTGCTTTGGACACCTGGCGCTTGAAACGGCGCAGCGCCGACTCAATGCCCTCGTTTTCGCCGACGGTGACCTGGGTCATAAACCGATCAAGAATCTGTGCAGTTTGACGATGGTAGCAAGTGCCTCGTCAGCCCTTCAGCTGCCGGCAGCAGGCACGGGGGGCACCGCTGCAGGGGCAGCCGGGCTGGTGGTGGCAGCGGCTGCCGCAGGCCAATCGGCGCGATACACGTACACGTGACCCAGGGTGCGACCACCGAACTGCCGGCGCATCAGCTTCCAACCCGGCTCGGGCACCAGCAGCAGAAAACCATTGCTTGCGCCACCGCTGCGGGCCACCACCAGCTCGGGGCCGGCACCAGGCTTGGTGGGCAGGGCCATCAGCAAGGTGTCTCCCGACTCCTTCACCACACTGAGGCGATACACGGTGCCCAGATCGCTGTCACCGATCCGCAGCGAGTAGCCGTTGCCGTCGATGAAACGGTTGCAGATGCCGGTGAAGTCGAAGGTGGAGAGCAGGGGATCCACCACTGCCGGGTTGCTGCCCTGCACGGCGTAGCAAGGCCGGGCATCAGTGCGCTGCTCATAAATGTTGAGCTGAGCGCGGCTGCCATCGCCGATCGGTGCCGCCACAATCACGAACTTGCTCTGATCCACCTCCACCGCTTCAAACAACGCCTTGGCCGCTGCGGGCTCGGGCGCCAGGAGGGCCAGAGCACCGGCCAGAGGCAGCAGTGCAGCGAGGGTGCGAACCGAATGAATCACAGACGCAGGCATGCAGCCAGGCGATCGTAGAAGTGCCGGGCGGTGATGCCAGCCCCTCAGGCCGGCTTGTTGATCCGGATCGCCACGAGCAGGCTCAGCACCGTGCCAGGCAGGGCCAGGCCCAGGATCAGGCGGGTGGTGGAGACCCCAAGGTCGGGATCGCCATAAGCAAGCTCAAACACCGAACCGGTGGCGGCGATTCCGAGCAGGCAGGCCAGGGCCAGGAACACTCCGGCCAGGGGTTTCATCGGCATGACGGAAGGGCCTCAGGCGATCGCGTGCACATCGGCCGGATTGAAGCCCTTCTCACCGAGCCCCTCGCGCAGCTTGTCGTGATCGGTGACGCGATCAACGAACAGCACCCCGTTGAGGTGATCCATCTCGTGCTGGATGCAGCGCGCCATCAGACCATCGGCCTTCATCCGCTTCGGCCGGCCCATCTCATCGCGGTAGCTCACATCCACCACGCTGGGGCGCACCACATCGAGATACACGCCAGGGATGCTGAGGCAACCCTCCTCGTAGGTGCAGAGGCTGCCGCCCACGGCGGTGATCTCCGGATTGATCAGGATCAGCGGCGGGCCTTTGGGATCTTCGATCTCCAGATCAATCACCAGCAGCTGCAGCGGCTGCCCGATCTGGGGTGCAGCTAGGCCGATGCCCTTGGCGGCGTACATGCTCACCAACATGTCGCGGGCCAGGGATCGGATGCTGTCGTCCACCTTGCCGATGCGCTTAGCCGGGGTGCGCAGCACCTGATCACCCAGGGTGTGGATGTCGTAGGGAGGGTTATCCACCGGCTCTTTCGACACCTGCAGCCGGCCGGCGTTCTCGGCGGTTCGCGCCAATCTGGCGAAGCTGCTGGCCAAAGCTTGTCCTCGCTGGCGGGATCGTTCAGGCGATTCTAGAAGCCATCCCTGAATGGCCTCGGTGCACACCAGCGCTGCCCCCCTGTCCGCTGAGCTGGTGCTGGGCAAGACCCCAAGCCTCAAGGAACCGAAGCTGCTGGGCGGAGTTCTCTATTGGCTGGAGCAGCGGCCCCAGGAGCAGGGGCGCACCACCTTGATGGCTCGCCGCGGCGCCGATCAAGCGCCGCATGAACTCACGCCAGGCCCCTGGAACCTGCGCTGCCGGGTGCATGAATACGGTGGTGGAGCCTGCGCAATCGGCCGGCTTGTCAGCGGCGAGCCCGTGGCCGTGTTCGTGCACGACGGCGATCGCTGCCTGTGGCGGCTCTCCCTCAGCGAGGGCGATCAGCAACCGCAACGGCTCACCGCGCCTGGAAGCGACGGGCGCTTTCCAGGAGCGCTCGGTGGTGGGCTGATCGATCCCACCGGCAACCGCTGGATCGGGGTGCTCGAAGCAGGCGGCCGGGATCAACTCGTAGCGGTGTCGCTCCTGGGCGGTGAACCCGAACCCCTGCACAGCCCGGTGGATTTCTGCGGCTACCCGGCCCTCAGCCCGAGCGGGCGGCAGCTGGCCTGGGTGGAGTGGCAACAGCCCTGCATGCCCTGGGAGCGCAGCCAGCTCTGGCTGGCGGAGATCCAAGCCGACGGCAGCCTCAGCGGCGGGCGGGCTGTGGCCGGATCCACGCCAGCTGATGCGCAGGGTTGCTCGGTGTTCCAGCCCATCTGGGCCGGGGCCGACTTGATCGTGAGCAACGACCGCAGCGGCTTCTGGAACCTGGAGCGCTGGGCCGGTGCCGATGCGACCGCAACAGCCATCACACCCCAGTGGCATCCGCTGCTGCCGATGCAGGCGGAGTTCGCCATGCCCCAGTGGGTGTTTGGCATGAGCACCCAGGCTTGGGATGGCAAGCAGCTCGTCGCGCTCTGCTGCCGCGAGGGCTCCTGGGAGCTGGGATCGGTTGCGCTGCCGGAGCAGCCCGGCGCTACCGCCACCTGGCAAGCAATCACCACGCCGTTCACCGATCTCGCCGATCTGTGCGCTGAAGCCGGCGCGCTCGCCTGCGTGGCCAGCAGCCCCACCGATCCCTCAGGCCTGCTGGAGCTCGAGCTGTGCAGCGGCCAGTGGCGGCATCAACCCGCCGCCCCCTGCCCTGTGGCTGCCGAGGCCATCAGCCACGGCGAGCCACTCTGGTTCAGCGGCCATGGCGGCCAGCGCACCCAGGCTTGGTACTACCCGCCGGCCGGTGGCGGCCACCCGGAAGCCCCCCTGCTGGTGAAGGGCCACAGCGGCCCCACGAGCATGGCCCGCACTGGGTTGAGCCTGGGCATCCAGTTCTGGACCTCGCGCGGCTGGGGCGTGGTGGATGTGAACTACGGCGGCTCCACCGGTTTCGGCCGCGCTTACCGCGAACGTCTCGATGGTCAGTGGGGTGTGGTGGATGTGGCCGACTGCGCCGCCGCCGCCCACACCCTGATCGCGCAGGGCCTCGCCAGCGCCGAACGCATCGCCATCGAAGGCGGCAGCGCCGGCGGGTTCACCACCCTGGCCGCCCTCTGCTTCACCACCACCTTCCGGGCCGGCGCCAGCCGTTATGGCGTGGGCGATCTGAGCGCCCTTGCCGCCGACACGCACCGGTTTGAAGCCCGCTACCTCGACAACCTCGTGGGGCCCTGGCCGGTAGCGAAGGCCACCTACGAAGCGCGATCGCCGCTGCAACATGCCGAGCGGATTCGCTGTCCGGTGATCTTTTTCCAGGGTCTTGAGGATCTAGTGGTGCCGCCGGAGCAAACCGAGCGGATGGCGGCGGCGCTGAAAGCCAACGGCATTCCGGTGGAGGTGCATCTCTTCCCTGACGAGGGCCATGGCTTCCGCAATGGCGCCACCCAGATCCAGGTGCTGGAGGCCACCGAAGCCTTCTTCCGCCGCCACTTCCAGCTGTGAAGGGGCGCTGATGAACGACCTGCTGCCCAACCCCTGGAACCTTGAGGCGTTGCTGGGGCTGGCCTGGCTGGCCCTGGCCGCCGGCGTGCTCAGCCTGATCCTGCTGACCGGGCGCCGCATCGGCCGGCGGCTGAATCTGCGCCTCTGGGGCGTACCGGAGGCCTTGGTGGCGGGCTTGATCGGCCTGCTGGTGGCACCGGCCGGGCCACTCCCCCTGCTACCGGAGCACGTGATGGAGCTGTGGGGCGGCCTGCCGCTGGTGCTGCTCACGCTGGTGTTCGGTTCGCTGATGCTCGGCAAACCGCTGCCGAAGCTTGAGGGGCTGTGGCGGCCGGTGAGCGGCCAGGTGTCACTGGCGCTCGTGCTCGCCTTCGGGCAATACGTGGTGGGCGGGCTAGCGGTGCTGCTGGTGCTGCAGCCCTGGCTGGGGGTGAGTCCGGTGATGGCCTGCCTGATTGAGGTGGCCTACGAAGGCGGCCATGGCTCCGCCGCCGCCATGGGTCCCAGCTACGCCGCCCTCGGCTTTCCCGGCGGGCAAGACCTCGGCCTGGCCATGGCCACCGTAGGGCTGCTCAGTTCCACCCTGGTGGGAGGCGTAGTGGTGGTGATCGGCCGCCAGCGCGGCTGGCTGCTAGCCCAGAGCCAGCCGGGCTCAGCGCCCGGGGCCGCGCCACTGGCCGGCTCCGCCACTGATGGCTCAGCACCCACCCATCCAGCCTGGGCAGCCTGGGCCGTGAACCTTGCCCTGGTGGGCATCGCCGTGCTGATCGGTGTGGGGCTGCTGGCGCTCCTGCGCCTCGGCACCGATGCCATCGGCGGCGGTGTCGCCACCGTGGGGCGTTCTCTGCCGGTGTTCCCGCTGGCGATCATCGGCTCACTGCTGGTGCGCTGGCTGCTGGAGCGCAGCGGCAACAGCCACTGGGCCTCCGCGCCGATTCAGAGCGAGATCGGCACCCTCTCGGCTGATCTGCTGATCACCTCGGCCACCGCTTGCCTCAACCTGGCCCTACTCGCCGCCGACTGGCTTCCCCTCACGGTGTTGGCGGTGGCCGGCCTCACCTGGAACCTGGCGGTAACCCTCCTGCTCGCCCCGCGGCTGCTGCCGGCCGATTGGTTCGAGCGGGCGGTGCTGGAGTTTGGGCAAGCCACCGGCGTGGCGGCCTCCGGCCTGCTGCTGCTGCGCATGGCCGACCCCGACGACCACAGCCAGGCCCTGCCGGCCTTCTCGCTCAAGCAACTGCTACTGCAACCCTTCCTGGCCGGTGGGGTGGTCACGGTGGTGGCTCCTCTGGCGGTGGCCGGCTGGGGCCTGCCCACCTGGACGGTCTTCTGCCTCGCGCTGGTGCTGCTAGCCGGTGGCGGCGGCCTGCTGCTGGCCCAGGCCGGACGCAACACTGAACCGACTGCCGCTCACCCATGAAGCTGTTCGATGTGCTGGTGGCTTTCGCCGGCCTCAGCCTGTTGCTGCTGGCGGGGATCACCCTGCGCCGCAAGCTGCGCTGGCTGCGGCAGCTGGGGATCCCAGAAGCGCTGGTGGCCGGGCTGCTCGGCCTGCTGATCGGGCCCTTCGGCCCCCTGCGGCTGTTCCCCGAGCAGGTGTACACGGTGTGGGCCCAGACCCCAGGGGTGCTGATCTCCCTGGTGTTCGCCACCTTGTTTCTCGGTCAGCGCCTGCCCAGCCCGCGGCAGCTGTGGCAGCGCGCCGCCGGCCAAACCGCCTTCGGCATGACCCTCGGCTTTGGCCAATACCTGGTGGGGGTCCTACTGGTGTGGCTGGTGCTGCAGCCGATGTTCGGCACCAATCCCTTGATGGCCTGCCTGATTGAAGTGGGCTTTGAAGGCGGCCACGGCACCGCCGCCGGAATGGGCGACACCTTTGCGGATCTCGGCCTCGCCTCGGGCGAAGCCCTGGGGCTGGCCATGGCCACGGTTGGGGTGGTGAGCGCTGTGCTGATCGGCAGCGCGCTGGTGGTGATCGGCCGCAGCCGGGCGTGGCTGGGGGCGCGTGAGCGCCAGCCCACAGGAAGCTCGCTGCTGCAGCGAGCGGCAGACAGTGATCCGATGTCGGCGGAAGCGAAGCTGGCGCGGGAAGCCGCAGCGGGCCTGAGCGATCCCGGCAGCGATGGTTCCATCACCATCGATGCACTCACGGTGAACCTCGCGCTGGCCGGCGGCGCGGTGGGCCTGGGCGTGCTGTTCAAAGACGGCATCACCCGCCTGGGTGGAGCGCTCGGTGGCAGTGCCACAGCGGATCTGCTCAACGCAATCCCGGTGTTTCCGCTGGCGATGTTGGGCGGCCTGGTGGTGCAGCTGGTACTGCAGTGGCGCCGCCACGACGAGCTGGCCTCACCCGTGGTGCAGGCCAGCGTGGGATCGCTGGCCATGGATGTGTTGATCACAGCCGCGATGGCCAGCCTCAACCTGCCGATGCTGGAGGAGAACTGGCTGCCCTTTCTGCTGCTAGCGCTGGTGGGTCTGGCCTGGAACGTGGCGGTGTTTCTGCTGCTGGGCCGCCGCTTCTTCCGCGATCACTGGTTTGAGCGCGCCATTGCCGATTTCGGCCAGGGCACCGGCGTCACCGCCACAGGCCTATTGCTGCTGCGCATGGCCGACCCCTACGGCCGCAGCCGAGCCATGGAGAGCTTTTCGTTCAAACAACTGGTGTTCGAGCCCTTCCTCGGCGGCGGCTTGATCACCGCCCTGGCCCCGATCGCGCTGGCGAGTTGGGGCCTGCCGCGGTTCAACGCCGTGGCGCTGCTGCTCACCGCAGCCTCGATCGCCTTTGGCCTCTGGATTGGGCGGAGGCCTCAGTTGCCGTAGAGCAGCGTGCGGAACTGGTGGCGCACCTGCTCCATCTGTTCGGCGCTGAGCAGCGGCGGTTCGCCGGTAGCCCGGGCCTGCAGATAAATGCGGGCCAGTGTTTCCACCTCCACCGCCAGAGCCAAAGCACGCTCGAGCGTGGGGCCCACCACCACCTGGCCGTGCTGAGCCATCAGGCAAGCGAGCCGGCCCTGCAGCGCTTCCACCACCCCGTCGGAAAGCTCCTGGGTGCCGAAGGTGGCGTAGGGCGCGCAACGGATGTCGTGCCCACCAGCCACCGCGATCATGTAGTGGAACGGCGGAATGCCGCGGCCATGGCACGCCAGCGCCGTGGCATGAATCGAATGGCAGTGCAGCACCGCCTGCACCTCCGGCCGGCTGGCCAACACATCGGCGTGCAGCCGCCATTCCGATGAGGGCCGCCGCTGCGGGCGCCCCGGCTCGGGAGCCACCAAGGGCTTACCCGCCAGATCCAGCGCCACCAGATCGCCGGGCTGCATCAGCTCATAGGGCAGGGAGCTGGGCGTGATCAGCATCCCGCCGGGGATGCGCGCCGAGAGATTGCCGGAGGTGCCTTGGTTGATGCCGCTGGCCTGCATGCGCCGGGCCACGGCCACCAGCTGCTCGCGCAGATCCTGTTCGCTCATCGTGCTCACGTTCAGGCGTAGAGGTTGCGCAAACCGTCTTCGCTGGCAGGTGCCACACCCCGTTCGGTGATCAGCGCCGTCACCAGGCGGGCCGGGGTCACATCAAAGGCGGGATTGAAGCCTTCGCTGCCATCGGGCGTGAGCTGCACCACGGCGAGCTCACCGGCAGCCGTGAACCCCTGGATGTGGGTCACCTCCCGGGCATCGCGCGCTTCGATCGGGATCTCGGCCACGCCGTCGTCGATGGACCAGTCGATGGTGGAGGCGGGCAGAGCCACGTAGAAGGGCACGCTGTTGTCGTGGGCGGCGAGGGCCTTGAGGTAGGTACCGATCTTGTTGCACACATCGCCGCGGCGGGTGGTGCGGTCGGTGCCCACGATCACGGCATCCACCTGGCCGTGCTGCATCAGGTGGCCACCGGCGTTGTCCACGATCACGGTGTGAGGCACGCCCTCCCGCCCCAGCTCATAGGCAGTGAGCGAAGCGCCCTGATTGCGCGGGCGGGTTTCATCCACCCACACATGGATGGCCATCCCGGCGCGATGGGCCTTGTAAATCGGTGCCAGGGCCGTGCCCCAATCCACCGTGGCCAGCCAGCCGGCATTGCAGTGGGTGAGCACGTTGAACGGCTGCCCCTGTCGCTCGGCCGGCCTCGCTGCGGCCAGTTGCTGGAAAATCGCAAGCCCATGGTCGCCGATGGCCTCGCACATGGCCACGTCTTCATCGGCGATCGCCGCGGCCTCCAGCTTCGCCGCCTCAGCCCGCTGATCCGGCGGCAGCGGCGCCACGCGATCGCGCACCCGCTCCAGCGCCCAGCGCAGGTTCACCGCCGTGGGGCGCGTGGCATTGAGCAGCTCAAACGCCGCGGCCAACGCCGCATCGCTCGGATCCACCTGCAGCGCCAACATCAAGCCGTAGGCCCCGGTCACCCCGATCAGTGGTGCACCGCGCACCACCATCGTGCGAATGGCCTCCGCCGCTTCATCGCAGCTGCGCAGCGTGCGGGTGGTGAAGCGATGCGGCAGCTGGATCTGATCGATCACCCCGATCGAGCGGCCATCGGGCTCGAGCCAGATGGTGCGCCAGGCCTTGCCGTCGATCTTCATGGGGTGCGTTGCCCAGGCGAATGCACCATGCTGCCCGTCAACCGCACCCGCTCCCCCAGCGCCCCATGCCCCTGAGCCGCCGCCAGCTGCTGCAGCTCACCGCCGCAGGCGCGGCGGGCGGCGGACTGAGCTTGTTGAGCCTGCAGCAGGCACCATCCGCCGCCGCCCCGAGCCGCCGCCCCGATCTGCGCATCGGCCTGATCAGCGACCTCAACAGCAGCTACGGCTCCACCTCCTACATCCCCCAGGTGAGCCAGGGCCTTCAGCAACTGCTGGCCCTGCAACCGGCGCTGGTGGTGTGCGCCGGCGACATGGTGGCCGGCCAGAAACCAGGCCTCAGCGCCGCCCAGCTCGATGCGATGTGGGAGGGCTTTGCCCGCACGGTGCTGCTGCCGGTGCGTCAGGCCGGCCGGCCCTTTCTGCCGGCCGTGGGCAATCACGACGGCTCCCCCGGCTACGACGCGGATCGCGCCGCGGTGCGGCGCTTCTGGACGCCCCGGCGGCAGGCCCTCGGGCTGCGCTTCGTGGATGTGGGCGATTTCCCCTTCCACTACAGCGCCCTGCAGAACGACGTGTTTTTTCTCGTGTGGGATGCCAGCTCCGGCCGGATCCCCGCCAGCCAGCTGAGCTGGGCCCGCCAGCAGCTGGCCAGCCCGGAAGCGCGCCAGGCACGGCTACGGCTGGTGGTGGGCCACCTGCCCCTGGTGGGCGTGAGCCAGGGCCGCGATCGCGCCGGTGAGGTGCTCGATCAGGCCGCAGCGGTGCAGAGCCTGCTGGAGCAGGGCCGCGTGCAGGCCTACATCAGCGGCCACCAGCACGCCTGGTTCCCGGCCCGCCGCGGCCAGCTCGACCTGATCCATCTGGGGGCCATGGGCAGCGGCCCCAGACGCCTCCTCCAAGGAGCGATACCACCCCAGCAGACCTACACCACCCTCGACATCAACTGGCAAGACAACTCCCTGGTGGAGACCACCTATGCGGTGGCCAGCGGCCAACCCGTGGCCTGGAGCCGCCTACCCGCCACCCTGACGGGCCGTGCTGGCGGCCTCAACCGCAACGCTCAGGAGCGATCGATCCGGCGGTAGCCGAACCAATCGGGCTGCTGCGGCTGGCTGAAGCCCTCGGGATGGGGATCGAGCTGCACATGCCAGCGCTCACCGCCGATCAGCTCCAGTTGCTCGATCGCCAGGCAGTCGTCCACCGCGCAGAGATCATCCTTGTGCTGCTGCAGCGCCCCCTGCAGCCACTGCCGCTTGGCTGCAGCCTTCGCCGCCTGGGAGGAGCGGGCCACCACCAGGCCGAACTGGTGCAGCTCCGCCAGGGAATCGGGGCGGTAAGCGCCCAGGTTCACGAACCAGAGGCGCTCGGGCCTGGGCGCGGGCGCCTCGCGCACGAGTCTCACCGCCCAGCCATCGATCGCCCGCACCGCCATGTAGCTGTCCAGGTGCAGGCCCTCACGCCTCCCGAACCACTGGTGCCGCAGCTCCGGGATCGTGTCGTCGATCGTGGATCCGGCCACGAAGCGCACATCGTGCAGCTCGATCAGGCTGTTGGCGGTGCGACCGCCCAGCACCACCAGAAACAACATGGGCGTGTTCACGGTTGGCGTACTCATCGCACCTGAATCGACAACACCCACCGGCCTGATCAGCATTGCAGCAGTGGCACGGGCACTCCCGGCATGGCTGAGGCGCTGGATGTGCTGGTGGTGGGTGCCGGCCTCTCAGGCCTGATCGCGGCGCGGCGGTTGCAGCAGCAGGGACTCCGGGTGCGGGTGCTGGAAGCCCGGGGCCGAGTGGGCGGGCGGATGGTGAGCCACACCCTGGCCGATGGATCCGTGGTGGATCTGGGCGGCCAATGGGGCGGCAGCACGCACCACCGCTTCGCGGCGCTGCTGGAGGAGCTCGGCTGCAGCCGCTATCCGAGCCACTACGCCGGCGAGGGGGTGTTCTGCTGGCAGGGGCGGCGGGTGCAGGCCCCCCTGGCCGAGCGGTTTGAAGCGAGCCTGCTGTTCTTTGAACCCGGCGCCCTGGGACTAGCCCCGGAGGCGCTGGCAGCCACCCAGGCGCTGCAGCAGCGCTTCGCCGCGCTGGTGGCCCAGATCAACCGGCAGCAGCCCTGGCTCACGCCACACGCCAAACAGCTCGATCGGCTCAGCGTGGCGGCCTGGGCTGCTCAGCACAGCCCATTGCCCCTGGCCCGGCTTCCGCTCGACTGGCTCTGCCGGGTAGGGGGCTCGGGCGGCTTCGAACCATGGGAAAGCTCGATCCTCCACCTGGCCTGGACCCAGGCCGTGGCGCCCCAGGCGGAAACGCCCGAAGCCTGGCTAGTGCGCAGCGGCGCCGGTGGGGTGGCCCAGCACCTGGCCCGCGAGCTGGAGGCCAGCAGCCCGGGCTGCCTGCAGCTGAATGCACCGGTGCAGGCGATCGAGCAGAGCAGCAGAGCGGCCACGGTGAGGGCGGAAGGGCTCAGCCCACTGCAGGCGCAGGTGGTGATCGTGGCCGTGCCGCCACCGCTGCGGCAGTCGATCCGCTTCGATCCACCCCTGCCGCCTGCCCATCAGGCCCTGCTGCAGCGCACGGCCATGGGTGGCATGACCAAGATCCTGGCCCGTTACAGCCGACCCTTCTGGCGCGAGCAGGGGCTCAATGGCCTGGGCATCGGCGATCTTCCCTGGCTGGAGCTCACCGCCGACAGCGGGCCGCCGGAGGGACAGCCAGCCGTTCTGGCCAGCTTCGTGGCCGGCGAACGGGCCCTAACCCTGGCGGCTCTGCCGGCAGCCAAGCGGCGAACCCTGATCCTTCGCGACCTGGTGACCTACTGGGGGCCAGCCGCCGGCGACCCCCTGGAACTGGTGGAGCAGGCCTGGAACAGCGAAACCTGGAGCGGCGGCGCCTTCACCAGCTTTCCCGCCCCCGGCAGCTGGACCAGCCATGCCCGCCTGGCCGCGGGCCTCGAAGGCGGGCCCGGGCCCGCCCGCCCCGGGCGGGTGCTCTGGGCGGGCACGGAGGCGTCACCGCGCTGGCCGG
>JAHUZV010000003.1 GCA_019264575.1 Vulcanococcus sp. | reverse complement strand
AGCGTCAGTTCCTAAACGTTTCAGTTGTCCAGGTGCTCCGATCACCACAGCCTCGCGGCTCACCTTCTCAGGTGTCCCCTTTCAGGGTTGGCTCTCAGATCCGCGGCCTCTCGACCGCTTGTTGAACCTACATCACCGGGGTTCCCGGTTTTCAGCTCAGAGCGGCGTCTCAGCCGCTCAGTGAACCTACAACACCGATTGCTCGGAGGTCTTCGGTTCCCCGCTGCTGGCCTTGCGGCTCGCGAGCGACTCCAAAAATTACCAGAGCGCCGAACCCAGCCACGGCTGATGGGCGCCGCTCAGGCAGGAGCGTCGTCGTCACCGGGATCCAGAACCATCTCAAGGCTGGAGAGCAGCAGCGCCAGAGCGGCTGCGCGGCTGAGATCCGGACCACACACCTGCTCCAACCATTGGTTGGCCAGCGTCTCCAGATCGGAGAACAGGGTCTGACCGGCGAGCAAGCGCTGCATCACCTGATCCACGTTTGCCTCATCGAGCTCCGGCAACGGCCCCACCACGTAGCGGCGGCCGTCGTCGCCGGTGTAGGTGAGGTTGCCCTCGGCATCAAACACCGGAACGGCGTGGGGGGTGATCGGCTGATCGTCCATGGGCCCACCCGTTGCTGCTTCAGCGTTAGCGCTGGCGGCGGCCAGCGGCAACTGCTGCCAGGGTGAAGCGATGCTGCTTCTCGTGCTGGAACTGGCGCCATGCCTGCTCGGCGGGATAGCGCTGGGGCGTTTGCGTCCCCAGCTGCCTGAGCAGCTCGCCCCGCCCCTTTTGCGCTGGGGCGTTCCGATCAGCCTGGTGGGTCTGCTGCTCAAAGGAGGCCTGCACAGAAGCAACCTTCAAGCAGCCCTGTTCAGCTTGATGCTCGTGGGTTGCGGCTTGCTGCTCACCCAAAGGGCGCCCCTACTCCAGAACTTGCTGCCGCTGCCGAGCCAACAACTAGGCGCCGTGGTGGGCAACACGGCCTACTTCGGCTTGCCCGTGGCCTTGGCGCTGCTGCCACCCGAAGCACTCAGTTTCAGCATCACCTACGACTTCGTGGGCACGCTGGTGACCTGGGGTCTCGGCCCCTTGCTGCTCGATGGGCAGCGGGCCCAGCCCAGGCAGGTGTTGAACACCCCCGTGGTGCGGGCAGTGCTGGTGGCCGTTCCGCTAATGGCTTCGCCATGGCATGCGGCAATGGCAGCAGCGCTCTGGTGGCCGGCGCGGCTGGTGCTCTGGCTGATGTTGCTGCTTGTGGGGATGCGGCTCGCGCGGCTACTGGACCAGAGGCTTGAGGCCGATGGCCTGGCGCCGGCGCTGCTGATCAAGCTGCTGGCACTGCCTGGCGCGGCCCTGTTGAGCTGTCTGGCCCTCGGTTGGCCGGCGCCACTGCGCGATGCCCTGGTGCTGCAGGCCGCAGCACCCACGGCGATGTCAGTGCTGTTGCTGGCAGAAGCCAGCCAACAAAAAAGCCGGGAAGCAATCCCGGCCGCGCAGTTGGTGCTGTGGAGCACCCTGCTGGCACTACTGAGCGTGCCGCTGTGGTGGTGGCTGCTCAACCAGCCGATGCTTCAGCCAGGCCTTCAGGCAACAGTGGCCATGTGACGCATCAGGTCGATGCACTTGCAGCTGTAGCCCCACTCGTTGTCGTACCAGGACACGAGCTTCATGAAGGTGTCGGTGAGGGCGATACCGGCACCGGCATCGAACACGGAGGTGCAGCTTTCGCCGAGGAAGTCGTTGGAGACCACATCGTCTTCGGTGTAGCCGAGGATTCCGGCGAGCTCACCTTCTGAGGCGGCCTTCATCGCCGCCTTCACTTGCTCATAGGTGGCGGGCTTGGCCAGGTTCACGGTGAGGTCCACCACCGACACATCGGGTGTGGGCACCCGGAAGGCCATGCCGGTGAGCTTGCCGTTGAGCTCAGGGATCACGCGGCCCACAGCCTTGGCGGCACCAGTAGAGCTGGGGATGATGTTCTGGCCGGCGCCGCGGCCACCGCGCCAATCCTTCACCGAGGGGCCATCCACGGTTTTCTGGGTAGCGGTGGTGGCGTGCACGGTGGTCATCAGACCGTTCACGATGCCGAAGTTGTCGTGCAGCACCTTGGCCATCGGGGCCAGGCAGTTGGTGGTGCAGCTGGCGTTCGAAACGATCTGCTGGCCGGCGTAGCTCTTGTGGTTCACGCCCATCACAAAGATGGGGGTGTCGTCTTTGGAAGGAGCACTCATCACCACGCGCTTGGCGCCGGCATTGATGTGGGCGCGGGCGGCTTCGTCGGTAAGGAAGAAGCCGGTGCTCTCGAGCACGTAATCGGCACCCACAGCACCCCAGTTGAGGTTGCCCGGATCGCGCTCAGCGGTGATGCGGATCGCCTTGCCGTTCACCACCAGCTGGCCGTTCTCCACACGCACATCACCCTGGAAACGCCCATGGGTGGAGTCGTAGCGGAGCATGTAGGAGAGGTACTCCACATCAATCAGGTCGTTGATGCCCACGACCTCCACATCCGGCAGGCTCACGGCACGGCGGAAGGCCAGACGACCGATCCGGCCGAAGCCGTTAATGCCGACGCGGATGCCCATCGGAGAACTCCCTGACTGAATGCAAACAATCAAGGCTCACCATACGGGCCGATGTTCAGGCGGGTAGCGCACCGTCGCGATCGGAGCGAAAGCTCAGCTCCAGGTCAGGGAGTGCGGTGGCTGCCAGTTGCAACATCTGGCCAAACACCACCCGGGTTTGCTGGGCCCCCTGCCCCATGGGCTCCCGGCTCATCAACACCAGCTCCAGCACAGGGCCATCCGCCTTCGACTGCACATCGGCAAACAGCTGCATGCGCAATTGCTCCTGTCCGCCGCGCAGAAGCGCGCTCAAGTGGGCGGTGGTGCGATGATCAACCTCGGCCTGCAGACCTTGCAGCAAGGGCTCGAGCGCATCGATCAGTGCAGCTGGCGTGGTGGCTGAGCGGGGTTTGAGCACGGTGAGAAAACGCGCCATCGCTGCTCAGCCCTCCTTCTGGCCGGCTTCGAACTGATCACTGAGCAGGCGGCGCTGGTATTCAGCCGCCAGGGCATTGAGATGGGCCTCGGCCGCCTCAACCATCTCCTCATCGATCTGATCAAAGGCGCGCCCTTCGGGAACCGCCATACCCAGCACCAAGGCCAGGGCATCAAACAACCGCACCTGATCGTTCTGCCAGGCCTGGTAATCGCCAGCGAGATCGGCCAGGTCTTGTTCTTCCAGCTCGCCCCGCTCCAGATCGGTGCGCAGGTTCTGGATCTGACCGAGCCGCGCCGAGGTCACGAGGGCATGGGCGGCAGCCAAGGCCGCCAGGGCGTCGCAGGCTTCGCGCTTCAGCACCGTGAGGTCGCGATTGCGAACCGCCTTCTCAATCGAGAGCGGTGGACGTACCCCCGGCAACTGGCTCATCTGAGCGGGCTGCCGCGGTTCAGGCGGCAGGCTGATGCGAGCCGGTGCTGGCGGCAGCGGCTGCGGCGGCCTGAGCGCAGCGCCCCAGCGCATGAGGGTGTCGGCCAGTCGCGTGCGCCATCCCCGCCTCGCCATCAGCTGCTCACGCCACTGCACTCAATCTGACGCCAAACCGGCCCCACAGGCAGAGGGAAAGCCGAAGAATCAGCGGCCCGCCACCGAAGCGAGCGCCTGCACCAGCGACACCAGACCAAACGCCACGAACAAGCCCCCACTGAGGCGATAGAGCAGCTGTTCATTCACGCGGCCGCCGATCCACTTGCCAGCCCCCACCGCCAGCCAGGTGACCAGGGCATGCCCCGCCAGCGTGCCGGCCAGCAAGCCCGCAAAACTGAACACCTGGGCCGGGGCTGTGGCCAGCAGGATCGTGGCGAACTGGGTGCGATCCCCCAACTCCGCCACAAACACCAACGCAAAGGCCTCCCAGATCACCGCCCATGGGCCTGATTGCTTTTGGGCCTGTTCGGCAGCATTCACCGCCTCCTCGGCCTCATCGGCCTCCTCCTTGGCGGCGCCGGCATCAAGCCCCTGGGCATCCACAAGCAGCTTCAGGCCAAAGCCGAGAAACAGCACTGCCGCAATCCAGGGCACCAGGCTCTGGGGCAACAACTCCCGCAGGCCGTAGCCAACCCCAAGCGACAGCAGGGTGACGGCCGCCAAAGCCGCGAACGCGCCAACAAACACCAAGCGGGCGCTGTGACGCACCGCCAGGATCAAGGCCATAAAGAAGGTCTTATCGCCCAGTTCCGCCAGGGTGATGGCCGTGAGGCTGGAGCCAAAAGCCGCCAGGCCTGGATCGGAAGGAAGTGGGGGTGCCATGCCTGAGCGCAGGAACAGCGAACCCGCTGCCTCGTCACTTCTACAGTGGATCCTTGGCAATCGGGCTGATCGTGGGCATCACCATGCAGCAACACGCAATCGCACCAGCGGTTGTTCTGCGGGGTGAAGGGGCCTGGCAGGAAGCGCTGCCCGCGCTCCAGAACTTGAGCCGCCACCCACTGCTGCTGGGCCGCTCCGAGGCCACACGATCGCTGCGTGAGCAGCTGGCCGCCGATCTGAGCCAGCGCGATCTGGCGGTGACCAGCGCCGAACTCGAGCACGACTGCTGCGAGAGCGATCTGGCACGGATCAGCCAAATCCTGAGCACCAGTGGTTGCGATGCCGTAGTTGCCGCCGGCGGCGGCAAGGTGCTCGATGCCGGCAAGTTGCTGGCCCACCGCCACGGCTTGGCCTGCGTCACCGTGCCCACCAGCGCGGCCACCTGCGCCGGCTGGACGGCTCTAGCCAATATCTATTCAGCCGAAGGGGCCTTCGAAGGCGACGTGGCCCTCGATCGCTGCCCGGATCTGCTGGTGTTCGACCACGCCCTGGTGCGGCAGGCACCGCCGCGCACTCTGGCCAGCGGCATCGCTGATGCCATGGCCAAGTGGTACGAAGCCTCCGTGAGCAGCGGTGCCAGCAGTGATGGCCTGGTGCAGCAGGCCGTGCAGATGGCTCGGGTGCTGCGCGATCAACTGCTGCTGGAGGCCAAGGACGCCATGGCCAATCCCGGGGGTGAAGCCTGGGTGCGGGTGGCCGAGGCCTCCGGCCGCACGGCCGGACTGATCGGAGGCATCGGCGGCGCCCGCTGCCGCACCGTGGCCGCCCATGCCGTGCATAACGGCCTCACCCAGCTTCACGCCAGCCACAGCCATCTCCATGGCGAGAAAGTGGGCTTCGGCATCCTGGTGCAGTTGCGCCTGGAAGAAGTAATCGGCGGCAACCGGCTGGCCGGCCAGGCCCGCCGGCAACTGCTGCCCTTCTTCCAGGAGCTGGGGGTGCCCGTGAGCCTCGAAGAGCTCGGCCTCAAGCAGGCCAGCCTCAGCGCTTTGCAGGAGGTGGCGGCCTTTGCCTGCCGGCCGGAGTCGGATCTGCACCACCTGCCCTTTGCGGTGCAGCCCAGTGATGTGCTCGCGGCTTTGGTGAGCACCACCACCAGCAGCGAAGCCCAGCTGCAGGCCAGCCAGGCCTGATCTGTGATGACAACGGCACCCTCTTCCTCCGGCCAGGAGCTCCTGGCCCGGGCCAGTGATCGCCTGCTGGATCCCGATGGACGCGCCCTGGCGGCCGCGGTGCAGTGGTGGACATTGCCAGATCTCCCCGGTGGGCCATGGCCCGTGGCGGTGGTTGGCGAAGGGTCGCCAGTGCTGGCGCTGCATGGCTTCGACAGCTCTCACCTGGAATTCAGGCGGCTGGCGCCGTTGCTGGCGCCAACCCATCAACTGTTCATCCCGGATCTGTTTGGCTTCGGCTTCTGCCCCAGGCCGCTCGATGCCCCCTACGGGCCTGAGGCCGTGCTCGATCACCTCGAGCAGGTGTTGCAGCAAGTGATCCGCCGTAGCGGGGCTGAGCGGGTGGGCTTGATCGGCGCTTCGATGGGCGGCTCTGTGGCCGTGGAGCTGGCGCGCCGCTGCCCAGGCCAGATCGAACGATTGCTGTTGCTGGCACCGGCGGGCCTTACCGGGCGACCGATGCCGGTGCCGCCGCTGCTCGACCAACTGGGGGCCCGTTTCCTGGGGCTACCCGCCATCCGCCGCGGCCTCTGCCGCTCGGCCTTTGCCATGCCTGATCGGGATGTGGGACCGGCGGAACTGGAAATCGCCTCGCTGCACCTGGCCTGCCCCAACTGGGCTGGAGCACTGGGGGCCTTCGCCCGCAGCGGAGGCTTCGCGGGTTGCGGCGATCCCTTGCCCGCCCAACCGCTGCAGGTGCTCTGGGGCCAAAACGACCGCATCCTGCGAGCACCCCAGAAGCGAGCCGCGCAGGCTCTGTTAGGAGAACGCATTACCGAGCTGGAGTGTTGCGGGCATCTGCCCCACATCGACCAGCCCACCACCGTGGCTCGCATCTGGCATGGCTGACGACGCCCCAACCCAACGCTCCAGCCCCGTGCTGCAGCTGCTGGCCAGCGGCCTGCAGTTTTGGATTCGCCAGCAGTGCGAAGCGGTGGAGAGCCTGGAGCTGCAGCTGCATGGCTCCAGCCTGGGCCTGCTTCGCGGCCGGCTGGACGGCGTGAGCCTGGTGGCACGCCGTGTGGTGTTCAGCTCGCTGGAGATCGAGCGCGTAGAGCTGCGCAGCGACGCCATCGACGTGCAGGTGGGCAATCTGCTGCGGGGCAAGGCAGTACAGCTGGAGCACCCGTTCAACATCGAGGGCACCGTGGCGTTTTCCGCCGGTGGCTTGGGCCGCTCCCTCTGCACGCCGCACTGGCGGCCGCTGGGCGATCAGCTGGTGGATGGGCTGCTGGGGCTCACCCCGCTGAAGAGCGTGAACATCGAGCGCGACCGGCTGGTGCTGCAAGCCCAGGAGCATCGCTGCGAAACCATCCCCCGTGCCGTGGATGGCCATCTGGAGCTCTGCGGCGAAGACGGCAACCCCTGCGTGGCCCTCCCCGCAGATCCCAACATCACCATCGAGAACGCCAACCTCGAGGGAGGGCTGCTGCAACTGCAGGGCCGGGCGCGCGTTTCGCCCTGAGCCGACTCAGCGGATCAGAGGAAGCAGCAGGGTGACCACGGTGAAAAACACCGCCGGGGTGAACAGGTAGCTATCGATCCGATCGAGGATCCCGCCGTGACCTGGCAGCAGATCACCGGAATCCTTCACCCCGGCATCGCGCTTCATCATCGATTCGGTGAGATCGCCCACAAGGGCAAATAGCGCCACCACAACCCCCAGCAGCGCGCCCACGGCCCAGCCCCAGTTCCAGCCGAGCACTTCGGCGAAGGCTCCGCCCAGCAACGCGGCACAAGCCACGCCCCCCAAGGCGCCCTCGATCGTTTTGCCCGGTGAGATCGGCGAAAGGGGCTGGCGGCCATAGCGGCGGCCGATCACATAGGAACCGATGTCGGTGGCGACGATCAGGAAGCAGGCCATCAGCATCAGCACCATGCCGGAGCTGAGGTGGGGCCAGGCCTGGGTGAGAGCGCTCAAGCGGGGCGCCAGGGCGGGATCGGTGAGATCGCGCAGGCGGATCCAATAGCTGGGCAGAAAGCCCAGATAAAACAAGGCGAAGATCGACGAGGCGATGTCGGCAATGCTGCCGGTGAGGGGCTGGAGCAACAGCCAGCCGCAGATCGCAGCGCCGGAGAGCGGCAACACAGCCGCCGCCAGATCCGCTGAAAAGCCCAGGGCCTGGGCATCGCCGCCATGGGCCCACTGGGTGGTGATCAGCAGCAACTGCACCAGCACCAAGGTTGTTTTGCTGGCGGGGCGGATGCCCTTGAAGCGCGCCAGCCGGAAATACTCCAGCAGCCCCAGGTGCACCATCACCCCTAATGCCAGGGTGAACCACCAGCCACCCAGCACCACCACCACAAACCCAAACGCCCCAACGGCGTAACCGCTGAGCAAACGCTGGGGTGAAGTGCGCGTGCGGGGAGACGGGATCAAGGGCGTTCAGCGGCGATCAGAAACAGCGGCTCGGCCGCCGCCAGCCTGGCCTGGCTGCCGCGGCGCTGCATGCGATGCACCGTGGCCTGCACCACCTGAAGATCCCGGGCCTCGAGGCGGCTGAGGGTGTCGGTGGCATCGACCAACCCCTCCAGACTGGCGGTGCTGATCACCAGCCGCCCCGCCGGCACCAGGGCCTCCCACACCAGATCGAGCACCTGCCGCAGGGGCCGCCCCACCTCCAGCAGCACGCGATCGGGATGGGGCGGCAGCTGGGCGAGCCCCTCGGGAGCATCACCGGCATGGATATGCAGGTTGGCGGCGCCGAAGCGTTGGACGTTGCGTTTGAGCAGCTCGATCGCCTCGGGGTCGCGCTCAAGGGTGTGCACCTGCCCGGCGGGCATCAGCCGGGCAATTTCCAAAGCCAGGGCGCCGGTGCCGCCCCCCACATCCCACACCAGCGAATCGGGCCGCGGGCGCAGGTGGGCTAGCAGCATCACCCGCAGCTCAAGCGGCGTGGGGCTGAAGCCCGGTGCATCGGCGAAGGCGGCATCCGGCAGCCCAGGCGTCACGAAGTCCCACTGGAAGGGGCCATCGCCTGGGGCTCCCATCGGCTCTCAATCGGCCACAACGCTCACCGTATCAGCGATCTGGCCGGGCCACAGCTGTTGTTGCTGCACCAGCCACGCCGCACGATCGGCATCGATGCGCTCCCCTGGAATCAGCAGGGGGATCCCGGGGGGATAAGGGCAGAGCGGTTCGGCGGCCAGGCGCCCGCTGGCCTCAGCAAGGGGCAAGCGCAGCTGCGGTGCTCGCCAGGCCTGCTCCAGCGGCAGCTCCGGCTCTGCCAACGGCGGGATGGGGGGCGCTGAAAACGGAGCCATGGGATCACCCCCAAGTGCTCGCCGCAACTGATCCAGGCGCCGAGGCAACAACCGCAGCACCCGCCGCGGTGGCGCCAGCCCCAGGCACGCCGTGAGGCAGCCGGGCTCCGGCAGCTCCGCGATCACGCCCCGCTCCATCAGCCAGGCATCGGCCTCCAGGCCATTGATGCCCATGGCGGCGGTGTGGATGCACAGGCGTAGGGGATCAGATGTGGCTAGCAGCGGCACGCCGATCCGCTCCAAGCGCTCGCGCAACTCCACACCGATCGAGAGGGCTCGGCTCAACTGACGGCGGCCGGCGTTGCAGTGGAGATGGGCGAGCGAGGCCGCTGCCGAAGCAAGCAGCAGGGCACTGGGGCTGGAGGTCTGCAGCCAGAGCAGCGCCCGCTCAATGGCCTGGCTGCGGTGCTCATCCACCCCAGCTCCTTGCAGCAGCACGGCGCTCTGGGCAAGCCCGCCCGCCGCCTTCTGCAACGACTGCACCACCAGATCGGCACCACTGGCCAAACCCGATGGCGGCAGGCGGGGATCGAGGCCCAGATGGGCACCATGGGCTTCATCGAGCAGCACTGGCAGCCCGTGTTGATGGGCCGAGGCCACCAGGGCTGGCAGTTCAGCGGCCAGCCCCTGATAGCTGGGCGACACCAGCACCACCGCGGCCAGCGGTCCTGCCGCCAGAGCCTCACGCAGGTGCTTCTCGAAGCTCGCTGGCGTGGGAGGCAGCCACAGCCCCGTGGCCGGGTCGAACGGCAGATCGAACAGCACCGGGCGCAACTGGCCCAGCAGGCAGCCATGCAACAGCGAGCGGTGCAGGTTACGAGGCAACAGCACTCGCTCACCGGGCTGCGCCAGAGCCAGCAAGCCCACCTGCAGCAGGCCGCTCGCGCCATTCACGCCAAACCAGCAGCGCTGCGCCCCCAGCAGGTGCGCGGCAGCCGCCTGGGCTTCCGCCACGGCCCCCTCGACCTCGAGCGGCCCACCGATCTCCGGTAATTCCGGTAGATCCCAGCGGCCAGGGGGTTGCCGCAGCAGGTGGCGCAGCCCGGGGGCCAGGGCGCGGCCGCGGCCGTGGGCCGGGAGGTGCAGGGGCACCGGCGGGGGAACGGCCAGCAGGCGCTCCAGCAGAGCCATGGCCCCTCAGGCGATCTCCTTAGAGTTTGCCCACCGTGTGACGCGCCACCTGTGTTGAGCAGCCCCGCCCATCGCTATGACCCGGGGGCTGATCTGCGCTGGCTGCTGCTGCGCCCGTGGCTGTTGATCAGTCGCCTGGTGGTGCTGCTCAGCCAGTTGCTGGGGCTGGCGTTGGTGCTTGCGGTGCAGAGCGGCAGCCGCGACCCGAAGGTGCAGCAGCGGCTGGGCAAGCGCATCTTCACCACCCTCACCAACCTGGGGCCCTGCTTCATCAAGCTCGGCCAGGCGCTTTCCACCCGGCCCGACTTGGTGCGGCGTGACTGGCTCGATGAGCTCACCAAGCTGCAGGACAACCTGCCGGCCTTCCCCCACGCCATCGCTCTGAAAACGATCGAGGAGGAGCTAGGGGCTCCGGTGGAGCAGCTGTTTGAGGAATTCCCCGACCACCCCGTGGCTGCAGCCAGCCTGGGCCAGGTGTACCGAGCCAAACCCGTGGGCGGCTCCTGGGTGGCCGTGAAGGTGCAGCGCCCAAGGCTCACCCAGCAGCTGCGCCGCGACATGGTGCTGATCCGGCTGATGGGGGTGGTGGCCGCACCGCTGCTGCCGCTCAACCTGGGCTTCGGCCTCGGCGAAATCATCGATGAATTCGGCCGCTCGCTGTTTGAAGAGATCGACTACCGGCGCGAAGCCGACAACGCCGAACGCTTCGGTCGCTTGTTTGCCAGCAACCCGGCGGTCATCGTGCCGCGGGTGGACCGCAGCCTCTCGGCTCAACGGGTGATCACCACCACCTGGATCAACGGCACCAAGCTGCAGCAGCGCCAGGAGCTGGAGGCGCACCACCTCGATCCAGCCTCGCTGATCCGCACCGGGGTGATCTCAGGCCTGCAGCAACTGCTGGAGTTCGGCTACTTCCACGCCGATCCCCACCCCGGCAACCTCTTTGCCCTGCCGGGCAAAACCGGAGCCATGGGCCATCTGGCCTATGTGGACTTCGGAATGATGGATTCGATCAGCGACAGCGACCGGCTCACCCTCACCGGGGCCGTGGTGCACCTGATCAATCGCGACTTCGCCGCACTGGCGAAGGATTTCGTGGATCTGGGCTTCCTCAACCCCAACACCGATCTCACCCCGATCGTGCCCGCCCTGGAAGAGGTGCTGGGCGGGGCCCTGGGCGACAACGTGGGGTCCTTCAACTTCAAGGCGATCACTGATCGCTTCTCGGAGCTGATGTACGCCTATCCCTTCCGCGTGCCGGCGCGTTTCGCCCTGATCATTCGGGCGGTGGTGAGCCAGGAGGGCCTAGCCCTGCGCCTGGATCCCAGCTTCCGGATCATCCGCGTGGCCTATCCCTATGTGGCCAAGCGGCTGCTGGCGGGCGACACCGCCGAGATGCGCGAGAAGTTGCTGGAGGTGCTGTTTGACAGCGAAGGACGCCTGCAGCTGCAGCGGCTGGAGAGCTTGCTAGCGGTGGTGGAGAACGATGAAAGCGCCGTGGGCGCAGAACTGCTGCCCGTTGCCGGCGCCGGGCTGAAGCTGCTGCTGGGCCAGGAGGGCCGCAGCATCCGCGAACGCTTGCTGCTCACCCTGGTGCGCGACGACCGGCTCAACACCGAGGATCTGCGCGGTCTGCTGGAACTGCTGGGCCGCACCTTCGCTCCCCAGCGCATGGTGCGTCGCCTGCGCGATCAGCTGTTCACCCGGCTCAATCCCCTGGCCGCTTAGGGTCGGCGCCACCTGAACGCACTGCGATGTCTCTGGCCCCGATCAACCTGAGCGAAGCCGCCCAGGACCTGGCCAGCGGCGACTACGGCGACCTGGATGCCCAGGAGATCCTGCTGGAGTTCGCTCCCTACCTCCAGCCGCCTTACGTGCTGGCGGGTGTGGGTCTGGCGATGGGCGTGCTCTGCGGCCTCACCTTCGCCCGTTTGGTGCAAGACAAGCTGAACGGCTGGAAGCAAGACCGTCTGGCGCTGCTACCCCTGGGCTGTTTCGAAACCAACCTCAGCTACACCGGCATTGTGCTGGGCATCACCCTGTTCATCGGTGGCAGCCTGCAGGTGTTCGGCTTCGCGGCCGGTGCAGCCTTGCTGGTGGCACTGCTGCTGTCGCTGGCCACGGCCGGAGCGCTGTGGGTGCAGCTGGAGCGCCTGATGCTGCAGGTGGAGAACGGCACCTTCAGCGCCGTGGACTTTGACAACTTTGATCAGTTCTTCTGAGGCTCAGGCCGCCAGATAGGCGCCCATCTGCTGCGACAGCCGGCTCATCTCTTCATGGGCCCGGCGCTCGAGGCTCCTGGCCCGGTCGCGGCTCATTTCCAATTCGCGAGCGATCGAACTGAGGCTCATCGGCTCCTCAAAGCCGATGCCGTAGCGCATCTTCAGCACACGGCCTTGCAGCTCGGGGAGCTGATCCAGCAGATCGCGCATGTCGCTGCGCAGGCACTCGCCATCCACCAGCTCTTCCGGCTGGGTGCCATCGGCGGCCAGCAGATCGAGCAGTTCTGTGTCGTCGCCGTCGCCCACCTTGGTTTCGAGGCTCACGGGCTGGCGGGCACGGCAGAGCAGATCCTTCACTTCCTCTTCCGGCAGTTCCACGAACTCCGCCAGCTCGGTGACGGTGGGGGTGCGGCCCAGCTCCTGGCTCAGCTCCCGCTGGCCCTTCTTGAGCTTGTTGAGCGTTTCGGTGATGTGGATCGGCAGGCGGATAGTGCGGCTCTTCTCTGCAATCGCGCGGGTGATGCCTTGGCGAATCCACCAATAGGCATAGGTGGAGAACTTGTAGCCGCGGGTGGGGTCGAACTTTTCCACACCCCGCACCAAGCCGATGGTGCCCTCCTGAATCAGGTCCAAGAGTTCCATGTTCCGCTTGGTGTATTTCTTCGCCACGCTCACCACCAGGCGCAGGTTGGCGGCCACCATCCGCTCCTTGGCGCGCTGGCCGCTGCGCAGGCGCTTCTTCAATTGCTGGGGGGTGATTCCTGCAGCTTCAGCCAGTTGATCGTCGGTGGGGTCTTCACCGCCGGCGCGCAGGCGCAGCTCTTCGCGCTGCTCTTCGATCGCCATCAGCTCCTGCACCTGGCGGCCCAGGGTGATCTCCTGCTCATGGCTGAGCAGCGGCACCCGGCCGATGTCCCGCAGATAAGAGCGCACCAGATCGGTACCGCCGGCGAGGGCAGCGGCATCGCGCTCGGAACGGATCACCGGAAGCGAGGGCATGCAGCGAACGGTTTACGAAACTCAGGTGTTTCGCAAACCTACCACCTTTTTCCTGGGCAGAATGCGAGGAAGCAAGGCCCTGGCGATGCCCGAAGAGCGGCTGCAGAAGCTGATCGCCGCATCCGGCCTGGGTTCCCGCCGCCATGCCGAAACCCTGCTGCGCGCCGGCCGGGTGAGCGTGAATGGGCGCACGGCGCAGTTGGGCGAGCGGGCCGATCCGGAGCGCGATGCCATCTGCCTTGATGGCCGCCCCCTGGCCAAAGCACAGTCGCCGCTGGTGCTGCTGCTCAACAAACCGGCCGGGGTGATGTGCAGCTGCCATGACCCCGAAGGCCGGCCGATCGTGCTCGATCTACTGCCGCCCGAACTGGCCAGCGGCCAGGGGCTGCATCCGGTGGGCCGCCTCGATTTCCACAGCCGCGGCGCCCTGCTGCTCAGCAACAACGGCGCCCTCACGCTGCAGCTCACCCACCCGCGCTTCCAGCACAGCAAGACCTACCGGATCTGGGTGCGGGGTCAACCCAGCCAATCGGTGCTCGATCAATGGGCCCGCGGCGTTCCCCTCGATGGCCAGCCCAGCCAGCCCGTAACCGTGCGGCGCCTTGAGCAACAGCGCGATGCCAGTGCGCTTGAGCTGGTGATGCATGAGGGCCGTAACCGCCAAATCCGCCGCACCGCGGAGCTGCTGGGCCATCCGGTGCTGGATCTGCAGCGGGTGGCGATCGGATCGATCGCGCTGGGTGAGCTGCCGGAGGGTCGCTGGCGGCGCCTGGATCCCCAAGAATGGCCGGATTCGCACCACCGGCCTTAATGCCCAGGCTTGCCCCGCGCCTGTCCAGCCTTGGCCGCTTGTTCCGGCGTGGCGGCGGCCAGCGGGCCGGCGATGCAAACGATGGGCTCCCCCAGGAAGATCCGCTGCTGGCGGTGGGCCGGAGGCTGCGCCAGGAGCGAGAAGCGCGGGGGCTGAATTTGCGCCAACTCGCCCTGGAAACGCGCATCAGCACCCCGGTGCTGGAAGCCCTGGAGCGGGGTTGGCGTGATCGGCTCCCGGAAGGAGCCTACCTGCGCACGATGCTGCCCCTGATCGAGCAGCACCTGGCCCTGCCCCCCGGCAGCCTCGATGTGGCACTGCCGCCGCAAAGCCAGCAGCACGGGCCCCGCAGCCAAAACGGTGGCCTACTCAAACGCTTCACCCCCGGCTCGATTGATGTATTCAGCACCTGGCAGGGGGGGCTGCTCTACGGCGGGATCTGCCTGGGATTGATCTACGCGCTGAACCTGCAGCAACGCCAGCTCGCCGCCGCCAACCTGCTCAGCCTCAGGCCCATCGCGCCGCTGCCGGCCGCCGAACAGTGCAAACCGGCAGCTCCTGGCACCACCCTGCTGGGCGCGTTTCCGGAGCTGCGGCCCCTGCAACAAGCGAGCCGCGGGGTGGGGCGCGACGCCCTGAACCAACTCCAGCAGAGCGATACCAGCCAACCCACACTGGGCGTGCTGGAGTTGAACCTGAGCCAGGCCAGCACCATCAACCTGCGCAGCGACAGCGGCCAGCGCTCCCAGCTGAGCGGCGCCAAGGGCCTGCTGGTGTGGCAGCTCGAGCCGTCGCTGGAGCTCAGCGTTTACCCCACCCCGAAGCCGGCTGAGGTGCTCTGGAACGGCACCGCATTAGCGCCGATTGAGAAACAGCCCGGCCAATACCGCTTGCCGCTACCGCAGCGAGACCTCAACGCTGGTGGCGCTGCGCCAGCTCCCCAAACCCCTTAAGCGGCCCACGAATCGCCTCGAGGCCTCCACTGAGCCGCCACTGCCAGTTGCCCTCGCTGGTGCCAGGGGTGTTGAACCGGGCCTCATCGCCGAGCTGCAACAGATCCTGCAGCGGCACCACCGCCCAATCGACCTCGCTGGCCAAGGCCAACTCCAGCAGTTGCCATCCCGGGGCCTGCACCGAACCCACCAGCTGCTCCACCTGATGACGCTGCTCATCGCTGAGCTGCTGCCACCAGCCGATGCAGGTGGCGTTGTCGTGGGTGCCGGTGTACACACACCAGTTGCGGCCCTTGTAGTTGGCCGGCAGGTAGGGGTTCTCGGGATCGCCATCAAAGGCGAACTGGAGGATCTTCATCCCCGGCAGCCCATAGCGATCCCGCAGCGCTTCCACAGCGGGGGTGATCACGCCCAAGTCTTCTGCGATCAGCGGAAGGTGCTGGCCGCGGTAGCGGCGGCTCAGGTGGCGCAGCAAGCTGCCGCCCGGGGATGGCCGCCAGCTGCCGTGCTCCGCCGTGCGATCCGCGCCCGGCACGCACCAGGCCGCTTCCAACGCGCGGAAGTGATCGAGGCGCAGCAGATCCACCAGGCTCAGCTGACGCTCCAGGCGCCTCAGCCACCAGCGAAAGCGCGTGAGCCGATGCAGCGGCCAGCGATACACCGGAGTGCCCCATAGCTGGCCCGTGGCGGAGAAGTAATCGGGCGGAACACCGCTCTGCTGGCTCAAGCTGCCGTCGGCAGCGGCAGAAAACAGGCGCCGATGGCTCCACACATCGGCACTGTCATGGGCGACGTAGAAGGGCACATCACCGATCACCTGAATGCCGCGCTGGCGGGCGTGATCCAGCAGCCCCTGCCACTGCTCCTGCAGCTGCCACTGAACCAGCGCCTCCTGCAGCAGCAGGGCCTGTTCCTCTCGATCCAAGGTCAGCAGGGCCGAGCGCTGACGCCGCGCCAGCGGCTGCGGCCACTGCCACCAGGGCTGGGCGTTGAAGCGGCGGCGCAACACCCAAAAGCGGCAGTGATCCACCAACCAGGCGCTCTGCTGGGCGCGCCACGTGGCGAAGCGCTCCTTCAGGGCGGCGTTCCATTGGGGGTAGCGCCGCAACAGAGCTGCAGCCAGCAGGTCGGCGCGCTGATCCGCTCCGGCTAGATCCAACCGACCCGGATCGCCGCCGTGGGGGAGAGGATCGAGATCAGCCGGCTCTAGCAAGCCTGTGATCACGAGCTGCTCGCCATCGAGCAGCCAGCCATTCAGCGCAAAGCTGCTGGGAGAGCTGTAGGGCGAACCCAGGGAATCGGGCGGCGCAAGGGGCAACAGCTGCCACACCTTGATGCCGTGATCCGCCAGCAGATCGAGCCATTGGTGCGCCGTGGCTCCAAAGGTGCCGCACACCGGCGAGCCGGGCAGGGCGGTGGGATGGAGCAGAACGCCGGCGCGTCGCATCAATCCGGAAGCCGGTAACGGCTGATGATCCGGCGCGCAAAGGCCGGGATGTGCTCTTCCACCTTGTCAGGGTGATTGCGGCGCAGCCACAGGGCGTTGCGGGTGAAGTGGGAATCGATCGAGAAGCGGCCGTATTCCAGACCCTTCGGACCGAAGCGCTCCACAAAGAAGCCGATCAGGTTGGCCACCCACAGCGGCAGCTTCACGGCCTTGTCGTAGGCCTCGATCCCCTGCTGCACCGCCGCCTGACGCTGACCGGCGCTAGTAACAGGAGCCGTATCCAGCTCGGCCTCCACCAGATCGAGCAGCTGCTGGCCCTTGGGGTTGCGCACCGTGAGCCACTGGCGCCCGAAGCTCGCGCCCATGTAGCCCACCACCAGATCGGCGCCGGCATTGGTGTAGTCGAAGCAGCTCAGGCAGCTGGGGGCGAAGACGTTCTTGAGCTTCGGGGTATCGAGCCCGAAGAACGGCACCGTTTCTTCGCGCCCATCGCTGTGGCGGAAGTGGATGCGGAAGTCCTGCATGAACTCGTAGTGCACCACCGTGTTCGGTGAGCTCACCGTGCTCTCGAGGAAGGTCTGCAGGCCTTGGCGCGACACGTTGTCGACGCAGGGCAGGCCCAGCACGAACAACTCATCGAGCGGCAGGGTGGGCTGCACGGCCCGCAGAGCCTGGATCTGGCAGCCCACACCAATCGCCAGCAACCGCTTGATGCCACTGCCGGGCAGCTGCTCGAGCACCTCCAGATTCGGCGAGAGGGTGGGCTTGTTCACCCGGGCGCTGAGCACCTCCTCAGGGGTGCGTGCCAGCCGCGGCACCGGGGTGAAGCGATCCTCCTCGCTCTGCCCAACGCAGAGCACCGCATCCACCAGGCCGGTTTCCAGGGCGCGCACACCGATGCGGCTGACGATGCCGGTCCATTGGGCGCCCGCAATCGGCTGCTGCAGCCGGGCGGTGAGCATGCGCTGCTGCACACCGAAATAAAGCTCGTCTTCGTTCTCAAGATCGCGGCTGCGGCCGTGGGCGGCCGTTTCCATCGCATCGAAGCGCTGATGGAGGAACGCACAGCTGTCCTTCACGTAGGCCACCCAGCGGCTGTCGCACAGGCCGCACTGGCTGCAGAGATCTTTAGCGGGATACGTGCTGCCCTTGGCCAGGGGCTTGGCGCGCTCGTGCGGAGGAGTAGCGGCGGAAGTCAACGGAGCCGGCCGGAGCGTGGTGTCTGGCTGCACAACCTATCGAGCGCGCCAGGCGGCAGGGCAGCAAAGCGGCGCAGCTCGGTCAAAGTGGAGCGATTGTTGATGGCTTCTCCGCTTTGGCTCCCGCCCAGCCACGCCCGCAGCGCCGCACGCGTGAGCGGGCTGCCCTTCGCCTGCTGGCCGCTGGTCTGGGCCTGGCCAGCAGCCTGGCGCTACTGGGGGTGATCTGGCCGGAAAGTGATCGCAGCGCACGCGATCAGGGCCCGCCCAACGCCGCTGATCTGGCCGAGCCGCCCACCCGCGCCATCAGCGTGCTGCTGATCGGCTCCGACGCCGATCAGCTGGGCACCGGCACGGCCGCCACCCCCGCCAACAGCGATGCGCTGCTGCTGGTGCAGGTGAACCCAGAAGGGCCGCTGCAGCTGCTGAGCCTGCCGGTGGAAGCCGCCGTGCAGCTCCCGGGCGACAAGAAGCCGGTGGCTTTAGGGAGCCTCTACAAGCGAGGCGGGCCGGCGCTGGTGGCCGGCGCTGCAGCGCAGCTGGTGGGCCTACCCCAAGCCCAACCCGATCGCTACGTGGTGCTGCCCAGGGCAGCGTTGCGCGATCTGGTGGATGGCATCGGGCGGGTGGAGCTCTCACCCGACCGGAGCATGCGATATGCCGACAAGACTCAGAAGTACACAATCCGGCTGGAGGGCGGCCTGCAAGTGATGGATGGCCAGCAGGTGGAGCAGCTGCTGCGCTTCCGCGATGAGGCCGATGGCGAGGAGCGGCGACGCGACCGCCAGCAGATGGCGGTGGAGAGCGTGCTGCGCCAGATGGCCCAACGCCAACAGCTGCAACAGCTGCCCGATTTGCTCCAGCAGCTGCAGGGGCAAGTGGAAACCAACCTCACCCGCAGCGAGGCATTGAGCCTCTTGGCCGTGGCCTTAAAGCCAGGCGAGCGACTCGAGTTCCGCACGCTGCCGCTGAAGGCGCCGCAGCAGCCGAACAATCCGCTCAGGGCGTTGGATGCGCAGGCTCAGCGGCCCTGGCCGAACTGAGTTGCCAGCGGGCCAACAGATGCAGGCGCAGCGCTTCAGCGGCTTCTTCCTCAAGGCTGCCGGCGAGGGGCGTCTCAGCCGGTAGCCAACCCAGCCACGGGAGGCCATCCACGCGCCGGCGCTCCGGCTGCCAAGGCCCGCCCAGCTGCACCAAGCCCACCAGCGGCACCCCAGCTGCTGTGAGCAAAGCGGTGTAAGCCCGCGCCAAACCGGATTCTGCTTCGGCCGCCGGCAGCTGCAGCAGCACAGGCTGGCGCCAGGCCCCGAGGGCCTCACTCCAGCAGCCGGGCTGCGCCAACACGGCGCCGGGATCGAGGCCCAGGGGCAGCAACCAGCCCTGGGGTTCGGCAGCGAGCTGGGCCATAGCCGCTTGGGGATAGGCCTGCGGGTCGGCAGTGCCAGCGAGCGGCCGCAAGCCGAGCAAGCCCGCTACGCGCGCCCCATCACCAGGGCTGACGCCTCCTGGGGCCAGCAGCACCAGGCCGGCGGAAGGCCATGGGGCCCGGTGGATCTCAGCGCTGGGGGAGGGCTCTGTCATCAATCGGGCGCGGCCAGGGATCCGGGTGGCTTCTACGATCGGGGTTCCACCGTTCGCGCCAGCGGCCGCCGTGACCAGTTTCCTGACCGCAGAACGGGTCGATCAGGCGCACGTGGGCCACGACACCCGGCGGCTGCGCTTGTTCAGCGGCACCGCCAATCAGGCCCTGGCCCGGGAAATCGGCGCCTATCTGGGCGTGCCCGATGGCCCGCGCGTGATCAAGCGCTTCGCCGACGGTGAGCTGTATATCCAGATCCAGGAATCGATCCGCGGCTGCGACGTGTTCCTGATCCAGCCCACCTGCGCTCCGGTGAACGATCACCTGATGGAGCTGCTGGTGATGGTGGACGCCTGCAAGCGGGCCTCCGCCCGGCAGATCACCGCTGTAATCCCTTACTACGGCTACGCCCGCGCCGATCGCAAAACCGCCGGGCGTGAATCGATCACCGCCAAGTTGGTGGCCAACCTGCTCACCGTGTCGGGCGTGGATCGGGTGCTGGCGATGGACCTGCACTCCGCCCAGATCCAGGGCTATTTCGATATCCCCTGCGATCACATCTACGGCTCACCGGTGCTGGTGGATTACTTGGCCGGCCGAGACTTTGGTGATGTGGTGGTGGTCTCACCCGATGTGGGCGGCGTGGCCCGGGCCCGAGCTTTCGCCAAGCAGATGAAAGACGCCCCCCTGGCGATCATCGACAAACGCCGCTCGGGGCACAACGTGGCGGAAAGCCTCACCGTGATCGGCGATGTGGCAGGTAAGACGGCGATCCTGATCGACGACATGATCGACACCGGCGGCACCATCTGCGCCGGTGCCCGCCTGCTGCGCCAGAACGGCGCCACCCGCGTGCTGGCCTGCGCCACCCACCCCGTGTTCTCGGGGCCTGCGATCGAGCGGCTCTCAGCGCCAGGCCTGTTTGAAGAAGTGATCGTGACCAACTCGATCCCCCTCTCCGACGATCGCCGCTTCCCTCAGCTGCAGGTGCTCTCGGTGGCCAACATGCTGGGCGAAGCCATCTGGCGCATCCACGACGAAAGCTCCGTGAGCTCGATGTTCCGTTGAGCCGCGGCCACATCAGGCACTGGATTGCCGCCGCACTGCTCAGCCTGTTGCCGGCAGGGGCCTGGGCCGATTCACGCCGGGTGGGGGTGTGGCTGACCAACAGCCCCAGCCCGCTCTACTACCAGCCCCAGCGGATTGAGCGGGCCGTGGGGGAACTGGCAGAGGCCGGCTTCAACACGCTCTATCCCAACGTGTGGAGCCGCGGCACCACGTTTCACCGCAGCCGCTGGGCCCCGATCGAGCCGGCGCTGGTGCAATCAGGCGCGCGCCACGATCCCATCTGCCTGATGACGAGTGCTGCCCACCGCCGCGGCCTGCGGGTGATTCCCTGGTTTGAGTACGGCCTGATGGAGCCAGCCGAAGCGGAGGTGGTGCGCCAGAACCCGGAGTGGGTGCTGCAGAAACGCGATGGCACCAGCGCCGTCACCATGCACGGCAAACAGATGGTGTGGCTCAACCCAGCCCACCCCGGGGTGCGCGAGCGCTTCCTCGGCCTGATCGGCGAGATCGTGCAGCGCTGCAAGGTGGATGGCATCCAGCTCGATGACCACTTCGCCTGGCCCGTAGAGCTGGGCTACGACCCCTATACCCGCGCCCTCTATGCCCGGGAGAACGGCGTTCAGCCGCCCGACAACCACACCGACCGCACCTGGATGGTGTGGCGGCGAAAGCAGCTGAGCAGCCTGCTGCGGGAGCTGCGGGCCACGCTCAAGCGCAGCGGGCAGGGCAGCCCCTACGTGAGCCTTTCACCCGGGCCGTTTCGCTTTGCTTACAACCACTGGCTGCAGGATTGGGAACTCTGGGCCCTTGGAGGCCTGATCGACGAGCTGGTGGTGCAGAACTACGCCTACTCCGTGAAGGGGTACGAACGCGATCTGCAGCAACCGGCCCTGGTGAAAGCGAGCAGCTGGGGCATCCCCGTGGAGATCGGCATCCTCTCCGGCTTCGGCGGCCGCACCACAGCGCTGCCCACCTTGAGCGAGAAGGTGCGGCTGGCCGCCGAACGCGGCCACGGCGTGATCTATTTCTATTGGGAAGGGCTTTGGGGCCAATACGCCGGCCCCGAAGGCGGTGAGGCCCGCAAACAGGGCCTAGGGCGTCTGCACCAGAGCCTGTTCAGCGCACCCGCCTCACCGCTGGGCAGCCGCCGTTAGGCCTGCCCGAGGCACTGGCCCACCACCTCGCGGGTGTTGGTGGAGAGCGATGCTGCAGCCAACTGCTCGAGCGCTTCACGCATGCGGGCACTGCGCTCTGGGCCATAGCTCTGCCAGCGGCTGAACAGCTTGGCCATGCGCGAAGCCGTGATCGGGTTGCGTTGATCGAGCTGGCCAATCTGCTCAGCCATGAACCGATAGCCGCGGCCATCGGCGCTGTGGAATTGGGCCACGTTGCCGGCAAAGCCGCCCAGCACAGCGCGGATCGAGTTGGGAGCGGCTGGATCGAAGCGCGGGTGCTCGAGCAGCGCCTGCACCCGGGCCACGCCATCGCCGAACGGGGCTGAGGCCTCCAGCGCAAACCAGGCATCCAGGATCACCGGCTTGTCCTGCCAGCGCTCATGGAACGCCGCCATGGCCGCGGTGCGCTCGGGGGTGTCGTGGCACTGCAGAGCCCGCAGCCCCGCCCGGGCCAGGGTCATCGAAGGGCCGCCCACAGCCGCTGCCGCTTCGGCGCGAACGCCCACATCGCCTGCGGCCACCCGCCAGCTCCAGGCCGTGGCTGTGAGGTCGCGGTCGCCCACACCATCGGGCCAGGCCAGCAGCCATTGGGGCCGGCAGCGCTCGAGGGTGTGCTCCAGCGGCTCGGCCAGCTCGCTGCCGAAACGCTGCTGCAGATCGAGCAGGGCCTGAAACAGCGCCGGCGGATCCGAGAAGCCGGCTGCGGCCACGGCCGCATCCTCCAGTTCCGGTAGGCCGGGCAGCGCCAGCAGCATGCTGCGGTTGGAATCGCAGAGGCCCACCTCCGCCAGGATGCGATCGAAGGCCGCCACCAGGCCTTCTTCCAGCTCATCGTTAGGCGAGCCGGCCGCGCGCTCGAGCACCGCCTGGCGCAGCAACACCTGGCCGGCATCCCAGCGGGCGAAGGGATCGCTGTCGGAGGCGAGCAGGTGCAGCAGTTCGTTGGTGCCGCGCTGCAGCGTCAGCTTCACCGGTGCCGAGAAGCCCCGCAGCAGCGACAGCGCCGGTGGATGGCTATGGGGCTCCAGGCCCTCCAGGCAGATCTTCTGCTCGGGCTGATCGATCACCAGCAGTCGGCTTCCATCGCCCCAGGCATGGGCCAGTGCTGCCGAGCGAGCCTCAGCAACACTTTCCCCTTGCAAACGCACCGGCAACGGTTCGCCGGCCTGGCCCACCAAGCCCAGCACCAGAGGGATCACCAAGGGCTGCTTCTCGGGCTGCCCGGGAGTGGGAGGGGTGCTCTGGCGCACCTGCAGTTGCAGGGTGCCCTGCTCGCCATCCCAATGGCGCTCGATCTGCAGCAACGGCGTTCCGGCCTGGCTGTACCAATGGCAGAACTGTGCGAAATCAAAGCGAGGCAGCGCGGCGCCCTGCGCCCAGGCCTGCTCGGCGGCATCCTGCATGGCCTGCACGAAATCGTTGCAGGTGGCGGCGGTACCGTCATGACGGCTCACATACAGAGCCATGCCGCGCATGAACGTCTCCTCACCCAGCAGGGTGTGGAGCACACGGATCACCTCGGATCCCTTTTCGTAAATCGTGGTGGTGTAGAAGTTATCGATCGCCTGGTAGTGATCAGGCTGAATCGGATGCGCCGTTGGCCCGGCATCTTCGCGGAACTGCGTGTTGCGCAGCAGAGAAACATCCTCGATGCGTTTCACCGCGGCGGAATGCAGATCCGAAGTGAAGCTGGCATCACGGAACACTGTGAGCCCTTCTTTCAGCGAGAGCTGAAACCAGTCGCGGCAGGTGATGCGGTTACCGGTCCAGTTGTGGAAATACTCATGGCCGATCACACTTTCGATGCGCTCGAGCTCCGCATCGGTGGCGGTGGCCGCATCGGCGAGCACCAGCTTGGAGTTGAAGATATTGAGACTCTTATTCTCCATCGCGCCCATGTTGAAATGGCGCACCGCCACGATGTTGAATTCATCGAGGTCGTATTCGAGCCCGTAGCGCTGCTCATCCCAGAGCATCGAGCGCTTGAGTGATTCCATTGCATGGGCGGTGAAGGGCGCATCACCAGGCTCCACATGCAGGCGCAGCTGCACCGTGCGGCCGCTGCGGGTGGTGAACTGATCGCGCACCTCCTCCAGCTGACCCGCCACCAAGGCGAACAGATAGGAGGGCTTGGGGAAGGGGTCGTCCCACACCGCGTAATGGCGCCCATCCGGCAATGCGCCGGTTTCGAGGCAGTTGCCGTTGGAGAGCAGCACCGGGCAGCTGGCCTGATCCGCCTCGATGCGCACCCGGAAACGGCTGAGCAGATCTGGGCGGTCGGGATGGAAGGTGATGCGCCGGAAACCCACCGCCTCGCACTGGGTGGTGAACATCCCACCGCTCACATAAAGCCCCTCCAGGCTGGTGTTGCGCTCCGGGTGAATGCGCACGCGGCTGCGCAAGCGGAACGGCTCGGCCGGGGGCTGATGCAGCACCAGGCGTGTGGGCTCCAGCGTGTAGGCATCTGCCGCCAGTGGAGCGCCATTCAGTGCCAGCTCAAGCAGCTCCAGCTCCACGCCCTGCAACTCCAGGGGTCCGGGCTCCGCGGCGGGATTGGGCTCGAGCTGGAACTCGGCCTCCACCAGGGCCTGATCGGCCCACAGCTCAAAACGCAGGCTGGTGTGGGCGATCAGGCAGGGGGCTGGCCGGTAGTCGGCGAGGCGAACAGTGGCCATGGGGGCAGCGTTGAGCTCAGAACTACTTCTTGGCGGGAGCGGGAGCCGCGCTGCGGCTCTTCAGCACCTCCTCCACCTTCTTGCGCACATCGGCGGGCACCTCATCGGGGCACACCTCCACCGCACCCAATACGGCGGAGTTGATCGCACCCTTGCGCAGCTCATCGATGCTGAGGGGCTTGGGGCCCACCTGGGCAATGGCGCCCTCATGCTGACCCTGGATCACCTGAGCGATGGTTTCGCCCGCCACGGCCACAGCCTTATCGAACTCGATGCCGGCCGCCCGGGCGATGCACACATTCAAGGCACCGATGCGGGTGTAGAGGCTCATATCGGCCTCCGATGCCGGGGCGGCCACTGCTGCCACAGGGGCCAGGGTGAGAACCAGCGGGAGCAGGAAGAGGGCGAGGCGACTAGCGGAGGAGCGCACGCGGGATGAGCAATGTGGCCTAATCCTGCTGCAGAAACCGCCGATCGCCATCAGGCATCGGCTGGCAGGGGAGGCCCTGGCGGCTCCAGCCGGATCTCGTGGTGCATCTCCGCCAGCTCCAGATTGCCGTCGCGCCAGGAGTAGATCGAACGGGCACGGAAGCGGTCCTGATCCACCAGGCGGATGTGCTCGAGGATGTCCCACTCCTGATAGTGCGACTCAAACACCAGTTCGTGCTCATCCGCCTGGCGGATCTGGCTCTTGGTGGGGGAACCGCAGAGATAGCCGCGGCTGCGGCGCAGCTGATGGCCGCAGAGGGAGGCATCCATCACCCCTTCGCGCACGTAGCGGGGTTTGATCTCAAAAAAGTCGTATTCCTTCTCGGGCCACCAGGTGAATCGATAGCGAGGTTCTGATTCCGCCTGATCTTCAAAAGTCTGCACGCGCAGCAACATGTCGACGCGCAACACCTCGTCTTCGGGGAAGAAATACTGACGCCGGGAACGCCACAACCCGAGATTGCGGTTGAACCAGCGCCGCAGGGTGGTGTCCAACTGAATGCGACTACCGCGAACGGCCGGCGGCTGCGACACCACCGGATGCACACGTGTCACGAGTTCACGCGGATGCGCCACGGCATTCCTCAGGACAACGTCTCATCACAGTCGTCATAGCGGGGCTGGCATGCCCTGCCAAACCTCATAAGGTGAAACCACAATTTCTGCAGATTCAGCGCGCAGGTGCCCGCCGCAGGGAACAAGACCCCCGACGAGCCTCAACCCAGCCGCTTCCCCGTCAGCGCCACGTCCCAGCCGCAACAACGCGGGGACGGCCGCAGGGGGGCAGGCCTTGCCCTGCCATCTCATCTCGACGCTGACAGCTCGCAACGGCGCCACTTGAAACTGCTGCTGGTGGCCGCACCGCACCACCGCGCCACTCCCGATCTGCGTGGGTTGGTGGCGTTCCTGGAAAACCAGGATTTCGGCTTCGACGTGACCCTGGAGATTGCCGATCCAGCCGAACGGCCTGAGCTGCTCGAGCTGCACCGGCTGGTGGCCACCCCAGCGCTGATCAAGCTCGATCCCACCCCCAAGCAGGTGTTCGCCGGCAACACGTTGCTGCAACAGCTGCGCAACTGGCTGCCCCGCTGGCAGCAGCTGGAGGTAGTGAGCGGGCTGGGCATCAGCCTGCGGCCCGCCGAAAGCGATGGCAGCCGCACCCAGCGGGAGCTGCAGCTGGAGGATCAACTGCTGGTGCTGCGCCAGGAGAACGAAACCCTGATCGAGCGGCTGGGGGTGCAGGAGCGGCTGCTGCGGATGGTGGCCCACGAGCTGCGCACGCCCCTCACCGCCTCGAAGCTGGCGCTGCAGAGCCTCAACCTCGGCCAGATCGATCAAACCCGCTTCCGCGATGTGCTCGGCCGGCGCCTGGACGACATCGAGCAGCTCTCCAAGGATCTGCTGGAGGTGGGCACAACTCGCTGGGAAGCCCTGTTCAACCCCCAGCGCCTGGCCCTGGGCCCGGTGGCCGCCGAAGCGATCCTGGAGCTGGAGAAGCTGTGGGTGGGCCGGGGCCTGGAGCTGATCACCGACATCCCCACCGATCTGCCGGATGTGTACGCCGATCAGCGGCGCATGCGCCAGGTACTGCTCAACCTGCTGGAGAACGCCTTCAAGTTCACCCCCGATGGCGGCCAGGTGAGCCTCACGATCCTGCACCGCACCAGCCAGTGGCTGCAGGTGAGCGTCTGTGACTCCGGCCCCGGCATCCCGCGCGATGAGCAGGAGCGCATCTTTCTGGAGCGGGTGCGGCTGCCGCAAACCTCCTCCAACACCTCAGGCTTCGGCGTGGGCCTCTCGGTGTGCCGGCGAATCACGGAAGTGCACGGCGGCCGGATCTGGGTGGTGTCGGAACCGGATGAAGGTGCCTGCTTCCACTTCACGGTGCCGGTGTGGGACGGCCAAAGCGCCAGCTGATTGACGAAGGGCACCTCTGACCCGTAACTTCATCCCATCGGACGCGCGGCTGAAAAGCCAGGCAGCGCAAGGGCATCGCCCAAACGTTGATCCCAGCACCGAGTCCTAGCCCCCATCGTCTAGAGGCCTAGGACACCTCCCTTTCACGGAGGCGACAGGGGTTCGAATCCCCTTGGGGGTATACAAAGAAAAGCGGCCGAGAGGCCGTTTTTTTGTCTTCAACCGCAGTTCAATGGAGAGCGGGCGGCGTTCCTTCGGCTCCAGCCAATCGGCTCAGGCTGACGCTTCCAAGGTGGCAGCGCGGCGCTGGGCTTCCCGCTGCACGGCCCGCAGGTTGGCGGCCAGGTCTTCGCGCAGGCGTTGTTCGATCAAGCCGATGGGCATGCCCACGCAGCCCTGCACGGTGAGTTCGTAAAGCAGGGTGGTGGCGCCCGCTTCAGCACCGATCTGCCAGGTGCCCTCGAAGCGGCGGAAATCACCTTTGGCCATCACAAAGGAAAGGCGCCGCTCCTCAATGTGCTCGGTGAGCTCGAGCTGCACCCGGGCCTTGAAGCGCATCCCCATAAAGGTCTGCGCGCCCTCTTGCTCGAGGCCGACCACGTTGGCTCGGCGCCAGAGCAGCCGTGAGCTCTGCAGGTTGGGAATGAAGCGGCTGAGGCTGTCGTAATCGGTGAGTACCGCCCAGAGCCACTGGGGATCGAGATCCAAGCGCAGCCGAACAGCCAGTCGGCGCATTCCCCCGGGAAGGCGCTCCATCTCCTGCTGGATGGTGTCGAGCGCACAGACCTCAGCGAAGGCCTGAGCCTGCGACGGATCAGCGTCTGTGGGGGGAGCCGTGAGCTGCGACGAGAGCAAACCGGCTAGATCACACTTTTGGCGTCACAACTTAACGCCTTCGAGCGGATGCAGGCAGATTCCCTATGATCTCGCGCGACATCAGGGCTCAAGAGATTCATGCGTGTCTCGACCGCAACATCCAGCTGCAGCGACTCGCGCGTGTTCACCGTGGTGGTGCAGGGTTACGGACTGACCCAGCAACGCACCGCTGAGCGCACCATCTCGGTGCCTTTTTCACGGCTTCAGGCCCTGATGCAGTCGATCACCAAGCTGGGAGGCAAGGTGATCTCGGTAACCGCCGCCGCCTCCGAAGCGCCCGCCGCCGCAGCCCCCGCAGCCAGCCCTGCCCCTGCTGCCGCCAAGAAGGCCACCCCGGCCAAAGCCCCCGCCAAACCCGCTGCAGCTGCCGTGCATCACGCCGACGTCCCCGTCAATCTCTACAAGCCGAAGAATCCCTTCGTCGGCACCGTCACCGAGAACTACAGCCTGCTGGCTGATGGTGCCATCGGCCGGGTGAACCACATCACCTTCGACCTCAGCGGTGGAGAACCCCACCTCAACTACGTGGAAGGCCAGTCGATCGGCATCATTCCCGACGGCGAGGATGCCAACGGCAAGCCCCACAAGCTGCGCCTCTATTCGATCGCCAGCACCCGCCACGGCGACGACATGGCTGGCAACACCGTGTCGCTCTGCGTGCGCCAGCTGCAGTACGACAAGGATGGCGAAACCATCAACGGTGTTTGCTCCACCTTCCTGTGCGATATCGAGCCCGGCGCCAAGGTGAAGATCACCGGCCCCGTGGGCAAGGAAATGCTCCTGCCCCCCGATGAGGACGCCAACGTGATCATGCTGGCCACCGGCACCGGCATCGCGCCGATGCGCACCTACCTGCGCCGCATGTTTGAGCCCGCTGAGCGCGAGAAGAACGGCTGGAACTTCAAGGGCAAGGCCTGGCTGTTCATGGGTGCTCCCACCACTGCCAACCTGCTCTACGACGCCGACTTCGAGCACTACCAGAGCCAGTTCCCCGAGAACTTCCGCTACACCAAGGCGATCAGCCGCGAGCAGCAGAACGCCAAGGGCGGCCGCATGTACATCCAGGACCGCGTCAGCGAGAACGCCGAGGAGATCTTCTCCTGGATCGAAAACCCCAAGACTCACGTGTACATGTGCGGTCTGCGTGGCATGGAGCCCGGCATCGACGAAGCGATGACCGCCGCTGCTGCTGCCAAGGGTCTCGACTGGTCGGAACTGCGCCCGCAGCTCAAGAAGGCCGAGCGCTGGCACGTGGAAACCTATTGAGCCTCAGGCTTTCAACACCAGCCCGCCGCAAGGCGGGCTTTTTTGTTGCCATCCGATGCGGCAACGCTCTGGCCTCGTTAAACCTGGATCACGCACACGTTGCCCATGGCCGCCACCCAGACCAATCCCCTGCGCGTTGGCCTGCGCCAGGAGCGGGTGATCTCTCCGCAGTGCCTGGTGATCTTTGGAGCCAGCGGCGACCTCACCCACCGCAAGCTGATCCCGGCGCTGTTTGAGCTATTCCGGCAGCGACGGCTACCCACCGAGTTTTCGGTGCTGGGCTGCGCCAGACGGCCCTGGAGCGACGACGACTTCCGCAACCGCATGGCGGAGGCGATGGCCGATGAGGTGAAGCAGCACCAAACCGCCTGGCAGCAGTTCGCCGCCTGCCTGTTCTACGAACCGGTGGACCTGCAACAGGACGAGGACGTGGTGCGCCTCGGCACACGCCTCGAGGCCCTCGATCGGCAGCGGGCCACCCGCGGCAATCGCACCTTCTATCTCTCGGTGTCGCCGGCTTTTTATGGCAGCGGCTGCCGCGCCCTGGCCAACGCCGGCCTGCTCAAGGATCCGTCCCGCAGCCGCGTGGTGATCGAGAAGCCCTTCGGCACCGACTACAGCAGCGCCCAATCACTTAACCGGGTGGTGCAGAGCTGCGGCCAGGAATCGCAGATCTTCCGCATCGACCACTACCTGGGCAAGGAAACAGTCCAGAACATCCTGGTGCTGCGCTTCGCCAACGCGATTTTCGAGCCGATCTGGAACCGCAACTACATCGCCAACGTGCAGATCACGGCGGCGGAAACCGTGGGTGTGGAGGAGCGAGCCGGCTACTACGAAACCAGCGGCGCCCTGCGGGACATGGTGCAAAACCACCTCACCCAGATGCTGGCGCTCACCGCCATGGAAACCCCGGGGCACTTCGATCCCGAATCGATCCGCAGCGAAAAGGCCAAGGTTCTCCAGGCCGCTCGCCTCGCCAACGAAGACGAACCCTGGAAGTGCTGCGTGCGCGGCCAATACAGCCGCGGCGGCAACCCGGCCAATCCGATGGCGGGCTACCGGGAGGAGCCGGGGGTAAATCCCGAGAGCACCACCGAAACCTATGTGGCGATGAAGCTGTTCATCGACAACTGGCGCTGGCAGGGGGTGCCCTTCTATCTGCGCACGGGCAAGCGCCTGCCGAAGCGCCTGTCCGAAGTGGTGCTCACCTTCCGCAAGGCGCCGGTGCAGCTGTTCGATGCAGCAGGTGGCACCCCCACGGCCAACCAGCTGGTGCTGCGCATCCAGCCCGATGAAGGCGCCGGGTTTGTGTTCGATGTGAAGGCACCCGGCTCCGGCATGCGCAGCCGGCCGGTGGACATGCACTTCAGCTACGACGAAAGCTTCGGTGAACCCTCCGATGAGGGCTATGTGCGCCTGCTGGCCGACGCCATGCTCGGCGATCCCACCCTGTTCACCCGCAGCGATGAGGTGGAAGCGGCTTGGCGTCTCTACACCCCGCTGCTGGAGCTGATCGAAGACGCACCGCAGCAGCTGCCGGTGTACCCCTACGAAGCCCGCACCTGGGGGCCCGGTGCCGCCGACAACCTGCTGGCCGAGGACGGCCTGATGTGGCGTCGCCCCTGATCGCTCCCTGATCGTTTCCCAACTGACTTCGCTTCACCTCCGCTGCCGCAAACGCCATGGCTCCCCAGCTCACCCTGCAGGCCCCGCTCCAGCTCCCCCCCAATGAGGTGCCGGCCTATCTCAACCGGCTCTGGAGCGATCACCTCAAAGACTCCAGCGGCGCTGCCACCTTCACGCTCGTGGTGTGGGAACCCTCGTGGCTGCAGCAGCAGCTGATCCGCACCGGCCGCATCGATGGGCCGATCACGGGCCTTCTAAACGGCCAACTGCTGGATGCCGCGCGCCAGGCGATCGGCGAACTGGGGCTCCCCGCCAGCACCGCACCCACCGCACCGGAACTGGCCTGGGCCCTGGGGCAGCAGCCGGGTAGCCATGAGGCGGAAGACCTGCGCGGCCAATTTGTGGATCGCGCCATCAGCGCCCACCAGCCCCGCCGGCTGATCACGCTGGCGCCCACCCTGGCCGGCGATCAAAACCTGGAATCCACGGTGGCGGCCTACTGCCCGCTGCCGGAAGAGCGCGGCTTGACGGCCGATGCCTGCGGCGATGTGGTGGTGCTGCGCGGTGGCATGGGAGCCATGCAGCAGGGCTTGGCGATGCTGCAGGAGCTGATCCCAGACGATCTGCCCTGCTGGGTGTGGTGGAACGGCACGATGGACGAATCACCGGAGCTGCTGGACGCGCTGGCGGTGCCGCCACGCCGGCTGGTGGTGGATAGCTCCATCGGTGAGCCTCGCCGCTGCCTCGACCTGATGGTGCAGCGGATCGAGCGGGGCCAGGCGGTGAACGACCTCAACTGGCTGCGGCTGCGCACCTGGCGTGAATCGCTTGCGATGGTGTTCGACCCCCCCAATCGCCAGAGCGCGCTCGAGCAGGTGGTGCAGCTCGATATCGACGTGGAGGGCCAACACCCGGTGAAGGGCCTGATGTTGGCGGCCTGGATCGCCGATCGCCTCGGCTGGCACCTGCTGAACAACTTTTGGATTGATGGCGGCGCCGGCGAGGGGCGCGGGATCGGCGCCGAGTTTCAGCGCAAAGACGGCCAGAGCGTGCAGTTCCGCTTGATGCCCGTGCCGGTGGGAGTGAGCAAGATGCACCCCGGTGCCTTGGTGGGCTTGCGGCTGATCTGTGCCCCGCCCGAGCGCTCGCCGCTCTGCGTGATCCTCTGCTCCGAATCGGGCGGCTGCATGCGGCTGGAGGCCGGGGGTGTGGCCTCGATGGAGCTCGCCGAAGAGGTGGTGCCCCTGCCCAACGAGAGCGAAGAGATGGAGATGGCCCGGCTGCTGGGGGGTGGACACGACAGCACCAACCCGCTGCTGGCCACAGCCGCGGCCCTGGCTGCCAAGCTGCTGCCCAACTGATCTGCGGCCCCCGGCCGATCGCCCCAGCCCATGCCCTGCCTGATCGCCGCCCCGGCCAGCGGCAGCGGCAAAACCCTCGTGAGCCTGGCGCTCACCGCTCTGGCCCGGAGCCGGGGCCACAGCATCCAAACCTTCAAGGTGGGGCCCGACTACCTCGATCCCCAGCTGCTGAGCGCCGCCAGCGGCCGCCCCTGCCGCAATCTCGATCCGCTGCTCTGCGGTGAGGCCTGGGTGCAGGCCAGCTTCCAGCAGCACGGCAGCGCCGCCGAGCTGAGCCTGGTGGAGGGGGTGATGGGTCTGTTTGATGGCCGCGGCGCCAGCAGCGAGGGCAGTTCAGCCCATGTAGCCCAGCTGCTCGAGCTGCCGGTGGTGCTGGTGGTGGAGGCCAGCCGCCAGGCGGGATCGGTGGCCGCGCTGGTGCGGGGCTTTCGCGACCACCAACCCAGCCTGCAGCTGGCCGGAGTAGTGCTCAATGGTGTGGGCAGCGAGCGCCACCACGCCCTGCTGGCTGAAGCGCTGAGCTCCATCGCCATGCCGCTGCTGGGAGCCCTGCCCCGCCACGACAGCCTGGAGCTGCCCTCGCGGCACCTGGGCCTGCTGCCTGCTCACGAGCTGGCCGATCTGGAACAACGGCTCGGAGCCTGGGCGGATCTGGCTGAGCGACACCTGAAGCTCGAGCAGCTCTGGCCGATGCTGCAGGCGCCCAAGGACGGACAAGGCTCGCAACCCAGCAACGCCGAGCCGTACAGCGCGGCCCGGGAGCCCGTGCGCATCGCAATCGCCAGTGATGCGGCCTTTCACTTTCGCTATCCCGAAGCGAGTGAACTGCTGGTGGAGCAAGGGGTGGAGGTGCAGCACTGGTCGCCCCTAGCGGATCAGCCGCTGCCCGAGGGCTGCCAGGCGCTGGTGCTGCCTGGCGGGTACCCGGAGCTGCATGCGGCACAGCTGGCCGCCAGCCATCGCAGCTTGCAGGAGCTGCGGCGGGCCCAGCAGCAGGGTCTACCGATCTACGCCGAATGCGGCGGGCTGCTGCTGCTCGGCCAGGAGCTCACCGACCAGCAGGGCAACAGCCACGCCATGGCTGGCCTGCTGCCGTTCCGCGCTGAGCGGGGCCAGCTCAGCCTCGGCTACCGCAGCGCCACTGCCTTGCGCAGCGGCCTGGTGCTCCAACAAGGCGAGCAGGTGAACGGCCATGAATTTCACCGCTGGCAGCTCAACAGCAACCCTGACAAAGCCGATCAGCTGTGGCAGCTTGAGGGTTGGGGCTGCCCGCCACGCCCCGAGGGCTGGAGCACCGCCACCCTCCATGCCAGTTGGCTGCACCTGCACTGGGGCGGCTGCGGCTTCATCCCGCAGCGACTGGCCGCAGCAGCCCGGCGCACGCCTCCCTTGCTGCCCTGTTGAGCGCACCCCTGATGGCCAACCCCGAACTCTGGCTGCTGCGGCACGGCGCCACCGAGTGGGCCCTCAACGGCCGCCACACCGGCAGCACCGACATCCCCCTGGTGCCCCAAGGCGAGGCAGAAGCCCGTGCCCTCGCCCCCCTGCTGGCGCAGCAGACGTTTGATGCGGTGTACTGCAGCCCGCTGCAACGGGCCCGTCGCACCTGTGAGCTGGCGGGCTTGGGCGGCCAGGCGCAGCTCGAACCCGATCTGCGCGAGTGGGACTACGGCCGCTACGAGGGCATCACCACCGCCGAGATCCGCGAGAGCGTTCCCGGCTGGACGGTGTTCAGCCATCCCTGCCCTGACGGCGAGAGCCTGACGCAGGTGCAAGAGCGCTGTGACGCCTTGATCGCGCGCCTGATACAGCAGCACCCAGGCGGCCGCGTGGCGCTATTCGCCCATGGCCACATCCTGCGCAGCCTGGCGGGGTGCTGGCTGGGGCTTGGCGTCGCCGGCGGTGCCTTGTTGGTGCTGGGCACCGGCAGCTTCTGCGTGCTGGGCAGTGAGCGCGAGCAACGGGCCCTGCTGCGCTGGAACGCACCGGTTCCGCACCCGTAGCCGAATGGCCGCTGCCGTGCCAGCTTGAGACCATGCGAGATAGCTAGCAGCAGTGGGCAAACACAAAGACTCAGGAGCCAAGCGCACCACCCCTCGCCAGGTTGAATCGCGGGCACCGGGCTGGCTGATCGCCGATGCCTACACGCCGGGCCGGAGTGGACGCAGCGTGCGCCAGCGCGAGTGGCTGGAGGTGGAACGGCCCGATCCATCGACGCAGCACCGACTGGAGCGCTGGCAGCTGATCGTGCGCGGCCGGGTGCAGGGCGTGGGCTATCGCGCAGCCTGCTGCCAGAAGGCCCGCGAGCTCGATGTGAACGGCTGGGTACGCAACCGGCCCGATGGCTCGGTGGAGGTGCAGGCGGAGGGGGCGTTGCACCAGCTCACCGAACTGCGCCTCTGGTGCGAACGGGGGCCCCAGGGGGCTGGCGTGCACAGCGTGAGCCATAGCCAACTGGCGCCCAGCAGGGAAGACTGGTTCGAAGTTCGACGCTGAACCAGCCGCGATGACAAACGGGACCCTGTGGGCCGAACTGCTGGCCTACGGCAGTGGCATTGCCATCAGTCCGATTCACATCGGCTTGCTGCTGCTGCTGCTGTTGGGTCCCCAGCCGCTCCGCCGCGGCGGGTTGTTTGTGCTCAGTTGGGTGGTCACCGTGACCCTGATGGTGGTGCTGTTTCTCACCGTGGGGCATGGCCTGCTGCTCACCATGGACAAAGGCAGCAGCCACCGCACGGGGCTGGATTTGCTGGCCGCTGGCGCACTGCTGGCGCTGGGCCTCAAGGAACTGCTTCAGCGCAAGGAGGAGGGGAAGGATCCCCCCGCCTGGACCCGCCAACTGGATCGCTTCTGCGCCATGCCGCTGCCGCTGCTGCTCGGGGCTAGCTGCGCCATTGAGGTGATCAGCCCAGATGATCTGTTTCTCTTCGCAAAAGCCGCTTCCGCGCTGTTGGCCTCAGGCCTGAGCCGTGTGCAGGAGGTGCTGTACACCGCCGGCTTCGCCCTTTCGGCCAGCCTGGCGCTGCTGCTGCCCTTCGCTGCGGTGCTGGTGGGGCGCGATCGGGTGGTGCCGCTGCTCGAAAAGGGCAAGCAGGTGCTGTTCGCCCGGGGCGATCTGCTGGTGGGAGGGCTGAGCCTGGTGCTGGCGGGCTACCTCGGCTGGCAGGGCATCGAGGGCCTGCAGCTGAGCTGAGCTCAGGCCCCAGCAGCGAGCCAGTCGCGCCAGCGTTGCTGCTCCTCGGCAGCGGCTGATCCAAGGCGGCCATCCGCCACCAGCCACACCGCCTGGCTGGCACGGCTTACGGCCACATACACCAGCTGGCGGCGCAGCACCGCATCGCTGGGCCAGAACACATCCCCCGCCACAAACACCTCGCCAAAGGTGCTGCCCTGGCTGCGGTGCACCGTGAGTACGGCGGCTGGCCCCAGGGAAGCGAAGGCATCACGCACCAAGAAATAACGGCGCCAGAGGGCACGGCCCGCCTGTTTGCCGGCATCGCGGGCCTGCTGCCGCAGCTGGCGCATCAAGGCGTCGAGCTCGGCGCGAGCGGTGCTGCCTACCGGCGGCAACAGCCGCAAGGTGAGCCGGGCTTCGCCGGCCTCCACTTCGGCGCTGAGGGTGTCGATCACAGGCACGCTGACGCCATCCGCGCTGCTGATGCCGAAATCCGCCAGATCACAGCGCTCCGGGGTCACATCGCGCACCACCAGTTCGCGGTTGGAACCCAGGAGCATGTCGGGCTCTTCCGCCGCCTCCTCACCAGCCCGGCAGGCCGGTGCCATCACCGCGGCGCGGGTGATCAGCACCTCTCCCGGCAACACCGGCAGCTGATCCGCCATCTCGCCGTGAATCGCCCGGCGAGCGATCGGCACCAGCTGTTCGAGGGCGCGATTGGTGTAGCAGAGGATGCGGGCGTGGTCGGGGTTGTCGAGCTCAGCGCCGCGGCGCAGGGCCGCTTGAGCCGCGGTGAGCCAATCGGCACGGGCTAGCGCCGCCACCTGGCCGTGGTCGTCGCGCAGCGGCGCTAATGCAGGCGGCTGACGGCAGGGGAGCTGGCCGTTGCGCAACCCCGTGGCCAGCTGCAGCACGGGCCCCTGGTGGCGCACCACCTCGGTGAGCTCAGCCGCCACCGATCGGCCCATGGCAAACACGGGGCTGGTGGGCTCTCCCACCGGGGGCAGCTGGGCCGGATCACCCACGAACACCAGCCGGGTGCGGAAGGGATGGGCGCAGCGCAGGGCAATCTCCAACAGGGTGCTGTCGACCATCGAGGCCTCATCCACCAGCACCAGGCCGAGGTTTTCGAGCGATGCAGCCGTTTGCTCGGTTTCCTCGCAGCGCTCCAGATCCCCCTGGCGCTTGAGCTTCAGCCTCAGCAGCCGGTGGATCGTGCTCGGATACCAGGTGGGCTGCAGGCCGGCCCAGGCCAGTTGCTGCCGCAGCACCCCCACCGCCTTGTGGGTTGGGGCCACCACCGTCCAACACAGCCCCAGATCATCCACCTGCTGCAGCAGATGGCGGGAGAGGTAGGTCTTGCCGGTGCCGGCATAGCCGCTGAGCACAAACGGCGTGCCGTCGTAGGGGGCCTTCAGCCAGGCAGCAAAGGCCTCGGCCGCCGCAGCCTGGCCAGCCGTGAGGGCCTCAGCCAATCGCCAACCAGCCCCAGTGCTGCGCCAGAACTAGCGGCGATCCCACCCACACCAGGCCGGGCAGGGCCACCAGCGGCCCGATCAGGCTGCCCACCAACACTTCAAGGCGCGTGTGGCCGAGGTTTTCCTTGAGAGGCTTGAGCTCCGGCGCCTCATCGGGGTGCAGTTCCCAGAGGCCATCGGGCAACCCATTCACCCGCTGAGCCGTGATCCCGGCCGCCCGGCGCACACCAGCGGCGTCGTAGAGCACCACGAAACACATCGTGGCCGCCAGGGCGAACACGGGTGAATCAAACCCCTGCTGCCAACCCAGCGCCGCGGCGGTGCCGGTGAGCAGGGCGGAGTGGCTCGAGGGCATCCCGCCGGTTTCCACCAGCACCTTGGGGTTCCAGCGGCGGTGCACCACCAGCTCGATCAGCAGCTTGGAGAGCTGGGCGCTGCCGCAGGCCGCCAGACCCCACCAGAGCGCACCGTTATCGAGGATCCCGAGCAGGGGCGAACTCATCGGTCGCGGCTCGTGATGTAGTCGGCCAGGGCCAGCAGCGGGGCGGCCTTGCCGCCGGCGCTCCAGGGCTCGAGGGCCGCCTTGGCCTCCGCCACGAGCGCATCGGCCCGCAGGCGCGACTCCTCCAGGCCCAGCAGCTTGGGGTAGGTGGTCTTGTCGGCGGTGAGGTCCTTCCCGGCGGTTTTGCCGAGCACCTCACTGCTGGCGGTCACATCGAGGATGTCGTCGATGATTTGGAAGGCCAGGCCGATGCCGCGGGCATAGGTGCGCAGAGCCTCCAGCAGGGCATCAGGTGCACCGGCGATCAGGGCACCGGTGAGTACGCAAGCCCGCAGCAGAGCACCAGTCTTGTGGAGGTGGATGTATTCGAGCGTCTCCAGGTCCACGTCTTTGCCCTCGCACTCCAGATCCACCACCTGGCCGCCCACCAGGCCAGGGGCACCAGAGGCCAGGCTGAGCTCGCCCACCACCTTCAGCAGCTGCTCGGCGGGAACACCGGGGCTGCGCAGCGCCACCATTTCAAAGGCGCGGGTGAGCAGGGCATCGCCAGCCAGGATCGCGTTGGCCTCGCCGTACACCTTGTGATTGGTGGGCATGCCACGACGCAGATCGTCGTTGTCCATGGCGGGGAGGTCGTCATGGATCAGCGACATGGTGTGGATCATCTCCAGCGCCACCGCTGTGGGCATCGCCAGGGCGCTATCACCGCCAGCCAGTTCGCAGGCCGCCAGGCAAAGGATCGGCCGCAGCCGTTTGCCACCGGCCAACAGCGAGTAGCGCATCGCCTCCCGCAGGCTTTCGGGCCGCTCTGGGCCCAGGGAGCCATCCAGGGCGGCTTCCACGTTCAGCCGCGCGGTTTCCAGGTAGGCAGCGAAATCGAAGCCGGCGGCCTCGGCGGCGGAACTATTGCCAGTGCTGGTGACGGCCGCGGTCATGGGGGCTGGGCCTGGGGCCATCGCTGCCGCGGATTCTCTCAGGCCAGGGCCTGGGGCGCTGACACGAGGCCGCTTATGGCAACAGATCAGCGAACGGCTGATCGAGGCCGCAGCGCTGGCACCAGCTGGCCACGGTGTTCACCAGCAGGAGAGTCACCGTCATTGGGCCCACACCGCCGGGCACCGGGCTGATAGCGCTGGCGATCGGCTCCACCTCCTCAAAGCGCACATCGCCGCAGAGGCGTGCCTTACCGCCCGCCTCGCCCTCCAGGCGGTGGATGCCCACATCCACCACCACCGCACCGGGCTTCACGTGTTCAGCGCCGATCATCCGGGGCTTGCCAGCTGCCACCACCAGCACATCCGCCTGCCGGGTGAGCTCCGCCAGATCCTTGGTGCGTGAGTGGCCAATGCTCACGGTGGCGTTGGCGGCCTGCAGCATCAATGCCATGGGCTGGCCCACCAGGATGCTGCGCCCCACCACCACGGCCCGCTTGCCCGCCAGCTCCACACCGGCAGCGGCCAACAGCGCCATCACCCCAGCGGGGGTGCAGCTGCGGGGGCCCGGCTCACCTTTGAGCAGACGCCCCAGATTGAGGGTGTGAAGACCATCGGCATCCTTCTCGGGATCGATGGCGGCCAGCAGCGGCCGCTCATCCAGCCCCGCCGGCAGGGGCAGCTGCAGCAAGATCCCGTCGACGGCGGGATCGGCGTTGAGGCGCTGGATGGTGCTCAGCACCTCGGCGGCTGGGGTGTCTGCCGGCAGGTGAGCACCGAGGTTGGTGATGCCGATGCGGCTGCAGGCCTTTTCTTTGTTGGCCACGTACACGCCACTGGCGGGGTCATCGCCCACCCGGAGCACCGCCAGCCCCGGAGGCCGCCCGGCGCGCTCGAGGCGTTCGGCCACCACGGCCTGCAACCGCTCTTCGATCGTTGCCGCCAGCTGGCGGCCATCCAGACGCGTGGCCATGGACCGTGGGCACCTGACACTGCCATCAGCATGCAACGGCATCGCTAGCGTGGTCTCTTCAAGGCCTCTTCAGTGAGCGGCACGGGTCCCGGCCATCGCCCCTGGCGAACTCTGAAGCGGCTCCGGCGCGGACTGTTGCGGCTGGAGCTGCCGCGGCAGGCGCTCACGCCCTGGCGCCGGCGCGATGGCCTGGTGGTGCTGATCGTTGCCCTGCTGGTGGCTCTGCTCTCCAGCTGGCCTTGGCTGGTGGAGCCCAGCCTGCGGCCTGGGGTGCCCGCTCCCTTCACCGTGCGAGCCCCGAAAGCCGCCACGGTGGTGGATTCCGATGCCCTGGAGCAACGGCGCTCGCAGCTCGGTCCACGCACCCACGTGCAGGTGGTGGATCCGCGCATCAACCGCGAACTGGAGCAGCGGCTGGAGCGGCAACTGCAAGCTATTCAGCGCCTGGCCAGCACAAACCAAGAACAGGTGGCTCCTCTCGATCTGAGCCCCGAGGAGCGCGACTGGCTGGCGGGCCAATCGCCCGCGGTGCTGCGGGCCTGGGAAGACGATCTGCGCCAGGCCCAGCGGCGAATGCTGCAGCAGGGTCTGGTGAGCAGCGTGGCCCACAGCCAACTGGAGCAAGCCGCCCAGCTGCAACTCGAAAACCTCAACGAACCGGGGCGCAGCCTGGGCGGGCGGGTGGTGGCGAGCTCCCTGCAGGGCCGCAGCAATCTGCGCATCGATGCCACCCTCAGCCAACGGCTGATCGAAGACCTGCTCACCCAGCAGGGCATCCCCACGATCAAGGTGCGCAAAGGCGAGCTGGTCACCCGCCAGGGCGAGCCGATCAGCAATCAGTCGTATGCGGTGCTCGATTACTTCGGGCTGGTGAACCGCCGGCCTCTGATCGGTGCCTGGCTGCTGCATGCCTGTGAAGCATTAGCTGCCTGCGGCGTGCTGGTGCTGGTGCTGCGACAGAACCGCGCCAGCCTGGAGCCACGCCAGGCGCTGCTGGCCTTAGGGCTGTTGCTGATCGTGCAGGGCTTCAAGCTCTGGCTCGGGTCAGCCGCGAGCCCCCTGGCGCTGTTGGTGCCGGCCACCCTGCTGCTGGCCCAGGGGCTTGGCACCACAGCCGGCCTGGCCTGGGTGGCCATCGCCTCACTGCTCTGGCCGCTGCCCCTGGCCCCCTTCAACGACCAGCGCATCCTGGTGGCTGCGGGCGTGGCTGCCGCCACAGCGGTGTTGGCCGGGCGGCAGCGCAGCCGCGCCCAGCTGCTGCAGCTCGCTCTTTTGATCCCCGTGGGGGCGCTGGTGGCCGAATGGCTGCTGCTGCAGCTCGCGGTAGCAAGCGGCGAGGGGGATGGACGGCTGCCCGTAGGTGCTGATCTCCCAGGGGAAGCGCTGTTGCTGGGCGGGCTGCTGCTGGGGGTGCTGCTGATCAGCCCGTTGGTGGAGAGCTTCTTTGATCTGCTCACCCGGGCACGGCTGCTGGAGCTCGCCGATCTGGAGAGGCCGCTGCTGCGTCGGTTGTCGTGCGAGGCACCCGGCACCTTTGAGCACACCTTGATGATCTGCGGCCTGGCGGAAGAGGGGGGCCGGGCGATCCAGGCCGACACCGATCTGATCCGCACCGGCGCGCTTTATCACGACGTGGGCAAACTGCACGGCCCTCAGTGGTTCATCGAAAACCAGATGGGAACCGACAACCCCCACGACAAGCTCGATGACCCGCAACTTAGCGCCGGCATCCTCCAGGCCCACGTGGATGAAGGGCTCAAGCTCGCCCGCCGCTATCGCCTTCCCCGCCCCCTGGCCGACTTCATCCCTGAGCATCAGGGCACCCTGAAGATGGGCTACTTCCTCCACGAAGCTCGCCGGCGCGACCCCAACATCCGCGAAGCCGATTTCCGCTACCGCGGCCCCATCCCCCGCAGCCGCGAAACAGCCGTGCTGATGCTGGCCGATGGCTGTGAAGCCGCCCTGCGCTCTCTCCCGCCCGACACGAGCGAGCAGGAAGCCCGCGCCATGGTGCGGCGCATCGTGGAAGCCCGCTGGCGCGATGGCCAGCTGCTCGACAGCGGCCTGAGCCTGGCCGAACTGGAGCTGCTGGTACGGGCCTTCGTGCGGGTATGGCGCCGAATGCGCCATCGTCGGATTCCCTATCCGATTCCAGCCCGCAAGGGTTACAGCGCCTGATGCCCGCCAGCACCCACCAGACCAACCGCTGGCAGCACGCCTGGTATCCCGTGGCCTTCCTGAGGGATCTCGATCCAAGCCAGCCCACACCGTTCACCCTGATGGGGAACGACCTGGTGCTCTGGTTTGAGCGCAGCAGCGGGCAATGGCGAGCCCTGGCCGATGTGTGCCCGCACCGGCTGGTGCCCCTCTCCGACGGCCGCCTCAATGCAGCCGGTGAGCTCGAGTGCCCGTATCACGGCTGGACGTTCAACGGCGAGGGGCGCTGCACCGCCATCCCCCAGGCCACAGAGGGGAGCAGCATCGGGGCCCGCAGCCACTGCCGGAGCTACGCCACCGCCACCGGCCAGGGGCTGTTGTTTGTATTCAGCGGTGATGCCGCGGAGGCCCCATCCCAGCCTCTGCCGCTGGTGCCCTTAATCGAGGAGCCCGGCTGGGTGGTGCAAGACACCTTCCGCGATCTACCCATGGATGCGCTCACCCTGCTGGAGAACGTGCTGGATGTGAGCCACGTGCCCTTCACCCATCACGCCACGGTGGGGCGGCGCGAAAACGCCGGGCCGGTGGAGCTGGAGCTCACCAGCTTTGGCCCCGAAGGCTTCACCGGCCTGTGGCAGGAGGGTCCGCGCCGGGGAAAACTCGGCAGCCAGTTCACCACCTACGCCGCCCCATCGCTGATGTGGCACGACCTCACGGCCAAAGGCTTCGCACGCATCCTCACCGTGGTGTACGCCACCCCGATCCGCCGGGGTGAGTGCCGCCTCTTCGCCCGTTTCCCCTTCCAGTTCAACTCCCCCTGGCCGGCGCGGCTGCTGGGTCTGCGCCCCCAGTGGTTGCAGCACCTGGGCAACCACGTGGTGCTCGAAGACGACCAGCTCTTTCTGCACTGGCAGGAGCGGGTGCTGGAGCAGCGCGGCGGCAGCCAGGAGGCCATGCGCAGCTTTCACCTACCCACCAGCGCCGATCTCTACATCCGCGCCCTGCACGACTGGGTGAATCGCTACGGATCCGAGCCGTTCCCAGGTGAACGCCTACCACCTCGGCAGACGCGGCGCGCCTTGATGGAGCGCTACGAGGCCCACACGCTCCACTGCCGCAGCTGCTCCGGCGCTGATCGGCGGCTACGGCAACTGCAGCCGCTGAGCTGGGGTGCAGCAGCCATTGCCGCCGTGGCCAGCGCCTGGCTTGGGCCTGGGCTCTGGGGCGCAGTGGCACTGCTGCTGGCGGTGGGCTTTGCCGCCGCCGGCGTGCGCATGGCGAGCTGGCTGCAGCTGCTGCGCTACGGCAGCGGCTTGCCGCCCCGCAACCGCTGATCCGCCTGGCGCTCGCCCCACCAGGCACGCCACTTGCGATCCAGGATCAAGCCAGCCGCCACCAACGTGATGGCATTGGCCACGATCAACGGCCCGTCGCCCGTGAGCAGGCCATACACGCCCCAAAGGGCAATGCCGGCGGTGAACAGCGCATACATGCGCAGGGAGATGCCGCGGGTGTCGCCGGTGCGCAGGGTTTTGATCGCCTGAGGGATGAAGCTGAGGGTGGTGAGGCTGGCAGCCACATAGCCCAGGGCGGCGATGGCGGGTGGATGGGCGCTCATGGGCTGGGGAGCTCAAAGGGTGTGGGAGCCGTGAACTGCAAGGGCTGGCCGCTGCTGGGGTGCGTGAAGCCAAGGCCAGTGGCATGCAGATGCAGCCGCGCCATCGGTGCTGCCAGCGAAGCACTGGCATCGGGCCCATACAACGGGTCTCCCAGGATTGGATGGCCGATGGCCTGCAGGTGAACCCGCAGCTGATGGGAGCGGCCCGTGCGCGGCTCAAGCTCCAGCCGGCTGCAACCGCTGCTGCGGCCCAGCAACCGCCAACGGGTGACGCAGGCTTTGCCGGCTCGATCCACCCCATAGAGCGGCGGGCGGTGCTGCCGTTTCGCGATCGGCAACTCAATCAGCCCTTCGGAGTCTTCGGGCACCCCCCACACATCAGCCACATAGCGCTTCTGCACCCGGCGTTGCGCGAACAAGCCACTGAGCGCGCGATGCAGCTCTGGGCTGAGAGCCACCAGGACCAACCCGGAGGTGTCGCGATCGAGGCGATGCACCAGCTGGGCTGAGGGGCACTGGCGCTGCACGCGGCTGATCAGGGAATCGGCAAGTTCAGGCCCCAACCCCGGCTGGCAGAGCAAGCCGTGGGGCTTGTTGAGCACCAGCAGATCGGAGCTGTGGTGCACGATCCAGGCCGGATCCAGCCCATCCGTCATCACCGCCAACGCTGCATTGGCCGTTGCGACCTGATGACGCCACACTGACAGCAACCGCCCTGGCCCTATGGCTCTGGATCGCTTCAAGCAGGCCCTGGCCGCGCTGCTGGATCAGGCCCCCAGCGATCCACTCGAGCGAGATGAATACTTCGAACTCCACACCCTGCCCACCGGCGGCGGCAGCGGTTTTGAAGTGGTGATCTGCGATGAGGAGAACGAGATCTTCGCGGTGATCTACACCGATCGCCTGTTCGATGAAGGGGAAGCCGGCCAAGAAGAAGTGGAGGCCCTGGTGCCCACCTTCCTGGAGGAGGCCTTTGGCCTCAAGCCCGATGAGTGGGAAGCCACAGAACCCTTTGATCTGGGTTGGCGCAGCCGCGAATACCTGTGGTTTATGGAGTTCCGCGTGCCGGGGCTCACCCCCACCTGCACATTCGACTAGCGCTCCAGCTGCAGTACCTGCAACTCCTGGCGGGGGCAGCTGATCAGCAACAGCGCTCCTGGCCCCTCCGGCCAGGGCAATCCAGTGGCGCGGCGCAAAGCACCGCGCTCGATCAAGGCCATGCCGCAAGTTTCCACCAGCAGCACCGGCAGGGTGCTTCCGCTGCCGCGCATCGCCTGCTGATCGAGCGCCTGTTGCACCGCCCGGGTGCTGCGCTCAAGGCCGAGACGCTCCACCAGCTCTCCCCAGAGGTGATTCACGGGCGTGCAACCCGCCAGATCGAGATCGCGCACGTCCATCAGCTGCCCTGCCGCAGCACCCCAGCTTGCCCGTTCAATCGCGATGCACCTGCACGAAATGGGGCGCAAACATCAGCACCCGCTCCCCCAGCCGCTCCTGCTGCGCATCCAGAGCAAAGGCACCCCCAGCCATGAAATCAGCGGCCCGCTGCATCTGATCGGCCGGCAGGCTGGAGAGATTGAGCAGCACCGTGGCGTGATCCCGCAGGGCCATCACCGCCTCCTGCACTCCCTCCAAGCTGGTGGGTTGAATCAGGATCACCTCCGCTCCCCAGACCTGGGGGTTTGGTGCAGCGTCTGGGAAGAAGGGATCCATCCCCGCAGCGTGGCGGCTCCGCTGCTGATGCGCCAGGGGCGCCGGGCCACTCAGGGCTGATCTGGTGCAAACCGCTCGAGCATGTCCTGGGTGGGATGGATCGTTTCGAGCTCGTCTTCGTTGTCGAGGAAGGCGTCGAAGGAGCGGTAGCGGCGGATGCTGGGCGGGGTCTGGTTGGCATCGGCAAACACCTGCTGCCAGCTCAACTCCTTGGGCTTGATCTCCTGAAAATTGAGCAGCGCTTCTTCGAGATCGCCGGCATCGCCAACGCCCTCGCCCTGCCAGATCAATTCATAGAAGGTCATCACCAACGGTGCGCTTCACACCAGCAGAGCATGACGCAGCTGTGAGGTAACAACGCATCACAGCCACCAGACAGGTGCAACACCATCCCTAGCGTTCGTTCAGCGCAACGGCTTTGCACATGAGCATCGGCGAAGTGTTTCTGGAGAGCCTCTCCACCGGCGTGATCACCAACGAAGAAATCGCCTGGGTCACCAGCATGCAGGCCCAGTTCAACCGGGCTGAAGCAGCGGTTGCGCTCAAACTGGGCCGCCTGCTGGATAACGGCGCCATCCAGATTGGCTGCCGCCTGTTGCAGGCCTGAACGCCCAACAGGCCTTAGATCAACTGCGGATGGGCGGGATCACCTTTGAAGGGCCCTTGCACCGCTGAGGTGATCCATCCGCCGTAAAAGCCACCCGGCTGCGGCTCCACCCGTTCACCATCCACCCAGCAACTATCCATCAGACCTGGGTAGAGCGCATACCAACCTGCCAGGGGCGCAAAGGCCTCTGTGGGATTGGCGTAGCTCCACACCGCCCGTTCCAACCGCCGATCACCCACCACCACGGTGAAGTAGCTGGCCACCCCTTTCCACTCACAAAAACTGCGGCCGGCCGCTGGCTCCAGCAGCTCGAGCCGCATCGCCTCAGGAGGCAAGTAGTAGGTGGGCGGGTGAAAGGTTTCCAGCACCCGCAAGCTGCGGCGGGTCTGAGCCAGCAGCTCCCCCAGGGCGCGCACTTCGATCAACTGCTCGCTGGCCACCAGGGCCGGGGGGCGGGGATAGTCCGCCACCCGTTCGGGGGTGAGGGCCATGGGATTAACCGGGGATGAAGCTGCGCAGGCGGCGCGCCTCCTCACCAGCCCGGCGCTGCAGCTCGGCATCGCTGAGGTGCTCCTCTTCCCGCAGCTGCGCCTCAATCACGTCGTGCTCGCTCACCGCAAAGCCTTCGGCCTGGGCGATCTGCAGTAGCTCTTCCAGATCCAGGGGCTGCTGGAGGCGCTCCGCCAGATGGGGCTGCTCGCGGGCGTGGGTGAGGAAAGCGTCGAGCTGTTCGAGCGACACAGAAAGGCCTGAACTACGGCTGGTCTAGCCAAAAGCCTCGCCAAGGGCGGCGGCGCGTTCCAAACTTGACGAATCCGAAGCCGCTCCATGAGCTCCAGCGCCCGCTCCAGCAGCCCGCAAGCCCCCTTGCCCACCTGGATGCGCCGCACCGGTGCCGGCCTCACCGCCCTGGTGGCCGTGCTGTTCGTGGTGCTGCTGCTGCAGGTGCGGCAACAGGGGGAACGCATCCAAACCCTGCAAGACAAGCTGCAGACCCTGGAGAACGAGAAGGATCTCGATCGCACCAATGCCCTCGAGGAGCAGGTGCGCTCCACCGCTGAGCGCCTGCAAAACCTGGAAGGCTTGGAGCAGACCGTGCAAAGCCTGAGGAGTGAGCAAGCCAGCCTGCGCGCCCAGCTGCGCAGCCAGGATCGCGAGCCGTCATTCCCTCTCGATAACGGCGTGGATCTCAACGGCCGCACCAACAAGCCCAAGCCAGGCCGCCTGCCCGCCCTGCCTCCTCTGCCCAGCGGCCAGGAATGACGCAACCTGCAGCCGCCCGCCGGCTGGAGCAGGTGCAGCAACCGGTGATTCCGGTGATGGGGGAACTGACTCGTCAGACCCCCGGCACCCTTTCGCTCGGCCAGGGGATGGTGAGCTGGGGCCCACCGGAGCAGGTGCGCCAGGCCGTGGCCGCAGCCCTGCAGCAGGGGGATCCAGGCCTCGATCGCTACGGCCCCGTGGCTGGATCCGAGGCGCTGCGTGAAGCGCTGGGGTTATGGCTGCAGCGCGAGCAGGGCTTGGATCTCAGCGCAAGCGCGCTGCTGATTACCGCCGGCAGCAACATGGCCTTCAACGCCGTGGTGCAGGTGCTCTGCGACCCCGGCGATGAGCTGATCCTGCCGGTTCCCTACTACTTCAACCACGAGATGGCGATCCGCTTGGCGGGGGCCATGCCCGTGGCGGTGGAAGCCGGTGTGGTGCCGGATCCGGAGCGGCTGGCGGCAGCGATCACACCGCGCACCCGCGCGATCGTGACCATCTCCCCCAACAACCCCAGTGGCGCCATGTTCCGAAGGGAGGTGCTGGCAGCGATCAATCGCCTCTGCGCCGAGCGAGGCCTGCTGCACATCAGCGATGAGGCCTACGCGCTGTTCAGCTACGGCGGTGAGCCGGTGTGGAGCCCCGGCAGCGGGGCAGGCAGCGGCAGCCACACGATCACGCTGGGCTCACTCTCCAAAAGCCACGGCATGGCGGGCTGGCGCATCGGCTGGGCGGTGGTGCCGCAGAGCCTGATGGACGCTCTGGCCAAGGTGCAGGACACAATCCTGATCCACCCGCCACAACTCAACCAGCAGGCCGCCCTCGGAGCCCTGGCCGCCGGCGCGGATTGGTGCCGCGGCCAGATTCAGGACCTCGCCGCCCGCCGCCAACAGGTGCTGGACGCCTTGAGCAAACCAACTGCACCCTGGCGCCTGCTGGCTCAGCCCGATGGCGCGTTTTATGCCCTGCTGCAGCTGGAGAGCTCCCTCAGCAGCGATCAGGCAATGGAGCAGCTGATCCGCCAGCACCGGGTGGCACTGGTGAGCGGCAGCAGCTTCGGGCTGAGCGGCTGCTGTCTGCGGCTCAGCTACGGAATGCTCGATGCCGAAGAGCTCAGCGAGGCCCTGGAGCGCTTGGTGGCTGGCTTGTGGAGCCTGAGCCGAAGCTGAGCTGAGGGTGGAAGTGCGCTGAGGTATCCACCGCCGGATATCCATGGATATCCGGCGGTGGATAGCAGCCTGGCGCAGGACTGGAAACCCTGCGCGCAGCAGACTGGTCTTAGCCGAAGCCGCCCGGCTTCTCCCGCCCCAGCGACAACGACACGTTGCCGTAGGCGGGGCGAACCTGGGAGGGCTGAGCGGCGCCAGGAGCAGCGCCGGCGGGCTGGGGCACGGCCACCACGTTGAATGCCAGCGACCAGCGCTCTCCCTCACCACGGAATGGCGCCACCGAGTGGGGCTGCCAGGCCGGGAACACATAGAACTCACCGGGCACCGGCAGCACGTACTTGGCCATGCCGGTGCGGAAGCTCTGGATGTGCCACTCCTCCGGGCCGTGGAAGCACAGCTGGCCATCGAAGCTGTCGTTCACGATCTGGGGCGGCACCTGCAGGAACAGCACCCCGGAGAAGCTGCCGCCGTGGGTGTGGGTGGGGTTGTAGTCGCCGGCGCGCTGCACGTTCAGCCACACATCGATCATCTGCAGCCGGTAGCGGCCGGGGGTCCAGGGGCCGCGGCCGTTGGGTGGCTGCTGATCGATCACATGGCGAATCCAGCGCTCACAGGCAGGGATCAACACCGAAGCGCAAAGCTCCGCCACCGCTGGATACTGCGGCCCAAGCTCCCGCTGCAGCGCCAGCTGTCCCGCCAATTTGGCCGAGGCATCCGGGGTGGAGCCGGGATCGGCGAGCACCTGGCGGGCGAGCTGCTGCAGAGCCTCCAGCAGGCGGGGCTCCAGGGTTCCCTTCAGCAAATAGCGGGGAAACAGGCTGAGCACCTCCATGCTGGTGGTGGCATCGGCGTTGCTTGGCTGGGCCATGCGCGTGGAGCGGGCGGTGGCGGCAGCCTCAGCCTTTCACGGCATCGCCGCTGGCGCTGGGGAGGATGTACCGCTGCAGGCCGATGAACAAGGCCAGCACCGGCAGGATCGACACCACTGCCCCCGCCGCCACCAGGCGCCAATCGAGCGAGAAGCTGCTGGCCAGCTGCTGCAAACCCAGCGGCAGCGTGTAGAGATTCGGGTCGTCGAGGATCACCAGCGGCCAGAGGAAATCACTCCAGGTGCCGATGAACACAAACATCGCCAGGGTGATCAGATCGGCCCGAGCCGCGGGAATCATCACGTTCCACCATTCCCCCAAGGGCGTGCAGCCATCGATGCGGGCCGCCTCTTCCAACTCCACCGGCACACCGGCAAAGCTCTGGCGCAGCAGAAAGATGCCAAAGGCTGTGGCGGCCTGGGGAATGATCAGCGCCCAGAGCGTGTTACGCAGCCCCAGCTGCACCATCAGCAGATAGAGCGGGATCATCACCACCTGGAAGGGGATGAGGATCGTGGCCACCACCAGGGCCAGCACCAACCCCCGCCCGGCAAAGCGCATGCGCGCCAGGGGGTAGGCCGCCAGCGAGCAGAACAGCAAGTTGGCCAGCACCGCCAGGCCGCTCACGATGGCGCTGTTGCGGATGTAGCCGAGCATCGGGTTGTCGGCGAACAACCGCTGGTAAGCCTCCAGGCTGGGCTGACTGGGCAGCAGCGCCGGCGGACTGGTGAAGATGTTCTCGGCTGGACCCTTGAGCGAGGTGCTCACCAGCCAGAACAGCGGCACCAGCATCGCCACAGCGATCAGCAGCAGCACAGCCAGCTGCAGGCCGCTGGCCAGCAGCGTGCGGGGCCGACCACTCCCGAGTTGAGCCATCAGAGGCGCGGCCGCTCCGCCGGGGCGAGGTCACCCACCGGCAGGGGAGCCTTTTGGGGGTGCAACGGCGAGCGTTGGCTGCCGGCCACCAGGCGGTTCAGCGCATTCACGAAGGCCTGGGCTGCCGCCACAACAATGTCGGTGTCGGCGGCGTGGCCGGAATAGAGCACCCCATCCGCGCGCAGGCGGATCGTCACCTCACCCATGGCATCGATGCCCTCGGTGACGGATTTCACCGAAAACTCCACCAGCTCATTCGGCACACGCGCCAGCTGGTTGAGGGCCTGACACACCGCGTCCACAGGGCCGGTGCCGATCGCCGCTTCAGTGAGTTCGGCGCCATCACCATTCACCAGGGTGACGGTGGCGGTGGGTTGCAGATTGGTGCCGGTGCTCACCTGCACCAGCTTGAGGCTGTAGCGGGCTTCATCCTGCTGCTGCACCTGCTCGCTCACGATCGCCTCAAGGTCTCGATCGGAGATCTCGCGCTTGCGATCCGCCAACTCCTTGAAACGGGCGAAGGCATCGTCGAGATCGTCGCGCTCGAGGCTGTAGCCGAGCTCTTCGAGGCGAGCGCGGAAGGCGCTGCGGCCGCTCAGCTTGCCCAACGAAATGCGGTTATCGGCGAGGCCGATGGTGCGCGCATCAATGATTTCGTAGGTGAGGCGGTTCTTGAGCACGCCGTCTTGGTGGATGCCGCTCTCATGGGCGAAAGCGTTGGCCCCCACGATCGCCTTGTTGGGCTGCACCGCCATGCCGGTGAGATTGCTCACCAAGCGCGAGGTTTTGTAGATCTCCTCGGTGCGCACCCCGGTGAGCGGCTCGGTGCTTTCAGCCGGCCGCCCCAGGAAGGGGTTGTAGTAGCTGCGGCGCACATGCAGCGCCATCACCAGCTCTTCGAGCGAGGCGTTGCCGGCCCGTTCGCCGATGCCGTTGATCGTGCATTCGAGCTGGCGGGCGCCGTTCTTCACGGCCTCGAGGAAGTTGGCCACGGCCAGGCCCAGATCGTTGTGGCCGTGCACAGAGATCACCGCCTGATCGATGTTGGGCACATGGCGGTTGATGCCATCGATCAGCGCACCGAATTCAGCTGGGGTGGCATATCCCACCGTGTCGGGGATGTTGATCGTGGTGGCGCCGGCGGCAATTGCCGCTTCGATCACCTGGTACATGAACTCCGGGTCGGAGCGGCCGGCGTCCTCACAGGAGAACTCCACGTCGTCGACGAGGGAGCGGGCATAGGCCACCATCTCGCCGGCGATCTGCAGCACCTCTGCGCGGCTCTTGCGCAGCTTGTGCTCGAGGTGGATATCGCTGGTGGCAATAAAGGTGTGAATCCGCTTGTTCACGGCCGGAGCCACCGCTTCGGCGCAGGCCTTGATGTCGCCCTTGGCCGCCCGGGCCAAACCACAGATCACCGGGCCATCGGCGCTACCCACGGTGGCGGCGATGCGCTGAACAGCGTTGAAGTCGCCAGGGCTGGCGAAGGGAAAACCGGCCTCGATGATGTCGACGCCCAGGCGAGCCAGCTGCTGCGCAATCGCCAGTTTCTCCTCGAGATTGAGGCTGGCGCCAGGGGACTGCTCCCCATCACGCAGGGTGGTATCGAAAATCAATACCCGGCCGGGATCGCGGGCCATGTCGGCTACAAGTCGGAATGGTTATGAGTTAGCCCCATCCTAGGGGTGAGGCCTCAGCTGCGACCAGCGCTGGCCAGCGGTGCTTCGTTTTTCTCCAGCTGCGGCCTCAGCTCGGCCAGATCGACAAACCGATCCGCTGCGTTGCGCAATTCACGGGGCACCATGCCGTCGGTGCTGATCAGCACCACCTTCACCCCCTTAATCCGCAGCACCTCCACCAGCCGCTCCAGATCGCGGCTGCCGCTGAGCAGCCACACCTCATCGATGCGATGGGCCACCGACAACAAATCGATGGCGATCTCCACGTCGAGATTGGCGCGGGCGAACTGGCGCTGATCCGCATCGCCGCCAAATTCGCGCAGGGGCTTGGCCCGCACCGTGAACCCCAGGCTGGTGAGCGCATCGCGGAAGGGGCGCTGATCGGTGGGGTCCTTCAGGCCCGTGTACCAAAAGGCCGAGCCGATCTCCACACCAGCCGTGGCTGTGGCGTGGGCCAGCAGCCGGCGGGGGTCGAAGAACCAGCCCAGCTTCTGCTGCACGTAGAACATGCTGTGGCCGTCGACCGCCAGAGCCAGCTGCATCGCTGCCGAATCACTGGCTTGAGCCTAAAAGCAGCGCGTAAAGTCGCCCCACTCTGAGCTGGGACCTTGGCCACCGGCGCACTGGCCACGGAGACCACCACCACCCACGGCGAACTCGCCCTGGTGCTGCACGCGCATCTGCCCTACGTGCACTCCAGCGAGCCCGGTTCGCTGGAAGAAGACTGGTATTTCCAAGCGCTGCTGGAGTGCTACTTGCCGCTGCTGGATGTGCTGGAGGCGGCGGCCGCCGATCCCAGCCAGCGGCCGCGCCTGAGCATGGGGCTCTCGCCCACGCTGCTGTCGCTGTTCAGCAGCCCCGACCTGAGCGAGCGCTTCGGGCCCTGGCTGGCGGTGCGGCAGGAGCTGCTGCTGCAGGCACCCGCCGGTTTCGAGGCCGCCGCGGCTGATCTAGCGCAGCAACTGAGCGGTGCCGCCGCCGCCTGGCAGCGCTGCGGCGGCAACCTGCTGCCCCGTTTCCAGCGGCTGCAGCAGGCCGGAGTGCTGGACCTGCTCACCTGCGCCGCCACCCACGGCTACCTGCCGCTGCTGCGGGATTGCCCCGAAGCGGTGCGAGCCCAGCTGCTCACCGCGGTGCGCGAGCACCAGCGGCTGCTGGGGGTGCGCCCCCAGGGGATCTGGCTGCCGGAATGCGCCTACTACGAGGGGCTCGATCGCCTGCTGGTGAGCTGCGGGCTGCGCTACGCGATCCTTGATGCCCATGGCCTGCTGCATGGCCAGCCCCGCCCCCGCTACGGGGTTTATGCCCCCATCTGCACGCCGGCGGGCATGGCCTTCTTCGGCCGAGACAGCGAATCCACCCTGCCGGTGTGGAGTGCTCGCGACGGCTATCCCGGCGATGCCAGTTACCGCGAATTCCACCGCGATCTGGGCTGGGATCTGCCCGACGGCGAACTGGAGCAACGCGGCATCGGCTGCCGCCGCCCCCTGGGCCTCAAGCTGCACCGGGTGAGCAGCCGCGACTGCGGCCTCGATGGCAAGCAGCCCTATGAGCCGTCTGCCGCCCACGCCAGCGTGCGCCGCGATGCCGCCCACTACCTGCAGGGCCGCTCCCAGCACCTCCAACACCTGCAGGGCGCCATGGAACGTGCGCCGCTGCTGGTGGCTCCGTTCGATGCCGAACTGTTCGGCCACTGGTGGTTTGAAGGGCCGCGCTTTCTGGCGGAGCTGTTCCGCCAGGCGCCCGCGAGCGGCGTGGGGCTCACCACCCTGCGCGACACCCTCAGCCGCGGCGACAGCCTGCAGCTCTGCCAGCCCTCCCCCTCCAGCTGGGGCCAGGGCGGCTACCACAACTATTGGCTCAACGACAGCAACGCCTGGGTGATCCCGGAGTGGAACCGCGCCTCGCGAGCGATGGTGCAGCGGGTGAGCCGCGGCGTGGGCAGCGAGGAGGCCAGGGAGCTGCTCAATCAGGCCGGCCGTGAACTGCTGCTGGCCCAGAGCTCTGATTGGAGCTTCATCCTGCGGGCCGGCACCACCACCGAACTGGCCCGCGAGCGGATCGAACGCCATCTGGGCCGTTTCTGGCAGCTGCTGGGAGCCATCGATGGCGAGGTGGAGCTGCCCGAGGGCTGGCTTGAGGCCGTCCGCGCCGAAGACGCGCTGTTCCCGCTGATCAACGCCGCAGACTGGGCGCAGATTCCAGCTGCTGCACCCTGACCTCCACCGCCGCGCTCGCCCCGCATCAGCAACTGGACCTGCTGGCTCAGGCTCTGCCCGCGGAGCAGCAGTTCGAAGCGAGCCTGCAGCAGCGCCAACTCAGCGCGCCGCGCCGCAGCACCCTGCGGGTGCTGCAGCTCAACCTGGGCAAGCTCTGCAACATGCGCTGCAGCCACTGTCATGTGGATGCGGGCCCCCATCAGGGCCACACCCTGATGCCTGATGCGGTGGTGGACCAGTGCATCGCGGCGATGGCGCGGCTACAGCCGGCGGTCGTGGATCTCACCGGGGGGGCACCGGAGCTGCATCCGCGCTTCAAGGAGCTGGTGCTGGCGGCCCGGGCCCAGGGGTGCCATGTGATCGATCGCTGCAACCTCACGGTGCTGCTGCTGCCGGCGCTGCGGGATCTGACGGGCTTCCTTGCAGAGCACGAGGTGGAGATCGTGGCGAGCCTGCCTCAACCGGAAGCCGAGAGCACCGATGCCCAGCGCGGCGATGGCACCTGGGAAGCCTCGATCGAGGCGCTGAAGCGGCTCAACCAGCTGGGCTACGGCCAGGGTGATCCCAAGCGGCAGCTCACGCTGATGAGCAACCCTGCCGGCACCCGCCTGCAGCAGCTCACCCCATGCGACACGGCTGAGTGGAAACGCCGCCTGCAGGAGCTGGCGGGGGTGCAGTTCGATCAGCTGATCGGCCTCAACAACATGCCGATCGCCCGCTTCCTGGAGCAACTGCAGCGCGATGGCCACGTGAACTGCTACCTGAAGCTGCTTCACAACGCCTTCAACCCCGAAGCGCTCAATGGCCTGATGTGCCGCGACACGCTCTCGGTGGCCGCGGATGGTCAACTGTTCGACTGCGATTTCAACCAGATGCTCGAGCTACCGCTCGGCGGCTCATCAACCACGATTGAGGCGATCACGCGCGAACAGCTCGAGCAACGCGCCATCCGCTGGGGCAACCACTGCTTCGGCTGCACCGCCGGCCAAGGCAGCTCCTGCGCCGGGGCTACGGCCTGAGCATCCGCAGAGCCAGCTGCAATTCACGGCCCTGCATCCCCATCAGCCCCGCCTTCACGCTCCAGGGCGCCAGCACAAACAAGCGCACCATCGCGGCAATCAAGGCCGGCAGGCTGAGGGTGTTGGTGAGAAAGCCAAACCACTGCTCGCGCGGCAAGGAGAAGAAGGTGGTGAAGTGGGCGCGCAGCTGCGACTCGGAAAAACGCATTAACTTCTCCAAACCGAAGCGATACAGCGCATGCCGGCGCTGCAGCTCCAGGGGCCAGAGCGCCTGCCAGGCCAGAGCCGCCAGCTGCTGGCCGCCGGCGGGAGGATCTTTAAGGCCAGTGGCGATGGCATCCGCCAGAGCGGGCGCGCGCCGCAGCAGCGATCCCACCATGTAGCCCGAGGCTGGGTGCACCATCGAGGCCGAACCACCGAACCCCACCACCCGCTGCTGCAGATCCGGCAGCGGGTGGTTCATCGGGAACAGGCAGAACTCTTCGTGCTGCACCTCCTCAACGCTGATGCCGCGCAAGGCCAAGCGCCGCAGGAGCCGGTCCTTGAGCACGTCGTAGGGCACAGCCGGCGCCAGGGCCAGGGATGTCTCTTCCGCGAAGAACACCCCCTCGCCGAAATCCATGGCGTAAAGGAAGGTGGGCGGCGCACAGCGGCGCTGGGCTTCGCTGAGGTGATCACAGCGGTAATCCATCAGCACGAACTGGCCGGGATCCACCGGCGGCGCTGAGAAGCGCCCAACGATGCCGTAAGCGGCTTGGCCAGCCACGGGACCCTCATCGGGGCGCTGCACAAACGGCGAGTGATGGCCGCTGGCATCGATCACGAGCCGCGCCCGCAGGCGCTCGCCCGCCTCCGTGATCACCACCGAGCCTGCAGCGTCGTGCTCGATGGCGACGGCACGCCCACGGATCCATGGCATGCCAGCGCTCTGACAGGGCTGCCACCAGTGCTGTTGCAGCGCGGTTTTGTCCAAGAGGCCGTAGTCGATGCCATGGGCTACGGCGGGCGTGGCGAGCCGATCCCCGAAATAACTGCAGGTGTCGTGCCAGCGATGGCCCAGAAGATGCTGGAGGCGAAGCTCATCGACCTCCGGGCCCCAGATGCCGTAGGTGTTGGGCCAGGGGGTGGCTGGATCCTCGGGCGCTAAACCCTGCACGGCCACGCCTCGTTCACAGAGGGCCGCCGCGATGCAAAGGGCGGCCGGTCCGGCACCCAGCACTACAATGTCGATCGACCCGGACGGCTCCATCAGAGCTGAACCTCCAGCACGGCTCGGTTGTTCGCCTGAAGCGCCTCGGTATCGAGAATTCGCAGCTCGGGATCAGCGATCACCTCGATGCGGTGGCCGCCGGCCGGCAGATCCAGAGGCACGCTGAAGTGCTCGCTGGCTCCTGCCGCCAGCCAGGGCAAGCGCAGATACCGATGGCCGGAGTAGCGATCGTTCACCACCACGGCAACGCCGACATCGCTCACATCCATCGCGCCAAGATTCACCACGCTGAAGCAGGCGGCACCCGCCTCAAAGCGCAGCTGCTCCACAGCCAGATCACTCACCAGCGCATGCAGCTGCTGCAGCGGATAGAGCGCCAGACGCCGCACGGCCCGCAGCGCCGTGCCGGGATGCTCGTGATGCAGATGGCCGCCGTGGCGCAGATCCACGCTGCAGCCGTGCAGGTGCAGGTGAGCGCCCTCGACGGGGATGGTGACGCGGCCGGTGGCGGGATCGGTGTCAAAAAAACCGCAGCACTCCCATTGGAGTGAACGGCCGAGGTAGCGAATGGGATCGGCGGGATCGCCAGGGTCGTGCTCCGCCAGGCGGTAGTGCTGCAGCAGTTGATAGATGCTGCGGCTGGCGGTGCCCTCACTGGCCGCACTGCTGGCGATGGCGGTGTTGCGGCGCTGCTGGCCCATGCAGAGCTTGGAAGCCACGGTGATCACGAGCGAACGCCAATCGAGCTCGGCCCGCAACCCATAGATCGGAGCCTCAGCCAAGCGGCCTTGGCTTCGCAACTGCGCTATCGCCTCGCCCACCAGCTCCTGCAGCGGCCTCCCCTCCACATCCCCCAGCTCGGCCGGATCCACCAAAACCTTCAGCGCGGCGGCATCACCGCTGAAGCACACATAAGGAAAGTGAGCGCTGCCATCCCCACTCTGCAAAGCGCGGATACCGCCATCACTGGCTTGGCATTTCCAGATGGTGGTGTTGCCCGCGGCGTTGGGCAGAAAGGTGAGCTCGCCGTTGTCGATGCTGGTGGTGGTGCCCAAACCGAGCACATCGCCATCGAGCGGAATCGCCTCGAGGGGGAGGTGTTCATGCACATCCCCCTGGATCAGATCGCTCACCGTGTTGGCGATCCAGAGATCGCCGCGGTGATCAGGCATCAGCAGCAGCGTCCACAGCTGCCGCCTCATCCACTGCCGGATCGGCCGCTTCCTCTTCAGCCGCAGGCGGCACCAGCACCACCTCCGAGAGGCGATCGCCGCTATCGAGGCGCTGCAGCCGCACACCGGTGGCCGCGCGCGACTGCTGCGGCACCGCATCGGCCTGCATGCGCACGATCACACCCTTCTCGCTGACCAGCAGCAGCTCTTCGCCGGCGCCCAGCACCTTGAGGCCCACCAGCACATCACCGTCGCGGCGGAACTTCATGCAGCGCAGGCCCATGCCAGCACGCTTCTGCAGGCGGAACTGATCCACCGGCACCCGCTTACCGAGCCCGCTGGCGGACGCCACCAGCACCCAGGGGCCTTCGCTTGGGGCCACCTCTTCGGTGTCCTCTTCCTCAGCTTCAGCGCTGATGCTCTCCAGCCGATCCGCCAGCTCCACCGGCAGCACATCCATGCTCACCAGCTGATCGCCCTGGCGCAGATTCATGGCGCGCACACCGCGGGCGGTGCGGCCCAGGGGCCTGAGCTCCTCATCACTGAGGCGGAAGTGAATGGTCATCCCATTGCGGGAGCCAATCAGCAGGCTGTCGCCGGGTTGGGCGAGGCGCACCCAGGTGAGTGCATCGCCTTCTTCCAGCGAGATAGCGATCAGGCCGTTCGATCGGATATTGGCGAAGGCCGACAGACGCGTGCGTTTGATGTAGCCGCCGCTGGTGAGCATCACCAGCACGGCGTCTTCGGCAAATTCACTCACCGCCAGCAGCGAGGTGATTTGCTCTTCACGCGGAATCGGCAGCAATTGCACGATCGGCGTGCCTTTGGCGGTGCGGCTGCACTGCGGCACCCGGTAGGCCGGCACGGTGTACACCACGCCGCGATCGGAGAACAGCAACAGAGAATCGTGATCGTTGCAGCTGATGAACAGCCGCACCGCCTCTTCGCCCTGACTGCGGGTGCCGGCCTTACCGCGGGTGCCGCGGCTGGTGGCTTCAAATTCGCTCACCGGCATCCGCTTGAGGTAGCCGGTTTCGGTGAGCAATACCACCGAGCGCTCGTTGGCGATCAGGTCGATGTCTTCGAGGCCGCCTTCCACATCGAGGATCTCGGTGCGGCGCGGGGAGTCGTAGCGCGAACGCAGGACGCCCAACTCCTCGGTAATCAGCGTCAGCACCCGCTCTTTGCGGGCCAGGATGTCTTTGTAGTCGGTGATCTTGGCGAGCAGATCTTCGTGCTCGAGCCGGATCTTGTCGGCTTCCAGAGCCGTGAGCCGGCGCAACTGCATCTGCAGGATGGCGTCGGCCTGGATGTCGCTGAGGCCAAAGCGATCCATCAGCTCTGCCCGAGCCGTAGCGGTATCGGCGGCGGCACGGATCAGGGCAATGATCGCGTCGAGATTGTCGAGGGCGATCAGCAAGCCCAAGAGGATGTGATCGCGCTCCTCGGCCTTGCGCAGCAGGTAGCGGGTGCGGCGCTCAATCGTCTCGACGCGGAAGTCGAGGAAGACCTCGAGCATCTTGCGCAGGGTGAGCAGCACCGGCTCGCCCTTCACCAGCGCCAGCATGTAGGCGCTGAAGTTGCTTTGCAGCGGCGTGAGCTTGAACAGGTTGTTGAGCACCACCTGCGGATAGGCATCACGGCGCAGCTCGATCACGATGCGCATGCCATCACGATCAGATTCATCGCGGATATCGGCGATGCCCTCGAGCTTCTTGTCGTTCACCAACTCAGCAATGCGCTCGATCAGCGCTGCCTTGTTGGTCTGATACGGGAGCTCGGTGATGATCACCGCATCGCGGTCGGGCCGGCCCTTGGCTTCGATCGTTTCAATCGAGGCCACACCGCGCATCGTCACCGAGCCGCGGCCGGTGGTGTACATCTCGCGGATGCCGCTGCGGCCAAGGATCTGACCGCCGGTGGGGAAGTCAGGCCCCGGCACCAGGCGCATCAGCTCACGGTCTTCCAGCTCCGGGTTTTCGATCAGAGCCAGGAGGCCATTGATCAATTCGGTGAGGTTGTGGGGCGGGATGTTGGTCGCCATCCCCACGGCAATGCCGGTGGAGCCGTTCAGCAGCAGCTGGGGGATGCGCGACGGCATCACCGTGGGCTCCTGCTGCGAGCCATCGAAGTTGTCGATGAAATCGACGGTTTCGCACTCGATGTCCTCGAGCAGGCTGTCGGTGGTGAGCGCCTGCAGCCGCGATTCGGTGTATCGCATGGCCGCCGGCGGATCGTTATCTACCGAGCCGAAGTTGCCGTGCCCATCGATCAGGGGCATGCGCATGGAAAAGTCCTGCGCCATGCGCACCAGCGCGTCGTACACCGCCGTGTCGCCGTGGGGGTGGTACTTACCGAGCACCTCACCCACCACACGGGCGCACTTTCTGTAGGGCCGATCGCTGGTGAGGCCCAGCTCGTACATCGCATAAAGAATGCGGCGATGCACCGGTTTGAGGCCATCGCGGGCATCGGGCAGAGCCCGGCCCACGATCACGCTCATCGCATACTCCAAGTAGGAGCGCGACATCTCATTGCGCAGGTCGGCCTGGATGATGCGGCCGTCTGAATCGCCTGGTCCGCCTGGACCGGTTGGGTCTTCCCCGTCCCCGGGTGTCATCGCGCCGGGTTCGGTTGGATCCGCCATTCGACAGGACTTTGATTAGAACGCATTTTATCGGTTGTTGCGCCTGTGTCTGCAGCTCGCGGGAGTGCGCCCGAACGACGTAGCGAGCCTGAGCTACTCGCCCTGCTGCAACGCGGCGATCTGCAGGTGTGCACCGCAGCGCAATTCCGCGACCGTGTGGCGGAGCTGGGGTTAGAGCAGGCCTTCCGCCAAACCCATGTGGTGGTGGCCAGCGAGGCCGGCTTCACCGCTCAGGCCTCGCTGGTGCTGCACCTGGGCCCGAGCGATCCACCGATTCGGATTGAGCGCTGCCGGCTGGGGCCCGCCGAAGCAGCAGGCGGCCATGGCAACACCGATCTTGTGCTGCCGATCCAGAGCGGTGGCGCCGCCGCACTGGAAGCACTGCTGCAGGGGCAGCAACTTCCCTTCAGCGCCAGCGGCCATGCCAGCCCGCAACAGCCGCGCCAGGAGCTGGAAACCCAGCTCTCGCTGCAGCAGATCGGCGCCGGCCAACTGCTGCTGCACCGCGCCATCGCCGAAAACGGTGTGGTGGCAGTGAGCAGCCGCGATGGGCTCACCCCCACCCCCTGGGGACCGGTGCTGGGGCCCATGGGCAGCGCCCTGTTCAGCTGCGCCGGAGCCGGCAGCATCGGGATGACGATGCCCGGTCTGCAGGCACTGGGCCCCGGTTCACCGGTGCTGGTGGCCGGCGCCGTGGGCTGGGTGAGCGGCGCCGGCGCCGGCCACAACCCCCAGGTCCGCCGCCAGGCCAGCGGCCATGCCCTCAGCCCAGGGGCCAGCTGCGCTGTGAGCGTGGATCTGCATGGCCTCGAGCGGCGCTGGATTCGGGCCTGCGAGCAGCGGCAGGAGGGCAGTGGCCTGCTGGTGGCCATGGCGGCACCGGTGCCGCTGCTCGATCTCGCCACAGCACGCCAAGCCGCCTGCGGCAATGAGCAACTCCAGGCGCCGGTGCTGGATTACGGAGTCCCCCGCCGGGTGCGCCCCAGCCTCGGCAGCGTCAGCTACGCCCAACTGCTGAGCGGCAAGCTCAGCCTCGGCGAGCAGCGCATCCGCTGCGCACCGGCCCACAGCCCACGGCTGGCCGAGGAGATCGGAGCGGAGCTCTGCGAGCGGCTTCGAGCCGGCCTGTTCCCCATTCACTTGCCCCTGGTGGGCCTGCCGCAGCGCCCTGCCCTACTGCCGCTGGAGTGATCGGGGCAGGAAATCAGCCGTAAGCTCCCCGGCTGAAGCAATCGCCACCGACCATGTCCGACGCTGCTGACCCCAAGCCGGACACCGAGCAGCAGGTCGAGCCCGTGGTGCAGGGCGCTGAGGCAACTCCGGAGCAGGAGCCTGCCGTTGAGGCCGCTGCCGTGAGCAGCGACGAACCCTCCACGGAGATGCCCGCCGTCGACACACCGGCCGTTGAGGCAGAGGCGGCGCCGGTTGAGGCCACACCCGAGCCCGTCAAACCCGAACCGGCACCGGAGCCGCCCGCGCCGCCTGCACCCGTCGATATCCCCACCGTGGCCAGCACCCTGGAGGTGCCCGCCAGCCCGAAGGCGGCCATCCCGGCAGCCGATCAAGACGGCGGCGAATGGGAACTGCTGGTGGAGAAGGTTCGAACCTGGATCAGCAGCGGACAACTGCAGGAGCAGTGGCAGAGCGCCCGCACACCGCTCAGCCTGCTGGCCGGCTTGATCGCGGTGCTGCTGGTGCTGCGGGTGTATTCGGCCGTTCTGGGGGTGCTCGACAGCATTCCGCTGCTGCCCGGGCTGCTCGAGTTGGCCGGTCTGGTTGCCGTGGTCCAATTCAGCCTCACCCGGCTGGTGCGCAGCAACGATCGCCGCGAGGTGATCGAGGGTCTCAAGCAGCGCTGGAAGAGCTTCCGGGGCCGCGGCTGAACCCGCCTCAGCGCAGGGACGCCATCGGGCCGGTTGATAGCTTGGCTCGATTGCGTCATGGATTTCGGTGGAGATTCAGCTCGGTCGTTCCCGCACTGTTCGCCGCGCCTACGGCATCGATGAGATCGCTCTCGTGCCAGGCGGTCGCACCGTGGATCCAGCGGTAACTGACAGCAGCTGGACCCTCGGCGGTGTCACCCGCGAGATCCCGATCATCGCCAGTGCCATGGATGGCGTGGTGGATGTGGGCATGTGCGTTGAGCTCACCAAACAGGGCGCTCTGGGCGTGCTGAATCTGGAGGGTGTTCAGTGCCGCTACGACGATCCCAACCCCGCCCTCGATCGCATCGCAGCGGTGGGCAAGGAGGAGTTCGTGCCCCTGATGCAGGAGCTCTACAGCCAGCCGGTGCGCGAAGACCTGATTCGCAAGCGCATCGCTGAGATCAAGGAGCGCGGCGGCATCGCCGCTGTGAGCGCCACCCCCGTGGCCGCACTCAAGTTCGGCAAAGCCATCGCCGAAGCCGGCGCCGATCTGTTCTTTGTGCAGGCCACGGTGGTGAGCACCGAGCACGTGGGCCCTGAAGGCCAGGAGAGCCTGGATCTTGAAGCGCTCTGCCGCGACTTCGGCGTGCCGGTGATCATCGGCAACTGCGTGACCTACGAGGTGGCGCTCAAGCTGATGCGGGCCGGCGCTGCCGGCGTGATGGTGGGCATCGGCCCCGGCGCCGCCTGCACCAGCCGCGGTGTGCTCGGCATCGGCATCCCCCAGGCCACCTCCGTGGCCGACTGCGCCGCCGCCCGCGACGACTACATGAAGGAGAGCGGCCGCTACGTGCCGATTGTGGCCGACGGCGGCATCGTCACCGGCGGTGACATCTGCAAGTGCCTGGCCTGCGGCGCCGATGCCGTGATGATCGGCTCACCCATCGCCCGCGCCGCTGAGGCTCCCGGCCGCGGCTTCCACTGGGGTATGGCCACCCCTAGCCCCGTGCTGCCCCGCGGCACCCGCATCAAGGTGGGCACCACCGGCAGCCTCGAGAAGATCCTGCGCGGCCCCGCCTCCCTCGACGACGGCACCCAGAACCTGCTGGGTTGCATCCGCACCTCCATGGGCACCCTGGGCGCCCGCACCCTCAAGGAGATGCAGCAGGTGGAAGTGGTGGTAGCGCCCTCGCTGCTCACCGAGGGCAAGGTGTATCAGAAAGCCCAGCAGCTGGGGATGGGCAAATAGCCCTTCAACACTGACGCCGAAGACAGCGGCGTTACCCTCATGTCGTGCGGGCTCCGGCCCACACACTCCTCACACCCCCCGGCCCGGCGCGTCCGGGCCTTCTGTCTTGTTTACGAGTTCCGGCAGGCGCAAAGCCATCCCGGAAACCATTGCTAGATTCCCAAAACACTGACCCAAACTCGGATGTCCAGCGCCGCAGCCGTCACCGACGCATCCTTCGAGCAAGACGTGCTCAAGAGCGATGTGCCTGTGCTTGTGGATTTCTGGGCCCCCTGGTGTGGTCCCTGCCGCATGGTGGCCCCGATCGTTGACGAGATCGCCAAGGAATTCGAGGGCAAGATCAAGGTGTTCAAGCTGAATACCGACGAGAACCCCAACGTGGCCAGCCAGTACGGCATCCGCAGCATCCCCACCCTGATGGTGTTCAAGGACGGCCAAAAGGTGGACACCGTGGTGGGTGCAGTGCCCAAAACCACCCTCTCCGGCACCATCGCCAAGTACCTCTGAATCCGGCAAAAGCTGGGAGCAGCGCCCAGATAGCCTTGAAGCCCGGCCTAGAGCCGGGCTTTTTTCATGCCACAAACCACCCCGATCCCCTCTTCGTTGATGGAGCAGAGCCCCCTTCAGGCCCTCGATCAGGAGCTGCAGAACCACCCGCAGCGCCGCGCGATCGAGCGGAGCATCGTGAGCCTGCTGGAGATCGCCAAAGGCAGCACCGATGCCGATGAATGGCGGCTGATCAACGGAGCCCTTGCCGATATCCGCGATGGCCTGAGCGTGTTTGCCCCGCACCGGCAGACCCGCAAGGTGACGGTGTTCGGCTCAGCCCGCACCAGCCCAGAAGAGCCCGCCTACAAGCTGGCCCAGGAGCTGGCGGTGGAAGCGGTGGCCCGCGGCTTCGAGGTGATGACCGGAGCCGGCGGCGGAATCATGGAGGCCGCCAACAGTGGGGCGGGCTGTGAGAACAGCATCGGCCTGAATGTGGATCTGCCGTTTGAGCAGCACGCCAACCGCTTCGTGAATGCCTGCGATGGCCGACTGCTCCACTTCCGCTACTTCTTCACCCGCAAACTCTTTTTCCTGCGCGAAAGCGATGCGCTGGTGGTGATGCCGGGTGGCTTCGGCACCTTCGATGAGCTGTTTGAGTCGCTCACCTTGATCCAAACCGGCCGCACGCCACCGATTCCGCTGGTGATGCTGGCGCCCAGCGGCGATCGCTTCTGGCCCGACTGGCTGCAAGACATCCAGAGCGATCTGGCCAGCCGCGCGCTGATCTCACCGGAGGACACCAGCCTGCTCAAACAGGCCAGCACCGCCGCTGAAGCGATGCAGCACATCTGTCATTTCTATCGGGTGTTCCACACAGCGCAGTTCGCTGAAGACCGGATGGAGCTGCTGCTGCACAGCGAACTCCCCGCAGACACCGTGGCCGAGCTCAACCGTGAATTTGATGACCTCGTGGATGAGGGCAGCCTCAGCCAAGGGGAAAGCTGCGACAGCAACGGCATCCTGCGGCCGTGCCTGCGCTTCCATCTCGATCGCCGCCGGGTGGGGCTGCTCTATCAACTGATCGACCGGCTCAATGATCTGCCGCTGGAGGTGGCACCGGCGATCGAGCAACCTGGCGAAAGGATCCGCTCTGCCCTCTCCTGTTCATGAGCACCATCGGCCTCATCGATTACGGCATGGGCAATCTGCATTCGGTGCAGCGGGCGTTTGAACGCCTGGGCAGCCGGATTCAGGCCGTGACCACCACCGAGCAGATGCAGGGCTGCGATGCCCTCGTGCTGCCTGGAGTGGGAGCCTTCGATCCCGCCATGCAGCGGCTGGAGCAATCCGGTCTAGCCGAAGGCCTGCAGCAGTGGTGCCGCGCCGGTGGGGCTTTGCTCGGGATCTGCCTGGGCCTGCAACTGCTGTTTGAAGGCAGCGATGAAGGGGAGCGGCGAGGGCTCGGCCTGCTGCAGGGCCATGTGGCCGCGCTGCCCAAACAGCCGGGCCACCCGGTTCCCCACATGGGCTGGGAGCCGCTGCAGCCCCGTACCCCCAGCCCCTTGCTGCCGCCCGACGGCCAGCCCGCCTGGATGTATTTCGTGCACTCCTACGCGGCTGTACCGAGCGAACCCAGCTGCACCACAGCGGCGGTGACCTTCGGAGAGCACAGCATCACCGCTGCTGTGTGGCAGGAGCGCATCGGTGCTTGCCAGTTCCACCCGGAGAAATCCAGCCTCAGTGGAGAAGCGATGCTGCGCCGCTGGCTCGCCTGGGTGGATCAGCAGGGATGAGCCTGCGTCTCAGTGGTGGCCGGCGCCTGCAGAGCCCGCCGGGTGATACCGCTCGCCCCACCCCCTCGCGCGTGCGGCTGGCCGTGATGAACATGCTGGCCGCAGAGCTGCCCGGCAGCCGCTGGCTGGATCTGTTCTGCGGCAGTGGCGTGATGGGCTGTGAAGCACTGCAGCGCGGCGCCGCTGCTGTGGTGGCCATAGATCAGCAACGAGCGATGGCAAGCACCAGCCGCGCCAACCTCGAACTCACCGCCTCAGGGCTGAAGCCCACGCCCCAACTGCAGGTGGAGTGCCAAGAGGTGGTGCGCTGGCTTCAGGCCGGCCGACCTGCCGCTCTGCCGCCCTTTGATCTGATCTATGCCGATCCGCCCTATGCCGCTGGGCTCTATGGAGCCGTGGCCAAAGCGGTGCAGCAGGGCGGCTGGCTGAACAGCCACGGTTTGCTGCTAATGGAATGCAGCTCCACAGCTCTGCCCACCAACTCAGATGGGGCGTTTGGGGGCTGGGAACTGCTTAAGCACAAGCGCTACGGCAGCAGCTCAGTGTTGATGCTGGCTGCTGCCGCTTGAAGGAGCAGAAGGCAGGGCTTCAGCCGCCCAGAGCGCTGCCGCGGCGGTACTGGTTCCAGGCAGCCACGAACAGGCCGGTGAGCGTCACGGGAATCAGACCGAGCACGATGCCGCAGAGCAGGGGTTCGATCATGGGTGACACACCAGCATTGGTTGCACAATTCTTCCACGCGCTCGTGCCCAGCGCGAACCACACACACCATCTGTGACTGCGTCGTCGACCCCTGAGAGCACCAAGCCAGCCGGCGGCAGCCGCGGCTTGATCCCAGCCCTGGTGCTGCTGGCAGCTGCCTGCGTCGCCGTGTTGGCGCTGGTGGTGCTGCCAGCGGCGCGCAGCGATCCCTACACCCGCAGCACCCTGCAACTCAGTGGCGCAGCCGATCGCGGTGAGCAGCTGTTTTTAATCAACTGCGCCGGTTGCCACGGCATCGCGGCCCAAGGACTGGTGGGCCCGGATCTGCATGGCGTGGATAGCCGCAAAAACAACCGTCAGCTGATTCAGCAGGTGGTGAGCGGCCGCACACCTCCGATGCCGCGGTTCCAGCCCGAGCCCCAGGCGATGGCGGATCTGCTCGCCTACCTGCACACGCTCACATGAGCCTGGCGGTGGTACTGGTGGAGCCCGCAGGCCCCCTCAATGTGGGCAGCGTGGCCCGGCTCTGCGCCAACTTCGCCATCGAGCAGCTGCGGCTGGTGGCACCGCGCTGCGATCACCGAGGACCCGAAGCGCGGCAGATGGCCGTGCATGGCGAGGCGCTGCTGGAGCAGGCCACGCTCTATCCCGATCTGGCCGCCGCCATTGCCGACTGCCAGCGGGTGGTGGCCACCAGCGGCCGCGTTGAAACCGAGAGCCTGCCGCTCAGCGAGCCGGGCCCGGCCTTGCGCTGGCTCTGCCAAGACACCAGCAGCCAGGAATCCAGCAACAACCGGATGGCGGCGTTGGTGTTTGGGCGGGAAGACCGGGGGCTGAGCAACGCCGAACTGCTCCAGGCCGGCCGGGTGGTGCGACTGGCCACCAGCGAGGCCTATGCCTCCCTCAACCTCTCGCACGCGGTGGCGATCTGCCTGCACGAGCTGCAGGCCTGCCGCACGCAGCCCCACCCCGTGGCCGCCTGCCCAGCCCCCACCGCTACCAACGAAGGCGAGCTTTGCAACCGCGGCGCCCTCGAAGCTGCCCTGGCAGATGCCGAGGCCCTGCTGCTGGAGGTGGGCTTCCTCTACCCCCATACGGCAGCAGCACGGATGGCCAAGCTGCGGGCGCTGCTGCAACGAGCCCAGGTGCAGGAGCCAGAGGTGGCGCTGCTGCGCGGCATGGTGCGTCAACTGCGCTGGGCAGCCCAGCGGGAGACCCCTTAACGTCCGGTCCGATCGCCAGCAGGCAGCACCCGTGAGCGCGAGCCGCCCCAAACGCTCCAGCAGCACCCCGGGATGGGGCGGGCCGCTGCGCCTGGTGTTGCGGCTGGCCGTGATGGGAATCGGCCTGGGCGTGATCACCGGCACCACCTTGAAATTGTTGGCGCCGCAGCTGGCCGGCGGATCGAACCCTGCGGCCTCTAGCAAGGCAGCGCCGCCCTTGCTACCCACCGCGCAACCGTTGCCGCGGGGCCTGGCCCTCGGGCGGTTTGAGCCCAAAACCGAACTCACCGCAGTGAGCCAGAGGTGGGCCCAACTGGCCGCACGCCACAAAGACCTGCAGGCCAGCGGCTATCTGCTGGTGCTCGACGACGGGCGCTTCGCCCAGCTGCTGCCGGATAAGGCCATGCCGGCCGCCAGCTCGATCAAAACGCCGATCCTGCTGGCGGGGCTGGAAGAACTGGATGCCGGCAAGCTGCGCTGGAACGAGCCCCTCGCCCTCACCAAAGAGGTGATCGGCGGCGGCGCCGGCTGGATGGCCAACAAGCCGGTAGGCACCCGCTTCCCCTTCTGGGAGGCCGCCACCGAGATGATCCGGGTGAGCGACAACAGCGCCACCAACCTGCTGATCAAGCGCCTGGGAGGGAAAGTTGCCCTCAACGCCCGCTTCCAGGCCATGGGCCTCACCGCCACGGTGGTGAACAACTGGCTGCCCGACCTCGACGGCACCAACACCACCAGCTCCCTGGATCTGGCCCGCTCAATCGCGATGGTGGATACCGGCGAGATGCTGAGCCCCCGTGCGCGCGATCTGTTCCGCGGCGTGATGGGTACATCCCGCACCAACACCCTGTTGCCGCTCGGTCTTCTGATGGGCCTGGGCGGTGATTCCGCCGACCCCGACAGCGCCCTGCTGGCCCACGGCGTGACGGTGCTCAACAAAACCGGCGACATCGGCATCGCTTATTCCGACGGCGGCTTGATCGAGCTGCCCAACGGCCAGCGGGCCGTGGCCGCTTTCATGGTGAAAGGTCCTTTCAACGATCCCCGCTCCACCGACCTGATCCGCGCCATGGCCGCTGAGGTGGCACGGGCCCTGATCGGCAAGCCGGGCGGTACCGCACCTGCTGCAACCCGATGATCCTGCCCCTGCTGCTGGCGGCCGCACCGGCTGCCACCACCCCAGCAGCCCCTGCTCCGCCGGCACCGGTCCTGCGGCCCCAGACCTTGGCACCCCTGCCCGGTGGCCTGGATCAGATGCTGGTGGTGAACGACAACAACCCCGAACTGATCTCGGGGCCTGGGATCCTGCTCTCCACCTTCCCCAGCGCGGGACGGCCCAAGCCGGAGGCCCATCTGGATGTGGCGCTGAACGGTCGGTTTGATCTGTTCAGCCACCACGTGTATGCCGGCAAACCGGACAGCCTCGATTCCACCCTCTGGCTCGCGGTGGTGGCCGAACCCCGCGGCAGCCAACCGGTGACGCTGCAACTGCTAGGCGGCTCCACCGCCCTGTCGCAGGCCACCGACAAGCAGCAGCCCGAGGCCCCCTTCCTGCCCCTGCCGGCGCTGATGCCCCAGGACGGGCATGTGTACAGCGGCCCCGGCAGCCGCGTGGCCACCGAACTGCTGGCACGCCAGCGCAACGCGCTGATCCCCGAGCGCTGGAACCTGGCTCCAGGGCAGCTGAGCACGCTGCTTGTGCTGCCGATCCCGGTGAAGGGGCTCGATCCCCTGCTCAATGGCCGCAACCTGCAGTTGCGTCTGCAGAGCTCGGGCCCGGTGAGCCTGGCCACCTTGGCGGCCTACGGCAAAGGGGATCAACCGCCAGCGGCGAGCAGCTGGGCCGAGTTGCTCAATGGCGGGCTCAGCCCCAAGGAGCACCAGCCCACCCCGCGCGGCGCCAGCGGCCGGATCGTCTATTCCCGCGTCAGCGGTGTGCAGATCGGCAGCATCTGGAACGGCACGATCACCGATCCCGGCAAGACCTATCTATCTGCCAGCCGCGCCCCGATCTCCTGGCCGATCGCTTCATTGGACCGGGGCAGCCTCGGCACCGGCCAGGTGCAAACGGCTGAGCTCAAAGCCTTCTACCCCGGCACCGCCTGGGCCGCCCACGGCAACTACGGCGTGGAATACAACCTGGCGATTCCGCTGCGCAACACCGGCAGTAAGCCGGTGCAGCTGGAGCTGGCCTTCGAATCACCGCTGAAGAGCAATCAGACCCAAGGGGGCCTGCGTTTCAATCCCGAGCCCGGCAAATCGGTGATGTTCCGCGGCACGGTGGAGGCCAGCGGCCTGGATGGTGACAACGGCGCAACCGCCGGCCGCCGCAGTTTCCACCTGGTGCAGCGGGTGGGGCAGCAGGGGCCAGCCCTGGGAACCGTGAGCCTGGCGCCGGGGGCCAGCCGGCAGCTGCGGGTGCGGCTGATCTACCCGGCCGATGCCACACCGCCACAGGTGCTCAGCCTGCTGCCTGTGAAACAATCCCCAGACCAGCCAGCCGCCTCCCACTGATGCAAGCCCGCAAGCGCAGGGTCTTCCCCTTCACCGCCATCGTGGGTCAGGAGGAGATGAAGCTCGCCCTGCTGCTGAACGTGATCGATCCACGCATCGGCGGAGTGATGATCATGGGCGACCGCGGCACGGGCAAGAGCACCACGATCCGCGCCCTGGCCGATCTGCTGCCCGAGATCGATGTGGTGGCGGGCGATCCCTACAACAGCTCCCCCAACGACCCCGACCTGCAGAGCAGCGAGGTGCGCCAGCGGGCCGAGCACGGTGAGCAACTGCCGATTGAGCAGCGCCAGGTGCCGATGGTGGACCTGCCCCTGGGCGCCACCGAAGACCGCCTCTGCGGCACGATCGACATTGAGAAAGCCCTGAGCGAGGGCGTGCGCGCCTTCGAGCCCGGCCTGCTGGCCAAGGCCAACCGCGGCCTGCTCTACGTGGACGAGGTGAACCTCCTCGACGACCACCTGGTGGACGTGCTGCTTGATTCGGCGGCCTCCGGCTGGAACACCGTGGAGCGCGAGGGCGTGAGCGTGCGCCACCCGGCCCGCTTTGTGCTGATCGGCTCCGGTAACCCCGAAGAGGGTGAGCTGCGCCCGCAGCTGCTCGATCGCTTCGGCATGAGCGTGGAAGTGCGCACCGTGCGCGATCCCGAGCTGCGCGTGCAGGTCGTGGATCAGCGCACCGCCTTCGACAACGACCCCGACGGCTTCAACAACGCCGTTCAGACCACCCAGGACGCTCTGCAGGCGCGGGTGGTGGAGGCGCAGAACCGCCTGCCCCACGTGCAGATCGACGACGACCTGCGCATTCGCATTTCCGCCATCTGCGGTGAACTTGATGTGGACGGCCTGCGTGGCGACATCGTGACCAACCGCGCCGCCCGTGCCCTGGCCGCCTTTGAGGGCCGCACCGAGGTCACCGAAGACGACGTGGCCCGCGTGGCCGCCTGCTGCCTGCGCCACCGCCTGCGCAAGGATCCGCTTGAGCAGATCGACTCGGGCGATCGCGTGGTGAAGGTGTTCTGCAAGGTGTTCGAGCGCCCCGAATCCAGCGACCGCGGCGCCTTCGAACTGGCCCTGGCGGCCTGATGCAGCGCCGGGGGCACCGATGGTGATCCTCGGCCTCGACCCCGGCCTGGCCCGCGTGGGCTACGGCCTGATCGACGTGGACGGCACTCCGGGCCGCGGCCGCCAGACGCTGCTCGATTGCGGGATCATCCGCACCGATCCCGGCCGCAGCGAAGGGGAGCGGATGGTGGAGATCGCCCGCGACCTGCGCCAACTGATTCGCGCCTGGCGGCCGCAGCTGGCGGTGGTGGAGAAGTTTTTCTTCTACCGCTCCAGCACCACCATCTCGGTGGTGCAGGCCCGCGGCGTGCTGATGATGACGCTGGCGCGCTTCCAGATCCCGGTGATGGAATTCCCGCCGATGCAGATCAAGCTGGCCCTGGCGGGTCACGGCCACGCCGAGAAAGACGACGTGCTGGCGGCGGTGATGCGCGAGCTCAACCTCGACACCCCGCCGCGGCCTGATGACGCCGCCGATGCCCTGGCAGCAGCCCTTACTGGCTGGTTTCAGCGATGAAGGCCGCCGCCAGCAGCACCAAGGCCGAGCTGCGCCAGCACTACCGCGAGCTACGGCTGCAGCATCTACCCGCAGCCGAAGCCGGCATGCAAGCTGCTGCCCTGGCTCTGGACGAGCATCTCCAGGGCAAGCAACGGCTCGGGCTCTACTGGCCCCTGAAGGGCGAGGCCGACCTACGCCACCTGGCCGATCACCCTGGCCTGGGCGATCGCCTGGCCCTCCCGCGCGTGGACAACGGGCAACTGAGCTACCGCGAATGGCTGCCGAGCACAGCCCTCAGCCCCGACGACACCGGTATTCCCGCACCAGAGCTCTGCCCAGATCTCGAAGCCAGCGCCCTGGGGGTACTGCTAGCCCCTGCCCTGGCCTTCGACCAGCGCGGGTTCCGCCTGGGCTACGGCGGTGGCTGGTTTGATCGCTTACGCAGCCAGTCCCAGTGGGGGTCCATCCCCGCGCTGGCAGTGCTGCCGGCCGCTTGCCTCACGGCAGCACTGCCAGTGGATGCCTGGGATGTGCCCTTTCAGGGTTGGCTCGATGAACAGGGCATCCATTGGTTGCAAGCTGTTTAAACCTCACCCGCAGCCACGCGGCTCTGATCAGGGTTTGGCAGGATCACTTCAGGCAAAGACCTCAGCTGTGGATCTCCAGGCCAACGACGCGTTCCAGTCCGCCAGCACTGCCAACCGGCGCACGCCTGGCATCCGCGTGAACCGGGGCACTGCAGCTGAACAGGTTCTGGCCGCTGAGCTGAGCGGACGCCAAGAGAACGGCGACGCGCTCGCGATGATGGTGAGCTCGATGGTGCACATGGTGCAGGCCGGCAAAACCCGCAGCGCCGGCAACCGCTGGTCGGCCTGAAGCCCAGGCGCTTAGCTGACTCAACAGTTCCCCGGCATCGCGATGACGCAGCCCGTTCCCAACGCTGTGCGTGCTCTGGCGCTGGCGCTGCTGCTCAGCCCTGCAGCTGCCCAGGCTCACGGCATTGAAAGCAGCATCACCAGGCTGGAATCCCTCACCAACAGCCTGGTGCTGGAGAGCCGGTTCTCCAATGGCGAACCCACCAGCGACGCTGTGGTGCGTTTGGTGGCCCCGGACGGCGAATCCCGCGAGCTCGGCCGCACCAATGCACAAGGCCAACTGAGCTTCGCGCTACCCAAACAGGCCAATGGCGAGTGGGAGCTGCAGGTGGATGGGGGTCCCGGCCACCGCGACTATCTGGAGATGCCCGTGCAGCAAGGGCAGGCCAAGCTCGATCAAATCAGCCAGAGCTCCCACGGCTCAACGCCTCTGGGCTGGCTCGGTACCCTGGGTGCAACTGCCATGCTGCTGGGACTCCAGCGCATTCGTCGTCACCGTTGATGGCCACCGGCAGCGAGAAGCTCGATCAGATCGTTGAACGCCTCAAAGGCACCGCCGATCCCAAACGGCGCTACGAATACGTGCTCTGGTTGGCGAAGAAGCTGCAGCCGCTGCCGGATGAATTCCGCAACGACGCCTTCAAGGTGAAGGGCTGCGTTTCGCAGGTGTATGTGGTGGGGCAGCTGGTGGAAGGGAAACTGCACTGGCAGGGCGATTCCGACGCCGCCATCACCAAGGGGCTGCTGGCGCTGTTGATCGAAGGGCTCGAAGGGCTGGAGCCCGCCGCTGCCGCCGGTATCGATCCCGGCTTTCTCAGCGAAACGGGTTTGCAGGCCAGCCTCACGCCCTCAAGGGCCAATGGCTTCCTCAACATCCTCAAGATGATGCAGGCCCAGGCCAGTGCCCTGGCGGCCGGCTGATTTCTAGGATCTGCCCTTTCACGGATTGGGCGGCATGACCATCGGCATCGGCTTGCTCGGGCTTGGCACGGTGGGAGCAGGCGTTGCCGAGATCCTGCTCAATCCTCAGGGCCGCCATCCGCTGGTGAGTCAGCTGGCCCTGAAACGCGTGGCCGTGCGCGATCTGAACCGGCCAAGGCCGGTGGATCTTCCTGCCGAGATCCTCTGCACCGATCCGCAGCAGGTGGTGAATGACCCTGCTGTCGACATCGTGGTGGAGGTGATGGGCGGCCTGGAGCCAGCCCGCAGCCTGATCCTCGCGGCCATCGCCGCTGGCAAACCGGTGGTAACGGCCAACAAGGCCGTGATCGCCCGCTACGGCGAAGAAATCGCCGCCGCTGCGGCCGAGCGCGGCGTGTATGTGCTGATCGAGGCCGCCGTGGGCGGCGGGATCCCGATCATCGAACCGCTCAAGCAATCGCTGGGCGGCAACCGCATCCAGCGGGTGAGCGGCATCATCAACGGCACCACCAACTACATCCTCAGCCGCATGGCGGATGAGGGCGCCGCCTACGGCGATGTGCTGGCGGATGCCCAGCGCCTGGGCTACGCCGAAGCCGATCCTGCCGCCGATGTGGAAGGCGGCGACGCCGCCGACAAGATCGCCATCCTCTCGGGCCTGGCCTACGGGGGCTCGATCGAGCGCAGCGCCATCCCCACCGAGGGCATCAACCGCCTGGATTCGCGCGATGTGAACTACGCCGCCCAGCTCGGCTATGTGGTGAAGCTGGTGGCCACAGCCCAGTGCCTCGGCACCGACGCTGATGGAACCGTGCAACTGGATGTGCGCGTGAACCCCACCCTGCTGCCCAAGGAGCATCCCCTGGCAGGGGTGCACGGGGTGAACAACGCCATCCTGGTGGAGGGTGATCCGGTGGGCCGGGTGATGTTCTACGGCCCGGGCGCCGGCGCGGGCCCCACCGCCTCAGCCGTGGTGGCCGACATCCTCAACATCGCGGGCATCCGCGAAGCCTCAGGCCAGGGCGGTGGCCTTGATCCACTGCTGGCAGCCAGCCGCTGGCGCACCTGCCGCCTGGTGGATCCTGGGCAGACGCAACACCGCAACTACCTGCGCCTGCAAACCGGCGATCAGGCCGGCGTGATCGGCCGCATCGGCAGCTGCTTCGGCGACGAGGGCGTCTCGATCCGCTCGATCGTGCAGTTCGAAACCAGTGGTGACAGCGCCGATGCGGAAATCGTGGTGATCACCCATGAGGTGCAGGAGGCCAACTTCCGCCGAGCCCTCGCCGCGATCACGGCTCTGCCGGATGTGAAGGCCGTGGCGGCATGCCTGCGCACCCTCTGAGCCGGCGTTGAGGCAGATTGGACACAAAGCGAGAACCACCCCGCGCCGCAGCGCCATCCGAATCCGCTGACGCAGCGCTTGCTTTGTAGCGACGAGAACCTTTGATCAGCCCATCGCCGAGAAGGCTGCTGTCCGGATCCTCTTTTCTCTCAACACCACCACCGCTCTGTTTCACACCAGACCCATGACCCTGCATCAGGGTGATTGCATCACCCTCACCAGCGACGAAAACCTGTATCAGGTGATCGGCGTGGACGATCGCCACAACCGCTGCTGGGTGCGGCGCTGGCCCCTGGCCCGCCACGGCTCACCCGTGTTTGAAATTTCCCTGCAGCAGGTGGCCAGCCACAGCCACCATCACCCCCCTCGCCTTGTGCATGGGGCTTGAATAAGCGGGCTTGCCCGCAACCTTGACCCGCCGCCCCCTGTTCCGCTCAGCCCTGGCGGCTCTGCTGCCGGCCGTGGCTTTGCTCTCCGGCTGCCAGCCCCCTCATCCCACCGGCCAGCTGGTGGTGGCCAGCAAAAGCAGCCTGGCCTCGGTGGATCCGGTGGATGTGACCACACACGCCGGCCTACAGCTGCTCAGCGCCGTGGGTGATCCGCTCTACACCGCAGCGGCCGATGGCCAACTGAAGCCGCACCTGGCCGCTGCTCTACCCCAGATCAGCCCGGATGGCCGCAGGGCTCGCATCCCCCTGCGGCGAGATGTGCTCTTCCACGACGGCAGCCGCTTTGATGCCGCGGCCATGGTGTTCAGCCTGGAGCGCTTCCGCAGCCTGGCCAAGTTGGGCTACCTGCTCGATGACCGCATCAGCGGGGTGCGGGCCAGCGGGCCTTATGAGCTGGAGCTGCAGCTGAAGCGCCCCTACAGCGCCCTGCCGGCGCTTCTGAGCTCGATCAGCCTCACGCCGCTTTCGCCCACGGCCTACCGGAAGCATCAGAGCCAATCCCTGGCGGATCGCTTCGTGGGCACCGGCCCCTACCGGCTGGTGAGCAGCACCCCCCAGAAACAAACGCTGCTGCCCTTCGAGCGCTACTGGGGCCCGCCGCCCCGCAACAGGGGCCTGCATCTGGTGACGCTCAGCAACTCCACCGCCCTGTTCGGCGCGCTGGTGAGCGGCGAGGTGGATGTGCTCACCTCCTCCGGCATGGATAGCGATCAGCAGCGCGCCCTAGCGCAGCGCGCTCAGCAGGGGCGCCTGGTGGAGGGGATCGGCCCCGCCGGGGAAATCGGCTACCTCACGCTGCTCAGCGATCGTCCGCCCCTCAACCAACCGCTGCTGCGCCAGGCCGTGGCCCTGAGCCTGGATCGTGAGCTGATCAGCCAGCGCGTGAGTTATGGCATCCGTGCTCCGCTTCGCTCGCTGGTGCCGCCGCCGCTGGCCGGTTCAGAGCCGCCGGCCTGGCCGGCCTACAACCCCAGCCAAGCGCGCCAGCTGTACAAAAAAGCCGGCTATTGCCAGGGGAAGGTGTTCACCCTGCCGCTCACCTTCCGCTCCAATGTGCCGGCCGACAAGTTGTTCGCCCTCACCTGGAAAGCGCAGCTGCAGCGCGACATGGGCGACTGCGTGCAGCTGGAGATCACGGGCGTGGAATCCACCACGGCCTACCGCCAGCTGGCTGATGGTGCCTTCCCGATGATCCTGTTCGACTGGAGCGCCGACTACCCCGACCCTGACATTTATCTGGCGCCGATGCTGGCCTGCAGCAAACCGAAGGGCCAGCAGTGCCTCGAGGGCAATGCCGCCGCCGCCGGCAGTTTCTGGAGCACACCCGGGCTGCAGGCCGAGCTAGAGGCGAGTGAACGCCTCTCGGGCCCGGCGCGCCTGCCTCTGCTGCGCAAGCTGCAGCAGCGCACGGCCGCTGCAGCGGCTTACATCCCGGTGTGGCAGGTGGCGCCGCGGGCCTGGGCGCAGCCGC
>JAHUZV010000008.1 GCA_019264575.1 Vulcanococcus sp. | reverse complement strand
ACCGGGGGTTCCGGTTTTCAGCTCAGAGCGGCGTCTCAGCCGCTCAGCGAACCTACAACACCGATTGCTCGGGGGTCTTCGGTTCCTGCATCAAAAGCCTCTCGGCTCCCGCGCAGTCCAAAACCATAACACCCCTTGCCGGTTTGGCGTCAACCCCTACAGCAAGGGATGACGAGACCGCTTGCCATTTCTAGGGTTTAGGTGAGTCAGGCCCTGAGGCTGGAGGTCGAATGGCCAGGCAGTTCAGCCAAGAACGCCTGCGGGTACGCCCCAGCTCCAGGGAAGAAGCCGTGGTGAACGCGGCCCGCGAGCATTTCGAGCGGACCCTGATCAGCAGCCGCGGCGAGCTGGTGGGATCCATGGCCGCCCTCAGCCATCCCGGCGGCAAAGACCAAGCCCTCAATTACGACGAGGTGTTCCTGCGGGACAACGTGCCCGTGATGCTGCTCCTGCTGGTGCAGGGCCGCTTCGCCATCGTTCGCAACTTCCTGGAAACCTGCCTGGAACTACAGAGCAGCGCCTATCAGACCCGTGGTGTGTTCCCCACCAGCTTTGTGGAGCAAAACGGCGTGCTGGTGGCGGATTACGGCCAGCGCTCCATTGGCCGGATCACCTCGGTTGACGCCAGCCTCTGGTGGCCGGTGCTCTGCTGGCTCTATGTGCGCCGCAGTCGCGACTGGGACTTTGGAGCCAGCCAACGGGTGCAGCGCGGTGTGCAACTGCTGCTTGATCTGGTACTGCACCCCACCTTTGAAGGCACACCGGTGCTGTTTGTGCCGGATTGCGCCTTCATGATTGATCGTCCCATGGATGTGTGGGGTGCACCGCTGGAGATCGAGGTGCTGCTCTACGGCTGTCTGGGCAGCTGCTGCCAACTGATGGCCCTGGCGCAGAAAAGTCACAACAGCCGGCTACTGGAACAGCGGCTGGTGCTCACCCGCGAGTGGAAGCACGATCTACGCCGCTACCTGCTCAAGCACTACTGGGTCACCAGCAAAACCATGCAGGTGCTGCGCCGCAGGCCCACCGAGCAGTACGGCGACAGCCAGATGCTGAACGAATTCAACGTGCAGCCGCAGGTAATCCCCCCCTGGCTGCAGGACTGGCTGGAAAACCGAGGCGGCTACCTGATCGGGAACATGCGCACCGGCCGGCCCGACTATCGCTTCTACAGCCTGGGCAATTGCCTGGCCTGCCTGTTCGAGCTGATCACGGCACCGCAGCAACGGGCCCTGTTCCGCCTGGTGCTGCACAACCGTGAACACCTGATGGCCCAGATGCCGATGCGCATCTGTCATCCACCCCTGGAAGGGCAGCAATGGAGCGAGAAAACGGGTTCCGATCCGAAAAACTGGCCCTGGAGTTATCACAACGGCGGCCACTGGCCCAGCCTGCTCTGGTATCTGGGGGGCGCCGTACTGCTGCATGAGCAGCGCTATCCCCAGGCCGATGTGCTGCTGATGGGGCAGATGCGGGCCATGCTCGAGGAGTGCTACTGGATGCAGCTCAACCAGCTGCCTCGCCAGCAATGGGCCGAATACTTCGATGGTCCGACCGGAACCTGGGTGGGCCAGCAAGCCCGCACCTACCAGACCTGGACGATCGTGGGCTTCCTGTTGCTGCACCATCTGCTGCGGGTGAATCCCAGCGACGCCGGCCTGCTGGACATCAACCGTGACTGACAGCTAGGCGTGGTTCCAGAGGCTGCAGACATGAAAAAACCCCGACCATCGGCCGGGGTTGCAGCGATCAAGTGGGTTGGATAACCCAGGTTGATCGGATCAGAACAGGCCCAGGGTGAGGGACTTATCGATGGGCAGAGCAGCGCCGATGCCCAGGTAGATGGTGAACACGGTTCCGAACAGGAAGGCGGCCATGGCCACCGGACGACGGAAGGGGTTCTGGAACTTGTTGAAGCTCTCGATGAAGGGGATCAGCATCAGACCCAGAGGAATCATGGTCTGAAGGGCGATACCAAGCAGCTTGTTGGGAACAACCCGCAGGATCTGGAACACCGGGTAGAGGTACCACTCGGGGAGAATTTCCAGAGGGGTTGCGAAGGGATCAGCCTTATCGCCGAGCATGGCGGGATCGAGCACAGCCAGGCCCACCAGGCAAGCCAGGGTGCCCAGGATCACCACCGGGAAGATGTAGAGGAGATCGTTGGGCCAGGCGGGCTCGCCGTAATAGTTGTGACCCATGCCCTTGGCCAGCTTGGCCCGCAGCTTGGGATCGCTCAGATCAGGCTTCTTGAGGACGTGCATGACAGTGACCGTTGGATGGGCCGTGTTGGTTGAGGCTAAGGACGCTGCCGGCTTGGGCGCAGCGACAGAGACGTTGGTGCCCCCAGGATCGCAACAATGCGAAACCCGGGGGTGTGCCGATCAATCAGAGGGGACCGGAGATGCCCTGCTTCCGGATCATCAGGAAGTGGATGAGCATGAACACGGCCAGCAGCCAGGGCATCACAAAGGTGTGCAGGCTGTAGAAGCGCGTAAGGGTGGACTGGCCGACGCTTTCGCCGCCGCGCAGGAGCTCCACCATGAAGTCACCCACCACGGGCACGGCTGCGGGAACGCCAGACACGATCTTCACGGCCCAGTAGCCCACCTGGTCCCAAGGGAGGGAGTAGCCGGTCACACCGAAGGACACAGTGATCACAGCCATGGTGACGCCGGTGATCCAGGTGAGCTCACGGGGACGCTTGAAGCCGCCGGTGAGGTACACGCGGAACACGTGCAGGATCAGCATGAGCACCATCATCGAGGCGCTCCAGCGGTGCACGGAGCGGATCAGCCAGCCGAAGCTGACGTCAGTCATCAGGTACTGCACCGAGGCATAGGCCTCAGTCACGGTCGGCTTGTAATAGAAGGTCATCGCGAAACCAGTCGCGAACTGAACCAGGAAGCAGACCAGGGTGATGCCGCCCAGGCAATAGAAGATGTTGACGTGAGGCGGCACGTACTTCGACGCGACGTCGTCAACGATCTCCTGGATGTCCAGGCGCTCGTTGAACCAGTCGTAGACGGGCGATGACTTTCCGCCGGAGGCGGGCGAGGAATTCGCCATGCAGCGAGAGGGTTTGGTTGGCAGAGTCTACCGATCACCTCCGGGGGCCCGTGAGCGCTGCACAGCCTGTGACAACGATGGCTCAGCGCATCCGGCGACTGGTGTGGGCCCTGCTCTGCGGCCTGCTGCTCACCAGCTGGATCGCCGCTCCCGCCCTGGCCCTCAACGATGGGCAGCAGCTGGTGGTGGAGAGCTGGCGACTGGTGAACCAGAGCTATGTGGATCCCGATCGCTTCGAAACCATCCACTGGAAAAGGCTGCGGCAGAAAGCCCTAGAGCGCCCGATCCAAACCAGCGCCGACGCCTACGACGCCATCGACTGGATGCTCGCCCCCATCGGCGACCCCTACACCCGCCTGCTCCGCCCAGCGGATTTCACCGCGCTCAAAGCCAGCACCCAGGGCAGCGTGAGCGGCGTTGGGCTGCAACTGGGCATCCCGAAAGACGACACCGCTGTGGTGGTGATCGCCCCCCTGGAGGGATCCCCCGCCGCCGAAGCCGGCATCGTGAGCGGCACAAAACTGCTGCGGGTGGATGGCACCCCCACCGAAGAACTGGGGCTGGAGAGCACGGCAGCACGGCTGCGCGGCGCCGAAGGAACGGCCGTGTTGCTGGAGATCAAAACGCCGGAGGGCCGAACCAAAGAGGTGGAGCTGCAGCGCCGGCAGGTGGATCTGCTGCCAGTGCGCTCGCGGCTGATTGAGGGTGAGGGCCACCGGCTGGGTTATCTGCGGATCACGCAATTCGCCGAACCGGTGCCGCAGCAGGTGGCCGCCGCTCTTCAGTCGCTGCAGGAGCAAGGCATCGAGGGGCTTGTGCTCGATCTACGCAACAACTCCGGCGGACTGGTGAGCGCGGGGCTGGCCGTGGCCGATCAATTGCTGGATGGCGCCCCGATCGTGGAGACCCGCAACCGCGAGGGATTCAGCGATCCTCAGCAGGCCAACCGCGGCCGCCTCTACGGCGGCCCCATGCTCACCTTGGTGAATGGCGGCACCGCCAGCGCCAGCGAAATCCTGGCGGGAGCTTTGCAAGACGATGAACGCTCTCAGCTGCTGGGCAGCCGCACCTTCGGCAAGGGCTTGATCCAAACGCTGATCGGGTTAGGCGGCGACGGCAGTGGCCTCGCGGTGACCGTCGCCCGCTACGTGACCCCCAGCGGCCGCGACATCCAAAACCTGGGCATCGAGCCGGATCAGCCGCTGCCCCAGCCGGAGCCCCTCGATCCCGGTGGCCCGGGCGACCCCTGGCTGAGCAGCGCGCTCGATCAACTGCAACAGCAACTGGAGCAGCCGCTCTGATGGCATCGCGCACGTATCACGATCCCCTGCATGGGGCGATCCGCCTCGATCGCGAGCACCCAGCCGAAGCGCTTGCCATTGCCCTGATCGATACCGCGCCGTTTCAGCGCCTGCGGCGGATCCGGCAGCTGGGCCCGGCCTACCTCACCTTTCATGGCGCCGAATCCAGCCGGTTCACCCACTCCCTGGGGGTGCTGGATCTAGCGCGCCGCGCCCTGCGGGAACTTTGCCGCTTTCAACCGGAGCTGGAGCACCACAGCGGACTGCTCTACGCCGCAGCCTTGCTGCACGACGTGGGCCACGGCCCGCTCAGCCATTCCGGCGAGGAGATGTATGGCCTGCACCACGAAGCGTGGTCAGCCCGGTTGATCCGCGAACATCCGAGCCTGCGCGAACCGCTGGAGAGCTTCGCGCCCGGCACCGCCGCTGCGGTGGCTGATCTGCTGGAGCACGGCCAATCGCCCAACGCAGCGATCAAGGCGTTGGTGAGCAGCCAGCTCGATTGCGACCGCCTCGACTACTTATTGCGCGATAGCTACAGCACCGGCACCCGCTACGGCCAGCTGGATCTCGAGCGGATCCTCTCCAGCCTCACCCTGGCGCCCGACGGCAGCCTGGCGCTGCACCCCAAGGGGCTGATGGCGGTGGAGCACTACCTGGTGGTGCGGAACCTGATGTATCGCAGCGTGTACAACCACCGGCTCAATGTGGTGTGCAACTGGCTGCTGAGCCGCTGCATCGCCGTCGCCCGCCAGCTGGGCCCGGCGCGGGTGTGGGCTGATGCGGTGATGCAGCAGTGGCTATGGCACCCCAACGAACTCAGCCTCGAGAGCTTTCTCGGCAACGACGACCACCGCACCGGCTATCACCTGCAGCGCTGGAAGGAGGAGGGGCCCGATGCATTGCAGGAGCTCTGCACCCGCGTGCTGGATCGGCGCCTGCTCAAGGCCAGTGATGTGAGCCGATTGAGCCGCGAGCGGCGGCTGGAGTTACTGGCTCTGGCGCAGCGGCTGAGCGAGCGCGCTGGGCTGAGATCGGATCTCTGCTGCGGTCTTCAAAGCCAGCAGAACCGGGGCTACCACCCCTACAGGGGCGGGCTACGGCTGTGGGATGGCCAGCAGCTCACAGCCCTGGAGCAGCGCTCGCCCCTGGTGAGCAGCCTGAGCACGCCCACCGAAAGCGCCTGGCTGATTCATCCGGCGGACGTGGCCACGCCATTGCGGGAACAACTGGCGCTGGAAGCTGGCGGCGAAGGTCCGTAAGTTGCAGGCCATGCAAGCCGGTCCTCACCATCTGCGGCTCACAGCCCAGGCCCGCAGCAGCGCTTCGGCGCTGGAGGAGGTGGCCGCCTGGTTGAACAGCGCTTCAGAGCCAAGCAGCCTGTGGCTTCACGTCGCGGATCGCGTGCTGACCCTGCCGGAGCTGCGCGCCATTCAGGACCTGCTGGGCGAGAGGGGCTTTCTGCTGGAGCGGGTGCAGGCCGAAACAACCCTGGGCCTGGTGGCTGCCGCTGCCATGGGCCTTGAAACCGGCCTGAGCCAAACCAACACCACCCCTGAGCCGGCGCGAACCGAACCAGAACGCCTCACCATCCATCGCGGCACGCTCCGCTCCGGCGACCATCTCGAGGTAAACGGATCGCTCCTGGTACTCGGGGATGTGAATCCAGGGGCCCGGGTGAGCGCCGCTGGGGATGTGCGCATCTGGGGGCGCCTGCGGGGTGTGGCCCACGCCGGCAGCGGCGGCAATCAGCAAGCCCGAATCGTGGCGCTGCAGCTGCGGCCGCTCCAGCTGCGCATCGCTGGCGCCGTGGCGCGGGGCCCTGACGATCAGCCACCAGCAGGCTTCTGCGAACAAGCGGTGCTGCGCGGTGGGGCGATCGCGATCGAACCAGCAGAACCGCAATGGCCGGTGGAGACGGGCAGCGTTAGCGGTTAACCAAACCCAGGGCACCCATCAGCCCCGCCACCGCCATGAACCAGAGCGGTGAGATTTTGGTGCGCAGCATTAACACGCACACCACCAGCGACACGGCATAGGCCGGGGTGTCGTGGTCGGAAATGCGCAGGATCTTCAGGCCCACGGCAAAAAGGATGCCGAGGGTGATCGGGCCGAGGCCCCGCTCAAAGGCGATGCGCCAGGGGCTATGGCGCATGCGATTCCAGCTCAAGGCCGCCGCCACCATCAGCAAGGTGGAGGGCAAGAGGATGGCGATCTCGGCCGTCAGGCCGCTGAGCACTCCCCAGAGGGGGCCTTCCTTCACCGCGGCACCCATGCCCAGCAGCCCCACGATCATCGAGCTGGGCCCTGGCGCCGCCTCAGCGATGGCATAGATATCGGCGAACTGGCGCGAGGTGAGCCAGCAGTACTGATCCACTGCCATGTGGTGGTACTCATTCAGCAGGGTGTTGCCACCTCCAAGGGAGAACAGCGAAAGGCTGAGGAAATCCCAGATCACGGCCAGCAGCTGGCGCCAATCACCCAGCTGAACGGCTTGGCAAGCGGTGGAGGCGGCGCTCATGGCTTCGGCTGCCGAGGCCAGTACCAAGCCATGGCCAGTGGTCCGGCCACCAACACCAGCGGCACCAGGCGCACATGAAACACGCTCATGGCGAGAAAGCTGGTGCCGGCGAGCAGTAAGGCCACCGGATCGCGGCTGTAGGCGCCGGCGATCTTGAAGCCCATCGAGAGGGCCATGCCGGCTGAGGCCGTGATCACCCCGGACAACACCCGATCCACCGCCAGGGTTTCGTGGAGGTAGTAGTAGCCCAGGCCCAGCAGCATCAACAGGCTGAAGGGCAGCAGCAGGATGCCGAGCAGAGCGGCGATGGCACCGGTGAGCCCGCGGAAGTGGCTACCGATGTACACCGCCATGTTGATCTGATTCGGCCCAGGGAATAAGCGGGCCACGGTGAGGCCGGTGATGAACTCCTCCTTGCTCATCCACTGCCGCTCCTCCACCACGATGCGCTCGCTCCAGGCGGACAGGCCGCCACCAAACGAGGAGAGGGCCACCTGCTGCATCCCGACAAACAACTGCCGGTGGGTGGGTGGCGTGGTGGCGACCTCAGCCATCAGTTGTGCACGAAATGGGGATCAGGAGCCAGCTCGCCATGCTCGTGATACGCGGGATCGAGGGGATCAGGCGCGCTGTATTTCTTGGAGGCCTGCCAATCGGCCTCAAAGATCTCCGTTAACCGGCGAATCACCGTGGGGCAATCGATCTCAATGCCCAGCTCGCGGCGCACATCAAAGGCACTGCGATCGATGTTCATTGAGCCGGTCATGGCGGCTTTGCCATCCACCAGGATCAACTTGGCGTGCAGTTTGAGGTGTTTCTGGCGGCGGATCTTCACGCCGAACAGCTCCATCACCCGCAGGGAGCTGAAGGTGTCATACACGTCCCAATCGCTGAGGCCATGCTTGCCGCCGCAGAGCACGCGCACCTTCACGCCGCGCTCGCGGGCGGCCACGATCCGCTCCAGGATCACGGCATCCACGAATTTGGGGTGCTGGATCCAGAGGGTTTTTCGGGCAGCATCGATCACCCGAGCCATCTGACCGCGGCTGTGGGCGTTGCTCCACACCAGGCCCACATCCAGGCGAGGCTCAAAGAAACTGCGGTGCCAATCGGCCTCGAAGCCCGCCCTCACCTGTTCGATCACCACGGGGTCGTGGCTGATCACGCCGTAGTCGCGGGTTTCGGTGAAGTATTTCTCCGAGAGATTGAAGGTGGCGATCAGAGCGGCGTGGCCGTCGATCACGATCGATTTCTCGTGGGTGACCGGAAAGCATTCGCTGGTCCACACCACCTCAATGCCATGGCTCTGCAACAGAGCAAAGGCTTCATCGTTCCAGCGGTCGCCGCCGGAGGTGTGGGGGTTGAGCATCACCCGCACCCGCACACCACGCTCCCGGGCTCGAAACAGCGCCTGCTCGATCTGCTCGCTCTGAAGCTTGAACTGCTTCAACAGCAGCTCCTCGCGCGCTTGATCGATCAGCTCCACCACCGCTGCACCGCCGTCGTCGGGCATCACGAGCAGACGCTGCTGACCGCTAACGGCGGCAACCATGAGCCGGGAATGAAGGTGGCCCCGTTCTAAAGGGGTCGGCCAGCCTTTGCCCAGTGACAGCGACACCAAGCCCAGCGAGGAAATGGCCTTAACCTGCCTCGATTCCAGACCGTGCCCGTGACCACCTCGGGGAGCCGCTCCATCCTGATTTGCTCAGGCAAAGGGGGCGTGGGAAAGACCACGCTCACCGCCAACTTGGGCATCGCCCTGGCCCGGCAGGGCATGCGCACCGCCGTGCTCGACGCCGACTTCGGCCTGCGCAACCTCGATCTGCTGCTGGGGCTCGAAAACCGGATTGTGTACACCGCCCAGGAGGTGCTTTCCGGCAACTGCCGCCTCGATCAGGCATTGGTTAAGCACAAGCTGGAGCCCAACCTGGCCCTGCTGCCAGCCGGCAATCCACGCATGCTCGAGTGGCTCAAGCCCGAGGACATGCAAACGATCGTGGGCATGCTGCGCGAGAGCTTCGACATTGTGTTGATCGACTGCCCCGCCGGCATTGAAGACGGCTTCAAAAACGCCGCGGGTGCCGCCGAGGAAGCGATCGTGATCACCACACCGGAAGTGTCCGCGGTGCGGGACGCTGACCGGGTGATCGGCCTGCTCAACACCCGCGGCATCAAGCCGATTCAGCTGGTGCTCAACCGGGTGCGGCCCAAGATGATGGCCAACCAGGAGATGCTCGCCGTCGACGACGTGACCGACATCCTGGCCCTGCCGCTGCTGGGACTCGTTCTCGAAGACGAGCAGGTGATTGTGAGCACCAACCGCGGCGAACCGCTCACCCTCAACGGCAGTGGCTCCCCAGCCGCTCAGGCCTACAACAACATCGCCCGGCGCGTTTGCGGTGAAGACGTGCCCTTGATTGATCCCGCCAAGGTGCGGCGCGGGCTGCGGGCCAAGCTCGGCCGCCTGATGCAAACCAAGATCTTCTGAGCTGATGACCCTGCGCGATTTCATCAACAAGCTGCTCGGTCGTCAGCCCGCCAGCGCCACCACCGCCAAGCAGCGGCTGCAACTGGTGCTGGCCCACGACCGCAGCGACCTCAATCCTGAGCTGCTCGAGCAGATGCGCCGCGAGATCCTCGAAGTGGTGAGCCGCTACGTGGAGATCGACATTGAAGAGGGCGATGTGAGCCTGGAAACCGAAGACCGCGTCACCGCTCTGGTGGCCAACCTGCCGATCCGGCGCACCAAACCGCTGCCGCAGCAGGAAAGCAAACCAGACGGTGACGTTCCCGGGGAAGCGGATCCTGTGTGGACCGCCAGCCAGGCCTGAGGGGAATGCTCAGGGCATCGCGCTTGCAACCGCCATGCCCGCCCACATTCTGTCCGCCGTGAGCCCTGCTGAAGATCAGGTGCTGCAGCAGCTGTTGCAGGGCCTCAACAACCGCGCCATCGCTGCGGCGTTGGTGCTGAGCCCCCGCACTGTGGAGAACCACATCTCAAGGCTTTTGGCCAAAACCGGCTGCCAAAGCCGCACCCAGCTGCTGCTCTGGGCTCTGGCCGAGCGATAAGCTCCTCGCCGGAGGCACGCCTCCGTTGCCGGCTTAGCTCAGTGGTAGAGCAGCGCTTTTGTAAAGCGAAGGCCATCGGTTCAAATCCGTTAGCCGGCTTGATGAATCTGGAAGCGCTGCTCGATCGGATGGGCGATCGCCATCACGCCCAGCGCTAGGCCAATGCCAAGGCCGCAGGCCTGAAGCCGGCGATCCGCCATCAGCATCAGATCGGCGTGGTTGCTGTTCAACAGCACGATCGTGACGGTGAGTGGCATCAACATCACCGCCGGGTGACCGCGGCGGACGACAAGCATCACGGTGATCACACCTGCCGCCATCGCTGGGATCTGCAGGGGCAGCGATTGAGGCAACAGAACCGCCAGCACCATCACCAACAACACACCGGCCACGGTGCCAAGGCTGCGGTGCAAGGCCACCTTCCAGGCATCGCGCACGAACGGCCGCAACACCAGAAAGGGCGCGAGGATCAACCACAACCCAGCGATTCCCCAGTGATGCTGTAGGGCGATGGGTGTGCTCACCAGGGTGGTGGTCGCTAGCAGCAGGCCGTAGGCCGCGCTGCGGCGCCAACTGTGAGCCACCGAAAACAGGGGGCTCGCGGCTGAGCCCTGCTCACGGAGAACAAGGCGGCTCTGCAGCAGGATCGTGAACGCGCTCGACGCCAACACCGCAGCAGCGAGCCGGATCAGCTCCGATGCCGAAGGAGATTCCGGCAAGGGGCTGTTGGTGATCAACAGACAAACGCTGACGACCATCAGCCAATAGAACTGCTGCGACTGCCAGCGGGCGCTCACCCCCAGGGCAAATGCCGTGAGCGCCATCAACAGCGTGGCGGCAGCTGGATCGCCCTGACTCAGGGCCGCCGGGATGGTGAGGAGTGTGAGCGCCGAGGCAGTCACCAGGGCTTGCCGCCAACCCAGGCGCAGGCAAATCACGAGCGACGCCAGGCTGGTGAGGCAAAGCACGCCGACGGCCCGATCCAGGCCGGCCCAGCGGGCGATCTGGGCAGCCAGCAGCAGCGACACAACCGCGGCGGCCACCTGAATCCATCGACGCAAGGGCTGGTTCAGGGCAGGAGAGGACCTCACGACCTGCCCATGATTTCACCTGCGACTGGGCCTAGTTGGATCCTGGAGAATCAGCGGAATTCGCACCTCCGCCTTGAAGCCCGCGCGGACGCTCTTCCCTCTCCAGCGGCGTGAGCCACAGCGCAGCGTGCTGATGGCAGCTGGCCTGTTTCTGGTGATCGGCCTGATCCTGCAGGGCTGGCGGCTTTGGAGCCTGAACGCCACCTACGACCAGGGTCTGTTTCTGCAGGAGATCTGGAACGGCCATCTGGGGAAACCGTTTGAAAGCACCCTCGCCTCCGAACTCTCCACACCGGTGCTGGTGAACCGCGAAGCGCTGCCCACCTTGGGTTACTACCACCTCGGGCAGCACTTCACACCGTTGCTGATGCTCTGGCTGCCGCTGGTGCTGGTGCTGGGGGTGTGGAGCCTGCCGCTGATCCAGGTGGGTTTGCTCACCGCCGGTGGGTTGGTGCTGCATCAGCTAGCCAAGGAAGACCTGGAGCCGCGCCTCGCCAACTGGATCGCGATCAGTTACTTCTGCGCGGGGATCGTGATCGGCCCAACGCTCGAGAACTTTCACGATCTCTGCGCCATTCCGCTGCTGAGCTTCAGCCTGCTGCTCGGGATTCGGCGCAGGAATCCTTGGCTGTATGGCATCCCAGCGCTGCTGCTGCCGCTGGTGCGAGAAGACGTGGGGCTGCTGAGCTTCAGCTTCGGCCTCTGGATGCTGGTGCGCCAGCGGCAGGCCTGGCGCTGGGCGGGGCTGGGGCTGTGCCTCTACTCAGCGCTGATGGTGTTCACGATCACCAATCACGTGATGCCGCTGTTCGGCAGCGAAGTGTCGGTGCGGTTCATGGATGAACGCTTCGGCCAGTTTCTTGCGGCTCAAAACGGGCGGGGCTCCACGGTGGATGCCCTGAAGGCGATGGCCAGCCAACCGCTGCTGCTGCTGCAGGAACTGGTGCAGCCCATCGGTCCCACCCTCAAATTTCTGATCACCCTCTGGCTTCCCCTCGCTTTACTGCCGGCGGCTGCCATAGACGGATGGCTGTTGATGGCAGGCCCCCTGTTCGTGGCTCTCAGCTCCCAGGGGGGTAATGCCCTGGCGGTGAATCTGCGCTTTGTGCTGTATCTGGTGCCTGGGGTGTTCGCCGGCGGCATCCTCTGGTGGGCCCAACATCCAGCGCTGTTCCATGAGCGTTGGCTGAAGCGGCTGTGGCGCACGGCTCTTACGCTGTCGGTGCTGTTCACCATCACCGGCAACCCACACCGCAGCTTGTCGGCGCTGATTCCCGACAGCGTGCAGCCGTGGGTGTACATCTCCCCTTGGCGACAACTGCAACGGGGCGCCGAAACCCGCGAGCTGCTGCGCACCATTCCGCGGCAAGCCAGTGTTGCTGCCGAAACTCACCTCGTGCCTCTGTTGGCAGAGCGGCGCGTGCTGCTGCGCTTCCCGGAGAACAGCGCCTACACCGATGAGCGCAAACAGGAACGGCCTGCGGAGTGGATCGTGAGCCAGCCAGGCTTCAACGCTGATTACGCGCCAGCATTCCGCCGCAACGGCGCCTGGGTTCGCCGCAGCCAGGAGCAGATTCAGGCTCTCTTGGCCAGTGGCCACTACCGCGTGCACCGCTGCGATCAACGCGGCATCGTGCTGCGCCACCTGAGCGCTGTGACTGATCCCAAAGGCGAGCCCAGCGCCGAAGCAGGAGCCAGCTGCGTGCGCCAGCAGTTCGAGGAGGCCCGCGCACAGATGGTGCGCGAAGGCGACGCCTCGAAGCGTTAAACGCAAGCCACAAAAAAAGCCCCCTTGCGGGGGCTGTGTGAAACGGATCGAGCCGGAAACGATCAGAGAGCGTTGCCGCGGGGCAGAACCTCTTCAGGGAAGACGAAGTTTTCGTGCGGCTGGTCAGCCGGTGCCATCCAGGCACGCAGACCTTCGTTCAGAAGAATGTTCTTCGTGTAGAAGGTCTCGAATTCAGGGTCCTCAGCAGCGCGGATTTCCTGCGACACAAAGTCGTAGGCACGCAGGTTGAGGGCCAGGCCAATGATGCCGATGCTGCTGGTCCACAGACCCATCACCGGCACGAACAGCATGAAGAAGTGCAGCCAGCGCTTGTTGGAGAACGCGATCCCGAAGATCTGGCTCCAGAAGCGGTTGGCGGTGACCATCGAATAGGTCTCTTCTTCCTGGGTGGGTTCGAACGCCTTGAAGGTGTTCGCCTGGTCGGAGTCTTCGAACAGGGTGTTTTCCACCGTGGCGCCGTGGATGGCGCAGAGCAGAGCACCACCGAGGATGCCGGCCACGCCCATCATGTGGAAGGGGTTCAGCGTCCAGTTG